>OZ243039.1:0-1918571 GCA_965212025.1 Candidatus Oxydemutatoraceae bacterium
CTCACAGTGAGCAAGGGTGGATTGCATATCTTGAAGTTGGGCTACGTTAAAGGTAAGGTCTACCCTTGCGGTTGCTATTTCTTTATTCAGAGAAACCAAATCTCCGTAACGCAGAATTTGATTTTTTCTCTGCTTGCGCCGGCATGTTCCTAAAATTAATTCCTTCTGTACTCCGTGTAGCGGTTCTGCTTCAATTGATTCAATCAGTTGCTTAAGTACGACTTGGTTGTTTCGTTTCCTGGTTTTTCCCACGAATATGGGAGATTTGTCTTCTAACCAACAAACTATTCTGTCGAACCAGCTAGATCCCCGATCTTTAACGATAATTTGTTGGCCGCTCGCGTCTAAACGAACCTCAGACTGAGGATTCAGTTGTGCTCCGCCTATATGGCTAACCCGTCCATAAAAGTCCGTAAACGTCACACACACAGGCATAAATTACTCCCACAGCACGTAGATATCAGTGCATATAATACCCTACCTCACCCCTCGGGACAATATTTTCGGCTGTGTGCACAAAGGGTGTGCCCCGTGTCTGGCTCAGCCAGACTAAACTTCTCAGTAACCGGGGAACTGTAAAAAGATGCACAAGAAGACAGAAGGCGCAGAACGTAAATAAAAGGAAGCAAATAGCTGCGTATCGCAGCAAGGCAGCAGGTCGTGAAGACTCCCAAACGACAAAGGCCTCACTGTCAAGCGAGACCTTTGCCTGTGTGCCACAAACAGCTCTGTGGCAAGAACCGGCGTTCCTGGCCTACATCATCCCGTCCATGCCACCCATGCCACCCATGCCGCCACCGCCACCGCCACCGCCGGGCATAGGATCTTCTTTCTTTGGAAGCTCGGCAACCATTGCCTCAGTAGTGATCATGAGACCGGCAATCGAACACGCGTTCTGCAAGGCAATCCGAACCACCTTGGTCGGGTCAATGATGCCAAGTTCCGGCAGGTTCCCGTATACCCCTTTCGCAGCGTCGTATCCGTAGTCCAACTCCTTGCCTTTGACCTTGGACAAAATGACAGAGCCTTCCTCACCAGTGTTGGCAACAATCTGCCGGAACGGGTCTTCCATGGCACGTCGCATTATCCCAATGCCAACATCCTGGTCAGCGTTGTCACCCTTGAGATCCCGAATCCCTTCAATCGCACGAACCAAAGCAATCCCGCCGCCGGGAACCACCCCTTCCTCAACAGCCGCACGCGTCGCATGCAATGCATCCTCAACCCGCGCTTTCTTCTCTTTCATCTCAATTTCGGTCGCTGCGCCTACGCGGATGACCGCAACCCCGCCCGCCAGCTTCGCCATCCTCTCCTGCAGCTTCTCCTTGTCATAATCAGACGTTGCTTCTTCAATCTGCCGCCGAATCTGCGTAACCCGCGACTTGATCCGGTCAGTGCTCCCTGCACCGTCAACGATTACCGTGTCTTCCTTGGAGATCGTGACACGCTTGGCACTCCCAAGACTGTCAAGTGTGCACTTCTCCAGTGACAGACCTGTCTCCTCGGAAACCACCGTCGCATCCGTCAATATCGCAATGTCTTCAAGCATCGCCTTGCGGCGATCCCCAAATCCGGGCGCCTTGACCGCCGCCACTTTCACCACACCGCGTATCGAATTTACCACCAATGTCGCCAGTGCCTCACCTTCTACATCCTCAGAAATGATCAGTAAGGGCTTGCCGCTTTTCGCAACCGCTTCCAGTACCGGCAACATGTCCCGTATCCCGGAAATCTTCTTGTCGTGCAAAAGTATCAGCGGATCCTCAAGCTCAGCACTCATGTTGCTCTGGTTGTTGACAAAATACGGGGATAGATAGCCACGGTCAATTTGCATGCCCTCAACAACTTCCAGCTCATTCTCAAGCGTCGTGCCTTCCTCAATCGTGATCACCCCTTCCTTGCCGACTTTCTCCATCGCCTCAGCGATGATCTTCCCTATCTGTGGATCAGCATTGGCGGATATGCTCCCAACCTGCTCTATCGCACGGCTGTCCGAACACGGCTTCGAAAAACTCTTGACCGCCTTTACCGCATGCTCGGTTGCCCTGTCCAGACCGCGTTTGAGATCCATGGGGTTCATCCCCGCAGCAACCGCCTTCATCCCTTCGCGAATAATCCCCTGCGCCAGTACGGTCGCCGTGGTCGTGCCGTCACCGGCAATGTCCGATGTCTGGGAGGCAACTTCCTTTAACATCTGCGCACCCATATTCTCGAATCTGTCCTGCAACTCCACTTCCTTGGCAACGGAAACTCCATCCTTGGTCACCGTCGGTGCACCAAATGATTTCTCCAATACCACGTTCTTGCCTTTCGGCCCCAGCGTTACTTTCACCGCGTTGGCAAGTATATTGACGCCCGCTACCATGCGGTGCAATGCGTTATGTCCAAATTTGACTTCCTTTGCACTCATTGTTCTGTTCTCCAGCTCTAGTCTAAAACCGCCATGATGTCGCTTTCGCGCATCACAACAAGATCATCACCGTCCAGCGTGACTTCCGTGCCTGAGTATTTCCCAAACATGATGGTCTCACCTACCTTGACATCCATTGGCAATCTCTTGCCGTCATCAAGCACTTTCCCTTCACCTACGGCAAGAATCTCTCCCTTCATAGGCTTCTCCGCAGCACTGTCAGGTATGACAATGCCACCAGGACTCGTCTTTTCTTCTGCCACCCGCTTGACCACAACACGGTCATGCAATGGGCGTAATTTCACACTCATTTTCTTACTCCAAATTAATCTGATAGAAACCGGGACTACAGCCTGAATGGCTGTCACTCCCAATCTGCTCTACGGGGCTACCGAGGAAGTAAATTCCCCACCAAAAGCCGCTTGAAACGCCAAAGCAGACCCGCGCATTGTACTTCAGCATCTCTGCATGTCAATGTACTTGGCGCACGGTCAACCAACCTCATTAGCGACCCTGTTTGATTCCCAAGCTGGCTTTTAGCCAAGAATTCAGGTCAGCCAGCGGCAGCGCTCATCCCCTGTTGGAAGAAGCTGTAAAACCAAGTCCTGAACCGGTTCCAGACATGGGCTCCTACGTGCCTGAAAAACTCCCACTCGACACAAGACTGACCATGGACAACTAACGAACCGCGCCACCGAGGTATGCACGCAAGCGCAACCTCGCCCTGTCGGTTGGAGATGTACCTCCCGTCATAAATTTTTCTTGACGCGTGTTGCCTTCCCCCACGGCGTTTTGCGCAGATGCCTTTACCGTATATTGGGTTCCTAGCTCAAGGTCAAGGTCAACAAAATTAAATATCTCTGATGTTTCGGTTGTCATCCTGATCCTGGTCATACTCGAAACTATTTGATCACCATAAAGAATGCTGACCTTATAGCCAAACTCCAGTGCAACCTCGTCAACAATGGAACCGTAGGTGGTAGTGTCCGTTGCCTTCCGACCATAACCATCGTTGTCAGGGGCACTGACCGTCACCCGCACTGTGTTGGTTCCTATACCTGTGGCAGTAACAGATGTTGGCGTACCCGGAATATCCAAGAGAATAAATGTACCGATAGACATAACCCCTTCACCTCCAGTATTGTCTGCTCTCACCGAATAAGTGATTTCGTCCCCACCCTGAAAAACCCTACGTAACGTCGTGGGATCAACGACATACATCGTAGAGTTGGAATCCAACCGCGCAGTTGATACCGCCGTCGAGCCAACGCCGACTGTCACCACATAAGTCGTAATCACGGCTCCACCATCAGCTGGTGCTTCCCAACTCAACACGAGGCTCTGTGTGGATGTCCATACTGGGGTAGTGGTCATTGGTACTTCTGATACCCCGGCATCTGTCGTAAATGCTCCCTCAAGCGCATTGCCTTCCCCCACCGCGTTTTGTACAAATGCCTTTACCGTATATTGGGTTCCTGGCTCAAGGTCAAGGTCAACAAAATTAAATATCTCTGATGTTTCGGTTGTCATCCTGATCCTGGTCATACTCGAAACTATTTGATCACCATAAAGAATGCTGACCTTATAGGCAAGATTCAGAACAACATCATTGACTGTAGAACCATAATCGGAACCCATTGGCTCCTGCCATAGCCATCGTTGGTCGGGACGCCGACCGTCACCTGCACCGTCGTGACCCCGATCTCCAAGGCGCTTACCGCCGTTGGCGTACCCGGAACATCCAGAAGGGTAAATGTACTAGTGGACCTACTCCCGGCACCAATCACATTGACCGCTCTCACCGAATAATCAATTGCGTCCCCACCCGCATAGACGCTGCGTAAGCTTGTCGGGTCAACGACGTGCATCATGGAGCTAGAGACCAGCCGCGCCGTTGATACCGCCGTCGAACCAACGCCGACTGTCACCACATAAGTCGTAATTGTGGAACCACCATCGTGTGGTGCTTTCCAGCTCAACACCAGACTCTCCCTGGATGTCCATACCGGGGTAGTGGTCATTGGTGCTTCCGGCACGACGGCATCTGTCGTAAATGCTTCTTGACGCGTGCGTCGCCTTCCCCCACCGCGTTCTGCGCAGATGCCTGTACCGCATATTGAGTCCCTGCTCAAGACCACCCAAGACAAGCGTCACCGATGTTGCGGTTGTGGTCACAGTCATGCTCGAAACTATTTGAGCACCATTAAGAATGCTGACCTTATAGGCAAATTCAGAACAACATCATTGACTGTAGAACCATAGGTGGTAGGTCCGTTGCCTTCCTGCCATAGCCATCGTTGTCAGGGGCACTGACCGTCACCCGCACTGTGTTGGCTCCTGTCTCTAAAACGGTGACAGATGTTGGCATACCCGGAACATCCAGAAGAATAAATGACGCCGTCGACCTACTCCCGGGACCGAATTCATTGACTGCCCACAGCTGAAAAAGTTCTATCGTGTCCCCACCTTGAAAAGCCCTACCTTGAGAATCCCCGACATCAAAAGGTCGAAAAATAGGAATAACTAACATCGTTTGCGTGGAAGGAATTCTAGAATAATCGCTTCGGTCTTAATATACCAGTATCCCTTAATTGTGGAACCACCATCGTATGGCGCATCCCAGCTAAACAACAGAGTACTCGCGGTCTTCCAGGACGAAACTATAATCGGAGCTTCCGGCACGCCGGCATTTGTCGTAAATGCTCCCTCAAGCTCAAGCGCATTGCCTTCCCCCACCGCGTTTCGCGCAGATGTCACTATCCGATATTGAGTCCCTGCCCTAAGACCATCCAAGTCAATCACCACTGACGTCAAGGTCGTCTTCTTAACCGTACTTTCAACCACTTTGTCACTGCTGTCAAAAATTTTGACAACATAAGCAAAATCCAGATCAACCCCATTGACCTTAGAGCCGTAAGCTGTATTCGTTTTACTCCTGCCATAACCATCGTTGTCGGGGGCACTGACCGTCACCCGCACTTTTCTGGTCGCTGCTGAACCATCTGTAACGTCTGAAGCTGTAACAGATGTTGGCGCACCCGGAACATCCAGCAATCTAAAACTCCCGGAAAACGGAGGACTCACTATCCACGTCTCCTCACTGCCGCTCCCTGCGGGACTCACGACCCTCGTCTCGCTACTGACACGCACCGTATAAACGACCGTGGCACCTCCCGCAAAATTCTTGCGCAATTCCTGAGAAAGGTCGCCCAGCTCAAAATTTGGTGAACGAGCCAACAGGACGACTGCCGAACTTTCACCTACCTTCAACTCCAGCTCAAAATAGTCCGCATTAGGGGTACTCGCTGAGCGCAGAACCAGGCTGTTTGTCGAGCTCCACGCAAGCGACGCGTCTGTTGGCGTAGCAGGTATTCGGGTTAGTCCTTTTAGCACTGGCAACGTATTAGCGCTGCCAAAATACCAAATATCAGGATCCCAGCCATAGAAGGTTTCGGCAGGGCTCGTCGAGGGCGTGGTGGGACGTCGAAGTTGCGACAAAGTGCGAATTGAACTTTCAGTAACAGTTCCTGAACTGTCACCAGTAAAACTCGCAGGAGTTGACCCACTAACCGTACCCGCCGCATAACTGCCTTCAATCACGCCTGGATCCGTTCGACCGTTGACCCCAACAAAAATACCTATGCCGTACAACTGGCCTGGGTCTCTTGGCGTCACGACGCTATACGCGTAGCTATTGCTGATAGTGCCTTCGTTTATACCCACAAGACCCCCAGCCGAGCCGTCTCCCCCAACCCCAACCCAAGCATAGCTGTTTGTTACACTTGAACCCGACTGGGCATGACCCACAAGGCCTCCAACCTCATGAGCCTCATGAAGCTCATTAATTGTCCCCAATTCCCCAACAAATCCCGTTGCGTAAGACTGTCTGACATCGCCACCTTCCTCAAGATGACCCACAAGACCACCCAACGCCCTTCCTCCCATTACTGCAACGTCCCGCGTTGTAACTACACCCGTAACCACAATTTCAATTGCCGCACTTCCCTGAATCACTCCACCTCCCACGAAGCCAGCCACACCACCTCCCTCATCCTCTGCTGCTATCGTGGAAGCTATTACACGCACGGAGGAGATACGACCACCAAGTAGGTGACCCACAACACCGCCAACACCTGCCATCCTGCCCCTCCTGTCACTTTGGAATTCATCACTGTGATGTCGGAAATTTTGCTCCCCGCTCCTGCGCTACCTGCGAGAATGCCCACTTTGGTCCTTCCTGTTACGTTGGCTCCGGAAAAAACCAAGTTCTTAATATCAGCATCACCAGATATGATGGCAAACAAACCGACGTTTTCTTTATTGGAAAGGTTAATAACCAAATTGAAAATTTTGTTGCCATTACCGTTGAAGCTTCCAGAGAAGCCCACAGCGCCTCCAATTGGAACAAAATTCCTGCCAGTGGCGACAATGTCCTGCGTTAGCTCGTAGGACGCTGTCAGGGTTGTGATGCATTGCAACTGGGAAATATTGCTGATCTGATAGGGACCGGTTGAAACGGACTTGATGAATCCCAACTTAGGGTTGCACCCCCCAGGGACTTGCGCGAAAAGTCCGGTGCTCAGGGTCAGGCAAACTGTCAGCAATACAAGCCGACACCATGCCTCAGACACGCTCCGTACGTAGGAAGATTTTCTTCCAAAAAAACAATAACTTCCATTCATCTGCGGTTGTCCTCGAACCCTAAAACAGCGCAACTGAAAAAACAGCTTTTACCAACTTTCGCGCTTAAAAATAAATTCGGAACCAAGGGTACCCCCCAATCACGTCCCGCCGAGCTAGCAGCGCGATGATACTCAGAACAGGCTAAAACTGTCAACCCCCCCATCAGACCTCGTTAGGACAGGTGCACCGGCACCCGTACCCCGCGAGCGACTCCCCGCAAGCTGGCACTGCTTGCAAACACGTCTGCCCGTCACCTGAATCCAAACTCACAAGTCACAAGGACGGCAAGATCCACTTTCAACACACGCATCAACAGAACAGACCCACCACCGCTTTGCTTTATTTGGAAATGTATGCCTCTCAGTCTTGCAATCTCCTTGTTGGAATCCTGAACCACGAAGAAGCGTGTGAGGCAAAGCCCCATTGGTAGCTGGTGCTACTTATATGCGAGTGGCATGGCCGCAACTTTTATCAAGTTGTGCCTAAACAGGATGACCAAAACCCAGGTGAACCAAAATTGCAGGGAATCAAGCTATCGCCAAACGCGAGCCAGGCAGGAACTTCCCAAGAGCCAAACCCAGACCCACAACCGCCATGGCTTTTGGAAAAAAGGCAGCGTTGAACCGCAAAAGCGCTTCAGAAAACCATGCCGATAACCAAACGCCATACGCCGTTTTCTGTTTGGCAGCACCGGCCAGGGATGAACCCGTACATAAGTTGGTGTGTGGTTCTTTGTACGGGATGGAGTGTTGAAAACTGCATGTTAGGGAACAGGGGTGCTGGCATACGAGCCACACAGAAATCCCTCGACTTTAGACAACTAACGAACCGCGCCACCGAGGTATGCGCGCAAGCGCAACCTCACCCTGTCGGCTGGAGATGTACTTCCTGTCATAAATTCTCTGTCATGCGGGCCACCTGCTCCAACCGCGTTTTGCACAAATGCCTCTAACTTGTATTGAGTCCCTGGCTCAAGACCACCCAAGACAAGCGTCAACGATGTTGCGGTTGTGGTCTTAGTCATACTCGAAACCGAGATGTCCCTACTACCAATAACGCTGACAACATAGGCGAATTCCAGTTCAACCCCATCGGCTTCAGAACCGTAGGCAGTATCTGTTGCCTTCCTGCCGTAACCATCGTTGTCGGGGGCACTGACCGTCACCTGTACCGTGGTGACCCCCGTCGTAACCCGAACCTGGGTGACAGTTAACGAGCCCGGAACATCCAGGAGAGTAAATTTACCGGTGGACTCACTCCCGTCACCGAACGCATTGACTGCCCGCACCGAATAAGTGATTTCGTCCCCACCCGGGAAAACCCTGCGTAACGTCGTGGGATCAACAACATACATCATGGAGCTGGAGTCCAGCCGTGTCGTTGATTCTGCCTCCGTATCACCGCCAACTGTCACCACATACGCCCTAATAGTGGAGCCGCCATGATGTGGTGCTGCCCAGCTCAACACCAAGTTCTGCGGGGTCTCCCGAACCGAAACTACAATTGGTGCATCTGCCCCCCCGGGAAGAGTCTTGAAGTCTTCAGAAGAAAGCTCCCCACCTGCTCCAACCGCGTTTTGCGTAAATGTCACTATCCGATATTGAGTCCCCGCACTAAGACCATCCAGGTCAATTATCACCGGCGTTTCGGTTGTGGTCACAGTCATACTCGAAACCGAGTTGTCGTTAACATCGAGAGCACTGACAACATAAGCTAAATCCAGGTCAACCCCATTGACCTTAGAGCCGTAAGCTGTATTCGTTTTACTCCTGCCATAACCATCGTTGTCGGGGGCACTGACCGTCACCCGCACTTTTCTGGTCGCTGCTGAACCATCTGTAACGTCTGAAGCTGTAACAGATGTTGGCGCACCCGGAACATCCAGCAATCTAAAACTCCCAGGAAACGGAGGACTCACTATCCACGTCTCCTCACCGCCGCCACTCCCTGGGGGACTCACGACCCTCGTCTCGCTACTGACACGCACCGTATAAACGACCGTGGCACCTCCCGCAAAATTCTCGCGCAATTCCTGAGAAAGGTCGCCCAGCTCAAAATTTGGTGAACGAGCCAACAGGACGACTGCCGAACTTTCACCTACCTTCAACTCCAGCTCAAAATAGTCCGCATTAGGGGTACTCGCTGAGCGCAGAACCAGGCTGTTTGTCGAGCTCCACTCAAGCGACGCGTCTGTTGGCGTAGCAGGTATTCGGGTTAGTCCTTTTAGCACTGGCAACGTATTAGCGCTGCCAAAATACCAAATATCAGGATCCCAGTCATAGAAGGTTTCGGCAGGGCTCGTCGAGGGCGTGGTGGGACGTCGAAGTTGCGACAAAGTGCGAATTGAACTTTCAGTGCTCGTTCCTGATCTGGCATCAGCAAGGGGATAACCAACAAGGCTCGCAGGAGTTGACCCACTAACCGTACCCGCCGCATAACTGCCTTCAATCACGCCTTGACCGTTGACCCCAACAAAAATACCTATGCCGTCCAACTGGCCTGGGTCTCTTGGCGTCACGACGCTATACGCGTATGTATTTCTGATGGTGCCTAGGTTTATCCCCGCAAGACCCCCAACCGGACCACGTCCTGCAACCCCACCCCAAGCATAGCTGTCTTCCACACGAGCACCTAACCGGACACTACCGACAAGGCCTCCAAGCGCATGATCTATCTCCTTGTTACCAACAACCCCAGTCGCATAAGACTGTCTGACAACGCCACCCTTAGCGAGATAACCCACAAGACCACCTAAAAATGCTACTGGGATCAAATGTGAGTGGGCTAAAGTTACACCTTTAACTAAAATTCCAATTGCCTCACTTCCCTGAATTATTCCACCGTTTATATAGCCAACCACGCCGCCTCCATCTTTTACTGTTACTGTTATCGTGGAATCTGTCACACGGGCAGCGGAGATATGACCACCAAGTTGGTAACCCACAACACCGCCAACTTGGAACTCCCCCATCACCGCGGAAGCTGCCACGCGCACGGTAGAGACTTCGGATCCGGCCAATTCACCTATAATGCCGCCCACCTTCTCGGCTCTTCCCGTCACCACAGAATCCGTCACTGTGACACTGGAAATTTTGCTATTACCTGCTGCACTACCTACAAGAATGCCTACCACACGCCTTCCTTCCACCACAGAATTCATCACTGTGATGCCGGAGATTTCGCTACCAACTCCTTCAGAATCCGCACCTCCAGCATGACCCGCGATAATGCCCACTCTGGCGTTTCCTAACACATAGACTTCGGAAAAACCCAAGTCCCTGACAACAGCATCAGATAGAGAGCAAAACAAACCCACATCATGATTACTAAAGCGGCTGATGCGCAAATTGGAAATCCGGTGACTCCCACCATCAAAAGTCCCAGTAAATGGACTACTACCGATCCGTACCCTGACATGAGGGTCGAAGATGGATCCAATAGGGGAAAAACCGCTAACAGGGTCAAAACCCGCACCACCGTCAAAACCTGTACCCTCTTCGGTCTCACGCGCGTCAATATTCTGCGTTAGCTCGTAGGACGCTGTCAGGGTTGTGATGTTTTGCAACTGGTGAATATTGCAGATCTGATAGGGATCATCTTCAATTCCGGAACCTGCCGTGACTCTCAAACTCTCACGATCGCACTCCCCAGAGCCGGAATCTTGCGCGAAAAGTCCGCTGCTCAGGGTCAGACAAACCGTCAGCAATACAAGCCGACACCACGCTTCAGACACGCGCCGTACGTAGGAAGATTTTCTTCCAGGGAGACAATAAATTCCATTCATCAGCGATTTTCCCCGAGTTCTCGAATGGCCAGCTGAAAGAAGCGGCTTTCACTAATTTTCGCGATTTTCGCGCCTTCCGCGGTTAAACATAAATGAGTACTCACAAAAAAAGGGGACACGTCCCAATCAGTTCTGCTGAGCCAGCACCCGAATAGTACTAAAGGTCAGACCGAAGTATCACCCGCGCGCATGAGCACCCATACCCCACGAGCGCCGCCCCGTAAGCTAGCGTCGGATCATTGCCAAATGCGGATCAGACAGGAACTTCCCTGGAGCCCAAACCCAGAACCACAACCGCCCGGGCTTTTGGAAAAAAGGCAGCGTTGAACCGAGAAGCGCTTCAGAAAACCATGCCGATAGCCAAACGCCAAACACCGATTTCTGTTTGGCAGCACCGGCCAGGAGCGAACCTGGGCAAACGCTGGTGTGCGGTTGTTTTCCAATAGACAGCTTGCTAACATTGCCGACAAGTACAGTTGGTCGTGTGTGGTTCGTTGCGCGGTAAAAGCCGTATTTAGGAAACAGTAGCGCAGACATGCGGTTCACACAAAAATCCCCCGGCTTTTCCTGACAGAGTTGTCCCTCAGCTGGTTCGCTGGGGACAACGTTTTGTGTTTATTTTTCAACGAGGTAAAGAAATAGCAAAAATGATAGTTCATGTCACTGACGAGACTTTCGAGGAGCAGGTGCTCAAGTCCGACCTGCCTGCCCTTGTGGATTTTTGGGCTGAATGGTGCGGCCCTTGTAAGTCGATTTCCAAAATTATCGTGGAGACGGGTAAGGAATACGAAGGCAAACTGAAAATCTTCAAACTGGATGTCGACGAAAACAAAAAGAGCCCGGAAAGATACGGCATCCGGGGCATTCCGACCCTGATTATTTTTAAAAACGGAGATCGTGTTGCAACACAGGTGGGCGCCGTGACCAAATCACAGCTGGTGGCTTTTATCGCCCAAGCCATCTGACTTCCCTTGGCTGCACCGACCGGAAAGCATGCTACCATCCACCGGCCAGCGCTCCCAAACGCAGGTGAGGGGGGTCGCGCCTCCGGAAAGCAACGAGGTTGCACTAACCTTCGGACACGGCTCTCCTCTCAATCCCATCTACATTCGACCAAGGGGTAATTGCTTACGCAATGAATCTGACAGAACTTAAAAAACAGCCAGCACCGCAGTTGCTGGAAATGGCGGAAAAACTAGGAATAGAGGATCTTTCAAGGGCTCGCCGACAGGATATTGTTTTTTCCATCCTGAGAGCCACCTCACAAAACCGGGAAGATATTACTGGCGACGGGGTTCTGGAAATATTGCAGAACGGGTTTGGATTTTTACGCTCGGAAGGGGGGTCATACCTGGCTGGCCCTGACGATATTTATATATCTCCCAGTCAAATCAGACGCTTCAGCTTGCGCACTGGTGACACCGTATCGGGTCGGGTGCGTCCACCCAAGGAAGACGAGCGCTACTTTGCGATGCTGAAAGTACAGACCGTCAATGGCGAGCAATCGGAAAACGCCCGGAACAAAATTCTGTTTGAAAACCTGACCCCACTGCACGCCGAGGAAATGCTCAAACTGGAGCGCGGCAACGGCAGCTCGGAAGACATCACTGCTCGCATCATTGATATCGTGGCACCTATTGGCAGAGGGCAGAGAGGGCTGATTGTTTCCCCACCGAAAGCCGGGAAAACAATCATGCTACAAAACATTGCCCAAAGTATCACTTCCAATCACCCGGAGTGCTACCTGATCGTGTTGCTGATAGACGAGCGACCCGAAGAAGTCACGGAAATGACCCGCATGGTGAACGGAGAAGTTGTTTCCAGCACTTTTGACGAGCCTGCCTCGCGGCACGTGCAGGTGTCGGACATGGTGATCGAAAAAGCCAAACGGTTGACGGAGCACAAACGCGACGTCGTGATTCTGCTGGATTCGATAACCCGTCTGGCGAGAGCGCATAACACCGTGTCGCCGGCTTCGGGAAAAATATTGAGCGGCGGCGTGGACGCCAACGCACTGCACCGCCCAAAACGCTTTTTTGGTGCCGCACGAAACCTGGAGGAAGGTGGCAGCCTGACCATCATCGCCACAGCACTCGTTGATACCGGTTCGAAAATGGACGAAGTCATTTACGAGGAATTCAAAGGCACCGGGAATATGGAAATTCACCTTGACCGCCGGATTACCGAGCGTCGGGTTTTCCCGGGAATCAGCATCAACCGTTCCGGCACCCGGCGCGAGGAACTGCTCGTTGAGCCGGACGAGTTACAGAAAATCAGAGTGTTAAGAAAGTTCCTGAATCAAATGGACGAGTGCGAAGCCATGGAGTTCATGCTGAAAAAGCTTCAAGCCACCAAGACCAACAAAGATTTTTTTGAAGCAATGAACCGTTGAGCTCGCCTTCTTCAGGCCAGCGCGTTTTTCAGAACGAGGCGATATCTTTACGGTAAAAAGCACCTTCCCAACGGTTTTTCTCACAGCATTGGTAGGCTCGCTGTCTGCCCGAATCATAATCGACGCCGAGAGCCGTAACACACAAAACCCTACCTCCGGTTGCCACGACGTGCCCATCAGAACCTTCCTGGGTGCCGGCATGAAAAACCTTCACCGAGTCTTCACTGTTGCTTTCCGTCGGCATACGAATTTTCTTGCCTCGCAGGTACTCTCCCGGATAGCCTTGCGAAGCCATCACAACTCCTACCGCAACCCGCTCATCCCAGTCCACCTTCGGACTGGCTTCTTCAGCAAAGGCCAGGAGCAGTTCCAGGAAGTCGTCGTGCATGCGCATGAAAATTGGCTGTGTCTCAGGATCTCCCAAGCGGCAATTGAATTCCAGGACGCCCGGATTTTTATGCTCATCAATCATCAAGCCGACGTACAGAAAACCAGAAAACGGAGAACCTTCCCTCTCCATGCCTTCCAACGTAGGCGTGACGATCTGCTTGATAACCTTACTCTGTAGTTCGGAGTCCATGAAAGGAGCTGGGGAGCAAGCCCCCATCCCACCCGTGTTGGGGCCATGTCCATTGTCGTCGCGGGCTTTGTAGTCACAGGCAGATGCCAAAGGCAAAAAACGCGTCCCATCAACCATACATATAAAGCTCGCTTCCCTGCCGGGCAAAAATTCTTCGAGCAATATCTTCTTTCCGGCTTCACCATGAATGCCCACAGTCAACATGGCGTTAATCGCCCACTGCGCCTCGGCGTGATCTCTTGCGACCACCACTCCCTTCCCTGCTGCCAAACCATCTGCTTTTATCACCAGAGGCAAAGCGCGTCGGGATGCATAAGCCATCGCCTCCCCGGCGTCTTCAAAGGTCGCACTGGCTGCGCAAGGAATATGATTTTTATGCATAAAACACTTGCTAAACGCTTTTGAAGATTCAAGGCGCGCGGCCACTTGTCGTGGGCCGAAAATCGCAAGTCCTTTCTCCTGAAAACGATCCACGATACCGAGCGCCAAAGGAATTTCCGGGCCGACCACCGTTAAATCCACGGTGCGTTCTTGCGCAAAAGCCAGCAAAGCACTGACATCATCCGCCTGAAGAGGTACATTCTCCGTCTTCGGTTCCCGCATGGTTCCCGCGTTGCCCGGGGCGACGAAAACCCTTTTTGCCAAAGGGCTTTTGGCGAGCTTCCACACCAAAGCATGCTCTCTCCCGCCACCGCCAACCACCAATATATTCAGACCGTTCTTCACGAATATGACTCCCTGTCCCTGACAAAAACGAGACATGTCCTCAAACCTTGCCACAGGCCATCAAGCATCTGCGGGCGACAGCAGCGCCCCGTCCTGTCTGCAATCACCCAACCGGATAACTGTGACACACCATTCTGGCGGTTCATCGTCAGGGCATCCCCAAAAAACTGCCGGCTACCAGCATCGGCAGAAGGTCATACAACAGGACGCTGCACCAATGGTCGCGCCGCTTCAAGGCCGAAGCGGGCTCGGGGTCAGTGGTGAAAATGACGAATGCCGGTAAATACCATGGCAACACCCCGAGCGTCTGCGGTCGCCACAACTTGCTCGTCCCTCTTTGAACCACCCGGCTGAATCACCGCCATCACTCCCGCCTCACAGGCAACCTCCAAGGCATCCGGAAAAGGAAAAAAAGCATCTGAAGCCATGACTGGTGATGAAGCGCATGGTGACGACTTCTGCACCGCCTGTCGCACTGCTTCAACACGAGAAGTCTGCCCTCCTCCGATACCGGTTGTGCACAGGTCACTTGCCAACACGATCGCGTTGGATTTGACATATTTGGCAACCCGCCAGGCAAACTTCAAATCCATCCATTCCGTCTCCGAGGGCTGGCGCTCAGTGACGCACCGTAATGCCTCACTGTTGAAGTCCACGTCATTTTCTTCCTGAACAAGAATGCCACCGGCAACACGGCGATACTGAACCCCCCCGGTATTCGCCTTGGCAGCCACCACACGCAATGCCGGCTTGGCAGCAAAGCAGCCCAAGGCCTCGTCCGACACGCTTGGAGCCACGACCGCTTCCACAAATTGCCGAGCCAGCACCACCTGCGCAACGGGCAAGTCAACCGCGTGGTTGAATGCGACAATTCCCCCGTAAGCAGACTCAGCGTCCGCCTCACAGGCACGAACATAGGCGCCTTGCAAATCTTGAGCACAGGCCGCACCACATGGGGTCGCATGCTTTACGATCACACAGGCCGCCTGCTCAAACTGCGACACACAACGCAACGCCACATCCATGTCCACAATGTTGTTAAAAGAAAGTTCCTTCCCCCACAGTTGCACCATGCTCCCTGTGCTGTTGCGGTCGACATAAAGCGCGCCGGCCTGATGCGGATTCTCACCGTAGCGAAGTTCGCTCTTTTTGAGAAACACGGGTGACAAAAACTCCGGGAAAACGCTGTCTTTTTTCGCAAACCAGTCACTGATTTCGGCATCGTAACGGGTGGTAACCGCAAAGGCTTTGGCAGCCAGTCGACGGCGCAAACTGACCGGTAAAGTGCCGGAATTCTCCTGCAAGGTTTTTTCGATGACCGGGTAGTCTTCCGGGTCACTTAATACCGCCACATAACGATGATTTTTCGCACCAGCCCTCAGCAGCGCCACCCCTCCAATATCAATATTTTCCAGCGCAGCCTGAAAATCATCAGGGAAGCACGCCACTGTCTCCGCAAAAGGGTATAAATTCACGACCACCATATCTATTCCCTGTATTCCCGAGGCTTCCATTTCAGCATGGTGCTGCACCCGGTCCGCCAACAGCCCACCATGAATTTTCGGATGCAAGGTCTTGACCCTCCCACCAAAAAATTCCGGGCTACCGGTATAGTCACGAACTTCAACGACTTCGACACCCTCCGCGCTCAGTGCCTTGGCAGTCGCCCCGGTTGACAAAATTTCTACCCCATACGAGGAAAGAAAACGCGCGAACAGCACAATCCCCTCCTTGTTCGACACGCTCAGCAAGGCACGCCGCACAGGGAGAAAATCATCCTGCAAAACAGATTTTTTCATGGGGAATAGACGGAACTCAGCCTGGTTGCAAAACACGCAAAAAAGACGAAGCCGATAGTGTACATTTACCAGCCGCTGAAATCACAAACGCTGCCCAGCAGACTCACGAGCAAACCTGCTGTGCAACAGAATGAGCAGACGAAGTAGGATGGTTGAAAATTTTTACCAGGTTTGAAGAAGTTAAGATGAAACACATTTCGGTAGGATTGGCTCTCTTGGTCGGAGCTTGCGGAGACTACGGTGTGCCTGCTGAATCGGGAATGTCAGAATACTCTCAGGCTTTGGACAAAAGTTACGATGATGTGTGGCACTCTGTTATCGACTATCTCAGTGCCTCCTCATTCGCAATTGATAATTCCGAGAAAGACGCGGGTCTAATCACATTTTCTTTCGGGCAAAGCGACATCTCAAGTTACGTCGATTGTGGGCAGTGGACTGAACCCAAATCCATGTGGAAAGACCCCGAATCCAGGTTCGAAGGAAACTACACTGACTACCTCAAGCAATCTGCCAAAGGAACCCTGTCAGGAAAGATGAATATTTCTGTCCGGGAGATATCTGAAAACAAAACCTCCGTCAGAACCAATGCTCAATATGCTCTTACCGCGTTTTTCTACAACCCTCTAAACTATCTAAATCCTATCCGAATCACTTGGACTTTTAGCAGTGGCAGTTACGATGAAGATGGTTATGTTGGTGGCACCCACAGATGCCAGCCCACATATTTTTTGGAAAAAAGCATCTTTGACGCAGCGTCGTCGAACTCAAACACCTTCCCACTAACCCCGGCTTAAAAATCTTTAGGTCTGTTGATCAACGCCAGAAACATGAACTGGCGCGCCCGGCAGGATTCGAACCTGCGACTTCTGCCTCCGGAGGGCAGCGCTCTATCCACTGAGCTACGGGCGCACAAAACGGGAGCATGGCTGACCCACAAGGTGCAGCACCAAGTTGCTCGTGTAACCAGAAAGTTAACATCAGGCTCAAGGTGCTTATAATGGGCTTGCATTATAACCTTCTGGCGGGAGCCTTTCTTTATGGATGACAAACATTTTTACCAACAATTTTCTGTTCTGGTGGTTTTTATGATCGTGACGGTGGCGATGATTCTCATTATTGCTCGCTTTCTTACGACCGGGCCTGGCAATATCAGCGTCATGCAGACTATGGCAATTAAAGAACGGATCAAACCATTGGGGTCGGTCTATACGGGCACACACCCGGAAGCGAAAGCCTCGCCGTCCGGCAATGCGGTTGCTGTCGGGAAGCCAGGAGGTGCCGGGGCTGGCAAAAATACGTATGACCAGGTGTGCGCTGCGTGCCATGCCGGTGGCATCATCGGCGCGCCAAAGTTTGGCGACAAAGCGGCCTGGCAACCTCGTATCGCTACCGGCATGGCTGCCTTGCACAAGGCGGCTTTGGAAGGTCTGAACGCCATGCCTCCCAAGGGTGGGCGCACGGACTTGCCTGATGCCGACATAAAAGCGGCAGTGGATTACATGGTTCAAGCCGTGCATGAAACGGCGACCGATGCAGGCGCAGCGGGCATGGCCGAAAAGACCAAGGCCGCTGACACGGCGGGCATGACCGAAAAGACCAAGGCCGCTGACACGGCGGGCATGACCGAAAAGACCAAGGCCGCTGACACGGCGGGCATGACCGAAAAGACCAAAGGCCGCTGACACGGCGGGCATGACCGAAAAGACCAAGGCCGCTGACACGGCGGGCATGACCGAAAAGACCAAGGCTGCTGCGGGCATGGCCGAAAAGACCAAGGCTGCTGCGGGCATGGCCGAAAAGACCAAGGTTGCTGCGGGCATGACCGAAAAGACCAAGGCCGCTGACACGGCGGGCATGACCGAAAAGACCAAGGCTGCTGCGGGCATGGCCGAAAAAAAGGTTGCGGACGCTGCTCCGGCCACAGCGGCAGGGGATTCAAAAAAGGGCAAAGAGACCTACACTCAGGTTTGCCATGTATGCCATGCCACTGGTATCGCCGGTGCTCCGAAGTTTGGAGACAAAGCGGCTTGGCAACCACGCATCGCTACCGGCATGGATGCCATGTACAAGGCGGCTTTGGAAGGTTTGAACGCCATGCCTCCCAAGGGTGGGCGCACGGACTTGCCTGATGCCGACATAAAAGCGGCAGTGGACTACATGGTCAAATCCGCGCAGTAAAAATCAGCACTTTTGGCTCATTTTTCCCTGTGCTGAAAATCCATCTTTCTGCAAGGAACAAAGAGACGGGCAAGCCAGCATGGCTCTGGTAAACGGGCAGAAGCTGACTTGCTACCGCGTCTTTTGCAACCGTGAGTCTCGATAAATTTCTGACTCCCACCTTTCCATCGCTGCGTTGCCCAGAATATGACGCTGCGGCAAGAACGCGGCAAACATGAGCTTCAGCCGTTGTCCACAAGCAGCTCTGCTCTTGCTTCTGCTCAATGCCAAGAAAAACTCCGGCACCTGAAAACGCTGATGCTTCATTGCCCGCATAGGCATCCAAAACAACAGCAATCCGCTCTGCTTATGGGCTTACAATGCGCTTTAGAAAATTGACCTTTAGAGACTCGGCGATTGGCAATTAACCCTTTAATCAAAAACACGCGGCAAATAGAGAAAATGCGCACTGCCGGAAGGCTGGCGGCAAGGGTTCTTGAAGCACTGGAGGGGAAAATCGTCCCGGGAACCAGCACGGGAGAGATCGATGATTTTTGCCACCGCTTTATCGTTGAGGAACTTGATTGCATCCCTGCCCCTCTGAACTACAAGGGCTTCCCCAAGTCTGTCTGTACTTCGGTCAACCACCAAGTGTGCCACGGAATCCCAGGAGAGAGATGCTTAAGGTCTGGTGACATTATAAACGTTGATATCACTGTTATAAGAGAAGGTTTCCACGGTGACACCAGCAAAATGTTTGCCGTCGGCAAGCCGAGCGTGCTTGCCCGGCGCCTTATGGAAATCACACGCCACTCCATGTGGGAGGGAATAAGGCAGGTTGTGCCGGGAGCAAGGCTGGGTGACATTGGCTATGCCATTCAAAGCTTTGCCGAAAAAGCGAGGTTCAGCGTGGTTCGGGAATACTGCGGGCATGGAATTGGATTGGGATTTCACGAGGAACCAAGGATTCTTCACTACGGTACCCGTCATAACGGCAGCAAGATCCTCCCGGGGATGACCTTTACCATTGAACCCATGATCAACGCTGGCAAAAGGCACGTGAGGTTACTGCCCGACGGGTGGACCGTGGTCACCAAAGACCATTCTCTGTCGGCGCAATGGGAGCACACGATTCTGGTGACCAAAGAGGGCTACGAAGTGCTGACTTTACGGGAGGAAGAACGTACTGACGGGGCAGAGCCGGGGTGACAGTGAACCCAGGGCTGGCAAAACTCTACCGGTATCCTTTTGAGCGACTGTCCGAATTGCTCAAGAACATCCCCTGCCCTGATGATCTCATCCAGCTTTCAATGGGAGAACCAAAACACGAGCCACCGGCTTTTGTGACCGCCCTGCTGCGGGAAGAAAACACTGGCTTGGGCAGTTATCCGCCCACACGCGGGAATGAAGAAACACGGGCCGCTTGTGCCTCATGGCTGTGCAGGCGCTTTGGGTTGCCCGACTCGTCCATAACGGGCGAACGCCACGTGCTACCCGTAAACGGAACCCGTGAGGCCTTGTTTACCATCGCGCAGTGCCTGATAGACAGCGCTGAAAACGAGTTGGTCATGCTCCCCAATCCGTTTTACCAGATTTATGAAGGAGCCGCGTTGCTTGCCGGTGCTGAACCCTTTTATTTGAACTGTCTCGCTGAAAATAATTTTCTGCCTGACTTTGAAGACGCGGGCGAAAGTGACTGGAAACGCTGTCGGCTGGTCTATATATGCTCGCCCAGCAACCCCACCGGAAAAGTGATGCCGCAGGAAATGTTGGTAGAACTGATCCGCTTGGCGCACCGTTATGATTTCTACATCATCTCGGACGAGTGCTATTCGGAAATCTACCTAGACGAAAGTAAACCGCCGCCCGGACTGCTCAACGCTTCCTGGAATCTGGGCGACGGCCATTACTCCCGCTGTCTTGCCTTCTACAGCCTTTCCAAGCGCTCCAATCTGCCTGGCATGCGCTCCGGCTTTGTAGCCGGAGACCCACAGCTGATTGCGTCTTTCGCAAAATACCGGAACTATCACGGATGCGCCATGTCGCTCCTGTTTCAAAAACTCAGCACCGCTGCCTGGTCAGACGAGGAGCATGTGCGTGAAAGCCGGGCGGCTTACCAAAGGAAGTTCCAGAACTTCAAAAACATCATCGCCGGGCGCTTCGGGTTGCACGTTCCCGAAGGGGGCTTTTATTTCTGGCCGAGTGTCCGCTGCGCAGACGAAGACTTCACGCGCCGACTGTATGGTGCAAAAGGGCTGGAAGTCTTGCCGGGCTCCTATCTTTCGCGCTCGGTTCGAGGTCGCGATCCCGGTGCCGGGCGTGTCCGCATCGCGCTGGTGCCGGAGGAAAAAATCTGCCAGAAGGCGGCGTACCGGTTACAAGAATTCCTGGATGCCGAGCACCCGCTCCACTGAGGCGGGCACAGCAAAGCTTCTGGATGCCCGTAAGCCAAGGCAGTCGGCTTCCATGCCCCGCTTTCCCTCAATGCTGACGGTTTATCATCTGCCATAGCCCCGCACCATGAATCATGGGTTTTCCTTACAATAGAGCCCGCCTTGCTTTATCTGGAAGTTCCAAAAGAAAGTAAGGGGATCTCGCTACTCACCCCACAGTCCACAAGACAGGATGCATGATGACTGAAACATTGAAAAGAACCATTGAGGCAGCTTATGAAGACCGCCTTTCCATTCAGCCTGGAGACAGCTCTCACCCGGCACGAAACGCTGTCGAGGACTGTCTGACGAAGCTGGACCGGGGGGCACTTCGCGTCGCGGAGAAAATCAACGGGGAATGGCAGGTACATCAGTGGCTGAAAAAAGCCGTGCTGCTCGCCTTCAGATTTAAGGCAAGCAAAGTATTCGAAGCGGGCTATACGCGTTTTTATGACAAGCTGGATCTACGCTTCGCGTCTTATGACGAGGCGCAATTCCAAAAAGAAAAAGTCCGGGTGGTCCCGGGGGCGACAGTCCGTAGAGGCTCTTACATCGCGCCAAATGTCATTTTGATGCCCAGCTACGTCAACATTGGTGCTTATGTGGATTCCGGCACGATGGTGGACACTTGGGTCACGGTAGGCTCCTGCGCACAAGTCGGCAAGAACGTGCACATTTCTGGCGGAGTGGGAATTGGCGGAGTGCTGGAACCTCTGCAGGCAAATCCCACGATCATTGAAGACGACTGTTTCATCGGTGCCCGCTCGGAAATTGTGGAAGGGGTCGTGGTTGAACACGGCAGCGTCATTTCCATGGGCGTATATATCGGGAAGAGCACGCGGATTTATGACCGAGCAAGCGGGAACATCACGTATGGACGCATCCCCTCAGGCTCGGTGGTCGTGTCCGGATCGATCCCGTCTAAAGACGGTTCGCACAGCCTTTACTGTGCTGTCATCGTCAAGAGAGTGGACGAAAAGACCCGGTCAAAAACGAGCATCAACCAGTTGCTTCGTCTGGCAGATTGATGGAAACGCTTGAACTGACACGGGCTTTGATCCGGAAGCCATCAGTCACTCCGGACGATTGTGGCTGCCAGGCTCTGATCGCGAACCGGCTTGCCAAGGTCGGCTTTGACATTCAAACCATGAACTGCGAAGGCGTTTCCAACCTGTGGGCACGGCTGGGCAATGAACCGCCACTGCTAGCATTTGCCGGGCACACAGATGTTGTGCCAACCGGTGACCTTGCAGCGTGGAAATACCCGCCTTTTGACGCCGTAATAGAAGGTGACATCCTGTATGGGCGTGGCGCGGCGGATATGAAAAGCGGCGTGGCGGCGATGGTGGTGGCATGCGAGCGTTTTGCCCCACATCTGTCTCATGGCTCACTCGCCTTGCTTTTGACCAGTAACGAAGAAGGCCCGTCCACATACGGAACGAAGTACGTGATCAACAATCTACAGAAATCCGGCACAGAAATAGATTGGTGCGTGGTCGGGGAACCTTCCTGTTCCGTTTCTTTTGGTGACTGCATCAAGCATGGACGCCGTGGCTCATTAACCGGCTACCTGCGCATCAATGGAATACAGGGCCACATCGCTTACCCGGAAAAAACGCGCAACCCCATCCATGAGTCCGCACCGTTTTTCGAAAAACTGTGTGCCGAAAGATGGGATGAGGGAAACAGCGATTTTCCTCCAACCAGTTTGCAGATTGCCGAAATACACGCCGGGGTCGGAGCTGACAATGTCATCCCCGCAACGCTGAAATGCACGTTCAACTTTCGCTATTCCACCGCCATCAGCGAAGCGGAATTGTGCACCCGGATAGAGCAATTGCTGAACGCTGAAAAACTGAACTACGAATTGGAGTGGCACGCCTCGGGAAAGCCCTTTTTAACCAAAGAGGGGAAACTGAAGCAGGCAGTGAGCACAGCAGTCTCGGACGTCACCGGAATTCGGCCGCAAGCCTCAACTGCGGGAGGCACCTCAGACGGTCGCTTCATCGCTCCAACCGGAACCGAAGTAATTGAGTTTGGAACGCTGAACGACAGCATTCACAAAATAGACGAGCAGGTAAAGGTGGGAGACCTAGGGCGTTTGAGCGAAATCTATTACCGCGTCATAACTGACTTGCTTGGCGATTAGCCCACGCCCCAAGCTGCAACTGCGGGGGGCACCTCAGACGGTCGCTTCATCGCCCCAACCGGAACCGAAGTAATTGAGTTTGGAACGCTGAACGACAGCATTCACAAAATGGACGCCGCAGGTAAAGGTGGGAGACCTGGGGCGTTTGAGCGAAATCTATTACCGCGTCATAACTGACTTGCTTGGCGATTAGCCCACGCCCCAAGCTGCAACTGCGGGGGGCACCTCAGACGGTCGCTTCATCGCCCCAACCGGAACCGAAGTAATTGAGTTTGGAACGCTGAACGACAGCATTCACAAAATGGACGCCGCAGGTAAAGGTGGGAGACCTGGGGCGTTTGAGCGAAATCTATTACCGCGTCATAACTGACTTGCTTGGCGATTAGCCCACGCCCCAAGCTGCAACTGCGGGGGGCACCTCAGACGGTCGCTTCATCGCCCCAACCGGAACCGAAGTAATTGAGTTTGGAACGCTGAACGACAGCATTCACAAAATGGACGCCGCAGGTAAAGGTGGGAGACCTGGGGCGTTTGAGCGAAATCTATTACCGCGTCATAACTGACTTGCTTGGCGATTAGCCCACGCCCCAAGCTGCAACTGCGGGGGGCACCTCAGACGGTCGCTTCATCGCTCCAACCGGAACCGAAGTAATTGAGTTTGGAACGCTGAACGACAGCATTCACAAAATAGACGCCACAGGTGCAGGTGGGAGACCTGGGGCGTTTGAGCGAAATCTATTACCGCGTCATAACTGACTTGCTTGGCGATTAGCCCACGCCCCAAACTGCAACTGCGGGAGGCACCTCAGACGGTCGCTTCATCGCCCCAACCGGAACCGAAGTAATTGAGTTTGGAACGCTGAACGACAGCATTCACAAAATGGACGCCGCAGGTGCAGGTGGGAGACCTGGGGCGTTTGAGCGAAATCTATTACCGCGTCATGACTGACTTGCTTGGCGATTAGCCCACGCCCCAAACTGCAACTGCGGGAGGCACCTCAGACGGTCGCTTCATCGCCCCTACCGGAACCGAAGTAATTGAGTTTGGAACGCTGAACGACAGCATTCACAAAATAGATGGCGGGTACGGGTGGGAGACCTAGAACCTTTGAGCGAGATCTATTACCGCGTCATGACTGACTTGCTTGGCGATTAGCCCACGCCCCAGCCTGCAATTTCCGCAGGAATTCTGCCTGGTGCTCCCGACCTGAAGCAGCAAGCGTTTTTTCCAGACGTTCTTCCAGATTCGTGGCTCCATGCTCCCCCAGATGTCCGCGCATCACTTCAAAACGCAAGTAAATCAACCAAGTATTCAAAACATCCCACTCGCAGTAATTGCGAATTTTCTGGACTTCACCGCCTTTCCATAGCCCGTAGACCTGATCACCGTGCATGCCCGGCTTTCCCGGGAAACCCATGATTTTGGAAACCTCGTCAAGGGGCGCGAAATTCCGGCCGCTATAGCCTGAGAGCACGTCCATGAGATCCAGGTGCCTTTGGTGGTAACGGCTGTAGTAATTGTTCCAGCGAAAAGCCTGGTCAGAATCACCGGTCTCCCAGTACAGGGAGGCGTCTACATTCTGGAACAGGGCACGGTAATGCAACACCGGCAGGTCAAAGCCATTGCCATTCCAGCTCACCAATTGAGGCTTGTGTCTGGCAAGCAAAGTGAAAAAAATTCGCAGCAAATCCTTTTCCGGAGAACTCTCGTCGCCTATCGAATCTACCAGCAGCTTCTCTCCGTCATCAAACACAAAAGAGATGGCAACCACCCGATGCTGATGCGGCGGCAAAAAACGTTTCCCGGTTTTTTGCTCACAAAGATGCTCCAGCACACGCACCACATCCTCGTCTGCCAGACCCTTCATGTCGTGAAGAGACCGTCCGGCGTCCACGTCTGGCACGGTTTCTATATCAAAAACCATTCGCTTCATGAGGGAAAAATCCCGCTGGAAATATAGCGATCCCCCCGATCGCAAACAATTGACACCACCACGGCGCCTTTCAGCGCGCGTGCCACCTGTACGGCCACCCAGGTACAGCCGCCCGAGGAAGGTCCACAAAAAATTCCCTCACGGGAGGCCAGCTCACGCATGGTGTTTTCCGCGTCTTCCTGCGTCACGTCTGTTTCACGGTCGAGGCGCGAGGCGTCAAATATCTCCGGCAAATAGGCTTTTGGCCAGCGCCTGATCCCAGGAATTCGCGTCCCTTCTGCTGGTTGTACACCGATAACCTCAATCTTCGGGTTGCGCTCTTTCAAGTAGCGGGAAACCCCCATAATGGTTCCAGTGGTGCCCATGGCACTCACGAAATGCGTGATTTTTCCGTGGGTGTCGCGCCAGATTTCCGGACCGGTCGTCTCGTAATGTGCCATCGGATTATCGGGGTTTGCAAACTGATTCAGGAGCCGCCCTTCACCGCGGGAAGCCATTTGCTCCGCCAGATCACGTGCGCCTTCCATGCTTTCCTCCTCAGTCACGAGAATAATTTCCGCACCGTAGGCTTTCATGCAGGCACGACGCTCAAGGCTCATGCTTTCCGGCATGATCAGTTTCAGGCGATAACCGCGCATTGCCGCCACCATTGCCAAAGCGATGCCAGTGTTGCCACTGGTCGCCTCAATCAAAGTGTCACCTTTGCGGATCGTGCCACGTTCTTCGGCGCGCACAATCATGGAAAGCGCAGGTCGATCCTTGACCGAACCGGCGGGGTTATTGCCCTCCAGTTTTGCCAGCACCATACTGTCACCTGTGCCTATATGCCGCAAGGCAACCAACGGGGTGTTGCCAATCAGGCGTTCGGCATTGTATGCATCAACGTCCATTTCTACTCCTCTTCTGTCAACACAGCCTGCGCCACCGCATATCCTGTTTCTCCGGAAATACTCAGATGCATGCGCCTCCCTTTACCTGGCAATGAAGCGCGTGTTTTTTCTGGCCAGCTCCCATGCGGGCGACCGCGTTCATCATGCAGAATCGCAATATTACTGGCAAAAGTACCACTGCTGAACCCGCTCCCCAAGGCCTTGACCATCGCTTCCTTCGCAGCAAAGCGACGCGCAAGAAATGCTGCCTGATCAGGGCTGCCTTCGAATCCGCTCATTTCCAGCGGATGGAGCAGCCGTGCCACCAATCGCCCCTGATAGCGTTCGAAAAGACGGCGCATGCGCTTCACCCTGACCATATCAATACCAATGCCCAAAATGCCCGAACCCATCATCAACCTCCCATGGCGGATTTCATGGCACGTACCGCCTCTGGCAGACCTGTAAAGACCGCATCTGCAACCACGGAATGGCCGATATTCAATTCGTGCATGAGGGGAAGTTCTGCAACGGCACGCACATTGTCTCGGCGCAGCCCATGACCTGCATTGAGCGTCAACCCCAACGCGTTCGTATGCCGGGCAGCGTCAAGCAAACGACTGAACTCTTTGGCTTGAGCACTGCCGGTGGCATCGGCGTATTTCCCGGTATGCAGCTCTACGCAGCCGGCACCTACGAGTTGCGCCTGATCGATCATTTTCCGATCCGCCTCAATAAACAGTGAAACCTGGATGGCGGCCTCGTTCAACGCTTCACATACCCTGCGCACCTGGCTGGTGTATGTAAAAACGTCCAGTCCCCCTTCGGTCGTCAATTCCTCACGTCGCTCAGGTACCAGGCAGACACAATCGGGTTTCACACGGAGCGCAATTCCCAGCATTTCATCCGTCGCTGCCATTTCCATATTAAGCGAAGTGCTCACGCGTTCACGCGCCAGTTCAAGGTCACGATCCTGGATGTGTCTGCGGTCTTCCCGAAGATGCAAAGTAATCCCGTCGGCTCCATTGGATTCCGCCAAACGTATGGCTTGCCCCAAATCCGGATAAGGCGTCCCCCTCGCCTGCCTCAAGGTCGCCACGTGATCGAGGTTGACCCCCAGGCGCACTGGCTTATTTTGCATTTCTCAGGCTGTACAGCTTCTTCATGATTTCCCGAACACGCAGGGGTCGCTTACGAAATTTTTCATCCAATATGCCGTGTAGCAAACGCTTCGCTTCCCGCATAACCTCCGGAGAATTTTCTTGCAAACCACCTCGCAAAGCAAGCAGGGTTTGACCACTGAACACGTCTTTGGCGGCAACGGCAACAGAGCCATCGCAAGCACTGAAGCCTTTGCCAGGCTCGTGATAATAACAACGTTCGGGGAGCAAGGGCTCGTCGGTTTTGCAGTCCCACTCCAGAGGAATGACGAACCCTGACAATTCCAGCAGTTTCAGCTCAAACAGGCGCAGTGCCACTTCCGGCTCAGCCGCGGCGGAAGCCAAATGGCGTATTGTCTCCTCATAACAGCCAAACAATGACTGCGAGCCAAGGCCACGCGGCACCAGCCGCACAAGCAGTTCATTGACGTACATGCCCAGGATTTTTTCTTCCGCGCCAATCAGCAACTGCTTGCCACTCTGATCCAGGTTGCGCAAATTCAACAGCTCCCCACGACCCGTACACGTCAGAAAGGCCGGAGTGAAAGGTTGCAGGGATTTTCCTATCAGCCGCCTGGAGTAACGCACCATCACTGTCAGGTGGCCATATCCCGGAGTCAGGAACTGCGCCAGCCTGGCACTTTCATTGTAATGCCTTAAATGTAACAGCCAGCACGGCTGCCGATCAAAAACAACTACAGTGCCCAGTGTTTCCTATTATTTTAAACCGCGAAGAACGCGAAAAGCGCGAAAGTTGGTGTTTGTGGTCGTGTGATTTCAGTTTTGGGATGCTGCCAAATTTCACCAAAAGTCCCAATTCAAGGCTCGTTGTTTTGAGGTAATTCAATAGCTGTGCCTTGTGCTCCAGTGCTATCCCTTTAACAGCCTTGAGTTCAGCAATAATTTTGTCATGGCAGATAAAGTCAGGCTTATAGACTTGCTTTAAAGGTTCACTCCTATATGCCAGTTGGGGTTCAGTCTGTGCCTTAAAAGGAATGCTCCTTATAGAAAACTCCTTCTCCAAACACTCCTGGTACACCGCCTCAAGGTAGCCACACCCCATCTCTTTATAAACATCAAGGACAGCCCCCTGAATCGCGCAGCATTCATCAGAAGACAAAATATTTTCGTGTCTTGCGCGTTTTTCGCAGTTGTTAACTTCGTCCCTTGAGCTCTTGTTCATAGTGCAAGGTCAAACCGTTCCGTGTTTTCTTTTTGCCATCCCCGCCGGACCTTGATCCACAATCGCAAATGCACATGCTGGTTGACGATGGCTTCAATGGATTGGCGTGCCCGAATACTCACCCGCTTCAGACGATCGCCTCCCTTTCCCAGCAAAATCAGACGCTGGCTGGCTCTTTCCACCAGCACCTGCACATGAATATGCAGTACCTCATTTTTCACCTCAAACCGGTTAGTCGAGACATGGATCACGTGCGGCAATTCCTCTTTCAATTCCCGCATAAACTGCTCACGAACCATGTCGGCGGCCAACGCCTCATGTTTGCGGTCCGTGAGCTCGTCCTTCTGATACAAAAAATCCCCTTCCGGCAAATGCTTCATCAACAGCACCTGAAAGTCAGCGAGCGAGCTGTCGTGTAACGCGGAAAGAGGGAAGATTTCAGCAAAGTCATGACGGGCTGCAACTTCCGCAATCGCCTCCAGAAGCTCTCTTTTATCACGCAGAAGATCCACTTTGTTCAAAACCAGCACACAGGGCTTTTTGGCCGCAATGATACGGTCCAACACATTTTGATCACCCGGCAACCACCGCTTATGCTCGACCATCAGCACCACCAGATCGGCACTTTCCAATGCCCACTGGGCGTTGTTGATATCCAGTTGATCCAGTGTGTAGCGACTGCGGGCGTGCATGCCCGGGGTATCGACCAGAACCAGTTGCTCACCATCGGCGTTACAAATACCCCGGATGTTGGAACGGGTTGTCCGGGATTTGGACGTAACTGAGGAAATATGCGTTTTCAGCAGGCGGTTAAACAGTGTTGATTTGCCAACATTGGGTCGGCCGCTTATCGAAAAAACGCCGCAACGGGTCATGTCTCTGATTGCCCGCTTTCCTGCAGTAATTGTAAAACCAGACCGGCCGCAATTGCTTCTGCCCTGCCTTTTTTTCTCCCCTTTCCTTCAGCCGTATAACACCTTCCATTCATATTCACTTCGCACCGCACGTGAAAAGCATCCCTATCCTCGCCAGACGCCACATAAGTCGGCAAGGGATGTTTGTGTGCCTGGAGAAATTCCTGTAATCGGGTTTTGTTCGGCTTGACTGCGGGCTGAGAGTCCAGTTTCTGCAATCTGCTACTGAACAACTGGCGCACAAATTTCCGGGTTTCGACAATACCCTTGCTGAGATAAAACGCTGCAACCAAAGCTTCCACGGCATCTTCCAATGCGGAATCAGGCAATGGCAGATTACCTCCCGAAAGACTTTTACCCGAAATAAGCCAGCCCTGGATACCATGTTCCCGTGCAACATCTGCCAATGCTGTGCCTTGCACCAATGCAGAGCGGTGCAAGCTCATGTCTCCCTCTGGAGCCTCTGGGAACATCTCATACAAAACTTCAGCCACCAGAAAACCAAGCAATGCATCTCCAAGAAATTCCAGCCTCTGGTTGTTGAAATCACCCGCACTTCGGTGGGTTAAGGCTTGAAGGAACAACGGTTCATCGTCCTTGCCCGACAATACGAGATTCTTCAGTAATTCCGAGCTGTTTTCCTCGTTCACTTTGACTAAAGAAACAGGGCTGCTGCGGGGCAACTAGTTGACGACTCTGCCTATACGGGAAAAGTCGATGCCATCTCCACCAAAATCCCAGTGCATCCAGATGGCAGACACTCTGCCAACCAGGTTTTCTTCCGGCACCATTCCCCAAACTCGGCTGTCGTTACTGTTGTCCCGATTGTCGCCGAAAACAAGGTAGTTTCCATCCGGTATGACCCAGACATCTTTTGCTTTTCTCTGAAGCAAAGAGGCGTTCACATAAATCTCGTGGGGGGCTTCCGGCAAGCTCTCCTTCATGCGTATCACGCGTTGGGCTTTTCCGACCAATGAACGTCCCGGCAGAGCGTCGGTGCCAAGAGTTTCATAAGAAACTGCCTCACTATTTATGAATAACATCTTGTTCTTATAAGAAATTTCATCACCTGGTACCCCGACGATACGCTTGACATAGTCCAGCTTGGGGTCTTTTGGGTAACGAAACACCGCAACGTCGCCTCGCTGAGGAGATTGATTGACCCAAAACTTTGTGTGTAGCACCGGAAGACGCAAGCCGTAAGCGTACTTGTTGACGACGATGAAGTCTCCTATTTCCAGGGTGGGCAGCATGGATCCAGACGGAATACGAAAAGGTTCAAACAGAAAAGACCGGACAAGCAGAACAATCAACAGCACCGGAAAGAAAGAGATTGACAGTTCAGTGAGCCAGGCTTTCTTTTTGCCTGAGGAACCAAAGAGACGGCTCGCAAGAACTACCAGACCGGTCAGTACTGTGCTGAGGAGCAAAAAGAACTCCAGATCGAAATCAATCATTGCCAATCCTGAAAATCAGGTAGTGGTCGGGGTGAGAGGATTTGAACCTCCGACCACTGCAACCCCATTGCAGTGCGCTACCAGTCTGCGCCACACCCCGAAACCTGACCTGTTACTTAGACACATCAGTTTTTTAGCAATAAAGCGATTTCTTCCAGTTCTTTTCGCAGTTCTTGCAACAATGCTTTCTGCGAGTCTTTTTCGACTGTTTCCTCTTTCCCAAACAACACTTGATTCGCACCTTTTATGGTGTAACTGCGGCGGTGCACCAAGTCCTGAATTTTTCGAATCATCAGCACATCGGCATGCGAGTAATACCGCCGTCCACCTTGCCTGCGCTTCGGTCGAAGCCCGGAAAAACCCTGCTCCCAATAGCGCAAAACATGTTGTTCCACACCGCACAGGTTGCTTACTTCACCAATCGTGAAGTAAAGCTTTTGCGGCAGTTCAGACATTTCTGTGTTTTCTTTTGTTGGCATTTTCTGCAATACGTTGTTTCAGCTTCGGCCCCGGTCTAAATACAACCACCCGACGCGCGCTGATGACCGCGGGGGTTCGGGTTTTTGGGTTACGCCCCATTCTTTCACTTTTGTCACGCAACAGGAACCGGCCAATTCCCGGAAGGTGCAGGTTATCACCCTCGATCAGAACTTTTCCGACCTCTTCGAAGCAAATGTTGACCAGCATAGATGCCTCGGACAGGCTCAAGCCAATCTCGCTCTGCAACGTCTTTGCCAGTGTTTCTCTTTTTATGGTCAAACCGGATATCTTTGCCTGACGCCCAGCCTACACTGCAAATCATCAACAATGCGGCGTACAACCTCAGCGACTTCAACATCTGTCAGTGTACGCTCCTGCCCTTGCAAAACAAAAGCAAGGGTCATGCTCCGTTCTCCCTCAGCCATCACTTTTTCGGGAAAAACATCCAGCAAAAAAAAGTCGTACAGCTCGGGAATGTCCAGAGTCTTGATGCGCTGAAAGAGTTCGGTGTAGTGCCGGTCAGCAGGCACCATGAGCGATATATCAAAACGCTGCGTCGGGTAGCGGGATACCACCATGTGGCTTCGGTGCTCAGGCTCCGGCAGTTGATCCAGATAGACTTGAAACAGGAAAACATCCCTACCCGCCAGGTTCAAGTCAAAATCATGAGGGGCTCCCAACTCTGGATTCATCATGCCCAGAGTGCCAATCCATTTGTCCTGCGCATAGATTTCAGCACTTTTGCCATGTACCAAACCAAAGCTACGGGAACACTTCTGAGGCCATCGCCTCCACTCGAGCTCACCCAAGCTGGGCTGCAACAGACTTTCCAGGTCACCTTTAACATCGTAGTAATCGCGCTCACGCAGTTTCTCGCTCCAGGAATCATCACTGACAGAGCCAAATGCCAAGCCTCCCAGTAGCCATTCTTCATTCGCCTCATTCTTTTTCGTATCTATGAAATAAATTTTTCCAAATTCAAAAAAACAGGCACGTCTTGCCCCGCGGTTCAGATTGTAGCGTAACACTTCAATCAACCCGACCCATAGGGTGGTACGCATGACCGACGCAAGCCGGGTCAGGGGATTGCGCAAGTCCACCATTATCTGATCAGGTTGCACCGGCTCTCCATCTACGTGGCGTCTGCTGGCTCCGGCCGCTACGGAACTGAACAGGTGCTGCTTCACGGGGTCAATAAAATCACCAAAGCTCAAGGTAACGACTTCAGAATAGCCCAAAGCCACCAAGCTGTCGGACCAGGAGTGCTGCCTTTGTCTCCGTGTCAGAAATTGGCTGTCCGGGGAAGCAGCAGAAAACGTCTCAGCTGGCACATCAGCTATCCGCTCGTAACCGTAGAGCCTGGCGATTTCCTCCACAAAATCCACTTCCATCTCCAAATCGAAACGAAAGGAAGGCGGCACGCAAGCCCATTCATCTCCGTCTCCTTTGACCTCGCATCCAAGTGCCGTCAAGGTTTTCCCGACCCATTCAGGCTCGGGCTTCACCCCCAAGCGCAGATCAAGTGTTTTGAGACGCAGCACAGTTTCTCGGCGGGTCGGCAGGTGCGTTTCGCTTCGGCACTCACCGCGACCGCCAGGCTTGCCGTCTGCAATCTCTGTCAGCAAAGCCGCAGCACGGTCCAACGCCTGTTGTGACATCTGAAAATCCACCCCTTTTTCAAATCGCCGCGCTGATTCCGTATACATACCTGGAATTCGCGCCACTTTCCGGATGACTGAAGGGGCAAAGAAAGCCGCTTCAATCAGGATGTTGCGGGTATCCTGCTGAACCGAAGCACGCTTCGCCCCCATGGCTCCCGCCAAAGCCACCGGCTCGTCTCCGTCCCGTATCAACAGTGCGCCTTTCGGAGCCGTGAAGCTGTTGCCATCGAGCAACTCAAATACTTCCCCACCCTCCGCAAGACCGACAAAGATTTTTTTGGCAGTCAGGCGATCCAGGTCAAAGGCGTGCAAAGGTTGCCCCAGTTCCAGCATGACGTAGTTCATCACGTCCACGATCAGGCTCAGCGGCCGCATCTCACTTGCGCACAGGCGATCAACCATCCAGTCAGGTGTTTCCCGATCACAGGCAATGTCGCGTACTTCGCGGCATCGGTACAAAGGACACGCTTCAGGAGACGAAACCTCTACTTCCACAGACAAAGGGTCGGCACCAGTCGGTACCGGCAACTCCGGAATGATGTGCACAAGGCGCTGTCCTTTGCCGACGCAGAACTCACGGGCAACACCCAAAATACTCATACAGTCCGGGCGGTTCGGCGTCAAATCCAATGCCACCACTGTTTCTCCGGGTGAGCTTGAGCCGCACTGTGAATCCGGCGAAACAATTTCCGCTTCCAAGCCCGCCAGCGTCAATGTCTCCGCCAGCGCCATCGGATCCAATGGCTGTCCTCGGTGTTCCCCCGGGCAGTTCCCAAGAAATTCCTGTAGCCAGGAAACTACGAAACGCATGTCTTTTTCAGTATTCCGGACACGTACGTCCGGAAACAGACACACGTCGCATTTTGAAGCTTCACTCTTGAAACTGGCTCAGGAAGCGCAAATCATTTTCAAAGAATCTGCGCAGATTCTTGACCCCGTAGCGCAACATCACCAGACGTTCGACACCCAGCCCGAATGCGTAGCCGCTCCAGTCCTGATCACCGTAGCCCACTGCCTTGAAAACATTCGGGTGCACCATGCCGCAACCCAACACTTCAAGCCAGTCAGAGCCCCACCAGATATCTATTTCTGCAGAAGGCTCCGTAAAGGGAAAGTAGGAAGGGCGCAGACGCATCTTCAGTTTCTCATCGGCAAAAAAATCGCATAAAAATCCCTTCACCATGACAATCAAATCCGCAAAAGAAACAAATGTGTCAACAACCAGTCCTTCCACCTGATGAAACATGGGACTGTGCGTAGGGTCAGAATCACGGCGATACACTTTGCCCGGAGCGATGATTTTCAACGGTGCCGGCGGGCGGCACGCCAACATGGTGCGCACTTGTACCGGAGAGGTATGGGTTCTGAGCAGCTTCTGATTTCCAAGGAAGAAGGTGTCGTGCATCGCACGCGCCGGGTGGTCAGGCGGAATATTCAATGCCTCAAAATTGTGAAACTCATCTTCAATTTCCGGTCCTTCCTTGATGGCGAAACCTTGACGCAAAAAGAAATCTTCGATCTTGCGTAATCCCAAGGTTATGGGATGCAGGCTCCCTCTCGGTCGACGGCGACCGGGGAGTGTCGGGTCAAATGAATCCGGCTCCCGAGACTTCTGGCGCAGTTCTTCCTCGTTCAGCCATTGTTTTCTCCCGTCAAAGGCGACTGTCAAGGCCTTTTTGAGACGGTTCAGGTGCTTGGCAAAATGTGACTTCCGGTCTTTTGGCAAGCTCTTCAAAGCGGCAAAGAAGCGAGGGAACTCCCCTTTGCGTCCAAGATACTTCAAACGCACCTGGTACAGTTCGTGCAAACTGCCTGCCTGGGCAATCTCCTGTTTGACGTGCTCAATCTTGAGGCTGGTATCCTCAAGCACGGTCTCCAAGGTCTCAATCTCTGTTTTTGCCAACGGATCCAAACTCTCGGGAACAGTCCATGAGCTACCGCCTGTTTAGGGAACGGGTGGGGAGGAATCCCTCTGAAATCGCTACTTTCAGCCTAGTGCCAGTTTCGCTTTTTCAGCAACGCTCGCAAAGCTTGACGGATCACGTACTGCCAAATCTGCCAAAATCTTACGATCCAGCGTGATTTCCGCCTTGACCAGCCCTGCCATGAAACGGCTGTAAGAAAGGCCAAACTGTCGTGCTGCGGCGTTGATTCTGGTAATCCACAAAGACCGAAACTGCCGCCGTCTTTGGCGACGGTCACGGTACGCATATTGCCCGGCACGGATGACCGCCTGCTTCGCGACCCGAAACGTACGACTGCGTGCCCCCCGATAGCCTGCGGCTTTTTTCAGTATTTTTTTACGACGTGCCCGCGAAGCGACACTGGCTCTGGCTCTTGGCAATTTCTCATCCCCCTTTTTTCATTCTACCCGTTGGGCAACAAGCGAATAAGTGAAGCCCGATCGCTGTCCGCCACTGCTACCGTTGTGCGCAGCCGCCTTTTTCTTTTCGTGCTTTTTTTTGTCAAAATGTGATTGGCATTGGCGTGTTTTCTCCGAAAAGACTGGCTCACAGTCTTCCTGAATCGTTTTGCCGCACCGCGATTGGTCTTCATTTTAGGCATGTTTGTTTCCTGAGTTTTGGCGTTTGCTGGGAACAAAAACGATCACCATGGTACGCCCTTCCGCCTCTGCCGGCTTTTCCACAGCGGCACAGCTCCCAATATCACGCGTAACCCGCTCCAGCACTTCCCTGCCGATCTCGGAATACGCCATTTCTCTCCCTCGAAAGCGCAAAGTAACCTTTACCCTGTCCCCTTCACCGAGGAAGCGCAAAACACTACGCAACTTCGTCTGGTAATCACCTTCTTCTATCCCTGGTCTTAACTTGATTTCCTTCAGTTGCATCCGCTTTTGCTTCCTACGGGAACCCTGGTTTTTCTTCTCCCGGGTAAAGCGGTACTTCCCGTAGTCCATAACCCGGCAAACCGGCGGGTCTGCTTCCGCCGACAACTCAACCAAGTCCAGGCTTTTCTCTTTCGCAAAGCGTATGGCATCATCAATTGCCTGCACTCCTCTGTTCGTACCTCCCGCGTCTATCAACAAGACTTGGGGTGAATCAATTTGTTCGTTAAACCGGTTTCTTTTTTGTGTGCCTATTCGCTCTCCTCCTCTGGGAAACAACTTTTCGAGCCAATCTCCCGAGACATCCTCAGGGTTAGTTCGCAAACGGTGAGTGTACCAAGGTTTCGTCCACCACGCAGGCGAACAGAGACACAACCTGTCTCTACTTCCCGATTGCCCACCACCAGCATATACGGAATGTGCCGCATCGAGTTCTCCCGGATTTTAAGGTTCAATTTTTCGTTCCTTAAGTCTCCTTCTGCCCGCAGTCCTTTTTCAACCAGCTCCGTAAGCACGGTTTGCGCATACGCTTTCTGATCATCGGAAATGTTCATGACCACCGCCTGGACAGGGGCAAGCCATAAAGGCAAATCACCCGCGTAATGCTCAATCAGTATCCCCACGAAGCGCTCCATGGAACCAAAAATGGCACGATGGATCATGGCGGGCACCACTTGCTTTCCGGCGGCATTGACGTAACCGGCACCTAGCCTCTCCGGCATGGAAAAATCCAGTTGAATGGTTCCGCACTGCCACTCCCTACGCAGACTGTCCTTGAGAATGAACTCCAGCTTCGGGCCATAAAAGGCACCTTCTCCCGGATTCTCCACGACCGCCAAACCATAATCGGTCAGTGCTTCGCGCAGCAGCGCCTCCGTGATATCCCATTGCCCGTCGCTTCCGACCCGATTCTCAGGGCGCGTTGAAAGCACCACACGAAAATCAGAAAAGCCGAAGTCCTGATAAACCTCGAATGTCATGGTCAACAGTTTGGCAATTTCGTCCTGCAGCTGCTCATCGGTACAAAAAATGTGCGCATCGTCCTGGGTAAAGCGACGCGCCCTTAACAGGCCGTGCAAAGTCCCCGAAGGTTCGTTGCGATGCACCACCCCGAATTCCGCAATGCGATACGGCAGGTCACGGTAACTGCGCAAAACATGGTTGAACAGCTGAACGTGTGCCGGGCAATTCATAGGCTTGATCGCATAATCGCGCTTCTCCGATTTTGTGGCAAAAATCATGTCGCCAAATTTGTCCCAGTGCCCGGAACGTTCCCAAAGTTTGCGATCCAGCATTTGCGGGGTCTGCACTTCCAGATAGCCACTGGCATCCAGTTTTTCGCGCAGATATCCTTCAATTGTGCGATACAGCTTCCAGCCATTTTGGTGCCAGAAAACCATTCCCGGCGCCTCTTCCTGGAAATGAAAAAGATCCATTTTCTTGCCCAGCAGTCTGTGGTCTCTCTTCTTTTCTTCCTTGAGGCGCTGCAGATGGTCATGTAACTCCCTTTCACTCGGCCAGGCCGTGCCGTAAATCCGTTGCAACATTTCGTTTCGGTGATCTCCCCGCCAATAAGCACCTGCCAGACGGGTCAATTTGAAGGCATGCAAGTGGCGTGTGTTCGGCACGTGCGGGCCGCGACACATATCCGTGTATTCCTGGTGGTGATACAAGGCAATCGGCTCCCCTTCGGGAATCGCCTCCACGATCTCGACTTTGTAGGGTTCGTTTCGCTCTTTGAACACTTGCAAGGCGCGATCCCTGGACACGCCTTCACGCACGACATCGTAGTTTTTGCGCTTCAGCTCCACCATGCGCTTTTCAATGTTTTGCAAATCTTCCGGAGTAAAGGACCTTGAGTAGCGTATGTCGTAATAAAAACCATCCTCGATGACCGGCCCGATTGCCATCTGAGCGTCCGGATACAGTTGCTTGACCGCGTGACCCAAAAGATGCGCGAAGGAGTGGCGAATAATCTCAAGTCCCTCGGTGTCAGCATCCGTCAAGATGCGCAAATCCGTGTCTTGGGAAATGACGGTACAGGTATCCTTCAACTCACCGTTCAAACAGGCGGCCACGGCTTTACGGGCAACTTTCGACCCCAATTGCCGAGCAGCTTCGGCAACGGTGAGCTGCTCCGAGAACGCTTTTTGCCCATGCCCGGAATAAGAAATATGAAACACGACCACTCTGGCTAAAACAGCACCTGAGGAAAACGGCAAAACGCGGCGGCATCGCACCAAAAGACCTTGGTGGGCGAGACTGGACTCGAACCAGCGACCCCCACCATGTCACGGTGGTGCTCTACCAACTGAGCTACACGCCCGAGGAGTGACGAATAATCATATCCCCCGCCAGTGATGTCAATAGAAAAGCTGCTTCCTGACTCGGAATGATGCCCCGTCCCCACGCAAGTGCCCATGCGATTAAGTCACATACGGCACCAAACCCGGGGCCCTTGGAAACCTCCGCAGTTGCCCTCAAAGGTCTGCCTCAGCTTCCATGCCAAACAAATGGGATTTGACTGCACGGATCTCGTCGCGAGCCACAGCCGCCTCTTCAAATTTCAACTGACGCGAGTACCGAAGCATTTTCCTTTCCAGCTTCCCAATCAAAAGTGCAGCTTCTCCGGCAGTCAGCTGTTCGATGTTTTTGCTGGTCTGTTGCGAGCCAGCAACCTTCTTGCGCCGCTTCTGCTTTGCCCCAGACGCATTCGAGCGAGCACCCTCCATGATATCCCGAACGTCTTTGCGAATGCCCCGTGGCTCAATGCCATGAATCTGATTGAAGGCCGCCTGTTTCTTTCGCCGCCGCGCAGTTTCGTCCAACGTCATCTGTATGGATTTCGTAAGCCGGTCAGCATACAGAATGGCCTTCCCTCCCAAGTGGCGGGCAGTTCTGCCAACGGTTTGAATCAGAGACGTGAACGAGCGCAGAAAACCTTCCTTGTCGGCATCAAAAATCAACACCCGGGAAACCTCCGGAATGTCCAGACCTTCCCTCAGCAGGTTTATGCCCACCAGCGCATCAAATACGCCCAAACGCAAATCACGGATAATTTCCACCCTTTCCACAGTATCAACATCTGAATGCAGATAACGCGCACGCACACCACAGTCCACCAGATACGTGCACAAATCTTCCGCCATACGCTTGGTTAAAGTCGTGATCAACACGCGCTCGCCGAGAGCAGCACGCTCCTTGACTTCCGATAAAGCGTCGTCAACCTGACACGCCACCGGTCTGATTTCCAGTTCCGGATCCAGCAGGCCAGTGGGACGGACAACCTGCTCCACCACCACCCCGCTCATCTCGTGCTCGTAAGCAGCAGGCGTTGCGGAAATAAAAATGGTTTGCTTCAAGAGATCCGTAAACTCCTCAAACTTCAACGGACGGTTATCCAGGGCAGAAGGCAGGCGGAAGCCGTAAGCCACCAACGTTGACTTACGGGAGTAATCGCCAAGATACATGGCACGAAACTGCGGGATGGTCGCGTGACTCTCATCCACCACCACGATGACGTCATCAGGCAAATAATCAAGCAGGCAATGCGGGGGTTCGCCAGGCTCCCGACCACTGAAGTAACGGGAATAGTTTTCTATGCCTTTGCAGTAACCCAGCTCAGTCAGCATCTCCAGATCAAAACGCGTGCGCTGTTCCAGACGTTGTGCTTCGAGCAACTTACCCTGCTCCTGTAAGACTTTCAGATGCTCCTCAAGCTCCACTTTGATTTTCGCAACCGCTTCCAGGACAGTCTCACGTGGCATCACGTAATGGGATTTCGGGTAAATCGTGAGACGGGGGAATTCCCCGATCAATTCCCCAGTCAAAGGGTCAAAAGAACACAACCTGGTAATCCGGTCGTCAAAAAACTCGACACGAATTGCCTGCTCCGCAGATTCCGCAGGAAAAACATCCACCGCCTCACCACGCAAGCGAAAGGTTCCACGCCGTAATTCGGTCTCATTCCTGCTGTACTGAAGCTCAGCCAGCCGATGCAACAAATCCCGCTGAGCCATCTGGTCGCCACGATCCAGATGAATCACCATCTGCAAGTACTTTTGGGGGTTGCCCAGACCGTAAATGGCGGACACGGTGGCCACGACAATCGTGTCGGGTCTTTCAAAAAGCGCTTTGGTCGCCGAAAGGCGCATCTGCTCAATGTGTTCGTTGATGGCAGCGTCTTTTTCAATGAAGGTGTCGCTGACCGGCACATAAGCTTCGGGTTGGTAGTAATCGTAATACGAAACAAAATATTCAACAGCGGCATCCGGGAAAAAACTTTTCATTTCCCCATAAAGCTGTGCCGCCAGGGTTTTGTTATGAACCAGAATGACGAGTGGCCTTTGCAGCGCCTGCACAACATTGGCAACCGTGAAGGTTTTTCCTGACCCGGTCACTCCCAAGAGGGTCAAAAAAGACATGCCGTCTGACAAACCCTGGCACAATTTTTTGGCTGCTTCGGGCTGATCGCCCCTCATCGCATAATCGGATTTGAGTGTAAAAGGCTTATAATTCGGCATACAGGCTCGTCTCGATTAAGCAGACACCGCATTGCAGATGTGGGCAATGTATGTTGGCCTGATCATTAAAACAGGAGATTATAAATGGAGCCAAAACTTGCACAACGGCTTAGCCGGGTTGCACTTTCAAAAACACTGGTCATCAGCGCCGCGGCCGGGAAAATGCGCAAAGCCGGAAAAAACGTCATCAACCTGGCTACCGGTGAGTCCGACTTTAACACCCCGGACAATGTCAAGCTCGCCGCGAAAAAGGCCATAGACGACAACAAAACACGCTACACCCCGGTCACGGGAACAGATGGTTTGCGCGAAGCCATTGCCATGAAGCTGGTAAGAGACAATGGGCTTCATTACGATCCGGATGAAATCATCGTGTCGTGTGGAGGCAAACATGTCGTTTTCAACCTCTGCCAGACCTTGCTCGACCCCGGTGATGAGGTGGTGTTCCCCTCCCCCTACTGGGTGTCGTACCCGGAAATCGTCAAGCTTGCCGGAGCCGATCCGGTTATCGTGGACACCTTTGCCGAAGAGCACTACAAATTAACCAGCGAATTGCTTGAGCAGGCCATCACGCCCCAAACAAAATTGCTCATACTCAATAGCCCCTGCAACCCGACAGGTGCCGTCTACAGCGAAGCCGAATTGAAAGCACTCGCCGAAGTTTTGCTCAGACACCCCCGCATCGTTGTACTCACCGATGACATTTACGAACACATTGTTTTTCGCGGAGTGAAGTTCTGCAATATCCTGAATGTCTGCCCGGAACTGCGTGACCGCTGCGTTGTCCTGAACGGAGCATCCAAAGCTTATGCCATGACCGGATGGCGCATCGGCTTCGGAGCCAGTTCCACCACATTAATCAACGGCATGAAGAAAGTTCAGTCGCAATGCACATCAAACCCAAGCGCCATAGCGCAGGCAGCCGCCAAAGAAGCATTTTCAGGACCACAGGACTTCCTCGCCGATATGTGTTCCCTTTACGAAGACCGCCACGATGCCCTGCTGGAAAAACTCAATCACATTCCCGGAGTCAGTTGCCCCCCTTCACGCGGCAGCTTTTACAGCTTCCCGGATTTCAGCGGGGTGATCGAAAGCTCCGATAAATTTCATGACGACGTGGAACTTGCTGAATACATTCTGAAAGAGTCATACGTGGCGATAGTCCCGGGAGCAGCGTTTGGCAAAGCTGGACACTTGCGCATTTCCTTCAGCATCGGTAAAAAGGATCTCCTGACGAGCGTCGACAGAATTACTGCCCTTTTGCGCACCTGCTAGTGCCGCTTTTCTGGACTTGGCAACAAAAATCAAGTAGCGAAGTAATTGCCTTCCCTGGTAGCTCAGTTGGTAGAGCAGGTGGCTGTTAACCACCGTGTCGGCGGTTCGAGTCCGTCCCGGGGAGCCATCAACCAACCCCCAGAAAAATTCGGCACTTAGGTTAAGAGACCCGGCTCTGGGAAGGTCTTGGGGTACACCTTGACAGTGACTAAAACCTCCAAATCGAACGGGTCACCCTAATTCTGCTTCATAGATGCCGAACCCAAGCTTCGTTTTGTCGGCAACTTCTTGAGAAAGCGGATCTCGGTGGCACTTGGTGTGGTGGGTTTCGAAACACAGCAACGCTGACGGTGATTCTTCCATGAGCTTGCCAATCTCGGCCACCGTGTCCTGTTGCACGGGGAGAATTTCCTCTTTGTAGTGTCGGAACAGCTCTTGATATGCCTCCTTGGTCGATAGATTCGTCCGCAGCCAAGACGGCACACCGACCTGTGGGAAGTGGGCGTAGTCGATGTTGGCCTTGGCGCAGAGGCTCTCAAGCACTCGTCGCATGAAACCATACTTACGAGAGAACGGGTTCCGGCGAACATCGATAACCCGCTTGATCCTATTGGACATTAGGTGATCAAGAAACGCGTCTACGGAACGACCCTCGTAACCGACTGTGTAGACAGCTACCTCGGTGGCTTCGTCCACGCCATCGTGTGGAGCGGTCTTTACGCGCGATGCGTACCAAGGGTGGCGATCGCAGACGAGGCGGCGGAGCTCATCTTGCCGAAGACTGCCGTACTTACCCAGTGTGTGGGAAACGCAGTCGCGGACGCGGTTCGTCAGACAGGCAACTTCGCCTTCCGCCTCTGCACGTGCTTCGGGGCGCACCTTGAGTAACTTTTCAGCCAGATACCCTTCCTGCCGTAGCGAGGCGAGATCCTTGTCGAGAGTAAACGAGATCAGGCCACCTTGACACCGCAGGAAGTCGTAGAAGGAGATTCGGCTGGCTATATCAGCCTCGTGCCGCGCAAGAAACAGCCACATAACGAGCTTGCGACCCCCCGGACGCGGTGCCTGAAGAAGAAAATCAAGAAGTACCCGTTGCCGTGCATACATATCCGCTCACACCCCCACCCTTCGGAACCTTAGGTTCTTTGAATACCAGAATCCAGAACCAGTTCAGCCTCGCCGTTGTGTGAAACAAGTCGGTGTGCGCACAAAGAACGATCAAGTTGAACACGAAAACTAAGCGTGCCCCCCCACCGTCTCCGTTGTGGTCAACGCGTTTGGGGAGGCGCTACAGGATGCTGGCTTGTTCGGGTATGGACTCGGGGATGCGTCGGTCTCTTGGGTGTGCGAGACGATTGGACAGGCGGGAGATATTCCGCTGCGGAACCATCGCTTAGGTTCTCACCACAGAGGTGAGCTCGTCAGGCTCTACGTTGAGACGGAGCCGCCATCGTGCCGTAAATTTACCTTCGTTCGGCAGGAGCCGGGTTCACTAATCGCGTATGTCGACGTAATCTTCTCTTGCAGACATTCCAGGTCATGTAGGAGCACCGACTCCAAACGTCTCAAGCAGGAAGCCCGTTAAGGGTATGGGGCAAACGCCAAACTAGTCAGGCAAAAATTCGTCTCCCATCCCTTCTATCATGAATTCACAAAACTGCCTGGCAATGTCTCTTTCTTCTGCGTTACCTGTTTCAGACCGTTTGCCCAGAAATTGAGTGGCATCTCTTATGCTTTTTCCGCGAACCGCGTTTGACAGTACGGCGACATGCTCTATCAATCTCTTCCTGGGGGTTCGCAGCTTCCAGTCGTTAGCAGGGAGGTACGCGTTGGGCACACCGGGATATGCGCTCTTGGGACTGAACTGTTTGTCCAGAGATTGCCAGCCGAATAGTTCCCGACTCGACCCATTTGTGGCTTGACTTGCAAATGTGTAGTAGGTCAGGAAGCGTTTGCCCAGTGCGCCGTCCGTATCGGGACCAAGAATGTTGGGTGCGTAACATGCGTGTTGTGCGTATACAGAAGCTTCTACCTTCTTGATGATATAGGCACGTGGTGTTGCCCGACTTCTTCCCCTCCGCGTTTTGTTTTGCTCATGCTTGCTTTGGAGAACGGCGTTTGTGCGTAAACACCCGCTCTCCGACATAATCTTTTGCCAGGCAACCGCTTCCTTGGTGTATGGCTGTGCAATCAGCCGGGCACGTGACTTCAGTACCCCAGAGACACGAGCATTGAATCGACTCCTTCTGGAAAGCTCCCTCTCTTCATCTCGAGAAAGAGGAGAATGACCGTTGGAACCTGACTCTACACCATCCTCCGGCATGTTCTTTCCCAACAGTTCAATGAGTATCTGGCGGCGGTCATGCTTTACATGTTCCCGATATTCGCTACTAACTTTGAAGCGTATGCAGTGAGCAATCCAAGAGAAAAAAGTGCCTTTTCCATACAGGCACGTACTCACACCGTCGCCATCACTCTCGCTTTCTACCTCAAAGTTGCCGTAGCGGTTCGCTAAAAAACTTTTAAGTGTATCAGGCTGAACCTTCATAACCATTTGTCTCTCTGCTAGACAGACTCTGGCAACAGTAGATCATTCCCCAAGCCCAGGCGCAGGAAAGTCTGAAATTGATGTTCAATATGCTGTTCTTCGGCATTGGCTTCGTTTCCTTGGATTCGCCTGGAGATAAAATTTTGGGCATCAGGTGAAGTCATCCCTCGGACTGCATCAGCAATCCCGGCGGCATGTGCAATCGAACTGTCGCTGGGGACACGCAAGCACCAACCGTTTTCAGGCAGTGACTCGGCTGCGACCCCGGGAAATGCTTGCGACGGATCAAACCCCTTACTCACAGGTTCCCACTTAAACATATTCTCCCATGCTTCTCCTTTCTTATCACTCGTGAACGTGTGGTAAGTCAGGAAGCACTTGCAGAGCTCTCCGTTCCGGTCAGGACCATGAAATTGTGGCGTGTTTATCACGTACCCACTTTCCAGACCACCTTCCACTAACTGCAATGCGTAAGGAGATACTTCACATGGACGTGCCATGGCGTCGCGAACAATCTCACATGCGGGTCTAAGAACTCTACTCGTCTCAATAGGTACCGCATTGCTAAGCACATCCAAAAACTTCTGCTGCACGGCGGCGGCCTGAGTCCCGGCTGTCCCCCCCGAGGTCTCGCTTCTTTGCAGCAATTCAGAAACTTTACTATTAAATAGTCTTCTGCTTAACAACGTTACATTGGCAGGCTGCGTGTTTTCACTTGAACCCTGGCTGGCATCAACTGTCTGACCTTGCCAACTGTTCTCTAGCTCATGAAGAATGCTCCGGCGCTCTTCCATGACATCTTGCCGGTATGCCTTGCTAAATTGGAAGCGCAGGCAATGGACAGCCCAAGAAAAAAAAGTGCGCTTCTCGTAAGTACATACATTCTCTTCATCAACATGAACTGCTTTTTGTATTGAGAACTGACCAAAACGGTTACTTGCGGAACTCGCCAATGTGCCATCCAAAATCTTCATGAATGCCTCTCTCCTTTCTTAATGTACCGGCAACTCGTCAACCTTCCTGGCTTGAACCCGAAACAACGTCTGCCACGAATTCCTCTCTGACTGTATATTCTAGCAAACATCAATGTCGGCGTCTATCTGACACTTCTTGCCCTATTTCACTGGAGCACGTGACACGCACCACAGACCGTGACTCGCTTGGCTTAATCACCAACATTCGCGAAGCACTCTTCCCAACGTGGTATCTGCAGTTCAGCAAGGCGAAAACCAAGAGGCAGTTTCCCGAATCGTATTTCTGCTAACTGAGAAATTCGAGCAGCTTGTTTGCTATCCGCTTCTGCTGCTGTGTGGTCAATGCCTCTTCTGATTCTTGCGGCATCGTTCGGAGTTCTCTTTTGTCAATAACAAGTCCTTTTCCTTCTTTGTATGCAAACTTGTCCAAAAGACTGACAACATGCCGCTGCAATGCTTTCTCCGGCGTTAAAATTTCAAGAAAGGGCTTGGGAACGCCAGTAGAGCTTTCAGGCTCTGCCATGTCAAGAAATGCACTGACTGCAAATTTTTCTTTATCTGCATCACTAACATTTCCGAAGCCCGACCATTTGAACAGATCAGCATCTTTTTTATCATGCGGTTCTATGGTCAGAAATTTGAGAAAAGCCATAGCTGTACTGACGCGCTCTTGCTTTTCTGCAGCTGACTGAGCATCAGGGGCATCACTGCCAGGAATTATTTCAGGATTATTATAGTCTGCGGGTGGCTGCAACACACCATCGGAAAGCAGAACAGCAGTCATACACTCCAAAGCAGCACGGCCGCACACATAGTTTGGCCGAAACTCTACTCCTGTTGTGGGGGGCGTGTTAAGCATCTCCTTAACAAACTGTGTCTTCCAATCTTCACCTTGTATGTATCTTTGGCATTCTCCAGCGGACAAGGAGCTTGATTTTCCAGTCCACACATTGCGTTTGGCGGAAGAGCAAACTGTCCCTTCTTTTTCAGCAAATTTCGCCAGGCTCTGGACTTCTTTGACAAACTTCCAGGAATTGACATCACGGGTTTGCAACCTCTCCAGTCTCCCTTTTATTTCATCCTTCACGCATCCATCACCATCAGCACCATGGGCATGGATGTCTGCTATCGGTGCGAATTTCTCCAAATCCCGCAAGGCATCATGGCGCATTGCCCTCACGCTCTTTCGATAGCTTCCTGAAACATGGTACTTGATGAAGCGAACCGTGCGCTGAAAAAAGTTGGACTTTTCGAGGCTGTAGGAGTTTCTCCGTTCACCGTCCGGCTGCTGCTCGCACACCAGAACAAGGTCACGGCCAGATAAATTGCGTGAACTTTTTAGATCATTTAACTTCATTCCCATCTCAATCAAACCTCACGATGAACGCAACCACCAGCACCTTACGCACAACTTCTCAAGGTCACAACCGTGACTCGCCTGGCTGAATCACCGACATTCACGAAGCACTTTCCCCAACACGGTTCAGCGGTTCACCAAGGCGAAACCAAGAGGCAGTTTCCCGAAACATGCTTCTGCTAACTGAGAAATTCGAGCAGCTTGTTTGCTACCCACTCCCGTTGCTGTGGGGTCAATTCTCCTTCTGGTCCTTGCGGCATCGTTCGGAGTTCTCTTTTGTCAATAACAAGTCCTTTTCCTTCTTTGTATGAAAACTTGTTCAAAAGATTGACAACATGCTGTTGCAATGCTTTTTCCGGCGTTAAAATGTTGAGAAAAGGCTTGGAAGAGGCAGGAAATTTTGTAGGCTTTTTCATGCCATGAAATGAAGTGACTGTAAATTTTGCTTTATCTGCACTGCTAACATCTTTGTGCCCCGACCATTTGAACAGAGCCCCATTTATTTCGTCATGCGATTCTATGGTCAGAAACTTGAGAAAAGCCATAGCTGTACTGACGCGCTCTTGCTTCTCCAAAATTGACTGATCCCCAAGGACGACACTGTCAGGAATTATTCCAGATTCATCTTTGTCTATGTGAGGTTGCAAGACACCATCGGAAAATAGAACAGAAGTCATGCAGTCCAAAGCAGCACGACCGCACAAACGGTTTGGCAGAAGCTCTTCACCTGTTCCCTCGAGTCTTCTAGACCAATTCTTATCAAACTTCATATTCCAACCATCAGCTCGGATGTACCTCCGGCATTCGTCAACGGACAAGGAGCTTGATTTGTCAGTCCACGCATTGCGTTTGGCGGAAGAGAAAACTGTCCCTTCTTCTTCAACAAACTTCGCCAGGCTCTGGACTTCTTTGACAAACTTCCGGAAATTGACACCATGGGTTTGCAACCTTGCCAATCTGGCCTCTATTTCACCATTCACACCTTTATCGTCAGCAGTGCCACAGGCACGGGCGTCTGCTATCGGCCCGAATTTTTCCAAATCCCGCAAGGCATCACGGCGCATTTCCATAACGCTGTTTCGATAGCTTCCTGAAACATGGTACTTGATGAAGCGAACTGTGCGCTGAAAAGAGTTGGACTTCTCGATGCGGTAGGAGTTTTTCGTTCCGCCGGCCGGCTGCTCCTCGCGCACCAGAACGAGGTCACAGCCAGATAAATGGTGTGAACTTCTTAGATCATTTAACTTCATTCCCATCTCAATCAAACCTCATGTTGAATACAAACACCAATATTTTACATTTTAACGTGTGCCCCCCTTAGGGTCAAGGTTGTTTATTTGGAACAGGTGAACGGTAGGCAATTTCTCTCGAAAATATTTTCATTAAGGTAGCGTGAAGCTAACAACGGCATGGAACCACGAGTCAACTTACGGAAAGAAGACTCAGCGCAACGCGCCGTAACCAGCAACAGCTTTCGCAGTCGTAGACACCATAATCAACGACAGAAAGGTTCCAGACGGCTGCAGAATCCAGGCATCATTATGGAAAATCCGCGTTGCTTGCCTGATACAGCTTTTTGCGCTAGCAGACTTTGCACTCCTTGTAAAGCATAGAATGCACTCAGGCGTTTTCTTGGAACTAATTCCAAGTTCCTTTGAGGAGCATCAGTGCGCAAGAAAATACACTATTGACTTTCTCTGCAATATAGTGCATGGCATCAGTATATAGAAATACAGGTGGAACCTATATTGAATGCCATTATGCCATATTTTATATGACAACAATAAAATTATGCGTAAATGCCAAAGAACGTAGTATGCCACTTTTCTATTGTAAAAATTTTTTTATATCACAATCTTCCCTGTAGATCCTTTTTATGTCATTGTTGAAATTATTGCTGGTTATTAGAAGTGTGCAGGATTCAACGATTTTCTTGCCACTAAAAAAAACAGGAGCCGTAGTCATATCCACGTTGGCAATAATCGTACCCGGATTAGCCGGCGTAGCAAAAACAACCGTAATCGGATTAGTGACCGTATCCGTGGTCGCACTGCTGGCAATAATCGGACTGGCAGAATTGGCTCCAGAAATATTAAGCAAATTCATTGACAAATTTTAGCCCCCCAAACTTTATTTACCTGAAGTATTAGCAGATGGGGCTCTGACGACCTGATTGCGTAAATACACCGGCATGGCGCCGCCAGGAGAAACAGTGTTTCCATTCAGCACATCACGGGAGGCCAGACTCAGCATGGTTTTGGCGTGCGGCAACAGTTCCTTGTCCGGAACCACCCCACTCGGCAAGGCGCGCACAAGCGCCGGGTACTCGCTGAAACCACTGCCGCCAACCGATCCTTTGAAATTTGCCAACCCTGGCACATCTTCCGGAGCGCTCACGCTCTCTGGTGAATCCGGAACCACCAAGCCATCTACCGAGCCGCGTGAAAAATAAGCCGAGTACACTTCGCCCATACGGGCATCGATAGCCACAAAGACCCGCTCTGCCTGGTGGCGATAAACCAGTTCTTGCGCCATGGCAGCAAGATCAGATACTGGAACGAGAGGAATCTTCCAGGCAAAACCCAGGCTTTTCGCAAGAGACAGGGCAACCCGGATTCCTGTAAACATGCCGGGCCCCTGTCCAAAAACGATGGCATCAAAATCTCTTTTTCCGAGACCGGATTCACGAAGCAGTTCTTCGCACATTTCAAAAATATACCTGTTGTGGTGCTCCACCCCCATCTTGCTGCGAAAAAAAATCTGCCCACCATTTTGCACTGCCACGCTGCACCGCCGAGTCGCCGTATCCAGAGCCAATAATTTCATTGCAAATATTTTTTCAGGCGCGGCAGCTTTCTGAATCTCGCCATCATTGCCAAGGGCAGACTATTCAGAAAGCACTTCCCGTAACCATGGCTCGACAGGCGCTGGTCACCGATCATGACGACACCGCGGTCAGTTTCGCTGCGGATCAACCGCCCGACTCCCTGCCGCAAATCTATGACCGCCTGCGGCAGGATATGTTCCATAAAGAAACTTTGATTGTTTTTTTCTGCCTGTTTCCTGCGTCCTTCCATCAGAGGATCACCGGGCGCAGCAAAGGGAAGGCGGTCAATGATGACGCAATTAAGGTTTGGACCACTGACGTCCACGCCTTCCCAGAAACTGGAGGTTCCCAACAATATGGGTTTGGATGCAGAGCAGAAACGCTCAATCAGCTGGCGCTTCGACGCCTGCCCTTGCACCAGAATCACATGATTCTTCATATCCCCCATCAACTTCGCGGCTTCCTGCAATGCCCGATGGCTGGTGAACAAAAAAAACACGCCTCCTTCGGATATTTCTATCAGTTCAACAGCAGCATTCACCAATTGCTTCGTGTACGTGTGCGATTGGGGAAGAGGCAGGTTCTGAGGCAAATAAAGGGCTGCCTGCTGGCGATAGTCAAAAGGCGAATCCAGTTGCTCGCTTGCGTAATCGTCTATTCCCAGAGAGGAAGCAAAAAAGCCGAAATCTCCATCCACTGCCAGCGTTGCCGAAGTGTAGATCCAGTTGGCCCGATACTGTGCCCGGTGCGTCTGCAAAACGGGTGCCAAACTCAGGGAGCTGAGATAGATCTTGAACCCTTTGCCGCTTTCGTGCCGCACCCAGGCAACCTGGTTGTCGTGGGCTTGATCAAGCCCCTCAATCTGACCGTGAAAATCTGCCGTCCTTTTGAAAACGTTGCCAAAATTTTCTGAATGTTCCCTGGCTGGTTCCAGAACCACCAGAAGATCCGTCAGCCTGTCGCGCAATTTCCCGACCGCCTTGACGAAGTTTCCATCGTTTTGCAATTCGCTCCAGGCAACGCTCTTCGGATGCTTCTCAAGGGCTTTCCCCATCTTTTTGGCGGTATCACGCAGTGCTTTGCATCGCTTCGCCAACTGGTCAAAGCTCGGCGATTCCGGCTGTTCCGAAAGCAGCTGAATATCCGCAAGCAATTGCCGGATGAGACTGGCTGAGACCAGGCTGCCAAAGAAATTATCGGCAATTTTGGCAAGCTGGTGCGCTTCGTCCACAATAATCGTGTCCGCATTTGGCAAAATACTGGCGAAGCCCTCCTCTTTCAGTTCCATGTCCGCCAAAAGCAAATGATGGTTAACAACCACCAAATCGGCATTCAGTGCCCTCCTTCTGGCTCCCGCAACAAAGCAATCGTCGTATCTGCCACATTGCTTTCGAAGGCAGCTTTCCGTAGTTGAAGTCACCGTACGCCACAAGGGATCTTTTTCCGGCAATCGACCAAAGCCGGCAATATCCCCATCCGTACTTTTCCATGTCCACTCCCTGAGACTCGCAAACACCCCCCTGTTTCCTTCCTCGAACAGATCCGGTTGCAGCAGCGCCGTATCCAGCCTTTCGAGGCACACGTAGTTGCCCCTGCCTTTCAGCAAAGTAACGTCAACGGGCTTTTTCAGAACTTTGAGAACCTGTGACAGGTCTTTGTAAAAAAGCTGATCCTGCAAATTTCGGGTGCCGGTGGAGATTACGACTCGCTTCCCCGAAAGAATGGCCGGAACCAGGTAGGCAAAAGTTTTGCCAATGCCGGTTCCTGCCTCAACCAGCAAGTTTTCCTGTTCTGCGATGGCGGTCGCCACAAGTTCCGTCATCCTCAATTGCTGCGGCCGCTCGCAAAAATTGTGAATCGTCCGGGAGAAAGCACCGCCGCCCATCAACACAGCAGTGCTGCGCTGTGCCAAAACCTTGGCTTTAGACATTTTCCATAATCAGGACACGCCAACGCAGCAATGCCTTCACCCTATCCCCAACACGTCTTGAAGCCCGGCATGTCTGTGGTGGTGGATTTGACGCTGACATATTCGGGGAGAAGGTCACCGTCTGAGATGAAGCACCGCCACCCATCAACGCAGCGGCACAGTACCGTGCCAAAACCTTGGCTTTAGACATTTTCCATAATCAGGACACGCCAACGCAGCAATGCCTTCACCCTATCCCCAACACGTCTTGAAGCCCGGCATGTCTGTGGCGGTGGACTTGACGCTGACATATTCGGGGGATAGGTCACCGTCTGCGATGAAGCACCGCCGCCCATCAACACAGCAGTGCTGCGCTGTGCCAAAACCTTGGCTTTAGACATTTTCCATAATCAGGACACGCCAACGCAGCAATGCCTTCACCCTATCCCCAACACGTCTTGAAGCCCGGCATGTCTGTGGCGGTGGATTTGACGCTGACATATTCGGGGGATAGGTCACCGTCTGCGATGAAGCACCGCCGCCCATCAACGCAGCGGCACAGTACCGTGCCAAAACCTTAGCTTTAGACATTTTCCATAATCAGGACACGCCAACGCAGCAATGCCTTCACCCCGTCCTCAACACGTCTTGAAGCCCGGCATGTCTGTGGCGGTGGATTTGACGCTGACATATTCGGGGGATAGGTCACCGTCTGAGATGAAGCACCGCCACCCATCAACGCAGCGGCACAGTACCGTGCCAAAACCTTGGCTTTAGACATTTTCCATAATCAGGACACGCCAACGCAGCAATGCCTTCACCCCGTCCTCAACACGTCTTGAAGCCCGGCATGTCTGTGGTGGTGGATTTGACGCTGACATATTCGGGGCGATGAAGGTCACCGTCTGCTTTAGATGAAGCACCGCCGCCCATCAACATGTCAGCGCTGCATATTCGGGGGATAGGTCACCGTCTGCGTGCCAAAACAGCAGTGCTGCGCTGTGCCAAAACCTTGGCTTTAGACATTTTCCATAATCAGGACACGCCAACGCAGCAATGCCTTCACCCCGTCCTCAACACGTCTTGAAGCCCGGCATGTCTGTGGTGGTGGATTTGACGCTGACATATTCGGGGGATAGGTCACCGTCTGAGATCCCATCAACGCAGCAGTGCTGCGCTGTGCCAAAACCTTGGCTTTAGACATTTTCCATAATCAGGACACGCCAACCAGCAATGCCTTCACCCTATCCCCAACACGTCTTGAAGCCCGGCATGTCTGTGGTGGATTTGACGCTGACATATTCGGAGGATAGGTCACCGTCTGCGATGAAGCACCGCCACCCATCAACGCAGCGGCACAGTACCGTGCCAAAACCTTAGCTTTTAGCATTTTCCATAATCAGGACATTTGCCAACACAGCAATGCCTTCACCCCGTCCCGTGAAGCCCAGCATGTCTGTAGTGGTAGATTTGACGCTGACATATTCGGGGGATAGGTGCACCGCATCGGCGATGAAGCGCCGCATCAGAGGCACATACGGTGCAAGTTTCGGAGCTTGGGCAATGATAGTCGCATCCACGTTGACGACGCGTACGCCGTGACCCGCCAAAAGTTCGTCTATGTGGCTGAGTAATTCCAGCCCTGACGCGCCTTTCCACTTCTCGGTGGCCGGGAAATGCTCCCCCAGATCTTCCAATGCCGCCGCTCCCAGAAGCGCATCGCCGAGGGCATGGCATAAAACATCGCCATCTGAATGCGCCGAAATTCCGTTGGTGTGCGGAATCCGAACCCCACCCAAAAAAACATGGTCGCCAGAACCAAAGGCGTGCGCGTCAAATCCTTGTCCGATACGAAACACTCAACTTTCCGAAGGGCGCATAAGCATTTTCATCCATTCCAGGTCTTCTGGGTGAGTCAGCTTGGGATTGGGACAATCGCTTTCAATCAAAGGTACTGTGTAACCGGCCAATTCCACGGCCTCCGCCTCGTCACCAACTTCTGCGCCACTTTCAATGGCTTCAGACAAGGCTCTGTACAACACGGAGTAGCGAAACATTTGCGGGGTCGCAGCAAGAAAAACACTGCCTTTTGGCAAAGTACGCAGCACCTCGCCTTCCGCACTTTTCAGTTTCACCGCATCGCTCGCGGTACTGCCGATCACGCCGCCGACCGCTTCATCTTTCACAGCGTCAATAAAATGAAACAGTGCTTTTTGCGTCAAAGCGGGTCTGGCGGCATCGTGCACAATCACCCAGTCCTCGGGGCTTGCGGTGGGCAGCAAAACATCCAAGGCACACATGACTGTCTCTGCCCGTGTCTTTCCGCCCTGCACCACCTGAATTTTTTCCCAGCCGGAGCAGCGACATCGTTCCCAGCACGTGTCGTCGGCAGCCAGTCCAACTACAACTTTTTCAAGTGAACCAAAGCCGAGCAACACCCTCAAGCTGTATTCCAGGATGGGCAAGCCATGAATGTTCTGATATTGCTTGGGATACGGAGCATGAAAGCGTGTGCCTTCCCCGGCCGCAGGCACGATGCCCCAAAAAGTCATGGGGTTTCGGAATGATGAGCCGCCGCTTCTTCAGTGAAGTAAAAAAAAGTCTCGCCTTTGCGAATCATTCCCAATTCTTCACGAGCCACGTGTTCCAAAGTCTCCGCATTGCTTTTTATGTCCTGAATTTCGTGCTCCAAGGCATTGTTTTTCTCTGTCAAAAGCACATTCTCCAGGTTTTTGCCGTCAACCTCGGCACGAAGTTCCAAAATTCTGACAATCCCTTTCTCTCCCAAAATATAAAATATTGCCTGACTCGAAAAAAACGCCATCATGATCAAGCACAGAACCATACCCCAAGGCCTTGTCCCGGTTTTGGATTTCACTACAAAAAGCGCTTAAACGCCTCGGTGCCCCAGTACTGCGTCTTACCGCCCAGGCGTTGTTCTATCCTGAGCAGGCGATTGTATTTCGCCACGCGATCTGTTCTCGACAGGGAGCCTGCCTTGATCTGGCTGGCGCCAGTTGCCACAGCCAGATCGGCAATACAGACGTCTTCCGTTTCCCCGGAGCGGTGCGAAATGACACAGGAGTAGTCGTTGTCATGCGCCAGGCGGATTGCTGCGAGCGTTTCCGTCAAAGTCCCGATCTGGTTTGGCTTGATCAGGACAGCGTTGGCGACCTTCTCCTTTATGCCCCGACGAATGATGTCGGGATTGGTCACAAACAGGTCATCTCCTACCAGCTGCAGGCGGTCACCCAACTTTTCCGTCATGAATTTCCAGTTTGCCCAGTCATCTTCTGCCAAGCCATCTTCAATAGACAAAATGGGATAGTCGTTCGACCATTTCTCAAAACGGGCCACCAGCTCTTCTCCCGAATATTTACGGTTTTCAGACCGAAAGTGGTAACTGCCGTCGTAGAAAAGTTCCGAGCTGGCGGCGTCAATGGCAATGTACACATCTTTGCCGGCCTCGTATGGGGTTCGCCCAATCGCTTCCAGCAAAAGCTCCAGAGCGGCGTCGTTGCTTTCCAGCCGCGGGGCAAACCCTCCTTCATCACCGACCGTGGTGCGAAACCCGCGCAAAACCAGAAGGCTGCGCAGAGAATAAAAAATCTCCGCGCCTACCCGCAGTGCCTCACTGATACTCTCGCTGCCGACCGGGACAATCATGAATTCCTGTATGTCCATGCTCTGGCTGGCATGCACGCCACCATTCAGGATATTGATCATCGGCACCGGCAGACTCAACGGTTTATCCCCGGCCAAACTTTGATAAAAGGGCAGATCCATTTCCATGGCGTGTGCCTTCGCTACTGCCAGAGAGACTCCCAACAGAGCGTTGCCGCCAAGCCGGGATTTGTTTTTTGTGCCATCAAGGTCAATCATCGTTCGGTCAATTTCTTCTTGCCTGGACACATCCATGCCCACCAAGGCTTGGAAAATCTCGGTTTCAATACTCTTGATTACGGATCGCACTCCTTTGCCATGAAAGCGGTTGGGGTCGTTGTCGCGCTTCTCAACTGCTTCGTATGTTCCGGTGGATGCGCCAGACGGAACGGAGGCTCTGCCCATTGCACCGGTGTCCGTGAAGACTTCGGCTTCAACGGTCGGGTCTCCGCGGGAGTCAAGAATCTCACGCGCCACAATTCTGGTAATTTTATGCATTCAGTTCGCTGCTCCGTTGGCTGGGGGGATTGAGTGACCAAGTCTCACGGCAGGCAATCTGCGGTTTCACGACTTCGTCGATGGCACGCAAGTCTTCCAGCACACGCCCGATGGTCGCCATGGGAATGACGTTGGGACCATCACTCAAGGCTTTTCCGGGTGGGGATGTGTTTCCTAAAAACACAGCTCTGGTAATTTTATGCATTCAGTTCGCTGCTCCGTTGGCTGAGAGGATTGAATGACCAAGTCTCACGGCAGGCAATCTGCGGTTTCACGACTTCGTCGATGGCACGCAAGTCTTCCAGCACACGCCCGATGGTCGCCATGGGAATGACGTTGGGACCATCACTCAAGGCTTTTTCCGGGTGGGGATGTGTTTCCATAAACACAGCGGCAACGCCGGTCGCGACAGCGGCTCTTGCCAGTGCCGGGGCAAACTTGGACTGTCCACCGGAAACCCCCTTCCCTGCTCCCGGCAGCTGCACCGAATGCGTTGCGTCAAAAACCACGGGACAACCCGTGGCACGCAATTCAACCAAAGAACGCATATCAACGACTAAATTATTGTAACCAAAGGAAAAACCTCTTTCACAAACCAGGATTTTATGGTTCCCGACCGCGTGTGCTTTTGCCACCACAGCTGGCATCTCTCCAGGAGAAAGAAACTGACCCTTCTTGATATTCACCGGCAACCCACAGGCAGCGACATTCTGGATGAAATTGGTTTGCCGACACAGGAAAGCGGGCGTCTGCAGGATATCAACCACCTCGGCAATTTCCGTAAGCGGTGAATCTTCGTGGACATCAGTCAGCACTGGCACGCCGACCTCTCTTTTTACTTTTTCCAGAATACGTAAGCCGCCTTCCACACCAGGACCACGGTAACTGCCCCCGGAAGACCGATTCGCCTTGTCAAAAGATGATTTATAGACAAAGGGCTGATTCAGTTTCTCGCACGTGTTCCGCAAAAATTCGGCGGTGCTTAAAGCCAGGCTCTCATTTTCGATCACGCAAGGCCCGGCAATGAGCACAAAAGGCAATTCCGGGCTGAAGTTCAAACCCGATACGCTGACAACTTCGTTAGACATTTTTGACATCATCCTCGAATTGTTTTCCTGCCATCACTTCCTCAAGCACGGCTTCGATGCTTCCCTGCAGCACCCACAAACCCAAGAAACAAAGGATGCGCGTGGCTTAAACTGGACTGGAACTCAGGGTGGAACTGGCAACCAATAAACCATGGGTGGTCTCCCAATTCTATAACCTCTACCAGGTCATCGGGAGACTTCCCGCTGACCCGCAGGCCGGCAGCGATCAGCATGTCCCGGTAACCATTATTCACTTCATAACGGTGGCGGTGGCGTTCACGAATCTCTGCTTTCCCATACAGTTCGCGCACAACAGAGTGCGGCTCAAGAAGACATTGCTGTGCGCCAAGCCGCATGGTGCCCCCCTTTTCGGAATCTTCACCTCGGTGTTCCGCGCTGCCATTCTGGTCAATCCATTCTGTCACCAATGCCACTACCGGAGCTGTGGTTCTGTCCGTGAACTCCGTACTGTGGGCATCCGGCAAATCTGCCACATTACGGGCAAATTCAATCACTGCCACCTGCATCCCCAAGCAGATTCCCAAGTAAGGCACCTTGCGCTCCCGGGCATAGCGGGCGGCCAGAATCTTCCCTTCAATACTGCGTGACCCGAAACCTCCCGGAACCAGTACGGCATCAGCCGCGTCAAGGGCTCCGACACCCTGATGCTCCAGCACTTCGGCATCGATGTAATGCAGCCTGATACGGATTCCGGATTTCAGCCCCGCATGGTCGAGTGCCTCATTCAAGGACTTGTAGGCGTCCTGATTGCGGACGTATTTGCCAACAATGGCAATGTTCACGGCGTCTCCCTTCTGTGCCTTGCGCTCGGCAATGACTTTCTTCCAGCAACTGAGGTCGGCAGAACCGGCAATGTCTGCGAGCCCAAGCAGTTCAATCAGGCATTCATCAACTTTCTGCTCATGAAAGTTCAGCGGGATGCAATACACATCGTCCACATCCGGAGCGCTAAAGACCGCGCTCACCGACACATTGGTAAACAGTGCTATTTTCTTTTTTTCGTCTGTGCTGAGTTCTCCATGAGAGGTTCGGCACAGCAACAAATTAGGCTGAATGCCAATGGAGCGTAACTCTTTGACAGAATGCTGCGTTGGTTTGGTCTTGTTTTCACCACTCGCTGAAACCCAAGGCACCAAGGTCAAATGCACGAACACGCATTCCTTGTGTCTCTCGACCCACAACTGGCGAATCGCCTCCAAAAACGGCAAAGACTCAATATCACCTACTGTCCCGCCAATTTCCACCAAAGCAATGTCAACATCTCCGGCACCTTCAAAAATGGCTTGCTTGATTTCATTGGTGACGTGGGGAATCACTTGACAGGTGCTGCCCAGAAATTCCCCTTTGCGCTCGCGCCCGATGACCCGCTCATAGATCTGACCGGCGGTGTGGTTGTTAAGTTTGCTGGTCAAAACATTCACAAAGCGTTCGTAATGCCCGAGGTCCAGGTCTGTTTCTGCGCCATCCTCGGTGACAAAGACCTCCCCGTGTTGAAAAGGGTTCATCGTCCCGGGATCAACGTTGAGGTAAGGGTCAAGTTTCGTCAAGCTGACCTTGAAGCCGCGAGCCTCAAGAATCGCCCCGATGGAAGCGCACGCAACCCCTTTACCGAGTGATGACACCACTCCACCGGTAACAAAAATAAAACGTGGCGGGTTGTTCATGGTGCCACTTCCCGCTGCGCGTACGATTTGACCCCCCAAATCAGTACCAAGTCGTCGTTCTTATAGACCAGAGGAATGTTCCAACGACGCCAGGGAGGAACTCCCAGCTCTTGAAATATTTTCTTCAAACACTTATGTATTCCTTTGTTATAAGATACCTTTTCTCCACCAGACCTAAGCCGAACCTCAAAAGCAGCCCGGCAATCAAGACCTGGGCATTGTGCCTCTAATTCTGCCCGCTGCAGGGTCTGTCCCGTTTCCGAAATATGCAAATCCTCTCCCACCGGCCACGTCCAATGCAATCCTTTGGCACAAGTCAGGTCATCCTGAAGCGCATACAAAAGACCGCGATAATGGCGCACCTGTCCCCGACCTTTCGCCCAGCGAACCTCGGCACCGGCAGGTGCCTGTGTTGCCGCAAAAAACATCCGCCGCAAATGCTCAATTTGCCGGTATTGCATGCCCGGCAGCTTCCGGTGCACCAGCCACTGCCTGACAATAATGCGCTGCACTGCCGCAGAGTGTCGGGTGCAGGACTGAACTTTCAGCGTTCCGTCCGGATTTTCGCAATCCTTCAGCAACAACTGCGCGTATTCCCGCACCACGTCCGCCAAATCACCAAAATGATGCGCCGTACGTGCCAGGGTTTTGTCCCACGCTGGCCATTGCCGCTTGAAATGAGGAGCCAGCCGCTGCCGCAAATAACTCCGGTCCAGCGCCAAATCCTGATTCGCGGGGTCTTCCAGCCACTGCACACCGCACGACAGGAGATGCTCCCGGATAACAGCTTTTCCAATGCCGAGCATGGGTCGCCCCAAAAATCCTTTCGCGAAAGCCACCCATTCCGGCATACCACGCAAACCATCCGGCCCAGCTCCACGGAACAACTGCAAAAGCACCGTTTCCGCCTGATCCAGCAAGTGGTGCGCGGTCAACAGCAACTCGACAGGGCGCAGCTCCCGGGCAAAAGCCTGGTAGCGAACACGACGGGCAAAGGCTTCCGGGCTTTCCGCCTTTTCCCGTTTCTCCCCAACCACAATCCGACTGAATTCAACGCCATAGTTACGGGCATTTTGCCGACAAAACGCTTCCCATTGCCCCGCGTCTTTGTGTATCTGATGGTTGACATGAATCAGGCGCAGAGGCAACGGCGAAAAGCACTCGGAAGTCACCAAGGCATCAGCAAGCGCCAACGAATCCCCGCCACCGCTGTAAGCCACGGCGACACCGCCAAAGCGATGCTGAGACTGCCAAAGCGAAGCCTTGTCTTGCAGCAGTGCCGTTAATTGCGTCATCAGATTTTTCAGCACCCGCCCCGCCGCTCAGTCATTGGCGGTCATTGGCAGTCATTGGCACGAAGCATGTCGCGCAGCCAGAACCCTTTCCTGTCCACCGTTTCCCCTTCCTCCAGGATCACATCCCCCGCCTTCACCGTGACCATCCTGAACAGAGGCAGGAAAAACGCGAAGGGAATCAACGACAGACGCCAGAACAATCAAGCTCCCAGGCAACCACGATCCACGGGAATGGCGAGTGGCAAGGAACGCACACAAACTTCAAGACTCCTCATAAATCCCGATTCCCATCAATTTTTCGTAGCGCAGCTGGAGCAGATAATCCAGCTCAATCCCGTTCAGCTTCTTCAGGTGTGCCGCAAGCCGTTTGCCCACAGCCGCACAAGCCTTGGGCAAATCACGATGTGCCCCGCCCAAAGGCTCCGGAACAATATCGTCTATCAAGCCGAGTTTCTTGATCTCTTGCGCAGTGATGCCCAAGGTTTTGGCAGCCTGCTCGGTCATGGCGGTATCCTTCCACAAAATTGAGGCGCAACCTTCCGGCGAGATAACCGAGTAAACGGCGAATTGCATCATCAAAACCCGATCTGCAACCCCAATCGCCAACGCCCCGCCTGAGCCTCCCTCACCGATGACCACGCTGATGATCGGAGTCCGCAACCCTGCCATTAGTTGCAAATTTGTGGCTATTGCCTCGCTTTGCCCCCTCTCCTCCGCAGCCACACCGGGATAGGCACCCGGAGTATCAATGAACGTCAGGACAGGCAAGCTGAAGCACTCGGCGAGCTTAAAAATTCTTCGGGCTTTTCGATAGCCTTCAGGCATGCTCATGCCAAAATTCCGCTTGATGTTCTCCTCAGTGTCGCTACCCTTCTGCTGCCCAACTATTGCAACAGGCATGTCATTGAAACGCCCAATGCCAGCCACCATGGAAGCATCGTCGGCAAACTGCCGGTCACCGTGCAGTTCTTCAAAGTTGGTAAACAACCTGTTGATGTAATCCAGAGTGCGCGGGCGTGAGCGGTGCCGTGCAAGTTGCATAATTTGCCAGGCATTCAGGTTTGCGTACACATTTTCTTTCAGCTTGTCGCATTCCTTCTGCAGACGGTCCATTTCCTTATCGACGTCCAGTTTGTCGTTCGAGTCCGTAATATCGCGCAACTGGCTGATTTTGGTCTCCAGTTCCACGATTGGTTTTTCAAAATCCAGATGATCCATCAGATTGTTTTTCCCGGTTTAAGCAAACCTCTTTGCGATTTCCGCAGTACTGACGGCGAAAGTACCTGACCCGGCTCTTATAAGCCCCGACACTGCACACAAAGCCCGAAAACCCGGTTTATTTGCGTTCATCGCCGGAAACAACGCGAAACGGTGACTTCTGTTACGCGCCCAAGTGCCGTGGATACTTCAATGATACTTTTTCAACGGCGCGAATGTTGCGTAGTTCGCACAGCAGTTCCTCGCAAGGCTGCACCCGCCAGCTTTCCCCCAGATCCAGGAGCACTTCAGCTGCTTCTGTCCGTAGCTTGCACCGCAGCTTCTTCCCTTCTTGCCCAGTGGTGGAAAACCGCCGCAAGACTTCTTGCAGGTCTTTGGAAAAATCAGAGAAGTCAGAAAATTCGCCATCCCCCCGAACTTCAACCCATACACTTTCCCCGTATTTTCTACGGACACCCGTTAAGCTATGCACGCCTTTCGCCCTCAGGTTTCGCCTGAAGGCACCGTCTGTTGACAAAAACCCGGTTTCCACGACCAGAATTTCGGACGGTGCAAAAAGCGTCTCATTGTCCAGGTACAGTTCCTCCGGGATTTCAATGTCCATCTGTCCTGTCGAATCATCCAGCTTTAGCAGGTAAACCGTGCTTCTGTCACCTTCCACCCTGCCCGGCCTGCCCACGACTATGCCAAGCAGCATGGGAGGAAGTTCCATGACAACTTCCTCCGCACTCCTGCGCGCCATGTCATAAAAAGTATGTCTCATCAGTTTCTGGCGTTCGTACGAACCCAGCGCTTTCACCGGGTGGTATTGCCAAAGAAACCCCAAGGCTTTCGCTTCCATTTTTCCAAGTTCCGAATACGACGGCTCGGGCACACTCTTCGAATTGCGCGGGCGAGACTGCCGGGCATCTTCTGCACCAAACATGTCCGACTGCCCGTTGTTCAGGTCTTTAACCTGCTGCGAGGCAAGCCCGTACTCGTATGGCATATCGACCAGTAATTGCGCACGGTTTGACTCAAATACATCCAGGGCACCAGCCAAGCTCAGAGTTCCCAGTGTGGCAGCTCGATCCAGGAAACCACGGGTGCGCAGGCAGAAATCGCGAAGACTGGCGAAGTCCCCGTTTTTCTCACGCTCATCAACCAGTTTCTGCATGACATCATTGCCCACATTGCGAATGCAACCGAGACCATAAAGAACCGTGCGCTCATCAAGCGAGGAAAAACCAACGAGACTGCGATTGACGTCTGGAGGCTCAAGCACAATGCCCAAACTGCCGCATTCATAAATCAATTCCAAAAGGCGGGACGAGTCGGTCGTGGTCGTCATCAAAGACGCCATATAGGCCGCAGTGTGGTGAGCCTTCAGCCATGCCGTACGGTAAGACACCAAAGCGTAGGCAACGGAATGCGACTTGTTGAAGCCGTACTGTGCGAACTTCTCCATCAACTCGAAAATCTTTACTGCCTTGGTTTGGTTTATCCCACGTTCAACCGCAGACTCCACGAACTGCTTCCGCTGTTTTCTCATCACGTCCTTCTTTTTCTTGCCCATGGCGCTGCGCAAGACATCCGCCTGCCCGAGACTGAAACCGGCAAGCCTCTGGGCAATCTCCATCACCTGTTCCTGATAGACAATCACGCCGTAAGTGTCTTTAAGAATCGGCTTCAGGGTCTTGTGCAGGTAATTAATTTTCCCCCCATGCTTGCCACGCACAAAGCTGTCGATCATGCCTCTTTCACCCAGCGGACCTGGCCGAAAAAGGGCAAGCAAGGCAACCAGGTCGTCAAAGCAATCGGGCCTGATCCGCTTCGCCAATTGCTGAATGCCCGGCGATTCCAACTGGAAAATACCTGCGGTTCGCCCCGAACTCAGCAGGCGGTAAACCTGTGCATCGTCAACAGGAAGAGCCGTGAGGTCGATCTGTGTTCCTTTCTGTTTGGCGACCATGGCCACCGTTCTGTTGAGCACAGTCAGCGTCTTCAAGCCAAGGAAATCAAACTTCACCAAGCCAATTGCCTCCGCATCGTTCATATCCAGATGAGTCGCGACACCCGTGCCGCCACGCTCACAGTAAAGCGCCGTGTAATGGGTCAGAGGTTCCGGCGCAATGATCACGCCCCCCGCATGCCTGGCAGGGTTACGAACCAAACCTTCGAGCATGAGTCCATAATCGAAAATCTCCTTGACGGTCTGCTCTGCTTCGGCGTCGCTGGGGTTCATCAGCTTTCCCAATTCAGGAGACTTGGCAAGCGCGTCTTTCAACTTGATGTTGAGCTGGGCGGGAACCAATTTTGCGATCCGGTCCACCTGCGGATAGGGATAGCCCAGAACCCGCCCCACATCGCGCACGACCGCTCTTGCGGCCAAGGTGTCAAAAGTAATGATCTGGCTCACATGATCCTGCCCGTAACGGTCAACCACGTACTCAATGACCCGGTCACGCTGATCCATACAAAAGTCCACATCAATATCCGGAGGCGAAATTCTTTCCAGGTTCAAAAACCTCTCGAACAGCAACTTGTGCGGCAAAGGATCGACCTCGGTAATTTTCACAAGAAAAGCGACCAGAGAACCCGCGCTGGAACCACGGCCTGGCCCTACCGGAATACCCCGCTGCTTCGCCCACTGCACGAAATCAGAAACAATCAGAAAGTAGCTGGAAAAACCTGTCTGCGCTATGACTTCCAGTTCGTGCGCCATGCGCTGCTCATACTCTTCCCGCTTCCCTTCCCGGGTACGCAAAAAGATATCCAGCCCTTTCCTCGCTTCTTCCCGCAAATGCAACTCAGCGTCCTTATCCGCATGAGTCGAGAGCTTCGGCAGCAAAACACGGCCAAAGTCCATGCGGAAAGTGCAACGTTTGGCAATCTCCACGGTGTTTTCAATGGCCTCCGGATAGTCGTGAAACAGCGAAAGCATCTCTTCGGGAGTTTTCAGATATTGTTCGGCAACGTGAGTCTGCAAGCGCTTTTGGTCTGCGAGCTGATCACGCCTGGCGATGCAGACACGCACCTCATGAGCCAAAAAATCGCTTTTGTCCAGAAAGCACACCTCGTTGGTGGCGACAATCGGAAGCCCCTCGGAAGCGGCGAGAGCACAGGCGTTTTCCAGATACGCCTCCTCATGAGGTCTGCCATTACGCTGAATTTCCAGATAGTAGCGACCGGGAAAGTTGTTCCGCCAGAAATCCAGCACTTTCTGGGTCCCTGCCGGCCTGCCACGCTGCAAAGCCTGACCCAGATCACCCTGCACCCCACCGGACAAAACAATGAGGTCTGACGAATACTGCTTCAGCCACTCGTAACGAAGCTGTGGGCCATCCGAGTCCTGCCCTTCGCGATACGACTGCGTCAACAGGCACGTCAAATTTCGATAGCCGGCTTCGCTCATGCACAGCAAAACGACAGAGCCAGCCGATTTGCCCACCCCCGGTCGACCCTGCAGACGCACCTCACAACCAATAACAGGCTTGATGCCAACATCCACAGCTGCCTTGTAAAACTTCACGGCCGCAAAAAGGTTGCCAAGATCCGTCACCGCCAAGGCTCCGCTACCCTGCTCATGCGCACGTTTTGCCAGAGCCGCAGGGCTGACCAATCCATCCTTGATCGAATACTCGGAATGCACACGAAGATGCACGAAATCACCAAGCCCTGTCATTCTGTCGCCACCACGGGTCACCTACTCGCCCAGGAGCCTGAAAGTCTTCCGATGAAAGGCACACGACCCGTATTTCTGAATCGCCAAACGATGCATTTTGGTAGGATAGCCCTTATGGGAGGCAAAACCATAAGCCGGGAAGCGTTGGTGTAAATCAAGCATGAACTCATCCCGACTGACTTTGGCGAGAATGGAAGCAGCCGAGATCTGCGCCACCCGATCATCACCACCGCAAATTGCATAACTTTTACAGTCCACCACGGGGAAATGCATGCCGTCAACCAAAACGCATTCATACGCAGTCTGCAAAGATTCCAAGGCGCGCCTCATCGCCAGCAAACTGGCATGATGAATATTGAAGCGGTCAATTTCCATGGCCGTTGCTGAGCCGACACCCCACCCCTGTGCAGATTGCTTTATGCATCCGGCAAGTCTTTGGCGTTGCCCTGAAGTCAGGCGCTTTGAGTCCCGACACCCCACCGGAATGTCCGAATCACGAATGACCACCGCAGCAGCCATCACCGGACCGACCAAGGCTCCCCGCCCGGCTTCGTCGACTCCCACAAGCAACAGGTTCCTGAAGTCAGGCAGCCGGTCGCTGCGCTTGACGAGGATTTGCTCAGTACCGGAAAGCCGCATGTTCTGTCCCCGGGAGTGCCCCGCCCATGTCTGAATTGCGATGCGCCGTCATTGGGGTGGGACACCTAGGGCAATACCACGCACAGAAGTATGAACGACTTGAAGGCTGCAACCTCGTCGCCATCGTGGATTCTGACGAGGAGCGCAGTCACACGATAGCGAAACGTTACAACACACAACCATTGACGGATTACTCCGAACTCCTGGGAAAAGTGGACACAGTCAGCATAGCCACCCCGACCGGCACGCACTTTCAGATTGCCAGCGACTGCCTGAAGACCGGGGTTCATGTCCTCGTTGAAAAGCCCATTTCCACCTCCATTGCCGAAGCCGATGCGTTGATTGCCCTTGCAAAAGAAAACAACTGCCTGCTGCAAGTCGGACACATTGAACAGTTTAATCCAGCGTTTTGCCGCCTACGCAAAAATGTCGTTTTGCCCATGTTCATCGAAGCTGTCCGCCTGATGGAGCCGAGCGACAGAAACACGGATGTCAACGTCATACTGGATCTGATGATTCACGATCTCAGCAATATTTTCAGCCTCGTGAAAAGCCCGGTTGAATCGTTGCTAGCCAAAGGAGTGCCGGTACTGAACCCAGACACAGACATCGCCAATGTCCGGATACATTTTGCCAACGGTTGCGTTGCCAATGTTACGGCCAGCCGCATCAGCATGAAACAGGAAAGAAAGCTCAGGATCTTCGAAAGCCACAAGTACCATCACGTAGACATGAAAAACCACTACTACACAGAGGCATTTCGAAACAACGAGGAAGGTGGTGCACCCTTCCAAGCGAAAACCTGGCGTTACCCGGAAGCCGACTCCCTGCACGATGAAATAGCCCACTTCGTATCCTGCGTTCTGACACACAAAGTCCCACGCGTTAACGGCGAGGACGGTCGCGAAGCACTGAAAGTCGCACTGGAAATATCGGATCTGGTTGCCAAAGACCAATGGCAAATCGCGCCCCAAGAACAGGCATAGCTCCCAAAAGATGGCTTTACACGGCCAGCCACTGACCCTGCCTGCCATGCTCCTCGCGACATCCTGCGTCTTTGCGCAAAGCATGCCAGGCATGGAAGTCGAGCTACGACCCACCACAAGACCCGAAGTCCGCCACGCGCAAGCAGCAGCGATTAACGACTACCCAAGCCTCGCAACACGGCTTGACCTGCCGGCACTGAATATCGAGGAACAAAGAGAAATCAAACGCCTGGCAAGTGACCCGACCAAAGCATACGTAGGCATCGGCAGAGAAGCCCGTTTGACCACACCCAACTGGGCCTTGGTGGAAGAAGAAGAAGGGGAAGAAAGGGAAGAAAGCGATGACCGAATCTGGCAAGCCCAAATCCACTCCCCCGACTCCCTCTCCCTGAAAGTACGCTTCACAGACTTTGCGCTTGCACCGGAAACATCCGTGAAGGTCTACGCCCTCCACGGCAACCCAAGCGCACCGATCGGAGAATACAAAGGCAGCGGCACGAGCCACAACGGAACATTCTGGTCATTGACCGTCCCCGGAAATACCGTGGTCGTGGAATACTGGATTCCTGCCGAAAGCACAACGGAACCAGGAGCATTCCCGTTCAAAGTGGAAAGGATCAGCCATACCTTCAGAGGCAAAGACGGCAAGCTGTACGGGGTCGATGAGCCGCAGGAGAAGCCGCAGAGTCAATCGGAAGATCAGCCGCAAAGCCAGCCGGAAGATCAGCCGGAAGTGAAAGCCACGCGGAAGCCATGCTGAACCGTATAACCGAAGGGTGATGGTGTGGGTGGGCAAGCCTGTTCCAACAAAGAGGCAGACAGCTTAAAATAGCGACCCCGGCTTCTTTTTCTTGAAGCTTTGTCAAAAAACAGATTTAATAATGGCAAAAACAGGCTCTTACACTTGTTTTCTGCTCAGTTCGCTTTGGAAAATTCTGGTTGGGGAAAAAGAAGGTGACGGCATCTCCTTTGGTGGCGTCATGCGTGGAGCAAGAGTCGGAGACAAGCTACTGCCGTATTATCGCTCACCGAAGTGAGAATCCCCACCAAAATGGTCTCGCTTGGAGGTATTTTGGTCATCTTCAGTACTCTGCCAAGGGGTGGGAATTTAGAAAAGTTTTGCTGAAAGATGTGGTGGCATTCTTCTATCTTTTCGGGCGCTAGTGAAACTGTTTATTACCATCAGGGCTGGCAGTCAATCGATTTTCTCTTCCAAAACTGGTTAGTGCAGCGCAAAATTCGTCATTTGAAGAAGTTAAAAATTCACAGAAAGTACGTAATCAGCCTGACAGATGTTCCTGCATCACTCGCCGGAGCCAAACGGTGCATTAACTCTGCCAAACGTTACGGAGAAGACAAGGGAATGGAGATATTTCCCGGGGTCAGGAAAGAAGAGTCTCAGGCTTTTTTTCTGGAACACAACCTGACGTTTTCTTCAGCCCCGGGACGCGAAGAGTTTTTTGATGTCGGCGCACAAATGGGGTGCTTTGCCTCCCATTATCTCCTCTGGGAAAAATGCGTTGAGCTAGACGAACCAATTATGATTTTAGAGGATGACGTGGAGTTTTGTGCGCCGGTTCTTCCGCTCAGATTCAGAGAGATTATTCACTTGGGGAAACCCTCCTTTCCAAAGGAAGCAGAAATAATGGCGTCTGTGCCAAACAAGTACCAGGAAGTCTACAATCCATTTCATTACCTTATGGGCACTCACGCCTACGGAATCACGCCAGTGGCAGCACGCAAATTGATTGATGCTTCGCACAAAGTGGTTGTTAGGCAAGTCGACAAGTTCATAAGGTCAAGAACGTACGACATTATTTTTTACCTCCCACACCCAATTAAGATCGGTATTGAATACTCTTCTATTGTCAAAACACCCTATTGAGAGCTGACCCAGCAGTTTTATTTCAGATCGGAGCAGACGCGAGAAAGTGAAAGAAGGTTTGATGCTGAGGGTAAAACTCAATCCGAAAGTACGCTTCACAGACTTTGCGCTTGCACCGGAAACATCCGTGAAGGTCTACGCCCTCCACGGCAGCCCAAGCGCACCGATCGGAGAATACAAAGGCAGCGGCACGAGCCACAACGGAACATTCTGGTCATTGACCGTCCCCGGAAATACGGTGGTCATGGAATACTGGATTCCTGCCGAAAGCACAACGAAACCAGGAGCATTCCCGTTCAAAGTGGAAAGGATCAGCCATACCTTCAGAGGCAATGACTCCAAACTGTACGAAGTCGGCAACCAAGGGTTGAAGCTGAAAAGTCAGCCGGAAGTGAAAGCTACGCGAAAGTCGTGCCCGAACCACTTCACTGAAGAATGATGGTGTATGTGGCCGGTTCCGCCACAAGGATAGACAGCTTAAAATCGCGAGCCGAGCTTCTTTTTCTTGAGGCTTCACAAAAGAACAAATTTAATGGTGGCAAAAATGAGTCGTACACTAGATAGATTCAGATACATTTGTTTTCTACTCAGTTCACTTTGGAAAATTCTGATCGGGGAAAAAACAGGTGATGGCATCTCCTTCGGTGGGATCATGCATGGAGCAAAAGCCGAGAACAAACTTCTACCCTATTATCACTCATACCGAAGCGACTACCATCGTCGCCATGGGCGCGCCTGGCTATATCTTGGTCATCTGCATCGCTCGGCAAAAGGCAGGGAATTTAGGAAAATTTTGCTACGTGGATGGTTCATTCATTTCTATTACCAGGTACTCGTGGAATTGCTGATTTACAGAATTGGTGGACGAACGATTCTGCTCTATCAAAACTGGAGGATACGACACAAAATTCGTCATTTGAAAAAATTAAAAATTCACAGAAAGTACATAATCAGCTTGACAGATGTTCCTGAATCGCTCGCCGGCGCCAAACGTTGCATGAGTTCTGCCAAACGCTACGGAGAAGACAGCGGAATGGAGATATTTCCAGGGATCAGGAAGGAAAACTCTTTGGCTTTTTTTCTGGAACATAGCTTGACGTTTAGTTCAACTCCAGGGCATGAGGAATTTTATGATATCAGAGCAGAAATGGGCTGTTTTGCTTCCCACTACCTTCTCTGGAAGAAATGTGTTGAGCTAGACGAGCCGATTATGATTTTAGAGGATGACGTAGAATTTTGTACCCCCATTTCTCCACTCAAGTTCAGGGAGGTTATTCACTTAGGGAGACCTTGTTTGTCAAGAAATGCAAAAGTAATGGAAGCAATGTCAGATAAACATCAGGAAGTATATAATCCATTTAATTTCCTTCTAGGAGCTTACGCATACGGGATCATGCCGTTGGCAGCACGCAAATTGCTTAATGCCGCACATAAAATGGTTGTTCTGCCAACCGACAGGCTCATAAGATCCAGCACATGTGACATTCTTTTTTATCTCCCGCACCCAACCATGACCAGCCTCAAGCACACTTCTATACGAAAAGTACAAACAAATGTTGAAGAAATTCTATAGTTTATGTGAACTGGCCTGGAAAATTTTTTCGGGTCGACACCAGCATGATATGGGGGAATCAGGGTCACTTTTAGGGGCTAAAATAAATGGAAAGCTCAATATATATTGGTGTTTACACCATGGCTGGTGGCGAAAGCTCGCTTATATCAACCCTGCACAACATGGAGCAAGATTAAAATGGCAGCTCCTGAAAGGATTGATGCATGAAGCCATATCAGCCTTAAAACTCACCACATTTGGAGCAACCCATGACCGTTTTTCATTGCCATACAAAATTCGCAACAAAGTAGAACAACGCCATCTAGCTAGCATTGAACCATTCAAGCTCCACAAGAAATACATCATCACTCTTACCAATATTCCGGAGTCCCTGTCGGGTGCAAAGATGTGCATCAAATCAGCAGAACGCTTTGGCGAACGAGAAGGTATAGAGATTTTTCCGGGAATAAAAAAAAAACAATCGGAAGAGTTCTTTAAAAACTATAATTTAACTTGGTCTTACCCTTTCCAAAGCATGAAGCCAAAATCCATTTTGCTAGCAGAAATGGGCTGCTTCGCATCACATTATTTATTATGGGAAAAGTGCGTTGACCTAGATGAACCCATCATGGTTCTAGAAGACGATGTTGAATTTCGTGCTCCTGTACCGGCGCTGAGATTTGATGATTTTATATATTTGGGCAAGCCACCTCCTTATGTAAAAAAGAACGTTATCGATACATTACCGGCATCGCATCATGAAGTTTATTATCCTTTTAAATATTCTGTAGGTACATTTGCCTACGGCATTAAACCTAACGGTGCACGCAAGCTACTCAGCTCAGCACGGAAAATCACCGTATATCCGGCAGATAATTTTATTACACCTACCAAGGTTCGTATGCTTTTTTACCGCCCACAACCAATTACAACCAGTACGATGTTCTCATCGATCCGATAGCCTCTAATCATATACCATGAAAACAGCAGACACAATTATGCAGACCTCGTCCTTGCAATGACACCATGTGTAGTGGACTTTTAGGGCACACATGGTTCACTTAGCTAGCTACGGTCAATCCTAAGGTTTACCTAACTTTAAGGCTCTTTTCAATACTCTAATCCAATGTATTGATTTGTGATAAACGGCCAAAATGTAGGATTTTAATATGTTTGGAATGCATGGTACGATAATCAGAGATATCAGCATGCGAAAATTCAGTCTCCGAGTTATTGAGACATAAGATAGTGGTAAGTCTGAATTTTCAAGCAACACAAAGGGATTACGTATAAATAACTTTAAATCTTTACTTGCATTGGCAGAAAACAACTTAAGATCACCATCTGAAATATCGGTACAGGATGCTCATCTGAACACAAGAATTTAAGCCATTCTTCGAGAAAGTCTGGGTTCTCCATCAATGGAACTAGCACCTAGTCTTGTGTCAAACGTTCATAAAGAAGACCATCATACCTATAGGATGGAAGGTCACCAGTGCGCAGTAACTCATTCAGACCATTGAGTGAATTTGTGTCTGTGATCCTGGAAAATTCACCGGTACCTAATCCACAACAGATTTTTCACACTAAAGCGGCATGCCAGATTGGATCCAAACAATGCATGAGGACTGCCGAATACTTCGGCGATCAAGAAGGTATGGAAGTTTTTCCAGGAATCAATAAACATCATTCAGAAAAGTTTTTCAGAGACCATGACCTGACTTGGTCTTACCCGCGCCAGTGCATAAACCGAGAATTAATGGCATACGCAGAAATGGGGTGCTTTCCCTCGCATTATTTGCTCTGGAAAAAATGCGTCGAACTCGGTGAGCCCATCATGATTCTTGAAGATGACGCTGAGTTTCGTGCGCCAGTTCCAGCACTGAGGTTCCGGGAGTTCATTCACCTTGGTGAGCCGGTACTCCGCCGCCCTGGGAGGAAACATGTCCTATATAAACTGCCGCTGGAATTTCGTGATGTCTACTATCCCTTTAGATCCTCTTACGGTGCTTGGGCTTACGGAATTAGCCCAGAAGACGCAACCAAATTACTCAGGTCTGCACAAGAAGCGGCAGTTCGTCCGGCAGATAACTTCATTACCCCCAGCAAAGTGCACATGCTGTTTTACCAACCTCAACCCCTTGAAACCAGCACACACTTTTCAGCGATCCGCCAAGCTCCCTGGGTAAGCTGCACCCAGTTGGATCTTCAACACCAATTCGGAGTTTTTTCACCTCTAGACTGGCTTTCTTCACTAGCACACAGACACTGGTTCAGAATAAAATATTCCAGCACTTCTTGTCTGTCTGGTTAGTAACTTCAAACTTGACCTAAGCTTGAAGCATTGCTTCGTTGTTCGCTACAGCGGCACAATAGGCTTGGAACTTTTCAGCCTGTCACTGCGATCTGTGATAAAAAATGTCTTGTCCGGAAATCCTTGTTATCTGTTAAAATAACCATGGATAGCGTGCTCCCGGAATATTGGATTCCTGCCGAAAGCACAACGGAACCAGGAGCATTCCCGTTCAAAGTGGAAAGGATCAGCCATACCTTCAGAGGCAAAGACGGCAAGCTGTACGGGGTCGATGAGCCGCAGGAGAAGCCGAAAGGTCAGCCGAAAGGTCAGCCGAAAGTGAAGCCCACACGAAAACCATGCTGAACGATTCAACTGAAGACTGATGGTGTGTGTTGTGGGTAAGCCTGTTCCAACACAGAGACAGACAGCTTAAAATCGCGATCTAGTCTTCTTTTTCTTGAAGCTTTGTCAAAAAAACAGATTTAATAATGGCAGAAACAAATCCTGTCCTGAGGAAATTCCATTTCATTTTTTTTCTGCTCAGTTCGCTTTGGAAAATTCTGGCCGGGAAAAAAGAAGGTAACGGCATCTGCTTTGGTGGCGTCATGCGTGGAGCAAGAGTCGGGGACAAGTTGCTGCCCTACTACCACTCTCATCGAAGTGAGAATCCCCACAAAAATGGTCTTGTTTGGAGTTATCTTGGTGATATTCATTATTCTGCCAAGGGGTGGGAATTTAGAAAAGTTTTGCTGAAAGGATGGTGGCGCCTTCTCTCTTTTCGGACGCTAGTGAAACTGTTAATTACCATAAAGGCTGGCGTTAAGATGATTTTACTCTATCAAAATTGGCTGACCCAGCGCAAAATCTGTCATTTGAAAAAGCTAAAAATTCACAGTAAGTACGTAATCTGCTTGACAGATGTTCCTGAATCGCTCGCCGGAGCCAAACGGTGCATTAACTCTGCCAAACGTTACGGAGAAGACAAGGGAATGGAAATATTTCCGGGAATCAGGAAGGAAGAGTCTCTGGCGTTTTTTCTGGAACGTGGCTTGACATTCACTTCAACCCCAAGGCACGAAGAACTTTATGATATCAGCGCAGAAATGGGTTGCTTTGCCTCCCATTATCTTCTCTGGAAGAAATGCGTTGAGCTAGACGAGCCGATTATGATTTTAGAGGATGACGTGGAGTTTTGTGCACCTGTTCTTCCGCTCAGATTCAAGGAAATTGTTCACTTGGGGAAACCCTACTCACAATGGAATGCAGAAATAATGGCAGTTGTGCCAAATAAGTACCAGGAAGTCTGCTATCCATTTGGGCACCTTTTAGGAACATACGCCTACGGAATCACACCAGTGGCAGCACGTAAATTGATTGATGCAGTACATAAAACGGTAGCTAGGCCGGCTGACAGGTTCATAAGTTCAAGAACATCCGACATTCTTTTTTACCTCCCACATCCAATTACAACCAGTGACAAGCATTCTTCTATTTACAAAGTACCATATTGAGGGTTACCGGCAGCTTTTTTCAAATTGGAACTGCCGCGAGAAACCGAGAAAGTGTTGGCGTTAAGTAGCATACAACTACAGCATGGTTAAATTAACACTCACTCATCTGTTAGGGGGAATTATTAGTCTTCTCAAAAGATGTTATGTCATTTTAAGAGCAAAGCTAGAGCGGATTACACTATTGATGTTTTTCGATCCATATTGTGACTATTTAGTTAAGAAATCACTTAAATTGAACAAATCACTAGGCTTCAACGGTGAAATAAGTGGAAAAAGAGTTACAACTGACAGGTGCTGGGATACTTTGATTCATTTTGAAGAATCTACTGGTTGTTTTCTAGTTTCCAATATATCTGAAGCAACTGTTGCATTGATGTTTGGAACGGCGTATAACCTCAGAAGGTGTATATATCTACGATCAGTTGTCAAACGCAAACTACCTTTTGTTATTGTAGAAGACGGCTTCATTCGTTCCGTAATGCCATTTAGTACAAGGCTCTCCGGAACTCAACCAGACGAAAAGACTGACGGACTATCATACATCGTCGACCATAAAGGTGTATATATTGATGCAAAAATAATGGAGGCCGTACCAAATAAGTGCCAAGAAGCCTACTATCCATTTAATTACTTTTTAGGTACTTACGCCTACGGAATCATGCCGCACGCAGCACAAAAACTCATCAATGCTACGAATAAAATGGTGGTTAACACGGTTGACTTATTCATACACTCAAGAAGGAACGACATTCTTTGTTATCTCCCGCACCCAATCACGATTGGCACCGAGTACTCCTCTATTCTTAAAAAAGATCTAAATGTTGAAGAAATTTAGTTGCTGTGAGACGTGTTCAAGAATCTGGAGTTCACTTCTCAAGCTGATAGCTGATAGCTCCTAATCCTATGCTATGAAAACAACAGATCCACTCATGAAAACCTTGCACTTGACAATGACGCCATGTGTGGTAGAGTTACGGGGTTGCTTGGTAACGTGAACCTGACTATCATCGACGAGAATGGTGATGATGTGCATTTGTCCGCATCTATTTCCACGACCGCTTCAACTTCAGCTGTAGTAACAACCACGTGAATCAGGTAAGCCCAGCGGACAGCTAGGTAAAAAATCAATTGGTACAAATGAACTGAATGGAACGTGATGAAAAAAATCATGCAAGAAATGCGAATCATAGCCCTCCTCATAGTGAGGAAGTGCGCCACATAAAATTTGGACTTCAGATAAAAAACGACAGTGCGCAATGTTTTTTTTGTTCGCTGGGTAACACTAATCTGCAAGGAAACTTTGAAGCATATCTTTCTAGCGTTATTCTGCCTTGCATGAAGGAAGGCGGTGGCACATTGATCGCAGAGGGGGAAGTAAGTAAAAAATTCCTCTCTGGACTTAAAATTATTCAGGATATATACCACTCATGGTATACAGAGTTTGAACGGGTTACGGTCAAAGGCGAATCATCACGTGCCGGTGAGTCTCTGAAAAAGGAAAGGGTTGGAGCATTTTTTTCTGGAGGGCTGGATTCGTTTTACACACATCTAAAAAGACAAGATGAAATAACTGACCTAATTTTTATTCATGGTACAGATATAAGCTTTGATGACACAAAGCTCAGGGATACTGTATCCGCAAGAATCAATGAGATTGCTTTACACTTTGACAAAAATCTTATAGAGATAAAGACTAACATAAATATATTTCTAAAGTCATACGGTCTGTCTTGGGGGATACAAGCGCATGGCGCTGCACTCGCCGCGGTCGCACACCTTTTATCATACAATTTCCGTAGAATTTATATTCCATCAACTCAAAGTTATGGGCAAATGATACCTTGGGCTTCCCACCCCCTATTAGATCCTCTTTGGAGTTCTGATTCTCTGGAATTATTTCATGATGGAGCTGAGGCAACAAGGTTGGACAAAGTAGCTCAGATTTCAAAAAACGAAAAGGTGCTCAGTTGCCTTCGTGTATGCTACTCAAACATTAATTCCTGCTATAACTGTTCTAAATGTGAGAAGTGTGTACAAACCATGATTAGCCTAAAGACACACAATGCGATCGAACGGTGCGTAACCTTTAACAATGAGATTTGCATCAAAGATGTCTACAAAATAGATTTCATCGATGGATTGCCTCAACGCATGTTTGCAGAAACTAATTTGATGGGACTTGAAAAAACACTAGGAAACAAAGAACTAAAAAGGGCACTGAGAAGAATATTGAACAGACCAAAATGGATAAGTAAAATCAAAAGAGTAAGAAGTAGGCTGAAAGCGGATTTACTAAAGATACTAAGAGATACTCTACCTAACAGACCGGTTAATTATTTACGTTTAGTTCGTTCATGGCTCAATAATAAATTTCGCACTCACGCTTGATATAAATTGTGCAAGTCGAGAACCTGTACTATGCTGAATCTTTAGGAACATATTAATGACAGATTTTAAATACGCTGTTCTCGGCTACAACAATTTGCACCATGGAATATACTATGTAGGAAACTATGGAGACGAAATTCAAAGTATTGCTGCGGAGCTTTGCCTGCCTAGAGTAGACACAATAATAGATCGTAATGTATTGAACCAGTTTTCTAACCCTGTCAAGCACGTTCTGTTGATGAATGGCTTCTTTGGGTCTGGGATAGAAGGCACAGATGGTTTTCCTCCTTCAAAAAGTATCATCCCAATTTACTTCAGTTTCCATATTGAAAAGTCAGCTAGGGACTTTTACACTTCACATGAATGTCTTGAACATTTCAAGAAATGGGAGCCAATCGGTTGCAGAGACTGTGAAACAGCTGAGTTATTGGGAAGTAAAGGTATTGACACATTTTTTAGCAAATGTCTGACTTTAACTTTTGATAAAAGAACTGAATTACAAGGTAAAGGAAAATTATTTATTGTTGATGAAGGAGATATGCCAGTAAAAATACCTGAGTTTCTAATAAATTCGAATTTGGTGGAAAGGGTAACTCATACCGTACGAGCTAAGCACAATGATTATCGAGATAATATGAAGGCGGCACAGAGTTTACTTGATCGCTATAAAAATGAAGCTGGCGCAGTTATTACCTCTAGATTGCACTGTGCCCTACCTTGTATGGCAATGGGAGTACCAAGGATTTATGTGCCACCATTTAGTGTTGGAGGGCATGATGGTAGGGTTAAGCTTTATGCAGAAGTTGGTGGGACGCTATGCGACATAAGACCGTGTGCAATAATCTCCACTAATAAAGCGTTTAAGTACTTTCCCAAAATCTTAAGGCGGGTAGTACACAAAGCTGAAAGCATTTTGTTATCGCGAGAACGCCAAGCTTTTGAAAAAAGTTTTCATTGGCAGTTTGATACTGGTGAATGTGAGGATGAAAAAAGAGAGATTCGTGACTCATTTAATGAACAACTTAAAAGGCAACTTGGTAAGCTATGAAATAACAGATAACAAAAAGTAATTCCTACAATTGTACTGGAAGTTGCCTGACTCACCTAGTGACTTCCCTGGCACTAGGTGTCACATAAGATGAGCTTGTTTTAACGCTTCTTTTCAAAACCCTAAGCATATATCTAGACATACGGTAAAACATTAAAATGTAAGATTTCAATTTCTTAGGTAAACATAGTGCTATAATCAATGTTGAACACATACGAAAGTTAGGTTTCATACTATTCGAATCTGCCTCGTCAGTTTTCGACCTACCCCAAGCAAAAGCCAGGTTGTGGATAGGCTTTCAGGGGTTCCATTTTTATCCCGAATCACTCGCCCTGATGGCAACGACGCATAGCAAGCGTCGGTTAGCCGTTAAGGACTACCAAAGAGGAGAACAGGCATGGGCAGATAACAATTTCAAGTCGTACTGAAAATACTGTGTGGGATATTCGTAGCTCCAATTCTTGCCACAGGCGAAAGCGGAGTAAGAAATGTTTGTCTTTTAAGCTAGTGAGGCTTTAAACTTTCTTTTCAAAAACCTGAGTCCAAATTGCAGGTTACGGTACAGCTTGGATATGTAAGGCCTAACTTTCTTGGCGAAAGGTGAAGCGGTGACCACCATTCGCAGTAAAGTCGGATCTGCTTTATCAAAGGCAGATTTACATGACATTGGCAAATCCAAACCTTTTAATATTGTAAATGGATTACGCTTTAAATATTGTAAATTATTGATAGCGCTTGCAAAATCTTGCTTAAGTGTGTCGTCAGAAATAGTTGGTTTCGGGTGCACTTTCGAACACAAGTGTTTAAGCCATCTTTCCAGGAATTCAGGTTCTTTCATTAAAGAATCGGGTACCCAGTTTTGAGTCAAACGTCTGTAAATAAGAGCATCATATCGATAAGGCTGGAGTGCTCCACGAGTTGATAATTCATTTAACCCTTGAAGAGAGTTTGTGTCCGCTAACATGGAAAACTCTCCAGTACCTAAACCACAACAAGTCTTACCCATTAATGCAGCATGCCAGAATACTGAAGAAGATACAGTTATTACTGCATCAACATAAGGAACAAAATAAGTGGATACATTCATTATCAAAGAAAAATCAGCCTCATAGATATAGTTCGGAAACCTGCAATTTAATTCATCGTTCATTTTTGTTGTAATCACAGGGTACCCGGGATGCTCAGTTACAATTAATCCTACATCAGTAGAGGTATTTTCCAAGACATCTGTCAGAAAGTGGTATTGGTTTTCATACTCACAAAGCATGTCAAATGAGACATAACCGGACACATGTAAGGGTAGTAAGTGCAATCTACGATATTTTTTTTTCCACAGTCGGAGCTTTCTTTTGAAAGGGTTGATTCTGTTTAGGGCAGCGAAACTATTATGCCTGATAAGATCGACAACATCATTTTTAGTCCCAGTTTCATTATTGTTACGACCACTAGCCAAGCTGACGCTAAAGTCAGACCCAGAAAGGAATTTGCCACTTTCGAAGCGCCATGATGGTGGAAACGGCGTTCTAGAAAGGCCTCCCTCGTGAAAGTTAAGCAAGGGAGAATCCTTGAAAGCTGAAAGAAGATAAGGGGCATGATGATTAAATTGGAGAATAAGATCTGGCGGAGGTAAATCTCCATACTGGCCAATTATCTCAGCTGCTAGTGTTTTAACGAAGTCACTTTTCTGTGATTCGATATATAAAGCATTGCGTGTTTTATAAGTACAAACATTATTTGTATATTTTTCAGGATCCAAACATATATTTTTCGTTATTTTTGAGTATGAATTTTGGTAATTAGTTTTCCAATAAGCATCATGAAATGGACCCAAAACAACTGAAAAACATAAATCTTTACTTTCAAACAGGGTTCTAAAATATCTATTTATAACATTCACCCAGGCAGCTCTTTGAACTGAGTTCTTAGGTCGTTTTTCTGGAAAAGGACTGAGCGCAAGTAAGATATGTTTTACCATTACACAATATATTGCATACAGGCCTGAGTGGCATAAAGCTTATTCAACGCTTCTGGGCAACAAAGTGAAAACCCAGATCAGGACATGCACGTAGGTCAATTGATCTGGGAAATGGTCTACAAAATTCCCAAAAATCAAAATTTACCTCTGCTTCAGGAAGAATTCTGAAACCATATTCCGAAAATTTGTTCACCCACCAAGTTTTGTCATAGACTGTAACATGGTGTATGTCGCTGTCACAAGTAGAGATAGAACCGATAAAAATGCCACCAACTTCAGAATGTTTTTTTACATTAACAAAGAAAGTTTTCAAGCCATCTTCCGGAATATGTTCCAGCACTTCCCAGCAACTTATAACGTTAAAGCGGCTTGTCATCTTTTTAGTACAATCAAGAAGCTCAAACTTCTTCGTTATATCACAGCAAAAGAGGTTATCCGGTAAAGTTCGCCAATTTGCTCTCGCTAGGGTCCTTGAGATATCGTTGCCTTCCAGTCCCAATCGCAACATGTCCATTTAACGCAAACTCAAATACTAGGCCACCTCCAGCACACCCAAGATCTAAAAAGCTTAAGCTTTCACCATATAATTGTCTGCATTTGTTGTAGAACCCATAGTTTCTGGTATTATCGTTAATAGTGCCTAAAGGGTCAGTGTGATCTAGGGAATCGTGCGCGACTGGGTACTCAGTGACAAGCTTGATATTTCTGTTATGGCGAATTGACTTTGCACCGGTCACCAAATCCACAAAATCGCGATAACACTGCTCCTGTGTTTCAGCCAAAGCTATGTTTTGGTTCCTAAGTTTAGACAAACTCCCACCCATCAAGCGGTCTATGGTGCGCCGTAGCAGCATTTTTAACTTTTTCATTGCAGTTTCATTGTCCTAATGTGCCTGATTTATAACTTGACCACGGTCAGCACATCCATGGATCAAATTGCTCCTGTCTTCAGAACCATGTTGGGCAGACGAACTGCTGCTGCCTCTCCAATCGTGACACACTAATGGTAGCTAAGCAAGAAAATTACCAATGAGCGCACGACAACAGACACCACAAACCTCTACCCGAAGCCAAAGGCTCACCAAGCCTTTGGGAGCACAAAACGGTATGCCCATTAAATGTTCGATAATATCTGAGAATTTGGAGACAGTGTTGCGCATCCGGATTGGCTGAGTTTTGGGATAAAAAAGCTGGCGGTTGAGCTTGCCATGATGTTGGATATTCGTTCAGAAAGCAGACAAAAGAGTAACACCTGTTCTGCAAACTGATGTCCTTTCAACTCTGCAGAAACCCAACGTCTGCGGCTTCATGGTACCAAGGTCGGGCCGTTTCTTCGGCAGGAACCAGAGGTTACAACCCCTACCCGGAAACCCATTCCCTGTGTTCATTCAATCGCAACATGGCAAATTGAGTGACCTGCCAGTGCACGAAGACGTACAACTGAATGGTGTTGCCTCTCCTGGAAACACATCAAGGTCAAGCCCAGTCAGGCCAAAGCTCGCAAGGTGCGGAAGGAAAGAACCGGCACAGCTGATTGAGCCGAACCCTTCAACTCTGGCAGGTACACCAAGATTATTCCAGCACTGCAAAAGTGACACCTGCCACCCGACAATAAAAAAGACGATTCACTGTGTGCCATCCCTCCGACCTAAACTGTTTTCAAACCCAAATCTGACTCAAATTTCCACAGTTGCTGCGATTGAAGCAAAAACGGTATTGCAACGAAACACCTGGCTTTCAGATAAAAGAAGATACCTGTCACTTACCGCAGACTGAACCCCAAGCCAACCGCGTGCATAATAGATACACGCGAGGTCGTTGATCTTACAGTGGGCTTGCGTGGCTCCTTTTCTACTGCTGAGGCGAATAACATGCTTAAATCCTGATAAGGTGTATTGAGTTGCAACTGTTAAAAGACTGCCTGCGCTTTTGTGAGCTCGTCTGGAAATGTTTTTCAGATCGACACAGACACGATGTAATAGACGCAGGGACACTGCTAGGAGCGCATCACCAGAAAAAGCCAAATATTTATTGGTATTCTGCTCGTGGACTGTGGTTCAAACTTGCCTACATCAAGGGGAACACAAAGGGCTGGAGCTTAAAGTGGCAACTTTTTGCTGGCTTGGTGCGTGAAGCATGGGTTGTTTTAAAACTCGTAGTGCTGGGTGGCTTGCAAGATAGGTGGGCATCTGCCATACTGGGCACATAATGCAATAGAGCAATGCCGCTTAGCTAAGCTAAAACCATTCAAAATTCAAATAAATACATCATCACACTTCCTGGTATTCCTGAATCTCTGGCTGGGAGCCAAACAATGCATGAGGACTGCTGAATACTTCGGTGATCAAGAAGGTATGGAAATTTTTCCGGGAATCAATAAACATCATTCAGAAAAGTTTTTCAGAGACCACGACCTGACTTGGTCTTACCCGCACCAGTGCATAAACCGTGAGTTAATGGCATACGTAGAAATGGGGTGCTTTGCCTGCATTATCTGCTCTGGAAAAAATGCGTCAAACTCGGTGAGCCCATCATGATTCTTGAGGACGACACTAAATTTCGTGCTCCAGTCCCAGCACTAAGGTTCCGGGAGTTCATTCACCTTGGTGAGCCGGTACTCCGCCGCCCGGGCAGGAAGCATGGCCTATATAAACTGCCGCTGGAGTTTCGTGAGGTCTACTACCCCTTTAGATCCTCTTACGGTGCTTGGGCTTACGGAATTAGCCCAGAAGGCCCAACCAACCTAGACACTAAAGTACAGTTACGACTCTATCTGGGTTCCAAAACTTTTGCCGGGAACCTTCTCGACAATGACACTGTGGTGGGGTCACAAGATTGTTAGTGGCATGCACCGTGAGTAGAATCAATAGGAACGGAGATGGGGTGTACATCTTTTCGCATCTATATCTTGGTCATCACAACCTTGCTACAGTAACAAACCCGTAATTGTCGGGTCAAACACGGCCGGAGTTAATGTCTGGAAAGAAACCCTTGGAGAAAATCATGGAGAAAATGCGAGATAATCGCTTTTTCACTCGGGCTTGTTATAAATCTTCGGAGGGTCAGGAATTTGTACCACGCTGAGTCATTGGGGACGTACTAGTGACCGACTTTAAATATGCTGTTCTGGGCTACAAAAATTTCCATCATGGGATATACCACAATGGAAATTATGGAGATGAAATTCAAAGCATCGCTGCGACACACTGCTTTCCTATGGTAGATGCGATAATTGATCGGTTTGAATTGAGCCGGTTCTCCGCCCCTGACAAACATGTTCTGTTAATGAATGGCTGGTTTGGACCGGGAAGGCTTGGGATGGATGCTTTTCCCCCATCTAAAGATATTGTCCCGATTTATTTCAGCTTTCATATTGCCAACATCGAACCCTCTAAAGCCTTCTTTACTTCACCAAAGTGCCTCGAACACTTCAAGAAATGGGAGCCAATCGGTTGTAGGGATCAAAGTACAGCAGAATTATTGGGTAGTAAAGGTATAAAGACATTTTTTAGTAAATGTCTGACTTTAACCTTTGATAAAAGGCCTACACCTCCGAGTAAAGGTAAGTTGCTTATCGTTGATGGTGATTCCTTGCCAATCCCCAAGTATTTGACAGATGAACACGTAGTACAAAGAGTAACACACAAATATACCGAGCCATTCAAAAGTCATCAAGCTAATATGAGAAAAGCTCAACAGTTGCTTGATCAGTATAGAGAAGAGGCTGATTTAATTATTACAAGCCGATTACACTGCGCTATGCCCTGCCAGGCAATGGGCATACCGACTATATTCTTTCCTAATACATATTATGGCGATTACGGCAGGATTAGCGTCTATGCGGCGGTCGGTGGAAGAATGCAACCGACACGAACATATCCAATAATTTCATCAAATCCAGTATATAAACTCTTTCCACGTTCTCTAAAACAATATATACGGAGAGGAGAAATAGCCTTGAGCACACTTGCACAAGAACTGTATAAAGAAAATTTTGATTGGCAATTTAATTCAATAGAGTTGGAAGATGAGAAGAAGAAAATCCGTCATTCACTAAAAGCACAAATTAAAAGGCAATTGGAGAAATTAAAGAAATGATAAAAAGAGAAGAAAGTATGCATATTGCATTCAGCACAAACAATAAATTTGCGCCCCACACAGCTGCGGCTATTGCATCACTACTTTCAAATACCCTAAGTAAAAGAGAAATAAATATTTACATAATTCACAATGACATGAGCCAAAATACCATTTCTGATTTGAAATTGTTAAGTGACTTTCACACCAATGTAGATATCAACATTATAAAAATAGACATTAATGAGTTTAAGTCATTTCCCATACATATAGGTGTAAGGGCATTTGAAACATATTTCAGGTTAAAACTGCATACACTTCTGCCAGAGATAGAGAGGATTATTTATTTGGACTCTGATATAATCGTTTGTGGTGATATAGAAGAGCTCTGGCTCAAAGAAATAGATAACAACTTTATTCTTGGCGTTGAGGTGCCAACATTTTTGCACAAAAAACGACTTGAAGGGCTTGGCATGAAACCTAAATCACCATACTTCAATGCTGGCGTTTTGCTAATGAATTTGCAAAAAATGAGAAGTTCAGGACTGTATAAAAAAGTAATACCTTTGGTTGAAAAAAAATTAAATGTTTTGATACATCAAGACCAAGACATTCTGAACATTCTTACTGAAGGGAAATGGTTGCCATTACCCCTAAGATACAACGCATACTGGTGCATCCTCGACCATCCTAAGCGAAACAAATTCATCTATTACAACAACAGTGATCTTAATGAAGCCGCGAAAAATCCTTTTATAATTCATTTCAACGGATACCACAGAACGTGGAAACCAGGCTGCATCCACCCTCAAGCAAAACTCTACTGGAAATATCGGGATATGACACCTTTCATATGCCCTCACCCACCCAAAATCGAACATCTAATCAAATTTTGGAGAAATAAGATGATCCGCTTTAAGCGCAATCATATACGTAATACGGGTCTTGTTGTTAAGCTAAGGCGTTACGCAAGCATGTTCTATCTAAAATCAAATCGTTAACTTTCCATAAACAACTCACCAGTGAGTTACCCCGACGCACAGGTGAGCAGTTGGGATACCAATCATACGGGCTGTGAACATCCGGTTTCGCGTGTGCAATTCCGTATGTTTGTATCGGGAAATGGTGGTCTTCCATATCCCTGATGATAAATTCAAAGTACCGCACTGATGCAGACTTTACATTAGATTCAAATTATGTGACAAAGCTGTCGGCTTTCGTCATTACCAAGAATGAAGCAAAGTGCATCGCTCACGCCACCAACTTCACCAATAAGGTGTCGGTGCTGAATTGAGGCTCCACTGATAAAACATGGGATGTTCCAAGTGACTCGGTGCCCAGGTCACGCATCCTTGGTCAGCTGAACTTCGGTTTGCAAAAGAACAGGACGGTTAAGTTTGCCCGCGATGACGGGTGTTCGTTCAGGACGTTAGATAAAAGAGTAACGCCTGATCTGCAAGATCAAATCACATCAACTCTAAAAGATTCATCTTTTGCTAGCTTGATTTACTCCGAAAAAATGTGTTGAGTTTGATGAACCAGTCATGACTCACGAAGGGGACACTGAACTTTGTGCGCCTATTAGCGGGAATGGCCAATCATCTCTTCTGTGCAACAAAATGAAACCCTTGTTCTGGGTTTTTTTTAATGTCTAGATTGGGAAATGGTTGGCAAAACTCGTAAAAATTGAAATTCACTTCTGCTTTGGGCAATATTCTGAAACCATGTTCTGAAAACTTGTCTGCCCACCAACCCTCATCCTGAATTGTAACATGGTGAAAACTTGGGATCCTGCAAATTGAACCAATAAAGATACCACCGTCCTCAGAATGTCTCTTAACATTAAGAAAGAAAGTCTCCAAACCATCTTCAGGTATATGTTCCAACACTTCCCAGCAGCTGATTACGGTAAAGCGTCTTGTTGTATTTTTAAAACAGTCAAGAAGCTTAAAGTCCCTCGTAATATCACAGCAAAACAGGTTATCTGGTATCGTTCGCCAGTTCGCTCTCCCCAGAGACTTTTGAATATTACTACCTTCTAGTCCAATTGAAACATGACCGTTTAGCGCGAACTCAAATACTAGACCACCTCCAGCACACCCAAGATCTAAAAAGCTTAAGCCTTCACCATATAATTGTCTACACTTCTTGTAGAATCCGTGGTGCCTGAAGTTCCCCCCCATAATATCACTAGGATAAATGTAGTCTATAGAATTGAGTGCGACTGGGTGCTCAGTGACAAGCTTGATACTTTTGTTGTGACGAATTGACCTTATGCCTACCACCAAATCTATCAAGTCCCGATAATGCTGGTCTCCAACTCTGTCCACTTTTTGCAGTTCTTTAATGATGTGCGTGTTTTGCGACCGAAGTTCAGAAAGGCTCCCACCCATCAAGCGGTCTATGGTGCGCCGTAGCAACATTTTTAACTTTTTCATTGTAGTTTCATTGTCCTAATGTGCCTGATTTATAACTTGACCACGGTCAGCACAGCCATGGATCAAATTGCTCCAGCTCCACGGTCAAGAATCAGCAGACGATCCGCTGCCTCCTCTCCAATCATGACACGCCAGCACCTGCTAAGCAAGAAAATTACCGATGAGTGCACGACAACGACACCACAAACCTCTACCCGGAGCCAAGGTTCACCAAGCCTTTGGAAGCACAAGGCGGGGTGCCCATAAAATGTTCGATATTACCGAAGAATTCGGAGACAGGGTTGCGCATCTGGGTTGGCCGGGCTTCGGGGTGCAAAAAACTGGCGGTTGAGCTTGCCGCAATGACTGAGTGTTCGTATTGGACACAGACGAAAAACAACGCCTGATCTGCAAACTGTAGTCCTTCAGACTCTGCAAAAATCCATCGTCTTCAGGCTTCATGGTGCCAAGGCTGAGTCGTTTCTTCAGTAAAGACATCAGAGATTGCAGCCTTTACCCGGAGACTACTCGCTGTACCTGTTCAATCGCCAACATGCCAAATTCAGCGACCTGCCAGTGCGCGAAAACGTACAACTGAATGGTGCTGCCCCTTCCGGAAACACATCAAGGTCAAGGCTCAGTCAGGCCAAAGCTCGGCAAGGTGCGGAAGGAAAGAACCGGCACAGCTGATTGAGCCGTACCCTTAAACTCTGGCAGGTACACCAAGATTATTCCATCACTGCAAAAGTGACACCTGCCACCCCGACAATAAAGAAGACGATTCACTGTGTGCCATCCCTCCGACCCAAGCTGTTTTCAAACTCGAATCTGACTCAAGCTTTCCACAGTTACTGCGATTGAAGCAAAAACGGCATTGCAGCGAAACACCTGGCTTTCAGATGAAAGGAGATGTCTTTCACCTACCGCAGACTGAACTCCAAGCCAACCCCGTGCATAATAAGATACACGCGAGGTCGTTGATCTTACAGTGGGCTTGCGAGCTCCTTTCTACCGCTGACAGCGAGTAACATGCATAAGCCCTCTAAAGGTGTATTGAATTGCAACTATTAAAAAACTGCTTACGCTTTTGTGAGCTCGTCTGGAAATGTTTTTCGGACCAGCGCAGACATGAGGTAATAGATGCAGGAGCATTGCTAGGGGCACCCCTCAGAGATAAGCCAAATATTTATTGGTATTTTGCCCGTGATGTATGGTTCAAACTGGCTTACATCAAAGGGAGGCCGCATGGTTGGAGTTTGAAACGGCAGCTTTTTATTGGCTTGGCGCGCGAAGTGTGGATTGTTTTAAAACTCGGGATGCTGGGGGGACTGCAAGATAGATGGATACTGCCATATAGGGTGCGCAATGCCATTGAACAGCGCCGGCTGGCTAAGGTAGAACCATTTAAATTCCAAAAAAAATACATCGTTACGCTTCCTGATATTCCCGAATCTCTGGCTGGAGCCAAACAATGCATGAGGACAGCCGAGCGTTTTGGCGAGCGGGAAGGCATGGAGATCTTCCCGGGAATCGACAAACACCATTCAGAAGAATTTTTCAGAAACCATGAGCTGACTTGGTCTTACCCGCACCAGTGCACAAACCGGGAATTGGCTTCACGCGCGGAAATGGGCTGCTTTGCCTCGCATTATTTACTTTGGAAAAAATGTGTTGAACTTGGTGAACCCATCATGGTTCTGGAGGACGACACGGAATTTCGTGCGCCCGTTCCAGCATTAAAGTTTCGCGACTTTATTTATCTTGGAGAGCCTGTATTTCGCCGCCCGGGAAAAAAGCATGCTCTGCGTAAACTGCCGCTGTCACTCCGTGAAGTTTATTACCCATTCAGATCTTCTGCTGGAACCTGGGCTTATGGCATAAGCCCGACAGGCGCAGAAAAACTGCTCAGGTCAGCACAAGAGGCGGCAGTGCGCCCGGCAGATAACTTCATTACTCCCAGCAAGGTGCACATGCTGTTTTACCGACCGCAGCCGCTCAAAACCAGCATCGACTTTTCACTAATCCGAAAGGTGCGCTGAAGCACCCAAACAGAATCATCATCACCCATCTATTCGAATCTGCCTCGTCAGTTTTCGACTGCCCCAGGCAAGAGCCAGGTTGAGGTAAGGCTTTCAGGGGTTCTGTTTTTACTCGAAGACATTCTGCTGAAGCGGTGCCATGACAAGCGACACGAGAAGGCTTAATCCAGAGGGGATTCTAAGCTTAAGAGCTGAATAATAAAGCGTAGAGCAATCAACGCCACCGACATAATTTTTATAAGAACTTTCATACTTTTATCCTCCAGTTTATCCATTGTTTTTGAAATCAATCATCAGGCATTGCTGTAAAGCATCCCTGATCACACTAGATAAATACTGCGATGGGTTTAACAAACCGACTTTTTGGAGAATCGTTGTAAAAACTGGGGTGATGGGCTGCACCAAAAACCCATCGTCTGTAGGCTTCATGGTGCCAAGATTGAGCCGTTTCTTCGACAAAGACATCAGAGAATGCAGCCTTTACCCGGAGACCATTCGCTGTGCCTGTTCAATCCCAACATGGCAAACCCAGCGACCTGCCAGTGCACGAAGGCGTACAACTGAATGGTGCTTGCCCATATCCGGAAACACATCAAGGTCAAGCACGGCGGACGCTTGGGTGCCAGCCAAAGCAGGTTATTAACCACCTGAAGTTCAGTGCACTGCTTTATTGCCGGGTGTTTGCCCTGAAAAGTGGCGGTGTGGCCAGCTTTATCAGGTGATAGATTCAACGTGCCGGTACTGAAGGCAGGCTTTGGATGGAGGTTAGAGCGTATGGGGTCTAGCTTGTTCGGTCGTCATCATTAGCGGAAATGGGGAGAAATTAATCACTTATGCCGTGAACTCCACCAAGTTAAATGCCAATGGTGCAAATGCTGAACCTTCCCTGGCACCAACCCACATGCAGGGAACTTTCGAAGCTTCCCTTTTTGTCTGATTTTGTGAACCTGTTTTTGTTCAACGGATGAAAGTGCCTTGGCACTTCTCTTGGATTCAGGAGGGGAATTCCAGTAGCGGGAATTGCTCTATACACTATCTGCGGTCATAAAAAACTTGGGAACCCAGGCCACGTCAACTTCATTCCCCGGGGCACTCTCTGCAAAACAGCAATAAGTCAGCCGCATTGACGCTTATGCCCGGAATAAGTTACTAAATCACACCAAAGTATTCCAAAGCCTCACTACTCAGCAGCAGAACCATCCCGACTAGCAAAGCAGCTATTAAACGCCTAAAATTGTTGTAATCTTCTGCTATTGGATTAATTTCAGGTCTAGCTTGTGGATTTTCTCAGACATGTTATTTTCATCGGCTATACGCTGCGTTTCAGCTCTAGCGGATTTCCCCAGACATACTTTTATTGTCATTGGCTAACTGTCGAATTTCCCGGATATGCTTTTGTAGTCATCGGCTAACCTGTCGGTTTTTCCGGATAGGCTTTGGATTCCCCCAAACATGCTTTTGTTGTCATCGGCTAACCTACGAATTTCTTCAGGCACATTTTTGTTTTCCAAAACCAAGTTACTGACTTTGGTTTCTATGTCTGGAATAAATTTGTCCACACACTCTCTCAGAGCCACGAATCCATCGTTCAAGACCTTGCTTCATTTACTAACCTCTGTCACTGAATATGCAAGCTTATGTGGTGTATTTTCCAGCTCACCAAACGAGCGCGAGTGCACACCGTTCGCAACCAATCTGCAGGGAACCAAACCATCACCACAATGTAAGTCAGCACCTGCAGAAAATCAACCTATGTCGTAGCCAAAGCAAGGGTCTTGTGACTCGCAAGCTCGCCTTAAATCTCTATGCTGTGAAGCACCGGCGGACGCTTGGGTGCCAGCCAAAGCAGGTTATGAACCACCTAAAGTTCAGTGTGCCGCCATTCCGGGTATGTATCATGCAAAGTGTCGAGTGGCTAGCCTATCCGGTGATAGATTCAACGTGCCGGTACCGAAGGCAGATTCTGCATGGAGGTTCAGAGCGTATGCCCAAGCTGTCAGTCGTCACCATTACTGGGAATGAGGAGAAGTTCATCGCTGATGCCGTGAACTCCGCCATTTTCGTCAACGGTGCAAATGCCGAACCTTTTCAAGGTGCCACCTCTCAGATCATGTTGTGAGCTGCTGAACCGAAAAGCGCATTTCATCAACCGCAAGCCCGGCATAGGGCACTGACCCGGACAAGACGTGCGTTTCATATTTAGCTGGAAGCTATGGATTACTTTACAGGGGAATTAGAAGCTTCCCTACGCCATCTACGGTAATAAAAAACTTGGGAACCCAGGCCACATCAGCTTCATTCCCCGGGGCATTCTCTGCAAAACAGCAATAAGTCAGCCGCATTGACGCTTATGCCTGGAATAAGTTACTAAATCACACCAAAGTATTCCAAAGCCTCACTACTCAGCAGCAGAACCATCCCGACTAGCAAAGCAGCTATTGCATGCCTAAAATTGTTATAACTTTCTGCTATTGGATTAATTGTCAGGTCTAGCTTGTGGATTTGCCCGAACATGCTTTCGAACTTCCCGGACATGCTTTTGATTTCCCCGGACATGCTTTTGATTTCCCCGAACATACTTTTGTTGTCATCGGCTAACCTATCGGTTTTCTCGGATAGGCTTTTGTTGTCATCGGCTAACCTGTCGGTTTTCCCGGATAGGCTTTCCGTTTTCTCGGACATTCTTTCGATCTTCCCGAACATGCTTTTGTTGTCATCTGCTAACTTATCGATCTTCCCGGACATGCTTTTGTTGTCATCGGCTAACTTATCGATCTTCCCGGACATGCTTTTGTTGTCATCGGCTAACCTATCGGTTTTCTCGGACATGCTTTTGTAGTCATAGGCTAACCTGTCGGTTTTCCCGGATAGGCTTTTGATTTCCCCAAACATGCTTTTGTTGTCATCGGCTAACCTATCGGTTTTCTCAGACATGCTTTTGTTGGAATCGGCTATACACTGCCTAAGATTCAGTTCTAATTTGTGGATTTTCTCGGGCGTACCTTTATCTTCATCGAACAACCTGCGATTTTCCTCAGACACATTTTTGCTTGCCAAAACCAAGTTATCAACTTTGGTGTTTATTTCTGGAATAAATTTGTCCACACGATCTCTCAGAGCCACGAATCCATCTTCAAGACCTTGTTTCATTTACTAACCTCTGTCTGTGTGCATTTTCCAACTCTCCAAACGAGCGCAAATGTACACCGTACGTATCTAAATCCACAGGAAACCAAATCATCATCACAATGTAAGTCGTTACCTGCAGAAATTCAACCCGTGTTGTAGCCAAAGCATGGGTCTTGTGACTGTAGGCACGCCTCAAGCTCTACCGCCACTTGTTTGTGCTAGCCAAATTCCGACAGCTGACGCGCCAAAGACTCATCATCTGCACAGTAAAATTTTATCTGCCGATGGTCTTATGGGTTATGCTGGTGCACTGGTGGACGCTTGGGTGCCAGCCAAAGCAGGTTATGAACCACCTAAAGTTCAGTGTGCCGCTATTCTTAAGTATATGTGTCTGAAAAGTGGCGGAGTGGCTAGCTTATTCGATGATAAATTCAACGTACCGGTACTAAGCAGATTCTGCATGGAGGGTTGAAACATAATGGCCAAACTGTCGGTTGTCATCATTACCGAGAATGAAGAGAAGTTCATCGCTGATGCCGTGTAAATCCACCAGTTTTACCAATGGAGCAAAGACCGAACCTTCCCTGGCACCACCACATGCAGGGAATCGAAGCTTCCCTTCCTGGCTGATTTTATGAGCCTGTTTTTGTCTAATGAATGAAAGTGCCTTGGCACTTCGCTTGGATTAATGAGGGGAATTCCAGTAGTGGGAATTGTTCTATACGCTATCTGCGGTCATAAAAAACTTGGGAACCCAGTCCACGTCAGCTTCATTCCCCGGGGCACTCTCTGCAAAACAGCAATAAGCCAGCCGCATTGACGCTTATACTTGGAATAAGTTACTAAATCACACCAAAATATTCCAAAGCCTCACTACTCAGCAAAAGAATCATCCCGACTAGCAAAGCAGCTATTGAACGCTTAACATTGTTATAACTTTCTGCTATTGGATTAATTGTCAGGTCTAGCTTGTGGATTTTCTCAGACATGTTATTGCCTTCATCGGCTATACGCTGCGTAAGATTCAGCTCTAGCTTATGGATTTCCCCAGACATACTTTTATTGTCATTGGCTAACTCATCAATCTTCCCGGACATGCTTTTGTAGTCATCGGCTAACGTGTCGGTTTTTCCGGATAGGCTTTTGATTTCCCCAGACATGCTTTTGTTGTCATCGGCTAACTTGTCAGTTTTCCCGGATAGGCTTTTGATTTCACCGGACATGTTTTTACTTTCATCAGCCAACCTGCGAGTTTCCTCAGACACATTTTTGTTCCCCAAAACCAAGTTGTCAATTTTGGTTGTTACGTCCGGAATAAATTTGTTTATACGCTCTTTTAGAGCTACAACCTCTTTCGCCACTACCCTCACGTTACTTCTTATTTCGCTAATTTCATCCATTCATTAATCCCTCTCACTGAATATGTAAACCAAGGTGGCACATTTTACGGCAATTTGATTCTTCAAGTTTGGCTAACTGTAGGTATAGGAATCACCAAAAGTACCGGAAACAAAGCCTCCAGTTCTACCACTAGATTACCTCATAGTGATTCAGAAAACCTTGCAATCAACTTACCAGACAAGTGCAAATGTACACCATGCATAGCCAAATCACAGGAAACCAAATCATCATCACAATGTAAGTCGGTACCTGCAGAAAATCAACCCGTGTTGTAGCCAAAGCAAGGGTTTTGTGATTGCAAGCCTCTTGTTTGTGCTGGCCAAATTCCGACAGCTGATGCGCCAAAGACCCATCAATCTGCACAGTAAAATTTTATCTGCCGGCAGATAGTCCCTTACAGACGAAACGGCGTCGATGGCTCATTGGTCTTATGGGGTATGCTGAAGCACAGGTGGGCACTTCATTTTGGGATGCCGGTCAAGGCAGGCTGTGGGCTACCTTGGTTCAATGTGCTGCTATTCTTGAGTATATGTGTCTGAAAAGTGGCGGAGTGGCCAGCTTATTCGATGATAAATTCAACGTACCGGTACTAAGCAGATTCTGCATGGAGGGTTGAAACATAATGGCCAAGCTGTCGGTTGTCATCATTACCGAGAATGAGGAGAAGTTAATCGCTGATGCCGTGAACTCTGCGAGTTTCGCCGATGAGGTGTTGGTGCTGGATTGTGGCTCTACTGACAAGACGTGCGATATCGCAAGAGGACTCGGTGCCGGGGTTGCGCATCAGGATTGGCTGGGCTTTGGGGCGCAAAAAAACAGGGCGGTTGAGCTTGCCCGCAATGACTGGGTATTTGTACTGGACGCAGACGAAAGAATAACGCCTGATCTGCAAGCTGAAGTCCTCTCGGCTCTGCAAAACCCATCGTCTGCTGGCTTTCTGGTGCCAAGGTTGAACCGTTTCTTCGGCAAGGACATCAGACGTTGCGGTCTTTACCCGGACTACTCGCTGCGCTTGTTCAATCGCCAACATGGCAAATTCAACGACCTACCAATACATGAGAGTGTGCAACTGAATGGTGCCGTATCAAAACTGAAAAACCATATAACTCACTTGGCTTACGAGACTATTGAAGAGTTCATCACCAAGCAAAACCGGTATTCAAGCCTTCACTACAAACGCAGCAATGTCTTAAAGGCGGTCTTCAGTCCCGGTTGGATATTTTTCAGGATTTATTTTCTAAAACGGGGGTTTCTGGACGGTTGGCACGGCTTTGTCATTGCCAGGCTGTATGCGCAATATACGTTCTGGAAGTACGTCAAGGTCAAGCCCGGTCAGATCAAGCCCATTGAGGATGCGAAAACAGAGAACCGGCACGACTGATTGAGACGCGAACATCGTCCCTGGCATTGACCCTTGCATCATGCCCTTGGATCATGCTCTGGCATCGTCCCTGGCATTCATCATGCTCTGGCATCAACTCTGGCGTCGCCCCTGGCATCGACCCGGCGACATCGGCTTACGGCAGGCGCACCCACATCATTCCATCGCTAAAAAGCGTTGCCTACCGCCTGCATAACAAGAAGGTGATTACCGCGTGCGCCTCTGAATCGAGGCTACTTTCAGTTCCGGTTCCGGCTTGGGTTCCCCGTGCCCTCCCCGATTGAAGCCGTGAAAACACTGAAACAAATCCTGCCTTTTATATAAGTCTTTGGTGACTTCGCTGCCCTGAGACTAAAAACCGTGCCGTTCCTGTGCATAATGCGTGGGAATGCCAATGGACTTGCTCTCCATTTAACACAAGGCAACTTGTATGGTCACGAAACAAGCTCAGGTCGCATGGTTGCCCAACACTTTTCCACACCTTTTTTAGAATGATGAACCCGCAATGTTTGTGTGTGTATCGGGGAGGATGCCGCCATGGTTAGGGCGTCCGTAGTCGGGGGGACGGGCTATACCGGCGCGGAGCTTCTGCGTTTGTTGCTGTCTCACCCTGACGTAGAGCTGCTTGAGGTGTCTTCACGCCAGGAAGCGGGTCGTAAATTGTCGGAGGTCTTGCCACATTTGGTGGAGCCTCGTGGCTTGCGTTTCACGCCCACCGTCACTGATCTGAAAACCGATGTCGTCTTTTTTGCAACCCCGCATGGGTTCGCCATGCATGAGGCGGGGAAATGGCTGGATGCGTCGATAAAGGTCATTGACCTTTCGGCGGATTTTCGCTTGCGCGATCCGGCAGCGTGGCAGCAGGCGTACGGCAGCGAGCACGCGCGTCCGGATTTACTGGAAACCGCGGTCTATGGTGTTCCGGAAATTCACCGCCAGGAGATTCGTGGGGCATCTTTGCTTGCCAATCCTGGCTGCTATCCGACTTCCATACTGCTGGGAATGGCGCCGGTATTGCGACACCATGCGATCACGAGTACGACTTTGATCGCAGATTGCAAATCCGGGGTTAGCGGTGCCGGAAAGAGTGCGAATGTGGCTTTGCTCATGGCGGAGCTGAATGGCAACTTCAAGCCATATAAGGCATCCGGACATCGCCATCAGCCGGAAACACTCGCCCAGCTTGAACAGTTGGGGGGAGAAAAGATGGAACTGGTTTTTACCCCGCATTTGCTGCCCTTCCCTAGGGGCATCCTTTCCAGCCTGTATTTTTCGACTGATCTGAGTCAGAGCAATCTCCAAAGCCTTTACGAGGCTGTGTATCAAAACGAACCTTTTGTGCGTGTCATGCCGGCTGGCTCTCACCCTGAAACTCGTCTGGTGCGCGGCTTGAATGACTGCCTGCTTGCCATTCACAAGCAGGCCAACAGCTCTACGGCAAAAGTTTTCGTCGCCATTGACAACCTGGTGAAAGGCGCGGCTGGCCAAGCGGTACAGAACATGAACCTGATGTTTGGTCTTGACGAGCAGACCGGCTTGCGCGCCAGTGCTGTTTTACCGTGAAAACCGGCGACCCATGATCCGTTCCTATTTGGGTGTTCGTCTGAGCACCATCCTGTTTGCGTTTACGTCCAAGGGGTTGCCGCGCACCGTGCTGCTAATCATTTTGCTCCTTCTCTGGAGCTGGCTATGCTTCTTTGCCGGTCGGTCTTTACAATTGCAGGCCGACAGGAAGTTGCAGAACGCCGTCCATCAGCTTGCTTTGAGAAATGGCTATCAGAGTCACAACGCCAACGCTCTGGCGGAGCTCGCCGCAATCGGTCGCCACTTGCAGCTGGCCAGGGAAACCGCAGCAGAAGTCAAAATACATTTGTTTGGGAAAGAGCAGGAGATAAAACACCTCAATGAGTCCATTTATTTCTATCGCAAAGTCATGGCGCCTGAGGAGATCCAAGGCCGACATGGCGTGGCAATTTTTGCACTTAACGTGGACAAAAGGGGACAAAATGGACAATTTCCGATTGAACTGGTTTTACGCAAAACCGGGAAGAAGACTTCTTTTCTGAAAGGGAAAGTCGCGTTCATGGTCGTTGGCTTTGACGCAGAAACACGAGCGGTCTCCACTTTCCAAAACGTCTACGAGGGCGAAGATAATTTCGCCTTCAAGTATTTCCAGAGGCTGAGAGGGGTTTTGACACTCCCCGCTGGTTTTCAGCCGGACAGGCTCGACCTCACCATTGACCTGGGTCGTAATCGGAGCACCCACGAGACCTTTACCTGGTCGGAGTTGGGGAAATCCTGATCTGCCGCACGCATTCATGACGGCTGCCTGTTCCCATATTCTGCAGGCGTGAAGCACCAACCCGGAAACAGGCGGCGTCTGTTTTTCGCAGTATGGCCGGATAGCAAAACGCTGACCGCACTGCTGGAGGCGCAAAACAGCATAAGCGCCATGAAGGCAAGACCCGTGCCTGCGGAAAACCTGCATATAACCATGGTGTTCATCGGCTCGGTCAGCGCGGAGACGGAACGGTGCCTTGTAGACGCGGCCTCCGGTCTGAGTGCCCAAGCCTTCACCGTGCGGCTCAATCGTTTCGGATACTTTTCCCGACCGGAATTGTGCTGGGTCGGTCCCGAAACAGCCCCTCCGGAACTGCTGGAGCTCCGTCACGATTTATGCCGGAAGTTGCGCCCATGCCTGCCGATTCGCAGCGACACTTTCAAGCCTCACGTGACCCTGTTCAGAAGAGCCGGAAGCTGCCGGATGCCGGCAGATTGCCCGATTATTGAATTTCCCGTGAACCACTTTTCTTTGGCAAGCTCTGTGACCCGGCCTGAAGGCGCCAAATATTCCACTTTGCATAAGTTCCCCCTGTGAAAAAACACCAAAACCCTGGCATACAGCACAAAGACCCGGACGATGAATACCATTGGTTGCGCGCTGAAAACTGGCAGGAAGTGCTGGGCGAGCCACATAAACTGGAGCAACGCATTCGTGACCATCTGGAAGCTGAAAACCGCGACACGGCGGACGCTTTCAAACCACTCGACTCTTTGCGTAAACAGCTTTATCGCGAGCTGCGGTCTCGCATCAAGGAAGAGGACTCAAGTGTCCCGGATCAGGATGGTGACTACCACTACTATGTGCGGCAACTGAAAGACTGTCAGTACCCGGTCTACTGCCGGCGCCCGGTCACAAAGCCCAGCCGGGAAACTGCCAGCCGGGAGGCACCCAGCCAGGAGACTCCCAGACGAGGGATACCCAGAAGGGAAACTGTATTGCTGGATATCAATCGGGAAGCCGCCGACCTGCCCTACTATCAGATCGGCAGTTGCACACACAGCCCGAATCATCAATTTTTCGCCTGGACTGCCGACACGCAGGGGGCAGAAAGCCACACCCTCTATGTGCGAGAAATAGAAAACTGTAAAAGCGGCACAGCGATCCTTCACGGATTGACGGGCGATTTCGTCTGGTGCAACGACAGCAAGCACCTTGTCTACATTTGCCTGGACAGGTTTTTCCGTCCCAGTGAGGTGCGACTACACAAAGTGGGCAGCTCACCTGAGGCAGACCTGGTTTTGTACCGCGAAAAGGATCCTGGGTTTTTCATCAATTTGCAGCGCACCAGTTCGCGACGCTTCATCACAATTAACGTGCACGACCATCAAAGCAGCGAAGTGCATCTGATAGACGCGCGTTTCCCCGCAAAGAAGGCAGTGCAAATCGTACGACCCCGACAAAAAGGTCTTGAATATAAAGTGGCAGAGCAAAAACACCGGCTACTCATACTCACCAACGCGGAAGGAATCGCGGACTACCACTTGATGGAATGTAGCGCAAAGCAGCCGGACGCCGACAAATGGAAGAGACTTTACACGCCGGAAGCGGGTGCTTTGCTTGAGGACTTTCTGGTTTTCAAAAACTTCGTCGTGTGCCTGGAGCGGCGGGCGGCAAAACAGTACCTGGTTATCCTGGGTGGCAAAGGGCGCCACGAGATCTCGTTCAAAGACCCGGCCTGTGACGTTGCCTTACTGGAAACCAGCACCTTTGACAGTCAGTCTTTTCGCTTCTCGTTTTCCTCGCTGACCGTGCCAAGGCGTATTTATGACTACGACGTACGGCGCAAGCGGAAAATTTTTCGCAAGCGACAGATCATACCGAGCGGCCACAACCCAAGGGACTATCGCAGCGAGCGTCTCATGGTGAAGGCTCGGGATGGCGAAGAAATTCCCGTCAGCATTCTTTACCACCGGCGAACCCGGCCAAACAAAAGCACCCCGCTGCTTTTATACGGTTACGGAGCCTACGGTCTCATAACGCCGGCAGCTTTTTCTCCGCACCGCCTGTCTCTGGTCAAGCGTGGGTTCGTCTACGCCATTGCCCACGTGCGCGGCGGCAAGGAGAAAGGAAGCCAGTGGTATCTCACTGGCAAGCAAAGACAGAAGCAAAACACTTTTTCCGATTTCATCGCCGTGGCGGAATACCTCATCGCCGCTGCTTACACCAGCGCAGATCGGCTGACTGTCCAGGGAGGCTCGGCAGGTGGCATGTTGATTGGCGCGGTGCTGAACCAGCGACCTGAACTGTTTGGCGCCGCGTTGTTGCACGTCCCTTTCGTGGATGTGTTGAACACCATGCAGGACGCGAGCCTGCCTTTAACTCCGCCAGAATGGCTGGAGTGGGGCAACCCGATTCGCAACAAAAGGGACCGTAAGACGATTGCCGCCTACTCACCCTACGAAAACATCCAAAAGCAGGACTATCCCGCCATTCTCGTCACCGCCGGTTTGTGTGACCCCCGGGTGGGCTACTGGGAAGCGGCAAAATGGGCAGCCCGTTTGCGTGCATTGAAAACCGACCGCAAGCCCCTGTTGCTCCGGACAGAAATGTCGGCAGGCCATGGCGGAGCATCTGGTCGCTTCGATTATTTGCATGAAATCACGCGGGACTGGGCTTTTCTGTTGTCCTGCTTCAAGCTGGAAAAAAGCCGTGCCTTTCCTGAGTCCAAAGGCGAACCCAAACCTGAGCCTAAAAGCGGCAAAAGCCAACAGTGATAAACCCGAAAAACAGACAGTCGGCGGATGGGACGGCGGGCAATCGTCACGCCACCATGACAAGAGAAAAGAACATGACGGGACATGATGGGGAATATCACGCGATGAGCCCCACAGGTTGGCTCGGAAAGCTGGCTTTACACGCCCGACAAGCAAAATTTCCGGACGGTCATTTTGCCCTGCTGAACGCACAAAGGCTTTTGTGCAAAAAACATAATTGCGTTATACTTGCACCCGGTTTGCAAGGCGGGAATAATCACCTGGTGCCGTTGGGGCATCAGGCAAGGAGCCCGCAAAACTGAGGTATGAAAATGGAACAAACGTCAACGATTCGCGCACGGACCCGAGTTCTGGCGACGAACAAAGTCATCCGCAATACGTACATTTTGTTGGCAATGACACTGGCAACAAGCGCGTTTACTGCTCTTTATGCATTGGGAAGCGGCGCCAGATTGATGAGCCCGTGGCTGGTCTTGATTGTCTTCATTGGAGGGCCTTTTCTGATCTCCTCCGTCAAGAACAGCGCCGCGGCACTGCCACTTACTTTTCTCTTCACGGCCTTCATGGGCTACGTACTCGGCCCCATTCTGGGCTACTACCTGGCGCTGCCAAATGGTTCGCAGATTGTCGCCGGTGCTTTCGGCACCACGGCAGCAGTCTTTCTGGGACTTTCCGGATACGCCCTCACGACCCGCAAAGACTTCAGCTTCATGTCCGGCTTCCTTTTCGTCGGTCTGCTGGTCGCGCTTGGTGCGATCATCCTGAATATATTCCTGCAAATCCCGGCCTTGTCGCTGACGATTTCCGCAGCAGTCGTGATGTTGATGAGTGCCATGATCCTTTATGACACGAGCCGCATGATCAATGGTGGGGAAACCAGCTACATCATGATGACGATTTCTCTGTACGCAAACATCTACGTGTTGTTCATGCACCTGCTGAACCTGTTCTCATTTTTCGGAAGTAACGAATAGATTTAACCCCGCGCACGTGGCCGAGAACAGCCACGTGCGCAATCCCTTCATTGTCACAGGAGCCGTGCTTGGCGGAACAGGCATCACTCTTGATGCCCTGCTGAGCCACGTTCTGGGTTCCAGTTTTTCAGAAAAAGCGGTTCTGCTTTTTGAGCAGGCAATCGAGTATCAGCTGTACCACGCGTTGGCGCTGATCCTGTGCGGCTTGCTCGCGCGGCTGGAAAACACCGCGTCGGTTCAGTTTAGTGGCTACCTGTTTATGGTTGGAGTTTCGCTCTTTTGCGGCGGGCTGTACCTTTATGCGCTTCTGGAGCAGCCACAGATCAAGGTCGTGATTCCGTTTGGTGGTGCGTTACTGGTAATTGCCTGGATGACGCTCGCTTTGTCCTTTATTGGCCACACCCGGCGCAAAGGCATGAACAAGATACCCTAAACGTTTTTTTGCTTTGTTGCCTTGTTGCCTTGTCTACTTCAAGGCACCCGGATCATGCCAGCCAATGTATTCCTGACCGTCCATATAACGACACAATGCCTCAGGAATCTTGACCTCTGTGCCATGCTCCTGACAGTTCTCGATAACCGCTGCCAACGTCCTGCCAACGGCCAATCCGGAAGCATTCAGGACATGCACCAAAGTGGGTTTGCGCGTCACAGGATCACGATACCTGGCGTTCAGTCGGCGAGCCTGAAAAACACCGCGTCGGTTCGGTTTAGTGGCTACCTGTTTTATAAGGTCGGAGTTTCGCTCTTTTGCGGCGGGCTGTACCTTTATGCGCTTCTGGAGCAGCCACAGATCAAGGTCGTGATTCCGTTTGGTGGTGCGTTACTGGTAATTGCCTGGATGACGCTCGCTTTGTCCTTTATTGGCCACACCCGGCGCAAAGGCATGAACAAGATACCCTAAACGTTTTTTTGCCTTGTTGCCTTGTCTACTTCAAGGCACCCGGATCATGCCAGCCAATGTATTCCTGACCGTCCATATAACGACGCAATGCCTCAGGAATCTTGACCTCTGTGCCATGCTCCTGACAGTTCTCGATAACCGCTGCCAACGTCCTGCCAACGTCCTGCCAACGGCCAATCCGGAAGCATTCAGGATATGCACCAAAGTGGGTTTGCGCGTCACAGGGTCACGATACCTGGCGTTCAGTCGGCGAGCCTGAAAAACACCGCGTCGGTTCGGTTTAGTGGCTACCTGTTTTTAAAGGTCGGAGTTTCGCTCTTTTGCGGCGGGCTGTACCTTTATGCGCTTCTGGAGCAGCCACAGATCAAGGTCGTGATTCCGTTTGGCGGTGCGTTACTGGTAATTGCCTGGATGGCGCTCGCTTTGTCCTTTATTGGCCACACCCGGCGCAAAGGCATGAACAAGATACCCTAAACGTTTTTTTGCCTTGTTGCCTTGTTGCCTTGTCTACTTCGAGGCACCCGGAGCAGATGACTCAATGTATTCCTGACCGTCCATATAACGATGCAATGCCTCGGGAATCTTGACCTCTGTGCCATGCTCCTGACAGTTCTTGATAACCGCTGCCAACGTCCTGCCAACGTCCTGCCAACGGCCAATCCGGAAGCATTCAGGATATGCACCAAAGTGGGTTTGCGCGTCACAGGGTCACGATACCTGGCGTTCAGTCGGCGAGCCTGAAAAACACCGCGTCGGTTCGGTTTAGTGGCTACCTGTTTTTATAAGGTCGGAGTTTCGCTCTTTTGCGGCGGGCTGTACCTTTATGCGCTTCTGGAGCAGCCACAGATCAAGGTCGTGATTCCGTTTGGCGGTGCGTTACTGGTAATTGCCTGGATGGCGCTCGCTTTGTCCTTTATTGGCCACATCCGGCGCAAAGGCATGAACAAGATACCCTAAACGTTTTTTTGCCTTGTTGCCTTGTTGCCTTGTCTACTTCGAGGCACCCGGAGCGGATGACTCAATGTATTCCTGACCGTCCATATAACGACGCAATGCCTCGGGAATCTTGACCTTTATGCCATGCTCCTGACAGTTCTCGATAACCGCTGCCAACGTCCTGCCAACGGCCAATCCGGAAGCATTCAGGATATGCACCAAAGTGGGTTTGCGCGTCACAGGGTCACGATACCTGGCGTTCAGTCGGCGAGCCTGAAAAACACCGCGTCGGTTCGGTTTAGTGGCTACCTGTTTATAAAGGTCGGAGTTTCGCTCTTTTGCGGCGGGCTGTACCTTTATGCGCTTCTGGAGCAGCCACAGATCAAGGTCGTGATTCCGTTTGGCGGTGCGTTACTGGTAATTGCCTGGATGGCGCTCGCTTTGTCCTTTATTGGCCACATCCGGCGCAAAGGCATGAACAAGATACCCTAAACGTTTTTTTGCCTTGTTGCCTTGTTGCCTTGTCTACTTCGAGGCACCCGGAGCGGATGACTCAATGTATTCCTGACCGTCCATATAACGACGCAATGCCTCGGGAATCTTGACCTTTATGCCGTGCTCCTGACAGTTCTCGATAACCGCTGCCAACGTCCTGCCAACGGCCAATCCGGAAGCATTCAGGATATGCACCAAAGTGGGTTTGCGCGTCACAGGGTCACGATACCTGGCGTTCAGTCGGCGAGCCTGAAAATCCAGCGTATTGCTACACGAGGAAATCTCCCGGTAACGATCCTGTGACGGCATCCAGACTTCGATATCGTAGGTTTTGGAGGCGGAAAAACCCAAGTCGCCAGCACACAGCTTCACGACACGGTAGGGCAATCCCAGCTTTTCCAAAATGACTTCCGCATGTCTCCTCATTTCTTTCAGAGCATTCCGTGATTTGTCAGGGTGAACCACTTGAACGAGTTCCACCTTCTCAAACTGATGCTGGCGAATCAGACCGGTCGTATCCTTCCCGTAGGAGCCCGCTTCGGAGCGGAAGCAGGGCGTCAAGGACACCCACTTTTTCGGCAAATCTTTCGCATTCAGGATTTGGTCGCGACACAGGTTGGCGAGTGCCACTTCTGCCGTGGGAATCAGAAACCAGCCTTTACCACCCTCCAACGCAAACAAGTCTTCTTTGAACTTGGGCAATTGACCCGTTCCATACAGGCTTTGGCTGTTCACGATATACGGCACATACACTTCCTCGTAACCGTGTTCCCGGGTGTGTACGTCCAGCATGAACGTGGCCAAGGCGCGATGCAATCTTGCCAGGTCACCATAAAGCACGCCAAAACGCGGACCGGTGATACGTGCAGCGGCGGCACTGTCGTACATCCCCATTTGCCCGCCCACGTGCACGTGTGTAAGAGGAAGTGCGCTGCCGGGGTCATCAACATCGTGTGCACCACAAGATGCAAGATCGAAATCCCTCTTCTCACCCGATTCAAGTACTACCTCGTTGGCGTCCTCGCCCTTGCCGTCCGGAACATCCTCTGCGACCAGATTCGGCACACCCGCCAAGAAATTCTCCAGCTCCTTAAGCACCTCTTCCAGTGAATCATTCTCCTCATCCTGGTGCGCATGTTCCGGCGCATGCTCTCGTACATACGTTTTGCGTTTCTCCTGTACCATGCTGCCAACTTCTCTGGAAAATTCCTTTTTTGAGGCTCTCCGGGATTCCCATTCCACTTGCAGCTTTTTTCGCCTAGCTTCCAGTTTCTGATACTTGGCAACGTCAAAATCAAAACCACGACGCTCGCACGATTTCAAAACAAGCGGCAAGTTTTTCCGAAATATCTTTGGATCAATCACGACACACCCAACTCTGTTCGCACACTCTCACGCTCGGTCACGTACATACGCTTCGCGTTCCTGCGGTGACATTTTGGCAACCCGTCTGGAAAATTCCTTTTTTGAAGCTCGCAAGGTTTCCAATTCCACTTGCAGCTTTTTTCGCCTGGCTTCCAGTTCCTGATACTTGGCAACGTCAAAATCAAAACCACGACGCTCGCACGATTTCAAAACGAGTGGCAAGTTTTTCCGAAATATCTTTGGATCAATCATGACATGCCCGATCAATGACAACCCCACGCGAGCTTTTCCAAGCCACTGCTCACACAGCATGACAAACACATCGCTGCTTCGCCAAGCTGAAGTTTCACCCTAGTCCAACAGTCCCACAAACAGCGGACATTCGGGATAGTAGGCTATAAAATCCCGACAGGAGCCGCGAACAGAAAAATTGGTCACAACTGGCATTGAAGAATCTGACACCACTCATCAAAGAACTTCAGCAGATCCTCCCGGAGGAGTCTGTGTTGTCCAATGAGGCTGCCTTGCGCCCTTTCGAGTGCGACGGTCTGACCGCGTATCGCCAAGCTCCCCCATGCGTGGTGTTGCCGGAAAATCTCCAGCAAGTGCAAGCGGTCGTTCGTTTGTGTCGGCGGGCAAAAGTCCCCATCGTCACGAGGGGCGCCGGAACCGGTCTGTCCGGAGGAGCCTTGCCGATAGCAGACGGAGTCCTCCTGGTGCTGACGAAGCTCAACAGGATTCTGAAAATAGACCCGGACAATCGTTTGGCAGTACTCGAGCCGGGAGTCACAAATGCACGCATCTCCCAAGCCGCCGCTCCGTATCGGCTCCGCTTCACTCCTGACCCTTCTTCGCAAATCGCCTGCACCATCGGCGGCAACGTGGCAGAGAACTCTGGCGGCATACATTGCGTGAAATACGGTCTCACCGTCAACAATGTCATGGCCTTGAAAATCGTCACCGTGGACGGCGAGCTGCTGGTGCTGGGCAACAACAGTCTGGATGCCTCAGGGTATGACCTGACGGCTGTGCTGACGGGCTCGGAAGGCATGCTCGCTATCATAGTGGAAGTCACCGTAAATTTGCTGCCGCTCCCCGAAGCCACGTGCGTGACACTCGCTGCTTTTCGCACAGTCAGCGACTCCTCGCGGGCAGTGGCCGAGATTTACACCGCCGGTATTGTGCCGGCCGGGCTGGAAATGATGGATCAGAAGGCAATTCACGCCGTGGAAAATTATTTGCACATCGGGTATCCCATGGATGCGGCGGCAATCCTGCTATGCGAACTTGATGGCAGCGCCAGTGAGACCGAAGAGTTGATCGAAAACGTCTGCAAGATCATGCGTGAATGCGGTGCCTTTGAAGTGCGGAGTGCGACAGACCAGGACACTCAGGAAAAACTTTGGGCGGGGCGCAAGGCGGCTTTTCCGGCTATCGGGTGTCTCACTCCCGACTACTACTGCATGGACGGAACAATCCCGAGACGGGAGCTCGCCAATGTGCTCGCGGAAATTTCGCGCCTTTCCCAATCATTCAAGCTGTCGGTCGCAAACGTGTTTCATGCCGGAGATGGCAACCTACACCCGTTGATCATGTACGACTCCAGCGTTCAGGGAGAGCTGGAAAAGGCGGAGGCTTTTGGGGAAGAAATCCTGCGGCTGAGCATTCAAGCGGGGGGCACCATCACCGGCGAACATGGTGTCGGGGTCGAGAAGCTGAATTCCATGTGCGGACAATTCAACACTGCCGAGCTCGAGCAATTCCACAATTTGAAAAAAGCCTTTGACCCGGAAGAGCTGCTCAATCCCGGGAAAGCCATTCCGACCTTGCGGCGGTGTGCGGAACTCGGCAGGATGCACGTGCACCGTGGCAAGACCCGGCATCCTGATCTGCCATGCTTCTAGCCACAAGCCAATGACGAGACAGCAACAGACCCGGCTGATGTCTGGCGGAAGCGCGTTCTCCGATTAAAAAATGCAACTTTCTGCGAAACAGCTGGAACGAAATATCATTGAACAGGTTCGTGAAGCCGGCGACAGCAAGCAGGCCTTGCGAATTGTCGGGGGAAACAGCAAGGCCTTTTATGGCGAAAGGATCGAGGCGAACCCATTGCCACTAAGCCATTACTCCGGTGTCGTGAAGTGTGACCCGCAGGAAAGCTTTTTAACCGCCAAAGCCGGGACAGCTCTGCTCGAAATCAATCAGCTACTGTCTGAAAAACAACAAATGATCCCTTTTGAACCGCCCGCCTTTGGCACCACTGCAACGCTCGGTGGGTGCCTCGCGACTGGCTTGGCAGGTCCGGCACGAGCCACTTTTGGGGCAGTGCGGGACGCGACGATCGGTGTGAAAATCATCAATGGTCGTGGCGAGGTTCTGCGCTTTGGTGGCAGGGTCATGAAAAACGTCGCGGGTTACGATGTCAGCCGCTTGATGTGTGGTGCCTGCGGGACGCTTGGTGTCATCCTCGAGGCAACCATTCGTCTGCGCCCGAAGCTGAAAAAAGAATGCACCATCCGCCTTGACATGAATGCAACGCAAGCCATCGCAAAAACCAACACGTGGATCACCGCAGGGCTTCCGCTCACCGCGAGCTTTCATTACGACGGGCAGCTTTTTCTTCGCTTGGGCGGACATCGAAAAAGTGTGGCAGCAGTGCGGCAAAAAATCAGTGGAGACGAAGTTCCCGACAGTACGGGGTTCTGGTCTGAGGTCAGAGAGCATCAGCACCCCTTTTTCAAAAAAGCAGAAAACCTTTGGCGCTTGTCTCTCGCACCCCACAGCCCTTCGCTTGAGCTTCCCGGGGACTGCGCTTTTGAATGGGGCGGAGCCTTACGCTGGCTGGCAACAGACGCCCCCGCACAACAGGTGCGGGCGGTCTTGGAGCAACACGGTGGGCACGCCTGTCTGTTCAGAAGCAAAAAGCCAGGCACGGCTCCGATCTTTCATCCCCCGACTCCTGGCTTGCTGAAACTGCATAAGCGCATCAAGCACGCTTTTGACCCGTTTTCCATATTAAATCCTGGAAAGATCTATCCTGGTCTTTGAGCTGATGCACACCAGTTTGAAAGAAGGATTGCTGCCCACGGTACTTGCGGCACGAGCCGACCAGGTTCTCCGCAAGTGCGTACATTGCGGTTTCTGCAACTCAGCCTGCCCCACTTATAGATTGGGAGGCAACGAACTTGACGGTCCGCGCGGGCGCATTTACTTAATGAAAAATGTGCTGGAAGGTGAGACGCCTGAAGTGACGCATTTGCGCCACCTTGACCGTTGCCTTTCCTGCCAGAGTTGCGAAAGCAGCTGTCCTTCAGGAGTCGAATACAAGCAGCTGCTGGAAATCGCCAAGCCGCTGGTCACTGCCAAGGTAAAACGTAATTTCCTGGAAATCATGAAGCGCGCGATTGCGGTGCGAACCTTCCCCTACAGACGCAGGATGGTCTGTATCCTTTTTCTGGCACGGTGCTTCCGGCCTTTGTTGCCGAAACAACTGGGTAAAAAAATCCCACCGCGCACCAGCAGTCGGAAAAGTGTCTTCAAAGTAAAAAGGCTCCCGCGGAAAATGGTCGTCATACAAGGCTGCGTGCAAGGTGCTGCCGCACCCGACATCAACGCACATTTGGCGCTGATTCTGGAAAAATTCGGCATTGAGCTGGTTGAGATAAAAGATACCTGTTGCGGTGCCCTGCCATATCATATCGGTGGCCGCCAGCGCGCGGAGAGAATGCTCAAAGCCACTATCGAAAAACTTTTTAAGCTGTTGAACGAAGGCGCGGAAACCATTGTCAGTACGGCGAGCGGATGTGGCAGCATGATTCGGGAATACGGACAGTGCTTTCAAGACGACCCTGAGTGGCAGAAGAAAGCGCGAGTCGTTTCCCAAAACTGCCTGGACGTATCCGAAGTCATTGCCCGGGAAGACCATGAAAGGCTTGAAGTCAAACGAGTACGAGCTGTGTTCCATTCGCCGTGCACCTTGCAACATTCACTGCAGCTGGACGGCAAGACCGAAAAGCTCTTGCGCGCTTTGGGAGTGTCTGTCCCTACAGTCAGAGACGGACATATCTGCTGCGGCTCGGCGGGTTACTACTCACTGTTTCAACCGGACATTGCCGAGCAGTTACTGAAAAACAAGCTAGACGCGTTGCTGGCGGAGAACCCGGAAGTCATCCTGACCGCCAATTTTGGCTGCCAGCTGCATTTGCAATCTTTGTCACCGACTCCGGTACGCCACTGGACTTCAGTCCTGCACTGACCATCAAAGCCCGTGCCTGAAAGCAGTCTGGCGGAAGCCTTTTTTCTGATTTTTACCGGCTCGGCGCTGCTGGCCACTGTGGCGCTGTTCGCGCGCCAGACCCTGATCCTCGCTTATGTCCTTATTGGCGTTGCACTCGGGCCGTTCACGTTCAATCTGATTGAGGATCCTCAAGTCATCAGCCAGATGTCGAGTATAGGCATCATGTTTCTGCTGTTTCTGATAGGAATCGATTTGCCTCCCTCAAAGCTGAAAAAGCTGCCTGCCTCGTCGTTGCTGATCACAGTTCTTAGCTCTCTGATTTTCTTGCTGCTCGGTTACGGCTTTGGCATCGCCATTGGACTCAACCATGTCGAAAGCATCTTGCTCGGTACAAGCGTGATGTTTTCCAGCACCATCATTTCCATCAAGCTGTTACCCACCACCGTACTCCACCACCGCGAAACCGGCGAAAACATCATACGGATTCTCTTGCTGCAGGACTTTGCGGCGATTTTTGTGCTGGTTGCCTTAAATGTGTATGGCAAAGACACAATTTCTGCAGGGGTTGAGCAAAACCTGGCAACAACACTGCTCTCTTTACCCTTATTGGTGATCGTCGCGTACGTGGCGGAAAAATTTGTGCTCCAGCCTTTGTTGAGAAAATTTGACTGCATTAAGGAATATATTTTCCTGTTGGCAATCGGGTGGTGTCTTGGCATGGCTCAACTCTCCGCGAGTCTGGGAGTCAGTGAAGAGATCGGTGCGTTTATCGCCGGCGTTGCGCTCGCTTCCAGCCCGATTTCTTTTTACATCACGGAGGCCTTAAAACCTTTGCGTGATTTTTTCCTCATCATATTTTTCTTCTCTCTCGGTGCCAGCATAAACATCGACGCGGTTCAAGGCATTCTCATTCCTGCGCTCGTGTTGGGAACCGGAATCACTCTGTTGAAGCCAGGGTTTTTTCAGGTCTTGGGAACCAGTATGGGAATGGAGAAACCACGTGCCAGGGAAATCGGGTTTCGCCTTGGGCAAGGAAGCGAATTTTCTTTGTTGATTGCTGCCCTGGCGTTGCAGGGCGCTCTGATCAGTCCCTCTACCGCCCAACTGATACAGCTGGGGGTTCTGATCAGCTTCATTCTCTCATCGTATATCGTGGTACTGAACTACCCGAGTCCCATCGCGCTTTCCGAAAGACTACGCCGCGACTGACCCACACAAACCGAAACTCTACAGTCCCTGCCTCAGGCTCTCCTCCATAAACGGGTTCAGATCCCCGTCCAGAATTCCTTGGATATTTCCGCTTTCATAGCCTGTTCGCAAATCCTTGATCCTTGACTGATCCAGAACGTATGAACGAATCTGACTACCCCAGCCTATGGCGGCTTTGTTCGCCTCAAGTTCTTTCTGGCTTTCCATCTGTTTGCGCCGCTCCAACTCATAGAGCTTGGCTTTAAGCTGTTTCATGGCGGTATCCCGATTGCGGTGCTGCGAACGGTTGTTTTGACATTGCGTGACGACACCTGTCGGCAAGTGGGTAATCCGTACGGCTGATTCGGTTTTGTTGACGTGCTGTCCGCCGGCACCGCTGGCACGATACACATCGACACGCAGATCCCCGGGATTGATTTCTATTTCCACTTCGTCAGTGATTTCCGGTGACACAAAGACAGCGGCAAAAGATGTGTGCCTGCGATTGCCTGAACTGAAAGGCGACTTCCTGACCAGACGATGGACTCCGGTTTCCGTCCGCAACCAACCAAAGGCGTAGGCTCCATCGACTTTCACTGTGGCACTTTTCAAGCCTGCCACTTCCCCCGTGGTGGCTTCAGTAATTTCTGCGGCAAAAGATCGACTTTCTGCCCAACGCAAGTACATTCTCAACAACATTTCCACCCAGTCCTGCGATTCGGTACCTCCAGAACCGGCGGTTAACTCAAGAAAAGCGTTCCCGCCATCCATTTTCCCGGAAAACATGCGCTGGAATTCCAGGTCGGAGATTTCCTTTTCTATTTTTCCCAGATCCTCGGCGACGCTGGCAACAAACTCCATGTCCTGTTCATCGACAAGCAGGTCAAGCATTTCTCTGGTTTCCTGAACCCGACTCTCCAGCGCGTCATAAACCTGAATGACTTTTTCGAGTTCCGCCCGCTCGCGGCCAAGCTGACGTGCTGCATCCTGTGACTTCCAGACTTCACTTGAGGCAAGAAGTTTTAATATCTGATGATATCTCTGTGACTTGCTCTCGTAATCAAAGGTACCCCCTGAGTTTCCCCAAGCGGGCTTCACTGCTCTGTAGTCTCTGAAGAAAGGCCTCAGTGTCCATACTGCCTATGCCAATACTTCGATGTGGTGAATATCAAGTAGAGGTGCCCGTCTGCCTTTGAATTCGTCTGCTTCCAGACGATAGGTAATGTGGACTTTTTCCATATCCTCGGTACGGTTGCGATCGCGCGCATTAAACAAAATGGCGTAAACCGGCTCATCTACTCCGTCCGGGCTCAGCACCATTTTGAGGTGTTTTTTCCCGACTATCCAACGCTCCCAGACATCAAAAACACCATCAAAGACCGGCTCAGGGAATCCCTTTCCCCAGGGGCCGCCTTCGCGCAGGGAAAGGGCGGTTTCAAAAGTCAGGCTGTCCGCGTCCAGCTGCCCATCGCTTAGCAAAGTGTCAAAGAATTCACCTGCGTCTTCGAGTGCGGCAACTTCCTCGCTAAAACAGCTTTTGAATTCTTCAAAACGATCCTCCTTTAACATTATGCTCGCACTCATGGCATGACCCCCAAAGTGCGTCAACAGGTCAGATTGACGATCAGCAATGCTTTGCAACAAGCGTTTAATGTGTACTCCGCGAACAGAGCAGGCAACCCCTCTCAAGACTCCTCCCATGTACCTGGTAAACGCGGCTGTGGGTTTGCGGTACTGAGACTTCAGGCGAAACGCTATGGAGTTGAGGAAGTCATCCGGCCATTCGGGATTGTAAAGACACAAAGCGCCGCCATCTTCATGCTCCGGTGAAAAATCACATATTTCCTCCAGGCTTACACCCGACTTGATTCGTCTTTCCAACTCGCGTGTGCTGCTGCCGACTCCTTCCAGAATTGCCGCGTACTGTGAAGCCATTCGGCGATCATCAGAAACCAGGCAACGAACACCCAGGGACGTATCCTTGAGGAAGGATGCCGCATTCAGGCGCGGGGCAATGCAGTACGACAAATCTGTCGCCACTGCATGCCGGGCGCGGGCGCGCGAAACCACGAACAGGGCTTGAATTCCGACGCAACCCCGACCCGCCCGAATACGTTTCAGTCCCTGCGTAACAAGAATCCGGTTGTTACGGTTCAGTGGCACTACGTCTGCCACGGTGCCGAGCGCGACCAGATCCAGATAACAATCCAGACGCGGCGGCTCATCAGTGAAAAAGCCTTCGTCCATGAACTTCTTCCTGAGGGCTACCAGTAAATAAAAAACAACGCCCACTCCGGCCAGCCCCAGTTTTTTTGTTTTCTCATCAAGAACGGGGTTTACCACGGCCACCGCGTCTGGAACTGCATCTGCGCATTCGTTGTGATCGGTAATAATGACGGGAACGCCGACTTCTTTCAGTGCCTCCACCCCTTCAACACTCGTGGCACCACAATCCGCGGTAATCACCAAGTCCGGCTTGGCACTGTAAAGCAGAAAACTGACGACTTCCTTTGACAGGCCATAACCTTTTTTTAATCGGTTTGGAACCAGAAAGTCACATTGCTGGAAGCCAAACTTTCGCAAGCCTTTGACCAATAAGGCCGTGCTGGCGGCTCCATCTGCATCAAAGTCCCCAACAACCAATACTTTTTTCTGCTCTTTAAAGGCATCCACCAGCAGCGCACATGCTTTGTCCACGTTTGGTAATTCCTTGCACGGAGACAGGTTCTTCAGGTCGTGAACCAGATCTTCTTCGGAATTGATACCTCGGGCAAGATAGATCCTCCGCAACAACGGCTCAATCCCATCTGTTTCAGGTAACTTCCCCGATAGCTCCCGGTGCCTGATTTTAGGCGCCGATAAAACAGGTTTCGTCATAAAAATTCTCCTCTCAACCCACCAGAACGCAGTGTCTTTGCGTTTACATCCATGGCGCACGAACACGTCGTGTCACAAGCGTGCTTTGTACCAAAAATCAGGTCATTATGCAACGCCAAACCAGTAAAATGCCTGAAATCGAAACGGCGTAGCTGGAAAGGGACGGCGGGTACGTTGTATAATGAGCAGATTAGTCGTGTTTACACAACCGTCTTTTTGGGAAACAGAGGTTATGAAGAAATGGGTAAAATAGGTTCCTTTCAAAATTATTCGGGTCTGGCTGGCACATCAGGCACCAGCGGTGCGGGTGGTGTTTCTGGAAACAAAGGGCAGAATTCCACAAAAATCCAGCAAGGCCAATCTTGGTCCAATCGCATGAGCAGCTGGTTACAAGACAGCGTGCAGCCCCATTCACCGTCACAACAAAGTACCCACACCCCCGGCACGACCGAAGCGAAGTCGGGTTGGAGTTGGGGTGGCATCCAGAATATGGTAACGGGTAAAAAAACATTCCCCAATATGAACATTGCAAAATGGAGCAATGGAGGAGCTTCAGGATACGATGCACAGTCCGTGGAGTCACTTAAGGAAAAAAATATTTTCATTGAATCCGATCTGGACGGCGGGATGGTGATGGTCGATACCATAAAGCTGACTCCGGACAGCGAGCTGCCACCAAAGGAATTGAACAGTCAGCAAATGTACGATCTGGCCGATGCCATGGTTGAGGATACCCCTGCTCAGCAAAAAACGGCAGCCAAATCTAACGTCCATACCGCTGCGCCCTCCGGAAAATCCAAGACCCCCGTACTTGACGAGGTGGCAAGTAAGTGGTTAGCAGACGGCAAAGACTGGAAAGAATCACAGGTCTACGAGGCAGCTGAGGAAGTGATGAACAAGGCAGGATTCGGGACGACTGCCAAGTTCAGGAGCAAGTCTGACCCCAACGTGGCTCAATCAAACAGAAGCAAGGCTTCCAGGGGCGTTTTCACAAAATTTTGCGAAGATGGACTTACTAAAAATCGTTCAAAAATGACTACTGCTGATTTTAAGACATATTTCAAACTAGCCGTCTTGGGCTATGCCTCTGGTAGAAGTGATTGGTTCGTGCGTATTGATCAAAAACTGACGGACGCTGGTTGGGACCCGGCAAACTAGGCACAGTCCTTAGCCCGAACACTGCATAACATACGGGATTCGAAAACTCAGTTTTAGGAGGCAAAAAAGTAAGGTTATGGACGCAATCGGTTTTACCAAAAAATATTCAAGCCTGTCTAACACCAAGGAGGTCAATTCCTTGGCAGAAGTGACCAGAATCGGAGATAAGGAATTTACAGTCGTCCAGCATGGCCAGCGCTGGCACAACCGTCTGTCGTGCTGGATTAAAGACAGCGTACGCTCCTTCTTTTCGCCTTTGCGAAAAAGTACTTCCAATGAGGCTTGGGAACAGCTGGGTGCAGACTTGAGTGGCGACGAGTCTATTGAACAAAATAATAAGCAACTTGCCCAAGCAAAAATCGAAAGATGGCAAAAAAAGGGGGTTCCTTTACGGATATTGCACGTCAGGCAGTTGCTTCGGCAGGTGGATACGGATTTTGGCTCCCAAGCGTCCGGTCTACCGGTGAAAAGTACTTTGTTTACCCCCAGAGAATTCGTGGTGGGGCACTCGGCCAGGGATGGGGAACGATTGGACCTTAAAATCCAGGATTCCACTCAAACAGGGGGCACCGAGGTTCAGGAAAATGAACCCCTTCGCGCTGATGCCGGGAACGTTGAAAATTCGCAAATCCAGGATTCCACTCCTCCTAAACCCGAGACACCCAAGCTTGATGCGGTGGCACACGAATTTGTAACAAACCAGCGTAACTGGGCGGCGCCGAGTATCTTCAGTGCAGTCGTGGAGTTGCTCGACAGGGACGGAATCAATACAACCGCCAATTTCTGGCAAACTAACGCCTCTCAAAAAAATCCCGAGAGTCACGGCTTGCCCCCGGTCGTCAACGCTGTCATGCTTGGGTTTTTCCGAATTGAAAAAGGTGAAGGGACTGATAAGTCTTCCGGCATGACTACTGAAAGGTTCAAGGAAAACTTTGAAAAAGCCTTTAATGATGAAATTACATCTGAAAAAAAGGATTGGTTTAGTAAAAATCTGACGGACGCTGGTTGGGATTCGTCAAACTGAGCACCGTTCGCTTTAGCCCTAATTACTGTATAATGCATGAGATTCGGTGCCCGTCTTTTTTGAAAACAAAACAGTGAGGTTATAGGAACAATGAACACAGTCGGTTTTACTAGTAAATATGCAAGTCTGTCTAACACCAAGGAGGTCAATTCCTTGGCAGAAGTGACCAGAATCGGAGATAAGGACTTTGCAGTCGTCCAGCATGGTCAGCGCTGGCACAACCGTCTGTCGTGCTGGATTAAAGACAGCGTACGCTCCTTCTTTTCGCCTTTGCGAAAAAGCACTCCCAATGAGGCTTGGGAACGGCTGAGTGCAGACTTGGGTGGCGACACGTCTATTGAAACAGATGATAAGCTACTTGCCCAAACAAAAATCAAAAGATGGCAAAAAGAAGGGGTTCCCTTACGAATACTGCACGTCAGGCAGTTGCTTCGGCAAATGAATGAACAGTTTGACTCCCAACCGCGCACCCCACAGAATTTTCCCCAGTTTAAGGATGGGAATAAATTTGAAGTAGAAATCCAGGATCTCGATCAAGCAGTTGAGGACACCTCAAGTTCGGGAATCGTATCCCTTAAAGCTGTTGAAGAGAATGACACAAGTGCGGTGAATTCCGATCAAGCAGATTTCACCGAAAATCCGGAAACCCAATCCCTTGGCGTTGCAGAGACGGGTGTTACGGCTTCAACAGAGGTCACCGAATACCAGAAAACCCAATCCATTGGCGTTGCAGAGACGGGTGTTACGGCCTCAACAGAGGTCACCGAAGACCAGAAAACCCAATCCCTTGGCACTTATGTGAAAAAAGATCAAAGTGTAGAAATCACGGGCTCCACTCAAGCAGCAGAGACCTCCGAAAATCTGGGATCAGATTGGGAAGAGCTATCCTTTGAAGATGCGCAGTCAGCATCACCCGAACCCCCCGAACCCGAAGAAGAAATATTTCAGAGTTTTAAGAACCCCAACTTGGAAGCCGATCTGGCAAGTGCCATGAATTCGGTAGTCACGCCTGTCTTTCAGACCCCCCCCCCGCCCCCAAATCCGGAACACCTTGTCTTGATAAGGTGACAAATGAATTTCTGACACAAGATAGCAATTGGATAACGCCAGATGTCTTCGACGCAATCGCGGAGTTGCTCAACAAGGATGGAATGGGAACGAGCGCCAAATTCAGGGAAGATACTACATATAACAAAGCGAAGCTCTGCGCTGAGGTCATGGCGGAATGTAACAAAATTACAAATGAGTCGAACAAGCCCACTAACACAGAAAACTTCAAGGCTAACTTTAGACAAGCCTTTGATCAAATTACCAAGGAAAACCCGAATTGGTTTGAGCGTGTGGATGGCGGTTGGGATACGGCAATTTAGAGCTGATCTTTAACCAAGACCTGACAGAAGTTAAAGACACGCAATCTTTTGGCTTATCATGGCAGAGGGTCTTGGTTCAAACGTGCCTGTTGCCCGTGCAAGTCAATGCCTGAAAAGTGGGTTGCGTAAACCTGGTCTGACAAGGTTCTTTTTTAATGAAGCGAAGCCCGAAATGCACTGTTGCCTGGCGAGACCGACCGTGACCAGGAACAGTAACTGTCCCTAAAGTCAGATAAGCTCCCAACACGAGCCGGCCACTGTCCCTTGGTTAAGGTTTAAGGCGGAATTGGTGCCCGGAGCCGGAATCGAACCGGCACGAGGCACCGCCTCAAGGGATTTTAAGTCCCTCGCGTCTACCTATTCCGCCACCCGGGCAACTTTCTGAGGCTAGTGCCGGAATCGAACCGGCCTACACGGCTTTGCAGGCCGCTGCATTACCACTCTGCCAACTAGCCTACCAAACACATCAAACCCATCCTGCTCAAGTGCCACTCAATATAGCATAGCCTTAAGCCACGAGCCGTCATGGACACCGCCGAAACCCGTCACCGGGCATCGCAACCCACCGGCAATTTCCTGTCGTTTTCAGAGCAATCAAAAACTCCGACAGCGATTTTCTGTCCGTGCCACCCACTCTGTTGCGGACTGCTTTTCCCAGAGATTGGGCAAATCGAATTCTGTCCAACAAAGGGTCGAGATCCACGCACGCCGAAGCAAAGTCGGGTTATTGAATTGGCTCAAAATTTCGCGTTTTTCACGGTTAAAGATAAACTAACGGACGCTGGTTGGGATCCGGCAAATTAGGCGCCGTTCGTTTTAGCCCGAATGCTGTACAATATATGAGAGTTGGTACTCAGTTTTTTGAAGATAAAACAGTGGGGTTATAGGAACAATGGACACAATCGGTTTTACTAAAAAATATTCAGGCCTGTCTAGCATCAAAGGGGTCAATTCCTTGGCAGAAGTGACCGAGATCAAAAATAATGAATTTATGGTCACCCAGAATGGTCAGCGCTGGCACAGCCGTCTGGCGTGCTGGATTAAAGACAGCACAAGCTCCTTCTTTTCACCTTTGCGAAAAAATGCCACCAATACGGCTTGGGGTCAGTTGAGTGATGACTTGAGTAAAGACGAAACTATTGAGGAAGATAGTAAGCAGCTTACCCAAACAAAAATCGGAAGATGGCAAAAAAAAGGGGTTCCTTTACGGATATTGCACGTCAGGCAGTTGCTTCGGCAGGTGGGTAAAGATTTTGACCGCCGACCGCCCAGTGAATGTACTACAGTTGGTTCCTTGACGGATGGGGTTCAAATAGAAATAAAACTCAATCTCCCTAAAACAGAGACCCCCGAAGATCAGGACATCAACCCCCTGGGCACTAATGAGGGGAAAATTGAGGGTCTGGAAATCCGGGTCCCATTCAAACAGAGGTCACCAGTGGACTCGCCCCTAAATCCGAAACACCCAGGCTTGATGCAAATGAGGGTGAGTGAAAGGCACCGGATGTCCACGAAGCAGTCGTGGAGTTGCCCGACAGGAACGGAATCAGAACCACCGCTGAATTCAGGCAAATTGACGGCACTCAAGAGGCGCGCAATAACAGATCCATACTGGCCATTGATGTCATGGGTAGGTTACTTGAGATTACAGATCCGAATTGGAAGTGTCGGTAGGGATGAAGGTGCTTCCAGCATGACTGTTGAAGGGTTCAAAGAATTGGTTTGAGCGTACTGACACAGAACTGTTGGTGGCTGGTCGGAGTCCAGAAAATTAAGCACCGTTCGTTTTGGCTCAAATGCTTTACAATATCGTGAGAGTTGGAGTTCAGCTTTTTTGAAGACAAAATAGTGGGGTTATAGGAACAATGGACACAATCGGTTTTACTAAAAAATATTCAGGCCTGTCTGGCATCAAAGAGATCAATTCCTTGGCAGAAGTAACCGAGATCAAAAATAATGAATTTATGGTCACCCAGAATGGTCAGCACTGGCACAGCCGTCTGGCGTGCTGGATTAAAGACAGAACAAGCTCCTTCTTTTCACCTTTGCGAAAAAATGCCACCAATACGGCTTGGGGTCAGTTGAGTGAGGACTTGAGTAAAGACGAAACTATTGAAAAAGATAGTAAGCAGCTTGCCCAAATAAAAATCAAAAGATGGCAAAAAAATGGGGTTCCTTTACGGGTATTGCACGTCAGACGGCTGCTTCGGCAGCTGGATTAAAATTTTGACTCCCAAACAGTCGATGTACCGGTGAAAAGTCTTTTGATTCCCAAACGCAAATTCACCAAACAAGTGATCCTTGTATACGACCTACCGGGTTCTCACTTGGCTATGGACGGGGATACAGTAAATGTAGAAATTCTGGATTCCACTCGAACAGAGGCCACCAACAGACTCGCCCCTGAATCCGAGACACCCAAGCTTGATGCTGTGGCACAGGAATTTGTAACAAATAATCAAAACTGGGTGGCGACAGATATCCACGAAGCAGGCACGGAGTTGCTCAACAGGAACGGAATCAGAACGACCGACGAATTTAAGGGATTTGGCAACCCTGCAGAGGGGGAGAAAAACAAATTCCTTCTCGCCAGTGATGTCATGGTGAGGTTTTACATGATTGCAGGTTCAAAGGAGGGTGCCGAAGAGGGTAAAGGTCTTTCCGACATGACCACTGAAGGGTTCAAGGATAACTTTGAAAAAGCCTTTTTAGAAGCTACCTCTGAAAGAAGGAATTCGTTTGAGCGTGTGGAGGAGAGTTGGGATTCGACAAATTAGGCACCGTTCGTTTTAGCCCGAATACTGTCCAACATAAGAGAGTCGGTGCTCTGTTTTTTGAAGACAAAGCAGTGAGGTTACGGGAAAAATGAACACAATCGGCTTTACCAAAAAATATTCAAGCCTGTCTAACGCCGAGGCGGTCAATTCCCTGGCGGAAGTAACCGAGATCAAAAATAAGGAATTTACAGTCTACCAGCATGGTCAGCACTGGCACAGCCGTCTGGCGTGCTGGATTAAAGACAGTGTACGCTCCTTCTTTTCACCTTTGCGAAAAAATACCCGCAATACGGCTTGGGATCAGTTGAGTGCTGACTTGAGGAAAGACGATAATATTCAACCAGACAATAAGGAACTCGCCCAAATAAAAATCGAAAGATGGCAAAAAAAAATGGTTCCTTTACGGGTACTGCACATCAGGCAGTTGCTTCGGCAGCTGGATAAAAATTTTGACTCCCAAGCGGCCGGTGTATCGGTGAAAAGCACTTTGATTCCCAAAAGAGCATCCCTCAGTGAAGCACGTATATGCTCCGCGTGGAATCGCTTGCCTACGGATGGAGATCGATTCGATATAGAAATCCTGGATCCCCCTCAAATATGGGGCAACGAAGACCGGAGACTCCTGAATTCCACTCAGATAGAGGACTCCGAAGATTGGTAAATCCGAAATTCCACTCGAACAGAAGGCACCAAAAAATGAACAATATTTTGATGCATACGAAGCCTTCCAGGAACCAAATATATTTGAGAGTATTGATAACAGTGCGTTTGGGAACGACACCCAACCAGAAACCAATCTGGCAAGTGCCACAGACTTGACAGTCACACCTGCCTTTCACCCCCCGTTCGCCCTTGAATCCGAAACACCCAAGCTTGATACGGTGGCACAGGAACTTGTAACAAATGATCGTAACTGGGTGCCGGCAGATATCTACGAGGCAGTCGTGGAGTTGCCCGACAGGAACGGAATCGGAACGAGCACCAAACTCAGGCAAATTAACGACACTCAAAAGGCGCGCAATGGCAGAGTCCCGCTCGCCATTGATGTCATGTTTTTCAGGATTACGAAGGAGAGTGCCGGTAAGGATGAAAAGTCTTCCAGCATGATTGCTTAAGATTTCAAGGATAACTTTGAAAAAAAGAATTGGTTTGAGCGTATGGTGGATAGTTGGGATCCGGAAAATTAAGCACAGTTCGTTTTAGCCCAAATGCTGTACAACATAAGAGAGTCGGTGCTATGTTTTCTGAAAACAAAACAGTGAGGTTATAGGAATAATGGACACAATCGGTTTTACTAAAAAATATTCAAGCCTGTCTAACGTCAAGGATGTCAATTGCATGGCGGAAGTGACTTCCATCGAGAAAAATGGACTTTCAGTCATCCAGAACGGTCAGCGCTGGCACAGCCGTCTGGCATGCTGGATTAAAGACAGCGTACGCTCCTTCTTTTCGCCCTTGCGAAAAAATACCCGCAATACGGCTTGGGATCAGTTGAGTGCTGACTTGAGGAAAGACGATACTATTCAACTAGGCAATAAGGAACTCGCCCAAATAAAAATCGAAAGATGGCAGAAAAAAGGGGTTCCTTTACGGATAGTGCACATCAGGCAGTTGCTTCGGCAGCTGGATAAAAATTTTGACTACCAAGCGCTCGGTGTATCGGTAAAAAGTGTTTTGCTTTCCGACCCTGAATTCCCCGATGGAGCGCCCATCGGACTGCCCCTGCCGAATTTTCGCTTGCCTACGGATGGGGCAGAGGTAAATCTAAAGATCCAGGATTCCTCATACATGGGAACGGACATTTGAAAGTGGTGATGGCTTGCTTTAGCAGACGCTGGTAGTATCATGACATTGGCTGTCAGTCTTGGTCGCCACCACCTTTCCCGAGAAACCGTTTGGCGGAAATGTGGTTCTGAAAACATACGGAGGAACTGGAATCATGTCTGAAGACTGGAAATTAACCGGGGAGTTTTTCGAATGTTGCAACTGTGACGTTGTTTGCCCCTGCATTTTTCTCAAGCCACCCAGCAATGGAACTTGCAAAGGGTACCTCGCTTGGCACATCACAGATGGAACCATGGGGAGAGTTAATCTCTCACATCTGAATGTGGCAATCTGGCTTGATGCCCCAGGCCTGCTGGTAGACGGCAACATAAAAATGTCTTACTACATTGATGAAAGCGCAAGTTCTGAACAACATGATGCGCTTGCTAAAATTTTCACCGGTCAGGCAGGTGGGCACCCCGCAGTTCTTGCCGGGCTCGTGGGTGAGAATGTGGGAGTTCATACGGCAAAAATACGCTTTCTCTCAGACGGCAAAAGGAGAGAGTTGGACGTGGAAGGCGTTGGCACCGTCAGAATGAACGCAGTGGAGGGGGCAGACGGCGGAACGGTCACACTGCTCAATCACCCGCTTGCTGTCGCTCCTGGCTCAGCCACAACGGCTTATGAATCTGAGCATCTGGATTACAGTTGTGCCGGCACCACGGGTGAACACTCTGGGACATCTGGCCTGGGGGCTCATTTCCAATACAGTTCCGACTGATATGTGCCGGAGGTCGGAATCCGGCACATATCAGCATATTTCGTAGGCAAACGGCAGCGTGATTGCGTTGCTGGCTCCTAATATAAGCGGCTTGGCTGTAACGGCAGCTCTATCCCGCTGCTTTTCCTCACCCATAACCCATTTTGGCGTTCGCTCTCCTGCCTGACAGTGCCTGGAGCAACTTTCGCTTTTTGGTCTGAGCGTCATTCGTGGCTTTGGTACCGGTACCGAGTCTGTGCGGCTGCCACTAATGACCTTTCCCATCTGGTTCGAGCAGTACTTTGACAAGCAACAGAAGTGACTCCGGTCAAAAAACGGAGGTCTGGTACATGGAGGTTGACGCTGACCAAGCGGGTCGTCGCCTTGATAATCTCCTGCTTTCCTTATTACCCGGTATACCGCGTAGCCTGATTTACAAAATCATTCGTGATGGACAGCTGAGAGTTCATGGAAAACGCGCCAAACCTCACCAAAGACTGAATGGAGGTGAGCGAATCAGAATCCCTCCCATATTTAACAACGCACGTACACCCCATTGCGGGGCTGCAGCGAACAGCCTTGACTGGCTACGCAAACATATTCTGGCGGAAGAAGGCGGATTTCTGGTAATAAACAAGCCGGCAGGCATCCCGGTTCACTCGGGTAGCGGCCTAGGCTATGGCTTGGTCGATATGCTGAAAACTGCGGGTCTACTGAACACAGACAGACACTGGCTCGTGCACCGTCTTGACCGGGACACCACTGGCTGCCTGGTCATTGCCAAAAGCTACCGTGAAGCCCAGCATCTGCATCAGCAATTTGCCGAAGCCAAAGTTGAAAAACACTACTTGGCACTGGCACTTGGTCGCATAAATACGAGACAGGAGATATTCGCACCGTTGGAGATATTCGACGACCGTTCGCTCCCAAAGGTTCGGGTCAGTAGCGAGGGGAAGTCAGCGCACACGACTTTTTCACCGCTGGAGCCAGTCGGTGATTTCCACACTTTACTGAAAGTTCAACCCCACACTGGACGCATGCACCAGATCCGCGTTCACGCGGCTCATTGGGGTCACCCTTTGGCAGGAGACGGCCGTTATGGAGACTTCATGCACAACCGCCTCCTCAAAAAGAGCGGCCTGAACCGTGTTTTTTTACACGCGTCTGCCCTCTCTTTTGAGCACGAAGGCAAGAACCGGAAATTCGAGGCCGCCTTGCCAGTTGATCTTGAAAAAGTATTGGCAGCTTTGAGCCAAAACAGGCACAAGATTGCCTGATATGGATATACTGCGCCGGCACACCCCAAACACGGGGCATTGGCACGCCAGGAAAAGCAACGAGCACTTTTAAGGAGACCCAGATCAATGGAAAAAAACCAAGAGTTTGCAATGACGGAACTCGGAAGAATGGTCATGGCAGATCGCCGTAAAGCCCGTCGCTGGAGCATTTTCTTTCGCTTGTTGTGGACGCTGCTGCTCATCGTATTGGCAGTCGCGTATGTGCGTAGCCCGGAACCACACTCCGACTCCATGTACTTGAGTGGCGAAAAATCTTCGCCGCACACCGCGCTCGTAAAACTGCACGGACCCATCTTTATTGACGGGCCAACATCTGCTGAACAAATAAATATGGCACTTCGGGAAGCTTACGGGAACGAAAATTCGAAAGCGGTCGTTCTTGAAATCGACTCGCCCGGTGGAAGCCCTGTTCAATCCGGGAGAATCTACGACGAAATAAAACACTTGGGTCGGCTACATCCAGACAAACCCCTGTACGTAGTGATAGACGATATTTGCGCCTCAGGTGGCATGTACGTAGCCGTTGCCGCCAGCACCATCTACGCAAACCAGGCCAGCGTCGTGGGGTCGATCGGCGTCATCGCTCCTGGCTTTGGCTTTGTCGACCTGATTGAAGAATTGGGAATAGAGCGAAGGGTGTTAACCGCAGGGACTCACAAAGCCTTGCTGGACCCTTTCAAAGCAAAAGATCCGGCTGAGGTAGCGAATATTCAGCAGGTGCTGGATGACATTCACCAACAGTTCATTGCCCGCGTGAAAGTAGGTCGTGGCGACCGCCTGGCGGACGACAGTGAAATTTTCAGTGGTTTGGTTTGGACCGGAGAAAGGGCAAAGGAGCTCGGTCTCATTGACGGTTTTGGAAGTACCCGCTACGTAGCCGAAGAGATCATCGGGGAAAAAGCCATCGTCGAGTACCGTGCCCATGAAACCCTGGTCGAAGAGTTCATCGGCCGTTTCGGCAGCACCCTACTCAATACTTCCTATCGTTTCTTCAATAGCCCCAGGTTGCAATAGGACAGAATTCAACGCTCCTTGCGGCACTAACAGCAAAAACGGCGACAGAAACCTAATTCAGGGAACGCGGCACCCTACTCAATACTTCCTATCGTTTCTTCAATAGCCCCAGGTTGCAATAGGACAGAATTCAACGCTCCTTGCGGCGCTAACAGCAAAAACGGCGAAGAAGCTCAACTCAGGGAACGCGGCACCCTACTCAATACTTTCCATAGTTTCTTCAGTAACCCAGGTTGCAATAGGACAGAATTCAACGCTCCTTGCGGCACTAACAGCAAAAACGGCGACAGAAACCCAATTCAGGGAACGCGGCACCCTACTCAATACTTCCTATAGTTTCTTCAGTAACCCCAGGTTGCAATAGGACAGAACGCTCCTTGCGGCGCAGAATTCAACGCTCCTTGCGGCACTAACAGCAAAAACGGCGACAGAAACCCAATTCAGGGAACGCGGCACCCTACTCAATACTTCCTATAGTTTCTTCAGTAACCCAGGTTGCAATAGGACAGAATTCAACGCTCCTTGCGGCACTAACAGCAAAAACGGCGACAGAAACCCAATTCAGGGAACGCGGCACCCTACTCAACACTTCCATAGTTTCTTCAGTAACCCAGGTTGCAATAGGACAGAATTCAACGCTCCTTGCGGCACTAACAGCAAAAACGGCGACAGAAACCCAATTCAGGGAACGCGTTCACCCTACTCAACACTTCCATAGTTTCTTCAGTAACCCAGGTTGCAATAGGACAGAATTCAACGCTCCTTGCGGCACTAACAGCAAAAACGGCGACAGAAACCCAATTCAGGGAACGCGTTCACCCTACTCAACACTTCCATAGTTTCTTCAGTAACCCAGGTTGCAATAGGACAGAATTCAACGCTCCTTGCGGCACTAACAGCAAAAACGGCGACAGAAACCCAATTCAGGGAACGCGTTCACCCTACTCAACACTTCCATAGTTTCTTCAGTAACCCAGGTTGCAATAGGACAGAATTCAACGCTCCTTGCGGCGCTAACAGCAAAAACGGCGACAGAAACCCAATTCAGGGAACGCGGCACCCTGCAGCACGCAACATCCGACACACAGCAAGCAACGGCAAACCAGTCAAGGCGGTCGGGTCGTCAGCACGTATATGTTCCACCAAAGCAATGCCCAAGCGCTCATTGCGAAAACTACCCGCGCATGACCAAGGTTTTTCCAAAGCCAGATAGCCGGCAATCTCCTGCTCTGACAATGTTCGAAAGCGAACTTCTGTCCTGACGTTTTCCACCCACTCGCGTTGTCGAGCGGGGTCAAGCAAGCAAACGCCCGTATGAAAATGAACCGTGCGGCCAGAAACCTGATTGAGCTGCTTCCTGGCATTGGCATGGTTTCCCGGCTTGCCGATAAAAACCCCGTCAAGACTGACGCATTGGTCAGAGCCGATAATAAGTGCGTCAGGATGATTTTTCACCATGACCCGTGCTTTTTCGTGCGCAAGACGTGTCACCAACCCGGAAATATCTTCTCCCTCGTGCGGCGTTTCATCGATATCCGGCACCCGAACTTCAAAATGCAGATGCAGTCTTTGCAAGAGCATTTGGCGTGGCTTCGAACTGGAAGCCAGTATGATCTCACGCAGTGACACAATCAGTTGTTTTTGGCACGTTTTCCCGTACGAAACAAGCCAAAGTATTCGTAGGCAAAACATGCATCAGGAGCGGGCGTTGGCGACTTTGGCGCAGAGACACCGCTCACAGGAGCCACCACGCTGAAACCGGATTTTTCGGATCCGGTAAGCAGCAAAGCTTTTCCCGTCCCTGGCATTTTTTTTGCCTCCCCTTCCAAGCTTTCAACAAAGCGCGCAACTGCGAACCAGGGAGAACCTCCTGACCAGTACGCATTGATCCACGGTATGCCCCCGCCGCGATAACGCACGACAGTGACCCTGAAGCGTGTCCCCGCAAAACGTGCCCCAAGACAAGCTTCCAGCGCGGCGAGCACCGCACCGTCCGCCACCCTATCTTGAACCACAAATATGCACAGTCAACATGTCTCGCACCTGGATACATTGTAGAATAACCTGCCCTTGAAATTCCTCCTGCAGCTTTTCTACCTGGATGTGCAGGATCTTCGCTCAAAATAAGTCATGCCCAGGGGAATCGCTTATTGGAGACTTCGGGGCTTGACAGGACTTTCACCAACGAACACGAAATCTGGAGGCAACTATGGCAGTTCAGAAAAGCAAAAAGAGCCGCTCCCGGCGAGGCATGCGCCGCGCGCATGATGCACTGAGCCATCCCACCTTATCTGAAGACCAAACCACTGGAGTGCGCCACCTGCGGCACCATATCGGAGCAGATGGTTTTTATCGGGGGAAAGAAATCATTCCCGCCCCGGTAGATGAAGAGAGTGAGGAAGACGAGGAATAATCGGCGGTGAGTTGCTTCGCATCAGGAAATCACGGCGAAACAGCTTTGGCCACAGGCCTTTGACCGCGTGCCGCCAACCATAGCCATTGACGCAATGGGAGGTGATCTCGGCATTGAGGTCACCGTTCCAGCCTCTGTGAGCGCCTTGTCGGCCAACCCGACTCTGGAACTTATTCTGGTTGGTAAAGAAGAGGAACTGAAAACCGCACTTGCGCTCCACAACGCTGAAAAAACACCACGTTTGCGCTGTCTGTACGCGAGTGAAACCGTTAACATGGACGACAATATGACAGTCGCCTTGCGCGTGAAAAAGCAATCTTCAATGCGCAAATGCATTGAATTGGTCAAAAACAAAGAAGCCTGCGCGTGTGTGAGCTCAGGAAATACCGGTGCTCTGTTGGCAATATCCCGCTACGTGTTGCGCACGCTCACTGGCATCGATCGACCAGCCATCGTAACCACCCTGCCAAACCAGCGGGGTAAAACCTATATGCTTGATTTGGGAGCCAATATAGATTGTAAAGCCGAGAACCTTTTTCAATTCGCCGTCATGGGTTCGGTTCTGTGCGCTTCGGTGGACCATAAGCCAAAACCGAGTGTGGGCTTGTTGAACGTGGGAAAGGAAGCGATCAAAGGAAGCGACCGGGTGAAACAAGCAGATCAGCAACTGCGCGAAACCTCACTGAATTACATTGGCTTTGTCGAGGGCACACAAATTTTTGACGGCTCCGTGGACGTGGTGGTGACAGACGGCTTTACCGGAAACGTGTCTTTGAAAAGCGCCGAGGGCGTAGGAAACTTGATTCTTTCCGAAATTTCCCGGATTCTGAACAGGAACTGGCGGACAAAATTGCTTGGCATGGGCACACGCAGCCTACTCAGATCCATTAAAGATTCCCTGGATCCCCGTGGCTACAACGGTGCCAGTCTGCTCGGCTTGCAGGGTATCGTCATCAAAAGCCACGGCAACGCAGATGCATACGCCTTTGAAAAAGCCATTGACACTGCTTATGCCCAGTTCGAAGCTCGCACCCCGAGCCTGATTGACGAAAGGCTCGAGACCATCCTTTCCAGATAAACATGACGTACGCACGCATTGCTGGCACTGGCTCCTACTTGCCGAAAAAAACCGTAAGCAATGCGGATCTGGAAAAAATATTGGATACCAGCGACAAATGGATACTCTCCCGGTCGGGCATCGCCAACCGGCATATCGCTGCCCCTGACGAAACTTGCCACCAGCTGGCAAAGCAGGCTGCGCTAGCGGCTTTTGAAGCTTCCGGCAGCCGTGAAGTTGATTTGATCATTGTTGCGACCACGACCCCGGACAAGTATTTCCCCAGTACGGCTTGCCTGCTACAAAAAGCGTTGGGGATTGCTGACTGCCCGGCTTTCGACGTACAGGCGGTCTGCACAGGATTTATTTACGCACTGGATATCGCAAACCGCTTTATCAAAACGAAAGGTGCCACGCGCGCGCTAGTGGTAGGTTCCGAGGTCATGTCCCGCATCGTGAACTGGAATGACCGCACAACCGGCATATTATTCGGGGATGGTGCCGGCGCTGTCATACTCGAGGTCAGTGACCATCCGGGTATTTATTCAACACACCTTCACGCAGACGGCAACCATGAACATCTTTTGCACGTCCCACGCGGCCCCGGTGGAGATCCGGAAGCGAGCCCCTATATTGAGATGCAAGGCAAGGAGGTATTCAAAATGGCGGTCCAATCGCTGGAAAAAATTGTCGACGAAACCTTGCAGGCCAACGGATTCCAACAGTCCGATATAGACTGGCTGGTTCCACACCAGGCCAATAAGCGCATCATAGAAGCTACGGCGAGGAAGCTGAAATTGCCCATGGACAAAGTCGTGTCCACGATTGCCGAACATGGCAACACTTCCGCTGCATCGGTTCCTTTGGCTCTGGACACCGCGGTTCGCGATGGACGGATCCAACGTGGTGAGCATCTGATGATGGAAGCTTTTGGCGGCGGCTTTACCTGGGGATCCGCGCTACTGAAATATTGACAACAGCGATAGGCTTTCTGCACAGACACGAACCGGAAACCTGTGTTTTCGTGACCGGAACAGGGGTTCCCAAAACAGCATCAAAGATTGAGACAACGGAGCACAGGATGCAGGGAAAAGACACCGACACGCTGAAGTGTGCGAAGGTCGACGCGGGGCAATTTGATGCCACCAGCTTTTTGCGTGGACTGACCAACAAACCAGGGGTTTATTGCATGCTGGACAACTCGCGCAACACCCTTTACGTAGGCAAGGCAAAAAATCTGAAAAAGCGCGTCTCCTCCTACTTCAGACAACAGGAGGATCGCCCACGCGTCACCATGATCAGGAGCCGGCTCGCGACGATCGAGGTCACGGTTACAGAAACAGAAGGGGATGCTCTGATGCTGGAATGTAATCTCATCAAAAAGCTGAGACCGCGCTACAACGTGGTTTTGCGAGACGACAAAAGCTATCCTTACATCCGGATCACCACACAAAACGAATTTCCACGCGTTTCGTTTTACCGAGGCTCCCGAAAGATACCGGGACAGTTTTTCGGCCCCTACCCAAGCTCTCAGGCAGTGCGCGAAACCCTGAACCTGATGTACAAGGTTTTTCGCCTGCGGCAATGTGACACTTCGGTTTTTAAATCGCGGTCGCGTCCCTGTCTGCAGTACCAAATCCGGCGTTGCAGCGCCCCTTGCGTCGGGTTGATTCCAAAAAACGAATACCAAAGCGACTTGCAAAACGCGATGGACTTCCTGTCCGGGAACAACCGGCGTCTAATAGAACAGCTGGTGGAGAAAATGGACGAGTCAGCGGCACAGTTACATTTTGAAGAAGCCGCTAAAGTCCGCAACCAGATTGAAATGTTGCGCGTGGTTTCCGAGCAACGTGGCCTGCGTTCGCAATCTGAAAACCTGGACATCATCGCGACGCAGAGCAACGGCGGACTTTCCTGCGTCCAGGTCTTTAAGGTCAGAGGAGGACTGAATATTGGCAACCGCACGTATTTCCCAACCATACCCGAAGGCGGGGTTCGCGACGAAGTGGTGATGAAGGCTTTTATCAGCCAGCACTATCTAGTCCAGAAAATACCACGCGAATTGGTGCTCAATCTTCAGCCAGAAGACTCGGAGGGATTGAAAGCCATGGTTGAAAAAACCGCAAAGCACAAAGTGCGCTTTTCAACCGGGGTACGCGGCGAAAAGCGAAAGTGGCTGCAACTGGCGTGCAAAAACGCCGAATGCGCCTTACAGGCACATCTGCTGACTCGTGAGAACCTTTACAGGCAGCGTGTTGAGCTGCAAAAAGCCCTGGCCATGCATGGCGAGCCACGACGCATCGAATGCTTTGACGTCAGCCATACCATGGGCAAAGAAACGGTTGCGTCCTGCGTTGTGTGGAACAAAGAAGGTTCGGATCGCCAGTCCTACCGGCGTTTCAACATTAAAGACATCACGCCAGGGGACGATTACGCCGCCATAACGCAAGCTCTGACCCGACACTACAAAAGATTGTCGAAAAGCCCACAGCAGCTTCCTTGCCTGCTCATTATCGACGGCGGCAAGGGACAATTGAGGTGCGCTCGTGAAGTGCTGGAAAGCCTGAACTTGTCTGGCATTCGCATTCTAGGTGTCGCCAAAGGGCCAGGGCGCAAACCAGGCCTGGAAACGCTGTACACCTTCACGGATGACGGTACGATACGCTCAGTTCCGCTTCCCCTTTCTGTGCTCCACCTTGTCCTGAGGATCCGGGATGAAGCGCATCGCTTCGCCATTACCGGGCACCGCCACCGCATGATGCACAAACGTAAAGAATCCCCCCTGGAATCCGTCCACGGCTTGGGGCCGAAACGACGACAGATGCTGATCAAACACTTTGGCGGCTTGCGTGGGCTGTGTCGCGCAAGTGTCCAAGAGATCCGCACGGTAAAAGGGATTGGCACCCAACTGGCGAACACAATCAAAACCGTGCTTCAGGATTAAATGGCGGGCTTTACCATAAACCTTCCCAACCTGCTGACTTTGGCAAGGATATTCTCTGCCCCGCTCGTATGCCTGTTCTTTTTGCTACAGGTTTCCTGGGGGCGGTCGGCGGCGGCGCTGGTTTTTCTGTTTGCCGCGTTGACTGACGTACTGGATGGCTGGATTGCGAGGCGTTATGGGAAGTCAACACGTTTTGGTGCTTTTCTTGACCCTGTCGCAGACAAGTTGATCGTAACGGTCACGCTGGTTTTGATCGTTGGACACAACTCAGACCTGCTGACCACTCTTGCCGCGATGGTCATTGTCGGACGTGAAATTGTGGTTTCAGCGTTGCGCGAATGGATGGCCGAGCTGGGGAAGCAGGGAGTGCTTGCCAGTTCACACCTCGCAAAAGTCAAGACGGTCGCTCAAATGACCGCCATTACCTTATTGCTTTATCAGGAGTCGCTGCTTGGCATGTCTACGCTGGATATCGGAAAAGCCATGCTGCTGGTTGCCGCAGCATTGACGTTGTGGTCGATGTTTTCGTACTTGTTGCGGGTATGGAAATGGGGGAAGACTGCCTGACACTCGCTTCCTGACGGAAAGTGTTTCGCCTGACGTGGCAGCAATACTGCTGAAACCCGGAACCAGCCAAAAGAAGTGGCTGTACTGGAGCGGGAAACGGGATTCGAACCCGCGACCCCAACCTTGGCAAGGTTGTGCTCTACCCCTGAGCTACTCCCGCGTCGCGTCAAAATTCTATCCCCTGGCATCTCCTTGTCAATGCTTTGGGAACAAGACCGGCTGAAAACACACAAGGTGTCTCATCGGCGCTGCGCCAACTTCAAGAACGCTTCGGGACACCCGAAAACGTATATTCAGCACCCGTCAAAGGCAGGTTCCGGAGAGAAGCCTCAAAGTCATGTTTCTGCTATTATCCGGAAATATGCACTCGGTATTTTCTTGTCCCAAGCGTTGCTTTTGTGGCTCTCGGAACGATAAAGCACACACCGTAGTGCTCGGTTTCATGCCTACGCTTTGAAAAATTCGAAGCAGATCCAGCGAGTAATGGTGACCAAAAAAGACGCCGAGCCTGAAAAAACGCCTGCTTCGCCGAGCCGCGAAGCAAGCAAAGCGGCACCCCCCCCAAGCGTTCAGAAAGACGTTCAGAAGAGCGTTAAGAAGCGCTCCAAGTGGCGGCGCTTTCTCCTCTTTGTCTTCTTGCTTACCATAGTGTTAACAGCCTTGGCAGCATGGGTTGGCTATCCCGCATTCCGCAACACAATCAACACATGGACGGCTTTGTTTGAGAGAGACCATCAGGCCATGACTACCGTTTCCGACAGCCTGGCGCAGCAGCAAAAGCGTCTGGATGCTCTGGAACGGAACCTTTCGGAAACAAGGAAACTCACGACCGCCAACGCTGAAGAGATGCGAGCCATCAATGAAGAATCGGTGCAGCAACTTGACCGAAGCAGTGTGCTGGACGCACGCCTGGAAAGGCTGAAAACCAGAATTGAGCGGCTGGGAAGAAAAACCGCGGTGCTGGCTGATCTGGAGCACCATGTCAATAATCTGGAAGCGCAAATTTCCTCATTGCATGAGCAAATCACTCTCTCCACGCGTAGCCCGGCAGGGCAACTGTTTTTACTGAACGAGACACTCCACTACCTGGACGGGATTCCCCGAGGCGATAGCGGGCAAGGGGTCGCAAATGGGGCTTTGCACACTGCCATTTCACTGCTTGACAAGCTGGCTCCCTCGTTGACTTCCAGCCCGGCAAAATCCCTGGGTGCTGAAATAAACGGCCTGCTAAATGAGCAGGATCGGGATATTGCCACCGCGCTGCAACAACTGGATGCCGTACTGAAAAACGGCCTGGCGCAAAATGCACACGACCAAGACAACAGCGCCGAACCCACGAGCGAAGAACAGAATAATTTCTGGCAGAGATTCCAACAGACTCTGTCTGAAACAGTCGGGACACTCGTTAGCGTCAAACGGCTCTCTGGAAACCAGCAGCAGCTGAGCGGCGTGACTGTAAATTCCCTGTTATTGGCACGTACGGCCTTGCTGGCTGGAGACCTGACTCTGTGGCAGCATGGGCTTGACAACGCGCTGCTTTCACTGAAATCTGCAGGGATGGAGCAAACGGAAGCTTATGCAAGCCTGACGCATACTCGAAACATTTCCCTCGTTGCCGATCTGGCGAGAGTGGATCGTATTTACGCGCTGGTTCAGATTCTTCGCAACAATCTTCAAAACGGGCGTTCCATTTAACCGCGAGAAGACAACATGAAAAGACTTATTGTGTTTTTATCCATTCTCCTTTTGGCAGCACTGCTTTTCGCCATCAGCCTGCTCGGCAATGACGTAGGCTCAGCAACCATTACCGTGGGAGACCTCCTGGTCACCATGGAAATTTCGACCGCTTTACTGCTTTTGTTTGGTCTTTTCCTGGTGTTTTATGCCGCCCTCACTCTCGTGAAAAAACTGACAGACATTGGTACCTTCAGGAAACGTCTGTCAAGCAAGAGACGCACGAAAGACTTCCAGAGAGGCCTCGTGGAGTACGCCAAAGGCGTCTGGCCAAAAGCACGGGAACACTTCCATCGCGCTGCGACCGAGCCGGAATTTGCATATCTGGCGTCCACCTACGCTGCGCGCTGCGCGTTGAAGCAAAATGACGCCAGAGGAACGCGAGCCGACCTTTGCACCGCACAAGAAGCCAATGTGGATGAAGAAATGCTGTTGCCACTGCTTCAGGCCGAACTGCATATTGCCGAGGGACAACTGGTTCTGGCAAAAAATTTCTTGCTGAACATGCTGGAGAAACAACCTCAAAATGTTCACGTGCTGGAATTACTCGTTGGACTTTGCGCTCGCCTTGGCGCCTGGCTGGAACTGGAGCCCTTGCTGCCACGCGTACAGTCGCTCTTTCGCAACCAGCCAGAGAAACAGTTTGAAATCGAGCTGGAAATAGGACGGGCACGGCTGGCTTCGGTTGGGAAGAACAGCACATCAGAGCGGGATTTGAATCGTACATGGAACAGTTACAACGAAGGAGTGCGTTTTGCGCTTCAAGGTGAATATTCCGGTGCCTTGGTGTCACTGCGCCGCTATACCGAGGCGGAGCGGTTGCTCAGAAAAGCCATCGAAAAATCATGGAACCGGGAATATCTGGATCGATACGGGCGGATTGATGGAGGCGACGTGAATGAACGTTTAAAGCACGCGGAAAAGTGGCATCAGGACCGACCTGAGGATCCGGAGATACTTTTGTGTCTGGGTCGCTTGTACGTACAAAGCGAGAACTGGAACCAGGCCAGACGCCTGTTGCGGGAAAGTTTTCGCCTGTCTCCCACATTGGCAACCCACCAGGCACTGCTGTCCATTCCCGACTACTACACAGATCGGCAGGACATAGCAGGCATGCCACTCATCGACAACTGACTGAACCCCGAACCCCTTACAACAATAGCCTCTCGATAAATAACGCCGCTTCACACTGAAAGAGTTCGACGGGTTTGGACAAAAGCGGCAAAGCACCATGAAAAACCACCCAAGTCTTCGCTGCATGGCTATCTCCGTCACGTTTCCAGCTGTGCGTGGCCACCTCGGCACCGGGCGGATGGGTCCGGAAGGGGATTTTCCGAACAGCCCAGCCGATGAATACGCCGGAGGAAGGAGTTACAGAAAGAATCAGGCGACGCGGCAAGCAACGGGAACACACCCTGAGCAGGTTTGCCTTTCAACTCCCCATGCTGCCACACGTGTACTCTCTCAAATGATTTTTGCCAGTAAACAAGAGCTGCTTCGGGCGGGAGCGTCAAATTGAAACACTACCGGCTGCTGTTCATTTTTCTGGTTCTGTTCGCGCTGTGGGGACTGATGTCCGGTGTGCCGGATCCTGTGTTGCTGACTCTTGGAGCTGGCAGCGCCTTTCTCGTGCTGATGCTTACAGCCCGTTTTGGCATCACGGAAAAACACACACACCTTCCCGCCCTTTACCTCAGACTGCCGATTTTTTTCGGCTGGCTTGCGGGGCGTATTTTTGTTTCCAGCTTCCAGGTCGCGTTCGTCATCTTGCGCCCGCACCTGAAGATCAACCCTGTGTTTGTTCCCGTCAAAATGAAACGCAGCAGTGACTTGACGCTGACCATTCACGCGAATTCAATCACCCTGACACCCGGAACCCTAAGCGCCGATCTCACCAGTGATGGAGCCGACGTACACGTCCTGCGCCACAACCCTGACACGCAGTCAGAATTTCAGGAAATGGAAAAGAAAATACTTTTTCTGGAAGGACGCGAGCGACAATGACCACTGCCGCACCACTCGTTATCGCTTTGGCAATGCTCCTGGTACTGGTTCGTGCCTGGCGCGGACCGAGTCTGTTTGACCGCATCCTGGCCGCCAACACTTTTGGGATACTGACAATGCTGGCGCTGGTACAGCTGGCGTTTCGTTTTGAGGAATACCCCCTGATGGACATCGCTCTGGCTTATGCACTCGTAAACTTCATCAGCCTGCTGGCTTTCGCGCGTTTTTTCGAAAGTTCCGAATTGACGGTGCCGGGCGCCGGGCAGAAAAAACGCCGGGCAAAATATGATTGAAACAGGGCTTGAGTGGCTGAAGTGGGCTTTTTTTCTCACTGGTTCATTTTTTGTTTTGTCCGGTAGCATTGGAATGTTACGTCTCCCTGACTTCTTTTGCCGTGTTCATGCGGCAGGGCTGATAGACGGGCTGGGTGCCACCGGAATACTGCTGGCGGTCATTCTGCACTCAGGGTTTACGCACGAAGCACTGAAGGCAGGAATCATCATTTTCTTTCTGTTGATCGCCTCGCCGGCTTCTACCCACGCGATCAGCCATGCAGCCCGGCATCACGGGCGCAAAAGCGGACATTAAGGTCGCTATGCCGCTCACAGGTGAATTCGTATTTTTTGCATTACTGGCAATAGTGGCGCTGCTGGTGGCACTCAGCCGCCAATTATTTGCATCGGCGATGATCAGCTCATTGATCAGCCTGCTGGCAGCCGTGCTATATACCTACATGGCCGCACCCGACGTCGCGCTGACCGAGGCAGTTGTCGGTGCCGGCCTGACGACGGTGTTTTTTCTTATGGCTATCGCACACGTCAAGGAACACCACTCGCGCCCCGCCAGACACCGCATTTTTGCTTTGCCACTGGTGTTGCTGACCACCGGACTCCTGGTCTACGCAACGATTGATTTGCCACCCTACGGTAGTCCTGGCACGCCGGCACATTTACACGTCGGCAGCTATTACCTGGAAAACACCATGCAGGACATTGGCTTGCCAAATGTCGTAACCGCCGTGCTCGCGAGTTACCGAGGCTTTGACACGCTCGGGGAGCTTTACGTGATTTTTGCAGCGGCTCTTGGCGCCATCACCATTTTTGAAAGCTGTGCAAAAAACAAAAAGTAGCCAGAACCTGAAGCGTTCTGACCAACGGCTGGTCATAGACAACCCGCTTTTACGCGAAACGGTTTTCGTGATCGCGCCTGCCGTGCTGCTGTTTGCCCTGTATGTTCAATTCCACGGTGAGATCGGTGCCGGAGGAGGCTTCCAGGCAGGCGTCATTTTTACTGTTGGCATTATTTTCTGCTGCCTGATTTTTGGCACAAAACAGATGAAAAAAGTATTGACTGCCCGAGCCGCTGAAATCCTCAGTTGTGCCGGTGTGCTTCTGTACACGGGAACAGGCTTTGGCACCATGCTGCTCGGAGGCGATTTTCTGGACTATGACCTATTGTCCACCAGCCCCCGACTCGGGCAACACATCGGGGTCTTCCTGGTTGAACTGGGTGTCGCCATCACCATTGTCGGTTCCGTAACCGGGCTCTACTACTATTTCAGAACTTTTTAGCCAACCCTAATGTTGGACATCATTGGCAACTCCTATCCCTACTGGGTGATCATATTTCTGGTGATGGTCGGGCTTTATATCACCATGGCGTATGGAAACATGATCAAGAAAATGATCGGGCTGAACATTTTTCAGACCGGGGCGCTACTTTTATTCATCGTGATCGGCAACAAACACCACGCCACAGCTCCTTTGCTGTCACTGTCGTCTGACAGTTTCGTCAACCCTTTGCCGCATGTATTGGTACTGACTGCAATAGTGGTGGGATTTGCCACGACCTTGATGGGACTCGCCTTGGCGCTTCGTGCTGACCGCCAGTGGGGCACAACTGACGAAGACACAATCACGGCCTCGCTGAAGAAAAACGGAAAGTGACTTCCGTTCTCCCGGCTCTGCCCATCACCGTGCCCTTGATTTGCGCGCCTTTTTGCCTACTGCTGCGATCGCCGAAACTGTCCGGCCTGCTGGCGCGCGCGGCGGCAATTTTTTGCCTGCTGTGTGCTGGCAGAATGGTTTTTCTCACGTACGATGGCAGCTCGGAAGCGTTGATTTACCACTTTGGCGGGTGGCCTCCGCCCTGGGGTATCGCTTACCGGGTCACCTCATTGAACGCCTTGCTCGCAACGCTGTTCGCGCTGGTGGCCACGCTGGTTCTAAGTGGCGCACACCTCAGCATGGCAAAAGAGTCCCCGCACCTCAGAGGCGGCCGCTTTTTCGCGCTCTTTCTGCTCTGCCTGGCAGGACTCATGGGAGTCGTGCTCAGCGATGACATTTTCCATATTTTTGTTTGCCTGGAAATCTCCTCGCTGTGCACTTACGCGCTGATAGCCACCAGCCCTGACCGCTTCGCGACTCTGGCGTCGTTTCGCTATCTCATCATCGGGTCGATAGGGGCGACATTTTTCCTCATCGGCATCGCCCTCATTTACTTTGCCACCGGCACTTTGAACCTGCAGGACATCGCACAGCGACTGCCGGACGTCACTGCCCGCCAGCCGGTATACGCTGCCTACGCTTTCATAGCCACCGGTCTGGCGGTGAAGTTCGCGCTTTTTCCTGTCCACCAGTGGCTACCGGCAGCCTACTTGGCTGCCCCCTCACCCGTCACCACTTTCATTTCCGCCACTTCCAGCAAAGCGGCACTGTACGTCTTCATTTCTCTGTTCGTCGGAACTTTTGCTTCTGACCAGGTATTGTCCGGGCTTTCGCTGGGAAAGGTGCTGCTCGGATTGTCAGTGATCGCCATTCTCTACGCTTCGGTCAAGGCGCTTCAGCAAAAAAACATAAAAAAAATGATGGCATGGTCCAGCGTTGCACAAATTGGCTACATCACACTGGCCATCGGCCTTGCCACCGAGCGCGGAATCAGCGCCGGGATGATCCATATTTTTAATCATGCGCTGATCAAAAGCGGCATCTTTCTTGCCCTCGCCTGTGTGGCCTACCGTCTGGGCTCCTGTCATATTGACGAGTTGGCCGGTCTGGGCAAACGAATGCCATGGACTACGACAGCCATCATTCTGGGTGGTCTCAGCCTCTCTGGAGTCCCGCTCAGCGCCGGATTCATCAGCAAGTGGTATCTGGTCGAGGCGTCTCTTGGCGCTGGCTACTGGCCCTTGATTGCCGTAATACTGGCAGGCTCCCTGCTGTCACTCTGCTATCTTTGGCGTTTCGTCGAGGTCGCCTGTTTTCAGAATGCCAAGGCTGGCTCGGTGCGCCAGGAAGCCCCGCTGGCCTTACTGCTTCCAAGCTGGATCCTGGTCGGTCTCAATCTCTTTTTTGGCGTCCACGCAGAGCCAATCGTGAACATTGCCCGACACGCCACCGCCGAGTTGATGAGGATGGCGTTGTGAGTTACGAGGCATGGCTTTTGGTGCTGATCCTGGTGACGCCTTTTCTCTCCGCCATGGGTATTTTCCTGCTGAGAGAGCGTCCCCGGGAAAGAAATGGGCTGACCGCCATTGTTTCTTTCGTACCACTGGTACTTTTTGCCTTATTACTGGACAGCGACCAAGGCGAAGCACGTTTTGAACTTCTGGAAATCGCCCCAGGGCTGGCTATCAGCTTTGCTTTGGAGCCTTTGGGTCTGGTTTTCACCGGGCTCGTCGCGGCGCTATGGCCGCTCAGCATGCTGTATTCCATGTCTTACCTGTACGCCAACCGATTAAGCAGAAAATCCAGATTTTTTGGTTTCTTTTCCCTGGCGGTAGGCGCCACCTTTGGTGTTGCACTCGCCGGCGACCTCCTCAGCTTATTGATCTTTTATGAACTGCTGACATTCTGCACCTATCCTTTGGTCACCCACTCGGGCACCCAGAGCGCGCGAAGTGCCGGGCGGCTCTACCTTGCCATGCTCGTCGGGACTTCCATTCTGTTTCTGCTGCCTTTCATCATCTGGCTCTGGTTCCAATGTGGAACACTCAGTTTTGTCTCAGGCGGCTTTGTCGGCAACTGCACAGATATCCAGACCGCCAACTGGCTTGTGCCTTTGTTCATTCTTGGCGTTGGCAAGGCCGCGATCATGCCTTTGCACCGCTGGTTGCCGGGGGCCATGGTCGCACCGGCGCCTGTCAGCGCGCTCTTGCACGCAGTGGCAGTGGTCAAAGCCGGCGTTTTCACCATTGCAAAGATTTTTGTTTACGTTTTCGGGCTGGATTTTCTGGCGGAAATGAACATCAGCTGGCTGGTATATTTAAGCGGTGGCTCCGCCGTAATCGCCTATTTGATCACCATAAGTCAAGACAACCTGAAAAAACGTCTCGCCTACTCCACAATCGGCCAGTTGTCTTTAATAACCATGGGCATTGCACTTTTACAGACAGCCTTGTTGGGCGCCTTGTTCAACATAGTGACGCACGCTGTCGGGAAAATAACCCTGTTTTTTGCCGCCGGAGCCATTCAAACCGCAACCGGCATTACCAAGGTCAGTGAAATGGATGGAGTCGGGCGTGCCATGCCCGTCACCATGACGACTTTTGCCATCGCCTCGTTTTCTCTGATCGGGATACCACCTTTGGGCGGCTTTTTTGTCAAGCTTTGGCTGCTTCAGGGAGCCTTGACAGTGGAAAATTATTTTGCGCTTGCCGTGCTGATCATAAGCCCTCTTTTGGGCGCGGCGTTTTTATTGCCCATTGTCCAGCGTGCCTTCGCTGGCACCGCACCGAAAACACTGTCCGCCCCCCCTGTCGCCATGCGGATTTCCCTGCTGATACCCGCCGCTGCGCTGCTTCTGATTTTCTTTTTCCCAGACACACTGATGCAAATCCTGGAGACCGTGAAGTGAAGAAACTGCTTTTCTGCTGCCTGCTGCTGCTTGGACTCTCCTTGCTGGTCACCGAGTATTTCTTTGAATATCACCTGGAAATCCCCTTTGCCAAAAACGGGTTTTTTGCCTGGTATGGCTTCCTGAGTTGCGTGTTGTTCATGACTGTCGCCTTGGGGGTCGGGAAGCTGCTGAAGCGCCGGGAAGACTACTACGATGAAGACAGGCCGTAGGATGACAAGCCTTGGGGGTCGGGAAGCTGCTGAAGCGCCGGGAAGACTACTACGATGAAGACAGGCCTTCATGACAAGCCTTGACGTCCGGGAAGCTGCTGAAGCGCCGGGAAGACTACTACGATGAAGACAGGCTCATGACAGCCTTGACATCCGGGAAGCGGGTCACAGGCTTTGTGGCATCAATCATGACGCTTAAACCTGGAAATCTCCTTTGCCAAAAACGGGTTTTTTGCCTGGTATGGCTTCCTGAGTTGCGTGTTGCTCATGTCTGTCGCCTTGGGGGTCGGGAAGCTGCTGAAGCGCCGGGAAGACTACTACGATGAAGACGGCCGTAGGATGATAAGCCTTGACGTCCGGGAAGCGGGTCACAGGCTTTGTGGCATCAATCATGACGCTTAAACCTGGAAATCTCCTTTGCCAAAAACGGGTTTTTTGCCTGGTATGGCTTCCTGAGTTGCGTGTTGCTCATGTCTGTCGCCTTGGGTGTCGGGAAGCTGCTGAAGCACCGGGAAGACTACTACGATGAAGACAGGCCGTAGAGATGACAAGCCTTGACGTCCGGGAAGCTGCTGAAGCGCCGGGAAGACTACTACGATGAAGACAGGCCGTAGAGATGATAAGCCTTGACATCCGGGAAGCGGGTCACAGGCTTTGTGGCATCAATCATGACGCTTAACCCTGGAAATCTCCTTTGCCAAAAACGGGTTTTTTGCCTGGTATGGCTTCCTGAGTTGCGTGTTGCTCATGTCTGTCGCCTTGGGGGTCGGGAAGCTGCTGAAGCACCGGGAAGACTACTACGATGAAGACGGCCGCAGGATGTTAAGCCTTGACGTCCGGGAAGCGGGTCACAGGCTTTGTGGCATCAATCATGACGCTTAAAGCAGATGGTTGAGGCGGCTTATTCACCGACTTTCACACCCGCCTTGCTTTTGTTCGCGAGTGCCGTGTTGTTCCCGTTTACTCCCCAGGCTTTGCGGAGCATGGTTTTGCTACTTTTGCCACTGCTGGTGCTCGTTTTGATTTGGCTGCCGGCAGCAAGCGCCTACCCGGAATGGGAGCTTGCCGGTTTTCACTTAACTCCCTATCAGCCGCAAGCTGCCGGCAAAGTATTTGCGAGCGCGTTCCTCTTGGCGTTGTTTGCCGGCAACCTCTTCGCACTCAGACACGCCAATCTGCTGGAACTGAGCGCTGCACAACTTTATATCGGGAGCGCTGTCGCCCTGGTTTTGTGCGGAGACCTGATCAGCTTTTTTATTTTTTGGGAGGTCATGACCATCGGTTCAAGCCTGATCCTTTTCGCCGCCGGCACCAAAGCCTCCAGCCAGTCCGGCCTGCGCTACGTATTCGTCCACCTCTTGTCCACGGCTTTAATGCTTGCCGGAATCTCCGGGCTGGTGGTCGCAGAAGGCGGCGATATCAGCCTCCGTGTGCTGGATGCGGGCACCTTGCACGGAGGCCTGTTCCTGGCGGGTATTTTGATCAATGCCGGAGCACCCCCGTTTTCTTCCTGGATCTCCGACTCCTACCCGGAAGCCACCCCTGTCGGAACCGTTTTCCTGTCGACTTGTACCACCAAGGCGGCGGTGTATGCCCTGCTGATATTCTTTCCGGGAGAAACCATTCTGATGGCTTTTGGCCTGTTCATGATTTTTTACGGGATTGTGTACTCCCTGCTGGAAAACAACATCCGCCGCATCCTCTCCTACAGCACCGTCAACCAAGTTGGGTTCATGATCACCGGAATCGGCCTTGGCTTTCCCATCGCTCTGGATGGTGCAACCGCCCACGCTTTTGCCCACTTGATTTTCAAGGGATTGCTTTTCATGTCGGCAGGTAGCGTCTGCATGATGGCCGGAAAAGAAAAATGCACAGAACTTGGCGGGCTGTACGGGAACATGAAAATCACCATGGTGTGCGGCATCATCGGGGCACTGTCCATGTCTGCCCTGCCACTGACTTCCGGCTTTGTCTCCAAGTCGCTGATGCTATACACGATGCAGTTCGAGCAGCACCTCGTTTTGTGGCTGGTGATTACCGCTGCTTCGGCCGGCAGTTTTCTTCACATTGGAATCATGTACCCATGGTTCGTATTCTTTCGCCGCAGGCCACACCTGCCATCCCAGGATCCACCCGCCAATATGTGCCTGGCAATGTTGTTTTATTCCTTCCTCTGCCTGTTTATCGGTGTTTTCCCCACCGTCCTGTATGGGTTGCTCCCCGAGTCACCCGAATTCACCCCCTACACTTTTTCCCACGTGATCCCCCAACTGCAGCTGCTGTTTTTCTCCTTGGTCGCTTTTATTGTCATGTTGCCGCTGCTGAACAGAACCGACACCCGGAGCCTGGAATTTGACTGGATATACCGGAGCCTGGGCAAACGCGCCTATACAAGGGTGGTGCACTTTTGTTCAAACGCTGACCAACACCTGCACCTGAACATGGTGCGGGTAAGAAATTTCGGGCGTGCGTGCCTATTAGAGAAAACCAGACTCTGGCCTGGCAGCATATCGCTCGCTGCCGCTATCGCATGCCTCGTGGCGCTACTGGCTTTCCTGCTGCTGTTGCAGCGCTGAACAAAACCACACCTTTCGCCGCATGCATTCAGACTGTTTCGCCCGACATCCCGCTTCCATCCACCCGGGTTCCATCAAATACTGGCGTATTCCTGTACGCCGCCCAACCAACGCGCCACGAGCCTGGCACAGACCTCAGGATGTGACTTCAGGATTTGCTCGGCGCTGAACGGGATTTTTGCGAGCATGACGCTGTCCCAAGTGAAGTCGGCAATGCGAAAACGCATATCGCCGGTTTGACGGGTTCCGAGAAGTTCACCGGGACCACGTAGTTTCAAATCTTCCTGGGCAATGACAAAACCGTCATGGTTCTCTTTGATGACCTGCAAGCGACGTTGTGCCCGGGCGGAAATCGACGGGGAATACAGCAACAAGCAGTAGCTGGGCAAATGGTTGCGACCTATTCTCCCGCGCAGCTGATGCAACTGCGAAAGCCCAAAATGATCCGCGTTTTCAATCACCATCAACGTGGCTCCGGGAATATCGACGCCGACTTCCACGACAGTGGTCGCCACCAACAATTGAATTTCTCCGTCGCGAAAAGACGCCATGGTCTCCTCACGTTCTCCGGTCTGCGTTCGCCCGTGGATCAAGGCAATTTTCACCCCCTTCATTTTTTCCGAAAGAGTCTCGAAAGTCCTGTTCACCGTCTGGTAATCCAAGGTTTCCGACTCCTCAATCAGGGGGCAAACCCAAAAGGCCTGCTGTCCGGCAAGGCAGGCCTTGTGAACCCGGTCAATCACTTCATCACGGCGACTCTCAGATACGCTCGCGGTCTTCACAGGAATTCTTCCACCCGGCATCTCATCGACGACCGAATAATCAAGGTCAGCAAAAAAAGTCATCGCCAGGCTACGCGGAATGGGCGTGGCCGTCATGATTAACTGATGCGGCACGTGATCACCACTTTGACCTTTTTCGCGGAGTGCGAAACGCTGGTGCACCCCAAAGCGATGCTGCTCATCCACCACAATGAGAGCAAGGTCATCAAAGACCACGTCGCTCTGAAACAAAGCATGGGTTCCCACGACTATCTTCGCCTTCGCCGAACGAATTTCTTCCAGCACTGATTTTTTCTCTTTGGCACCCTGCTGGCTAAATAAAACGCAGACTTCCACCCCGACCGGCTGCAGCATTTTTTTCAGATTGTCACCGTGCTGCCTGGCAAGAATCTCCGTGGGCACCATCATCGCCGCCTGAAAGCCCTGCGAGACAACGCGCAGCATGGACATCACTGCGACCAACGTTTTTCCCGAACCCACGTCTCCCTGCACCAAACGCATCATGGGACATGGTTTGCCCAAATCCTCAACGACTTCCCCTATCACCCGGCGCTGCGCACCGGTCAAGTCAAAATCCAGCGTTCGCTCAAATCTCTCGGCCAGCACGCCGTCTCCCCCGAAAGCACGCGCCTTGCGCTGCTTCAACCGAGCACGCGATGACTTGGTGGAAACAGAAAAAGCCAACAACTCTTCGTACACCAACCGTTTGTGCGCCAAGCTTTTCCCGTCCAGCAACTCGGCAATATCAGCGTCCTCAGGTGGCAAATGAATGTAGCGAAGCGCCTGCTCCAAACTGATGTCACCGGCTTCCTTCACCAGACCTGCCGGCAAAAGCTCCTCCAATCCTTCACTGTCACCCAGCCACTTGAGTGCCTTTTTCATGATTTTCCGGATCTCATACTGGTACAGCCCGGCAGTCAAAGGATAAATCGGAACAAAGGAATCACCCGGCACCCCAGCGCTCGCCTTGCTGACAAATTCCCATTCCGGGTGGATTATTTCCAGGACGGACGAGGTCTGGGGCCGGCGGACTTCGCCATAGCCTCTGACCACAGCGCCCTCCCTGAACATTCTCGTGTACATCGGAGAAAAATGGAAAAAACGCAAATTTATGTGCCCGCTCTCATCGGCAACCGTCACCACCAACATGCGACGGGGACGGTAAAGCTGCCTGCTGCCCATCACGACCCCCTGGAAAAACACCTCCTGCCGAGCGCGCATTGCTCCGATTGGGCACAGCTGCGAGCGATCCTGATAGCGATATGGCAAATGAAACAGCAGACTCTCGATGGAATCTATTTTCAATTTTCCGAGCTTGGCAAGAAGGCCTCCATCAACCCCCCCCAGCGTTTCCAGATTCGACGTCATTGGCGCATCATCTGAACAGCGGTCCATCTCATGAAAAACGCCTGCCCACGCGGGCGACAGGAAACCTGAAACGGCTGCTTTTCCACCGGAGCTTCAGCACATTGTCATCAATCATTCTCACCACGGAAGGCTCCACCCCACTCAAAACAAACTTTAGCTTGCGGTATTTTTTTCGCAAGAGTAACTAGAGTGTTGGCTCCAGCGATTCGTTTCCCGTCCGCTTGCGGCAGGGGATAAAAACCCGCTCAACTCACCGCTTTCCCACTGACGCCGCAGGCATCAGTGGGAAAGCTTGAAATCACCTGACGCGTTAGCCGTCGCCTGGAACGACTTGTTAGGTGTTTTCATTATTAATCGCATTTTTTTGTTTTACTGGCTTCTTTCAAAGCGTTATATTCACCTTTAACTTTCGCTAGTTTTTCTACTTCTGATTTATTATCGTCAATCACAAAATATGATGGCCAAAATAACCAACCAAATGCTAATTTGGTATTTTGAGATTTTGCTTTGGAGTCTACATTGCCAGCCATTAATGAGGCTCTTTGTTCCACAATATGTAATTCGTTTTTAAGTTCTGAACACGATCTTTTGTCATATTTGAATGAGCTTATATATTCTGGTTGGACTTGTGTTGACGTTGTATTACACCCTGTTAATATCAATGTGAATAATATTATCCCACTTATTATTGTTGAGTTCAATTTTTTATCTCCATTTCTTTTGTTTACGAAAAATAGAAAGGATGAGTTGAACGACACTCTAAAGAAAAAAGTAAAGCAAACTTTAGTTTGCGGTATTTTTTCGCAAGAGTGACTGGAGTGTTGGCTCCAGCGATTCGTTTCCCGTCCGCTTGCGGCAGGGAATAAAAACTCGCTCAACTCACCGCTTTCCCACTGGCGCAGCGGGCGACAGTGGGAAAGCTTGAAGTCACCTGTCCCACAAGCGGCAGGTGGAGTGATTTGTCAGCTTACTGCTTCCTCAACCAATCTACTACAACTTCTCCTGATTTTTCAGACACTTCAAAATGTGTTGTTTCAATAATTTTCCATTGATTGTTTGAGCTTGTTGGCACATGGGAGAAATCATAACCTTTGTTCTTGTGTTGTTTTTTACGTGTCGCCCGGACAATCCGGGACACAGGACTCATCCAACGGCTATCCGCCATATTCCACAAACTTTCTCAATCGCAAAAATAACACAATTTTAGAGGCTGTTTGCCTGAGCTTTCGGCGAATGGCACGCTTCAGGCAAACCCACGCCGGGAAAAACACCCCTGACCGGAAACATCTGCCGCAACCCAGTCACACATTGGACAGGCGTAGCCTAGCGTATACGAATGTAGGCGCCATTTTTACACGCCAGAAAGCCACTCAGCTCCAGTCCCAGAAGCAGGGATGACACCTCGGACACCTCCAGTCCGGACGTTTCCACCAAGGCATCCACAAAAATTCCCTCGTCATGGGATATAGACTGAAGCAAATTCTCCTGCGCCCGACTGAGCTCCTGGTATTCACCGGCAACATGACTTTGTTCACGCTGTTGGTGTGCCTGACCCTCTACCGCCCGCGCTGGTGTCATCCCGGACTTTTCGCAGACAGACGGCAGTTCATCCAGCACATCCTGCGCGGACTGCACAAGCTTGGCACCCTCCTGTATCAACTTGTGACACCCCGACGCCATGGGATTGATGATTGACCCAGGCACGGCAAACACCTCCCTGCCCTGTTCTCCGGCGAGCCGAGCCGTAATCAGGGAGCCACTGCGCTTTTCCGCCTCAATGACCAATACACCCAGCGAAATACCACTCATCAGACGGTTACGGCGGGGGAAGTTCTTTCTGTGAGGGGCGACACCGCAGGGAAATTCAGAGATCAAAGCTCCGTTTGACACGATTTGACGCGCCAAACCCCAATGCCGTGCGGGATAGACCGTTTCCAACCCGGTGCCCGCCACTGCAACGGTTGTACCACCAGCACCCAGAGCCGCCCGATGGGCTACAGCGTCAATCCCCAACGCCAGCCCGCTGGTAATCGTCAGACCAGATTTGGCAAGCTCCTGCGTCAGCTCTCTGGCGTTGCGCTCACCACCCGGCGAAGGATGACGCGAACCCACAACCGCAAGTTGCGGACGATTCAGAAGCGATACGTCTCCGACCGCGTACAAGACAAGCGGGGGATCGGAAATTTCCCGCAACAGCCTTGGATAGCACTCGTGACTATGGGGCAACAAGTGATGATTTCTGCACTGCAACCAGCCCAAATCCCTGGACAGAGAGTCGGGATCCACAGCGTTCAGGCACTTGAGCACTTCATCTTTGAAACCGGCCGAACGTAGCTGCCCAGCACTCGCCGCGAGCACTGCCTGAGCATCGCCGAAGGCTTCAAGCAGGCGTATGGCAGTCACGCAACCAATACCCGGAGCGTGATGCAGGCGCAACCAGGCTATGGCATCGTCAGGAAGCACGCGCGTATCCCCTTACTCTGGTAGTCGCGCCCGGGAGCGGCGCAAACGTGTAAACAAGCCCAAAACATAGCATCACCAGAGAATTTGGCGTTATACTGCTGGCAGTTCCACGAAGAGAAACCCAGATGGCTAAATTGGAAATACTCATTTTCCCGGACACAAGACTGCGGAAAAAGGCCGTACCAGTTGAGTGCATAGACGACAAAGTGCGCCAGATGGCAGATGACATGCTGGAAACCATGTACCACCACGAAGGAATCGGGCTTGCAGCGGTACAAGTCAATATCCAGCAAGCGTTGGTCGTGATGGACTTATCAGACCGGAAAAATGACCCCAAACAACTGATAAACCCTGTGCTAAAGCACGCCGAAGGGGAAATCATCATGGCAGAGGGCTGCCTGTCTGTTCCGGAATTTCAAGCCGACGTCAAGCGCGCAGAACATATCGTCGTCAACGCCCTCGATGTCAACGGCGAACCCATTGAGCTGGAAGCCAGCGGCCTGGCTGCGATCTGCCTGCAACACGAAATGGATCACCTGAACGGAAAGCTCTTTGTCGATTACCTGTCTCCCCTGAAACGCTTTCGTCTGATGGAAAAGCTCAAAAAAGAAAACCTCGGGCGCCTGAAAAGCCAGCCAAACGCCAACAGAGACGTGCTTTCCCAGACTTAGGGACAAGCAGCCAAGCAGCCAAACAGCCAGGACACCAGAGACATTCTGTGTTGCGCGTTCTTTTCGCCGGCAGCACACCGCAGGCAAAAACTGTTTTGCAGTACCTCCTGGAAAGGCAGGACACCCGATACCGCATCTGCGGGGTTTATACCCGACCAGACCGAGCCAGCGGCCGCCGGCTACGAATCCATAAGGCACCAACCGCCACTTTGGCAGAGGAACACCAACTTCCCGTCGAGAAGCCTGACACCTGGACTCCCAAAGCACAACAGTGCCTGGCGGGTTTTTTCGCAGACCTCTTCATCGTAGTCGCCTACGGGGCTTTGCTCCCCCGCACCATACTCGACACGCCAAAACTCGGCTGCGTGAACATCCACTACTCTCTGTTGCCACGCTGGCGGGGAGCCGCGCCCGTTGAACGCGCCATTCTTGCCGGAGACCGACAGACCGGAATCAGTCTGATACGCATGGCGGAAGCCCTGGACGAAGGCGATATCATCACCGCTCACCCACTGACAATCCACAAGACCGCCACAGCCGGCGAACTGAAAGAGCAACTCACCACCATCGCATGCAAATTGCTGGATCAATTCCTTGCCGAACCAGACACGGCACTGCAAAAAGCGCAAACACAGGCGAGAGAAGGAGCCACATACGCTACAAAAGTGCGCAAGGCAGAAACCTTGATAGACTGGAAGAACAGCAGTGCCGAACAGGTAGTCCGCCAGGTCAATGCCTTTAATCCCCGCCCGATGGCACACACCATTATCGCCGGCAAAAATGCACGCGCTTCGGACGGAGCTGCCACAGCCTGTCTACATCTGCACTGTCCGGAGACGGTCAACCCGGGTGACACACGCATTAACATACTGCGTGCCAGCGTTGCCGAAAAAAAGCACCCACACACCGTTTCCGGACACATGAGGAAAGACCACAGGCGACTGCTGGTTTCCTGCCAAACCGGCACTGTGGAAATTCATGAACTGCAGCCACAAGGGCGCAAAGCCATGAAAGCCATCGATTTCATCAACGGCTTCCTTCCTTCCTGAAAGCACCCGGCACACCCACGCGTCCCTACCTGCACAGCTCAAAGCCAGGACGAACCACACAAAGGCATGGCATGACAAGGAACCAGGAATCACAAAGGGAAGTAACCCTGGTCAGAGCACTGCCGACAGACTGAATGTTCGCGCCTTGCCACCCCCCACCCATGGCGTGGCACACTCAAAGCCAGGACGAACCACAGAAGGCATGGCATGACAAGGAACCAGGAATCACAAAGGGAAGTACCCTGGTCAGAGCACTGCCGACAGACTGAATGTTCGCGCCACCCCCCACCCATGGCGTGGCACACTCAAAGCCAGGACGAACCACACAAAGGCATGGCATGACAAGGAACCAGGAATCACAAAGGGAAGTAACCCTGGTCAGAGCACTGCCGACAGACTGAATGTTCGCGGCACACCCACGCGTCCCTACCTGCACAGCTCAAAGCCAGGACGAACCACAGAAGGCATGGCATGACAAGGAACCAGGAATCACAAAGGGAAGTACCCTGGTCAGAGCACTGCCGACAGACTGAATGTTCGCGCCTTGCCACCCCCACCCATGGCGTGGCACAAAGAACCCATCTGTCCGCCAACAGGCAAGACCGGGAACGCATTCAAAAGGAACCCCTGACGGTACAGGAGCGAAAAACACGTCGGGACAGTTAGACAGCTGACGCTTTATTGTCGGGCAAGCGGACCAGACAGCTTCTCCAGGTACATTTCGTACTTGACCTCTCCGTTGACGATTTTTTCACCCCTCACCGGCAAATAATCGTATCTCGGACTCGTCCAGAACCGGTAGTCTGTTTTTCCTCCCCTGCGCCGTTCCAGGATTAATGTCCGCAACGGACCGAGAACCGTATCGATTTCTTCCTCACCGACAACCTCGTAACGGTGGTCTTTCAGTTTTCCCCTGCTGACAACCCGGTAATCCCACGGCCCCGATTCCCCACCCTTCATGTCCGCCATAATCTGCGCCTGCATGGCTATCTCATCCAACGTTCCGGCAGACACCGGAAACTCATCCTGCCTTCCCCGGTAGACGACCGAAACCTGACTCTTTTCCCAGTCGAAAAAAAGCTCCTCCCTGATATCCTTCCCGATCTTTGCCACGTAGTTCAAGGGCACAATGCGGGCATCAAGCCACCGCATGTTCCCCACCTTCATTTCCGAAGGTACAAACAGGGAAAAAAGACCCGAAGGAACAAGCTTGCGCGTCATCACATGCCCATTTTCAGAGCGAACAAGGCTCAGCTCCAGATCGGCACCGTAGAGGGCTGCCGTTACCCGGTAAGAAGCCATGAAATCAGCCAGGGGAAAGTCGCGACTGCCAGCGTAACCGGGAAGTGTACAAAGCCCTGCCCAAAGCAGGGCAAGGGCAAAAGCAATGGAGCGTATGCTCCGTGGCAAGCGCCTGTTTCTCATCACCTGTCTGGAAAACATCAGAACCCTGTGCGTGGTATTTAGTTCCGGAAGACACACCCACGTCTCCCCGAAAGACTGGCAGTGATAACACACGGGCGAGCTGATGGCAAGGAATGCCGGCAAACTCCCCGGCACACACGTCTCACGCTGCTGCCTGGAGGCTTATCAGTTCTGAAGGATGGCTCCGACTACGACAACACCCTCAGCTTCCACGGGATGATCCCCTGCTTGCTTTCCATCGACCAATAGATACAGCACAATGCCGTGATCACTCATGGTATTGGGCACCCAAATACCAGCAACGAAGCGGAGACTGTCAGGCTTCCAATACCTTCTGTCAGCTTCTGACCCAACAAGCCTATCAGGTTCAATAACGCGACCTGCATGGATGGCCGAACCTCCTACCGTACTGCACCTCCTAAATACACCCTCACACGCAGCGACATCGCGGAGAAGATGTCTCCTCCTGCAAGCCGTAATGTTGGCAGCTCATCGTCTCTGCCAAAATTCCAAACCCCTTCGCTCCATCCGGCGTATGTGACAGCCGGCAATCCACACGTCCCGCCAGCCGCTGCGCCAAGTGCGGTCGGACAGGCAAGCTGCTCAGAAGTACGTATCTCGCCCCAACTATTTTCCTGACCTGTGTATGTGTGGTAGCTGCTAGCAATGCTGTCTTCGCCACCTTCGCTAAAGCCCACGAGACCACCAATTCTGGTGGTTGTCCCTGTTACTGTGCTAACTGTGCTAACTGCGTAGGTGTTACTGATGATGCTGCCGATTCCATGGAACCCTACGAGACCGCCAACATTTTTCACCCCTGAAACGGAACCCGTCGCATAGCTATCTGTGACGCTTGATGCGGCTTGGTATCCCACGAGACCACCAACGTTGTTTCCCCCTTCTACTCTGCTGTCTGCATGGCTTCGGCTGATGCTGGCACCCTCTTTATTTCTTCCCACGAGACCGCCAACATCATTTACTCCTGTTACCGTACTGGCCGCATAGCTGTTGCTGATGGAACCAAGGCTCTCTCCCACGAGACCGCCAACGAGGTCAGTGCCTGTTACCGTACTGGCCGCATAGCTTCGGCTGATGCTGGCACCCTCACCATTATTTCCCGCGAGACCGCCAACATTATCGCTTCCACCAGAAACTGAGCCTGTCGCATAGCTGTTGCTGATGAAGCCATGGCTGCCGCCCACAAGGCCGCCAACGTTATCGCCGCTTCCAGAAACTGAGCCCGTCACGTAGCTGTTGTTGATGAAGCCATGGTTGCTGCCTACGAGACCGCCAACATTTTTCACCCCTGAAACGGAACCCGTCGCATAGCTATCTGTGACGCTTGATGCGGCTTGGTATCCCACGAGACCGCCAACGTTGTTTCCCCCTTCTACTCTGCTGTCTGCATGGCTTCGGCTGATGCTGGCACCCTCTTTATTTCTTCCCACGAGACCGCCAACATCATTTATTCCTGTTACCGTACTGGCCGCATAGCTGTTGCTGATGGAACCAAGGCTCTCTCCCACGAGACCGCCAACGAGGTCAGTGCCTGTTACCGTACTGGCCGCATAGCTTCGGCTGATGCTGGCACCCTCACCATTATTTCCCGCGAGACCGCCAACATTATCGCTTCCACCAGAAACTGAGCCTGTCGCATAGCTGTTGCTGATGAAGCCATGGCTGCCGCCCACAAGGCCGCCAACGTTATCGCCGCTTCCAGAAACTGAGCCCGTCACGTAGCTGTTGTTGATGAAGCCATGGTTGCTGCCCACGAGACCGCCAACATTTTTCACCCCTGAAACGGAACCCGTCGCTGAGCATCCCTCTATCACACCTAAGCTGTAACCAACCAGTAACCCTACGCCATTAAGCCCGGTCATACGCGAACCGACCAGTATGACGTCCCGTATGGTCGCACCTTCTGCCAATACGGAGAACAGACCTACGTTGCTTTCGGTGCTGCGGCTGATCGTCAGCGAACTGATCACGTAGTTGCTCTCGTTCACGAAAGAGCCCGAAAAACTTGCGATCGGCTCAAAACCTGCACCCTCGTTCCAATCCTTGGTCTCACTGGCATCAATGGTTTTCACCAGCCCGTAATACGCACCCGGGTTCGATCTCACATCCTGCAGCTGACAGAGCCTTTTGATCTGGTAGGGATCCTCTTGTGTCCCCATACCCTTCTGCCCTGCCACCAAGTCCACACCCAGCTCCGGAGAGCACACCGTTTTGATGGTGACGGTGAACGTGGTCCTTTCACCAGCAGGACTTGCAACTTCCAGCACAAAGCTACCCACAGGGTCAAGCGAACTGCGGCGCACCTCCACCTTAACAGTGCCTCCCTTTGTCGTACCGCTGAACACCACAGTCGAACCCTCTGCTATGCCATCCCTGCTGAAAAAATCCCACGATAAACCGGCACCGCCAGAGTCAGGACTATCGGGGTCGGTTGCGCTAAATTTTAGAGTGGCACTGGACGAACTATCCTGTATCGTTCTGGTCTGCTCCCTTCCACCAACCACCATCGGGCGCGGGTTCCCAACCAAAACCGGAAGCCGGTCAACATTGTCAAAAATACTGTTCGTGAGCTCAACATCAAAGCTCTCGCCAGCCAACCCAGCCAGCCCCCCATTGCCCACTATCACAAGCGTTACAACAGAGCCATTTACCTCTGTGCCGGTTGTGTCCTTCGCAGGGTCAACAAAGTAGACCAAATGATGCAGCAAGGGCGGCACGCCGGAAAGAGACCACGTGAAAGTGACTGATTCTCCAGGAGGACCCGGGTAATCTGCCTCCAAGGTAAGACGCGCAGTGCCCGTAGAATCCATCCTCACCACCAACTTGGCGGAACCTTTGATATACGGCTTCCGGTTCAACTCCGAATTCCGGTTGCCAAACAGTTGCGGCAAGTCCGTAGCGCTGCCAAAGTCCCAAACACCCGTGTCCCAATCCCTGTAAGTCCTTTCGCCTGAATCCGACAGACTACAGGTCGCGCTGGCCGCCGTCGGACAACGCAACTGCGCAAAGATGTGTTCTTCCCCCAAGCCATTGTTTCGTCCTATGGCAGCATAATAACTGTTAGTGATGGAGGGGTCTAAACTCTCGCTGCCCACAAGACCGCCAATTCCGTCACCGGTTCCGGAAACCAAACCCGTAGCGTAGCTGTTGTTGATGGCACTGAAGGAATGGGTAATCCGACCTATAAAGCCACCAACATCACTCTCCCCGGAAACCGAACCCGTCGCATAGCTGTTGTTGATGGCAGCACTCAAGGTGTAGCCCATAAAGCCACCAACATTGGATTTCCCTGTTACCATGCTGGCAGAATAGCTGTTGTCAATGTTCCCTCCTGTAATACGGCCCGCGAGGCCACCAATGTAGTCACCGGTTCCAAAAACCGAACCTGTCGCGTAGCTGTCTCTGATGCGTAGAATGTCACTGAATCCCACGAGGCCGCCAACATACTGACCCTCCCCGGAAACCGAACCCGTCGCAGAGCAGTCCTCTATCACACCTTCGTTGCTGACCAACCAATGACCCTACGTATTCATCCCCGGTCGTACGCGAGCCGACCAGTATGATGCCTCTTAGCGTCGCACCTTTTGCCAATCGGGAGAACAGACCTACGTTGCGTTTCGGTACTACGATTGATCGTCAGCGAACTGATCACGTAATTGCGTGTGCTCACGAAAGAACCCGAAAATCCATTCTACCTGTCGCAGTACTTGCGATCGGCCTAAAACCCGCACCAATATTCCAAGTCTTGGTCTCACTCGCATTAATGTCGGCCACCAGAACGTAATGCGCTGTTAGGCTTGAACTGATGTCTTGTAACTGACACAGCGTGGCAATTCGATAAGGGGTGCTGCTGCTTCCACTCCCCTCCTTCACCTTCATGGCAGATGTGCACCCATCGGAGGCCTGTACTAAGGCGGGCGACAGAGTGCAGAACAAAACAAGCAGCAGGCTGACACACGCTGCCTTTCCAAAATCCGTCAAGACCGCACCCAAAACCGCATGTCTGATACAACGAACACCAAGTTTTGCCATAAACCACCCCAACAACCAATAACAACAGACTAAAGACGCGGGACGACGATACGCCATATTGTGTCGCAAAGCAAACAAACGAACCAGTCTTAGGAGCAGACCACTATGATACTACTTTTGGGGTAGATAAAAACACAATAAACAGGGTTATCCGCTCAGTAAAGCCTGGCCAAACAGCAAGCTGTCAATGGCTTTAAGCCTTTGGGGGGGAGGCAGAACAGGAAACAATGACCTGGCTTTTCGTCAGGTTTGGTGCGGGAGCGTTCCGGAAGCATCGTACGCCTGCCAGGCCACAGCATTCAGTCACTCACTGCCAAACATATTGTCAAACATTGGAGACTGTTGGGGGCATCAATGGCCGCCCGGAAAATCTGAAGGCAGTGATAACACATGGGCGGGCTGATGGCAGGGAACGCCGGTGTCCCCGGCGCACATGTCTCACGCTGCTGTCTGGTGTCTTATCAGTTCCGAAGGATGGCTCCGACTGCCACGCCACCCTCGGCTTCCGGGGAATAGTCCCCTGTTTACTTTCTCCTGACCAACAGATACAACATAATGCCGTGACCACTTTCATGGTATCGGGGCACCCAAATATTTACGACGAAGCTGGGATTATCAGGTCTTCCAATACCTTCTGTCAGCTCCCTCTCCAATAAGTCTATCAGGTTTAATAACACGGCTTTCATGGATGGCAATCTCTTCCATAAAAACCTGGATAAACCAAGCTTGCCCGGGGGTCTTTTCTGCCTGAATACATACAAAGCCAGGCTCTTAATAAACCACAGACGTTTGCCATCAAGCCAGTACATTGACCGGCCAGCATTCAGGATTATTCCGGGTCAGCCTTTTCGCAGCCTTTTCTCGCCTCGCTCTTACCTGTCTGTCCTGCCTTTTCCGCTATCCCAAAGGAGTGACCGAACCTCCTACCGTACTGCACCTCCTAAATACACCCTCACACGCAGCGACATCGCGGAGGAGTCGGGGTCTCCTCCTCCTCCAGACCGTAATGTTGGCAGCTCATTGGCGGTGCCAAAATTCCAAACACTTCCGCTCCATCCGACGTATGTGACTGTGTCAGCCGGCAACGGACACGTCTCACTGGACATTGCGTCAGGTGCGGTCGGACAGGCAAGCTCCTCAGAAGTACGCCTCTCGCCCCAACTGCTTTCCTGACCTGTGTATGTGTAGTAGCTGTTAACAATGTCACCTTCGCCACCTCCGTTAAATCCCACGAGACCACCAACATTGTCTCTCCCCTTTACTGTGCTAACTGCGTAGGTGTTACTGATGCTGGCACCCTCACCATTACTTCCCACGAGACCACCAACATTGTCTCTCCCCACTACTGTGCTAACTGCGTAGGTGTTACTGATGCTGGCACCCTCACCATTACTTCCCACGAGACCACCAACGAGGTCAGTGCCTGTTAACGCATAGCTGTCAGTCCCACGAGACCGCCAACATTATTTACTCCTGTTACCGTACTGGCTGCATAGCTGTTGCTGATGGAACCAAGGCTCTCTCCCATGAGACCGCCAACGTTGTTCACCCCTGAAACAGAACCCGTCGCATAGCTATCTGTGACACTTGATGCGGCTTGGTATCCCACGAGACCGCCAACATCATTTACTCCTGTTACCGTACTGCCTGCATAGCTGTTGCTGATGGAACCAAGGCTCTCTCCCACGAGACCGCCAACATTATTGCCGCTTCCAAAAACTGAGCCTGTTACTGAGCATCCCTCTATCACACCCGCGCTGACACCAACCAATAACCCTACGTTATTACGCCCGGTCACTCTTGAACCGACCAGTATGACGTCCCGTATGGTCGCACCTTCTGCCAATCTGGAGAACAGACCCACGTTGTCCGTACTACTGCGACTGATCGCCAGCGAACGGATCACGTGGTTTCCCGGGTTCACGAAAGAGCCCCTAAAGTTTGCGATCGGCTCAAAACCCTCACCGTCATTCAGCATACTCGGGCTATTCCCATTAATCTCAGCAGCCAATTCGAAGTACGCTGTTGGTCTTGAACCGATGTCTTGTAACTGGCAGAGCCTCATGATCTGGTAGGGTTCGTCTTTGCTGCCCGAGCCGTTTGCCGACGCCAAGTCTTCGCCCGGCACCTGAGAGCATGCCGTTTCCATGGCGACAGTGATCAAGGTTCTTGCACCAGCAGGACTTACAACTTCCAGAACAAAGCTACCCACATCATAAAGGTCAGGCGAACTGCGGCGCACCTCCACCTCAACAGCGCCTCCCGTTGTCGTACCGGTGAACACTACAGTCGAACCTGCTGCTATGTCATCCCTGCTGAAAAAACCCCACGATAAACCGGCACCGTCAGAGTCAGAATTGTCGAGGTCAGTTGCGCTAAAACTTAAAGTGGTTCTGGTCGAACCATACTCTATCGATCTGATTTGCTCCATCCCGCCATCCACCATCGGGCTCCCCACATTCTGAATCAAAATCCGGTCATCATCGGTGGAAACATTGTTCCCGAGCACAACATGAAAGCTCTTTCCGGCCAACCCTTTATTGCCCACTACCTCAAGCCTTACCGTACTGAAATCAGTCGTGCGGTCTCCGCCAACAGTCAAGGTTGTGCTGGTCATACCGCGTCCGAGGTCAAAGTAGACAAAATCGCTTAGCGAGTCCGGTATGCCGGAAAGAGACCACGTCAAAGTAACACGTTCTCCCGGAGTACCTGCGTAATCTACCTCCAAGGGAAGTTGCGTGACGTCCGCAAGATCTATTCTCACCACCAACTCGGTGGAACTTCTGATATATGGCTTCAGGTTCAACTCCGAATTCGGGTTGCCCAACAATTGCGGCAAGTCCGTAGTACTGCCAAAATTCCAGACACCCGCGTTCCAATCCCTGTAAGTCATCTCGCCGGAATCCAACGAACAAGTCGCGGTAACCGTCGTCGGACAACGCAGCTGCGCAAAGGTGCGTTCTTCCCCCAGACCATTGTTCCGCCCTCTGGCGGCGTAGTAACTGTTAACAACTTCATAGTTGCTAACAACTCCAGAATTCGAAACAGTTTGTCTCGCCGTTCCCACGAGGCCGCCAACATCATCTCGCCCGGAAACCGAACCTGTCGCGTAGCTGTCTGTGATGCTTGAGCCACGTTGTTGTCCCACGAGTCCGCCAACATTTTCTCGCCCGGAAACCGAACCTGTCGCGTAGCTGCATAGCTGTTGTCGATGTCGGAAGTTTGAAACCCCACGAAACCACCAATGTTGTCACCGATTCCAAAAACCGAACCCGTCGCGTAGCTGTTGCTGATGGTTGAGCCGGAATTTAGATTCCCCACGAAACCACCAATGTTGTCACCGTTCCAAAAACCGAGCCCGTCGCGTAGCTGTGGTTGATGTCTGCGTTCCGTTGAATGCCCACGAGGCCGCCAACAAGAAAGATCGCCCGGAAACCGAACCCGTCGCATGGCTGTTGCTGATCCTTGGTCTGTAGGTTATGGTTACATGGTCGGCCGTGTCGCCGATTGTGAATCTCCCACTAGGCCGCCAACTTCTATTCCCCGGAAACCGAACCTGTCGCGTAGCTGTTGTTTATGATTGCATCGCTTTTCCCACGAGGCCGCCAATAAATTTATCCCCAGAAACTGAACCCGTCGCATAGCTCTTGTTAATGGTTCCAATCAACAATACTTGACCTAAATTCTGAAGCGTTGCATTGTTCTGTACTGCCCTTCCCACGAGGCCGCCAACACTTGCTCGCCCAGAAAACCGAACCTGTCGCGTGGCTGTTCTTTATGACTGCGACTCCTAGCATGGAAACCAACGAGGCCGCCAACATCAGATGTTGACCCGAAAACTGACCCCGCCGCAGAGCAGTCCTCTATCACACCTTGACTGTGACCAACCAATGACCCGACTACACCAAGCGCGGTCGTACGTGAGCCGACCAGTATGATGCCTCTTAGCGTCGCACCTGCTGCCAATTGGGAGAACAGACCTACGTAGCCTTCAGTACTACGATTGATCGTCAGCGAACTGATCACGTAATTGCGTGTGCTCACGAAAGAGCCAGAAAATCCAACTAAAAAGCCAAATCTAGTCGCAGTACTTGCGATCGGCCTAAAACCCTTATCTCTGTTCCAAGTCTTGGTCTTACTCGCGTTAATGTCGGCCACCAGAACGTAATGCGCTGTTGGGTTTGAACTGATGCCTTGTAACTGACACAGCGTGGCAATCTGCCAAGGATTGTTTTTGGTTCCACTCCCCTCCTTCACCTTCATGGCAGATGTGCACCCATCGGAAGCCTGTACAAAGGCGGGCGACAGAACGCAGGACAAAACAAGCAACAGGCTGACACACGCTGCCTTTCCAACATCTGTCAAGACCGCAACTGAAACCGCATGTCTGACACGACTGACACCAAGTTTTACCATAAGCACTCCAACAGGCAATGACGGGAAACGAAAGACGCGGACAGCGATACGCCATATTGTGGCGCAAGGCAAAGAAACGAACCAGTCTTAGGAACAAGGTCATCATTCTACTACTTTTGGGGTAGATAAAAACACAATAAACAGGGTTATCCGCTCAGTAAAGCCTTTGGGGGGAGGCAGAACAGGAAACAATGACCTGGCTTTTCGTCAGGTTTGGTGCGGGAGCGTTCCGGAAGCATCGTACGCCTGCCAGGCCACAGCATTCAGTCACTCACTGCCAAACATATTGTCAAACATTGGAGACTGTTGGGGGCATCAATGGCCGCCTGGAAAATCTGAAGGCAATGACAAGCGGGTTGGACTGAGGCTGACATCGGGAAACGTCGACGAACTTTTTGGTAGGGAATTTGGAGGATATGCGGCCGGCCGGGGAAGTCCGCTGAAACCACACCAGAACGCCAAAGCTTTGGCGGGGAGGCTGATTGACCGAAATTGCAGAATATCCAAGATGGGGGGCTTAGTCCGTGATGCTTTGCGTCAGTACCCGGGTATGACCTGAAAACAGAAGAGCATGGGCAGGCTGCTGCAAACCATTGGCTGGACTTGTCAACACACCGGCGAAATAAACCAGTCCAGAGGTAGCGGACTCCACAGCGTCTTCCCTGTCGTACACGTCTGGAACCTTTCAGCGCCAAATTTCCCCAAGTCTGCATCACAGACTGGCGCTACGGCTTCATCCATCGTGGCATTAAACGAACGCACAATGCCAAGTGGCCAATGCTTCTGCTATACTCTTTCCGCACATGGCTTCCCTCCTTCCAATGCCACGTACGGCTACGTTTTCGAGCCTGGTTTTTTTTCTGCTGTTTGCAAGCGCGACACAGGCCGCCGACTTCGTAACCATCGACAATATCCAGAATCCGGTACGCCATGACACCGTCTACGTTCACACCAAGGCCAAGATCCTCCTGCCGTTCTGGGCCGAAAAAATGCTACGTGAAGGGGTTCCTTTGGAGTTCATTCTTGATATAGAAATTCGTGAGCACCGGGAATGGCTGCTGGACAAACTGCTGGTCAACATCAGCGTCAAACGTCGCTTGGGATATCGGCCGGAAACCGAAAGTTACGTGGTGGAAAAGCTCCCTGGTGGCGATCATACATCGTTCGAAAAACTGGCTTCCGCATTGGGATATCTCGGAAATTACCACAACATTCCAGCCATTTCCGAAGAAATCGCCAGATCGTTAAAGAAACCATACGTCAGGGTACGTGTGACCGTACCCAGAACAATTCTGCCACTGGACGCACAGTTGGAAAGTCTGATTTCCGGTCACTTTCTGCTTTCGTCTGGCTGGTATATAAAGGACTTGAGATAGGCCTGCCTGCTCTCTTGATTTTGGAAGCAACAGTCAGGTCGCCAACTGCGCGGCAATTTTGGGCGCACACCTTCCGCCCTGCAAACTGACAAACCGTCGTTCAGGCAGACAAATGAGAACCGATAGTCCGCGCATCCTGGTGGGCAGGGTATATGTGACACCACCGTCATGAAAATTATCGTTCTTGGATCCGGGCAGATCGGTACTTCCCTGGCATCCATACTTTCCCGGGAACATCATGACATCACGCTCATTGGCACAGATGCGGAAAGACTACATGAATGCCAGAACCATAATGATTTGCGCGTCGTGAACGGACACCCTTCCCACCCCCACGTTCTGGAACAGGCCGAGTCCGGAGACGCCGATATGATGGTTGCCTTGACGGGAAGTGATGAAACCAACATGGTGGCGTGCCAAGTGGCACACACCTTGTTCAATGTGCCGAAAAAAGTGGCACGGATTCGGGCGCTCTCGTACCACGAACGCCCGGATCTGTTCAGAAATGACGCCATCCCCATTGATTTCCTGATCAGCCCGGAAAAAATGGTTTCACAAAATCTTGCGCGGCTGATCAGGGTCCCGGGAGCCTTGCAGGTCGTCGAATTCGCTGCGGGGAAATTATTGCTCGTGGCGGCAAACCTGGGAGAGAACACTCAGCTGACAGGACGAACCCTGCGAGAGTTCAATAATGTCTTGCCCGGCGTCACGGCTCGCGTAGTTGCCATCTATCGGAACAACCACATGCTGTTTCCGGACGGCTCACTGCGACTGAAATCCGGAGACGAAATATTTTTTGTTGCCCCTGAAAAGCATGCCAAAACTCTGACGGCGGCTTTAAGTACCAATCATCGCCCGTCACGAAAAATTATTATCGCGGGAGGCGGATATATCGGGAAAGATTTGGCGCAAATCCTGGAAGATGACCACAGCGTGAAGATAATTGAATGTGACAAGTCGCGCGCCAAATACCTGGCGTCTGTTTTGGACAAAGTCATTGTGTTGCGTGGCGATGCCACCAGCGAAGAAATGATGGAGCAGGAAGACATTGCAAGCACGGATATGTTTTGCGCGCTAACGAATGATGACGAAAACAACATTCTGTCGGCGATGCTCGCGAAGAGGCTGGGGGCACAAAAAGTTGTTTCCCTGGTCAGTCGGGCAAGCTACATCAACCTTATCCAGAGCGGTACGATTGACATCGCAATCTCTCCCCAATACGACACTGTGGACGCGCTGTTACGGCATATTCGCCGCGGCGATATCGCCAGTGTGCATTCCATGCGCCATGGCAAAGCGGAAGTAATAGAAACCATCGCCCATGGCGACCATGAGAACTCTAAAGTGGTTTCGCGGACGGTAGAGGAAATCGACTTTCCAGACGGGGTCGTCATCGGGGCACTCGTGCGAAACGACGAAACAATTATGGTACACAGAGACACGACCATAGAGTCCGGCGACCACATCATCTTGTTCGTCGGCGACAAAAAACTGATCCCACAGGTGGAAAAACTGTTCCAGGTTAGCGCGACGTTTTTCTAATGCGTTCGCTACTGGTCCCCAGGACTCTCGGCATCCTGTTGATGTTTTTTAGTAGCGGGATGCTCATACCTCCCCTTTTGGCGTTGGCTTACAACGAAGCTCAGGGTTGGGTTTTTCTTGTCGGTTTCGCTATCACTTTCTTAAGCGGCGCTCTGCTGTTTCTGCCAGCGCGAAATGCGCGCGGCAACATGACCTTACGTGAGGGCTTTTTAATCGTCGTATTGTTCTGGATCGTCCTGGGTCTTTATGGAGCCCTGCCCTTCCTGCTTTATCGGACGCCCGATATTTCCGTTTCCAACGCCGTGTTTGAATCCTTTTCGGGACTGACCACCACTGGTGCAACTGTGCTATACGGGCTGGATGACATGCCCCGTGCCCTGCTGTTTTATCGCCATTTGCTGCAATGGATTGGCGGACTCGGGCTCATTGTGCTGGCGATCGCGGTTTTGCCCATACTCGGCGTCGGCGGTATGCAATTATTCAAAACCGTAACTCCGGGGGCGATTCGAGACCAGAAATTCACACCGCGCATAAAAGTCGCGGCACAGATGCTCTGGTACATTTACCTTGCCCTGACTGCCGCTTGCGCTTTGGGCTACTGGCTCGCCGGCATGTCTCTTTTTGACGCGGTCTGCCACTCTTTTTCCACCATCTCAATCGGTGGCTTTTCAACCCATGACGAAAATTTCGGATACTTTGACGGCTTCTGGATAAAAGCTGTTGGCATCTTTTTCATGCTCATTGCAGCCACAAATTTCTCTTTGCATTTCATGTTTTTCCGGCGGCGATCCCTCAGACCTTACCTGGCGGACCATGAACTGAAGACTTTTCTGCACATCATCGCTCTGGTGTCGGTATTGACAATTCTTTACCTGGCACTCAGCAACACTTTGGCAACTGAAGAAGCCATGATGCAGGGGGCTTTTCAAGCGGTGTCCTTTGCGACCACCACCGGCTACACGACCGCGGATTTCAGCTATTGGCCTGGCTTTGTGCTTTATTTCCTGATACTTGCCAGCTTCATTGGCGGCTGCGCCGGTTCAACAGCCGGAGGATTAAAAGTGTTGCGCTTTCGCCTCCTGATCAAGGAATGTTCGCGCGGATTCTTCTGGCTAATCCATCCTCGAGCCGAAGCCCCATTGAAATTTTCCGGTAAAATTATTCCGGAAGCGACCATGCGCTCAGTGTGGCGTTTTTTTTTCGTCTACATTCTGGTCTTTTTCATACTCATGCTGTTCCTGCTGGCTCTCGGCTTGCAGCCAGACAGCGCTTTCTCGGCAGCTGCGGCAATGTTGAACAACCTGGGGCCGGGGCTGAATGAAGTCGGTGCCAATTATGCACTGGTCAGCGCTCCCGGAAAATGGGTGATGTGTCTGGCAATGCTGCTTGGCAGACTGGAGATTTTTACATTGCTGGTCATTTTCACGCCGCGCTTCTGGAGTCGCTGATCCGTAGTGTCAGGGTCTTAGCACAGCCAGAAACACGATAAGAAACAAGCCCACCACTGGCAATTCATTAAACCATCTGTACCAGTTATGGCTGTGCGTGTTCCCGCGATTGGCAAAGCGCTTCAATAAAACCCCACACTGAAGGTGGTAAACAAGCAACAACGCGATGATTGCCAGCTTGGCAAAAATCCAGACTCCGGTGCTGTACACAGCCCAGGAAGGCAGTAAAACCAACAGACCAAACAGCAGGCTCAGCACTGCGCTGGGGGACATGATGCCGTAATACAGTTTGCGCTCCATGACGGCAAACCGTTCCAGACTGATTTCGTCCTGCGCCATGGCATGATAGACAAACAGGCGGGGTAAATAGAAAAGCCCCGCAAACCAGGTAACGGCAAAAATGATGTGCAAGGCCTTCAGCCACAACATAGGGACTCACTGACTGTTAACACGGGCAACACGAGCGCATTGTCAGCCAAACTGGTGGAGCGAAGGAGATTCGAACTCCCGACCTTCGCGATGCGAACGCGACGCTCTCCCAACTGAGCTACCGCCCCACGAGGCATCAAAAACCAAATTTGAGCCAGGCAAGCTGATTAAGAAAACACTTGAAATTCGCCACGCACAAAGCCGGTTTGTCCTGCGATGCTAAACCCTCGCACCTGAAATCGTCAAGGAAGACCATCCAGGTGATGCGCCGGAATTCTGTTCGCGCATCACAACATCACGGCATCACGGCATCACGGCATCACGATATGCAGGAATCCTCAAGAGCGAGTCAATACCTGTGACCTTGTCGAAAGCTGTGGGATCTGCGGTCATCTTGTGTCAGGAAAAAGCAGTACGGCCAGGCTGCAGAACGAGCCGCACCTTGCTTGGGAAGTGAATGTGCACCTCGGAATTGATAACCTCAAGGACAGGATTAGATCGCAAGTGCGGGGTTCGCGGACTTATTCCGCCGGGATTTTTGACTATGATGGGCGGTGCATACGTCATGCTGTTCTGCAGGTTGATAGCGACACTGTCGGAACCGTGTCAATTCTTTGCAGGAGAATTTTGCAACCCGGGCGTTCTCAGCTGGCGTAAGGGTGCCGGCTGACGGTGCCCACGTGCCCCCGCAAACATTTGTTAAAGGTGGCAGAAACAACCCTGATGCTGATAAAGGAAGGTTAACCGGTTCGCATTCCGGTCAGGCTTTCCTGGCATCGGAAAGCACGGGGAAGACCCCTGCCAATACCCCAAACATAAGCCGTTGGATTTAAATTGTTGCCGTTTTTAACTTTAATACTGTCGCTGGCATTGGTCATGATGTCAGCCGAAAAAATGCTCGACGGAGCAGAAAGCATATCCCGGCACTACCATGTTTCGCCGTGGATACTGGGTTTTATAGTGGTCGGCTTTGGAACCTCCGCTCCAGAGTTGACGGTTTCAACCATAGCCGCATTTTCCGGAGAAATAGATATTGCGGTTGGCAACGCCATTGGTTCGAATATTGCCAACCTGACTTTTATACTCGGCGTATCCTTGCTGGCTTGCAAAACAATCAGCGGCAGCATTTCTGGCAAACCATTGCTGGTGTTGCTGGGTGTCACCTTGCTTCCATTGCTTGTGCTTTTTGACCACCGCCTGCAATTGACGGAAGGCCTGCTGCTGTTATCGCTTCTGCTTGCCATTGTTTTCTGGGTGGTCAGGGGGGGGGGTCTGGGGCTCAGCACTGCAGACACCCTCAAGCCCAAAGAGGCCGCCACGGTCAGACCAACCTTGGCCTGGGTCTGGCTGTCCCTTGGCATGGCCGTATTGTTGCTTTCATCCGAGGTCTCGGTGAATTCGGCGGTAGAAGTCGCAGAAATCCTCGGGATCAACAGCGTGTTCGTCGGCTTGACGATTATTTCTCTGGGCACTAGCCTGCCTGAACTGGCAGTATCGCTGTCCGCCGCCAGACGAGGGAATTCGGAAATTATTTTAGGGAATATTTTTGGCTCCAATATGTTCAATTCGCTTGGCGTCATCGGGGTTTCCGCGCTGATCAACCATGACAACGTCGCTTCCGAACTGCTTGACAGGGACACGGTGTACATGATCGGGGTCACCGCGCTTACCGCCGTGTTACTCTGGCTGTGCCGACACCGCCTTGTGTCGGGCAAAGTATGCGGGACTATGTTGCTTGCCTTGTATCCCCTTTACCTTCTCTTGCTTTACAATCACGCCTTTGCCTGAGACCACGCCCTTAATTGCTCAAGTACCCTTGATGCCTGCAGATGACTGACAGAGACAATTTTCTACCAGAGAAGGCACTGGAAGTGGCACGGCGGGTGGTGGACATTGAAGCGCAGTCGGTCACCTCACTGAAGGCACGCCTGGGCGAGGAATTCGTCCGTGCGTGCCGCTTCCTGCACGGTTGCGACGGACACATCATTCTGATTGGCATCGGAAAGTCGGGATTTATCGCAAACAAGATTGCTTCTACGCTGGCGAGCACCGGCAGCCCCGCTTTTTTCATCCATGCAACCGAAGCCAGCCATGGCGATCTGGGAATGATCGCCAGCACTGACGTGGCAGTTTTGTTATCCAACTCCGGTGAAACAGCGGAGGTCACCAAGCTGCTTCCTATCCTGAAACGTCGGGGAGTCACCACAATCGCTTTATGCGGGAACCCGGATTCCAGTTTGGCAAACAACGTTGACGTATGCCTGGATCTCAGCGTCCCGGAGGAAGCGTGCCCCTTGAACCTTGCGCCAACTGCGAGCACCACGGTGTCGCTCGTGATGGGAGATGCGCTGGCACTGGCACTCCTGGATGCCCGGGGATTTACGAGCGAAGAGTTCGCGCGTAACCACCCGGGAGGGCGCCTCGGTCGCCGCCTGCTGTTGCAGGTTGATGACATCATGCACCGTGGTGCCAAGATGCCTTGCGTGGGCTTACAGACTGCTTTGCCTGACGTCCTGTGCGAGATGTCTGCCAAACGCCTGGGAATGACATTGGTGCTGGACAGGAAAGGAGCCATGGCAGGTGTCTTCACTGACGGGGATTTGCGGCGGGTACTGGACAGTGGCGTTGACCTTCAAAATACTCAGGTTCGTGAGGTGATGACCAAAAAATGCCGCACGATTCTGGAAGGCACGCTCGCAGCCGATGCCTTGACAATCATGGAGCAAGAAAGCATCAACGCCTTGCCAGTGGTGGATAGCAAGGGGAAGCCACTGGGTGCCTTGAACATTCACGATTTGTTACGCGCCGGACTATAGTCTTGCCGGCTTACAGGCTGACGGAAGGTCTACAGAAATCCAAGCGGCCTTCCCTGCCGGTCAAACCCCTCACCAAGATAGACTTTCCTCGCCCCTTCGTTTGCCATCACTTCCAGAGAGGTGCCGGCAGCAACGATTTTCCCATGGTGCACAATGTAGGAGCGGTCACACGCCTGCAAGGTTTCTGAAACATTGTGGTCGGTTATCAGCAGACCCAGCCCGCGGTCTCTCAGCTGCTGCATGATGTTTCGTATTTCCGTTACAAAAATGGGGTCTATCCCGGCAAAAGGCTCGTCAAACAACATGAAAGATGGCCGAAACGCCAGTGCCCGCGCAATTTCCACACGCCGCCTTTCGCCTCCTGACAAAGAACGACCCAAAGAAGAGCGAACAGTTTCTAAATGAAATTCTTCCAGAAGTTCCCCGAGCTCCCGTTCCAGCGCACTTTTGTTTTTGTAATCCCGTGCTTCAAGGGCGACACGAATATTGTCTGCCACGCTGAGCTTGCGAAAGACAGACGGCTCTTGTGGAAGGTAGGAAATGCCGCAGATGGCACGTTTGTGCATTGCCAGGGTGGTGATGTCTCGGTGATCCAGAAACACGCGACCACGACCGGGAAAAATCAAGCCTGCCAACATGCGGAAAATCGTGGTTTTCCCCGCTCCGTTGGGTCCCAGCAAGCCGACAGCTTCCCCGCTCTCAAGACGCAGGGACACGTCGTCCACTGCCTGCAGGCTACGGTAGCGCTTGCTTAAATTTTCCGCTTTGAGTACCCGTTTCATGGTCACGCCTTTTGGCAAAAAATCGCGGTTTCCACCGCTTCCCTGAGGTTCAGCAAGCAGACGACTCCTTCGCTTTCAAGGCGAACTGTCGCCGGAGAACCACGACCGCTCTGGCTAAAATTCTCTGCTTTGGGTGCTGATCTCACGGTGACGCATTTTCAGCAATCATTTATGGCTGCTCACCGTCTTTCCCGACCGACTCCACGCGGGTGGTTTTGGGAACAACCTTTCGCAAAACCTTTCGTTCCAGTCTCTCTCCGTCACGGCTTTCAATCTGGGTTAAGGGCACCTTCCCCGCTTGCGGCTTTGGCAAGCCGGTCTTGGCGGCAGGCTTCTTACGCGGTTTGCGCTCCGCCTCCTTCAGCTCCAGGCGGACGCGACCGCTGCCTTCAATCGATTTGAAAGTATCATTGCCCAGATTGTAAATAAAGCCCTCGCCACTGAGCGTGCTGCCTTTATTTTCCATGCGCACCTCGCGCCGAAAATAAATCACATCCTTGTCCAGATTGACTTCAATTTCTTGCGCCTGCGCCGTCAAGGTCTCTCCGTTGCCAACGACTATTTCAAACTTGCTCAGACCTGAGGTCGCCACAATCCTTTCTATCACGTCCTGATTTGCATGCACTTCAACCCGATTGCCGGACAGGCGAGCCATGCCACTGCGAACCCGCACATTTCCTTCGTAGACGCTGATGCCACTGGCTTGGTCAAAATCAAAAGAATCCGATTCAATCTGTACGCTTCTTTGCGAATCTTCCGCCTGGGCTGAGGCGGTGAAAAAAAGCACTGACAGCAGACAATGGAAGACAAGCAGATTCATCAAGCGACAGAACTTAACCATTGGGGCTCAGCGTCAAGCGTACCGAAGACAGCAAACGAAATTTTCCGGTCTCGAAATCTACCGTGGCACCCACTCCCTCCAGAACATGGGTTCCCCGCTTCAACACGGCCTTATTCTCTGTTTTCGCAGACTTGCCCAAGTGGTCGACCAGCAGATCACTGGTTCGCAAAGTTTCAACCATCTTGCCTTGCAGGTTTTTTTTCACGACAAAGACATTACCAGATAGCAACAGTTCTTTGTCGTCGATATTCCCGACATCCGACTGAACAGAAGTGGGAATCCCGGCCGACGAAAAATGTTGTGCGTTCACCGCCTCCATTTGTAATTCGCCCCCGAACCGGTGTTTGAGCGAATGACCCTGAAGCCGGGACAACAACTGACCCCTGGCATCATAGATATATAGCTCCACACCATTGAAAAAGCTGCTTGCCGTCTGCCCGGAAGCCATGTTTTGGGTCGCCCGCTGTGGGCGGTCAAAATCGGCGACCAGAACGTACAGCCCGGCTGCCAGCGCAACCAGCACCGTATAGCTCAGAAAAAAAACCGGTCTTTTATTCAACTCAAATACTGGGCAAGCACTTTATCCATGCGTGAAGACGCCCGAAGAATATATTCGCACAACTCACGCACTGCCCCATGCCCGCCCCGACACTGCGAAACCCAGTGCACGTGTTTCTTTACGAACTCGTGCGCGTCGGCTGGCGCACAGGAAAAACCTGCTTGTTGCAGCATTGGCAAATCCGGCAAATCATCTCCCATACACGCGACTTGCCCGCACTTCAGACCGCACTCTTTGACGAGCTCGGCAAATATATCGGCTTTTTTGATGAAGCCCTGGTACACACGTTCCACCCCCAAGTCTGACATGCGCTTGCCAAGCGCTGCCGACCGTCTTCCGGAAATAATCGCAATTTCAACGCCGAACTGCTGTAATTCCTTGATGCCATGCCCATCTCTGGTGCTGAAGAATTGGCTCTCCTTGCCATTGCTGTCGATGTGCAGTTGCCCGTCAGTCAGCACCCCGTCCACATCTAAAACCAGCAGTTTTATGCCACGTGCCCGGTGAGAAAGGTTTTGTATTGCGTCTGGTGTCATAGAAAAGCCTGGCTTCGCCCACCCCTTGACCGGTCACGGGACGAGGCAGCTACCCCGCGAATTTCAGATCCCGAGCTTGCACCCGTTCATGGGTGCGACACGGCGGGCGCAGTGATTATAATGCGAAGCTACATGGTAAAAATAAGGAGAAACTATGAAGTTACAAATAGATGGACGACATATTGAGGTCACGGAAGCCATGAAGGAACACATAATCTCCAGACTGGAAAGCCTGGACACGTACATCCATAAAGATGCGACCACGCACGTCATGGTCAAATTGGAAAAACACAGACACATCGTGGAAGCCTCAGTCACCGCATCACACGCTGTTTTTTTTGCAACTGCGCACTCAGAGGACATGTACACCGCCACAGACATGGTCGTGGACAAGTTGGCACGACAGATGTCCAGGAACAAGGAAAAACGCACCAGCCATCACGAAGACGAGGTTATCCACCATAAACCCGTCAAACGCGCCACAAGGCGCTAACTATGGACTTTAGCAGCTATCTCAACACTTTCACGGTGCGGTTAAACGTTGACTTGAAAAACCAAAGAAAGGTTCTGGAAGCGCTGGCGGAGATGCTGAGTACCGGTCGCCGTGACATTCAGAAGCAGGAAGTCTTTAGCAGAATGCTCGACCGGGAAAAACTGGGGAGCACCGCGTTGGGCAACGGGATTGCCGTCCCTCACTGTCGTCTGGACAATCTTCCGCAACCTGTAGCAGCCGTTTTGGGTGCCACTAACGGAATTGATTACGACGCACCGGATCACAAGCCGGTCAAACTGTTTTTTTCCCTGTTGGTTCCCAGCGAGTCACAAAGCGAATACCTTCACCTGCTGGCAGGTCTGGCCTCCCGGTTTCAAGACCCACGGTGTGTCAAAGCGTTGATGAAGTCGCAAAATCAGGCGCAGATCGTACGCGCTCTGGGAATCAGCCAATAAGTGAACAAACTGGCGGCACAGTCCAGGATCCAGGTACGTGGGCTTTACGAGGAATGCCACAAAAGTCTGGCGCTGACGTGGGCGGCAGGGCACTCAGGGGCTGAACGAGCCTTTGACAGGACTGCCCAGGAAGGAAAAGGTGCCGCTGGTTTCGTAGGGTATTTCAACCTCATCCACCAAAGTCAGATACAAATACTCGGAACCGTCGAGTTGCACTATATCCAGTCTCTGGATCAGGAAGAACAGAAGGGCGCGCTGGACAAACTGTTCAGCCCGGAAACCGCGACAGTTGTCGTGGCAGACGGCTGCGAACTGATGGCGGATTTCACCAGGCTGGCCGATGAACGTCACATCGGGCTTTTCAGCTCACCAGTCTCTGGGGTGCAGATTCTCTCGGACATTCAATATCACCTTAATTGGGCGTTCGCGCCACATCTCACCATGCACGGGGTTTTTATGGAAGTGATCAGTACCGGCGTGCTGTTGTCCGGGGACAGCGGGGTCGGAAAAAGCGAGCTGGCTTTGCAGCTGGTGACCAGAGGAGCCAGACTGGTCGCCGATGATGCCCCCTGGTTTGCACGCATTTCGCCGAACATTGTCGTTGGAAAGGCTCCACCCATCATCAAAGACTTTCTGGAAGTGCGTGGACTGGGGGTGCTGGACATCCAGAAAATGTACGGTGACAGTTCCACCAAGGACAACAAATACCTGGAACTGATCATCAACCTGAAAAACAAACAGGGCAGCTCCCCGGAAATAGATCGCATGCAACCTCCAGCCACCTCAAAAGACGTGCTGGGTGTAACCATCCCGCTTCTGACTTTGCCAGTCGCCCCCGGCTGGAATCTTGCGGTTTTGGTGGAGGCTGCCGTGAGAAATCACATCCTGACGCTAAAAGGCCACTGTGCGCACGATCTGCTCGCAGCACGACAAAGGCAATTTCTTGAGCGACACTAGCCATGCCCTTGATACGCACAGCCTCAGCTGTTTCAGCGTGTACCAAGACGCGGAAACTGAAGGCCTTGTTGCCTTGCACTGTATGCCATGTCCGTTAGTATTTTGATCATTTCGCATGAAGGAGTGGGCAATGCCTTGTTAAAAGTCGCCCGGGGCATTCTTGGTGATGTCGCGACAAAAATATCGGTTTGCGAAATTTTGCACTCTGACACGTGCGAGGCACAGCTACAGTCAACCAGGCATTCACTTGCGGAGCTGAACTGCGACGACGGTGTTCTGGTGTTGACCGACTTGTTCGGTGCCACTCCCAGCAACATTGCATCCCGATTTTGTTCGCATGGTGTACACGTGGTTTCGGGAATGAACCTGCCCATGTTGCTCAAAGCCCTGTACGCATCGCAACTTCCCCTGGACGCCTTGGCGAAAGTTGTGACAGAAAGGGCGCGCCAAGGTATTCTGGAGTTAAAAAATGAACCTGCCCATGTTGCTCAAAGCCCTGTACGCATCGCAACTTCCCCTGGACGCCTTGGCGAAAGTTGTGACAGAAAGGGCGCGCCAAGGTATTCTGGAGTTAAAAAATGATAGTCAAGACAGCAAAAATCACTAACAAACTCGGACTCCATGCCCGTGCCGCTTCCAAGCTGGTCGCAACGGCATCCCGGTTTTCGTGCGAGATCACCATCTCCAAGGACAGTCATGAGGCCAACGCGAAAAGCATCCTCGGCGTCATGGCTCTTGCGGCAGCCCTCGGAGCGGAGGTACAGCTCGTTACCAATGGCGAGGATGAAGCGGACGCTACCCGGGACATCCTGAGTCTGTTACACAACAAGTTCGGTGAGGCAGAGTGAAGCCTTCAGACCGGAGAAAGGAAAGATGAGCTTATTGCTGAAAGGTACCGGTGCTTCGCCGGGAATTGTCGTCGCAACGGTTCACGTCGTGCACCGAAGGGCAGTCGAGGTGAGCAGGCGGGATATTTCCAAACCCGAGGTAGTCGCCGAGGTCACCCGCTTTGAGGTAGCGCTGGGAAAAACCCGGGAGCACTTGGTCGAGATTCGCTCATCCCTGGAGGACACACCGGGAGTGGCTTCCTTCGTTGATGCCCATTTGTTGATGCTCGATGACACCCCGCTGAGTCTGGAGCCTGTGGAGTTCATTCGCAAAGACCGGTGTAACGCCGAGTGGGCAGTGAAGCATGCGCACGACAAGTTGCTGGATATGTTTCAAGACATGTCAGACGGATACCTCAAAACCAGAGGAGATGACATCACCCAGCTGAGCAAACTGATCCTGGGGCACTTAGTGGGCGAAGACCAGGCAATCAAAAGCAGTGAAAGGCAAAAACTGGAAGGGAAAATCATTGTCGCTGATGATTTGACGCCTGCAGACACGGTGGTCTTGTGTAACTGCAAAGTCCAAGGCTTCATCATAGAATTAGGAGGGGTCACTTCCCACACCGCGATCCTGGCACGCAGCATCGGTATCCCGGCGGTGGTTGCAACACATGGGGCGCGGCAACTTTTGCAAGAAGACGAGACCATCGTTCTCGATGGCAAAAATGGCGTCGTGATTGCCGACGTGACCCCGGAAACACTGGCGGAATATCAGGAGAAAATCGCAGCAGAAAAAAGCCGAAGACGAAACCTGCTGCAATTACGCCACCGCAAGGCGATTAGCCAGGACGGGATTGAAGTTGAAGTCATGGCCAATATAGAGCTGAATGCAGAGATTGACGCATTGCGTTTCTCCGGCGCTGACGGGGTAGGCCTGTACCGCACCGAATTTTTGTACTCCGACCGGGACAAGCCGGCAAGTGAGGACGAGCAGTACGAGGTCTACAGGAAATTGGTGGAAACCATGGACGGCAAGTCGGTCACCATCCGTACGCTTGATATTGGCGGGGACAAGGAATTTGACCCGGATTACCAGGGAGCGCTGGCGGCAAATCCAGCACTGGGTTTGCGTGGAATCCGAAGGTCACTAAAAGAGCCAGAAGAATTTCTCAAACAGTTAAAAGCGATTCTGCGAGTCTCCACCCTGGGTCCGATAAAAATTTTGATACCCATGCTGACCAATGCGCAAGAAGTCGCACAAATCAAACAACTCCTCAGCAGGGCACGCCGTGAGCTGGAAGACAGCAAGGTCAAATACGCCACGCGTGTTCCCTTGGGAGCCATGATTGAAGTACCGGCAGTCGCCTTATACGCCGACTATATGGCGACCATGCTTGACTTTCTCTCCATAGGGACAAATGACCTCATTCAATACACCCTTGCCACTGACCGCAACGACGATGAAGTGAGCCATCTCTATGACCCGATGCACCCCGGTGTCCTGATGCTCATAAAAGATGTGCTGGAAGCAGGCAGAAGACAACAGACCCCGGTAGCCATGTGTGGCGAAATGGCGGGCGACCCTCTTTTTACACGCCTGTTGCTGGGCATGGGGCTCAGGGAATTCAGCGCGCCCCCGAATAATCTTCTGGAAGTCAAGGAAATCATACTGAGCAGTGACGTTGGAGAATTGCGAAGAAAATGCAGTACCATCCTCACGCCCGCGGGTTCTGCCGAGTTGGCTCGGCGCATAGCACACCTCTGATAAAACACGCAATGTCATTTGCCGGCTGCGTCTCAAGTAGCGCGGACTTGGCAAGATGGCTTGGCGTCTTGCTTTTTTTCTGACCGGGAAACGGGACGATGAAAAAAAAGGAAAAATTGCACATTGAAGACTTGGTGAACCGGCTCTCTTCCGGCAAGCTCGCCCAAGTCAAACACCTGCTTGACAACATGCATCCGTCTGAAGTCGCCGACTTGATCGAGTCTCTCCCCACTTCCAATCGACACATGCTTTGGCGCCTGGTTGAGCCTAAAGAGGAAGGAAAAATTTTGCTGGAAGTCGACGATGCCACGCGCGATGATCTGATCGCGGTGACCAGTTTTGAAGACTTGCAGATTGCCACAAAATCACTGGATTACGACCAACTCGCCGACCTGCTGGGTGATTTGCCCGATACGCTTGCCGACCGCGCCCTGGCAGGAATGGAAAAGCAGCGCCGCAAACGGCTGGAACAAATCATGGTTTGGGACGAGGACACGGCCGGGAGACTGATGAACGTGGATGTAACGACGCTGAGTCCTTCATTGACGGTTGATTTTGTGTTGCGTTATTTGCGCCACCACAAAGCGTTGCCGAAGCACACTGACAGTTTCATCGTCGTGGATCACGCCAACCGTTATCTCGGCTTGCTGGATCTGTCCGAACTGCTGACCGCCGAACAAAGCACGGTGGTAAGAAACCTGATGCGAACGGACGCCATCACCTTCGCACCCGAAACACCTGCGACGGAAGTGGCGCGCGCTTTTGGAGATCGTGACCTGCTGTCGGCACCAGTCCTGAATCAGCAACAGGTATTGTTGGGGCGCATTACCATCGATGACGTGCTGGACGTGATACGGGACGAAGCCCACCAAGCGGAATTCGGGGGCGCGGGTCTCTCCATGGACGAAGGCTTGTTCAGCCCAGCGATCGTGGCTTCACGTAGTCGTTCTGTCTGGCTGGGAGTTAATCTGCTAACCGCTTTCCTTGCCGCGTGGATACTCAGTCTTTTTCAGGAGACCCTGGAAAAAGCCATCGTCCTTGCAATCTTGATCCCGGTGGTCGGTAGCATGGGCGGAATTGCTGGCAGCCAGACCCTGACTCTGGTAACCCGCGGCATTGCCATGGGGCACGTCAGTAAGGGCAACATCTCGCTTTTGTTTCTCAAGGAATTTCACGTCGGAATATTGAACAGCCTGCTGTGGGCAGTGGCAATTGGTCTGGTCACGGCGCTCTGGTTCAACGACCCGAATCTCGGCGTGATCATCGCGGGCTCGATTGTCGTCAGCCTGATATGCGCGGCTCTGTCCGGCGTCGCCATCCCGGTTCTTCTGCACCGGGTCAGCATCGACCCGGCAATTGCCGGCAGCGTTTTGCTAACCACAATTACCGATGTGATCGGGATTATTTCCTTCCTTGGACTGGCAACTTTCTTCCTGTTTTGACCGGTCATGTCCAGGAAAGCGCACGCGGCAGCGACCAAGGTCACTGTCCATCCGAAACAGCTAGAACTTCGCCTGTAACCCGAACTCTTCTCCCGCGCTCAGGAGCCACAGATCCAGATATTCGCTGAAACTCCGCCGCACCAAGACGTTCCAAACGGGTTTGTTGCCAAAAGGCGCAGCCCCGCGCCATAACAAGACCGGAGCCTTCGCGAGCAAACTTTGCGCGCATCTCCCTGCCAAGAAGTTACGGAGGTGCAAGTCCAGAGTACAACCCTTTCCCAACAGCGCGGCTGCCTTGTCTCCCGACAACCGCAACAGGACGTAAGTCCCGCCGGTGACCACCGTGGACACCATGGAAAGTTTTCTCCTGGCGATGGCTGCACAAAACTGCTCTGCCAATACGCTTTCCCGAGCCACATCACCAATCAACAACCACTCATTGGGACGCATCCAGCATAAAGCCATGTCATTCCTTTCGCAAAAAGTATTGGGCATCAGGGGCAAACCGAGGCCACTGACGTCATGAACAAGCGCTGCCACTGCCTTGTCTGAGGGCTGCCCCCGAAGCACGATACAAGCGACGCTGAGATGGTTCTCAAGCACCACCTGCACAGATCGCCGCACCAAAACGCTTGCCTGCACCGCCTGGCGCAACTTCCAGCTGACGGCCAGCGCAGTTTTCTGTTCAGGATTTTTGTCGCTTGCCATCGTTGTCATAAAAACACGGATTGACGACCTGAACGCGAATCGGGTCAGACTGCAAAGAAAGCGCGAGCAATTTCTCGCCTCTGCGCTCCCGCCCTCTTTTCAGCAGTGCCAGAGAGATCGGAAACCCTGTGGTCGGACTGGAATAACTGGAAGTCACGTGCCCCTCAATGGCGATCGGTTTCTTCCCCAGAGGCTGACAAGCCAGTTGCGCACCCTCCGGCACGTATTCCCCGTCCAAAGACCGCAGACCGACAAGCTGCTTGCGGTCTTTGCGAACGCAATCAGAGCGCAACAGGGAACGCTTGCCAATAAAGTCTTTGTCACTTGCGATCATCCACTGCAAACCAAGATCGTGCGGAATAACCGTTCCATCGGTCTCCTGTCCCACAATGACATAGCCTTTTTCAGCCCGCAGAACATGCATGGCTTCGGTTCCGTATGGCGTGAGATCAAAGGTTGCCCCGCAACGGAATAAGGCATCCTGGATTTCCCGTGCGTGACGGCTGTCAACATTGACCTCAAAACACAACTCACCGCTGAAACTGATGCGAAAAACCCGCACCGGAAAGGTCGCCAGAGTCCCGTTGCGAAGGGTCATGAAAGGAAAAGCTTCGTGGGAAAAATCGATATCTGTACCCAGCATTTCCAGAAGCCGCCGACTTTCCGGACCCGCTACCGCTATCGTCGACCAGTGTTCCGTAACCGAATTCAAATAAACACGGAGCTCCGGCCATTCGGTTTGCAACCACTGTTCCAACCAGTCCAGCACCGCCGCCGCGCCACCTGTTGTTGTGGTCAGGTAGTAGCTTGTATCGCCGAGACGCGAGATCGTCCCGTCATCCTTCACCATGCCGTCTTCACCGAGCATGATCGTATAGGAGCAGCCTCCCAGCGGAATCTTCCTGCAATTCACTGGATATACCCGATCCAGAAATTCCGCCGCGTCAGAACCACTGACTTCGATTTTTCCTAAAGTGGAAGCGTCCATGACACCAACACCATGGCGTACCGCCAGACATTCGCGCTGTACGGCAGCAGACATGCTTTCCCTCCCGCGCGGATAAAAGCGGGGGCGCAACCATTGTCCGACCAATTCAAACACCGCTCCCTGTTGCTCATGCCAGCTGTGCAAAGCAGTTGTTCGTTGCGGGTCAAACAGCGCCTCACCGCGCTCGCGCCCGGCAATGGCGCCAAAAGTCACGGGCGTGTAGGGCTGGCGAAAGGTCGTGGTACCGATTTTGGAAACCTCTTTGCCGACCGCGTCAGCCAATACGGCGGCACCGCTGATATTGCCCATTTTGCCTTGGTCTGTACCAAAACCAAGTGCCGTATAACGTTTGACGTGCTCTACGGAATCGTAGCCTTCGCGAACCGCCAGCCTGATATCGGAAACCGTCACGTCATTTTGAAAATCCAGGAACTGTTTCGGGCAACGATCCACATCTGCCTTGGACGGCACACGCCACAGTGGCTGCAAAGGCAGTGCGGCTTGTTCTTCTGTGACCGGAGGGGAGAACGATGACGGGGTGAAACCACAACGACGGGCTGCGGCAAGACCTGCGTTAAGCCCCTGCTGCAAACACGGCTGCAACCCGAAAGCCCCGTTAGAGGAACCGGCAGACAATTTCTCCCGGTAAGCCGGCAAGGGAACAAAGCAGGCGTTGATCGCATCCCAGGTACATTTTCCCCCCGACTGCACGTGTAAGTGTACCGTCGGATTCCACCCACCGCTCATCGCTATGAAGTCGCAGGCAAGTGAACGGGAGGGGCTTTCCAGAGCATCCCCGGAAGCAGACAATGGCGCGACTTCAGCCGCCTTAACCTGCTTTCGGCCGGCAACGTCAAAAACCACATGCCTTTGCAAAACTTCAATCCCTTTTTGCTGCAAGGCACTCTTCATTTCTTTCGTCCCGGTCTGGCGCACATCAACCAAAGCCACAACTTCCACCCCTTTGCTGTGTAAATCCATGGCAGTCTGATAAGCTGAGTCGTTGTTCGTAAAAATCACACCACGCGCGCCGGGACGCACCGCGTAACGATTCAGATAGGTGGCAACAGCAGATGACAACATGACCCCCGGGCGGTCATTGTTGCAAAACACCATAGGGCGCTCTATGGCACCTTGCGCGAGAACCACCTGGCGAGCGCGCACTTTCCACAAACGAGACCGCGCACCCTGGCGTTTTTGTGGCGCCAGATGATCTCCCAGCTCCTCCACGATCGTCAGAAAATTGTGATCGTAGTAGCCGCTGACCGAGCTGCGCTTCAGCACCGTCACTTCCGGCATTGCCTTGAGTTCAAGCAGCACTCCCCCTACCCACTGCATGGCACTCTGGGACGCTATTGGAGCGCTGGTTGCCAACAGGCTGCCGCCAGGCTCGCTTTGCTCATCAGCCAGAATCACCCGTGCCCCACTGCGCCCAGCAGCGAGAGCCGCCATCAGGCCGGCAGGCCCGCCCCCGACTACCAGCACGTCACAATGCGCGTTGACATGGTCGTAGCTGTCCGGGTCCGGAAGGCTTTGGCAAAAACCCAAACCGGAAGCTTTTCGAATCAGTTTTTCATAGCGTTCCCATAACCACTGGGTCCACATAAATGTTTTGTAATAAAAGCCCGCTGCCAGTAACGGCGCAATGAAATCGCTGAATGCGAGCAAGTCAAAATTCGTATTGGGCCACCCCTTGACCGTGTGCGCCTCCAATCCTTCATACAACGACACCTGCGTGGCACGCGCGGTGGGTATCGCCGTTGCACCAGTGCCAACTTGCAAAATGGCGTTGGGTTCCTCTGACCAACAGCCGACGACACCCCGTGGCCGGTGGTACTTGAAACTCCGTCCGAGCACACGGACATTATTGGCAAGCAGGGCAGAAGCGAGTGTGTCTCCGTCATAGCCGACGTACGGTTTCCTGTTGAAGCGAAATTCGATCGGTCGGTCGGGGGCTATGCGTCCTGGCACAGGCAAGCGGTTGCTCTGCTCTTTCATTAGCTTTCTGGCCCCTCAAAGGGTTTGCAGGAAAGGATTTGATAGCTCACCGTGTCTCGCTCCACGACAAACCATTGGCGGCAACCCTGACTATGTACCCACTGCTCCCTGTGCAGGCCTCTGGGATTTTTGCGCATAAACAGGTAATCCGCCCACGCCGTGTCAGAAGTGCCTTCGGGGTCGCGTGGCCGGACGATCCCGGCTTCTCCGCCGCACTTGAACTCAGTCTCATCTCGCTCACCGCACCAGGGACAATTGATTTTCAGCATGGCTACCCGTTCAGACCTTAAAAAAAGTGGCTCGGAAAAACGATGTCTGACACGCGAAACAGATTGTTCGGTTTTTCGGCATCCGTTTAATGGGCGACTGCGGCAGCACCATGCTCATCGATCAATGCCCCGGTCGTAAAGCGCTCCAAGGCAAACGGGGCGTTCAATCTATGGGGCTCATCGTGGGCAATCGTATGCGCGAACACCCACCCGGAACCTGGCGTTGCCTTAAAACCGCCAGTCCCCCAGCCACAGTTGAAATACAGACCGGAAACCGGCATTTTGGAAATAATAGGGCTGGCATCCGGGCATATATCAACGATGCCACCCCATTGCCGTAGCATCCGCATGCGACCAAATATCGGGAACAATTCCACCACAGACGCCAACATTTCCTGAACCACGTGAAAACTCCCGCGCTGGCCGTAGCCGTTGTAGCCATCGACTCCGGCACCAATGACCAGTTCCCCCTTATCCGATTGGCTCACGTAGCAATGCACCGCGTTGGACATGACCACGGTATCCAGAACCGGCTTCACCGGTTCGGACACCAGTGCCTGCAGGGGATGACTTTCGATCGGCAAACGCAGCTCCGCCATATTTGCCAGCACGCTGGCATGACCAGCCACCACCACGCCAACTTTGTTCGCTTTTATGTAGCCGCGGGTCGTTTCCACTCCCTGAATTTTCTCCCCATGGCGGCGCAAACCCGTTACTTCGCATTGCTGAATAATGTCTACCCCAGCCGCGTCTGCTGCACGGGCATAGCCCCAGGCAACGGCATCGTGACGTGCCACTCCCGCACGTTTTTGCAAAGAGGCACCCAGAATCGGGTAGCGGGTGCGCCCAAATACTTTCATCGCCGGGATGTCTTCCTGCAACTGCCACGGTGTCACGACCTCGCCGTCAATGCCGTTCAGGTTGTTGGCACTGACGCGTCTCCTGATATCCCGCATGTCCTGCAATGTGTGCCCCAGGTTATAAACACCCCGCTGGCTGAACATCACGTTGAAATTCAGCTCCCTGCTAAGGCTCTCCCACAGCTGCAATGACTTTTCATACAGGCCGGTTGATTCTGTCAAGAGATAGTTTGAGCGCACAATGGTCGTGTTTCTGCCGGTATTTCCGCCGCCCAGCCAGCCCTTTTCCAAAACGGCAACACGGTTTATCCCGTGCTCTTTGGCCAGATAATAGGCAGTGGCCAATCCGTGACCGCCCCCGCCCACTATCACGACGTCATATTCCTCTTTTGGCTCAGGGCTACGCCACGCGCGTTGCCAGTGCGTGTTGTGATGCCACGCGTTGCGCAGCAGACTGAAAATCGAGTACTTCTTCAAGGGCTGAAGGATATTTCGGGTACAAGCTGGAAGCAAGCTGTCACGGCAACACCTCTTTGAGCCTGGCTCCATCCATCGCACGGACATGTAGCCCGCGGACTGCTTTTCTGGTAAGGCAATCCATATTCGGAGCACCCATACGGAGTTTGATGTCACTGGCTCGCAAAGTGCGCGTTTCAAAACTGTAGCGCACCTGGGCTGTTGTGTTGACGACGGAGCCATGCAAGTGAGCGGAGGAAAAGCAGAGCAACTCCTTCGGCCTGATAACGACCGGATGAATTTTTGTTTTCGGCAGTTCGGTGGCTTGCGGAACAGAAGGATAGGCATCAGGCAGCGGGGGTAACACCTTGGCCGCAGCACTGAATTTGCCGAGTGACCAGTGGGCAGACGTGTTTGCCAAAGGCAGCCACCAGTAATCCGGAAAAAAACCAATGGTGCGCCTGGCGGTCAGAGGCCAAAGCGGCGCCCACCAATTAACCTGTTGCTGCCAACCGACTCCCCAGGTATCACGATGGGGAGGAAGATGGGATTTCGCAGACCCATCATGCGTTTTTACAGGGGGAGCAATGCGCAACTCAATCGTGTCCTGAAACAGGTCACGTCCGTCAAAACCCAAGGCGAGCAAAGCCTCGGTAAACAGTTTCCGGCAATCGGAATCGGCACGACAGCCTTCCTGTGCCTGATGCGCCCGTTGAAAAAAATCAGCGCGTGGGTAGCAGCGGTGCGCATCTACGGGCAAGACATCAGGGAAAAAACCTTTTGCGAGTCGTCGCATGACTTTTATCAAAGCCTGCATCGGCTCCAGCCCGCTCACTATAAATACGCTGCCGCGAAACACTTTCTGCATCATGTCGTCAACGGCAAAAAATGCGCGACCGCTTAGCTGACGCTCGGGCTCCCTTGCAGAAAAATCATATTCCCTGATTTCGATCACGAGGAAAACCTCAGCAAGATGTCCTTTCGCCAGCCTTCTGTCTCCTTGACTTGGTTGAACGTAAAAATATGCAGACCCTGGAACTCTTCGCTTTCCGTTACCGGAAGCGCTGACAACTCCAGCAACAAAGCGTCCGGGACATATCGCAGCCCCCCAAGTGCAGAACGAATATTCTGGCTTTTACGCAAAAAACGCAGAGAGTCACCAACGCCGATTTTTACGGCAATGGCCAACAATTTAACAGTGTTGATGGAACCCACAACGCCTATTTTCAGCGGCAGCGTGACCCCCTGCTTTCTGACCTCACACAGCCACTGCCACAAAGCACCGGCATCAAAACACACTTGCGAGACCATGATGTCCGCATAAGCCTGTTTTGCCAGCAAGTCCTGAACGTGAAGTTGGGGAGGAATTGAGGGATGGGGCTCCGGATACGCCCCCACCCCGATTCTGAACCCTCCTCCGATCTCGGCAATGTCTTTCAATAACGGTACCGAAGCACCATATTCGCCAAGCGCCTTTGGGGCGTCGCCACCTATGACGAAAAGATCGTTCACACCAATCTCCCTGTAACGACCCAGAACCCGCTCCAGATGATTGCGGTCACGAATCATGCGCGCCGCCAAGTGTGGAATGACATCACGGTCCGGCTGAAGTTTCTTTAGGGTCTCACACAGTTCAACCGTGGCATCAACCCCTTTCCCGGCAATGCAAGCCACCGTCACCTGCGTATCAGGGGAAAGAAATTTCAGCCGCCCTTCAATACCCGACATCGGGAAGATTTCCAGCCGACTGCCGTCAAGCAGTGACTTCAAAACATCGGGGTGCTCATTACCCATGAAATGGCACCCCGTATGTGATACCGACTGTGCGCTCCAGTGACTAGAGCTTTGTCGCCATGGTTTTCAAGCCGGTGCCCATGGATTCCGGTCTTCTGAAAGGCGTCTCTGCCACTTTTGCCCACACGGGTTCTTTTGCGTATTTTTCGTCAAGTCTTACCGTCAGTTCGGTTCCGATGTCACATAGTTTGGTCGGCAACATTGCATACGCGATATTGCAACCCTGCGTTGGCGAGTAAAAAGCGGAAGTCACAAAGCCTACGACGTTTCCGGACTCATAGACGTGGTAGAAATCGGCCGGGTACCAATCAATCTTTTCGCCACCCATTCGCATCCCGGCCAACTTGTGGCTGACACCCTCATCGTGGATTTTTTGCAAGGCGGACTTACCAATGAAGTTTTCCTTGCTCAAGTCCACTTGCCAGGCGAGTCCGCATTGGTACGGATTCGTTTCCACGTCAATATCCTGACCCCAGGAAAGAATTCCAGCCTCAATGCGACGAATGTGACCCGGCGCGATAATGTGCAAATTAAACTCCTTGCCTGCTTCCACAACTGCGTTCCACATGATGTCGGCATTCATGGTGGCATCGTAAAGATAGATCTCATATCCCAGTTCGGCTGAGAAGCCAGTCCGCGAAAGCAGAACCGGCACACCGCTGATTTCTGTTTCCAGCAAACCGTAATACGGCATGTCCTCAATTGCAGGGCCGAAAAGTTTGGACATCAGCGCTCTTGATTTCGGGCCTTGTATCTGCACCGGACATACATCAATTTCCTGCACTTGAACATCCAGATCACTCACCGTAGCGATGCCCTGCAAATAAATGCCGATACTGCTGTCGGACAAAGAGAACCAGAACCTGTCCTTATCCGGCCGCAACAAAACCGGGTCGTTCAAAATGCCACCGTACTGGTTACATAAAATCACATAGCGCCCTTTGCCAGGATCAATTCTATTAACCGAGCGGGTAATCACCAGATCAACGAGCTTGGCCGCATCCGGACCATCCACCTGTATCTGTCTTTCTACCGCCACATTCCACATTGTCACGTGCTCTGTCAGGTATTCGTATTCCTTGAGCAAGCCACCTTCCGACATTGGAATATAGGCGCGCGGGTGATAGATACGGTTATAAACGGTGTAGCACCAGCACCCTGCAGCTTGTGACAAGTGGTGGTAGGGAGATTTTCGTACGCGTTGCGACAGAAGCATTTTCGCCTCATGGTCTCCACTGTAGCGAAGGTTTATCGGGACGTGACGTTTGTTGATGACCTGATTGGAACTCAGGATTTCATTGCTTGTGAACATGCTTTCAATGCTCTCCATGGTAGACGACTAGAGGACACGGTTCTGGCGAGTAACTAAACCCCGCAAGTTCCGCAAATACGCGGGCGATTATACGGACAGGAAGTCCCATGGCAACAGCAAATATTGACTGTATTTAGAACTGTTTTGACCGTGAAAAATGCCGGATATTGGCATGGGCGTCATCCCATTCCCTTTGCCAGAGTGAAACATCAACCCCACCACAGACACCCCTGTTTATGAGCGGCTTCCTGAGAAGCTGTGGCTCCGTGCCCCCCATGGCAAAATACCACGCGCTTCCCGCATCAGCTGTCGCTTGATTGGCGTGAAGGCATTCCTTCCTCTCACTACTTGATAACACATTCACAGAGAAGAGCCGCATGGCAGACAAACCGCGCCGTTCTCCATCGTCCGCCATTCGCCGTCATTCACCATCGTACTGAAGAGTCTGCAGCCTTGGTCTTGAGGTCGCCACAGCAACGAAGAGGTGTGGCTTAAGAAATCTCTGATTTATTGTTAAGATGCACCTCACGTGTCGGGGGAACTGTTTTGTATGCCTGTCTTGTGAATTCCGGGCGGACAGAAAGTCCAGAAGCTGAAGGCCGCTCAAAGTCACTGATTAAACAGAGTCTTCTGGAACAATGGTGCTTCACAGCGCTGTGCACGGCTTGGCTCGTGATTCGTGAGCGATACGGAGGCAGAAGCCAACACGCGAAAAGCCGTGGTCGCCGGCAAAAACGTGCTCTGCCGCGAAAAACCACCGTTCTGAGGTAAAAACGCATGTACGAATCCCTGTTCAAGCCCCTGAAGCTCAAACACCTGACGCTCAGAAACCGGGTCATGAGTTCCGGGCATGAACCAGCCTATACCAACGAGGGACGATTAACTGAGCGTTATAAGCTCTATCACATAGAAAAAGCCAAAGGCGGCCTGGCGTTGACTGTCTTCGGCGGCTCCTGTTGCGTGTCCCCTGATTCACCCGCGGCTTTCGGCCAGCTTGCCTGCATGGACGATTCCGTTATTGAGGAATTTCGCGATTTTTCCAGGCGGGTTCATGAACATCACGCTGCACTGATGATCCAGCTCACACACATGGGCAGGCGCACAGGATGGGACTGTGCCGACTGGTTATCACCGGTTGCTCCCTCCCCGATCCGCGAACCGGCACACCGTTGTTTCCCAAGGCAAATGGAAAGCCATGACATTCGGCGAGTGAAAAATGATTTTGCCCTGGCGGCGTGGCGGTGCCAGGAAGGAGGGCTGGACGGCGTGGAAATTTCAGCCGCCCACGGTCATCTCATCGACCAGTTTTGGTCCCCCGCGATAAACATGCGTACGGATCAGTACGGGGGCTCACTGCCAAACCGTATGCGCTTTGGCCTTGAGGTGCTGGAAACCATTCGCGCGAAAATCGGAAATGATTTCGTGGTCGGGATTCGCATGTCCGGAGACGAGCTGGTCGATGGCGGGCTGGCTCCCGGCGAATGCCTGGACATTGCAAGAACTTATGCTGAAAGCGGCTTGATTGACTTCATCGACGTCATTGGCGGGTCGGCAGCCAATTTTTCCGCGCTGTCGAACGCTATCCCCGACATGTGGGCAAAAATTGCCCCCTACATTCATTTGGCCGGCGCGATCAAACAGGAAATCGGCATTCCGGTTTTTCATGCACAAAGAGTCCCGGACGTCACAACAGCAGCTCGCGTGATCGCAGAGGGTTACGTGGACATGATTGCCATGACGCGAGCCCATATCGCCGATCCGCATCTGGTAAACAAACTGATGGAAAACCGCGTGGACGATATCCGGCAGTGCGTGGGTGCCGGCTACTGCATCGACCGTATTTATATCGGGAAAGATGCGCTGTGCATACAAAATCCCGCTACCGGGCGTGAAGCGACCATGCCGCACAAAATACCAATCGCTTCAACGCAACGCAAAATTGTGATCATTGGTGCCGGTCCTGCCGGGCTGGAAGCCGCGCGCGTTTGTGCCGAGCGTGGTCATAAGGTGGTTCTTTTTGAACAGGCGGGAAAACCGGGCGGCCAAATCAACGTCGCCATCCAGGCACCAAAGCGCGAATCTTTGAGCAGCATTATCCGCTGGCTGGAACAACAGGTGTACCGACATGGCGTTGACGTGCGCCTCAACACTCGTGCCACAGCCGCCAAGGTGCTGCCCGAGCAGGCAGACGTGGTCATCATTGCTTGCGGTGGCACACCCAATTGCCAAGGCTGGTTTCGAGGAGGGGAATACGCGCACAGTACTTGGCATATTCTGGACGGCAGCGTGGCCGCGAAGAAAAACGTGCTGGTGTACGATGACAACGGTCAACATCAGGCGGTGTCGTGTGCCGAATATCTGTGTGAAAAAGGTAGCCTGGTTGAATTTGTGACGCCAGATGGCAAACCGGGTGAAGAACTCGGGGCGACCAATATTTCGCCCCACTTCAGCGCGCTTTACGCGGCTGACACAGTTTTTTCTACCAATTTGCGCCTCGTGGAGGTCTACCCGGAAAACAACAATTTGATTGTCGTGCTGCGCAACGAATATACGCACGTGGAAGAAGAACGTGAAGTCGGGCAAGTTGTGGTCGAACACGGAACCCTGCCTGCCCTCGAGTTGTATGACGAATTACTGGAACACTCCAAAAATCAAGGCGAAACCAATATCAATGCTCTGCTTGGCAACCGGGCACAACCCACCGACGGCGAAGGGTTGTTTGCCTTGTACCGGGTCGGTGACGCACTGACCAGCCGCAACATTCACACCTCCATTTACGACTCCTTGCGACTGTGTAAAGACCTGTGACGATCGGCACTTTCATCGTTTCAATACTGTTGATCACTTTCTCGGTCGCTCTGGCCGGTGCTGCTTTGCGCGTACGTAGCTGGTTGCGTGGCCGACCGGCGAAGGTTCCGCTTTTCCAGGGTCTCATGAGCATACCGAAGCGCTATCTGGTGGATGTGCACAGCGTGGTGGCTCGCGACCGTTACGCGGCAACCATGCACGTTTTGGTTGCCGGCGGCTTCCTGCTTTCCCTGCTGCTGTTGCTGATTTTCCTGGCCATCGGCATGCCAACGAGCGGCTTGACCCGAGGACTTTTGCTTGCGGCGTTGGGCGTGATGGCGGTAGGCATCATCCTGGTGCGCAAGCGTCGTAAGCCTCCACCACAAAGATTGTCCGGCGGCCAGTTTTCCCGTCTTCCTTACAGTCTTTTCGCATATTTCGCGGGCTTGTTTTTTCTCATCGCAAGGGCACCTCTGCAAAGTGACGGGTTGCTGGATGACATGCTCCTGGTTTTGCCCATCGCTTTGCTCGTCTGGGGATTGATTGAGCTATTCATTGGCATGGCGTGGGGAGGCCCCATGAAACACGCTTTTACCGGCGCCCTGCATTTGGCATACCACCCGCGGCCAGAACGATTTCAAAAAAACACAACTTCCACCGCGTTGAATTTATTGGATCTGGAACAGGCAAAACTGGGCGCCCGGAAAATGCCGGACTTCGCCTGGAACCAGCTACTCGGCTTTGATGCCTGTGTGCAATGCGGACGCTGCGAAGTGGTTTGCCCCGCCTTTGCCGTTGGCCAACCCTTGAATCCTAAAAAACTGATTCAGGATCTGGTGTCCGGGCTGGGTGCTCCTGGCTCCAACCATTTCTACAGAGGCCGCGGACACCCTGGCCAGCCACATACCCCTTCCCCTCCGGCAAGCGTTGGCGACATCGTCCCAGAACTGATTGCCGAAAACACCATTTGGTCATGCACAACCTGCCGCGCCTGCGTACATGAATGCCCAATGCTGATTGAGCATGTTGACGCAATCATCGATATACGACGCTTTCTGACCTTGGAGAAAGGACAGGTTCCCGGCGAGGGAGGAAAAGTCCTGGAAAATACCCGCATCACCGGCAATCCTTCTGGCCGGGATTTGCGCACCCGAACCGAATGGGCAACAGATCTGAGCTTGTCACTGATGCGCGATGTCAAAAAAGCGGACGTCCTCCTTTGGCTGGGCGACAGCGCTTTCAATCTCCGTAACCAGCAGACCTTACGCGCCTTAATTCACCTATTGAACAAAGCCAGTGTAGATTTTGCGGTGCTGGGCGAAGAGGAACTGGACTGTGGCGACTTGGCGAGACGCCTCGGTGACGAAGCCAGCTTCCAGTCCTTGGCGAAGCGCAATATTGCCTTGCTCAATCGCTATGTCTTCTCGCAAATACTAACGGCTGACCCACACGTTCTGCATTGCCTTGCTAAAGAATATCCGGCCTTGGGAGGAAATTTCGAAGTGGTTCACCACACGACTTTTCTGACCAGACTGCTGCGGGAAAACCGCTTGTCTCTGGCGAAAAACACGAGTGGCGTTGCCCCGCCAGCAGTGACTTACCACGATCCTTGTTATCTGGGACGTTACAGCGGAGAGTTTTCGTCGCCGCGGGAAGTATTACGCGCCACAGGTGCCCCCATTATAGAAATGCGACTCTCAGGACCCAAGTCCCGCTGTTGCGGCGGAGGGGGCGGAGCACCTTTCACCGACATCAAAGGAAAAAAACGCATTCCTGACACACGTATGGAAGATGCCTCCGCAACCGGAGCAAAAATAGTCGCCACAGCATGCCCTTACTGCACCGTGATGTTAGAAGGGGCGGCGGCTCCCGGATCGCAAGTCAAAGACATTGCCGAACTGCTGCTCGCCGCCACGGAACAATGAGCCCGGAACGTTTGCGCCGAAACTTGCGTTCCGGATCGAATGTCCGAGCCCGGCAGGGAAGCCGCTTGCGCATTCACCGCCACGCAAATGGAACGGCCGCTTCAGCCACGCCACCGTCAGATACGCAGTTGCCTGCAACCGCTCCCCCAACCGTGGAGCGCATTAGCGACCCTGCGTACCACATCTTGGCAATACCGGACTGCTGGGAAAACCGTTTCAGCGTACACGACCGGGAAATGATGGGAATGGCGCGCCAGCTTGCTGATAAAGACGGCGGTGCGGTCTGCATGCTTTGCTTCGGCAAACCGGAAAGCGAGCCCGGAGCAGTTGGTGCCGACCGTCTGCTGCTAATGCCAGAAGGCGGAACCTCTTACAGCCCGGACGCGGATGCCAAATGGGTTTGCTCGGTAATTTCCGAGTTGCAACCACGCCATGTATTGTTGCCCGATAGCCTGGAACGCGGAGGAGACCTCGGCAGGCGGATTGCCACCACACTGGAAGCAACGGTGGCGACCGCAGTTTGGCAAGCTGATTTAAAGCACTGCACAAGGCTCGCCAAATGCGGTGGCGAAAGCGTCCGCATGCCAACTCCTTTTGTCATCCTTACGGCTGCCGGCTATTGCCCGCCCTTGCGCGGCGCGCCTCACGAAGCACGTCTGATAAAAGCCGGGCAGGCCGAAAGACAGAACAGCGCTTTCCTGAGCGCCAAAATATCCACCCCGCCCCCTGCCCAAGTGCCTCTGGCCGAAGCAGAATTCATTCTTGCCGCTGGTAACGGAGTACGTGACTGGGACACCTATCATGCTTTGGCGGAAAAGCTGGGTGCGACTGAGGGAGGCAGCCGCGTGGTGGTGGACAAAGGATTTTTAGCTGCGCATCGCCAAGTGGGATCCACAGGAACCATCACCAATGCGCGCACTTACATCGCTTTGGGAATTTCCGGTGCTCCCCAACACCTGCAAGGAATTGCAGATTGTGAAAACGTGGTGGCCATCAATACAGATGGCAACTGCCACATGATGAAGCGTGCAGATCTGGCGGTCGTGGGCGACACCCAGGAAATCATGCAAGCACTGCTGCAGTCCCTGGAAGAAGAAAATGGCTGAAATTTTTGTCCTGCTTTCCGAAAGCAGCCACCCTGGTAGCGGGATGCCCTGCCGATCGCCGCAAGACGCGCGTGCGCTGGAAATCGCCCTGGATATGGCGGCAGGCAACGCAAAAAAGATTGAAGCCTTGCATGTCGGGAAACCGGACAATCCGGTCTTGCGTGAATACCTGGGGATGGGATTGGCGACTTTGCGCGTGGTCTCTGTTCCCGCCACCGCTGACGTGGCCATGGCACTTGGCACCTGGCTTGAAAACTGCAACCCTCGCCTGATTCTTTGCGGCAAACAGGCAGGAGCCTCGGAAAGTTCGGGCATGTTGCCTTATTTGATCGCCAAACACTTGGCAATGCCGATCGTCAGCGATGTCGTCCAAGCCACCATTGACCAAGACAAGTGCCACTTTAGCCAAGCACTTCCCAGGGGCTGCCGCCGGCATTTGGAGTTGATGCTACCGGCAGTCGCATCTGTGGTCACAAACCCGGCATCAGCCCCGACGCGCTTTTCATTCGCACAGGCAAGACGCGGGCGCGTCATCAGCGAGGAACTTCCCTTCACCGTTGATCAAAGACCACTGTCGTGGCAGAAATCGGCCATAAAAAAACGCCTGAAATATATCCACAACCCGGGAGGCGGAAGTGCCACTGAGCGTGCTCTGGCAGCGACACAAACTTCCGCGCAAGGAAGTACAAAATACCTGGAAACCACCCCGTACAAAAGTTCGCATGCTATACTCACGTTCCTCGTAAACTCAGGGGCTCAAAAACATAAAGCGGTCAAATAAAAATCGCCCACGGTGTTCTCACGCTGGAAGTGCGCTGTGCAGGAGGCACCAACAATGACAGCAAGCAACGCAAAACACCAAGCAACGTGTGGTCAGCGAAAAACCATGAACCACGGAAACGTTGACGGCAAGTCCCGGACGATAATTGGGTCACTGGAAACAACGGCATTGCGTGCAATACTGGTGTTTCTCCTCGGATTGGGTCTGACGGGCGAACTGTTTGCCCAAGAATGCGGAGTAGACGCCCCCAGAATACGACGTGGTCGATGGTTTCCGCGTGGTAGAAAATATCTGCCATCTGCAAGGCATGAACAGTGACCCTACGACGAATTACAGGCTGGTAAAAGACATCGACGCCCGCATAACCCGACAATGGAACGTGGTTAATGGTATTGCGCAAGGCTTTACGCCCATTAGCACCTTTACCGGCACTTTCGATGGAAATGGCAAAAGTATTTCCGGTTTGTATATCAACCAAGGCAACGAAGAAAAAGTCGGCATGTTTTCCGTGCTGTCATCAGGAGGGAAACTGCTCAACGTAAATCTGGCAGATGCAGAAGTGACCGGGTATAGAAAAGTTGGTCTGCTCGCTGGTATTAACGAGGCAGGTGTTATTGAGAACTGTACGGTTTCAGGGGACGTAACCGGCAACCAGAGGGCATTCATAGTCGCAACAATAGATGCGAGAGAGCGGGTAGTCTACGATGTCAGCGTCAACATTGGTGGACTCGTGGGCGTGAACAGCAGCACCATTCGCAATAGCAAGGCAAATATAACTGGCACCGGAGACAATCGTATAGGTGGTCTGGTCGGAAGCAACGGTGGTGCCATAGAGAACGGCTTTGCAAGGGGTCAAGTCAATGGAACCTTCTACGTCGGAGGACTTGCAGGATGCAATGAAGGATGCGTGAATGACAGTAGCGCCCTGGGGATCATCAGAAACAGTTCTGCAAGCGTGTCAGTTTTCGGGAGAGTCTTCACGGGCGGGCTTGTCGGTGTGAATGGCTCAACAATCGTCAAAAGCTACGCAACAGGAACCGTCAGAGTGGTGATTGAACTGGCAAATGAGCGCTACACTGGGGGACTCGTGGGTCTTAACAACGGTTTCGTTCTTGACAGCTACGCAACAGGAATGGTCATCGGGCAAACGTTTATCGGCGGGCTTGTCGGCCTCAACAATGGCGATATCTCTGTGGGCTACGCAACGGGAGGAGTGGTTGGACTTGAACCGGCCGGAGGTCTCGTAGGCCACAACAATGGCGATATCTCTGGTAGCTACGCAACAGGTAAAGTGGTAGGGAGAAACAAAATCGGGGGGCTGGTCGGTGAAAACAGGGGCGACACCAGCGGCATCGTTCGTGACAGCTACGCAACAGGTGAAGTGTCCGGAGCCAGGAAGGTAGGCGGTCTAGTAGGCGACAACAGCGGTGTCGTTCGTCGCAGCTACGCAACTGGCGCTGTCTCAGGTTCAAGCTCTACGGGTGGCTTCGCGGGGCTAATTCACGGTGGCAGCACAATCGTAGACAGTTACGCAACAGGCGCTGTCTCAGGTTCAGGCTCTATAGGTGGCTTCGCAGGCCAAATTTTCGGTTTCGTTCGCCACAGCTACGCAACTGGCGCTGTCTCAGATTCAAGCTCTACGGGTGGCTTCGCAGGCAAGACTTCCAATGACAGCACAATCATAAACAGTTACGCAGGGTACAGCCAGCAATTCGTAGGGCTTGACGAAGGTGGTTCTGTCACGACAGAGAGTGGTACACGTACCTCATCACAGCTTCGATGCCCCACGACACCCAGTGAAACATGCTCAGATACCACGACATATTCTGGCTGGAATTCCGATGCGTGGTACTTTGGCAGCGCCCGTGTTCTCCCCTTGCTCCGCAGCCTGATTGATATTCCTGTTGCCCCCACAACATTGTCAGCCATCTGGGAATCCGGGAATTCCCTGGAACTAAACTGGAAGCACAACGGCGCGCGTACTTACGAACTGAAGATTGGAAACGCTCTGCAAGAATCCTCTTCGAAAACCTATAAGCTTGACGACTCTCTGCTATTGGAGTTTCGTAACAATTACGTAGGTGGTAATGAAATCTCCTATACAGTCAGGGCATCAGAAACCGATGTTGTCGGCTATCCGACAACCGGAGGTTTTAGCCTACTGGATTCCCCTTCGACAGCTCGCATCAATCAAGTCAGTGCCAAGGCATCGACGATGATGACATCGTTGTCGTTCCCTGAAAATGATGGTTATGGCCGTTCTCCAGGTAACGACGATTACGGGGTCAGGGTAAACAACACCGAGCTGAATCTTCGCTATGGCGTACAGATTTTTCGGGATGGGGAACTGGTGGCAGAAAAGGAAATCCCGCTGGGACCTCTGGACGTAGACGTAGAATTCATGCGCTTGGCTTACCCATCCGCGTACCGATTGGTAGCAGTTGCCAAAAACGCGGCTGGCGAAGGAGAAGAAGCGACCAGAAATTTTAGTACGGTCTCCGAACCGGACGCCCTTCCCATAATCTCAGCTTCCTTGGAAAGCACGATTAAAATCACTCGTGGAACCACGAACAAAAAAATAACTTTGGATGCCAGCACTCCTCCAGGGTCAGCCGTGACATGGACGTCTTCTGGCGATGTTTCAAATGGTAGGGTGTATTTTCTGGCCACAGATGGTACCCAGGTTAATGAAATAACAGGCACCCAAGTTTCTGTGGTTTATGAGTCCGCTGGCAATGAAGGAGTGGTCGGTAACGGTCGCTTTGATCGGTTTGGGATCAGTGCCAGAAACATATATGGAATCGATGCTGTCGTGTTTAACGTAGTGCCTGACGACCCCCCCGTTATTTCTGGAGCGGAGAATCGGACAATCAGAATTTATACACGGTCAACCGAAAGTGCCCCGCTGGTGCTGACAGCAGTTGACGACTCAGTGCAAGACTTGAAGTGGACTTGGTCGCCAGGAGAAGGCTTTCCTGTTGATGCCGCCACCACCGTGCGGCTGCTCACCATGGTGGAAGACGAAAATTCCATCGCATCTGTAACTTTTTCACATGGGAAAGGTTCGATATCATCCGGCACTTTTACGGTTCAGGTGAGGGATGAAACAGGCGGAACTGACGAAGTTCAGGTGACTGTCAGCACAACCCCCAACCGCTCACCCACGATTGCAGGAGGGGACGAGCAGTTCCTGCGCATCATCGAAGGTAAGACCACCGCCTCTCTTGTCCTTAGTGCCAGCGACCCCGACCCTCGAGACACGCAGAAACTGCTGTGGTCCATAAAAAAAGTCAGCTTGCCATCCAACACCAGCCTGGTATTCACAGTGAACGGTTCAACTCAGGCCGCGACAACCGGCCCTACGGCACCACTGTTATTTATCCGACCGGACCCAAGTTCGACCGGAATGTTCAGGGTAACTGCCTCAGATCCACTGGAGGAGGCTGGTGTCGTAGACATCACTGTTCTCGGAATACCTAACACAACTCCAATCATTACCGGGTTTGGCGGGCAGGAAGTTTCTGACACTGACACACTTACAATATTTATCAACCCAGGAGCCAGTGAGGCCACCTTGCGCGCTGTCGCCGAAGACCAATTACCCAACGAACTGAGATGGGTCATTGCGTCTTCGAATTCTACGGCAGCCAGCTTCGTCACCAATGGCGGTGCAAGTTCCACCATGACCTCGGGCAAGCCAGAAGTGATAATCCGCCTCTTGGCGGAAGACAGCAGTTTTACGCTCAGCGTATTTGACCACCAAGACAAATCCGACGCACTGACTGTGAACGTGGTTTCAACGGGCACGAAGCTAACCATTGCGCAAGGCGCAACTGCGTCAAGGACAATCCCCTTTCGGGTACAAAGCACTGTAGTGGAGCTGAATACCGTGTATCTTTGGGCAGGATTAACCTGGAATATTGAAGCTAGTCCACCGGGAGCTACAGGTGAGTTCATTGGAAGGTCTGATGAGAGCCAAGTGAAGCTCAATCTGGACATTGGCGAAACGAACAACGAAGCGTTGTTCACCATAACCGTTAGCAACCGCGACGACCGCGACTCAATCTTTGTAACAGTCGTGCAACAGGAACCGGTCGATCGTTTCCAGACAGACTGCGTCGGGCAAAGTGGGTTTGCTGGCGGGCTCGGATCCAGCAGTTCCCCCTATCAAATCGCTACGCTCTGCCAGTTACAGACCATTGGCTCAACACCTCAGGCATATTACCAACTGCTTAATGATATTGAGGCGAGTCCCACCCGTAATTGGAACTGGGTTCGTGGGGATCAAACAAGAGTGGGCTTTTTCGAAGGCTTTGAGCCCATCGTTTTTTTCAACGGTGAGTTTTACGGGAATGGCAAAACGATCACAAATTTGTATATCAATCGCCCCGACTCGGAAAACACCGGACTGTTTTTCTTTCTTGGTAGTAACAGCTTACTGCGTCAGGTAAAAATTCTGGATGCAGAAGTCATTGGCGGTAACAACACTGGTCTGCTGGTTGGAGATACCGGCGGCGGGATCATTGAAGGTAGCATTGTAAGCGGTTCGGTCAGGGGCAAGCGCTTTGTTGGGGGTCTTGCCGGCAGATTGAGTGGGCAAATCGATGACAGTTCCGCAACGGTGAGCGTCGTAGCAATAGACTCAGCGGGAGGGCTCGCGGGCGAGGCCTTTGGTAACATCAGAAGAAGTTTTGCGTCGGGAACAGTCATGGCTGAGAGACTTGCGGGGGGGCTCGTGGGAGACGGTCATCGCATCATCGAAAACAGCTATGCCACTGTGTCTGTCTCTTCAACAGGAAGAGATGCGGGCGGACTCGTAGGCCACCTTTCCCGAGGTGGTTCCGTTGTCTACAGTTACGCAACGGGGGACATCGCGGGAGATAGCAATGTTGGCTCGTTGGTCGGCGACAATTTTGGAAGAGTTGGCAACAGTTATGCGGCAGAAAGTGCCAATGGAAGTACACTGATCGGCACTAACAACGACCAAACCGGCCAAATAGACGCCAACAGCGGCTTACGTACGCTAAGACAGATCCAGTGTCCCGTAGCAGCCGGGACAACGTCGTGTGAAGGAGCCACAACCTTCTCCGGTTGGGATTCTGAGATATGGTATTTCGGCGATTCCCTCACCGCACCCGTGTTGCGAGTACTCTCCAACATATCATCCTCCAGGTCAAACCGGTCACCCATAATAGAAGGATCGACGATACTTAAAATTATTCAAGGACAAACTACCGTATCTTTTAACTTTTCTGCACGCGACCCCGACTCTGAACCAGGACTACAGTGGTCCATAACGAAAAACACACCAGCGAATAGCAATCTGGTATTCGCAGGCGGTTCAACAGAGCTCCAGACAACCGGCTCCACGGCACGAGTGCAACTGCTGTTTACCCGCCGGGACTCAATTTCGACCGGAAGCTTTACACTGACAGTCAAAGATCCGACGACGGGTGTGGATACGCTGCAGCTTACTGTTCGCGAGAGCCCCAACAAAGCCCCGGTCATTAGCGAATTTTCCGGAATACCCGTTAACAGCTCTGAGGTAATCACGTTACTTCTCAGCCCGGACATTGAAACAGTCACCATGCGTGCTGTTGCCGAAGATGAGTTGCCCGAGAAATTGGAGTGGACTCTGACCCCCATCACACCAGATTTTTCGGCGACGGTTAGCTTTGTAGTGGGTGGCGAGACCGCATGGGTCTCAGGCACATCAGTAGTGGCGGTGTATTTTTCGCGCGACGACCCTGCAATACACTACTATTTTGGCCTTCGTGTGTCTGATCACCTTAAGACGACAGACATGCTTGTGATACGCATGCGAACCCCGGAAGCGACGCGTTCCGTGTCCATAGCGCAGGGCAAATCTCTGAGACTGGCTATAGGATCGGAGGTTCAGTCCGTTGAAGTTGAATTGAGTACCGTAGAGCAGTGGGCGGGTCTAATCTGGAGTATTGAAAATACGACACCAGTGTCCGGAGCCAGGGCCGAATTCATTGGAAACGCCAGCGAAAGCCAGAAAAAAGTTGCTGGCCAAGTGAAAGCCAAACTGACACTTGATGAACTGCCGGAAGCTTCGTTCACGATAAAAGTTGCCACTAGCAACGAAGTTGGCGCACCCAGCGACACGATCGAAATAAAAGTAATCCGACAGGATGAGGGGGAAGAGGTGGGATTGCGCTTGAGAGTGTTGCTCGGGGGGGCAGTCCGCTAAATACTTTGTCGCACATCCCGAGGCACTCCAGGCTAATCTTAGTATAAGCTACCCGGTGCCTAGTCCAGATGATGGAGGTCATTGACAGTGACAGGAGCGACAAAAAGTATGTTCTGCGCCCGTACAAAGTTGCTAGAATTGGGCACCCGTTCATCAAGGCTTGTGGGTGGCGCGTAGCGTCCGCTGCATTTAGGCAGGCCAGGAAAGGTTGTGCTCAGATAGGCGGATAGGCGTCCGGGTTCGGTATTTCATAGACCTTTCTGGAGGAAATCAGTGTTTAAAAGGCTAATTGGTATGTTTTCCAATGACTTGGCGTTCGACTTGGGGACAGCCAATACACTTATTTATGTAAGAGGCAAAGGCATTGTACTGAACGAACCGTCAGTGGTGGCTCTTCGTGTCAACAGCAACGGAACAGAAAAGTTTGAAGCCATCGGCCGCGAAGCCAAAGTCATGCTGGGAAGGACTCCCAAAAATCTGCGGGCAGTCCGCCCATTAAAGGATGGGGTGATCGCGGATTTCAACATTACTGAACAAATGCTTCAGGGTTTTATCAAGAAAGTGCATAAGCACAAATTTATTAATCCCTGCCCGAAAGTCCTGGTTTGCGTCCCTTGCGGGGCAACCCAGGTAGAGCGCCGTGCAATCAGGGAGGCGGTGGACGGAGCGGGTGCCAGTAAAGTGTATTTGATCGAAGAACCAGTAGCGGCCGCAATCGGAGCTGGCTTGCCAATTGATAAACCAAGAGGTTCAATGGTTCTGGACATTGGCGGCGGCACATCTGAAGTCGCTGTACTTTCTTTGGACGGCATCGTTTATTCATCGTCTGTGAGAACCGGTGGCGACAAGTGTGACGCAATCATCATTGAATACGTACGTCACAAGTATGGCATTACGATCGGCGATGCAACCGCAGAAAAAATAAAACACGAAATTGGCAGCGCGCTTCCGGGAAAAGAAAGACTGGAAATAGAGGTGCGAGGCAGAAATAACACCGACGGAGTGCCGCGTAGCTTTGTCTTGGACAGCAATGAAATTCTTGAGGCACTGCAGGGTGCGCTTGGCACCATCATCAGCGCCGTGCGTACCGCACTGGAACACACGCCACCGGAACTCGGTTCGGACGTTGCCGACACTGGAATCGTATTAACCGGAGGCGGAGCACTGTTGCGCAACCTTGATAAGTTCATCGTTCAATCGATCGGAATACCAGTGGTTATCGCCGAGCGTCCACTGACCTGTGTTGCTGAAGGAGGAGGAAAAGTGCTGGACATGCTGGCCAGGGGACAAACCGATTTTCTAATCTCCTGATGCCCTGCTGAATCATTTTTCCGTCATCAAACAAGCAACAGACCAACAATAAAAAGTCTATTCAGATTTCAGGACATTACCCCACGCGCTACCGCGTATTGCCTGCTTGCTGTCACCTTGATGTTCGTACACAAACTGTACCAACAGCAATTCGACGATTTACTCGACACCCCTAAAAAAACAATCCTTGGGGTAGCTGAATCCGTTCATGACCAATACAGCAATTTAAAGCTTTTACTTGGCGAACAGGAAGAGTTGCAGCTGAAAATAAAGGCACTGCAAAAACGAGCACACGCGCTGAAAATTGAACACGAAAGCCTGAAAGACCAGATACGGGGCAAGCTGCATCAGGCGGATTTTATGGGGGAAATTCCCATATCCCCCCGGATACGAACCGAGACCGCTCGCTTGCTGAAGTCGGTTTTGACGCCATTGCAACAAACCATCACTCTGGATAAGGGAAGAGTCGATGGCGTGTACGAGGGGCAAGCGGTTCTCGACAATGCCGGCATTACCGGGCGCGTGGTGGCACTGACAGACTTTAGCGCCACGGTCATGCTGATTTCAGACCCCGGTCATGTGATGAACGTAGAAATCAAGAACACGGGCTATCGAGCCCTGTCCGCAGGGGTAGGTGACGTCCAGCAAATTGATCTGCTGTACATTAAAGAAGGCGAAAAACTGCATGTCGGCGACGAGGTGGTGGTTTCCAGCCTGGACATCACGTATCCCCGCGGCTACCCGGTGGGGGAAATCAGCAAGTTGCTCCCCGGTACCGGAGATGGATTCGCCGGTGTCACAGTCAGACCTTATTCCAACCTGGGACACGCACAGGAAGTAGTTCTGGTGTGGAAACAAGACCCGAATGAAGTGGCCGGCAAAAAAATCACTGCTCCTCTGTCGCAGCCATGATACGAAGTCATTTTTCTACCATCACTTTCTCTTTTTTGGTGGCATTTCCGCTTTCGTTATTGCCAATTGCCAAACAAAACCTGGCTTATTGGCCAGAATGGGTTGCTCTGGTCATGATTTACTGGTGTACAACCATGCCGAAACGGTACAGCGTCGGTTTCGCGTGGACAGTTGGGCTTCTGCTTGATCTGCTTTCCGGAACGCTGCTAGGCTTGAACGCTTTGATGTTCACGCTGCTTTCCTACCTGCTTTTAAGCGTCAATCGCTTCGTTGAAAATAAAACACTGCTTCAGCAAAGCCTACTGGTCGGGGTGACACTGATGCCCAGCCTTCTTCTGAGGCTCTGGGGGGGGCAAATCCTGAACGTCCCGGCTGAAAATCACCAACTCTGGTCGGTGGCACTGCTCAGCGCACTGGTCTGGCCCTGGGTTTACGCAACGCTGACCGCATTGCACCAGAGAACCGTGTACTCAGACAGAAACCAGATATTCTAGGCGGTCTCTGAATTCAACCTTGGTCGAAAGGCTCACACAAGCGACGATAGCCTGGAGGAATTTCATCGGGACACTTGCCGCATTTTCTGTTGGCAGGCACCGCAAGATCTATCATTTTCGGATAGGGCAAATTCAGCTGGGCCATAAAGGCGATAAACCCGTCACGCGTCTGCCCCCCGCCCAGGCGAGGATTACGAATTTTCTCCTGCCCCACAGTCGTTATCAAGCGTTGGTTATAATCATGTCCCGGATACACCAAGGTATCGTGGGGCAAGGTAAAAAGCTTTTTGTGAACGCTGTCATACAGAACTCCGGCATCACCGGATTGAAAATCCGTGCGGCCACAGGAATCGACCATCAGCGCGTCTCCGGTAAACACCATCTTGTGCATGCCGGCATCAAATAAATAGGCGTGATGCGTGTCGGTATGTCCAGGCGTGAACAAAGGATGAAGCGCTATGCTCCCCCAACTAAAGACTTCTCCCTCGCGCACCCCAATATCGCGACAGGAAATATCGTCCATACTGGAACCTGCAATTTTGCAGTCTGTAATGGCGGCGAGACGAAGCGCACCAGTAAAGTGATCCGCATGAATATGGGTCTCAAGCGTGCAGCCAAGACGGAGACCCAGTTCGGAAAGCACCTCAAGCACCTCGTCGGACGTATCAAGCACAGGATCCAGAAGAATGGCTTCACCTCTGTCTTGGCAACCCAAAATATAGGTGTATGTATACGAAGTTTTGTCAAATATCTGTCTGAAAATCATCTGCGCAAACCGTCAGTCACCCCAGCCGGTGATGACAAAGCGAAACAACCCGGAACCTGTAGCTGAACTGCCAAAGAATGGACGCACAAACACTACGCACTTTGCTCTCATCTCATTTCCCGAACGCATCACTGGAGGTCAGAGGCGAAGCGGGAAAATTTGAGGTGTATATCAGAAGCGCGGAGTTCAACGGGAAAAGCACCTTGGAACGCCATCGCGCCGTATATTCCGTTGTCAAAGAACACATCGGAAACGGCACCATTCACGCACTGAGTATCACAGCACGCACACCTGAAGAAAACCGGCCGCAGTAAAAAGTCACTGCTTAAAATCACCGATAGCGAGCGTTCCCAGTCCTTTCTGGCTTGCGTACCACTTGGCCAGCGCTTTCATGTCGACTTCGTCCAGAGATGCTACCAAGCTGGACATGATGGGATTTTTACGCTTCCCGGATTTATATTCTTTCAGTGCTTGGTGAATATAGTCAGACCACTGCCCCGCCAGGCGCGGGAAATTCGGCGCCACACTGTTTCCATCCGCTCCATGGCAGGCACTGCAAGTATTGACGTGAGTCTCAATGTCCGCAGGCGGTTTCTGCATGGCACCAGAAGCTTTCGGAGTTTCCAGGCTGCCAAAGTAGGCAGCTATATCCTCTATGTCCTGATCCGAAAGCGTCATCGCCTGCGCGCGCATGGTCGGGTGCGCACGGTTTCCACTCCGGTAAGCGTGCAGGGCATCTTTCAGGTAAACCGCATGTTGCCCCATCAGCAAAGGCACGTGGTAAGTCGGGTAGACGTTGAATAATGAGGGAATACCATGGCAACCCAGGCAAGCCTGAGATTTTTGTTTTCCAGAATCAATATCGGCAGCGTATACCGCCGCAGAGCACAAAAGAAAACCAGCCATAAATACTGTAGAGACTGTTTTTTTCATCAATTTCTCTCCTTATAAAACCTGAATGAACGGGGTGTTCGGCGTTAATGGTTCTGCTGTCCCTGACAACAAACTACTTTTCGGCTTTCCGCACGAGCAGTTGAAGTGCGCGACGCCCATCGGCACTTTTTACTTCAATATTCAGCCCACCAAGCTCCAGCCTTTCCCCCACCTCGGGCAAAGACTTCAGCCGACCAGCCACCATACCACCAACTGTTTCGACTCTTTCTCCATCATCTGGCAAAGCAAAATAATGGTTGAAATCATCAATCGACAGCAAACCATCCACCAAAAAAAGACGCTCATCCAGCTTGCGGATCCCGGCAGGCTCTCGCGCACTGTCCCGGTCGACAAAATCCTCGAAAACCTGCCCAAAAATATCATTTGAGGTCACTAATCCGCAGGTTCCGCCATACTCGTTCACCACTATTGCCAGATGTGTGTGCGCTCGCCTGAAACCATCAAGCAACCGGCTCAATCGCCTGCTTTCCGGCACCACAAAAGGCGCGCAGATGTGATCACGAATGTCAAAGCCACCATTGACGCTACCCGTTGCGCGAGCCGCCAAGAGGCTTTTGACCAAAAGAACCCCCTCAACATCATCCAGGTCATCGGCAATGACCGGAAACCTGGTATGACCATTTTCCACGACCGTTGCCAGAATTTCGTCATAACTTGCCGAGAGTGAAACAACTTTCATGCGTGAGCGCGACACCATGACATCGCGGACACGAAGGTCATGCAGGCGCAATACATCATTGACCAAGGTGTGCAAAAAATCGTCGAGGAAGCCACGCCGCGCCTGACTGTTAAAAAATTCGAGAAACTCGCGCCGGTCATGTAAAAAGAAGTTTGCCAACCATCCAAACAGTCTGCTCCGACCAGGCGGAGGTTCTTCCTGCTGCTGTGTCTTCACGAGGAATCCCCAACAAGTAATGACTGCTCGTGTCCAAGACTTACAAGCGCCTCTTTCTCCATTTCCGCCATCACTTCGGCGGACTCTTCACTTTCGTGGTCATAACCTTGGAGGTGAAGCAGGCCGTGAACAAATAAACGCGCCCAATAGCTCTCCAAAGGAATTCTCTGGCTTGAAGCCTCCCTCACCAGAACTGGCGCACTCAACACCAAGTCACCCAGGTAATTCGGAAAAAACTGAAGTTGTGAAACAAAAGGAAAAGAGAGCACGTTGGCAGCGTATGAGCGCCCACGATACACGCGGTTCAGTTCCCGGGACTCCTCCTCACCCACAATGCGCACACAGACTTCGCAAGCCTGGTTGAGCACAGCTTGAGCCCAACGCCCAAACGCCCGGTCTTCCGGGATCACATGGCAACCCGTTTCTCCGGACAAAGCCCGTTGAACGTGGACTTTAATCTGACGTGTCGGCGGCGGACTTTTCATAGGCTGCAAGAATAGACTCTACCAGAGAATGGCGACAAACATCACCGCGTTGAAAAAACCTATGCGCGACACCACCAAGGTTTTTCGTCACCCGCAGGGCATGGGATAAACCGGATTCCTCGCCACGCGGCAAATCCGCCTGCGTAACATCGCCGGTCACCACTACTTTTGAACCCTCACCGATACGGGTCAGAAACATTTTCATTTGCTTCGGACTGGTGTTTTGTGCTTCGTCCATGATAATAAAAGAGTGGCTCAAGGTGCGACCGCGCATATACGCAAGCGGTGCCACTTCAATCGTACCGGAAGACATCAGCACTTCCACCCTTTCAGGCGCGATAATCTCATACAAGGCATCGTAGATGGGACGCAGATACGGATCAACTTTCTGAGTCATATTCCCGGGCAAAAATCCGAGATGTTCGCCGGCTTCCACCGCAGGTCTGACCAGAACCAGTCTTTTGACCAAATGCTGCTCCAAGGCCTCAACCGCCAAAGCGACTGCTAAAAAAGTTTTACCCGTGCCGGCTGGTCCAACGCCAAAAACCAAATCCTGACGCCAGATATCCCTTACATACCCCGCCTGCCTGATTCCGCGTGTTCGAATAGACTTTTTACCGACAAAAACAGTCTCATCCTGCGGCTTGTCTGTAACTGGAAAACCGTCGTTCCGGTGCCGTTGCAAACACGAGCTGATGTCTGCGTCGGAAAGGTTTTCCCGGGCAGCAGACCGGTATAAATCCTTGAGCACCGTCACAGTTCTCCTGCTGGTATCTTTGACGCCGGTTACCGAGAAATGGTGACCCCGGTTGCTGATCACGACCCCCAGATTTCTTTCCAGGAGACGCAAGTTTGCATCGCATGGCCCGCAAAGATTCGCAAGACTTGGGCTATCAATGGGTTCCAGACAAAAATCAAAGCGATGGCTCACGGATGTTTTTAGGACAGGAGACCTAAACAGGACTCAAACACCACATATTTCGCCGCGCAAGGAATTCGCCAAGGCTTCTTTTATTCTCACTTTCACCAAGCTGCCCACAGAGCAGGCGTGATCGCCTGCCTCTCTTGCTGCGGGAAAATTCACCATTTTGTTGTTTGCGGTCCGGCCACACCATTCATTATCCGACTTTTTGGAAAGTGCTTCCACCAGTACCTCCTGAACCGAGGCGACCATCATTTCGGATCTGCGCTTCGCATGGCCGCTCAAACAGCGTTGCAAGTGCGCCAGGCGCTGTTTCTTCACTTTCAGCGTGACGTCGTCCGTCAGGCGAGCCGCCGGTGTGCCAGGACGCTGGCTATAAAGGAAGCTGTAGGAAGTATCAAAGCCTATTTCATTGACGAGACGCATGGTTTGATCGAAATCCGCATCGCTCTCTCCTGGAAAGCCCACAATGATATCAGTGGAAACAACCATTTCCGGCCTGACTGTACGTAACTTACGCACAATGGACTTGTATTCCAGAACCGTGTAGCCCCTTTTCATGTGCGCCAGTATGCGGTCGGAGCCACTTTGCACTGGCAAATGAACATGATCCATCAGCTGCGGAAGATCAGCATACGCCGCGACTAGCCCGTCACCAAATTCCAATGGATGAGGCGAGGTAAAGCGGATACGGTCAATTCCCTGAATCTCCGCAACGTGATACAGCAAAAGCGCAAAATTCACTGTGCCTGGTCTTGTCGGGGAGACATCGCCAGGCGCACGGTAGGCGTTCACATTCTGCCCCAGAAGGGTGACTTCCCGCACACCTTTCGCCGCCAACAGCCGGATTTCATCCAGAATGCCGACAAGCGGGCGGCTGACTTCTGACCCGCGCGTATAAGGAACAATGCAAAAAGAACAAAATTTTCCGCATCCTTCCATCACCGACACAAAGGCACACGCCCCGTTCACACCCGGCTCGGGAAGATTGTCAAATTTCTCTACGGCAGGAAAAGAAACATCGATAATCGTGTCCCTGCTGACCTTTGCCTCCTCGTACATGGCCGGCAACCTGTGTAAAGTTTGCGGACCAAACACAATATCAACACAATGTGCCCTGTCGCTCAGCGCACGTCCCTCCTGGCTGGCAACACAACCGCCGACACCAATCACAACGTTCGGGTTGCGCTTTTTCAGCGCCTGCCATCGTCCGAGGAGAGAAAACACTTTTTCCTGGGGTTTTTCACGTACCGAACAGGTGTTCATCAGCAGAAGATCCGCTCCCTCGGCTGAATTCGTCTCTTCCATTTCGTGCGAATCACGCAACAATCCAAGAATAAGATCGGAGTCGTATTCGTTCATTTGACAACCATAAGTCTTCAAAAACACCTTTTTTCTTGCCAACGCTGAATACCTCTTGTTTGCAATACGCACATTCCTGCGCATCAATGCGCAATTCACGACGGTTCTGATAATCGCACAAAGGCGCACCGTTTTTCAAAAATTTCCAGCACTCGCAATCACCAAACAGGCAGTGGCAAACCACAGCCTCGAAATTTGAGGAACTTGGCTCACCGTATGCTAAAACTGCGGTGATTGCTTGCCAGGCAACTTCCGAAGCATGGACAGGAAAGAAACACGGACATGAGAACACAGTTTTACTCCATAACAGGCAATGCGAATGATGTAGTCGTATTCGGCAAGGGCGGGGCAACGCTTCGAAGCAGGTCGGAAGACGGAAGTGCTTTTGGCCGACTGACTCGCTGGATTTCCAAAAAAACCGGCTGGTACCAAAAAAACAACAGAAGAGCCAGACACGCTATCTTGCCGAGCTTAACGAACGCTTTCAGCTTGGCAATGACAAATGCGGCCAAAATCTTTTCTTGTGCAAGTGCTTCCTGTAAAAGACCGGACAATGCACCACTTTTAATACAAGACATCATCGCCACGGAAAATACCATCCGCCGGGAGCACTCAATGCACGAAGCTGAATCAAATCCCACAGCGCAAAGACCTCAGAGGCACCGTTGGCCCGTATAAATGGCAAGCAGCGTATTTTGAACGGGCAGGAAAAAACGGACTTGATGAGCTCTCCGATCCTGAAAGGTGCCGCCGTCGGGAAACTCGCTATATCGATGACATCCAAGTCATTGCCAACAATAAAATCGGCAGCTTGCGCACCAAAGGAAATTTGCCACCATCAAAAGACGGAATTGAAACACTCGCAGACGAGGTTGCTGCCGAGCCGCAAACCGAAACCGTAAACAACATCCTGAAAGGCATTGCCCAAAAGAATGAAGAGAACCTCTGCTTTCAAAACTTCCTGGCTTCCAAACTGACGCGGGCTCTCAACCTGAAACTCGCAACTCCCGCTATCTCGGGGATGGGCAGACACAAAGAAAATGATTTTTACGGCTTCATTGAAAACATTGATCCCAATCCGGCACATGAGAAAGCGTTGGCGGCAAAAAATTCTCTCATTGTCCGAGAGACTGCTCCAAGACCCATCCGCTTCAGTCGATGATATTCATAGGCAAGTTGAGGCTGAAATTGAGCGCTTTGCGGAAGAGCGTAGCGCCCCTGTTATTCGGGAATTCCACGAAATTCTTCAAGCAGGAAAGGACTCACCGGCTGACACGTCTGGCAATATTTTTCAGTGGGTGGTCAACCAGAAAACAGAACAGGAAAACGTCTCCGTGGCGGGCATCGGGTCAGCGTGTGTCTCTTTGATGGAAGGAATCAAACGCCACGGTTTGTTGAGGGTGGCAGCGCAATGATTAACGGGCTTGCCGAGCAGCAGTTCAACCAATCTCAGTGGCCCGCCAACAGGAAAATCCGCTTTCATGAGGAGCCTTCGCTGTCAGCTTCGTTCCGGAGAAAGAGGGAATGGGGGGGAATTCATCGAAGGACTTGGCAAGGAAGAGCCACCTGAACAGGCAGCAGAGATGTCATCTGATCCCAACCTCATACCAGACGGTAATGAAGAAGAGCCAAGTCTGTTTGATCAGCTACCCAACAATACCCAATTTCTTCCCTCACGGCAAAAAAGTTTCACCATGGAGCTACTTGAAGCCCGGAATAGCAACACTGCTTCCTGAAATTAAAACGCTGTTGTTCCAGGCGATGAGCCTGCTCCGGGCACTGTCCTACAAAAGAAAACCGCACGAGCCTGGACTCCGACACCAAATCCGGAATTGATGCAGGCACTCTACTTCACCGCTTATTACTTTTTTTTCTGTCCTGCTTTTTCTTTCCTGTCAAAAACTTGGGGAAGCAGGAAGCCGGCATTGGTTGGCGAATCGCCGTGCCCTGGCTCGTGGCAATGCTTGCCAATGGTGGCGTACTGTGGACAGGCATGATGATCCACGGCCAAATCAATCTGCCTTTTTTCCGGGCGGCATCGCTGATGGCTTTCATTGTCTCCACCACCACACTCACGACCTCTCTATCGAAACCTGGTGGTGACCAGCGTGATCAACGTGCCTTTGGCCACTGGCAGATGATTCCATAACTTCCGGGCAGGCAATACGCTTCCTGGAACGCCTGGCAAAACAGCTCTGCACCTCGCCAAAACCATGCGGTGGCAAACCACAGCAAGCCTCGAAATCGGACGAACCAAGTTCGTTGTGTGCTACCATTGCAGTAATTGCTTGCTTGCGTGCCAGGCAACCCCCAGAGCATGGGCAGGAAAGAAACACGGACATGGGATCACAGTTTTACTCCATAACAGGCAGTGCGAATGCGAATGATGAGGTCGTATTCGGCAAGGGCGGGGCAACGCTTCGAAGAAGACCGGAAAACGGAAGTGCTTTCGGCCGACTGACCCGCTGGATTTCCAAAAAAGCCGGCTGGTACCGAAGGCACAACAGAAAAGCCAGACGCGCTTATTTTGCTGAGCTTAACGAACGTTTTCAGCTTGGCAATGACAAGGGTGCGGCCAAAATCTTTTCTTGTGCAAGTGCTCCCTGTAAAAGACCGGACAATGCACCACTTTTAATACAAGACATCATCAACACGGAAAATACCATCCGCCAGGAGCACTCAATGCATGCAGTCGAAGAAAGAATTCAGGCAATCCAGAACAAGCGCACGAAGCTGAATCAGATCCTACAGCCCGATGACTTCAGAGGCACCGTTGGCCCGTATAAATGGCAAGCATCGTATTTTGAACGAGGAATACGCGAACTTGATGATTTCTCCATGCCTGAAAGGTACCGCCGTCAGGAAACTCGCTATATCAATGACATCCAAGCCATTGCCAACAATAAAATCGGCAGCTTGCACGCCAAAGGAAATTTGCCACCATCAAAAGACAGAATTGAAACACTGGCAGACGAGGTTGCTGCCGAGTCGCAAACCGAAACCGTAAACAATATCCTGGAAGGCATTGCCCAAAAGAGTGAAGAGAACCTCTGCTTTCAAAACACTCTGGCTTCCAAACTGACGCGGGTTCTCAACCTGAAACTCACGACTTCCGCTATCTCGGGAATGGGCAAACACAAAGAAAATGATTTTTACAACTTCATTAGAAACATTGATCCCAATCCGGCACATGAGAAAGCGTTGGCCGCAAAAATTCTCTCGTTGTCCGGGGAACTGCTTCAAAACCCATCTGCTTCAGTCGATGATATTCATAGGCAAGTTGAGGCTGAAATTGAGCGCTTTGTGGAAGAGCGTAGCGCCCCAGTTATTCGGGAATTCCACGAAATTATTCAAGCAGGAAAGGACTCACCGGCTGACACGTTTGGCAATATTTTTCAGTGGGTGGTCAACCAGAAAACAGAACAGGAGAACGTCTCCGTGGCGGGCATCGGGTCAGCGTGTGTCTCTTTGATGGAAGGAATCAAACGCCACAGTTCCGTTGAGGGTGGCAGCGCAATGATTAACGGGCTTGCCGAGCAGCAGTTCAACCAATCTCAGTGGCCGCCAATAAGAAAGTCCGCTTTCATGAGGAGCCTTGCAAGCGCTGTCAGCTTCGTTCTGGAGAAAGAGGGAATGGGGGAATTCATCGAAAGACTTGACAAGGAAGAGCCACCTGAACAGGCAGCAGAGATGTCATCTGATCCCAACCTCATACCAGACGGTAATGAAGAAGAGCCAAGTCTGTTTGATCAGCTACCCAACAATACCCAATTTCTTCCCTCCCGGCAAAAAAGTTTCACCATGGAGCTACTTGAAGCCTGGAATAGCAATACTGCTTCCTGAAATTAAAACGCTGTTGTTCCAGGGGATGAGCCTGCTCCGGGCACTGCCCTGAAAACCGCACGAGCCTGGACTCCGACACCAAATCCGGAATTGATGCAGGCACTCTACTTCATCGCTTTTACTTTTTATCTGTCCTGCTTTTTCTTTCTTGTCAAAAGCTTGGGCAAGCAGGAAGCCGGCATTGGTTGGCGAATCGCCGTGCCTTGGCTCGTGGCAATGCTTGCCCATGGTGGCGTACTGTGGATGGGCATGATGATCCACGGCCAGATCAATCTGCCTTTTTTCCGGGCGGCATCGCTGATGGCTTTCATTGTCTCCACCATCACACTCGCCACCTCTCTCTATCGAAACCTGGTGGTGATCGGAGTGGTTATCGTGCCGTTGACCACTTTCCTTCTGGTTCTTGACTGGCTGGACACAGGTACCACTAACCTGGTGACCGCACCGGATGCCGGAATTCGCTTTCACATATTGAGTTCTTTGCTCGCTTACAGCGTTTTGAGCTTTTCCGGCATACTGGCAATTTTTCTGTATTTTCAGAACCGCCAGCTAAAATCAAACCACAGCTCCTCCCTACTCCCCCTTCTGCCACCCTTGGATGCCATGGAAGCGCTTTTATTCAATCTGGTCTGGGTAGGGGTGCTATTGCTGACTGCCGGCCTTCTGAGTGGCTGGCTTTACCACGAAGATTTATTTGCGCAACACTTGGTGCACAAAACCACCTTGTCGGTTTCCGCCTGGCTTGTTTTTGTTTTACTGTTGTTGGGCAGAAGCTGCTTCGGGTGGCGTGGGGAACGCGCGGTGCATTTCACGCTGGCAGGGATGTCTCTTTTAATTTTCGCTTACTTCGGTAGCAAATTCGTTTTGGAATTTCTGCTGGTGTCAGCAAATATCGGCTCCGTTTCCCATGTTCTTTGAAGGAATTTCCACTGAAGCATTGTGCTTCTCCATTGTCGTGCTGTTTCTCATATCGGCCTTTTTCTCAGGATCAGAGACCGCCTTGATGTGCGCGAATCGCTACCAGCTCGCCCACCTCAAAGAAAAAAATCACGCCGGTGCCATAAGGGTACTGAAGCTTCTGGAAAATCCGGATCGGCTGATCGGACTCATACTGCTTTTCAACAACCTGACGAACATCCTCATCACCCAAATCACCACACTGGTCGCCTATCGCCATTTTGGTAACTTGGGAATCGCGGTTGCCACGGGAATTTTGACTTTCACGATTTTGGTTTTCGCGGAGCTGGCACCAAAGACTTATGCTGCCATACATTCGCAGAGACTGGCGCTCCCTGCCGGGCTGGTTTTTGTCCCGCTTTTAAAGCTGACTTATCCGCTAGTCTGGCTCATTAACAGCTTTTCCAATTCCCTGTTGCGCCTGTTTGGCTTCAGGCAAAGCACGCAAGCCGTAACACCGCTAAGCAGTGATGAACTGCGTGCTGCCCTCAGTGCCTCAAAAGGGCACGCGAGCCAGGAACACCACCCCATGATGCTGGGTATACTTGACTTGGAAAAGCGAACGGTCAAAGACATCATGATCCCGCGCAACGAGATTGTGTGCGTGGATTTGGCGGACAAGTGGAACGCGATTGAGCCCCAATTGCGCAATACCATTTACACACTTCTTCCGGTATGCGAAAACGACATTAACAACGCACTTGGCTTCGTGCATGTTCGCGATGTGTTAAAGCCTCTCGCTGACGACTATCTGAACAAAGAAACACTGAAGGGGCTGATGCGCGAGCCATTTTTTGTTTCCGAACAGACGCTGCTGTTACGCGTATTGCTGGACTTCAAACGCTTGAAAAAACGCATGGCACTGGTGGTCAACGAATACGGAGACGTTATAGGGCTCGTGTCGCTTGAAGACTTGCTCGAAGAAGTGGTGGGCGAGTTCACCAACGACCCTGCCACCTACGACTTTGCGTTCCAGCGCGGAGAAGACGAGGTCATTGTTGACGGGGGCTACCACATCAAGGATTTGAACCGGGAATTGGGCTGGAAGCTGGATGAAAAAGGGTCGACGACCATCAACGGCCTCATTCTGGAATATCTGGAAACCATTCCCAAAAGCGGCACCAGCGTCATGATTGGCAGTTATTCCTTTGAAATTCTCAAAGTACACCGTAACGCAGTCAAAATGACTCGAGTCCGCGCCCACCCCTGCACCTGAGTTTATGAACCGCGACAAGGCGTCCCGGTGGCAAATATACGACCACCTGGTGCTCAGTCACCCCTGGCGCACTTTGACCGTACTGCTGTTCCTGAGCATTGCCTTGCTTTGGAACGCACGCGATTTCACGGTGGATGTGTCAGCAGACGTATTGCTTCTTGAGGACGACGATGAGCTGTTCTTCTACCGGAAAACGGTGGCGGAGTTTGCAGACCACAGTTTTCTCGTGCTGACCTTCACTCCAGAACAGAATTTGTTCGCACGACAAACGCTAAAAACTGTCCACGACATCAAGAGCCGCCTTGAAACACTCCCGGGGGTTAAAAGCGTGCTGACCATACTGGACGCTCCCTTATTGAACAGTCCAAGAATTCCCCTGAATGAACTCAGCGGAGAACTGCCAACCCTCGAAACTCCGGGAATTGATTTACAACTTGCCCACAAAGAATTCCGTGAAAGTCCCTTGTACAGCGAACTCCTGCTCAGCAAGGACGGCAAAACCACTGCTTTCCTGTTGTTTATAGACACGCCCGAGAGCTACCAGGCACTTTTTGAGGAACGGGAGAGCCTAAGGGAGCTGAAGCGCAACAAGGAACTGGATGAAGAACAGGCGCAGACACTCGCGATCTTGGACGAGGAGTTCGGAAGAGCGAAAAAAATCCAGACCAGGAACGAGCACAGGCTGATCGAAAAAGTCAGGGAAATCATGGGCATTTACCGAAAAAACAACCGGATGTTTTTAGGCGGCGCGCCCATGATCAGCAGCGACATTGTTTCCTTTGCAAAAAACGACTTGCTGGTTTTTGGAATTGCGGCATTTCTCCTGGTGGTCATAACGCTGGCACTGATTTTTCGACAATTGCGATGGGTTGTTTTGCCTACCGCCTGCTGCATCCTGAGCACCTCTCTGGTCATTGGGTTGCTGGGTTGGCTGGACTGGCCCGGAACCGTTGTCTCGACCAATTTTTCGGAACTGCTTTTCATCATCACCATGTCCATGGTCATACACATCACAGTTCGCTACCAGGAAATGCTTGCAAAAAAACCGGATGTCCCGCGCTGGACGCTGACCACTGAGCTGGTTCGCTTCATGTTCATCCCCTGTTTTTATACCTCCGTTACCACCCTCGTGGCATTCGCTTCGCTCTTGGTGAGCGGGATACGCCCGGTTATAGACTTTGGCTGGTTTATGGTGATTGGTCTCGTTTTCGGTTTCGCCATTGTTTTCTCTTTTTTCCCCTGCGTTTTGCTGCTTCTGAAAAAGAGAGCAGCTGCAGGCACAAATGACTTGACTGCAAAGTTGACGGGCACACTTGCGGTTTTTACGAAACGAAACCGCAAAGCGATTTTGTTTGTGGCTGTGGCAATTGCCGTGATGAACACAATTGGTGTCAGCAAGCTTGAGGTGGAAAACCGGTTTATCGACTACTTTAAAAGCAACACGGAAATCCACCAGGGAATGCTGGAAATAGACCGACAGTTAGGCGGAACCACACCATTCGATCTCGTTATCAACAAAGACAGCGCTGCGGTCACGAAAGCAGCCACGCCAGCAGATGAAGAAGATGACTTCTTTCTTGAGTATGAAAGCCTGTTTGACGCCGACTCCAAAAGCGATTACTGGTTACGGTCAGACAATATCCGGCGGCTAAAAGAAATTCACGAATACTTGGAGTCGTTGCCACAAACCGGCAAAGTCCTGTCACTCGCCACGCTGATTTCACTCGCGGAACAAGCGAAGGGAGGGGAGTTGAGCCCGCTGGAAACTGCTGTCCTGGTAAAGAAACTACCGGAAAACATCAAGGATATTTTGTTGAGACCCTACCTTTCCGAAGATGGCAGGCAGCTACGTTTCAACATGCGAATCATTGACTCAGACACGCAACTGAATCGCAAGGAACTGATTGCAGACGTGAAAGAAAAAATTTCCGGGATGGTGAAGTCCGAAGAAACTTTTCGCCCTACCGGGCTGTTCGTCATGTACAACAATATGCTGCAAAGCCTTTACCGGTCACAAATACTGACATTGGGCGGGGTACTGGGTTCCCTGCTGCTTATGTTCCTCCTTCTTTTCGGTTCCCTGCGCCTGGCAATCATTGCTTTGCTGCCCACCACTCTTTCTGCGACTTTTGTATTAGGTTTCATGGGCTGGGTCGGAATTCCCCTTGACATGATGACCATCACCATTGCGGCGATTAGCCTGGGGATAGGGGTGGACAACACCATCCACTACGTGGTTCGCTTCAAGCGGGAATTTGCCAACAGTAAAAACTACCAGAAAACCATAGACCGCTGCCACGCCAGTGTCGGGAAAGCGGTGTATTACACCTCCCTGACCATCATCATGGGATTCTCCCTGCTCGCTTTTTCAAATTTCCTGCCCACCATTTACTTTGGCCTGCTCGTCGGGCTTTCAATGTTCACGGCTTTTCTGGCGTCACTGACACTTTTACCGGCTTTGCTCGCCACCTTTCAACCGCTGGGATTACCCGATAAGAACTAAAATGAAAACTCGCACCTGGATTCGCCATGCAGTCTGACTCACCTGATTTGACTTCAAGCACCGCAGTCACCGATCACCTCGGTGAGAAGCGTGTCGTGAACGTTGTTGGCGAAGTCCCCCTGACCTTGCTCGTCAACGGAAAGGAACTGGTGACGCTCATGACTTTGGGTTCGCACCCGAAGGAATTAGCCGTCGGGTACCTCTGTAACCAAGGCTTGGTGAACGATCTGGATGAAATCGAAAAGGTGGAAGTCGACTGGAACCGGGAACAAGTGATGGTCACTACCTGCGGCACGGACTACGACGAACGTGTCCGCAATGCCGGAAGCCGAACGATTACCACCGGCTGTGGACAAGGAAGTGTTTTCAGCAGTTCCCTCGACCAACTGTACGAAACCAGATTGCCGGAACGCACAGTGAAACGTTCCTCGCTTTTTGAACTGTTAAACCGAATTTCAAAGCGGGAAACGATATACAAACAGGCGGGGGCAGTACACGCCTGTGCACTATGCGATGAAAAGCAAGCGATATTTTTTGTTGAAGATGTTGGCAGGCACAACGCAGCAGACATTATTGCGGGAATGATGCTGGAGGAAAAAATAACCGGAGGCGATAAAATTTTTTACACAACCGGTCGCCTCACTTCGGAAATCGTCATGAAGGTTGCGCATATCGGCGTCCCGATACTGCTGTCCAGATCCGGAGTAACGAAAATGGGGCTTGAACTGGCGCGTGACTTGAACATCGTGATGGTGGCGCGCGCTAAGGCAGCCAGCTTTCTGGTGTACAACAAACCGGAAGCCATCATCCACGAGCCAGGCGACAACTAAGGCCGGTTCACAGGCCTTGCCCAGGCTTGGGAAAGAACAGCTTTTGGTCGAGGTCAGCCACAATGGCTTCCCGCACTGCTTCACGAAGCATGGTCGCAAAGACGTATTGCGAGTGCTCGTAACCAACACGGACAGGCATGACCACCTTGGTTTCTGACAACCAACTCTGAATACTGCCGAGGTCTTTTCTTCGTTTTCGCGCTCCAAATCTTCGTCTGAAAACGAAGGCTGTCACTCAAGTTCCGTAGGCCTGGCGCATCAGCGACAGTGGGTGTTTCGGCAGCAATCCCCCCTTGGACAACTCACTGATGCGGGAAGCCGCAAGAAAACAGTCACTGACCAGATGCCGCGCCTTGGCTTTGTCCAAAGCCGAGGCCACCGGAAGCCCTACTTTTCTGGCGTTGCCCCGGGTTTCCACGTTTTTCCAACGAAGAGGATGACGTTCAGGCAGCCCAAGACCGCCCTACTTAATCTACACCACTGCTTGAAATATGTATCCGAAAGACGGATACCGTATCAGGAACCAGTGTTCCAGAGCATCCAATGCTTTTCCAATCTGCTATTTCTTCAAAGTCCTCTTCCCATGCTGACTTCGCCATACGTGGATACATATCTGTGTACCCATACGTTCCCCCGGCAATCACTGATTTCAAATTATCCCGGGTCGCACCTATTGGCTCGCCGGTGGCAGAACCCCCACACTCTTCAAGATACTCCAAATGCCCATGCGCTTTGACCCCGTCCCACCTTCCGCTTAAGCTTATATCGTTACCCTCTTTTTTAACGGTAAAATCCATAAAAATTCAAGACAGTGCTACAATGACCAAGACTGCCACCAAAGCAGGCGGACGCGCTCTAAAACACAGAATTTGCCCTGAAAAATACAGAAAAGACAAATGACATCAAGCAAAAACCACTTTGAGGACGCCACATCCCGGCTCGAGGTTCTGGTGGAGGAGATGGAAGCGGGGGGGCTTCCCCTGGAAAGGACGCTGGAAAAGTTTTCAGAAGGTGTGTTGCTGATCAAAAAATGCCGTGCCATCCTTGACGAAGCAGAAAAGAAAGTCAAAGTCCTGATGGTGCAAAAAGACGAGGAAATTCTGGGGGATTTTCAGGGCAGAGAGGATGACACCGGCTCTCCGTGAGCAGTTTCTACGGTCCTGTTTCGAAAAAACAGAACACGCACTCAAACACCACCTAAACACCATCCCAGAGGCCTGCGGGCTAGCGGACGCGATGCGATATGCGACGCTGGGCTCAGGCAAAAGAATCAGACCAGCCTTGGTTTTCGCCAGCGCGGAACTCTTGAAAATCCCGGATCAGATAGCCACAGACATTGCCTGCTCAATAGAACTGGCACACTGCTTTTCGCTGATTCACGACGACCTGCCTGCCATGGATGATGACGATGTGCGGCGCAACAAGCCGTCGTGTCACAAAGCATACGGCGAAGCGCTAGCCGTTCTCGCAGGAGACGCGCTTCATGCCCTGGCTTTCAACTGCCTGAGCAGCAGCACCTCTCTGCGCAACGCACAAAAAGTAAAACTGCTGAACCTGTTGTCACAGACCACGGGCGGAACCGGAATGTGTGGAGGACAAGCTATGGACATCCATTACTCCAGCCACCCTGCTGATCTGGAAACATTGACCCATATCCATTACCTGAAAACCGGGGCATTGTTTGCTGCCTGCGTGCGCATGCCACTCGCCTGCTTCTCACATCCAGCACAGGGTCTTGCTCAGGCGCTGGAAAATTATGGCAAAAATATCGGCCTGTGTTTCCAGAGCCGGGACGATTGGCTTGACGCCAGACAAGACCAGATGAAGTTTGGCGAAGCCACGACGAAAAACAAAACAGAAAGTGGGCTGGAGAAATCGGCCACGCCGAACTTGGCAGGCATGGAAAGATCGCGCGAAGAAATTTTCAGATTGGAAAAAAAATGTCTTTCACAACTGTCTAGCCTGGGTGAAGATGCAGGCACCTTGCGAATGTTGACCAGATACATCGCCCACCGCAAAAACTGAATGGCAACACAAATCAAACGCTACCCCCTGCTGGACAAAATTTCCTTCCCAAGCGACTTGCGGATGCTGCATGAAAGAGCGCTGCCACAGCTATGTGCGGAATTACGCGCTTACCTGGTTGACACCATTTCCCGCTGTGGCGGGCACTTCGCGGCTGGCTTGGGAGCCATTGAGCTGACCGTGGCACTGCACTACGTTTATGACACCCCGAATGACCAGCTGATATGGGATGTAGGACATCAGTGTTATCCACACAAAATCCTGACTGGCAGGAAAGACAGCATTAGCACCATACGCACAGTTGGCGGGCTGGCTCCGTTTCCAACGCGTGAGGAGAGCGAATACGACGTGTTCGGCGTAGGACATTCCAGCACTTCCATCAGTGCCGCGCTGGGGATCGCACAAGCCGCCCGACTCCAAGGCAATAATGCGCGGCAAGTTGTCGCCATCATCGGGGACGGAGGTATGACTGCAGGCATGGCTTACGAAGCCCTCAACCACCTTGGGACACTGCAGACAGACATGCTGGTCATTCTCAACGACAACACGATGTCCATTTCGCCGAACGTTGGTGCGCTGACTGATTATCTGACACGCATTCTGTCCAGCAAAATCTACGTCTCAACGCTGGAAAGCGGCAAGCGCTTGCTAAAACCAATGCCCCCGCTCGGCAAACTCGCCCGGCGAACCAAAGAACATCTCAAAGGGATGCTGGTTCCAGGAACCCTTTTTGAAGAAATGAATGTGCGGTACCTGGGACCCGTTGACGGACATAACGTAATTTCCATGGTCAGAACCTTAAGCAATCTGAAAACAGCCCCGCAAAGAGCGAAGCTGCTCCACGTCATCACCCACAAAGGAGAAGGCTACGCACCGGCTGAAAAAGACCCTGTCCGTTATCACGCAGTCGGCCGCTTCAAATCGAATCGTGGTCTTGAAAAAAGCACCAGCCCATCACAGCCCACGTATACAGAAGTATTTTCTGACTGGATATGCCGAGCGGCAGAAACGTGCCCGACACTGGTTGCCATCACTCCTGCCATGCGTGAGGGCTCAGGCCTGGTCGAGTTTGAAAAGCGCTTCCCCGATCGCTACTTCGATGTCGGTATCGCCGAGCAGCACGCGCTAACCCTGGCCGCCGGTATGGCCGTGGGAGGCCTACGACCGGTAGTCGCCATCTACTCCACTTTTTTACAACGTGCTTATGACCAACTGATCCACGACGTTGCCATTCAGAATCTTCCCGTGATTCTGGCCGTGGATCGTGCCGGACTCGTTGGTCCGGACGGGAAGACACACGCCGGCAGTTTTGATTTGTGTTTTTTGCGGTGCATCCCGAACATGATGATCATGTGTCCGAGTCACGAACGGGCATTGACCGAAATGCTAAACACCGCCTTGGCTCACCCGGGGCCGTGCGCCATACGTTATCCGCGCGGGAAAGGTCCGGGAATTGCCAACTGGGTCAGTGAAAAAACAGTGGCGATCGGCACGGCAGCAGTGCAAATGAAAGGGAAAGACATTGCCATTTTGTCTTTTGGCAGCACGCTGACCGAAGCGGAAGAAGCGGCCAGCGAACTGGGGGCTTCTTTAATTGACATGCGCTTTGTGAAACCCCTGGATGAGAAGATGGTCGTCAGCCTTGTGTCACAACACACGCTGTTGGTCACCGTGGAAGATGGGGCACGCGCAGGCGGAGCAGGCAGTGCGGTCAATGAATGCCTGGCAAGGCATAAGCTGCAAATGCCCGTTTTAAACTTGGGGCTTCCCGACTATTTCCTCGAACACGGTAGCCGTGAAGAACTTTTGTGCCAGGCAGGCTTGCAAGCCGCCGGGATCGTCAAAGCGACCTTAGACTACCAACAGAGCACGGCTTGAGCCGTCAAGGAAGCAAGCGAAGCTGGTAAAAAACTCCCCAGTCCGCACAACACACTCATTGGCAATCCGGAGCGAAGTTCCAGGAAACCATGGAGGTCACACTTTGTGCAAACGCGAAGCAGTATCCATCAGCTCTGCCAAATAGGCACTAAATTCAGCGCCGATTTCCTCGTCTTGCAGAGACAGCGAAACATTGGCTTTTAAGTAGCCAAGCCTGTCTCCGCAATCGAACCGCGTCCCATGGTACTCGTATGCAATGATGCGCCCAATGGAAAGGTAATCGTTAAGGGCATCGGTCAACTGAACTTCACCACCATAGCCACGCCTTTTTATTCTTAGAAAATCAAAAATCGCAGGCTTGAGAATGTAGCGCCCTACCACCGCCAGATTGCCAGGCGCCTCTTCCGGACACGGTTTTTCCACGATGCCTTTCACTGAAAACACTCCCTTTTCCAGTGGTTCAACGTCAACGATGCCGTATTTCCCAACCTCGGCACTGGCAACGCGCTCAACAGCAATGACGCTCGTGCGGTACTCACTGTAGACAACGAGCATTTGCTCCAGACAGTTCATGTTGCCGGCAGGGAGGATCAAATCATCGGCCAAGATAACCGCAAAATCTTCACGGCACACGTAATTTTCAGCGCACAACACGGCATCTCCCAGACCCAAAGGCTCTGGCTGACGGACGTGAGCCAGAGATACGGCTTCAGGCAAGATTTCTCGAACGACTCGTAAGAATTTGGTGTTGCCAGACTTTTCCAAAGCGCTCTCAAGCTCCAGATTTCTGTCAAAATGATCTTCTATTGACCGTTTATTTCTCCCACTGATAAAGACCAGCTTGTCAAGCCCCGCCGCAACTGCTTCCTCAGCCGCGTACTGCACAAGAGGACGATCGGCCACCGGCAACATTTCCTTGGCATTGGCTTTGGTGATCGGCAAAAAGCGCGTGCCTCTACCTGCGACGGGGAAAATTGCCCTTCTGACTTTTGTTGCTGCCAAATAACACTCCGGTCTTGATGAAAACCACGGATTGGCGATGCTAGCATGAGACGCGCTTGGGAGGAATGTGAGTGCCTATGCCAGCTGGACTATGCTCAAGATACCCCCATATCGGACAACGTAGCATTCGTTTGTTTTTAAGCGCGAAAGTCAGCATCCCCCCAAAACCTGCCGCGCCTCAAGAAGACATTCTGTTGCTTGTGCCTGGGTCAGACGGTCCGGTGCAACTGATTTTGCGCAGCCTTTCGAACCGTCTGTTTTGCCGCCGGCGTGATGTTGCCGACGCCCTCAAGAGGTCACCCCATTGCTTGTGCCTGGGTCAGACGGTCCGGTGCAATTGAATTTGTGCAGCCTTTCGAACCGTCTGTTTTGCCGCCGGCGTGATGTTGCCAACGCCCTCAAGAGGTCACCCCATTGCTTGTGCCTGGGTCAGACGGTTCGGTGCAACTGATTTTGTGTAGCCTTTCGAACCGTCTGTTTTGCCGCCGGCGTGATGTTGCCGACGCCCTCAAGAGGTCACCCCATTGCTTGTGCCTGGGTCAGACAGCATGTCCGGTGCAAGCCTTTCGACTGTCTGTTTTGCCGCCGGCGTGATGTTGCCACGCCCTCAAGAGGTCACCCCATTGCTTGTGCCTGGGTGTCCGGTCAGACAGCCTTTCGTGTCTGTTTTGCCGCCGGCGTGAACGCCCTCAAGAGGTCACCCCATTGCTTGTGCTTGGGTCAGACGGTCCGGTGCAATTGAATTTGTGCAGCCTTTCGAACTGTCTGTTTTGCCGCCGGCGTGATGTTGCCAACGCCCTCAAGAGGTCACCCCATTGCTTGTGCCTGGGTCAGACGATCCGGTGCAACTGATTTTGCGCAGCCTTTCGAACTGTCTGTTTTGCCGCCGGCGTGATGTTGCCAACGCCCTCAAGAGGTCACCCCATTGCTTGTGCCTGGGTCAGACGGTCCGGTGCAATTGAATTTGTGCAGCCTTTCGCACTGTCTGTTTTGCCGCCGGCGTGATGTTGCCAACGCCCTCAAGAGGTCACCCCATTGCTTGTGCCTGGGTCAGACGGCATGTCCGGTGCAATTGAATTTGTGCAGCCTTTCGAACCGTCTGTTTTGCCGCCGGCGTGATGTTGCCGACGCCCTCAAGAGGTCACCCCATTGCTTGTGCCTGGGTCAGACGGTCCGGTGCAACTGATTTTGTGCAGCCTTTCGCACTGTCTGTTTTGCCGCCGGCGTGATGTTGCCGACGCCCTCAAGAGGTCACCCCATTGCTTAATTGCTTGGGTCAGACGGCATGTCCGGTGCAATTGAATTTGTGCAGCCTTTCGAGCCGTCTGTTTTGCCGCTGGCGGTGAAAACCAGTAAGGATCGGTTTGTTTCCACTTCTCTGGAGCCGATCCCCTTTATTTTCAACAAATCATCAGCGGAACAAAAATCACCGTTTGCTTTGCGATACTGAATAATCGCTCGCGCCTTCTTTTCGCCAATCCACTTTAGCTCAGACGCAAGCTCTTGCGCACTGGCGAGATTAATGTTGACTGTGGACAAAGCCGGGGCTGCCAACAATGCCAAAAACAAGAATAAAAATATTTTGTTTTTCATGATGTTCTCCTATCACTGAGCTTGGGTATCAAGCTCCTGGCTTACCATTGTGCGAAGCATGTCTTCCCTGCAACATAGCCCTGTCGGGGCTGTATTTCTGAAAAGATGACCGTGCACAACTGGATGCGCTTGCCACAGTGCGGGATATAAAAACGAAACAGCGACCCGAGCGGATAAAAGGTGGTTTCAATCATGGTGAAGAACCACGGGGTCTCTGTCTGACGGGAAAATATACCGTTACATCAGTACCACCCGGAGGGAGAGGGGTGGAGGAAAAGTCCTTATTTTTCGTAAGTGTCGCAGGGGGACATGGTGTCCCAGTACATACAGCTTGGGCAGCGCCAGTACAAGTTGTGGGAGAGGAAGCCACAATGTACGCATTCAAAGGCAAAAGACTTGCTTAAAAGAATATCCAGGCAATTTAAAACCGTCGTGAAGGTCTCGTATTCTTTCGGTAAGAGATTCCCACGAATCTTGAAGCGCATAAAATCCCGCAACAAGGCAAGCGGCATTCTTTCCTTGGCGAGCGCATCGGAAAAAAACTGCTCCGCCTGGAACGTTTTCCCAGACTGCAACAAAGCCCTGAAATAGCTGACCAGATATGTGCCTGAAACGACTTTTGGCTCCAGTTTTCTTAAAAAATGGACATCGTCATCAGAATCGCACTTGCGCATGGCTTTCTCTATTTTGGGAACCAAATAATGGGAAAATTCCGGATATCTTCTGAACGCCTCAACATAGCGGTCAAGAGCCCTTGAGAACTCCCCGCACTGGAAAAACATATCCCCCCGCAGTGTGATCCAGCGTAAGGATGGCCTCCCCAGCCTCTGTGCTTTGCGCAAATGCTGTCTTGTGACCTGCATGTCTTTTTTGCCCAGTGCCCGCTCCGCCATTTCACAGTGGTAATGCATAGTCCGGCTTTGATAATCTTCGCCAGTCATTTTCTTCAGTCTTTCGACCGTGCGGACTGCCTGCTCCCACTCCTTTTCAATTTCATACAACAACAACAGCTGCCGGTAAGCCTCACTGGAAACCTGCCAATTTTTCTCGGACAAAGACCGGTGGTAAAATTTTTCGGCTCGATCCAGCAGGCCGGCGGTGAAATAATCGCGACCTATTTCAAATAAAGCACTGGCTCGGTGCTGCGAATCAAGATTTGGCCTGGCAATAACATTTTTGTGGATTCTGAGCGCTTTTTCGATTTCCCCCTTTTTACGAAAGAGGTTCCCGAGAACCAGGTGGGTTTCCACGGTATCAGCGTCCACGTCAAAGAGCTTGATAAAAACCTCTGCAGCATTTTCATGCCGCTGGTCAAGGAGCATGTTCAGACCCAACAGGAACTCGGGCGGTATACGTGATCGGTTGCTTTCACCGACTTTTTTTATGCTCGCAGAAAACCAGCCACTGGCTGCAGCTAAAGGCAAGAGCAACCAGAACCACTCCATCTTCAGTCCTCGGCAGGTGTTTTTTTAGATTTGAAGTACTTTTGCATAGGAAACAAAAAACCGTTCAACCATTGCTCAAGCGAGCCCTTGCACACTGAATCATTATTATTCGGGATGCAAACAACGCGGGAAAACACATTGCCTGAACCAGCAAGCTGGTCGCCAGAGCACCGTGGTTTCAGGAGTCTGACTGGTCTCTGACCGCTTGCCTAATTATCTTGCCCGCAGAAAAACGGGAGATGCTTCGGGCATCCAACAGGATTTTTTGCCCGGTCTTCGGGTTACGAACCCAGCGTGCTTTCCTATCACCCAGAAAAAGACTGCCGAACCCTCTGATTTCAACGCGCTCGCCCATACTCAGGCTCTCTGCCATGGTGTCAAAAATCTTACCTACAGCGAGTTTTACATCACTAGCCGTCAAGTGCCCAATACAAGCTTCTGCTTTCTGACGTTCCAGAATCCGTTTACACAATTCCGATTTGTTTACTTTGGGCATGAGTTCCCAATATTTGGTTGTCAGGAATCTTTTTTCCTGCTTTCCTGGCTTCTTTCCAAAGCACTCTCAACGATCTCCCCCAACGAGGGAGATTCAGAGACTTTTTCAGGGGCATAATTCCGCAAAATTTCTTTTTCTTCATCGCGGAACTTTTCGGAAACGGAAAGATTTAACACACGCTTCTTCTTGTCAAGACCGAGAAGTTTGACTTCCAGCGTCTCTCCGACCTCAGGCATTTTCAGTCCGCCTGATCCGGAAAACTCGGAAACGGAAATCAAACCATTTACACCCTCTCCCATGTCCATCTTGACGTGGGTTGAGTTCACTTCTACCACTGTGCCACTCGCAATTCTTTTTTTGCCTTTTCCCGTCTGATATCCAGCCAGTGGATCCAACTCAAGCTGTTTCACGCCCAATGAAATTCTCCCGGACTGTACGTCAACTGCCAGCAGAACAACCGAAATTTGGTCTCCTTTGCTGTATTTTTTTATGGCCTCGGCACCCGCTTCAGTCCAAGACAAATCACTCAGATGCACAAGACCATCTATGCCTGATTCCTCATCACCCGAAACACGGACAAACAGTCCGAAATCGGTAATCCTCTCAATCCCGCCAACAAGAACTGCGCCGGACCGGTTCTCGCGCCCAAAAACCTGCCATGGATTTTCCAGACACTGCTTCATTCCCAACGATATGCGCCTGCTTTCCTCGTCGATTTCCAGAACCACCACTTCAACCTGCTGCCCCGCAGTCACTAACTTCCGAGGATTGGTGTTCCGGTTTAGCCAACTCATTTCAGAAACGTGTACCAAACCTTCGACACCTTCGTGCATTTCCACGAAACAACCATAATCCGTCACGCTGGTTACCACACCGAACAGGCGAGTATCCTTGGGGTAGCGGCTGCTCGTCCCTTCCCAAGGATCCGCGACCAGTTGTTTGAGACCTAGGGAAATTCGCGTTTTTCCTTCATCAAAATCCAGAACCTTGACTTTTATCTCTTCGCCTTCCGTAACCGCTTCGGCAGGCCTCCTGACGCGTTTCCAGGCCATATCAGAGACATGCAAAAGACCATCCACGCCCCCCAGATCAATGAATGCACCATAACTCGTCAGGTTTTTCACGATCCCTTTCAAAACCTGGCCTTTTTCAAGAACTTTCAGCAAGGCCTCCCGCTCTCCGGCGTTGCGTAATTCCAGCACAGCACGACGGGAGACCACGACATTATTCCTTCTTTCATCAAATTTGATGATTTTGAATTCCAGAACCTTGTTTTCCAGATCAAAGAAGTTCTTGTCATTGTCTTGCCCTCCTCTCGTCGGTCTGGTATCCACCAGAGACCCAGGTAAAAACGCCTGAATCACACCCAAGTCGACAATGAAACCTCCTTTGACCCGGGACACAATCCGCCCCTCCACTGTCTTGTCGTTCGTATAGGAATCTTCCAGCGATTTCCACAAGCGCGCCCGTTTGGCTCTCCCCCGGGACAAAATGGTTTCACCCGAGCCGTTTTCAATGGCATCCACAGCGACTTCCACTTCATCACCTTCCACCACCTCAAGCTCGCCACCATGAGCACGGAACTGGTCTGCGGGAATGGCGCCTTCGGACTTCAACCCTACGTTCACAACCACCAAACCATCCCTGATTTCAATCACCTGACCTTTAATAAGGCTGCCAACCCGGACAGAGGGCGACCCACTGCGCTCAAAAATCTCTTGAAATGTTTCCAAAATCAGCCCTCTTGATCATCGACAATAGCCGCCAAATGCTGCACTGTTTGCGCGGCAGTTCGAAATGTCGTATCTACTGTGACCGCCGTTCGTGCCGGAACCAACGGTGCAACCAGACGGCTTGTGTCTTTCTTGTCTCGCTGCACAAGACCTTCGCGCAGCCCGCCAAGACTAACACCCTCACCTGTTGCATTCAACTGTCCCAACCGACGTTTGGCTCGCTCGTCAACACTGGCCGTCAAAAAAAACTTCCACCGGGCATCAGGAAAAATCACGCTGCCCATATCCCGCCCCTCTGCTACCAGACCGGGAGGCAAACGCATCGCCCTCTGTTGGCAACCAGCTCTGCCCTTAGACCAGGAAGCACCGCGAGATTGGACGCCGGGATTGCCCAAGTATCATCGTAAAGCATCTCACCACACTCCCTGCCATTCAAAAGAACCGAGAGACTGTCGTCATGCAAAGAGAACTCCAGATGCATCGCTTTCACGCAGGCAACAAGGCTTTCCAAATCCTGCTCGGCGATTCCCTCCCGTGCCGCCAGAAATGCCGCTGAACGATAAAAAGCACCGCTGGGCAACATGTGGTAGTGCAAGCGTCTCGCCAAACTACAGGCAACCGTTGTTTTCCCTACCCCCGCCGGGCCATCGATAGTAATCACTGGCACCCCGGTACCCATCAGCGTGCCCCTGACGATGCATGACTGAAATAAAACCCCAGGCTCTTTGCCACTGAGACAAAATCCGGAAACGAAACCCCGACTGATTCGCTGTCTTTTACCACCACCCCTTCTGCGGAAGCTGCCCCAGCCACCAAAAACGCCATGGCGACACGATGGTCGCCAAAAGCTGATACCTCGCCACCGCGTATTCCTCCCCCGCGAATTGTGATCCCATCGGCAACGCAGTATGCCTCAACACCGCAGGCGCGCAAATTACGAGCCATCGTTTCCAGGCGATCACTCTCTTTGTAGCGAAGCTCCCCGACACCGTGCACCTGTGTTTCACCGACAGCACAGGAAGCGGCAATAAACAAAATTGGAAATTCGTCGATACTGGACACCACCAGCTCGGAAGGAATGGTCAAACCACGCAGCTGCGAATACCGGACCCGCAAGTCCGCCACCGGCTCCGAACCACGGAAGCGACTGGAGGTGACTTCAATATTCGCCCCCATCAGGCGCAAGACAGTCAATGCCCCGGTGCGCAGGGGATTGATCCCGACATCACGCAATAGCAAATCGGAACCCTTGACCAGGCATGCCGCAACCAGAAAAAAAGCAGCAGATGAAAAGTCCCCTGGCACATGAACCGTGGTTGCCTTGGGCTGCGAAGCACGCAACTGCACCCGCTTGCCCTCGCTTTCTGTTTCACAGGAAAAACTCCGCAACATTTTTTCACTATGATCCCTGCTCGCAACTGGCTCCACGACTGTCGTGACGCCGTCTGCGTACAACCCTGCCAGCAACAGACACGACTTCAGCTGGGCGCTGCTGACCGGAGTCTGGTAGTGAATTCCAGTCAATCTCTCCGTGCCATTCAACCGAATCGGAGCCGTGCCTGAGGGGGAGACCGAAACCTTCGCACCCATCATGCCCAAAGGCTCCACCAAACGATGCATCGGGCGCACTGACAAGGATGCATCCCCTCGCAACTCCGAATCAAAACGCTGTGCAGCCAGAATCCCGCAGAGCAGGCGCATCGTGGTTCCCGAATTGGCACAGTCAATAGGACTGCCCGGATCTTCAAGCCCATATCGGCCGTTCCCGTAGACAGCCAGGGATTTTCCGGCTTCCGTGCGAACCCCAAGAGACTCAATGGCACGCAATGTCGCGCGGCAATCTAGCGCATCCGAGGCATTCAGAATCGTGGTTTTCCCTTGCGCAATGGCTCCCAGAAGCAGCGCCCGGTGACTAATCGACTTGTCTCCGGGAACGGTACTTTCCCCTGTTAAGGCGCGAGCGGGAAAGGAACAAATAGACTGGAAATGAGACCGGGGCGTCATTTGCCCTTCTCCCCGAGCCTAAGTCGGTACTCATTCGCACATTCCAGATACCTGGCAATCTTCTCTAGATCCCCATTCTCCAAATCATCCACAAAACGGTCGATCCCAGAACGGTATTTACGCAGCGCCATCAGGAGATTGTCCCGGTTGGCGTAACACAGGTCGCTCCACATCTCTGGGTTGCCGGCAGCAATCCTGGTGACGTCCCGTAAGCTGCCCGCCGAAAAGTCTATAACTTTTTGCATGCCTTGCAGGGACACCGCACTTTCCATCAAAACGCAGGCAACCACATGAGGTAAATGGCTGGTTACCGCAAGCAAGCGATCATGTTCATGATCCTCCATAAGGCTGACCTGCGCACCCGTCTTTTCCCACAGTGCCCGCACCTGCGCCAGAGCATCAGCAGCCGTTTTTTTGTGCGGCGTTAAAACCACCACGGCGTTTGCAAAAAGGCTGTCACTGGCCGACTCCGGCCCACTTGTTTCCAGCCCCGACAAGGGATGTGCAGGAACCAGGGTGGTCGGGAGCTCCCCCAAAACACGTTTTGCAACTTCCAGGACTTCCCGCTTGACACTGCACACGTCGCTGACAATTTTTTCTGATCTTCCGGCAATTTCCCGAAATGTGGTAAAAAAACCGGACATGGCACTCAAGGGAGCCGCCAACACAATCATGTCGCTTCGTTTGATGAATGCTTCGCAACTGTCCAATTGGCAATCGACAATGCCAGAGGGAATGGGGCGCAGATCAAAACCAAGAATTTCCCGCTCCTCTCCGGCACGTTTCAGAGACAGCGCCAAAGAGCCACCGATCAGGCCAACACCAAAAATACCAATCGTGCCGTTTTTCACATCACTGTCTTCATCGCCAGGAAAATTGACGACCTGAATTCAGGCAGAAGGCACCAGCTTCAGCATCACTTCGGTCATGGCATTCAGAAACTTTTCATTGTGTTGAGGCATACCCACGGTCACGCGTAAGTAAGACTCCAAGCCATAGTTTTGCAGGCGGCGGACGGCGACACCCTGTTGCAACAAGGCATCTGCGACCTTTGTAGCGTGTGGGCCGACGTGAAAGCACAGAAAATTGGCAACAGAGGGAAGGACCGATAGCCCCATGCCAAGCAAAGCAGAACGCAAGCACGCCAATCCACGCAGATTTTCCTCCACACTGCGGCGTACGTGCGCCTTGTCAGACAAGGCTGCGCAGGCAGCGGCTTGCGCCAAAGCATTGACGTTGAAAGGTTGCCGCACCCGATTCATCAAATCAGCGATTTCCGGGCTGGAAATGGCGTAACCGACTCTCAAGGCTGCCAAAGCATGGATCTTCGAAAAAGTTCCGGTCACCACCAGATTCGGATAGCTATCCAGCCACTTCCTGGCATCGGGATAATCAGGGTCGGTGACGTATTCCGTGTAAGCCTGGTCTACCAAGACGACAATATTGGCCGGTACAGCATCGAGTAAGTGCCGCAGTTCGGATTCAACCAGCCAAGTCCCGGTAGGGTTATTGGGGTTGGCAAGAAAGATGACTTTGGTACGAGCGTCCAACCGGCGCAATAACTGAGCCGTATCACAACCAAAGGGCATGGCGTGGTCAGATGGATTGGCTTTGGCCTCGCGCACCTCGCCACCGCAGGCGCGCGTCACAAGCGCGTAGACTGCAAAGGCGTGATGTGGAAACACGGCATTGTCTTGCGCGCCCAGAAAGCAACGCGCCACCAGCTCTATCGCCTCGTTGGAACCGTTGCAAACCGTCAGGTTTTCCGCGGTAAGCTGGAACGCATCCGCCAAAGCCTCCTTCAACAGCAAGGCATCACCATCAGGATACAGATGTGCACACTTGTGACAGTCCGCCAGTGCCCTTATGGCATGAGGAGAAGGGCCAGCAAGGTTTTCGTTGGAAGCCAGCTGAATGATGTCGGCAGCGGACAGACCCGGTGGCAATTTTCCTGGCCTACCCGGAATATAGGGCTTCAGGTCACGCAGGCCACCACAACAAAGAGACAACGCGGAAAAATTCTGGGGGTGGCTCATTTTATTTGACGGAGGCGCAACATGCCTGCATATACCAGAAGTTCAGCCGGGAACTTTCAAGGTCGGCGTATGCTGCCACACCTTCACCATAAGCAACAAGGGAAGGCAAGAGACGGGAGCCGGGCTCATCTCAGCTCCCCCTGGCAGTTTCCAGACACAGAAACAGGCTACCAGGCTTGTTTGAAGCGAAACGCCCAGGGTCGGCAGGTCGGCAGGGCACGTGGTCACATCCAGTGCCCTTCGATCCATACACAACCTTTTTGCAGATGCCTTCAACGGGTACGTCACGTTATCAATCTTTGAGTCAGAACCCTGCGAGAGCCGCACTCCGGAAAACATGAAACTTCTTTGCAGACTGATGTTGGGCAGGAGACCTCAGCACATTGGCTGAACGTTGACCGAAACGGAGATGTGCGAGCCCTCAACCCGCAAGTGCTCAGGAAACGGCTAAGGGGTAAGACCCCAGCAAACGAAACAGCGATGCACGAGCCTTCAACTCGGCAAGTGCTTCATTGAGGGGGGCTTCGGCGGCATGCCCCAAAATATCCAAAAAGAAAACGTATTCCCAGGGACCCTGACGCGCAGGCCTTGACTCAATTCGTACCATGCTCAAAGAACGGGTCGCAAGGGGTTTAAGCAACTCTACAAGCGAGCCTGGATTGTTTGGCGAAGTCACCAACAGGGTGGTTTTGTCTGAACCTGTGGGAGCGGGCAAAGGATGGTCCCCGATCACCAGAAAACGCGTCACATTAAAACTTTGATCTTCTATGTTTTCGCGCAGAATACGCAGGCCGTAGTACCGGGCGGCACGCCGTCCAGCTATTGCACAGCTCCCTTCCTGGTCGCACGCCAGCTTTGTGGCTTCCGCGTTGCTACTGACGCGAACCAGCTGACAACGACTAGGCAATGTTTTGCGTAACCACTCCCGGCATTGCGCAATGGACTGCTCATGCGCGTAAAGGGTGTGCAAATCCTCCATTTTTTCGGTTTTGGAAAGCAGCATGTGGTGAATTCTCAACTCCACCTCGCTGTAAATCCGCAATGGCGAATTTACGAAACAGTCCAGTGTGTTGGAAACACTGCCGAAAACCGCACTTTCCACCGGCACGACTCCGAAACTCGCTGCGCCATTCTGTACACCGGCAAATACATCTTCAATGGAATCGCGGGCTTGCGTCTCCACAGAGCCCCCAAAATGCTTTAAGGCAGCCTCCTCTGTGTACGTTCCTTGTGGGCCGAGGTAGGCAACCACGATTTTTTCTTCCAGAGAGAGGCAGGAAGAAATAATTTCGCGGAAAATTGTGGCAACCGAATCCTCCGCCAAGGGGCCAGGATTTTTTTCTACCGCATTACGAACGATTTTGGCTTCACGCTCAGGGCAATAGAAGGAAGCAACGCTTTCCTGACCGCTGCTTTTCGCCTTGGCAGCTTCCATTGCCAAAGAAGCCCGACGGTTCAGCACGCGCAAAAGATCCGCGTCTATTTCGTCTATTTCCCTTCGTACCTCGGTAAGTCGGTTTTTCATCACTCTAAAGAAACACGCTATTCGCAGCTCACACCTGGAGAAGCCGTGACACCAACCGGCAACCCAATACGGCGGTGCGATGATTGATCAAAGAGAACAAGCCCACCCGAACCGACTATCTGCACGCTTTCCCGGTGACCTGATTTCAAGGGCTTTCTTCATCAGCAGTCTGCTCGTCGGCAACAGAAACCGCCAAGGAAAACATCCCGGAAATGACGTCTTTCCCTTTCACAACCTTCAGCCTTACACCTCTTGCGTATCTGCCCAAGATGGAAATCGAAGCAGATGGAACCCTGATCAAACTGCCATTGGCTGTCACCAAAACCAGATCTTCATCATTGGCTGGCAGCGCAGCTCCCACCAAACTTTCATTTTTGCCGGAAAACTTGATGGCAAGAACCCCCATTCCAGCACGGTTTCTGACTGGAAACTGATCCAGTCTGACTCGCTTGCCGACCCCCCGACTCGTCACCAAGGCCAACGTGCTTTCATCTTCTTTCGGGGTAAAACAAAGTAGCTTGACCACGCGAGCACCACGCTGAAGACGTATCCCACGTACCCCGCGGCTAACACGCCCGATTGTCCGTACATTGCTCTCATCGAAGCGGACACACCGTCCATGGTCACTCACCAGAATAAAGTGCTGACCTCTTTCGCTGTTTAAGGCGCTGACCACCTCATCACCGTCATCCAGAACAATCGCACGAATACCCGATGACATTGGTCTGGAATAGCGCTCCAAAAAAGTCTTTTTGATAACGCCCTTTGCGGTTGCCAGAACCAAGTGACGCCCCGGCATGTAGTCTTGCAAGGGGAGAATTGCCGAAATTCTCTCACCTCTCTTCAGGCGTAACAGGTTAACAATCGGTTTGCCTTTTGCGACGCGTCCAGTCCGTGGCAATTGGTACGCCCTGATCCAGTAGACTTTTCCAATATTTGAAAAACACAATAAGGTGTCATGGGTCGCCGCAAACAATACTTCCTTTACCCAATCACCTACATTGACAATGGCGGCTGTAACCCCTGAGCCGCCACGCTTTTGCACCACAAAATTCTCAATGGCCTGAGATTTTACGTAGCCCGAGGCGGATAAGGTAATGACCAGCTTTTCCGGGGTAATAAAGTCTTCTTCACTGAAATTTCCCACTGGTCCAACAATTTCAGTCCGGCGCGCATCTGCATAAGATTCGCGCACCGCTTCCAGTTCTTCGCGGATAACCTCGGTCAATCTGTCAGGGTCGGACAGAATGTGGTTCAGCTCCGCGATTGTCAGCCGCAGCTCGCGGTAATCGGAAAACACCCGGTTTTTTTCCAGCGCAGTCAAACGGTGCAAGCGCAACGCCAGAATGGCCAGCGACTGCTCTTCGGAAAGATAATAGGCACCATCCCGTAGACCATAGTCGTCAGACAAACCCTCGGGTCGTGCCAGGCGCGGGTCCATGCTTCCCCCTGTATCCACCTCAAGCATCATCTCTTGAACCACATCTGCAGGCCAAGGCCTCGCCATCAAAGATTCCTTGGCAACGCTCGGGCTTTCACTGGCTTTAATCAGTTCGATGACCGCGTCTATGCTGCCCAAGGCCACCGCCTGTCCTTCGAGGATATGGGCTTTTGCCCGTGCCTTGCGCAACTCAAAAATCGTGCGCCTGACCACGACATCACGGCGATGCTCTATGAAATGCTCAATCAGCGTTTTCAGGTTGGCCGTGATCGGGCGCTTGGAAACGACCGCAATCATATTCATGCTGAAAGATATTTGCAGCCTGGTGCTCTGGTACAGACGGTTCAAAATCACCCCGGCGATCTCTCCCTGCCCAACTTCTATGACCACACGCATCCCTTCCTTATCCGATTCGTCGCGCAAATTGGAAATTCCGGATATTTTCTTGCTTCTGACCAAGTCGGCTATTTGCTCCACCAGGCGAGCCTTGTTCACGGTATAAGGCAGTTCAGTCACCACAATACGCGTTCTTCCGGCTCTCTTGGCATCCTCAATTTCACACCGCGACCTCACGGTAATCACCCCGGAACCTGTCTCGTACGCCTTGCGAATCTCATCTTTGCCACAGATCAATCCCCCGGTGGGAAAATCCGGCCCCGGTATATGGCCGATAAGCTCGTCAAGTGAAATCTCCGGGTTATCCAGACAGGCGATGGTTGCATCAAGAGTTTCCCGGATATTGTGGGGAGGTATGGAGGTGGCCATGGCAACCGCGATACCCGTAGAACCGTTGATTAACAGGTTCGGTACGCGTGTCGGCAATACCTCCGGCTCCTGTTCCGTGCCGTCATAGTTCGGGCTGAAATCGACGGTCTCTTTGCCGAGATCAGCCAGTATCTCGCTGGTAAGACGTGTCATGCGAACCTCGGTATAACGCATGGCGGCCGGCGCGTCCCCGTCTATGGAACCAAAGTTTCCCTGACCATCCACCAAGGGATAGCGCATGGAGAACTTCTGCGCCATACGCACGATGGCCTCGTACACGACTACATCACCATGCGGGTGATATTTCCCGATCACGTCACCAACGACACGCGCCGACTTTTTGTAGGCTTTATTCCAATCGTTGTTCAGTTCTTTCATCGCGTACAGGGCTCGTCTGTGTACGGGTTTGAGACCATCCCGAATGTCGGGTAATGCGCGCCCAATGATGACACTCATCGCATAGTCCACGTAGGACTGGCGCATGATGTCCTCAAGGTCAACCGGCAGGAGTTTGCGTGAAAAATCAGGCATAGAAAGTAAGGACAGAAAACTTCAGGCTTTGGCTTGGAAAGCCGCCAAACGCCAGTAAGAATTGTAGCACAGAGACGGGGTAAGCCGCTTTGCCTGCAGAGGACTTTCGAACCTCCATTTCACTGACAGGCAGGCACTGAAGGCCATCATAAAACCTGTCGGACTGCGTCAAATCAGCTTCACTTCCGCATGCCTGGGCACACCGGGTTCAGGCCGAGGCCAGCTATCATGAAACCACCTGACAGAAGCAAAGTCGCGCAATACACTGGCACTCCAACGCGGGCTATCAAGTCCCAAATTCAAGCTTTTGGGCGGCAACCAGGACTCCATCCGCATCGACGTAGACGAAACTTCCTGGCAGAAAAGAAACGCCAGCAAAATGAACGGGTACATCAACAGCCCCGGTATGGAGTTTGCGGCTTTTTCGCGGCTGTGTGGCCAGTGCCATTACACCTAATTTCAGCGTCTTCAGTATGGCACTGTCCCTGACACAACCATTGACAATCACAGCTTCCCATCCATTTGCCACCGCCAATTTGGCAAGCAAGTCCCCGAGTAGTGCGCAACGCATTGAAGCTCTCCCGTCCACTACCAGCACAGACGCCTTTACGCGCATTTCAAGCAATTCCCTCACCAGGGAATTGTCTTCAAAACAACTGACCGTCCGAATGGCTCCGGAAAACTTTCGAACGCCGCCAAAATGGCGAAACCCCGGACGGACAAGCTGTACTTTTTCCGGATGGTGATCACACAAATCTGCCGTTGAGAATTTCATGCGTTTTTGAGGTGCCAAAAACTGAGCAGAAAGGTCAACCGGAAAGCACTTCCATACCCCCGACGTACGTCAAAGAACTTCCCTTTCGAAAAAGACGCGCGTTTTTGACGGGGGGCACTGAAAGCGAGGCACGGCGTTCACCCCGGCGACCCGATTGCGCTTTATTCGACCAGGATGGAGCTTGGCACCTGACCATCCGGCGGTGCGGCAGAAATTTCAGCAGGATTTTCGGCTTCACTGAAAAATTCTCCCTCCGGCATGTTCATGAGAAAGTCAGAACCTATATCACCGCCCAGACTCAATTCCTTGGGGAAATGAGGAAATCCCGTCCCTGCCGGTATCAAACGCCCGGAAATAACGTTTTCCTTCAAGCCATTCAACTCGTCTACCGCACCGCGAACGCTGGCATCAGTCAATACCCGGGTCGTTTCCTGAAAAGAGGCTGCAGAAATAAACGAGTCCGTGAACAAAGACGCTTTGGTAATGCCCAGCAGGATACGCTCAAACTTTATCGGCTCTTTTTCGTCTTCAAGCAGAGACTGTCTAATGCTGCAAGCCTTTGCAAAACTGATCCTATCGCCGACCAGGCACTTGCTGTCACCCGAATCAAGCACAACGACGTTGCTGATCATTTGCCGGACAATCATTTCAATATGCTTGTCGTTAATGGTCACTCCCTGCAAACGGTACACATTCTGTATTTCCCTCACCATGTAGGCAGTAAGCTGTTTAGCCCCCAGTAACCTCAAAATATCATGAGGGTCTTGTTCCCCATTCGAAATACAGTCGCCTTTTTCTACTTTTTCACCTTCAAAAACATTCAAATGCCGCACTTTCGGAATCAAAATAGTGACTTTCTCACCTTCCTCATTGGTGATGATGAAGCGGGTTTTTCCTCTGACTTCCTTGCCAAAGCTGACGACCCCCGCGCATTCCGCAAGTATGGCGCCTTCTTTCGGCTTCTTCGCTTCAAACAGGTCAGCCACGCGCGGCAAGCCACCCGTAATATCACCGGTTTCGGTCACTTTCTCCGGCACTTTGGCAATCACGTCTCCCGGTTCCACCCAGTCTCCATTTGCCAGGGAAACAATCGCTTCTTCCGGCAGGCGATGGAGTGCTTCCCTGCCATCCGGCAGCTTGACGGTATATTCCTCCTCATCGAGCAATTTAATCATTGGGGTCAGTACCGTTCGGCTCATCTCTGAGAACACATCAGTAGAAATCACCAGTTGGGAAACGATACCAGTGGCGATGTCATCACGTTGCAAAGTTGTTAACCCTTCCTCAAAGTCTGTCAAATGGACTTTGCCTTTTACTTCGGCAACGATCGGGTGAATGTGGGGCTCCCAGAACGCCACCATGGTTCCCGCCTTGGCCTCTGAGCCTTCGCTAACCCTCAACTGGGCACCATAAGGGATGAGGTAACGCTCATTTTCATTGCCCTGCTCATCAACGACGCTGAGTTCACCAGAGCGGGAAATGACGACGAAGGTTCCGTCTTTTTTGCCAACGGAACGAATCTTGTGGTAGCGAACTTTGCCACCCCTTTTGGTGTGCAAGCTACTCGCTGCCACCGCACGACTGGAAGAACCGCCGACGTGAAAAGTACGCATTGTCAGCTGTGTACCCGGCTCACCGATGGACTGTGCAGCAATGATGCCTGCCGCCGCTCCAATATTCACCAAGACGTCTTTCGACAAATCCCTGCCATAGCAAAGCGCGCAAATACCGCGCCGGGAAACACAAGTCACCGGGGAACGCACTTTCACCTGATCGATGCCCGATTCTTCAATTCTCTTTATGCTTTCCTCATCAAGCAAGGTATTTTTCTCTATCAACACATCTGTGCCGTTCTTGACCGTCACGTCTTCAGCAACCACACGACCCTGTACCCGCTTACTCAGCGCCTCTACCACTTCACCATCGCGAAAGTCCGACTGCAAAATAATGCCGTCATCGCATTCGCAATCATTTTCAACCACAGTCAGGCTCTGCGACACATCAACGAGCCGGCGGGTGAGATAGCCTGAGTTGGCTGTTTTCAGCGCGGTATCTGCCAAGCCTTTGCGTCCACCGTGGGTTGAGCTGAAAAACTGGTGCACGTCCAGCCCTTCACGAAAACTCGCGGTAATGGGATTTTCAATAATGGATCCGTCCGGCTTTGCCATTGACCCACGCATACCGGATAACTGCTTGATTTGCGTCGCCGAACCTCGGGCACCGGAATCAGACATCATGAAGATGGAATTAAACGACAGTTGTGTACATTTGCCTCTCCCCGGAATATCCACTTCCTCAGTCCCGAGTTCCTCCATCATGGCTTTTTCAACCTGCTCACTGGTGTGTAACCAGACGTCCACCACCAAGTTGTAGCGCTCATGGTCGGTCACCACGCCACCGACATAGTCCGACTGGATTTTTTTGACCTTGGCTCTGGCTTCCTCAAGCAGGCTGGCTTTCATCTTTGGGATAATCATGTCATCGACGCCGAAAGAAATTCCGCTACGCGTCGCGTACTGAAATCCCGTGTTTTTTAACTGGTCTGCGAAAATGACCGTTCGCTTGATACCACTCGCGCGATAGCAGGTATCGATCAAACGCGACACGTTTTTTTTGTCCAGAATCCGATTAACCAGTTCAAAAGACAGTTCGTCCGGCAGAATTCTGAGCAACAAAGCCCGACCAACCGTGGTTTTGACTCTTCCCACCGGACCATCTACACGTTTCGGCAAGCGAAATTCAATCGCAGCATGCAAATCCAGCACATCCAGTTGCATGGCTTTTTCGATCTCGTCAAGATCGGCAAAAACCATCCCTTCACCCTTGGCTCCAATTCGCTCACGTGTCATGTAGTACAGACCCAGGATGATGTCCTGAGTCGGAACGATAACCGGCGCACCGTTGGCTGGAGAAAGAATGTTGTTGGAAGACATGATGAGGATCCGTGCCTCAATCTGGGCTTCTATTGAAAGGGGAATATGAACCGCCATCTGGTCACCATCAAAGTCAGCGTTGAAAGCAGCACATACCAGTGGGTGCAACTGTATGGCTTTGCCCTCAACCAAGACGGGTTCAAAAGCCTGGATACCCAAACGGTGCAAAGTCGGGGCACGGTTTAACAGCACCGGGTGTTCTTTGATCACTTCGGCCAAAACATCCCAGACCTCCGAACCTTCACTCTCAACCAATTTTCTTCCTGTCCTGCTGGAACTGACGATACCTCGCCTGCGAAACTTCCCGATAATGAAAGGTTTGAACAGCTCCAGTGCCATTTTTGTTGGCAACCCGCATTCGTGAAGCTTCAATGTCGGGCCAACCACTATCACGGAACGCCCGGAATAATCCACACGTTTGCCGAGCAGGTTTTGACGGAATCGCCCTTGCTTGCCTTTGATCATGTCAGCAAGAGATTTCAGCTGCCTTTTGTTCGCACCCGTTACCGGCCGTCCCCGGCGACCGTTATCCAGAAGCGCATCGACCGACTCCTGCAACATCCTCTTTTCATTACGCACGATGATTTCAGGGGCATTCAGATCCAGCAAGCGCTTAAGACGGTTGTTGCGATTGATGACGCGTCGGTATAAGTCGTTCAGGTCAGAAGTGGCAAAATGCCCACTCTCCAAGGGAACAAGCGGCCGCAGGTCAGGAGGCAACACTGGAAGAATCTGTAAAATCATCCATTCCGGGCGATTGTGCGACCCCAGGAATGAATCAACCAGTTTGAGGCGCTTGGTCAGCTTTTTGAGCTGTGTTTGGGAACGAGTGCTGAGAATTTCCTCTTTCAGCTGTATGGACGCCTTGAGCAAATCAAAGTCCTTCAGGAGCTCCAGAATCGCCTCCGCACCCATGCCTACGGAAAAATTACCATCGCCGTACTCCTCATTATTTTCGTCATAGGCGTTCTCGTTCATCAACTCACCTTTGCGCAAATCTGTCATTCCTGGATCCGTCACACAGTAACTTTCAAAATAAATGATGCGCTCCAGATTTTTGGGGCTGATGTCAAGCAACAGACCAATTTTTGACGGAAGGGATTTCACAAACCAGATATGGGCAACCGGACTCGCAAGCACAATATGCCCCATTCTCTCTCGCCGGGTTTTCGACAAAGTCACTTCAACCCCACACTTTTCGCAAACCACCTCGCGGTGCTTGGGTCGCCGGTATTTCCCGCACAGACACTCGTAGTCTTTTATGGGGCCAAAGATCCGCGCACAAAACAAGCCATCGCGCTCAGGCTTGTAGGTACGATAGTTAATCGTTTCCGGTTTTTTGACTTCCCCGTAAGACCACGACTTGACGTGCTCCGGTGAAGCCAGGCCAATCCTGATGGTCTCGAAAGCACTCAGTGCTTCCTGATGTCTGATTTGTTTGGCTAAATACCTCATTTCATTCCCCGCCCGCTGCTACGCTTTTTTTGTATCAAAATCCATATTGAGACCCAATGCCCGAACTTCTTTGGTTAGCACGTTAAAAGATTCCGGGATGTTGGTCTCGACTCGCAAATCATCGTTGGTAATATTGCGATAGACACTGTTTCGCCCGAGAATATCGTCCGATTTCACTGTCAGCATTTCCTGAAGTGTGTGTGCAGCCCCGTAGGCTTCCAGTGCCCAGACTTCCATTTCTCCGAAGCGTTGTCCCCCAAAGTACGCCTTGCCCCCCGAGGGTTGCTGCGTAACCATGCTGTAACGACCTATGGAACGGGCATGCATTTTGTCGTCTACCAGGTGATTTAACTTCATCATGTACAGGTACCCGACCGTTACGTCACGATCAAAGCATTCACCGGAACGCCCGTCATAAAGCTTTGTTTGACCGCTTTCAGGCATCCCTGCCATTTTCAGGGCATTCTTGATTTCCTGTTCAGTGGCACCGTCAAAAACCGGTGTTTCCATGGGAACCCCGTGACGTAACCTTTCAGACATTTCCATGATTTCCGTATCACTCAAACTGCTGATGTGCTCACTTTCCAGCCCGCCGGTACCATAGATCCGCTTCAACAGTCTGCGCAATTTTGCAGAGGACGAACCGGCATCCAACAAGTCTCCGATCTTCTTTCCCAAACCTTTGGCTGCCCAGCCAAGGTGTGTTTCCAGCACCTGACCCACATTCATTCTGGAAGGTACGCCAAGTGGGTTCAGCACCATATCGATCGGAGTGCCGTCTGCCAGAAAAGGCATATCCTCGGTCGGAACCACGAGTGAAACGACTCCTTTATTGCCGTGTCTTCCCGCCATTTTGTCACCGGCTTGCAATCTCCGCTTTACGGCCAGATGGATTTTGACGCGTTTAATAACACCGGACGGCAAAGCATCACCTCTTTCCAACTTCTCTCGGGCTTTGCACAATCCCTCTGCCGCAGTGTCCTGGTGTACGACCAGGCGCGCTTTCAGTTCTTCCAGCTTTTTGGCGGCATTTTCACTGCGCAAACCGATTTTGAGCCACTTCCTGCGCGGCAATGCTTTCAAGTCATCCTCTGTCAAGACATGGTCGGTCTCAAGATCTCCAGAACCCTTCGCCAATTCTTTGCCAATCAACAGTTTGCGAATCCGGTCATAAACACCATCTTCGTGTATCCGCAAACGACTGTTGATATCCTTCTCCATACGGTCGAAGTCGGCCGTGGCCAATTTCTGGGCGCAGGCGTCCTTTTCCTCACCTTCACGAGTGAATATCCGCACACCTATCACGGTTCCATGCATGCCAGAGGGGACTCGTAGGGAAGTGTCTTTAACATCGTGAGCCTTTTCACCAAAAATGGCGCGCAGAAGCTTTTCTTCCGGACCTACCTGCACGTCACCCTTGGGAGTCACTTTGCCAACCAGTATATCTCCGGGCTCCACTTCCGCCCCGACATACACCACGCCTGATTCATCCAGCTTCGAAATCATTCCATCAGGAACATTGGTAATGTCCGAAGTGATTTCCTCACGGCTCACTTTCATGTCGCGCGCAGTGCAGGTCAGCTCTTCGATATGAATGGACGTAAAGTGGTCGTCTTCCACCATCCGCTCCGACACCAGGATGGAATCCTCAAAGTTATATCCATGCCATGGCATGAACGCGACCAGAACATTCCTGCCAAGCGACAGCTCCCCCATATCTGTGCAGGGTCCATCGGCAATAATGTCATCGGCTTCCAGGTGGTCACCAACTGTGACCAAAGGCCTCTGATTGATACAGGTATCCTGGTTTGAGCGCTCGTATTTGGTCAGACGATAAATGTCCACTCCATCACCGTCTTCGATCTCATCTTCGTTCACACTCATGACGATTCGGGTGGAGTCTACCGACATCACCGTCCCGCCACGCTTGGCAAGAACCGTTACCCCCGAATCTCGGGCGACCAAACGTTCCATACCGGTACCCACAAGCGGCTTTTCGCACTGCAATGTTGGAACAGCCTGCCTCTGCATATTGGATCCCATCAAGGCGCGGTTGGCGTCATCGTGCTCCAAAAATGGAATCAGAGAGGCAGAAACAGAAACAATCTGGTTCGAGGAAACATCAATATACTGCACTTCTTTCGGGCTTTTCAGAACAAACTCGTTCTGATGGCGACAGCTGACAAGTTCACCCGTCAGCCGCCCGTGCGTGTCCGCCTGCGCGTTCGCTTGCGCGATAACATAATTTCCTTCCCTGATGGCAGACAGATATTCCACCTTTCCAGTGATCTGACGATTGGAAACCACGAAGTACGGGGTCTCCAAAAAGCCATACCTGTTTGGCTGTGAATACACAGCCAGCGAACTGATTAAACCAATATTCGGCCCTTCCGGCGTTTCAATCGGACAGATACGACCGTAGTGGGAAGGATGCACATCCCGAACTTCAAAACCGGCACGGTCACGAGTCAGCCCACCAGGGCCAAGAGAAGTAACGCGGCGCTTGTGGGTCACTTCTGAAAGCGGGTTGATCTGATCCATGAACTGAGACAACTGCCCCGAACAAAAGAACTCGTTAACAATGCTGGTGATTGGCTTCACGTTGATGAAATTTTTCGGCATCATGTCTTCGCTTTCGGCTATGGTCAGTCTTTCCCCCAAGGCCCGTTCAACACGCCTTAACCCGTTGCGGTAAGTGTCCACCAGCATTTCACCAACTGAGCGAACACGCCGATTGCCCAAATGGTCGATATCGTCGCAACTACGGGAACCATTGCGGATTTTCAGCAACTCCTGCAAAACCGCGACGATATCATCCGAACTAAGAGTGAGAAGCCCCCCTTTTCCATTGGAGCCGGTAAGATTTTTGGCACCGTCATCACCTCTGCCCACGCCCAGATCCAGTTTCATGCGCCCGCACTCTGACAGGTCATAGCGCTCTTTTTGCAAAAACAGGCCATTAAAAAGGTTGTCGCACGCATCGCGACTCGGGGGAGGGTCACCGGGCCGTATAACGCTATAGATCTTTGCCCGGGCGTGGGTTTTACCTATCGTCTGGTCTTCCTGCAGGGTCAAAGAAATACTTGGGGTTCGATCCAACTCATTGACACAAAGTGTCGTGAACGTACGTACACCGGAAAGCTGTATAACCGATAGGGCAGTCGGCGTTATCCTTTCATTTGCTTTAAGACATATTTTCCCATTCTTGTCCACGATGTCATCGCCAATGATTTTGTCAAGCAAATGGGCTTGCGTGATCTGGTGTTTTTTCAGACGCGCTGTTTTCATTTTCTGCACGTGAGAACGCGCCACTCTGCCACCAGCTTTCAGAATTGTTTCTCCGCTTACCACAAGATCAAAATTGATTCTCTGGGAAAGCATCCGATTTAAATCAATGTCCATCATGATGGCATCGCCTTTCAAAGTGTAGTGATCTCTTTCGAAGAACACGTCCAGCATTTGCTGGTTGTTCATCCCCAAAGAGCGCAACAGTACGGTCACCGGTAACTTTCTGCGCTTGTCTATGCGGACAAAAAGTTTGTCTTTGTTATCAAATTCGAAGTCCAGCCAGCACCCCCTGTGCGGAATGATGCGCGCCGAATAAATCAATTTACCACTCGTGTAGGTTTTTCCCTTGTCATGTTCGAAAGAAACGCCAGGAGAACGCTGCAACTGGGAAAGCACCACGCGCTCAGCACCGTTGACAATGAAAGTCCCGGTTTCAGTCATCAGCGGGAACTCTCCAAAGTACACCTTCTGCTCTTTCATGTACTTGATTTTCTTTTTTTCCGAACCTGCCTTCCTGTCGTAGACAACCAGGCGTAAAACCACATGCAAGCCAAACGCGTACGTCATCCCCCTCTGACGGCACTCATTTACGTCATAGCGAGGTTCCTCGAGCAAATATTCACAGTAGTGCAGCTCAACGTATCCTTTATTGCTTTTGATCGGAAAAACCGAGGTGAACGCGCTGTGAAGTCCGGCGGCAACACGCTCCTCATGCGGTACGTCCCGTTGCAAAAAGCTGTTATAGGAATTCTTCTGGATACGCAAAAGACTGGGGATCTTATGCTTATTTGGACGCTTGGCAAAATTTTTCCTGACGCACTTTCTCTCAGTGAACCCGTAACTCATGATTCCTCCCTACCAACCAGATAAAACCCGTGCAAACCAAAAAATGACCCGAACCAGGCAAACTCGTGCACACGCAAAAGCACTCCCTCATGAACGCTGCCTGAACAGCGTTTCAGGAATCCAGCACAGACAGACCCGTAGATCCGGGAACCTTTTGCCACTATGCGCCGATCGTTATTGAATTTTGAAACCCGCGCCAGCCTCTTCAAGTTGCTTACCAATCGCCTCGGCTTCTTCCCGGGAAATCCCTTCCTTCACAACGGAAGGGGTGCTTTCCACAAGATCCTTCGCCTCTTTAAGGCCTAAACCGGTAATACTTCGAACCACCTTGATGGTCGTGACTTTCTTTTCTCCCAGAGATTCAAGCAGAACAGAAAACTCCGTCTGTTCTTCCTCTTCAGCCTCCCCGCCCGCAGGTACGGCACCTGCGGCCGAGACGGGTGCAACGGCAGCCGCCGCCGACACGCCGAATTTCTCTTCTATATCGGATATAAGTTCCACTAACTCCATCACGGACATCGCGGAAATTGACTCCAGTATTTCTTGCTTGGATGCAGACATTGTTTTCTCCTGTTTTAAGTGTTTGGTTGCGAGATCATGAGCAAGGTTTTCAATAGCCTGTTTAATCACTCTGGCGATTTTTTCGAATGGCTTCAAGCAGACGCGCCAGCTTTCCAGGCACCTCAGCCAATGTCCCCGCCAACTTCGAAATCGGAGCTTTCATGACTCCACAAAGTTGGGCAAGGGCCTCCTCACGGGTCGGCAAACCAGCCAGAAAGTCCAAAGTCTTCCTGTCGTTAGTCACCTTGCCATCATAGGCAATCCAGAAAACATCCAGGGTTTCCATTTTTTTGGAATACTCCTGCATCAAGCCACCGGCAGCCCCGATATCTTCCCCGGAAAATGCATAAACCATGGGGCCGTCCACTTTTTCAGCCAGAGCGGCAAAAGACGTATCTTTCAACGCACGCCTGGCGAGCGTGTTTTTGACAACCCGCAAACTGACACCATGCGCACGGGCCGACTTCCGCATTTCATCAAACTGCGAACAAGACAATCCCTGGTAATTCGCAACGATGACCGCAGTCGCCGTGCCTGCCAAATCAGCCACATCGCTAACCACTGCTTTTTTCTGCTCGAAGCTTAAAGACACAGAGCCATCCTCCCGGCTATTGGCGAGGTCGCCACATCCTCTCCAAAATCGCGTGTCTCATCAGTCCTCATGAACTCAAGCTTGGCTCCACTCTGACTGACGGCCCCATTGTCAATGACAGGAACACGCTTTTTAGATACGTGCCTTTCGTGGTGGTAGGCTTGGCTTTTACCAACTCGGCAACCAATGCCTTCAAGTTTTCCATCAAGGCAACTTCTGAAAAACTGATGCGTCCGATGCTGCCATGCACAACACCGCCTTTGTCGGCCCGATATTTGATCTGACCCACTTTGGCGTTCCTGACTGCCTTTTCAACATCGTCGGTCACGGTTCCGTCTTTGGGGTTGGGCATCAGTCCCGCAGGACCCAAAATACGCCCCAGACGGCCAACCAAGGGCATCGTGGCCGGCGTGGCAATCACGATGTCAAAATCGCAACCGCTTTTCTCTATCCTTTCGGCAAGAAGTGTATAACCCACTTCGTCTGCCCCTGCCTCTTTCGCATCTTCTGCTGCTGTACCTTCTGCAAAAACCAGCACTTTGACCGTTTTACCAAGCCCATGGGGAAGCACCGTTGCCCCACGCACAAACTGGTCACTTTTTTTCGGATCAATGCCCAGAACAACGCTGACATCAACCGATTCATCAAACCTGGGCTTCTGCATTTCCTTCAACAATGCCACCGCTTCGCCCAAACGATACTTTTTGGCACGATCAATCCTCTGCTCGTTTGCTTTCATTCTTTTGCCTTTAACCGACATTTTTATAGCACTCCTTCACCATTTTTCCCTATTCGACTTCGATGCCCATGTTTCTTGCCGTACCCTCAATCGTCCGTATTGCAGCAGTCAGGCTACCGGCAGTCAGATCAGCCATTTTCAGCTTCGCGATTTCCTCTACCTGTGCGCCGCTCACGCGTCCAGCAATCCTGGAGTTTGGTTCACCACTGCCCTTTTCCACGCCAGCTGCCTTTTTCAGCAAAGTGGATGCCGGAGAGGACTTGATAAGAAAGTCAAAGCTTTTATCCGAATACGCCGTGATCACCACAGACATAAGCATCCCTTTTTCTGCCGACTGTGTCCGTTCGTTGAACGCCTTGCAAAAATCCATGATTTTCAAACCGTGCTGACCAAGCGCTGGGCCAACAGGTGGACCAGGATTGGCTTCGCCCGCCTTGACAAGCAATCTGATTTTAGCCGCCAGTTCTTTCTTCTTTGCCATGTTTCCTCAGTCGCCCCTCAAGCTTTGTCTATCTGCGTAAAGTCGAGTTCAACCGGCGTGGAGCGACCAAAAATCTGCACCGAGACCTGCACCTTGCTTTTATCGTAATGCACTTCTTCTACTATGGCATTAAAGTCGGTGAACGGGCCATTCGTAACCCGCACCATTTCGCCGGCCTCAAACAACACTCTCGGCTTCGGCTCGTCGACGCTGTCACGAACTCCCTGCAATATTTTCATAATTTCCTTTTCCCGGATGGGTTCCGGCCTATCCTGGAAACCGCCAATAAAACCGCGCACTCTTGGAACCTCCCTCACCAGACGCCAGGTATCATCGTTCATTACCATTTGCACCAACACATAGCCCGGGAAGAACTTTCGCTCGCTTTTTCGTTTCACTCCACCACGCATTTCCATGACTTCTTCCACCGGCACCATAATTTTCCCAAACTGATCGCTCAAATCACTGTCACGCAAACATTCGCTCAAGGAATTCATCACCAGTTTCTCATGCCCGGTGGGCGTACTGATCACGTACCAACACATAACGTCATCCCGACGCGAGGCATTCTCAGAATTGTTTTTGGAGTCCACCACTTCTCCAAATCAGCGGATCAACATTCCCATCAACCAAGCCAACAACATATCCAGAGCCCAAAGAAAAATCGCCACCAGCAACACCATAACAAACACTATCAAAGTGGTCTGTAAGGTTTCTGTACGTGTTGGCCATATCACTTTACGCAACTCAATACGCGCAGCTTTCAGAAATGTCGCGGTTCCCCTCCCTTTTTCTGTGGTCAAAAAGATGCTGACAGAGACGCCCGCCGCCGCCAGAACACCCAGTACCCGGTACAACAAAGACTCTTCCGAGAAATACATAAACAGAACCGAGGCTGCAACCAGCACCAACACGGACGCAAGCAACTTGACCTGATCCATGCCCCTACCAGGCGCCCCTGCACCTACCGTCATTTTCGGCAAGCCGAATAACTGGCAGGCCAGGAGGGACTCGAACCCCCAACCTGCGGTTTTGGAGACCGCTGCTCTGCCAATTGAGCTACTGGCCTACGTGAAAACATGACATCCTTCGGTATCTTAACTACTGCAATATCTTGCTGACGACACCGGCGCCAACTGTGCGACCGCCTTCCCGTATCGCAAAGCGCAGACCTTCTTCCATCGCAATCGGCCCAATCAGCGTCACCTCAAGCCTGACATTGTCTCCCGGCATCACCATCTCAACCCCGGAACCTAACTCTACCGAACCCGTTACGTCGGTTGTCCGAAAATAAAACTGCGGACGGTAGCCTTTGAAAAATGGCGTGTGCCTGCCACCCTCCTCTTTCGACAAAATATACACCTCTGACTCAAATTTGGTGTGCGGGGTGATCGACCCGGGACGACACAATACCTGACCCCGCTCAACTTCCTCACGCTTCGTCCCCCTTAGCAGAACGCCAACATTGTCCCCTGCACGACCCTCGTCCAGTAACTTGCGAAACATCTCAACTCCCGTACACGTCGCACGCATGGTGTCCCGTAAACCCACAATCTCTACCTCGTCCCCTATCCGGACAACCCCGCGGTCAATGCGCCCCGTTACCACCGTCCCGCGTCCCGATATCGAAAATACGTCCTCTACCGACAGTAAAAAATCTCCATCAATCTTGCGCTCAGGCTCCGGTATATGCGCGTCCATCTCCGCAACCAGCTTCCGAACCGTCCCGCATTGCTCCTCATCATCTTCCAATGCCCGCAATGCCGAACCAATTACCACCGGCGTCTGCTCACCGTCAAACTCATAACTCGTCAGCATGTCACGCACTTCCATCTCTACCAACTCTACCAACTCCTCGTCATCCATCATGTCCAGCTTGTTCAGGTACACGACAATATGCGGAACGCCAACCTGGCGCGCCAGCAAAATGTGTTCACGCGTCTGCGGCATCGGCCCATCGGCCACACTCACTACCAATATCGCTCCGTCCATCTGCGCCGCACCCGTAATCATGTTCTTGATATAATCAGCATGACCAGGACAGTCAACGTGCGCATAGTGACGGTTCGCAGACTCGTACTCTACGTGCGCCGTCGCAATCGTGATCCCACGCTCGCGCTCTTCCGGCGCGTTGTCTATTTCCTCATAACTCGTATAGGAACCACCGTGGCTTTGTCTCATTACTTTCGTTAATGCCGCAGTCAACGTCGTTTTGCCATGATCAACATGACCAATCGTTCCAACGTTTATGTGCGGCTTCGTCCGCTCAAATTTTTCCTTGGCCACTTTACTGTCCTCAAAAATTTAACAACGCCAACCATCCCAGGCTCGGCAACAATGGAAAGCCCACAACCAGAATTGAACTGGCGACCTCTTCCTTACCAAGGAAGTGCTCTACCACTGAGCTATATGGGCTCGGGGTAACGCCTTTCCGGCACATCACAAATATCGACATAACATTGAGCGGGTGAGCGGATTCGAACCGCCGCCATCAGCTTGGAAGGCTGAAGTTCTACCATTAAACTACACCCGCACGGCACGAAACCGCACGGCGTCCGGGTAACCACACACCAACAGAGCCTGGAACATGTCTCACTAAGCTGACTTTGCACACACCACCACGATGGAGGGGGTAGGATTCGAACCTACGAAGGCTAAGCCAACAGATTTACAGTCTGCCCCCGTTGACCGCTTGGGTACCCCTCCCGAATTAAGAAGGGGAGCAGATTATGCTGTTCATCTGCGATGACTGTCAAGCCATACGGTCATGGGCACGCACCTCACCTTGATCAAACGGGTTTGCCAGGGTTCTCGGTCACCAAGACACAAAAAGCGTGTACCGGGAAGCTGCCGACATCGGACAAAACCCAATATCTGCTCTGTCACAGCCATAAATGGACGCCTTTGCGAGTCTGTTATTATCAAGGAGCTACAAGCGCGCACGAAGGTATGTTGCTTTGACAGGAAGCGCGATTGTTGACATACCCTTATTTCAAAGATCACAAACAGGAGTCAGACGTGAAGGAACGCAAATCCAGAGTAGACCGCACCACTGCGGAAACCAGAATTTCGCTTGAGCTGAACCTTGACGGCAGTGCCAAAGGAAGCATCAAGGTCGGAATCCCTTTCCTGGAACACATGCTGGAACAATTCAAAAAACACGCCTTGCTAGACCTGGATCTAAGCGCAAAAGGGGATCTGGAGGTCGACGACCACCACACCGTGGAGGACGTGGGAATCGTATTGGGACAGGGCTTCCACGAAGCACTTGGCAAACGGGAAGGCATTTATCGATATGGATACGCTTATGCTCCCTTGGACGAAGCTTTGACGCGAACTGTGATCGATTTCTCCGGCCGACCCGGCTTGTTCTTTAATGTACAGTTCACTCGGGCACGGGTTGGGAAGTTTGACCTGGATTTGTTGAACGAGTTTTTTCAGGGCTTCGTAAATCACGCCCGCGCAACTTTGCATATTGACAGCCTGGCAGGGCGCAACTGCCATCACATCGCCGAAACGGTTTTCAAATCCTTTGCGAGGGCAGTCCGTGTTGCCATTTCCCGTGACCCTGGTATGGGTAGCAGCATTCCTTCCACGAAAGGAACACTGTAAAACATTCCATGATGCGAACGACCGCAGTCGTTGACTACGGGATGAGCAACCGTCGTTCCGTATACAACGCTTTGACCGCTGTATCTCCTGCCGGAACCCGGGTCATAGTCACTTGTAACCCGCAAGAAGTGGAACGTGCAGACCGTGTGGTCTTGCCTGGCCAAGGCGCTGCTGGAAACTGCATGAAATTTTTGAACGAGAACGGGCTGATTCCCGTGCTTCGTGAAAAAATGCAAACCCGTCCTCTGCTCGGCATCTGCCTGGGCTTGCAAGTGTTGCTGGATTTCAGCCATGAAAACGATGGCACCAAGTGCCTCGGCACCATCTCCGGCGAAAGCATACATCTGGCCGGGAACCTGCCGCCGGAAGACCATTTCAAAATTCCCCACATGGGCTGGAACCAAGTGTCTCAATGTGCCCGTCATCCGCTGTGGCACGGGATCAGAGACCAGGAGTTTTTCTATTTTGCGCACAGTTACCACTCTCGGCTCAAAGAAGAGAAGCTGGTTTATGCCACAACCGACTATGGAATAAAAATGGCAAGTGCCATCGCCCGGGATTTTATTTTCGCGGTGCAATTTCATCCGGAAAAAAGTTCCGCCGCCGGCCAACGTTTTCTGCGTAATTTTGCAAACTGGGAAGGACCATCCTGAGCATGTTGCTGATTCCAGCCATTGATTTAAAAGACGGAAAATGTGTCCGTCTCAGGCAGGGGGAAATGGATCGCGTGACCGTGTTTTCAGAAGACCCCATAGCCACAGCGGCACGGTGGTTTGAAAGTGGAGCCAGAAGTCTGCACATCGTTGATTTGGACGGGGCAGCTCAAGGCAAGGCAGACCCAACTCACAGAAAAATCATTGCCGGCATCGCTGAGTCCTTTCCGGACTTCAGCATTCAGGTAGGCGGCGGAATACGAGACGAGGAGACGATCAGCGACTACCTGGATTGCGGAGTGGCGTACACCATTATCGGGACACGTGCCATAACGCATCCGGACTTCATGGCTGGCGCATGTGCCAGGCACCCGCAACACATCATCCTCGGGCTGGATGCAAAAGATGAAAAACTGGCAGTCTCTGGCTGGACAGAACTCAGCGAGCATAATGTTTTTGAATTCGCACAGGAACTGGACACAAAAGGTTTGGCGGCGATTATTTTCACGGATATCTCCCGCGATGGAATGCGGCTCGGGATCAACCTGGCAGCCACGGTAAAACTCGCTTCGCGAGTGGATTTGCCGGTTTACGCTTCCGGAGGATTTAATTCCATGCGCGACATTGAAGCGCTTTGTCAGCAGCGGGAAACCGGCATTGCCGGCGCGATTATCGGGCGTGCCCTGTACGACGGGGCTGTGGACTACGCAACAGCACAGCGTTACGCAGACCGACACGGCACAAGACCGCCTGCCCCGTGCTGACCAAACGCATCATTCCCTGCCTGGACGTGGCCGGTGGGCGCGTCGTCAAAGGCATACGTTTCGTCAACATCATAGACGCCGGAGATCCTGTCGAAGCTGCCAGGCGTTACGCTGAAGAAGGAGCCGATGAGCTGGCTTTTCTGGACATTACCGCCAGCCACGAAAAACGGCGCACCATGTTCAATGTGGTGGAGCAGGTGGCGAAAGAGGTATTCATTCCCATGATGGTGGGCGGTGGCGTGCGTACTTTTCAGGATGTTCGAGACCTGCTGAACGCCGGTGCAGACAAAGCCTCTGTCAACACTTCCGCAGTGGAAAACCCGGAGTTAATCCAAGAGCTGGCAAGCAAAATCGGCTCCCAGTGCATCACGGTAGCCATTGACGCAAGAACAAGGCAGCAGAACGGAAACCCTGCGGGCACCGGCGGCTGGGAGGTGTTTAGCCATGGTGGCAGGAAGGCAACGGGGCTGGATGCAGTGGCGTGGGCAAAGCGCATGACCAACTACGGTGCCGGAGAAATTTTATTGACCAGCATGGATCGGGACGGAACCAAAACAGGATTTGACCTCGAATTAACACGCACCGTCAGTACCAGCGTGAACGTGCCCATCATTGCTTCAGGAGGGGTCGGAACCCTTGAACACCTGGCGAGCGGGGTCATCGATGGTCAGGCAGACGCCCTTTTGGCAGCCAGCATTTTTCATTTTCGAACGCACACCATACAGGAAGCCAAGCAATACCTGGCTTCACGCGGCCTAAGGGTCAGAATATAAGCTACGACAGCCCACCAAACGGCAAGGTTTCCTGAAATCACCAATCAGGCAGAATGCCAGCTCAGCGTTACTCCTGAACCAGACAAAAAACGCCTGCAGCCACTGTCCCCAATCGCAAGTGGGTGGGGCTAGGACTTTTTCCGGAAAGTTTTCTTCGTGCCTTTGGAAAATTTACTTCTGCCGCCAGCCTTGTCGGACGATTTTGACAGCAGGAGTTTCTGGCACTCCTCGAGCGTCAAAGAAGCAGGGTTCTGATCCTTGGCAACTGTGACATTTTGTTTCCCGTCCGTGACATAAGGGCCATATCGTCCTTTCAAAACCTGGATTGACGCATTTTCAAAGTTCTGAATGACCCGTTCCCGTTCTGCCTTTTCCTTTGCCTCTATCAGAACGAGCGCTTCGTCCAAAGTCACGGCTTCGGGACTGCCTCCCGGACCCAGAGAAACATATTTCTTTCCGTATTTAACGTAGGCACCAAAGCGACCATAATTCGTTTCGATGGTCTCTCCTGAAGACGTTTCGCCCAGCTTGCGTGGGAACTTCAGAATTTCCAGCGCCTCCTGAAGGGTCGTGGTTTCCAGGCGAAAAGCAGGCGGAAGGCTGGCGAAGACAGGCTTCACCTCATCGTCTTTCGTTCCCAATTGCACGTATGGCCCATAACGGCCGATGCGCACGCTGACCATTCGCCCGGTTTTTGGATCATTTCCCAGCTCGCGGGCAGCTATCGCCTCCTGGCGGCTAACCGAGATGCTTTTTTCGTGCACCAGGGTTTCAAAAGGTAACCAGAATTCTCGCAGCACATCCCGCCAATTTCTTCCACCACAGGCAATTTCATCCAGCTCATCTTCCAGTTTGGCGGTGAAGTCATAGTTCACATAGTGCTCAAAGTGTTCCGTCAGGAAGCGATTCACCACCCTACCCGTAGAAGTCGGAACGAAACGCTTGTTCGTGAGCTCAACGTATTTGCGGCCAAGCAAGGTCGCCACGATGGATGCGTAGGTTGAAGGCCGGCCAATACCGTATTCTTCCAACACTTTAATCAGCGAGGCTTCGGTGAAACGGGGGGATGGCTCGGTAAAATGCTGATTTGCCTCCGCTGTTTTCAGTTCCAGTTTCTCGCCTTCAGCCAAGGGCGGTAACTTGCGCTCCTTACCTTTGTTTTTGGTCGGCCTCTCTTCCTCATCACGACCTTCCGTGTACACCAAAAGAAAATTCGGTTCGCGCACTGTTGAGCCGCTTGCTTTCAAGACCAGCCCTTCCGGGCACAGCAGTTCCACACTCACCGTGTCCAATACCGCTGGCGACATCTGGCAAGCCACAGCCCGCTTCCAAATCAACTCATACAGTCTGTGCTGGTCTCTGTCCAACACGCTCCGAAGCGAGTCTGGTGTGCGTTTTGCCGAAGTCGGCCGGATGGCTTCATGGGCTTCCTGCGCGCTTTTTGAACGGCTACGGTACTTTCGTGGCGTTTCCGGCAGGCATCCGGAACCGTAATGGGCAGCAATAAAGTCACGAATCTCCTTGATGGCTTCATTCGCAATTGTGACCGAATCCGTACGCAAATAAGTAATAAGCCCCAGGGACTCACCTTTGATTTCCACTCCTTCGTACAAGCGCTGGGCAACACGCATGGTTTGGCTGGCTGAGAAACCCAGCTTGCGAACTGCGTCCTGCTGCAAAGTGGAAGTCATGAACGGCGGTGCTGGATTGCGGTGGCGGAGCTTTTTTACAATTTTCGTAACCGCCACGCCCGCTTTGCCTCCCGCAAGCAAGCGCGCTTTCAAATCGTGCGCGTGAGATTGCCCCGATATGGAAAACTGCTTGAGTTTCACGCCTTCTACCGAACTAAGGGATGCGGAAAACTCGTCTTCATCTTTTTTCAAAACGACATCAATGGTCCAGTATTCCTGCGGTTTAAAATCTTCAATTTCGGTCTCGCGTTCCGCAATCAGGCGCAAAGCCGGACTTTGCACCCTTCCGGCTGAAAGGTTTGCATGAATCTTTCGCCACAAGAGCGGAGACAGATTGAAACCAACCAGGTGATCCAAGGCACGTCTGGCCTGCTGGGCATTCACCAAGTCTTCAAGCATGCCCCTGGGATTGGCAAACGCATCTAGCACGGCTCGCTGGGTAATCTCGTAAAAAACCACGCGATACACTTCAACGCCAGCCAGCAAATTTTTCTCTTCCAATATCTGGCACAGATGCCAGGCGATGGCTTCCCCTTCCCGATCCGGGTCGGTCGCCAAATACAATCGTTTTGCCTGTTTGACAGCCGAACAGATCTGACTGACGTTTTTCCGGCTGCGTTCCCCGATTTCATAATTCATCAAGAAATCATTTTTTGGATCGACTGCCCCATTGCGAGACACGAGATCGCGTATATGACCGTAAGTCGCTACCACCTCGTAACTCTCGTCCAGATACTTTCCGATCGTTTTTGTTTTGGCAGGCGACTCAACGATTACGAGGTTTTTTTCCATTTCGATGTGGTGACAGGTGGTGGATACAGCTTTTCGCTGAATGCGGGCACGAAGATGGCACGAGGCCACCATGTTGAAAGTTCGTGCGAAGGATGTATGAAAGATTGAAAAATCGCAAGCCGAAAACCGACCCTGACAGAACAAGCGGCATATACCGCTTTCCGGATGGTTCCGATTTCAGCAAAAGCGTTTCAGATTCAAAGACGGATGGGCGAGCCAAAACACAACACACGCTTCTTCTGGAGTTCGACACAATCTTGCTTGCGTTCAACAGGAGGCAGGACTACAATGCGCCCCGCGCCGTTCAAGGTGCTGCAATTAAAAGAGCTGGTCTCGGTTCTGTCAACATATCCACGCTAGAGGTTCCCAAAGAATGCCGCAAGATGTAGAGAAGGAAGACTTCTCAAAAGTATTGGCTCGTTCCCCGAATGATACCGGCTCACCAGAAATGCAAATCGCTTTTCTTACGCAGCGAATCAAGTCGCTTGGTGGTCACTTTAAAATTCACAAAGGTGACAATCACTCCAAAAGAGGACTGCTGCAAATGGTCAATAACAGGCGCAAGCTGTTGACTCATTTGAAATCTGAAGATGTGAAGCGTTACAAGCAGGTCGCTTCAGTGCTTGGCCTCAGGGCCTGACGGGATGCCGATTATGAAAAATATTGAGAAGAACTTCACTTACGGTGGCCATAAGGTCACCCTGTCCACGGGCAAAGTCGCCCGACAGGCAAATGCATCCGTGTGGGTGAACATGGAAGAAACCATCGTGCTGGCGGCCTTGACTGCCAAACGCGAAGCCATACCAAACCAGAGCTTTCTGCCACTTACGATTAATTATCAGGAACGCGCCTACGCTGGCGGGAAAATCCCTGGCAGCTTTTTCAAACGTGAGGGACGACCAAGCGAAAAAGAAATTCTGATTTCCAGATTGATAGATCGGCCACTTCGCCCTCTGTTTCCGAAGGACTTTTATCACGAGGTTCAAATCATCGCCACTGTGCTTTCCCTGAATCCACAAATTGATGCCAGCTTGCCAGCCCTGCTAGGTGCCTCAGCTGCGGCTGCCATTTCCGGAGTTCCCATAAGAGAGATATTCGGCGCGGCGAGAGTCGGCATGATTGATGGACAACTTGTGTTGAACCCAACCGCAGAACAAATTGCTCAGTCGCAGTTGAATATGATCCTGGCGGGAACTGAGAAAGCCATACTGATGGTTGAAGCAGGCGCGCACTTGCTTAGCGAAGAACAGATGCTTGGCGCAATGGTTTTCGGGCATGAGCAAATGCAACCCGCGATTCAGGCAATTAGCGAACTGGCGCAAGAAGTCGCCAAACCAAAATGGGACTGGCAGCCAAAAACCGTTGATCCGGAACTACACGCATCGGTGAGCGAAAAATATGCTGAGCGTATTGAACAAGCCAACTCAGGAACGGACAGGCTGGAACGAAAAGCCCTTTTACAGGAGATATACGCTGAAGTGGATCAGGAATGCTCGCAGAATGCAGATCTGAAAAAAGCGACCAGAGGGATTTGTGCAGAAATGGACAGGAAATGTGCGCGCAACCGGATTCTGGACGGGAAAACCCGCATTGACGGTCGCACCACACGCACAGTCAGGGATATCAGCATAGAAACGAATCTGCTGCCCCGTACCCATGGAAGTGCGCTCTTCACGCGTGGAGAAACACAGGTGCTGTCTGCCACAACCTTGGGCACCAAAAAAGAAGCCCAAATCATTGACGCGATCGATGGCGACAGACGTGATCGATTCATGCTTCACTACAACTTCCCACCGTACTGTGTTGGAGAAACAGGTTTCCTCGGAATTCCCAAGCGTCGTGAAATAGGGCACGGGCACTTGGCAAAGCGTGCGCTTGAGGCAGTTATGCCAAGTGAAGAAGAATTTCCATACGTGCTACGCACAGTTTGTGAAACAACAGAATCCAACGGTTCCAGTTCCATGGCGTCGGTCTGCGCAACCACATTATCGTTGATGAGCGCTGGCGTCCCCATCAAGGCAAAAGTGGCAGGAATAGCCATGGGTCTCATCCTGGAAGGTGAACGCTTTGCTGTCCTGACAGATATTCTCGGTGATGAAGATCACTTCGGCGACATGGACTTCAAAGTCGCAGGAACCCGGGACGGAGTCACTGCATTGCAAATGGACATCAAGATAGACGGCACCTCGGCAGAGATATTGCATGCGGCACTGGAGCAAGCTCACAAGGCCAGACTGGAAATCCTGGACATCATGGACGAAAAAGTTGGCACCACCGTTACACTCTCACCTTACGCCCCACGCCTGACCCACTTAAAAATCGACCCGAAGAAAATTCGTGACGTCATTGGGAAAGGCGGTGCTGTGATTCGTTCAATTACTGAAGAAACCGGAGCTGAAATCAACATCGATGATGATGGCACCATCACCATTTCAAGTTCTGATGCTGAGGCCATAAAACAGGCCGAGCAACGCATCGCGGATTTAACCGCGGAAGTTGAGGTGGGGATGAACTATTCCGGCCGGGTTGCCAAGATCATGGAGTACGGTGCTTTTGTCACTGTTCTGCCAGGCAAGGACGGTCTGTTACACATATCACAAATGGGTGGCGGCAAAAGGATCAGAAGAGTTGAAGATGTCCTGAGCGAAGGGGATTCAGTGGAAGTGCATGTTCTGGACGTTGACCGTAGAGGAAAAATACGATTGACGATGAGTAACCCGGATTCGGAGCAGGAAAAGCAGCCAAAACAGAACAATTTTTACTCGCCAGAATATGAAGACCGAGGATACTGATGCGCGCTGGCGCGACCGGCTGAGCGGGGAAGAATACGTTATTTGTCGGCTCAAAGGGACAGAGTCGGCTTTTACAGGAAAATACTGGGATTGCAAAGAAACCGGAACCTACAATTGCAAATGTTGTGGAAAGCCGCTTTTCCCTTCATCGACCAAGTATGAATCCGGAACCGGATGGCCCAGCTTCTATCAGACTGCGGGAAATGCGACGGTTGCCACGCAGTCTGATAACACTATGGGGATGCAACGCACTGAGGTCGTGTGTTCACACTGCGACTGCCATTTAGGCCATCTTTTCCCTGACGGCTCAACACCAACCGGCTTGCGTTACTGTATCAACTCAGCCTCTCTTAAACTGAAACAACCCTAAGCTTCCGCTCCCTTGGGCTGTCCCGACTCCGGCACTTAGGTGCCACGCAACAAATCTAGCGAACCGCACCACCCAAATACACTCTGGCGCGCAACCGCTCTGTCTCCGGTTCCAGTTCCGGCTCCAGGCTTACCGTTATTTCCGCGCCCGCCAGACCGTCTGTAACCTTCAGCCTAAACGAGCCGCCGGGCGGTATTGATGAAGCATCACGAATAAACTCTACCTCAATATTCGTGCCGGTTTGGGTGTCATCACATGTCGCGGAGTCACTGAAGTTCACGGAGTCACTGAAGTTCGCGGAGTCACTGAAGTTCACGGAGCCTCCGAGCACATTGGAGCAATCCTCAATAGACCACTCCAAGCGCTCGCTGTCAGGAGGATCTTCATCCGTGGCGCTGAAGGCCATGATGGCAGATGACGCGCCGGCAGGAATCTCCCATCTCGTTGATCCGCCGTCAATAACCGGAAATCGGTTTGCAACTGCTTCGAAAATCACGACGATGGAATCCCTTAAGCGCGGCTCATCCCTATTGCTGGCCACTACGACAACGCTGCCTCCGGAAAGCTCACCCTCCGGACGCTCATACAACACGGACACCTTGCCTCCTGACGCAATCGAAGAAGCACCCGCCAGAACAAAACTCACAGTCGTCCCTGTCGGCAGACTGGTTCCGGTGTCGGTGCTGACGATTGACCACAACAAATCATCCACTGAGGAGGCTCCTACAACTTCCGCCGTGAGAGATCTTTCACGCATCGTTTGTGTGGCATATATCAAGCTCTTTACGGAAGTCGAACCATCCTCTATCACCGGAGGCAGCACATAGATGAGCTCCACCGTTACACTGTCTGTGGACAGTCCGTCTGTGACCTCCAAAACAATGGAATCAACCGTTGTATCCACTGCCTGTGTGTCCCGTGTGTACAGTATTTGAATGGTGCTTCCCCGCGCATCCTCAGAACCATAAAATCCTGCAGACCCGCTGTTTGACATCCCTGTGTTCAAAGACCACCTCAAATCCATTGCGTGTCCAGGGTCATCGTCTTCCGCTTCAAACGCGAGCAGCGCGGTCGTGGCAGCTTCGGGAAATATCAGCCGGCGCGACAGTGGCTTGTCACCGACAATAACCGGAGGTCGGTTGGAAACAGGCTCAAATACCACCACCAGCTTGTCACTGTGGTTTTGCAGGTCTGTTACGACAACTACGATGGTAGAACCCGAACGCCCGTCCGGGCGTTCAAGCAGGACGACCACCGTGCTCCCACGTGCAGTCGAAGACGTTGAAGCACCTGCCAGAACAAAATTCACAGTCGTCCCCATCGCCAGCTCACGCGGTGTTCCGGCAATTGACCAGATTAAATGCTCCGGCGCGGTATCTGGGTCAGACGCGCTCAAAGACACAGTAGACCTTGTTTCTTTGGCGTAAACCATTCGCACAACGGTGCTTTCGCCATTCTCTATTACGGGAGGAAAACCATAAGTCAGGGATACGGTTACCGTGTCTGTGGCCAAGTCATCTGTAACTGCCAACTGAAACGAGCCAAATATTGTTGCACCGATATCTGGTCTGAACATGATTTCTACATTTTCCCCTCGCGTGGAATCAAAGACTGCCGTCGCGCTGCTTAACATCCCTGCGTCCAAAGTCCACTGCAGATCCACTCCATGTCCCGGATCCTCATCCGATGCCTCAAACATCAACACCGTCATGGTGTCGCTGGCAGAAACACGATGAGTCGTCGATCCGCCGACAATAACCGGAGGTCGGTTGGGAATCGCCTCGAAAATCACGACGATGTCATCCATTAAACTTGGCTTGTCCCGCCTGCTGACCACCACCACAACGCTACTCCCGGAAGGCTCACCCTCCGGACGCTCATACAACACGTTCACCTTGCCTCCCGACGCAGTCGAAGACCTTGAAGCATCTGCCAGAACAAAACTCACAGTCGCCCCTGTCGGCAGACTGGTACTGGCGATTGACCATAACAAACGATCCACTGAGCCTCCCTCAAGTTTCGCCGTAAGGGATCTTTCGGCTGTCGTCTGTTTGGCATATATCAAGCTCTTTACGGAAGTCGAACCACCCTCTATCTTAGGTTCTGAATCCGAGATAACTACGACAGTCGCTGTGACCGTACTCAAAAGATCGCTGACTTTCAGCTCAAAGGTTCCAGGCTCTGTTGCCGCTATGTCGAGCTCGATGACTACCGAAACAGTTGTACCAACAGGAGGAAACTCCAGAATCGTGGCAGTACCTGATAAACCGGAGTCGTCCAGGGACCAAACCAGTATATCTGCATCGCCGGGATCAGCGTCACTCGCGCTATATTCGGGAAGATCCTCTCCTCCTCTTGTCGGTATAACCTCAACCAGTTTCCCGCCAATTGCACCAATAATCACCGGCGTACTGTTAGGCTGATGCACGAATTGCACAGTCGTACGCGCTGTATTGTTTTGCGGATCCCTGACTTCAACCCCGACGCTTGCACCAGCCATTGACCCCTCTGGACGCTCAAACAGCAAGACCGCCATGCTCCCCCGCGCAGTCGAAGACGTTGAAGCACCTGCCAGAACAAAACTCACGGTCGTCCCCATGACCAGTTCACGCGGTGTTCCGACAATTGACCAATTCAATTCTTCCGGCAAAGTATCACGGTCAGTTGCAGCCAAACCCAAGCGGGCTTCCTTTTGTTTGACGTATATCAAACGCTTTAGAGTGCTTGCACCGCCCTCTATCACGGGACGAAAGCCATAAATCAGCTTCACGGTCGTGGTCGTTGTGGATAACTGATCCGAGACATTCAATTCGAACGAACCATACATGGATGAACCGGTTTCAGGCACAAACCGCACTTCAATCCCTGTTCCCTGACTGGGATGCAAAATTTTCACGCTCCCGGTCAAGGTTCCGGTGCCCGATAAAGTCCACTGCAGATTCGGGTCATCACCCGGATCTGCGTCACTCGCTTCAAATGTCAACGTGGTTGGAGAATCCCGTTTAAGCTCACGTTCTAACGAGCCGATAATCTTCGGTTCTCGGTTGGGAATGCTTTGAAATCTCACCGTCAGGGAATCTGTGTTGCCTTCCGGATCCTTGACACTGACCTCGACGCTCGCGCCAGCCGTTGACCCCTGTGGCCGCTTAAACAACACGGTCACCATGTCCCCGCGCGCCGTCGACGATGAACCGGCATCTGTCGCAAAAACCACGGTCGTCCCTGCCGGTATGCCAGACGCATCCAGCGACCAAGTCAGGGACGTGGCTTCATTCAGATTAGGGTCACTGGCTCTGAGAGTCAGCTCTGTCATCGTCTCTTTGGCGTATATCTGCCTCAAGGTGGTGGTGCCGTCAACGATCTTCGGAGAACTGCCGATTTCGCGCATCGTGCTTCTGAAAGACGAGCGGTTAAGCACCGCGTCTTCCAGCACAACATAAAAATAGTAGTCACGGGCAACCTTGTCCCCGTCGCCTGCACTGGAGTATGTTTTTTCAAAACGCTCCCCCGTGGAAAGCGACACCGGCGTGCTCATTTCCATTAGTTCTTCATCAGTCAAACCACTTTCGTCAGTGAACACGGCGTATACGGTGGAAAGCTCGGAAGGAGCGAAAGATGCCGTCACATTGTTCCTGAAGACAGAAGGAAAATCCCTGTCCACCAACTTCGGAAGCACCCCATCCACATAAAAGCCAACTTTTTGCAGACCCCCAAGTTTCAAAGGAGAAGCGCCCTGACAGCGAAGATCACCCAGTTTGGTAATACCGCAGGCTATGGCTCTGGCACTCGGGAGGCTTCCGGTGGGAAGATAGAGACCAACCGAAACATATTCACCGTCTCCACCCTCCAGACTTGGAGGCGGTGTGGGAGCCGATCCGGAACCCCCGCCTTTGCACACCAGCTTGTTCGCGTTCTCTCCGTCAAGCGCTATGCCACAGAACCCGGACGCGTTTGCCGCGAATGTCAAATATTGCCCTCCGACTGGCAAAGGAACCCGACCATCCGAACAAACAATTGATTTGTCTTCCCTTTTTACCCCACATACAAAATTTTCTCCTTGTGGAACCACCATATAGTCCAGCGGATCACTCAATTGTGCCCCAGCCCCAAGCTTGAACGGGACGAGCCGCGTTCCAAATTTGGAGCACTCCACGCTTCCATCCGATTTCAGCCCGCAAGGCTGCCTGGTTCCAATGTCCAAATCACGAAAAACGTCAGACTGTTCGAAGTCATCTACGGTAACTCCCGGGTTAGTGCTTGTACAAAACCCTTCTGCAAAACCATGGATGTCCAAACCACACCCCGCTTCTGCCGCCACTGCAATACTGCGAAATGAACTGCCCACCGGAGCGGGAGACGGAATACGTTCTGCCCAGCAATGAGCCGTACCATCAAATCTGATGCCACATATCCGGTTAGACGCGGCTTCCATGGAACTGAAACGCCCGTCAGGCGAACCCACACCATGACATTTCACTTTCCCGTCAAACAAAAGCACGCAGTAAAAGCCATCACCACCGGAAATGTACTGCGGTGTAAACACCGGAACACCCGCCACCCCTCGCTGGTTCGCATACTCGACCCGGTAAGTGACAGCCCCCTGGACTCCTTCAACAACCGTGGTCTCCACGGCCACAACATAGGAGCCATCATCGTGCCCATCGTCTTGCGTGGGAAACTGACCTGTGACTGTGATCAAGGTGGCAGGTACCCGTATGCCACCTATCCAGACAGTCGGCGTAACGCGGGTTTCACTGCTGACCGTTTCAAACTCCATGGTGAATTTCTCGCCGAGCCTGGCGTATAAATCGATATTCCGAGACCCCGGCAACGCGCCCTTGTCAGCAAATAACAGTGGTGGCTCCTCACCTGAAAACTGTGCCACAGTCCAGTAAAGGGTGGACAACGTTCGCGGACCCACCGCATTCTCCGTAACAAAGTAAGCGCGAAAATTTCCTTCTCCCAGATAGGGCAGCCTCAGGGTTTTTGACCCTCCTGACTCAAAGCTTCGACGCAACGCCAACAAAGATCCCGCTTTCGCTCTGCGCACGACTTCGTCAACCGTTGGTGTGCTTCCACCTTCCTGTACAAAATTAATGTACAGACTTCCCGGAAAATCCAAATGCATATCAAAAAAGCCGATGCGCCCGGTTGAGGCGGTGTGCCGAAGGCTCGTTATGACCGGGGGGTCCAAACTAACCACAGTGCCAAAATACCTTCCCGTTGCCCCCGTCAATCTCCCGGCAGTATTGTCATCCCCCCAACATTCCGCGGTGCCCGAACCATTAACAGCACATGCCCATGTCCTGTCTCCAGACACAGCAACCGCCACCAACGTGGTGTCAGTAGAAGGCGCCGGAAAATCTCCACTTCCTTGCACATCCGCATCTCCCCAGCAACGCATCCTGTGCTCAACGGTTATCCCGCAATACGAATTGTTCGCAGCGCTAATATTCAAAAAACGCTCCTCAGGAATCATTCCATACCCCCCTCCCCAGCACGCAAGCGCACCACCTGGTTTGGCATCCTCTTCTATCTGAATCCCGCAGGCACCTAGACTTCCCATAGCCAAGGCACTGAAGCGTTCGTCAGCCGGGGTGTTGTTGACAGCAGACCCAAGACCCCAGCAAGACGCTTTGCCTTCCCGGTCCAGTGCACACGCATTGAGGCCAGCCCCTCCTGTCACCGAAAGAAAATCGCCATCTGGGGGGGGGGGGGATCCCGAATCATCAGCCTCGCAAACAATTGGCCCCGGGGAGGCAATCTCCACGCTTTCTACGGCACAGGTTCCTTTAAACACCGATGCCACTGACCTGTATCTACCATTGGAGGGATACGGATCCCGATCCGGATCATACTGGGCACCCCAACAGTCTGCCTGTCCGGTATCCCTAATCGCACAGTAGTTGCTGCTTGGGAGCCACACCACATCACTGGTGATCGCGGCAAAACCCCCACCTTCCGGAGGTTGTCGATCCAGTCGCTCCCCGATCGAGTCCTCGGGCTTTAAAAACGGAGTTCCCCAGCAAAAGATTTCTCCGTCTGTCTCAACGCCGCATCCATTCCCGTGTTCCAGCGTCAGTACTTTGGCAGACGCCACCGGAATCCCACGTTCACCAGAACGGTCTGCGTAATCAAGCCAGTAGGTCACCGCTCCGCCTACAGTCCCGGAAAGCGGGGAAAATGTAATCAGATAGGAAGATGTCCTTTCCGTTTCCCCGAGCGTGGTCACCGTGACGGAACTCTGATTTTCTGTCAGCCACTCACCCCTCACGCTGACCGTTAAGGTCACAGCTTCAATGGGTTCGTCTGAAATAACAGGAAGCTCCAGGTGCCAACTTGAGCTTCCCCACTGCCAGGAAACACCAGTCGGGGAAAGACGGGAGCAATGGCGGGGGGAGGACCGTGCAGAAATTCCACCACCACGCGAGCGGTATTGTTTTGCGGATCCCTGACCAGAACAGACGCTCGCGCCAGCCGTTGACCTCTCCGGACGCTCAAACAGCAAGACCACCTGACGCACAGTCGACGACGAACCGGCGTCTGTCACAAAACTCACTGTCGTCCCCGCCGTCAACTCACGCGGTGTTCCGGCAATTGACCAGATTAAATTCTCCGGCTCAGTATCCTGATCAGACGCGCTCAAAGACACAGTAGACTCTTCGGCGTTCACCACGTTCTACAGAGGCCTCACCCAGAAAACTCATTCACCAGGTTCGTGGTAGCGGTCAAATTGTCCATGACCTTCAATACGAAAGAACCCAGTACGGTTGCACCGAACTGAACACGACTGCAATGCTTGTTCCCCGTGTAGAGGCTTAAATCTGCCGTGCTCTCCAGCGCAGAAATTCCGGGTCACCACCACGCAATGACACGCAGCGGTATTGTGTTTTGAAATTCCACCACCACGCTATTGTTTTGCGGATCCCTGACCAGAACGAAGACGCTCGCGCCAGCCGTTGACCTCTCCGGACGCTCAAACAGCAAGACCACCGTGCCTCCGCGCACAGTCGACGACGAACCGGCATCTGTCACAAAACTCACTGTCGTCCCCACCGTCACCTCACGCGGTGTTCCGGCAATTGACCAGATTAAATTCTCCGGCTCAGTATCCAGATCAGACGCGCTCAAAGACACAGTAGACTCTTCGGCGTTCACCAGACGTTCTACAGAGGACTCACCATCTATTTGCGGCGAAAACTCATTCACCAGGTTCACAACAGCCGTGGTAGCGGTCAAATTGTCCATGACCTTCAATACGAAAGAACCCAATACGGTTGCACCGACTGTGCGCCTGAACACGACTGCAATGCTTGTTCCCCGTGTAGAACCAACAAATTCCACCGTCCCGCCGCTTAAATTTGCCGTGCTCTCCAGCGTCCATCGCAGACTTGACGCGTCCTCCGGGTCATCGGCTTCAAAAGACATCAACAGGGTCGTCTCTTCTGCAGCAATGACACGCACCTGCGTTGATCCACCCACAATAACCGGCGTTGTCGGATTATTCTGAGCTACAGCACCTTGCGCCAGGGCTTCCGGGAATGATCCGGAAAACACGAACAAGACTGCAGAAACCTGGAACACAGCCAGAATCCCCGGCTTTAGCCATTTTTTCCTGCTAGCCATGGTGAAATATCCCGACCTTGCCAATGCCTGTAAAGTTCATAAAGCGTACGCACCTTTGCCAAGTGAATGCCGAAACCCGAGGTGTCATGTCCGGTCACAGTGACCCGTATTGCATCCAAAACTTCCTCTGAGCGGAACCGAGGTTGCATCGTAACAGAAACGCGCACATCTGCCGTCACCGGATACTTTTTTACCGCAAATATACGGGTGCATCAAGTCGGGATGCCTGACATCAACAACTGCCGCAGCGGGGTTTCCCGAATTCACCGCGCGTTACACGCAAGGGGCGATTGCCGGATTTTCCCTGTCAGCTACAATCACAGGAAGAAACGGCGATACGAATCTGTAAAAATCACCCTTTCCCACCCCTTTCTCAGCGAGGCAGAAAACCTGAAGCCACTATAAAATGACTCGAGGATTCAGTGATAATTGCAGGCTGAGGGAACAAGGGGCACAAAACCAAAAGAAACGTGTCCAGCACCAAGGCAAACACATAGAACAGCTATCCCGATCTGCCAGCTTTCAGGAATTTTCGCAAAGCAAATGCACATCTTAGTCAGCAACGATGACGGTTATCACAGCGAGGGGCTGCGCGTATTGCGTGAATGCCTCGCCAGTACCGTGTCACAGGTGACGGTTGTCGCTCCCAACCAGAATCGCAGTGCCTCCAGCAATTCTTTGACAGTCGACCAACCTTTAAGAGTCAGAAAACTGGAAACGGACTTTTATGTTGTCAATGGAACCCCAACCGACTGTGTCCACCTGGCTTTAACAGGACTGTTGAACGGAAAGCGTCCTGACATGGTGATTTCCGGCATTAACCATGGGGAAAACCTGGGAAACGATGTGCTGTATTCGGGAACCGTGGCCGCCGCGATGGAAGGACACTTCCTGGGGTTGCCCGCCATAGCCATCTCCGCCATAGCCGCTACATCGCGTTGCTTTGCGACAGCTGGACACTTTGTTGCGAACCTGGTGCGGGAGCTGCCAGATTTGCAATCGCAAACCAAGGTCGTCCTGAACGTCAACGTTCCTGATCTGGCGGAGGAGGCGATCGCCGGCATCCGGGCATCGCGCCTTGGCAGCCGCCATCCTGCAGACCCGGTCAGACGAGACCGCGACCCACGTGGCCAAGAAATCTACTGGGTAGGAAACGTGGGAGGCCCGCTGGACTCTGGCCCGGGAACAGACTTTGAAGCCATCAGCAATGGATGTATTTCGGTAACACCTCTGAGCATGGATTTGACGAATCACTCGACGATCCCCGCTATCGGGAAATGGTTGAAGCATTGGCACATCAGCGCTTGAGCGAAGCGAACCGCTTTACGCATAGCCGCCACAAGCTGGTGGGGCAATTGAATAGCATGGGCATTCGAAACCAGAAAGTGCTGGACGTAATGGCGAGCGTACCTCGGCATGTTTTTATCGAAGCCCAGCTCAGTCATTTGGCGTACAAAAACCAGTCTTTGCCAATTGGTTCGAAACAAACGATTTCGCAACCTTATGTCGTCGCCCGCATGACGGAAATGCTTATTGAGGATGGCTACGATGCTAAAGTGCTGGAAATAGGAACCGGGTCAGGGTACCAAACTGCGGTGCTTGCCAAATTGTTCACCGGAGTTTTTACCGTAGAGAGAGTGGATTTTCTGTTTCGAAACGCGAGACGGGTGCTCCGCGAACAATCTTTTTCCAATGTGCATTTTCTCAAGGGAAATGGTGCTCGCGGCTGGAATCAGTACGCTCCCTATCAGGCAATCATGATTACAGCAGCCGTTGAGCGCGAAGTCCCACGCCTGATCCTTGAGCAAATGGCGTTCCCTTCCCTGCTGGTTGCCCCTATCGGCGGTGAGCACCAATACTTGACCATCATACGAAGAAGCCACTCGGGCTGGCGCGAGAAGCGATACGAGAAAGTCAAATTCGTGCCTTTCGTTGATGATTAAGCAGGGACAACAGCCTTGCATCCAAACCGGTCGCTTCTGTGAACAAACTGTTTCAAACCGTAGAAGCCTGGGCATGGCATCGGCACGCTGAGAAGTATCTGTGCGCTCTGGCCTTTACGGAGTCGATATTTTTTCCAGTCCCCACGGACGTGATCCTGGCACCAATGTGCGTATTTCGCCCCGACCGGGCCATGTACCTCGCCTTTGTGGCAACAGCACTCTCTGTCTTGGGGGGCGTGGCCGGTTATTACGCAGGGTCGTTTGCCTTTCACTACTTTGAAGATGCTGCGCAAAGCAGCGGTTGGTGGAACCATTATCAGGAAGCGAGAAACTGGTTTGAAAACTGGGGCGGCTGGGCAATTTTCCTCGCCGCTTTCACCCCGGTTCCTTATAAGGTTTTTGCCATCACCGCTGGGGTCATGAGCCAAAGCCTCCCGATTTTTATTGTGGCATCATGCCTTGGACGGGGGATGCGCTTTTTCGCCTTGGCGATCTTCGGCCGATATCTTGGTCCGAAACTGTTGCCGTACCTGCAACGCGCTCCGCGCTGGTCGGGTTGGCTGGTGGCGGGCATTCTGGTGGTTTTTATCTTCTTGCAACCGGGCTTTTTCTCTCCGTAAATGGGCATCTTGCGTTTCGTTTTGACCGTTTTCCTACACCGGAATTATTCCGTTCCAGCTATCGTCCTGTCACTTTTCCTGCCCGTAGCCTGCAACACTTACCCGTACTACACGACTGAATTGACAGAAGTCCCCGAGCAAAAGGAAAGAACGCACCTTGTACAGAAAGGAGACACTCTTTACTCCATCGCCTGGATACACGATATGGACTACCGACGTCTGGCAACTTTGAACGGAATTGCGCCCCCCTATCGAATTTACCCTGGACAGCGTCTGGGTCTGGGAATTTTTTTCGAACAGGAAAGCTCTTTTCCCGATCAGCTTGCTACGATTCCGGTACCCGTTCCAACGGCAGCCCCATCCCCGGAGAAAGTAAATGAAAAAATCAAACAGCTCGCCCCCAAACCTTCCCCGGCACCTTCCACATCTGTCCCGAAAGTACCTTCCAAAAACCAAAGAGCCAAGCCACTTTCGCTGACAGAAGGCGAGCCAAAGAAAAACACGGGAACCCGCCCAGAGAATGGCGATGGCGGCAAAGAAACCATACTCAAGCAGATTGGAGCAAAAAAAACTCCTGCAAAATCCAGACGCACAGATAATTCCCGCCTGAAAGGAAGCGTCTCTTGGCAGCATGGTGTGGCCTGGAGCTGGCCGGCCACTGGCAAACTGATTTCCGGATTCAAACATCCCGATCATGAAAACGGAATTACAATTTCCGGCCACCCGGACGGCAAGGTTTACGCTGCCGCCGATGGTCAAGTGGTGTACAGCGGTCGGGGATTGCGGCATTACGGAGCCATGCTGATCGTCAAACACAATGCCGATTATTTCAGCGCATACGCCATGAACAAACAGCTTTTGGTAAAAAAAGACGCCTTCGTCAAGGTCGGCGAGTCAATAGCAATCATGGGAACGGACGCCAGGAACCGCCCATCCTTTTATTTTGAAATACGCTTTAAGGGAAAGCCCACGAATCCTCTCAAGATATTGTCGAAACGCAATCTCGTGGGCAGTGGCTAAAGCCATGAAGAAAATCAATCTGGGACTGCTGGGTCTGGGCACTGTTGGCAGCGGCACCGTTTCGGTTTTGCGGCGCAATCACGCAGAGATCTTGCGCCGTTCGGCAACTCATATTGAAGTGGGACCCATTGCTGTGCGCCACATACATGCCTCGCGCACCATTCCGCTTGAGAATTTGCAGCTTGTCAGTGACCCGGAAGCAGTGGTGACCAACCCGAAAGTAGATATCGTTGTCGAGCTCATGGGGGGATGTCACCCGGCTCGCGAACTCGTTCTCAAAGCCATCGATGCTGGCAAGCACATTGTGACCGCCAACAAGGAACTGATTGCCATACACGGAGAAGAGATTTTCGCGGCCGGTCGCCGGCGCAAAGTGGCGATCGCTTTTGAAGCTGCGGTCGCCGGAAGCATCCCCATTATCAAAATTTTGCGTGAAAGTTTCGCAGCCAACCAAATCAGCCAGCTCAGCGGAATCGTCAACGGAACCAGCAACTACATTCTCAGCGAGATGTATCAGAAAAAAGTGGAGTTTGCCGACGCATTGTCAGACGCACAGCGCCGTGGCTACGCCGAGCAAGACCCGGAGTTTGACGTGGGCGGCGTTGACGCGGCACACAAGCTCACCATCATGGCAGCCATTGCCTTTGGTATCCCTCTGAGTCTGGAAAACGTATTTGTTTCCGGCATTTCGGAACTTCATACCATCGATATCAGATGCGCCCGGGAACTTGGTTATCGCATCAAGCACCTGGCAATCGCCAAACGCAGCGCGGCGGGTCTTGAGCTACGCGTACACCCGGCGCTTGTTCCGCCCGAACACCAGTTGGCCAACATTGAAGGCGCCATGAACGCGGTGCTCGTCCATGGCAACGCGGCGGGCACCCTGCTTGTTTGCGGAGCCGGAGCTGGTTCTGAAGCCACAGCTTCGGCAGTGGTAGCAGACATTCTTGACCTGGCAAGAACCATGCACTCCCCCGAGAGCAACCGCGTTCCCTATCTGGGGTTCCAGCATGATGCGAGGGAGAACATAGACATAGTCGACATTGCCGAATTGGAATCTGTTTTTTATTTACGTTTGCTCGTGCGTGACAAAGCGGGAACGCTGGCTTCGATCACAGAAATTTTAGGCCAGTCACAGATCAACGTAGAAAAATTTTTGCAAAAAGATGCCAGCAACTACTTTAGTGACGGGGTCGAACTAGTCATATTCACCCAGCGAATAAAGGAGGCTTACCTGAGGACGGCTTTGCAAGCCATTGATGGGCTGGAAAATGTGCTGGTTCCGACCGTCAGCATCCGTGTAGAATCGGCCTCGTGATGTGGCTGGAGGTTTGAGGGGCATGCTACCAACAATGTCGTGCTCACGGCATCTGCCAACCACCTTGGGTCACGAGACGCACACAGAACCCCGCGCTATCGTAATCCTCTTCTGCTTTCAGCCTTCCCCATCCACCCACCAAAGGGCGTTAACGCGGGTTTTGGGGCAAAAATGACACAGGAAGGATTGATCAGACGCTACGCGAATTGCCTGCCGCTCCCTGAAGAAGCGCGGGAAGTCAGTCTGTATGAAGGTGATACTCCATTGCTGCGGCTGGAAAACATTCCCGGACATTTCAGTAATCCTGTTGAAATATATGTCAAAGTGGAAGGAGCCAACCCTACTGGCTCTTTCAAAGATCGCGGGATGACTGTCGCTGTCACACTCGCAAAACATGAAGGAAAGCAGGCAGTTGTCTGTGCTTCAACAGGAAATACTTCGGCTTCGGCAGCTGCTTACGCCGCACGGGCTGGCATGAAAGCCTTTGTGGTCATCCCGGAGGGGAAAATCGCCTTCGGGAAACTGGCGCAGGCGGTCGCCGCAGGAGCCACTGTCGTGCAAATAGACGCAAATTTCGATCGCGGTCTTGAACTGGCGCGTAAAGTGGCGAGCGAAGTCGGTCTGGTACTGGTAAATTCCGTCAACCCCTATCGTTTGCAAGGCCAGAAAACAGCTGCGCTGGAAATTCTGGAAGTTCTGGGCAGAGCTCCGGACTACCACTGTCTGCCAGTAGGAAATGCGGGCAACATTAGCGCCTATTGGATGGGCTACACCGAAGCAGCCGGCCTGGAAGGAGTAGGTACCAGAAAATCGCAAGTTTTTTTTGGCCCGCTTTATCGCAAAGCACCGGTCACCTCCACGTCCCGACCAATAATGCTGGGCTATCAGGCCAGCGGCTCCGCGCCCATCGTTTCCGGTCAGGTGGTTTTGCACCCGGAAACCGTGGCAACGGCCATCCGCATTGGCAATCCACAGAGCTGGGATCAGGCATTGGCGGCGGAAAAAGAATCCGGAGGGTGGTTCAGGGCTTGCGAAGACCATGAAATTCTTGCTGCGCAGCGCCTCTTGGCTACCGAGGAAGGAATTTTCTGTGAACCCGCCTCAGCGATTTCATTGGCGGGACTGCTGAAAGACGACCGTGACGGGCGGATCAAAAAGGGGGCACTGATCGTTTGCACATTGACCGGACACGGGCTGAAGGATCCGGAAATCGTAACCCGTAACCTGAACAAAACCCTCAAAAGCACGCAAGCAACCGTGAGTGCCTTGCGGCACGTGGTTGTCAATGCCCTGGAAGGATAAAAAGCAGACAGCGAATTTTTCCTGCCGGTTTTCCCGATAGTCGCTGGAGCAAAACCTGGTCTCGCCGCACATCAGACATCAAGCGTGAATTTGCGCCGCCTCTTTTCCCTGATGCGCGTCCCGCTCGCCTGCTTGCTGCTGGTCGCGGCGAGCGATATCCCCTACGCGGACGACTTGCAACGCATTTTGCAAATTGGCGAGGCGCGGTCGCAAGAAAACGCTGCGGCGCAGCAACAGGTGCACCACCTGGCCGATGTAGCACACCAGGCGCTCACGAACTACGGCCAAAAATTGCGTGAATTGGAACAAGTCAATTCATACAACCGTCTTTTGCAAGCGCAAGTGGATGCCCAGTCAATGGACATCCATAATTTCAGCGCCTCGCTGAAGGACGCAGCAGCGCTTGAAAGACGCCTCTTGCCGCTGTTGCTGCACAGGGTCGACTCTCTGGAACACTTTGTCAGCTCGGACATGCCTTTCCGGAAAGCCGAGCGGGAAGCCCATGTTCAATCACTTTACGCACTGCTGGAGCGTCCAGACAAAACCATAGCTGATAAATTCCGCGAGGTTCTCGCCGGTTACCAAAGAGAAGAAGAGTACGGCAGAACACTGGAGAGCTATCAACAGGATTTTGTGCTGTCCGGGCGGGAGCGCGTGGTAGATATTTTGCGCATCGGCAGAATTGCCTTGTTATATCTGACAAAAGACGAAAAGCAGTGCGGTGCCTGGGACTCGCAGACCGGACAGTGGCGTGCGCTGGAGAATGAACTCTATCTGCGCTCAATCAGACAGGGCTTGGGGATTGCCCGTCACCAAGTGGCACCGGAACTATTGATCGTGCCAATTCCTGCCGCAATGAAAGAACCTGGCTGATGCGATTCACAGACATCGCCATCATTGTTTTAGGGGCATGGGCTTTGATCTGCGCCCCGACCGCACAAGCATTCTCCTTGCCCGAAATGATCAGCGAGATAGAAGACGCGTACCGGAGCGACGAAAAAAGCAACGCCGAGCGTCTGGAAGCATTCCGCAATATCGCTAAAGAGCAGGACAAAATGCTCGCAGAAGTGACACAGCAACTACGGGTCGCAAAAAAAGAGTCTGCCATGCTCGAACAAAGCTTTGCCCAAAATGAAAAAAAAATAAGCGAACTGGAAGTTTTACTGGACAGGCGTCTGGGAGCCACGGGAGAAATTTTCGGAATGGTGCGGCAAACGGCTGGCGAAATGCGTAGCCGTTTCCAAGACTCTCTGCTCAATGGGCAATATCCGGAACGGGTGTTCTTCCTGGATAGCCTGATTGAAAAAATGGGGCGCCCCGGACAGCTGGCATCGCTCGCAGAACTGGAAGCATTGTGGGATGAAATCAATCGGGAAATGATTGAGTCCGGGAAAGTGGAACATTTGACAGCACGGGTGGTGGTGGCTGACGGCACTTCCCTGCCGGGCACCGTGCTGAGAATTGGAGTGTTCAACCTGATCTCAAGTGGAAAATATTTGCGCTATGACCCCGAGAACAGTCGCTATGTCGAAACAGACCGCCAACCTGACAATGCCAAGCTGGCGATGGCGATGGCGTTGCAAAACGCCGATTCCGGGCTGCTCCCTTTTGCCATTGATCCTTCGCGCGGTCAGCTGATGTCGGCCTTGGTGCGGCAGCCAGAGCTGCTGGAGCGCATACAGCAAGGCGGCATCATCGCGTACGCAATCATCGTGCTCGGTTGCCTTGCGCTGGTGGTGGCGCTGGCGCGCCTGCTGCTATTGTCAATCAGCACACATCACCTGCGTCGGCAAATGCAAAATCTCCACGAAGCAGGCGACAATGCGCTGGGCAGAATTGCCCGCATTTACCACCAGTATCAGAATCTTGACTCAGAAGCTTTGGAACTCAAACTGAATGAAGCCATTCTCGCAGAAACACCACGTTTCAACAGTGGTCTGCTGTTTCTGAAAATCGTTGCCATTATTGCTCCCTTATTGGGACTGCTCGGAACGGTGACTGGCCTCATCATTACCTTCCAGGCAATCAGCCTGTTTGGAGCCGGAAAGCCGGAATATATGGCGAGCGGCATTTCACAGGCATTGGTCACCACAGTTTTAGGGCTGAGCGTAGCGATTCCGGTCATTCTGCTCCACACTCTGGTCTTCAGCCGTTCCCAAAATCTAACGCAGATCCTGGAGGAGCAAGCGGTGGGTATGCTCGCAACACACGCCGCGCGCAAATGATTTTTCCCACAAGCTACAGACCCTTTGATGAGTTGGCTGTCTCTGCAACTGCCCTTATTTGAAACACTCGCACGTTTCTTTGCGGCAGGCGGCGCAGTCCCGGTTTTTATCGCCGGGGTCGCACTGTTACTTTGGACTCTGATTTTTGAGCGCCTCATATATTTTCATGTCGGTCATGCCCGCGTGGTGCAAAGCAAGCTGGCAACATGGTCGCTTCACAAAGTCGACTCTGCCTGGCACACCAGGCACTTGAGAGCACAACTTTTTTCCGAAGTCTCGCAGTCTCTGGAACGCAATCTGCCATTGATCAGGGTCTGCGTAACATTGGCTTTGTTGCTGGGCTTATTGGGCACGGTGAACGGAATGACCCAGGTCTTTGAAGCGCTTGCTGCGGGTGCCAGCAGCAACTCCAGACACATCGCGATCGGCTTTTCCCATGCGACGATTCCGACCATGGCAGGTATGGTGGTTTCGCTTTCCGGCCTGGGCTTCAGCGCTTGGCTTTCCGCCCGTGCCGAACGCGAAAAAAATCAGTTCAGTAAGCTTTTGACGGCAACCATCAGCCTCAGTCTGCCCCTTGGACACGAAGAGGCCAAGGAATCAGGGTCATGAGGAGACTGCTACAGCGGGAGAGAAAAAACGAGGAGCTCGACATCAACGTGACTCCGATGCTCGACGTGATTTTCATCATGCTGATTTTCTTTGTCGTCACGGCTTCCTTCGTCCAGGAAGCAGGAATTGAAATTCAGCTGCCCCAGGCGACAAGCACCAAAACGCTGGAACAGAAAAATATTTTGGTCACCATAAGCGCTGCCAACGTGATCTGGATTAATGGGCGGGCGGTCAACTTCGACCACTTGCGCGCCAACATTGAGCGCCTGCGCGCAGAACACCCTTTGGCCTCGGTGCTCATTCAGGCAGACCGAAAAGCCCACGCCAACACCTTGGTGAAAGTCATGGATACGGCTCGCCTGGCGGGAGTGAGAAGCATGGCAATTTCCAGCGAGCTGAAGTGAAGGTCGCGCTGGCAGTTGAGCTGTGAACGCTCGCCTTTTGCTCGCGTTAATTCCTGCTTCCTGCATGGTGGCAACGCTTTTCTGGGTCATGAGTTTCCTGATCAGCGCAGAAGCTCCCCCCCTGGAAATTCAGAAACACCTGTCGGTGAGTTTCGCCCATTCCCCGTCCCGGTCACCGGCAGCACCGAGAAAACGCCAAACTCCGGAAAAACCGCGAGCGCCACAAAACACACCGGAACTACCATCGTTGGCGAGCCTCCTCTCACCCACGATTGGGGAAATGGAAATCATGATGCCAGGTTTCCAGCACACACCGCTGCAATATGACACCGCCTTCAATCTGAACGACAACGGCGACTATTTCCCAATCCTGAAAGCGGCTCCGGAATATCCTCCACAAGCACTTTCACGCGGCGTCGAAGGCAACTGCATGGTTGAGTACACCGTACACAGCTCGGGAGCCGTTGAGAATGTCCGCGTGCTCAAAAGCCACTGTGACAGCGAATTGTTTCACGACGTGGCGCGGCTCGCCGCAAAAAAATTTCGCTACCGGCCGCGGATGCTGAATGGCCGCCCGGTGCGGGTCTCTGGAGTGAGGAATAATTTTGTTTTCCAGATTACTGGCGACTGAACCGAACCACGCCTGCAAAAAAAGACCAGACCGGGTAACCGTGCGCATGAGTTGTTTTGCGTTGTCTTTGTTTTTTCTGTTTTTCCCCGCGACAGTCCTTGCCACCCCGGAACACTTGCCGGCAATGGGGCAACACGCTTTTGAAACTTTGACAAAAGTGCAGGAACTGTTCAACACGGAACAATACCGGATTGGCCACGAACAACTGGCTGCTTTGCTGGGCAGAAATCTTAATGCTTACGAAAAAGCCCAAGCATGGAGCCTGGACGCTTACGGCCACATTTTGCAAGAACGCTACCGGGATGCGGTGCACAGCTATGAAAGACTCATAACCTTGCCCGGCCTCCCGCCGGCTTTAGGCATTGACACCTTGCGCAGCCTGAGCCGCCTGCACTTCAACACGGAAAACTTCGCGATGGCGATAAAGTGGGTGCTGAAACTGGAAGCGGTCGTCCCGAAGCTGGATATTGCAGACACAACACTCATTGCCCAGGCATATCTCAGGCAGAAGCAAGCAAAAAAAGCTTTGCTTTACACGCAATCGGCAATCGCAGAAATCCGCAGCCACGGCGAAGAAATTCCGGAAAAGCTGTGGCTGATACTGAATACGGTCTATGACGAACTGGGCGACCGCGAAGGAAGCAGGGTGGTACTCAGCGAACTGGTTGCCAGCTATCCAAAAAAACATTACGTCCTGGCTTTGGCTGCACTGTACGGAGCACTTGCCAAACCCGACAGTCAGCTGGCTCTGATGGAAGGGCTTTATGCTTTGGGAATGCTGAGTGAATCTGCCGAATTACTCCAGCTTGCCAAATTACGTTTGCAAAACCAAAGTGCTTACCAGGCAGCCAGGCTGTTGCAGTCCGAAATGCGAAGAGGGATGCTGAAAAAAGATGGCGATAGCCTGGAATTGCTTTTTCAGGCATGGCACACGGCGCGCGATGATCATCAAGCCGCATTGGCGCTCGAAGGTGCAGCGCAGTTCGCCCCGAACGGGCGATTGTATTTGCACCTCGCACAGCTTTTTATCGATCGGGGTCTGTGGCAGAAAGGCGAGCAGGCAATACGTGAGGCCCTACGAAAGGGCAAGCTGGCAAACGCTGGGCATGCACGTCTTTTGCTGGGCATCGCTCTGCTGAAACAAGAAAATCTGGCAGGGGCGAAAAAAGCCTTTGAAAAAGCCGAAACCATGCCCGGCAACACCCTTTCTGCAAAGCAGTGGCTGGCTTATTTGGCAGAGCAGAGCAGAGCCGGCGAAGATCCTGCAGGCGGTGGCTGAACAAAAAGGAAGACGCGCAACATTTCCCGAAGGCAGAAGCCGCGAGTCCTGACGCACCGCCTCTTCGTCAAAAATCCAGGAAGTTTCTGCTGTCAAAGACGACGCGCAGCCCGACCGTCGGCGAACGGTAAGAAGGCGGCAAATGGTTCACAAAATCGACACCCGCGGTCTTGGAGCCAGGCAAGAGAAAATTTCCTCCTCTGACAATGACTGTGGGAATAGCTGTTCCCAACCAGGCACTCTTGGTCCATTCGGAAACATTGCCCCCCATATCGTATATCCCCTCCCGGTTTTTATCCCCGAGCCAACTTCCTGGCGCCGCAGGCTGGTTCAGTCGGGCGTCCCCGGTCAGTGCAGAAGAGGACTGAAATTCATTCCCCCATGGATACAATGTCTCACCCTGATTGGACGCCGCAATCGCCCATTCCTCGCTCGTTGGCAAACGCCCGCCTCTCCAGGCTGCGTAAGCTCTGGCAGACCACCAATCCACTCCCGCGACCGGCAGCTCAGGGTGTTCCATTTGCTGTGACCAGTTGTCAGGCACATAAGCATGGGTGTCTGGCTCGTTTTTGTCCGCATACACGCCTGACTGCGCAAAAGGATCCAGCAAGAAATCCCGATACTGGGCACGGCTGACTTCATGGGTCATAAACAAGACGACCCCGCCCCCATCGCTGCCTTCCGTTCCGACAATGCGACTGATCTCACCCAGATGCTCGGTCGGAAATCTCAAAATATAGTTGGCAACTTTTGTTCCTTCCGGGATGCCGGTGCTGTACTTTCCGGCTGGAAACGCCACGGTCGTCAATTCCTTGTGCCAGGGCGTGGTACGCACCGGCTTTTTATCGTAAACACAGCGAAAGCCCACATAAGGGGAGCGATACCGAATCGGGGCATGGCGATATAAGCGGTTCAAACCATACAGTTCGTAGGGTCGGTCGTAGGCATTGCCGCCCAGGATGACGGGTTTCAGCGGGGCATCACGGTTTTGCCCCCATTCGGCCACATTCCCCCCCATATCGTGCACCCCCTCCGGAGTGTCTGTCTGCGGATGCGACCCGCATCGCTGCGCGGCATTCAGGCGCCGCCTCTGGTAAGGCCATGACGCACCAATAAACCTGTCTCCCCATGGGTAAAGACGCTCCTCAAGCCCGGAAGCAATAGCGACCCACTCGTTTTTGTAAGGAAGCCTGCCCCCAACCGCTTCACAGTAGGCGTGGGCATCGTAGAAAGTCACACCGTTTGCCGGCGCGATGAGCTTGCCGCTGATGGCATGGTCATACGTATTGCTTTTGTAGTCCCAGCCAGGCGGCTGGCCAAGAGCCTGTATTTTGCCTTCTGGCGAAGACAGCCTTTCCCATTTCACAAAGCTCTGGAAATTACCCTGGCTCACTTCGCAGCGATCCACCCACAAAGGAGGAATCTCTGATTGCTGAACTCCGCCAGAAAACACGTGGTGAAAAGACATTTTTTTCGCCAATTCACGGAGATGGACGATCAACACACGATCAAAGCGGGTTGCCGGCGTCTCCACATCCGGCGTCGCGTTGGTCATGACCGACACCAGATCGGGCGGAAAGAAAACAGGGTGCAGCTTGTACAGAACCACCGTCGCAACCAGCAGAATCAGGCACGCGAGTGAAGCTTTTTTCCAGATGGAAAAGCTGGATCTCACGCGAAACTTCTCCAGAAACCGAAAACGCTGCCCAACAGTAAAAGCAAGGAAGCCCCACCGTAAGCAAAGGTTGTCCATTGCTCATTACGCAAAGATGAAATTGGGTATTTTGTGGCCAATTCCGCGTCCGAGGAATAAATAAAATTTTCCTCGGTAGCCAGCAATAGCTGACCGCTCGGCGCAATCGCGGCGTAAACAAAGGCGGTCACAAAGTCATTTCTTTGTGGGTTCACCACGGTCAGGACACGCCAACGCAGTTCACGGGGATTTTTCTGTTGTGTCGGCATCAACAGCAAGGTATTTTCCTTAATCGGAAGCTCCAGCCCCGAATAGATTTCCGGGTACAGCCCGACCCGGACACGCAGCCCGACTTCTTTCGGCAAAAAAGCGGATACATTCTGCGAGGAGCTTTGCAAAATAACCGCTTTATGCAAGAGCTGGTTGGGCTGTAAGGCCAGAAAATTCTGCCCGATGCCTTCCTGCATTTTCGCCTCCAGGGTGATCGTTTCCTGGTCTTCCGGAGGCTCACCACTTAGCGACTGGTACAACTTCGCAAAGAAAGTCACTTCGGTGCTGCTCAAAACCGGCGGACTGGTGACCAGAGGCAACAAGTCGCTCTTGACGTCGTATTCCGGAAGGCGCGTATGACTGGCACTGTCCGCTTCGTCCTGAATCGTCTGCATGTAGCCGAACAGGGCGACCAGCAAAGAATAGAAATCAAAATTGACGTTGAGTACCAAGGTGGGCTGATCTTCCGGGTCAACGCGCGCCGGACTGGCTACCCGTAGCTGTATCCGGTTTATGGCATCCTGCCCTGAACGCTTTCCCCTTTCAAAATTTCCACGCATCACTTCGCTGAAAGCTGAAAACATGCTGTCACCGAGTCTCTCTCTTTCCACTTCGCTTTCAGCCATCGAACCGGCCGGCAAATTACTGATATCCGTCTCCTCGCCTTTGCCACCGCTTTCGGATTCTCCAAAGGGTCGCTGGCCATCAAAGGGATACGCAGTTCCGAATTCGCTTGGTGGCAAATCTGTTTCCAGATCATCCGGAATGGCAAGCGACCATCCCGGGTCACCGCTCTCCTGCACGCCATCATCGGCTCCGATGACATCACCTCCTCCCGGAGAAATGTCACCCCAAAGATTTTCTTCCTGCTCTTCCTTGGGTACCGACTCTTCGTTCTCTGCTTCCTTGGACAGCTCCGCCACCCACTGCCCTTCATCGTGCAATTGCAAGCCTTCCTCCCCATAACCCAAAAAATGCCAGTGCCTCGGCCAGTGCCCATGGGCTTTAAAAATGGACATGGCGACGTAAAACAGCCTGATGCTGTAGACATCAACGCGCAGGTTCTCAAGGCGCTGACGTCCCAGAAGCTGCAGGTAGCGATCCAGGGCATTGTCAGCTTCCAGCAAGTCCCGGCTCGAGATGGTTTTGCCATCGTAATAATTGCGCACGTAGTCTGTGTGCAATTCCAGAATCGGCATGATTCTTTCATCCGGCCTACGGTCCAGCACATCCCGGTCATAGTGATGCAGTCGTACAGGTGGACTCGTTGGCAAGGCATTCATCACCACGGAAGTGGAAATATCCCGGCTCAGCAACACCGACATATCTTCTACCTGCTCCAAGCGCTGCACCTCCTTGTCATGACCCGACGACACCACGATCAAAATCAAAATGATGATGATGGCGATCCCGTTTGCGAGGATGTCAGCCAGGAATACGCCGCCAAAGTCAGGAAAGAGACTGCGATTTTTCACTCAATGACCTTCCTGATGTAGGGAGGAATGTCATCAAGGGAAACGGATTTGAGCAGCTCATCATTCGCCACGATCCAGCCAACCGTGAGAAGCCTCCCCGGCATGATCTGCAACATGCAATTGCGCGCCGTCGCCATGGTACGCACGCTCCCTTCGGTCAACGCAAAAATCAGTTGTTTCTTTTTTTGTGCATACAGCTTTGTCACGTAACGACCGAAGGCTCCCGTCGGCGAACAGATTGCTTTTTCCGCTATGACCTCTGCCGTCTCGACGATCCTCAGTTCACCGGGGAACACAATCACGACATAGCCTTCCCCGCTGCTCCCCCAGCCAATACGGTACAGCCCCTCGTCGCTGGTCGCTGCTCCCAGTCTTTCTTCCAAATTGGACTGGGAGAAAATGTTAATCAACAAAAAAAGCACCAGAAACAACGCGAAGACGCCGCCGAAAACGGAAACCATTGGCGCGTTGTTACGTTCCTGATCTTGTAGTGAAGACTGTGTGGAGCCGCTTCTGTCTGCAGGCATGGAGTTACATATCGCTCATCGGAAGATTGCGAATCCGATTTTCAAAATGCATGATCAGGTTGTCTTCCAGACGCTGTAAAACTGTTTGAAAAAGCATCAGTACCACGCTCAGGGACAGCGCGATCAAAGTGGTATCAAAGGCAATCCCCAATGGCGAAATGGCATCACCGAGTTGGCTGGAAAGAGGAGCCAGACCTTGCCCGCTGTTAAAAATTCTTTGAATGCCGTCGGCAGCCAGAGAAATACCCAAAACGGTGCCAATAAAGCCCAGAATCGGAATCGCCCAATTCAGGTAACGCGGGATGACATAAAAATCCGCTGATTTTCTCCACACCAGCTCGAAATAGGAATCCAGCTTGCCAAATCCGCTTTCCTGCACGCTCTGATAAAAGCTCTCCAGCAAAGTCGATTGGTGGTCGCGCTCGGCTTTGGCCAAGGCATACCTCTCCCGGCGAATAAAATAACTCTTGTTAATCAGCAGCAAGAGACCCCAGATGAACAGGAGCAAGGTTATCGGAGGAATCACGCCACGCCCAAGAAATTTGTCGCTTAAAAATTTCCACTCCGGAACAGAAGAACCCAAATAATTGAAAGACAGCAGGACGTAGGCACTAACCGTGAAGGCCATCGCCAAGGTCAAGACGAGCGGCGGGCCGGAAAAAAGCATGGACAGTTTTTCTGGCACTGAGAGATCGCGATCCTCAGCCCGAATCCGATTGAGCAGCAAGTAAAAAGCATATAGCCCCACGCTGCCAAGCAGCAAAGGCAGTGTCGACTGAAAGGGAATGTTTTCTCCGACCAGTGTCTGGGCATAAGCCAGGTACGAGGTAGCAATTGCCACAACCAGCAACAGCATAAAGCCGATGATTTCCAGGAAGGAAAAAACGTTGATTCTGGGCATGGCCTTGTGCATGAGTAATGGCAGGATCGCGAGAAACAAGCCCAAAACTGCTGCCGGAAAAACCCGCAAAAAAAGCACGTAGGCAAGCGCAGCCAAGGTTGCGGAAAACAAAATAGCAGCAAGCGGAACCAGTATTTTTTTATGCACAAGCAGAAACTCCCTAAAGAAACAAAGTCACGGGGAACCCGAACGCAACAGAACAACAAGCAGGCTCATGCCCCAAACGGGGTTTATTATAGTGGAGTGCTATCGGCTGTTAGCGATACTCGGGGGCTTGGAGAACGCAATCCGGAAATCGATTCAGGCAGGCACGAACCTATGCCAATGACCCTGCTGCCAACATTGAATCTAAGTGCTTTTCGCGCGTTTTGGTATTTTGCCTGTCACGCAGGCGCGTTGTACCGGCAGCTTTTTACATCGCTGTCATGAACCAGACAGAAGGTTTTCACAACCATGCCACTCCCAACCAGGCTTCAGAGCATCCTGAGCTGGGGCAGAAATTTCTGGAACTCGTGGCGAATTTTCCAAAAAACACTACAGCAGCTGTTTTCGCCATGGGCTGTTTCTGGGGGCCGGAAAAAGCGTTCCGCAACTTGAGTGGTGTACATGGAACCATGACAGGTTATGCCGGCGGCAGTGGTTTCCATGCCGACTACAAAAGCGTTTGCACGGGACGCACCGGACATTGTGAAGTGGTGGCGGTTGCCCACGACCCGGAAACCATCTCTTATGAAAAATTGCTGGAGCACTTTTGGGCTGGACACAACCCAACAGAAGGCATGCGCCAAGGGAACGATATAGGCACTCAATACCGCTCAGCAGTCTTCTATCTTGACGATGAGCAGAAAAGCATGGCGGAGCGGACAAGAGATGACTATCAAGTCGCGCTTTACAGAAGTGGATGGGGGGGCATCACCACTGAGCTTGTGCCCTTGGAAAGGCTTTTCCCGGCAGAGGAATACCACCAGCAATACCTTGCCCACAACCCTCGCGGCTACTGTGGAGCCGGTGGAACCGGTGTGCCATTCCCAAAAGAACCAGTCCAAAAACCAAGCCGCTGATTTTCCACCGCCCCTGTGACCAAGGCACAAGTGGAGCCCGCCCGGAACGTCTAATCTTTAGGCAAGAAAATCGAAATCAAGATGGGGATAGCTGGTGCTGATGACCGCATCGCTTTCTCTTTGCTCCTGTTCAAGAGCAAGCAATACCGCCGAGTCAAGATTGGCTTCTATCATGCAGCTCAACTGGTATTTCTGGAACACCGCATTGGCAAGTTCGTGTACACGGTCAGGTAAAGCCCGGTAAGATTTCGAAAATTGCTCACGATCAGGGTTTTTCAAAAGCTCGCGGGAACTCTCCTGCAATACCGACTGCGCAATCAAATGCTTCAAGTGCGTTCCATGTTTTTTCATGAAACGCTCCGCCAGGTCATCCACAACGACAAGCGGTTGTTCCCCAAAATTTTCCATAAGCACTTTATGTCTGTCTTTGAATGAATCCTGCGCGTGCTTTTCCGTTACATGAAAGGTTTGCTTTAACATGGGTTGCAAACTGCTTTCGAAAGGATGGTCATGCTCAAATTTGGCGAGCACCCCCTGCGGGCTTGGCATATCGGTGTTTGCAAATAAACCCGCATCACCGTGTGTGGGCGCAGCTTGTGCGCTTCGAATAAAAGCCTGCTGCGCTTGCCGGGGCAGATTGTCACCCTGGCCTGCGGCATTCACGCTGACCGCCACTTTCTGAAGCACTTTCTCAACGTAGGAGGATGACAAGGGTTTCATTTGGTCCCTACGGTTTTGTATATCCGCGATGATCGTCTGATTGAATTTTGATATTTTCGGATCGACCAGGGAATCTGCGCTACTTTCCAATGCAGTCACGATGTCTTTTTCGAAATTATCGTAAGTGGTCTTCAAAACACCTTCCCACCCTCTTTTCGTGGAAGGAACCACGAACCCGAGCAGGTGCAAAATTTTGCGGGAGAACCACCCTCTGTGACGAACTGGTCTGACAACATACGATGAGGTAATTCCAGATTTGACAACACGCAACTCTGTTTCCCGCTCCCGCTTCACAGCTTGCCTGTTTCGTGCCCCATGAGCGACATCAATGTCACCGCGGCTGACGTAAGCACTTTCGTACCTGGCAAACAGGTTCTGGATATCCGAACTCATGTCATTGCATACGTGTCAAATGAAGCACCGCTTCGAGAATACTCATGCTAGCACATTTCCCCCGAAGACCACTTTTGCCACCAAACAAGCTGCCATCGAAGCTGCCGGTTCGCACCGCAGAAACCACCACATGGCAATCCGGATTCCAGACAGAGGATGCCGAACTGACACGATACACGGCATTCTGCCGAAGTTTTTTAGCCCGGGGATATGTGTCCTCCCACTTTGTACGTAGAGACCAGTTCCTGGAGGTGAAAATTTCATGAACACCCCACCAAGCACGGCATAGACACGTGCCGAGTCAAGGTGTTTCCATGACCGGATCAGGCAATCCCGGAAAGTGCTTTTTATTCAACAGCATAAAGAAGGTGGAAAACAACCACCCACCCACGGACTTAATCACTTCGCTTACAAACTGCCGCCAGCTCCTCGACGACAGATGGGTCGGCGAGTGTTGATATGTCGCCCAGGTCGCCCAGGTCATTTATGGCAATTTTGCGCAGGATGCGGCGCATGATTTTTCCGGATCGGGTTTTGGGCAAACCTGGCGACCATTGAATGGTCTCGGGTACAGAAAAGCTTCCAATCTGTCTGGAGACGATTGCATTCAGGGAATCCTTGAGATCCGCGTTTCCTTCAATTTCCGCCATCAAAGTCACAAATGCGTAAATCGCCTGCCCCTTGATCGCATGTGGAATGGCAACCACCGCAGCCTCGGCAACGCTTTCGTGCGCAACCAACGCATTTTCCACTTCGGCTGTACCAATTCTGTGACCCGAAACATTGATGACGTCATCCACACGCCCGGTGATCCAGTAATCGCCCGCTTCGTCCCGGCGACAACCATCTCCGGAAAAATACTTCCCCGGATAACGGCTGAAATACGTTTCACGATAACGTTCGTGGTCGCCATAAATCGTACGCGCCTGTCCCGGCCACGGATTCAGGATTACCAGATCTCCCGCACAGGCTCCCGACAGCTCAGTGCCCTGCCTATCGACAACCGCGGGCTCAATCCCAAAAAAAGGCTTGCCTACAGACCCCGGCTTCATGGTTGAAACACCTGCCAGAGGCGTGATCATGTGACCACCGGTCTCAGTCTGCCACCAAGTATCCGAAATATTGCACCGGCCCCCACCAATCACGTCGTGATACCAAAGCCACGGCTCCGGGTTGAGCGGCTCCCCGACCGTGCCAAGAACCCGCAGGCTGGAAAGATCACACTTTTTAACCGGCTCGTCCCCAAACCGCATCAACGCACGAATGACAGTGGGCGCAGTGTAAAAAATATTGACCTGATGTTGCTCCACCACCTGCCAAAACCGTGAAACATCTGGCCAGGTAGGGATTCCTTCAAAAATAATGCTTGTGCCTCCATTGACAAGCGGGCCATACACAGAGTAGGAGTGGCCAGTAACCCAGCCAATGTCTGCCGTGCACCAAAACACTTCGCCATCACGGTAATCAAAAGTGTAGTAGTGGGTCATGGCTACGTACAAAAGGTAACCTGCTGTTGTGTGCAGCAACCCCTTCGGTGTACCCGTTGAACCGGAAGTGTAAAGAATGAAAAGGGGATCTTCCGCCTCCATGGCGGCAGCCGGGCAGTGAGGTGAGGCCTTTTCCACCAACTCGTGAAACCACAGATCGCGCCCTTCCCGCCAGGAGATTTTCCCGCCAGTATTTTCAAGCACGATCACTTGTTTGACATCCGGGCATCCTGCCAATGCCTCGTCGACGTTGCCTTTCAACGGCACGGTTTGAGTGCCACGACGCGCTTCGTCTGCTGTCAAAACGATCCGGCAGTCCGAATCCAGTATTCTTGTGCGTAGCGCCAACGGTGAGAACCCGCCAAACACCACTGAATGAACAGCACCGATTCGGGCACACGCCAGCATGCAGGCAACCGATTCAGGAACCATTGGCATATAAATACACACCCGGTTCCCTTTCTTGACGCCATGGCTGAGCAGAACATTTGCCAGACGCGACACCAACTCATGGAGCTCTCGGTACGTCAAAGTTCTGGTTTGACCCGGTGAATTTCCGACCCAGACAATCGCCGGTCTGTCTCCCCGTTTTTCCAGGTGCCGATCCAGGCAGTTCCGAGTCACGTTCAGTTGTCCGCCCTCAAACCACTTGGCAGACTTCAGTTCATCGTTCCAACCCAGAACTTTGTCCCATTTCTTCTGCCAGCTTAAAAAGCGGTCTGCCTGTGTTCCCCAGAAAACTTCCGGTTTCTCAATGGACTCACGGTACATGCGCTCATAACTGTCCAGATCAAATTTTTCTTTTGTTTCTGTCACAAGTCGCCACTCTGAATCAGTTCTCAAGACGCACCCCCGGTTCTAACACCCAATCGTCAGAAGACACCATGCGGATCAGCTTGCGGCACAAAAAACAACCATCCCGGCACACAACGAAGCTCTGCGCCGCCGTAATCCCATTCCGCTTTCGCCGAAGCAAAAACAAAGATCAGGCTGAACTGCATCAATGACAGCCTTCACAGGCTCCAAATGAGTTTTTCCAGTCTTTCAACAGTCACCCAGCAAGCCCAAGATCACGCTTTCCCGAAACACCCTGCCAATAAGCCCTGGATTTGAAATGACAGACCGGAAGGATCACCCAAGACGAGAATCCACCAGCCACGGTGGAAGAGTCCATCCGTCTGCCCTTTTCTCTGGCATAAATCAGAACGGCAGGTGAACCATTCCTCCAATTCAAAGTTCTGGTTCGAAAAACCCGAACTCAGGTCAAATGAACCGTAACCGCTTTGGTCTCCAGGTAGTTCCCCAAAACTTCCTCACCCATTTCTCTCCCCCAGCCGGATTGCTTATATCCGCCAAAAGGCAGGGCAGAGTCGAAGATATTGTAGCAATTGACCCAAACTGTCCCGGATCTCAGACCCGCTGCAATTCTGTGACCTTTGGAGATGTCTGTCGTCCAAACACCTGCTGCCAAACCGTAGTCTGTATTATTTGCCTGGGCAATCAGCGTTGCCTCATCACCACTGAACGGCGCAGCTATGACTACCGGCCCAAAAATTTCTTCCTTGACCACTTTCATATCACCAGTGGTGTCAGTCAAAACTGTCGGTTCAATAAAGTATCCCTTTCCAGAACCCTTATGACCGCCAACGACGGCATTGGCTCCGTCTTCCAATCCGGATTCAAGGTACCCACTGACACGCTGGTGCTGGATTTCAGAAACCATCGGCCCCATCTCCGTGTCTTCGGCAAGTCCATGACCCACCTTTATTTTCGAGGCAATGTCCGATACACCGGCGACAACCTCATCAAAGCGGTTTTTGTGGACGTAAAGCATGGAGCCAGCACAGCAACATTGTCCGTGATTGAAAAATATCGCATTGGCCGCGCCGGAAATTGCCACATCCATATCAGCATCATCCAGCACCAGGTTTGGTGACTTGCCGCCAAGCTCAAGACTCACTTTCTTCAAGTCGTATGAAGCGGCTTTCACAATCAGTTTTCCAACTTCCGTGGAACCCGTGAAAGCGACTTTGTCAACACCGGGGTGCGCAGCCAATGCCGCTCCGGCTGTTTCACCAAATCCGGATATGATGTTGACAACACCAGCCGGAATACCAGCCTCTTCAATCAGCTCACCCAGACGTAAACCCGTCAATGGCGTTTCCTCAGCAATTTTGAGAACCACTGTGCAACCACATGCCAACGCAGGACCCAGCTTCCAGGATGCCATCAACAAAGGAAAATTCCAGGGAATGATCTGCCCTACTACACCAATGGGTTCCTTTCTTGTATAGGAATGGTATTGGGCTCCGGGCGTGTAGAGAACCGAAAGCGGAATAGTCCTGCCTTTGATTCTCGTGCACCAGCCGGCCATGTAATGAAAAATGTCAGCTGCCAAAGGAACATCAGCGGCTCGTGCGACTGCGACCGGTTTCCCATTGTCGAGCGATTCGAGCTGTGCCAGTTCCTCAAGGTTTTCGAGAATCAAATCCCCGACTTTCCAAATAACCTTGCTTCTTTCTGAAGGCGTCATGGTCGCCCATGGCCCACTCTCAAAAGCCTTTCTGGCTGCTTTCACAGCCCGATCGATATCTTCAGATTCGCCTTCGGGGACTCTGGCAATGACCTCCTCGGTCGCCGGATTCTTGACATCAAAACACTTGCCGGAAGCGGATTCAACCCACTGACCTCCGATCAGCATCTTTCTGGTGGAACCGAGAAAACTTCTTGTCGCGTCACCCAAACCAACAATACTTTCTGCTGCACTCATACTTCTACCTCACTAAATAACCCCAAACTTCATGCTGAAGTCTGAGGAAAATACCACACACCCAAAAACATCGGATGGAGTCAGCGTGCCTCGCTGACCTTGAGCTTCTCCTCTCCTTTCTGCTTTTTTGTGAGCTCATACAGTGAGTATGCACCAAACCGCATCTGGTGTGGTCGCCCCAGTTTTTCTTTGTAAAAATCGATGGCAAATTTTTCTTTCAATTCTGTCCCGTTCCAAACATAGCTCTTCAGGAATTGCTCATCGTCTTTACCAGTCTTGTCCCAATTGGCAAGCAGGGAAGAAGTGAAATACAAGCGCTTCCCGTCCCAGCTTTGCGAGATCATATTGACTTGGGCACCAATCACGTGCTCATACACCTGGTGGGCATTGAAGGGATCCGAGACATCAAAATAGCGGGTTTTTCCATCCAGGAAGGTTTGCACCCAAAGCCCTTTGTCATTGGCAGTAATGGAAATATCGACCGGTAAAGCGGTTCCCAGAGGAAACATTTCTTTATTCCCGACGTCACCAATCGTGGCGTTGATCTGCGCTTTCCATTCCCCGGTTTTCCCGTCCTCGTACACCACCCACATCTTCGATGTCAAAGCGGAGGTGGTAAAACAGTAATTGTTAAGAGCACCCCACGCGCAGCGAATCTCAAGCGGTGCCCCGGGCACATCCAAAACTTTCTTTGGTTTGCGGGTATGTAAATCCCACAACACGACGGTGTTGCCAAAACGTCCCATGGCTTCAGGACTTTTCAACAGCTCTGGCAGTTTCGTCATATAGTTGTCGTAACCCGTGAAAGACGAGGTCATCATGATTCCCCTGCGAGGCAAGACTCGGATGTCGTATCCGTAGCCATCTGCAAACTTTCCAGACTGCGTCGCACCGCGCAGGTACTTCGTAGTCGGCAACCAATGTGCGGCAATAAATTCACCTTCATTGGAATACTCCGCCAGTCCAGTCCGCCCATGGCGATCTTTATTGTTGGACAAAGCGCTGATCATCATTTTTCCGGGCAATGCGTAGAAGGTGTGCGGCCCCACCATACCACCCGACTTCTCCACGAAATCGTCGATGACTTTTTTCAGGCGCGGCTTGCGCGGATCTGATGAAATGTCGAAAACAAAAACCTTGTTCGTGCCAAGACCGCCAGCCCATAAAAAGAGACGGTCATCAGTCAGTCCGGAATGGTGCGCCTCGTTGCGACCTTTTACGGACAAAGTGTTTACAACTTTTCCGTAATCTTCAGAGTTTGGGTTTACGGCAACCGTCACCAGCTTGTCCTGCCCGTCCCCCAAGCCTTCTTTGCCCAAAGTCCACACATAGACATAGTCTTCCTGCCCCGTGATTTTTTTCATGTACGGCGACAGGCAGGTTTCATCCGCTACAGCAGATGACACCACAAACATAGATAAAGACAGAACGCACATCAATTGCAAAACTCCAATCAAACGAATTTTTCCAGAAAACATACTGAAACCCTCACTTCAAAAATCTTAAAATACCAAACAGGCCAAGTAAACCCGCCAAGCCCAAGGGTCAACCCCTCGCACCAAGAGCCAAAACCTCAGCCTTTTCCAGACCAGGGATTTGTTTGCTCTGCCCCGGGAACACGAAACCCTCATGTCTCAGCAGTTCCCTCTTCAGAGCGATGAAATCGCCTGCCACATTTTTGCAATACCCTCCCAGCCAGCCACTTCCCGTCACCCGGTGGCAGGGTATTAGCAAGGCAAAGGGGTTTGTAGCACACGCCATCCCAACACTCCTGGAGCTGCCCCGACCGTCCAGGGAATACAGCATTGACGTCAGCCTTAACACCCCACCATAGGTGCGCACCGCCCCCAGAGGCAGAGTGCCAATTGTGTGCAAAATCAGGTTGAAATAGCCGCCGGGGACTAGTTGTTGCGGGAAAAAATCATGCAAAGCCATGTATCCGTTCAAACAGTCTTTCGGGGCGGAAAAGTAGCATTCCAGCCAGTTCCCGATCTCTTTCAGAACCTGATCCGGCCTCCCGATCCCGCTATTGACATCCTTGTCGGAACTCCATCTAACGCTTTTAAGAAGCCCATGTTTACTGGACAGGCACAGCTTCCAGTGCGAAAAGGGCGTATTGATGACTTGAACCGGCACAGTGAAACAGAGCGGGCGAGGAGAATCGAACTCCCGTTACCAGCTTGGGAAGCTGGGGTAATAACCGTTATACGACGCCCGCCAAACCATCTTTTCGCCGTTTCTTACCCAAGTCTTCCTTGATGCGGGCCTTTTTACCGGTTCTGCCTCTGAGATAGTAAAGCTTGGCGCGGCGCACTTTGGCACGGCGTTTCACTTCGATGCTTTTGATTTCCGGGCTGTGCGTTTGGAAGACACGTTCCACCCCCACACCCAGTGACAATTTTCTGAGGACAAAAGACGAATTCAAGCCTCGGTTCTTTATGGCAATCACATTGCCGACAAAAAGCTGAATTCTTTCCCGTTCGCCTTCCCGAACGCACACTTGCACCGCGAGTGTGTCCCCCGGGGAAAATTCCGGGAGGTCATCCCGCAAACTTTCCCTTTCAATCATTTCAATGAGATTGCTCACTTCAAACCACCTCCCGATGTCTTTTCTGCGGCTGATTGGCCAAAATTTCCTGCAAAGCATGCTGAGAAGCATATTCATCAAGCAAAGCACTTTCCTCTGCATCCAGATCGCAGTTCAAAAGCAAGTCCGGACGTTTCTCCAAGGTTCTTCCCAATGCGTTCTGCAAACGCCAACGCCTGATTCTTTCGTGGTCGCCGCACAGCAAGACCTCGGGAACACTCTGTCCTTCATACTCAACAGGTCTCGTATAGTGTGCGCAATCCAGATACCCGTTTGCCAGCGAATCCTGTCGAGCCGAATCCTCATCTCCCAAAACTCCTTTTACCTGACGCGCAACAGCATCGATCACAACCATGGCGGCAGCTTCACCACCGCTGATTACATAATCACCCAAAGAAAGTTCCTCATCGACATAAGCGAGCAATCTTTCGTCTACCCCACGGTAGCGTCCCGAAAGCAACACCAGCCCCTCACAAGTCGCCATTTCGTTGACAAGCTTCTGATTCAGATTCCGCCCCTGAGGGCTCAAATAAATAGTCCGGAAATTGCCACGCTGCCGTGCCTTTGCCGCCGACAACGCCTTGTGCAACGGTGGAGCCATCATGACCATCCCGGGACCGCCTCCGTATGGCCTGTCATCAACGGTTTGGCGTGCATCCGATGCATATTCCCTCGGGTTCCATGTTTCCACCATCAGAAGGCCTCTCTCCAACGCCCGTCCCAGTACCCCGTAACGCATGAAATGGTGAACCATCTCAGGGAAAATCGTAATGACATCAATCCGCATCACCAATCCAGCTGCCAATCCACCGTGATGCAATTTTGCGCCTCACTGACACCCAATACGTAACGTGACCAAACAAAAGGAACCAATGTCCGCACGTCGTCCCGGAAAATTTCCATAATGTCGCTTGCCCCGGTTCTGAACAGCCCTCTGACTTCGCCTAATTCAACTCCATCCCGAGTCACAACACGCATGCCCGAAAGCCTGTGCCAATAATATTCGCCCTCTCCAGCCGGCTCCAGGCTATTCGCGTCAATGGCGATTTCTTCCCCCAACAGACACGAAGCCGCATCGAGGCTTTCAACACCTGACAGTTGCGCCACAAATCCGGCACCGTGGGCGCGCATACTGACAAACTGAAAACGCTGTTGTTTCTGTCCCAGAACGCAACCAGACAGGTCGCAAATGCCTTCACGAGGCTCCATATAGGAAAACACCTTCACCTTGCCTTCACGACCAAACAGACCCATTATTTTTCCAACAGTCACCATTTGACTGACGTGAACCGCTTATCCGGGCGTCGCATCGTCCGGTGTTTCTTGAACCAATCCAGCAGCAGTAGCCTGGATTTTCCTGTATTCACGAAGTAGTGCCTTGACCCGGTCAGACAACTGCGCACCATGCTTCAACCAGTAATTCACTCTGTCGAGCTTGATTTCCATCCTGTCCTTTCCCAGGTACTTCGCCATGGGGTCAAAGTGCCCAACACGCTCGATAAACCCGCTGTCCCTTCGCTTGCGCGAATCGGTGGCAACCAAGCTGTAGGAAGGTCTTCCTTTAGATCCCTTTCTGGCTAAACGTATCACTAGCATAATAAATCTGTCGTTAAAAAATGAAATGTTGCCGAACCGCATAAAGCAGAACTGCGCGGCTGCGCGCGCATACTAGAATAGTTTGTACATACATACAAAGACTGGTCGCAAGAACCCGTACATCTCACTTGCCACTACCGCCCGCATTCGGCCAAACAGACTTTTTTCAATCCCCCACTCAGAAAACCACTCCTTGCACACGCCTTACGATGCAGATGCCGAGTGCCAGAGTCGTTTTTGCCTGGCGAGCAAAAAGAATGGTGAACCTCTGTTCATTGAACCTCAAGCAAATGTTCCCAGCGTGTCGTGTAATTCGGCGAAAGATGCGCCTGTCGCATTCCCCAGGCGCGCACCCCAAAACCTTGTGCCGCACTCCTGATCGTCCCTCGACCCCATATCGCATTGACGCTGTCCAACACTTCCATGAGTTGGGCACGCGGAGCCCCTCCTGACGCAGAAAATATTTCGCCTGTGGCTTGGGAGCGTGGCTTCAGGCCTGTCATGATGACACCCGCCCTTTTGCACGGCTTACCTTGGCGGTGAATGCTGCGAAGCGCCTGCCGAGCGACACGCGTCAATGTCAAAACATCATCGCATGGTGTCGGCAACCTCAGCACACAAGTTCGGGTTTCTCTCGCCGGGTCACGGGCGTACTTTCCTTCTTCGACAAACACCTGAAGCACAGAAGCCAGCATTTTCGATTTCCGCAACTTGTCCGAGCAATGCGCACAAAAAACGGAAACCACCTCCGACAATGGCTGCCAATCCCGTAATTTACCGGCATCGGCAAAGCTGCGAGTGCAACATACTGACTTGCGCACCCGCGCCACTGCCAGCGGCAGGCAAGGCACTCCCTGCAACTCCTGATGCACACGCACCTGCGTAACGGAAAAATGGCGACTTACCCAGTCTCGCGGCGCACTTGCATAGTCCAAGGCGGTATGAATGCCGTTTTTTTTCAGCCTGCACGCAACGCCTGAACCAATACCCCACACTTCTCGCACCGACAATTCCTGCAAAGCCTTTCGTATGGCAAGGTCTCCACTCAGCACCATGGGAGTGGCGCTTTTCTTGGCAAGGCTGACGGCGACTTTCGCCAAAGTCTTGGTGGCACCAACGCCCACGCTGACCGGCAAGCCAAGCCAACGCCCCAGCGTCCAAACGACTTTCCCGGCAAAATCCATGCTGACCCTTGGAGACTCCTCTCCCAGCTGCAGGAAAGCTTCATCTATTGAATACACTTCAAGCGCTGGAGCCAGCCCTGCCAACACATTCATCATGCGCTGGCTGATGTCTCCATACAAAGCAAAGTTCGCCGAGAACTGCATCACTCCGTGATGCCGAAACAAATTTCGGTACTTGTATTCCGGCGCGCCCATCGGGATGCCCAGCATTTTGGCCTCGGCGGAACGGGCAATGACGCAACCGTCATTGTTGGAAAAAACCACAACAGCACACCCCTGTAGAGCGGGATTAAAAATGCGCTCGCAGGAAACGTAGAAATTGTTCGCATCAACCAAAGCAAACATGCCTTGGCCAGGGAGTTTTGGCCTTGTGGCTTTAGCGATTCCCACCAAGCTTGTGGATAACGTAGCTGACCACACCCCAAATGCGAAAATCTTCCTGCTCGCTGACCTTGACCGGAGCAAACTCCGGATTTGCAGAAATCAGATACAAGCCACCCTGTTTCTTCACCAGACGCTTGACCGTGAACTCGCCACTGACAAAGCACACTGCAACCTGGCCGTCGCGCCACTCAAGGGAGCGGTCTATGACCAGCAAATCCCCATCGTGGATGCCAACGCCCACCATGGAACTCCCCTTGGCACGGGCAAAAAAAGTCGCAGCAGAGTTCTTGACCAGGTAACGGTTCAAATCAAGCTCCAACTCAATATGATCATCCGCCGGTGAAGGGAAACCAGCCGCAACACCATCTGCACTGTAGGGACACAGCAATTCTGTCGTGGCAACCTTGTACCACTCCGCGAGCACTCCCCTGGTATTCTTCCCGGCACCCACAGGGCTTAGGTTGACCTGGAACGAGGCCAGTCTCGGCCACTTCGGCACGCGACACCCAAAACCAGACAACTCCTGCTGTTCATACCACGACCAGAGACAAAGGATCCGGCCCACGTAACTCCACATTACGCGCGGCTGGCAAATCAATTGTCGTCGCACAAAAATCAGGGCAAATCGGCAACTCACGTCCTTTGCGATCTATCAGGATCGCAAGTTCAATGGCAGACGGGCGCCCGTAATCAAAAATTTCGTTCATCGCCGCACGTATCGTCCTGCCTGTATACAGCACATCGTCCACCAACACGACGTGTCGGCCATCAACGGAAACCGCAATTTCGGAAGGTTCAATACGCGGGTGCAAGCCAATGCGGCTGAAGTCATCCCGGTAAAAATTGATATTGAGCATTCCCAAGGGCAAACGCAGCGCACATCTGGCGTGCAAGCGCTCAGCGAGCCACACGCCGCCGGTATGGATACCCAGCATGACCAGAGAGTCGGGATCGTGCTTTGCCATTGCCGGCGCAAGCTGGTCACCCAGACGCTTCACCAAAAGCTCGGCATTCTCCAACATCACTTTTCCCCTCCGGTAAAAAACCAGCCTTCCAATATCAAAGCCGCTGCTGTTTTATCAATGTCGCCCTTGCGGATCGTACGTCTGTGGCAGCGAGCGCGTTTTTCAAGCAACAGTGAATATGCAGAGGTTGAAGTGTACTCTTCGGAGGAAAAAGTGAGCGGGATGTACGGAAACCGTCGGCGCAACCCACGGGTAAAGGATTTTATTCCACACAACAGAGCATTCTGCGATCGTTGCCCAGGTCGACCGACCACCAAGACCACTGGTTGCCAAACCGCAACCAGGGAAGACAGACTGCGCCAGTCCGGACGACCATGCCTGGCGCGCAAAGTAACCAAAGGCTGGGCGAGCTGCATCTTGCTATCGCCTATCGCAACCCCTACGAGCCAACGACCAAACGCCATCGCCTTACGCGAGCCAACCCAAAATCAAACGCCATCGCCTTGCCTTCCGGGAGCATGTCGTTCTCAGACATTAGCACCCCTCCGGCAACCGCTTCTCAATCGCCGCAAAAAGCGTACTGCCAATGTCTAATCCGAAAGCTGAATTGATTTCGCGCATACCGGTAGGGCTCGTAATGTTGACCTCTGTCAGCTTGCCTCCGATGATATCCAAACCGGCAAACAAAACCCCCATATCTCCCAGAACTGGCGCGAGCCGTGCGCAGATTTCCCGATCTCTGTCATCCAGCATGACACCCTTGGCGAGCCCACCCGCAGCCAGATTGGCGCGAAATTCTCCCGTCGCCGGAACTCTGAGCAAAGCGCCAGGAACAGGATCACCATCCACCAGCAGCACGCGCTTGTCGCCGCTTCGGTATTCCGGTATCAGCTGCTGCGCCATAATCATTCGCCTACCCCTCAAGGTCATATTTTCAATGAGCGCAGCGAAGTTTTCGTCCCCATGGCGCAACGCAAAAACAGAGTCCCCCCCCATGCTGTCAAGCGGTTTCATGACAATTTCTGACTGTTCATTGAAAAAAGACCGCAATTGTTTCGCATTGGCACTCACCAAAGTCGGCGGCCCCAAATCGCTAAAGCGCTGCATCAGCAGCTTTTCATTTGCAGTCTGCAAACTTACGGGAGCATTGACCACCAAAACACCGGCATCTTCAGCAAAGGAAAGTATGCGGCAGGCGTTGAAATACTCCGTGTCGGTCGGCGGATCCTTGCGCATCAGGATCGCATCAAACGAGGTCAATGCCACCTCGCGCCTTTCTGCTTTTCGACACCACTCGCTCTGAGTCAGCGAAACAGTAAAATCGTGACCCGCAGCAAAGCCCTCCCCGTCTCGCAAATAAAGATCGGCACTCTCAATACAGAAGGGATCCCAATTACGTCTTTGTGCCGCATCCAGCAAACCCAGCGTCGTATCTTTCGCCGGTTTGATGCCGGCAACAGGATCCATAACTACCCCCAGGCGACGTCGTGCTTTTCCGGTTTGATTCATCGTCCTGTCAGAGATGGCGCATCCTTGGGCGGAGGATCAGCAACCTCTCCCGCTACTTGCTCACTTCCCGAGCTGTGCGCACCAAAGACACCGTCATATTATGCCCGAGAACACACAAATGAACGCGTCTTCACGATGTCCCTCACTGCCCAGGAACAGCTTGGCAGGGTCTGTACGTGGGGGCACTGTTGTCAGTTTGCGCGACGTTCTGGCCAGCCAGAACCTCTCCCTAATCAGGATTTCAGTGGCAAATAGTCGAGTCTGGCGTGCTCCCGACATACCCTGCGAACAGGTGCTGGTCATGGCAAACTCCGCAAATCGTTCCAACCTTGGAGATTTGTAGCATGACATTCGAACCATTTCATGGTGGCATAAACAGAACCGTTCTGATTACGAACGATGGGCACCTTACGAAACCACGGAATTGAAAGAGCCGGCGGTGCATCCGTGGGCACACCCTGTACGCCGTGCCGCGTACACTGGCTCTACGATACAATTGCCACGCTGAGACCTTCGTCATCCTGCCACAAGCGTTGGCAAACCACTTCCCGGTCATTACTGTCTGCGTTCACCCAAAGAACCTGGTCGCGAATAAAACGGTTCGACCATGCCAGCCCAAGATAATGACCGTAAAATCGCCAACCAGCGTCAATGTTGCTTCAGAACAAACTGTCCTGAAATAATTTTGCCAGCCCCTAACACGCGTATTCCCAGTACTCAGGAATGTCGGTCGCATCCTTAACTCTCATTATTCTTCTCCTGTCCGCCCTGGCCTATCGCGGTGCGCTCAGGAAACTGAACCGACAAACAACAACCCGGCTCAAATGCAAAAAAGTCTTTTACGGATGGTATGTCGCCTTGTGGTGCTCCCTGCCCTCTCTGCTCATGATCCTGGTGTGGCTGACGGTTTTGGAGCCCTATCTACTGAACCAATTCATGGCAAGCAACCTGCCAAAGGAAATGCCAGATATCCAGCGAGAATTCGTTGTTCAGCAGTTGATGAACGATAATCTGTCATTGCCCGTTGAACTTGAACAAATCAAAGCTTCATACCTGCAGTTCACGTCTGGTAGCACGATGATTCTGGGAATTTTTCTGGCGGTAGCGTTTCTCTCGTCTCTTGTCTGGGCACTGCCTCGTGTTGGCTCAGGCCTGGAGGCTCAAAGAAGTGTTGAAAAATTTCTGAAAGCCTTTCTTTTCACTTGTTCCACTGTGGCGGTATTAACCACCCTTGGCATCATGCTTTCGATGCTTTTTGAAACCCTGCGGTTTTTTGCTGAAATATCACCTCTCGAATTCTTTTTTAGCACACACTGGAGCCCGCTAACCGCGATACACGAAGGCCAGGTAGGGGCATCCGGCTCCTTCGGAGCAGTGCCATTGTTCACCGGCACCCTGCTGATTTCCCTCATCGCAATGCTCATTGCCGTACCGACAGGTTTGTTGTCTGCTATTTATCTGTCTGAATATGCCGGTCAACGATTGAGACAGGTCGTCAAACCCATGCTTGAGTTCCTCGCAGGCATTCCCACTGTCGTGTACGGATTTTTTGCGGCGCTGACGATTGCCCCACTCGTCAAGAGCGCAGGAACCTTTTTTGGCTTCGCCACTTCTTCGGAGAATGCGCTCTCCGCAGGCATCGTCATGGGATTCATGATCGTGCCTTTCATATCTTCACTTTCCGATGACGCGATCAAAGCCGTCCCCCAGAGTTTGCGGGACGGCTCTTACGGGCTTGGGGCAACGCAGCACGAAACCATCACCAGAATTGTATTGCCAGCGGCTTTGCCCGGAATCGTCGGCAGCATTTTGCTGGCAGTGTCACGTGCTATAGGAGAAACCATGATCGTCGTAATGGCAGCGGGGCTTGCGGCGCATTTAACCGCCAATCCGCTGGAATCTGTTTCCACCGTCACTGTGCAGATTGTGGCTTTGCTGGTGGGTGACCAGGAATTTGACAGCCCGAAAACACTCGCTGCTTTCGCACTGGGCATGACATTGTTTGCAATGACGTTCATTCTGAACGCATTGGCCTTGCACATTGTCAGAAAACACCGAACGGTCTATGGCTAGACAGGTGTCACGCTCTGTGTTGCTTGCCAGGCGCCACAATGCGGAAAAGCGCTTCAGGCTTTACGGAGCCTTTTCCATCATTTTGTCACTCGCATTTCTGCTTGTTCTTTTTTCCGTTATTTTCTCCAAAGGATATAAAGCCTTCATACAGACCAATATCTTGCTGGATATCCGCCTGGAAAATGCGACGGGAACGGGAATCCAGGTTTATCGCAAAGCCGTGCATGAAGCGTTGCTGGAAATGTTTCCCGATGTCAAAACTCGCGGAGAGAAACAGAAACTGTATAAAATTCTGAGTGACGATGCCCCGTACGAGCTGCGCAGCAGGGTTCGGGAAAACCCCGAGCTTGGCGGCAGAAATTTCCCGATGTGGTTTGTTGCCAATGCCCAGATGGATTGCCTTAAAAAAAGTTCCGAGCCCTGGGAAAGCTCCACCATTGCAGCCTGTCGAGGTGGTGACTTCGTTTCCTGGTTCGACAACCTGGCAGAAACGAACAGAATAGACATACACTTAAGCACCAACTTTTTAATAAACGGGGATTCGCGAGACCCGGAGAGAGCGGGAATATTTGGAGCACTTAAGGGTTCTCTGATGACCATCTTCATCGCTATTATTCTGTCATTCCCTATTGGCGTAGCAACTGCTGTTTATCTGGAGGAGTTTGCCCCGACAAATCCCCTGACCGACCTGATTGAAGTCAGCATCAACAATCTGGCGGCGGTTCCTTCTATCATTTTTGGAATACTGGGTCTGGCCGTGTTTATCAACTTTTTCGGAATGCCACGTTCGTCTGCGCTGGTCGGCGGCATGGTGCTCGCGCAAATGACGCTCCCGACCATCATCATTGCCAGCCGCGTTTCTTTGAAATCGGTTCCTTCGTCAATCCATGATGCCGCACGCGCGCTCGGAGCCTCTCAAATGCAAGTGGTTTTTCACCACACTGTCCCCCTCGCCATGCCAGGCATATTGACCGGATCAATCATCGGCATTGCTCAGGCAATTGGCGAAACCGCGCCTTTGCTGCTGATCGGCATGGTCGCTTTCATCGTGGATCCCCCATCCGATTTCACGAGCCCGGCCAGCAGTCTGCCCGTGCAGATTTTTCTTTGGTCAGACAGCCCGGAGCGTGGTTTTGCCGAACGCGCTTCCGGAGCCATCATCGTTCTGTTATTGCTTTTGGGCATCTTGAATAGCCTGGCGATCGTCTTGCGCAAAAAGTTTGAAAAACATTGGTAACGCCATTATGCAAATAGACAAGCTGGCGGAACCTGTAACGACAAATGTGGTTGGAGAGCTGACGGTTCCGAACCCACGAATTTCTTTGCGGAATGTTTGCGTAAGCTACGGAAAAATACCCGCAATCCACAACCTCAGCATTGACATTGCCCCCAATCGGGTGACCGCTTTCATCGGCCCATCAGGGTGCGGAAAAACGACTGCCATACGGTGCATCAACCGCATGAATGACACCATCCCGGATTGTCATGTGAGTGGACAAGTCTTGCTTGACGGAGTAGACATCTACAAACCGGAAGTGAGCGTGGTTGAGCTACGTAAAAAAGTAGGGATGGTGTTTCAAAAACCTAACCCTTTCCCCAGATCCATTTATGACAATGTGGCCTACGGCGCCCGTCTGCACGCCCTTGCAGATGGGGCAGAAGAACTTGACCACATCGTAAACACCAGCTTGCGCAGAGCCGGCCTGTTCAACGAGGTCAGCGGGCAGCTTGACAAGCCAGGCACTTCTCTGTCAGGGGGACAGCAGCAAAGACTCTGCATCGCCCGCGCCATCGCCGTCAATCCTGAAGTCATTCTCATGGACGAACCCTGCTCTTCTCTGGATCCCATCGCCACAGCAAAAGTGGAAGAATTGATCAATGAGTTGCGAAGGAAATACACCATAGTGATTGTGACCCATTCCATGCAGCAGGCGGCGCGGGTGTCTCAAAGGGTGGCCTATTTCCATTTGGGTCACCTGATTGAAGTCGGGGAGGCAAGGGCTCTGTTCAGAAATCCCCGCCACAAGCTGACCGAGCAATACATCACGGGACGCTTCGGTTAAGCAAAGCTGTCCAGACAGACCGACGGCGGTCAGGAAACCGTTGCCAGGATCAGGGAAAAAAATTGGTTTTCTGAAGAAAAAAGTTTTTTCAGCTTGAAGCCAGTTCGGTCGACCATGTCATGCAGGCAGTCTTCCGTATATTTTCTGCTGATTTCAGTCCGGATCGTTTCCTGCTTTTTAAGCTCAATCGAATTTCCCAAGGAGCGAAAATTGACGCAGTGATCCCGAAGCGCGGCAAGATGCATTTCCACCCGGAGCTCTTTGTCATTAAAAAATGCCTGGTGACAAAAATTTTCCACGGAAAAGTCTGCACAAAGCTCCCGATTGAGCACCGTCAGGAGATTCAAATTAAAGCGTGATGTCAAACCCTCTCTGTCATCGTAGGCAGAGTTGAGAATTTCGGGGTCTTTGAGGCGGTCGGCACCAATCAGCAAGCTGTCTCCCGATGAAAACAGCTGGCGGATGTCAGCAAAAAATTCGTCTGCCTCTTCGTCCGAAAAATTGCCGATGGTGCTACCGAGAAAAATGCCCAGCTTGCGACCTTCAGGCAAGGATATATTTTCCAGCCCGGCATGGTAATCACCAACCAGACAGTTTATTTCAAGCCAAGGGAACTCCTGCACCAGGCTGTTGCTTGCGGATTCCAGCATCTCAGAGCAGATATCCATGGGCCAATACTCACATTTTATGTTTTCCTGCTCGCAGGTCTTCAAAAATATCCGGGTTTTCCTGGAAGCACCACTGCCAAACTCAATAATGTGCCGGGGTCTCACGAAACTCAGCACCTCATCCACGCTGGATTCCAGCAACTCTTTTTCTGCTCGGGTCAGGTAATACTCTTCCGTGTCGCAAATGCGCTCGAACAGGCGGGAACCCAGACTGTCATAAAAGTATTTGGAAGGCAGTGAGCGAGGTTTGAAAAACAGATTGTCGCGCACATCGTCGGCAATGGTATTCACCGAACGCGCCGGCTCTACCACGAAGGGACGGATTTGCCCCTCCAAACCAAAACGCTCTCCGGAGAAACCTTTAGCGCGCTGCATTGTTCGGTGAAGTCAATGTATTATTGCCGGAATCGAGATATCTCCATTTGGTCACCACACCAAGACTATGTGCCGCCTAGCAGCCTATTTCGGAAACAGAACCAGCCTCGAAAGATTTTTGCTCGCCCCGGAGCATAGCTTGTACGTTCAGGCTTGGCAACCGCGGGAGATGAGTTATGCAAAATTAAATGCCGATGGTTTTGGATTTGGCTGGTACCCTGAATTGGACAAACCCACAATTTATCGTGCCATTACTCCAATCTGGAACGATCACAATTTGCCGGAAATCAGCACGGCCTTAACGGCTTGCCTGTGGCTGGCGATGGTTCGCAGCATCACCACCGAGGGGTGGCATTCTCCGGCAAACACCCAGCCTTTCCGCTACGGCCGCTATCTTTTCGTTCACAACGGGCTTATTGAGGGATTCAATGACGGACCTCGAACCAAAATACTGGCTGAGCTCAGCCCGGAAATCACCGCAAACATTAAAGGGCTGACCGACTCCGAATACCTTTTTGCGCTTTTCTGCCAGTTTTCCAAAATCTACCCGGATGCCCTTGAACCAGCGCTGAGAGACGTCGTCAAATGGTGCCACCTGCATCTTGGTGAACACAGAATTTTACTGAATCTGGTATGCACCGACGGCGAACGGGTGGTTGCACTTCGTCATGCTCAAAAAGATGAAGCCCCAACTTTGTACTGGAGCGATGCAGCAGAAGGATTTGCTCCAGGTTCCATGTTGGTGGCTTCGGAACCTTTCTCCGAGTCTGGTGTCTGGCACAGCGTTCCCTCTGGGCACTTCCTCACCATCAGCAATCTCCCGGCACCCGAAATCCGACTGGCGGCTCTGTGAGCAGCCGTCAACTGGTCGATCGTCTGGAGGAACTCCAGGAATCTCTGGTCAGGATTGTGCTGGATTTCGGTGAGCGATTTTTTCGCGAGCAATTCAGCCCGGAACTCAGCCCGGTTGGTTGGCATTTGCGCCATACCTTGTTTATTGAAGACCTCTGGCTTCATGAAAAATTACTTGCCAACAGTCGCTACACAGATAATTCCCGCGAGGACAATCTCCCGTGGAAGAACACAAAGTCACTGCGTGGAAGCCAGCTGCCGCCATTCCCAAGCCTGGTGTCAGAAGTTGCCTGTCGGCAAAAAGACAATGTGGCATTGTTGCGCCGGGTAGTCAGCGAACTGGGCGAACATCCGTTATTGCAGAACGATTACCTCCTGAAATTTTTAATCCAACACCATGCAATGCACGCAGAAACCATGACCATGGTTCAAAACCAGCGGGAGCTTGTCTTGGCAAAACACGATGACGGTGCTGAAATTACCACCCTGGAACCGGTGCCGCCTCAAAAAAAAGTAAAGCACTTTCCTGCAGGTCATTACCTGACAGGAGGTGACAATTCCTGGAGCTTTGACAACGAACTCCCGCAACAAACAGTCTTTCTGCCAGCGTTCGGAATCAACACCGCCGCAGTGAGCAACGGAGAATTTTCAGGATTTATGCAGGCAGGCGGCTACCAGAACAAGTCATTCTGGAGTCCCGAGGGCTGGCAATGGCTCGTAAAAGCACAGACCACATCTCCCCATGCCTGGAAGCAGACTGCAAAGAATTCCTGGGGGGCAATTGGCTCTTCGGGATGGCAGGCTTTGGAAGCCGAAGCAGCGGTGAGCGGCATCAACTTTTTCGAAGCGTCGGCGTTTGCAAAATATGCGGGCGGTCGCTTGCCTGTGGAAAGTGAATGGGAAACAGCGAGCCGGGCAGGGTCTCTTCGAACCGGAGGAGCGTGGGAATGGTGTGCCAATACTTTTTTTCCGTACCCAGGCTACAAGACCTTCCCCTACGACGAATATTCAAGTATCTGGTTTGACGGAAACCACTACGTGCTCAAAGGCGCAAGCCCGCACACTGCGCAGGAATTACAACGCCCCAGTTTCAGGAATTTTTACACGCCGGAGCAAAGACACATATTCTCCGGACTGCGCCTGGCTTTCGATGACTCTAACCATTCCTGAACCACCCAACGCCAATGTCTTTGGCAGCTTGATATTCAGAGCCGGACACCATGTTCCCAAGCTGGACGCGGCGGTTGCCAAAAACGTCAGCGACGCGCTGGCAGAAGACTTATGCGGAGAGGATCTATCCGCTGCCATAGCTGGTCACCACCACACCGCCAAGGCCACTGTGGTCACACTTGATGATGGCATCCTGTCGGGAATGTTCTGGGTCGAAACTGTTTTTCACACACTTGATCCGAAGGCAAAAATACAGTGGTTCGTAAAAGACGGTGAGGCTTTTCGTTCTGGCACCAACCTGTGTGCCGTACAGGGTACTGCCAAAGCGCTGCTCGCTGGCGAGCGGTGTGCGTTGAACTTCCTGCAGACGCTGACCGCCGCTGCCACCACTACCGCGAAATATGTAAAACAGGTCGCCAAAACCAAAGCACGCATTGCCGACACCCGCAAAACACTCCCGGGTCTGCGCATTGCCCAAAAATACGCAGTGGTGTGTGGCGGCGGGGTTAACCAACGGCATGGGCTCTACGACGGCATCCTGATTAAGGACAACCATATTCAGGTCGCGGGAACTTTAAGTCAGGCGGTTGCAATCATGCGCAAAGCCCACCCCGGGAGAAGCATGGAAACGGAAACCGAGTCGCTTGATCAAGTGGAGGAAGCTTTATCCTGTGGAGTCGAAATCATCATGCTGGACAATTTCTCACTTTCGAACATCAAGGAAGCAGTCGCGGTCATTGCCGAACAGGCAGTGGTGGAAGTCTCAGGGAACATCCACTTGGAGAACGCCGCCGAAATTGCCGCTTGCAACGTGGACTACCTGTCCATCGGCGCGCTGACCAAGCATGTATGCGCACCTGATCTCAGTATGCGGCTACTTCAGGAAAACCGTACTGAATAGCGCAGCCAAATCCCTCGGGTGGTCTTGTGCTGCCTGCCCAAATCGCACGCTGAACTGCGCACACCAAACACGCGCAAACCCGTTTTCCCGTTCCCGGCGCGCTGCACACCAGCCACAACTTCCTTAAAAACCTCCGCGCCTCTCTCCCCTGCCGGAAAATACCCCTTCGCTGCTCGCCGCTCTCCAACATCCCCTCTCTGTTAATCAGCCTTCAGGCACCCAGGGTCGCATTCCCGTTTGCTTCTGCCCGCACCAGCAACGCATTTTGAACAGCCTGCACGTGATGACTGTTCCCACCCCAGGCACGCAGGGCAGGCTGCTGCAAAGCACGTCCATAAGAAAAAGTGATGTTCCAAGGCGCCCCACCCTGCCCGGCAGCGAGCTGGTTAATGGCGGCCAGGTTTTCAGTGGCGGTCAAATCACTCAGCCCACCCGATAAAAAAGCAATGCCTGGCACAGAAGCCGGCACACAATCCTGAAGGCAACGCAATGTCAGGGACGCGACCTGACTGGTATCCGCCTGTTCTGCGCATCCCGAACCGGAAACCACCATATTCGGTTTTAAAACCATTCCCCCCAGAAAAACGTTCTGTTGCTTCAATTCAGAAAAAACCCACTGCTGCACTACGCTGCTAACCTCGTAACACCGTTCAATGCTGTGCACACCATCCATAAGCACTTCGGGCTCCACAATCGGCACCATGTCATTTTCCTGGCACACTGCCGCGTAACGCGCCAAGGCGTGGGCGTTGGCGGCCATGCAGGCTCGAGAAGGGAACCCCTCACCAATTGCAATGACCGCACGCCATTTTGCGAAGCGGGCGCCTAGTCCGTGGTACTCCTGAAGCCGCCCTCCCAAACCATCCAGACCCTCTGTGATTTTTTCGCAGGAATGGCCAGAAAAAATTTTTGCTCCCCGGTCGACCTTGATCCCCGGAACAATGTCCTCATCCTTCAAACAATCCACGAAACTTTTTCCGGTGGTCGCCTCCGTTCTCAATGTTTCGTCAAAAAGGATAACGCCTGAAGTAAATTTTCCCAGCCCCGGGCTCGTCAGCAACAGGCTTCTGTACGAACGCCGACTCGCTTCCGAGCTTTGAACGCCAATGCTCTTGAAGCGCTTTTCAATCGTCGGATGGCTTTCGTCCATTGCCAGAATACCCTTACCTTTGGCAACCATCTTCTGCGCTATTTCATGTAATTTATATTCGTTCATCGCATCACTCCTAAAAAACGGATTACCTTTCGCCTGTACTGAGGTTGTCTGGAAAGACCACTTTCGCAAAGCCGCAGGAAGCCCCGACACGCCAAAGCACAAATGCGCGTCAGCGCAGTGATTTTACTGAAACGGGCACGCTTTTTCAGATGCCTTGTGTGCCATAAGGTCTTTTGGCTAAAACAGCCCTGTGTTTTTGTGGCAGTGCCGCACAGCTGTCCCCAAGATCTCGCAGCCTGAGCTGTCAATACACAACATGGCAATGCCCGCTTCCGGTAGCAAAAAACAAGGCAATTGGAAGCGATTCCGTCCCGTTTTGGTTTTGGGGGTTCAAAGTCGTCTCAGGAATGGGTTGATTCTTGCGTCGTGCGCTTGACTGGTTGACAAACACTCAGTGACGAGCCGGATGAGCCAAAAACGGTCATTTCTGGGTTAGACAGAGCGAACAGGCATAAGTCGCGACACGCGTCTGTACCACAAAAGCTTGACATAGCTTCACGTGCCGTGATAGAAAGCGACTCACTTGTCCTGCCCGGGCATCTGTGCGGGGGTAAAGTAATTCTAATATGGAGTTTTATATGAAAACAAAACCGTTTATGTGGGGATTGGCCGCTGCGCTTTTAGTGTATCTGCCAACTACCGCACAAGCCAACAGCGAGCTCATTCGCATGGAGAAAAATCCAGACAACTGGGTCATGCCGGCTGGCAACTATGCCAATCAGCGTTACTCTAAGCTCGCCCAAGTTAATAAGGACAATGTGGCTGACCTGAAAGTTGCGTGGACTTTTTCAACTGGAGTCCTGCGCGGTCATGAAGGAAATCCTCTCGTCATTGGGAACATGATGTACGTCCATACGCCTACGCCGAGTAATGGCAACCCGGGCTTTGCGGACAATACAAGCAATGTTGTCTATGCACTGGATCTGGACAAAGGCGGTGAAATCGTTTGGGAATACAAACGCAGCGACGAAGTCTTCTACAAGACCCGTGGCGGCGCAGTACGCACGACAGTGGAAACCATGTGCTGTGACAACGTCAACCGTGGGTTGTCCTACGCTGACGGCAAAATTTTCCTCTACCGTGCTGACGCCAGACTGGTAGCGCTTAACGCCAGAACTGGCAAAGTCGAGTGGGAAGTCAAAAACGGCGACCCTTCCATAGGTGAAACGGGCACATCCGCCCCTCACGTCTTTAACGACAAAGTCATGGTTGGTATCAGCGGCGGTGAGTTTGCCATCCGTGGTCACATGACCGCTTACAACGTAAGCAATGGTGAACGTGCATGGCGCGCTTACTCAATGGGTCCGGACAGCGACACACTTGTGGACGCCAAAACGACCGAACTTGGGAAATCCGTTGGTAAAGATTCCGGTCTTAAGACTTGGAATGACGGTGCCGCCCAAAGTGCCGAATGGCTTTGGCAACACGGCGGTGGAACCACTTGGGGTTGGTATTCCTTTGATCCCAAGTTGAACCTGATGTATTACGGATCAGGGAATCCTGGATCCTGGAACCCGACGTTGCGTCCTGGTGACAACAAATGGTCCATGACCATTTTTGCCAGAGATGTTGATAGCGGCCATGCCAAATGGGTGTACCAAATGACCCCACACGATGAGTGGGATTATGACGGTGTAAACGAGATGATTCTTGCCGACGGCATTGATGTCGGAGGAAAAGCCCGCAACGTAGTGGTTCACTTTGATCGCAACGGTTTTGGATACACGCTTGACCGTGAAACTGGCGAATTGCTCGTTGCCGAGAAATTTGATCCAGCCGTGAACTGGGCCAGGAAAATTGACCTGAAGAGCGGTAAACCTGATCTTGACCCCAGGTACAGCACCGGAAAGAAGGGCAAAGGCACAGAAGTGAACGCGCTAAACGTTTGTCCTGCTGCGCTTGGCACTAAGGACGAGCAACCTGCTGCCTACTCTCCACAAACCCAGTTGTTCTACGTCCCCACCAACCATGTGTGCATGACGTATGAGCCCTTGGGTGAGGAAGTTCAGCCATATTACCCGGGCAACGCCTACGTGCATGCCCGCTTGACCATGTTTCCTGCTGGTCGGGTGCTGGGTGATGGTTCCAATCACATGGGGAGGTTTATTGCCTGGGATGCCGGTAAAGGCGAAGAAGTCTGGGCAATTGACGAAGATTGGTCCGTATGGAGTGGTGCACTGGCTACTGCCGGTGGACTCGTTTTCTACGGCACACTCGACGGCTACCTTAAAGCGGTTGACGATATGACCGGGACCGAACTTTACCGTTTCAAAATGCCATCCGGCATTATCGGTAACGTGATGACTTATAACTACCGTGGCAAGCAGCACGTTGCAGTGTTCTCAGGCATTGGTGGTTGGGCCGGAATCGGACTTGCCGCGAATCTTGACGATCCTGAAGCTGGGTTAGGCGCCGTTGGCGGCTATGCCGGGCTGACAAGCCTCGTTAGATTGGGTGGCTCATTGTTCGTTTTCAAACTCTAAAATCAGTTTGATTGGCTGATCCCGTATTGCGTAGATTAGCTGATTGATTTAGTTTGGTGGCGGCATCCAGGTTGTTTGGGTGCCGCCATTTTTTTGTAAAAAATTGAGGGGCACGATGCGTTTAAAAAATATTTCTCTCATAATGGGACTGTTTCTTTTGTTTACAGCCACACTGAATTCACCATTCGCCTCCGAAAACGAAGCGCAGGAAAATAAAAAGGCATACACGATAAATCCTGATGGATCAGCAGACTGGTTCACGTATCACGGGTTCATCATGTATGGTGTCAATTGCTACACCTGCCATGGTCCGGGTGCCATGGGAAGTACATTTGCGCCGAATTTGACTGAGTCTATAAAAACCATTGACTTTCAGAAGTTTACTGACACCGTGACGAATGGACGTCCAGGCAGAATGCCCTCATTCGGTTACCACTACGGCGTGATATGTTCATTGGATCATCTTTACGCTTACTTGAAAGCACGCGGTGACAATGCGGTTGGTGCAGGTGAGTTGCAAAGGACTCAAAAACCAAAAATTGATAAAAATGAACGGTACAGAGCTTACAAAGTGTGTTTGAAATCTTTGAAAGCGCGAGTAAATCTGACTGATTGAACGTTGGCACATCAGAAAATCACGCGTTGGTGTGTGGCTCTGATTTCCCTGTTATCGTTCACCATAGCTCAGGGCGCAGATCAGGCAACAGAACTCCAAGAGCGTAAAGTCCTGCGGGTATGCGCTGACCCGGAAAACATGCCTTACTCCAACGACTCTGGCGAAGGATTTGAAAACCGGATTGCCGAAATGCTGTCCGAGTACCTGGGGATAGACCTTGAATACTCATGGTACCGCCAGACCTACATGGTTCGATTCCTCAGAAACACGCTACGCAGGCGACTGTGTGACGTGGTGATAGGAATGCCTCCCAAGCATGAAGCAGTCTTGAACACCAACCCCGTCTATTACTCTGTTTTTTCCATGGTGCGCAGAAAGGATATGGAAAACCCACCACAGTCACTGTCAGCGACTCGCATGGCAACTCTGAAAGTAGGTGTGGTCGCTTCTGAGCCTCCGGCCATGTCGCTTGAACAAAGCGGGCTTTACGGTGAAATTATTCCCTATGGAGTAGTCCTGAAGTACAGTTTAAACGAAGGGCCAAGAGCCATGATCGAAGACGTTGTCAATGGCTCAATTGATGTCGCTTTGATATGGGGTCCTTACGCTGGCTACTTTGGCGGCATGCATGATTCCCTGCATGTTGTTCCTTTGTTCAGCGACAACAAAAAGTACGGCAAGCTGGTCTATGAAGCGACGATGGGAGTACGGGCGCACGAACTGCAATGGAAGCGAGTACTGAACCGCTTTATTCGTTCCAAAAAACAGGAAATTGATTCGCTGTTAAAAGAATATCGGGTACCCATTGGCAATGGAGCGGAATAATGTTTGGTGAAAAGGACAGGAGGGTCAATAAAATAAATTTTTCAGCCCGCATTTTGCCTTTTGTCTTTTTTCTTTTTGGCGTTATTTTTCTGCCACTCCCCGCACTGGCTGAAATAAGCGAACCCACTACGTATCGAACCAGCGACTATTTTTCGCAGACGCCGGAAACTTTGACCGGCGCAACGGTGGTCGGAGCCAACGAACTGAAACAGTTGCTTGAAAGTGCTTTCCCGGTACTGATTGACGTGACTCCTGCGGCTCGCAGGCCGAAAAGCCTGCCAAAAGACCGTTTGTGGCGGATAGCGCCACGGAACTCGGTTGCCGGAAGTATCTGGCTGCCGAATGTGGGCTATGGCTGGCTTTCACCGGATTTTGAGAGCTTCTTCAGAGACGAACTGGAAGCACTGACGCAACGTGACAAGAAGCGACATCTGGTGTTCTACTGCCTGCCAGATTGTTGGCAATCCTGGAATGCTGCCAAGCGCGCACTCGAATTTGGCTACGCCAACGTAGCATGGTTTCCGGGAGGAACCCCGGAATGGGAAGTTTTTTCCTATCCTTTGGAAAAGAAAAAACCTCATGCCATGCCTCTTTTTGGAGATTACAAATGACAACTTGTTTCCTATCACGTTCCTTCTTTGTTGGAATAATGTTTTGCGGGGTTTTTGGCCTTGCCTTGGCTACAGCAGAAGAAAGCACACCTGCACAGGAGAGCCCGAAGTTGTCCCCAGCCCAGAGACTGGTTTTTGGAACCCGGCATTTGCAAAACATAGACTCCCCGACAACGCTGACCTACCACATCAATGGCCATAGCTTGAACGGAGTGAATTTTGACAATTCGGCAACACTTGAAGTGTTCAAATTTTGGCCCAACGGTTCGCGTGGAACAGAAGCAGTTTTTCCGACAGAAGAAGGACCCAAAAGCTACGTCAGGAGCCAATTTTGCTGCAATCCGGTCATCTTGTATTTTCTGGAATGGAACACGCAAAGAACTTTTTATGAAACTGGAATCAGCCGCTTTTACATTCGAACGCAGTTACGTAACGCCTTCTTTTACGCCGGGCTGAAAGATACAAATGTGGTTTTCAATGGCAAGAAAATAAAAGCCAAAGTCGTTGCACTGAAGCCTTTTGCCAATTCAGAAGACAAGAGACTGTCAGGCAGGTTGGCATCCAGAGAATATCAGTTGGTTTTGGCTAACGATGTTCCGGGCATGCTGCTCAGCATAAGAATCATGACACCAGCCGATAAGGAAAAAGACTTCGCTTCCGAGAAGGTGGAGCTCACTTTTAAATCTCAACAGGGTTGATAAAGACATGAAGAAACTCACCTATCTGCTGGTATTACTTTTTGCGGGCGGATTGTTATTCTGGGCTGGTCAGTGGTCGGTAAAAAAGCAGTCTTTCCAGGAAAGCAATGAGAGCTTGACTGCGAGCATGGAAGCACCCACAAGCAAAAAGGTTAATGACTTTCCAACTGCGGAGCGCGCTGAATACGTTTTCGCCTGCATGGGAAGTTCTCAACAGTCGTTGCTGACGCTTTATGCCTGCGCGTGCAAAATTGATGTTATTGCAAAGCAGATGGAATACAAAGACTACTTGCGGGCCAAAACTGCCTCCCTGACGCGCCAGCTACCAGGAGAACGTTACGTTGGATTCAGGAACTCGGCTGTCGTCAAGGAAATGGTCGGGAAGCTGAAAAATGCCGCCATTGAAGCCGACTTTAGCTGCCCAGGCAGCACCGTGATCGGCAGCCAGTTTAAACCCTGATTTTCCTACTCCCCAGGCAGGAAGCAGCGGCTAGGATTCTGGTCTGGGCACACGCTCCGTGCAGCATGCACGGTGGCAACAGGCTATAGCAGTTTCTGCAAGTGTTCTTGCAGCTCTTCTTTGTGAAGGGTTCCCTTTTTGATGAATCGCACAACCCTGTTGCGGTCGACCAAGGCGCTGAATGGCAGCCCGCCTGAGTCGTTGCCTAGCTCCTTGCCTAGTTCGATGGCGTCACTGAACCCGATGAGCTGGGGATATTTCACCTGAGGCAGACTGTTAAGGAAGGCTTGGGCGGGTTCAAGTTCGTCTATGGCAATTCCCACTACTTCAAAGCCCTGCTCGTGATACTGGTCACGCAAATCACTGAACACCGGAATCTCTCGCAAACACGGGGGACACCAGGAAGCCCAAAAGTTCAATAAAACCACTTTACCCTCCCAACTTTTGCTGGACACAGCCTCCCCGCTGAGATTTTTCATGGCAAATTCCGGAACTGTTTTGCCAAAATCCAAATCTACAACTTGTGTCTTCGGTTCTTTGTGCTTCCCTTCCGGCAAGTCGTACAGCGTTACCCCGGCAATGGTCGCCACGATGGCCAGCAGAAGCAAATGGGGAATAAATTTCTTTTTGCTAGGCTTCTTCATGCTTGACATCTAACACCGCCTTGATATGTGAAATAAATTTTGTGGCACCGATGAAACCCACCAAGCGATGGTGTTTCAGCTCCCGGCCTTCGGTGTCAAAGAACAAAATCGCAGGCGGGCCAAAAAGGTCAAATTCCTTCAATAAATTCTGGTCTTCCTGACTGTTTTCAGTGACATCCGCCTTGTACAAAACCAGGCTTGACAGTGTTTCCTGAACCTGTGGGTCAGAGAAAGTAAACGCCTCCATTTCTTTGCAGCTCACACACCAGTCTGCATAAAAATCCAACATCAGCACTTGATTGGACTGCCCGGCTTCCTGAACGCGCGCTGCCAGATCAGTCGTGGACCCTACAGTCTGGAAATTCAGCTTGTCTGGTTGCTGGAAGGACTGTGAAGCCACCAGCGGTCTGAGCAGACTATGTCCGCCCGTCGCGGCTCCGGCAACCAGCAAAGTCCCATAAAGCAACAGGAGCAGCGAAATGCCGCGACCGAAGCTCAGCCAGCCTTGCGAAGGGGACGCGGTCTTTAAAAACCCATGAACGTAGGTTCCTGTAAAGATCAGCAGGCAGCCGGTAAAAAACAATATCAGAGATGCGGGCAAAACCCTGTCAAGTAACCACAAGGCCACTCCCAGCATCAAGAAACCGAAGCTGGCACGAGCCAAGTCCATAAATGGGCCGGGCTTTGGCAGGAAAGAGCCCAGAGAGGTGCCGATCACCAACAGGGGTATGCCCATTCCCACCCCAAGGCTGAAAAGCGCGATGGCTCCGGTCAACGCGTCACCGGTTCGGGCAATAAACAGGAGTGCTCCAACCAAGGGTGCGGTGATACAAGGCCCAACGATCAGTGCTGACAGCCCCCCCATTATCGCCGCTCCAGGCAGGCTGCCGCTCTTGCCTCGACCCGCCAGTGAAGCAAAGCGGGTCTGTAAGCGGGCAGGCATCTGAAGCTCAAACAGACCAAACATCGACAGTGCCAAAATGACGAATACCGCCGCGAAACTGAAGATCACCGCAGGCTTTTGGAACCAGACTTGAAAGTTCTCGCCCCCCAGCCCGACGATCATTCCAAAAATGCTGTACACCACGGCCATTGCCAAAACGTAGCTCAGCGAAAGACTGAAAGCCCTTTTTGTGGTTTTGCGTTCGCCGCTCGTGATGATGCCGCTCAGAATAGGCACCATGGGTAAGACACATGGCGTAAAAGCCAGCAATATTCCAAAACCGATGAATGCCAGAACAGTCAACAGGGTGCTTTGACTGACAAGCAGGTCGGCAACCTGATCTTGCTCCGATTGCGTGGTTAACGGTACCGCAGGTGTTTTGTCGGTTCCAACGGCCAAAGTAAAAAGCTTGTCAATGGGGGGGTAACAAATTCCCGCATCAGCACATCCCTGATAGCTAACTTTGATCTCGGCAGTTTTGGCGCTGGGTTTTTGCACTTCAAAAGGCACAAGGAGTTCACCTCTGAAAACATTCACTTGGCCGAAAAACTCATCGGTCACTGTCTTCCCTGGCGGCAAACTCATGGTGACGTCGCCCTGCTCAGAGACAATGCTGGTTTTGTGGCGATACAGGTAGTAGCCCTCAGCGATCAGCCAATCTGCAACAGTCCCTTGCGGGCTTTCCACGATACGCAAAACGAAGGCTTCATCAACTGGCAGAAATTCACTTTGCCCGTCATCCAGACCTTTCAGTTTCTCCAACAGAGAAGTCTCAGCACCGCTGAAGCCGACAAAGCAAAACAGAAGAGCCAAAGCTGCCACAATTTTTTTCACTGTGTCTCTTCCTCTACCCATTCCTGATACGCCCTTTCAGCCTGTACTTCTGAAAATACAATTTCCGGTAGCTCGTAAGGATGTCGCTTCTTGAGCAACTCCACAGCCCGCTGACAACTCTCAGAGGTGGTTTTGATGCTGAGAACATACTCATGCTCCTGCTTCAATTCATTTTTCCATTGGTAAAAAGACAGCACCTGCCCGGAAATTTGCACGCATGCCGCGGCATGTTCCTCCACCAGGAAAGCCGCGACCGATTCCGCATCCTCGCGCTTTGCAAAAGTGGATTTAATGATGACCAGTCCCTTACTCATTACCAACCCCCTGGAAAATCTGAATTGGATTGTACACAACAATTGCCAGCCGAAGCCTTGCAACCCCTTATACGATCCCCTGACAGCCACTGTTTCGCGCTCGCGTCTCCGAGCCCGAACCCCTGACCCTGCCGATCCTGAGGAATCCTGTGGCACAAAAATATCCCTGCTTTCCCCTGTCCCAAGTAGCGATTTCCATCCGGCTTTGACAGGAATCCGCCAAAAACTTTGTCAAAACGAGCCAAGGTGCGACACACTTTCTTTCCAACAAGACCGACTTGCCACATAAGCCCTTGCCTTTGCTACAATGCCAAGACATGAGGAATGGATTGTGACTTTTCTGCTAATGATGGTGATTTTGCCGCTTGTCGAGATTTATCTCTTCATCATCATCGGCGGCGAAATCGGCGCACTGACTACGGTACTGTGGTGCGTATTCAGCGCTTTCGCAGGTTTTTACGCCTTGCGCCATCATGGGCGGCAATCTGTCGCTCGCTATCGCGCCTCTCTTGCTGAAGGCGGTAGCCCCACATACGACATTTTAAGCAGCATGCTGATTCATGTGGGTGGCGTGCTTTTGCTGGTTCCGGGGTTCATGACCGATGTTATCGGCCTTTTATGCTTGTTACGCCTGAGCAGGGAGTTTATCATCCGGCTTGCTGTAAAACGTGCTTCCGTTTCTGTAAACGGTTTTGGTTTTGGAGTTTCCCGCAAAAAAAACAAGCGCAAAGATTTTCTCGAGGGAGAATACCGGCGGCGCGATTAAGCACAGTTTCCCGATTCAACTCCGGGGCTTTGGGAATTCAAATTTAATCAGGATCAGAGATGAGAATAGGCATCTGCAATGAGACGCATGGTGATGAGAGACGCGTTGCACTTGTACCGAGTATCGTAGAAAAATTAAAGAAAGAAAAAGCGGAAGTTTTTATCCCCGCTGGTGCCGGAGAAGCAGCACACTACCGCGACGATGCATACCTGAAGGCCGGTGCGACTGTTGTCGAAAAGACAGAAGAACTGGATGTTTTGTTTCGCATTTGCCCGCCTACGGCAGCAGAAATTTCAGGACTGAAAAAAGGCAGCACCCTGATTGGCTTTTTGAACCCCACGGGGGATCGGGAAGTCATAGAGGCACTGTGTGAACGAGACATTAACAGCTTCGCTTTTGAATTGATGCCGCGAACCACGAGGGCACAGTCCATGGATGCCTTGTCATCCCAGCGTTCAATAGCCGGTTACCGGGCGGTCTTGGAGGGAGCGAATTTACTCAGCAAATTTTTGCCAATGCTAACCACTCCAGCCGGGACTGTAAGGCCGGCTCAGGTTTTGGTCATCGGTGTGGGTGTTGCCGGCTTGCAAGCCATCGCAACAGCCAGACGCCTCGGTGCCATGGTAGAGGCTCAGGACGTGCGCCCCGAGTCCCGGGAGCAGGTTGAGTCCCTGGGGGCAAAATTTATTTCTCCTGGATTGGAAGCGGGTGGCAGCGGCGGATACGCGCGGGAGCTCACAACTGAAGAAAAAGCAAAACAGGGAGAACTCCTCGCCAAACATATTGCCAAAGCAGATATCGTGATTACGACCGCGGCGATTCCCAATCGTAAATCGCCAGTCATCGTGCGGACTTCCGTAGTGGAAATGATGCGCGCAGGCTCGGTGATCGTCGATGGGGCAGCTGAAGGCGGCGGCAACTGTGAGCTCAGCCAGCCTGGAAAGACCATCAGCCACAACGACGTAATCATTCACGCACCATTGAATCTGCCAGCCCGAATCGCCACGCACGCGAGTGACATGCTGGCAAGGAACTTTTATAACCTGGCGAGATTATTTATCGCTGAAGGTGAAATATCCTTTGACTGGGAAGACGACATTCTGGCCGATTCCTGCATAACGCGTGATGGCAAAGTCTCTCACCCGCAGGTTCGCGAGTTCATGGGGGAAGAAAGCAAATGATTGAAGACTGGGCGGCCATACAGGGTCTTGCCGCGTTGTATATTTTTCTTTTGGCGGCCTTTACCGGTTACGAAGTCATAAACCGGGTTCCGGCGATTTTGCATACACCATTGATGTCCGGTTCGAACTTTGTCCACGGCATTGTTCTGGTGGGTGCCATGGTTGCTTTGGGGCAAACCGATTCGGATAGCGTGGGTCAGCTTGTGATTGGATTTCTGGGTGTGGTTCTGGCGGCAGGAAACGCAGTCGGTGGATACGTTGTGACCGAAAGGATGCTGCAAATGTTCAGCCGAACCAAAGCAAAAAAACAATAACGCAAGCATCAAATTGAAGGAAATAATTTCGTGGATATAGTCGTTCAAGCTGTTTATTTTGTAACAGCCATCCTTTTTATTTACGGTCTGCGCCAAATGAGTTCGCCGGTGACCGCCAGGCGCGGCATCATTTGGGCGGGAGCGGGCATGGTTGGTGCGGTGCTGATCACTTTCTTTTGGTCAGGGCTGGGTAATTTCTTTCTGATAACAAGCGCCATACTGCTAGGTGGCGTACTTGCATGGGTGTCTGGCAAACGTGTGCAAATGACCGATATGCCGCAAATGGTGGCGTTGTACAACGGCATGGGTGGCGGTGCCGCAGCCTGTATCGCAGCCCTTGAGTTAATGAAGGATGGAGCGGTGGTGTCATCGACTGGCGTGGTGCCGGACATCATCTCAGCTGGCGCTCACCATGGCTCGGGAGTTCTGATCCTGGCTCTCTTGGGCGGGCTCATTGGAACGGTTTCTTTTTCCGGCTCATTGATTGCCTTCGGGAAATTACAGGGTCTGATCAACAAAAGCCTTTCTTTTACAGGTCAGCACTACCTCAATTTCGCGTTGCTGGCCGGTTTGTTTATCGTTGGTGCCTACCTGGGCTTCGCGGACGCACCACACGGATTCTTTATTTTCTTGTTCTTCATGGGCGCACTCGTGCTTGGCGTCACCATGACCCTGCCGATCGGTGGCGCTGACATGCCCGTTGTGATCTCTCTTTACAATGCCTTGACTGGGTTGGCAGTCGCTTTTGAAGGCTTCGTGATAGACAACGCAGCGATGATCGTTGCCGGAACTGTTGTCGGTTCAGCAGGAACCTTGTTGACCCAATTGATGGCGAAAGCGATGAACCGTTCATTGGCAAATGTCTTGTTTTCCGGCTTCGGCACTACGGTTCAAGACGACGACGGTGAAGTTGGTGGCCTCATGAGAGCTTTAGAGCCGAACGATGCCGCTGCCGCAATGGCTTATGCAAACCAGGTCATTATCGTGCCAGGCTACGGGATGGCAGTCGCGCAGGCGCAGCATAAAATTTGGGAATTTTCCCAACTGCTTGAAGAGGCAGGCGTCGTGGTCAAGTTCGCCGTCCATCCAGTGGCTGGCCGAATGCCGGGACACATGAATGTACTCTTGGCTGAAGCCGGTGTGCCGTACGACAAAATCTTTGAACTGGAAGAGATCAATGCCGAATTTCCGCAAACAGACGTGGCTCTGGTTATCGGCGCCAACGACGTCGTAAATCCGGACGCCAGAAGCAAAAAGTCCAGCCCTATTTACGGCATGCCAATTCTGGACACCGACAAAGCGGGCACCTGTATCGTCATCAAACGTGGTCAGGGAACTGGGTTTTCAGGGATTCAGAACCGCCTGTTCAGCCTGGAAAACACGCGCATGCTCTATGGAGACGGAAAGAAGGTTGCCAATGACTTGATTGCACAGATCAAACTATTGCAGCTGACTGACTGATCTGGCTGATACTCCCGACTAAAAACCAACCCCTATGAAACTCCTGCTCCTTGATCGTGACGGGGTCATTAACGAAGACCTTGGATATTTGAAATCAGCATCTGAGTGGCGTGCCTTGCCTGGCAGTCTTGAAGCGATAGCACGCCTTAGCCAGAACGGCTGGTTTGTAACATTGGTATCCAACCAGTCTGCCTTGGGCAGGAAAACCCTTTCTTTGGACAATCTGGCAGAAATCCAGGGAAAACTCCAAGCGGAGTCAGCCGCAACCGGAGCAGCCATAGCCGGCCTGTCCTTTTGCCCCCACCTGCCAGACGCTGGTTGCGAATGCCGCAAACCAGCCCCCGGAATGCTTCTGAACATTGCCAAAAGACTGGATGTCGACCTGGCAGAAGTCCCATTCATTGGTGACAAGCTAAGCGACGTACTTGCTGCCAAAGCAGCGGGAGCGCGCCCCATGATGGTTTTGACAGGACAGGGAAAGGAGGATGTGAAGATCCCTGGCTTCCCAAGTGATGTTCCTGTTTACCAGGATTTGGCAGAAGCCGCAGACCAACTGTTACGTGCCTAAACAGACCCGTTTCCAGGACCCAAAAACCTAGCCTGATCCAAGAATTGCGTGCCGCGCGCCGTACGCTAAGACTCATATCAAGAGTTATGCGTCTTATTGGAGGGATCTTCCGATGGCTTCCTGCTGAGCCATATACCCAACGGCAACTGTTGACACCTGCTAAGGGCTAGACGTCTACTGCGGTGGCTCTGGCGAGCTCTGATGTTCTTCCGTACAGCTTCCTTTCTGCTGAGTGAGTCACGTGCCCACCGACAGCTGTTGATGCCTGCCAAGGGAGCCAGACGTCTCCTGCGGCTGCTTTGGCAAGCTCTGATTCGATGGCTCTCAGGGTTAAATTCACGCCCTGAGTTAGGGCATAATCCATTTGTTCGAAAGCCTCGCTTTCGAAATTTTGTTCACCCTAGGTCATTGTGCCAAGACAAATCAGACTAAGCTGTAAGTCTGTATCGCCTAATTTTCTGTATTCCAATTCAGCCCCTCCCTGTCAGTCAATCCAAACACGTTATACGCTACACCACTTGTTCACGGCATCTCAATTTTGAGGCTTCCAAACGAACAAGACTGGCGAAGCACCAGTGTGATTCACGACAAAATATCAAGGTGGACGCACAAGGTGCGGCGAAGCAAGCTGGCTTTGGGTCGCGGTTTTTTCGGCTTTTATGTGGGGAGGGGTTGATACCAACTTCAGGGACATGAAATTCTTGACTGGCACTCTTACTTTTCTTGCTTCCCGGTTCTTACCTTTTCGTTCCTGGTACCGGGAACTCGGAAAGCCTGGCGTAATACGGGCAGACGTGGTGGCCGGCGTCACGGTTGCCATGCTGCTGGTTCCGCAAGCGATGGCGTACGCACATTTGGCTGGCCTGCCTGTTTACGTGGGTTTGTATGCAGCTTTAATTCCGGTCATGGTGAGTGGGCTGATGGGATCGCTGCGGCAGATGTCAACTGGCCCGACAGCAATAGGCTCCTTGCTGACTTTTTCTGTCATTGGTCCCCTGTCCGGGGGTGACCCCGTGCTTTTTCTGACTTTGGCAACCATCCTCGCCATCATGGTCGGAACCATTCTGCTTATATTAGGCATGTTGAGCATGGGGCGCCTGGTGGTATTTCTTTCACACCCGGTTTTGCTGGGGTTCACCAATGCCGCAGCGATTACGATCGTCATTTCCCAGCTTGGCCATGTTTTCGGCGTCGAGAAGGTGGCGGCGCATGAGAATTATCAAGTGCTGGAGGGCACCTTGATCGGGATTAGCGAGGGGTTCAGCACCCCCACTGTGCTCATGGCCTCCGCCGCTTTGCTGATTATTCTGCTTTTGAAAAAATTCTCACCAAAAATACCTGCTGTGCTGGCAGCGGTCTTGCTGACCGGGCTGGCTTCCTGGCTTCTTGATTACGAAAAGGACAGTGGTGCCAAAGTCATTGGTCACGTGCCAACGGGGTTGCCGTCTTTACAGGTTCCGGACATTAACCTCTCTGCCATATCCTCCATGCTGACCATGGCTTTTGTAATCGTGCTGGCCGGCCTCGCCGAATCCATTTCCATTGCCAAAACAGCGGTGGCACGCACCCGGCAAAGAATGGACATAGACCAGCTCTTGATCAGCCAGGGATTATCCAATGTGGCCTCGGGTCTGTTCCAGGGATATCCTGTTGGCGGTTCTTTTTCCCGTACCGCCTTAAACCTGACCACCGGAGCACGTACTGGCTTCTCCTCAATCGTAACTGCGTTAGTAGTTGGCGTGGCACTGACTTTCCTGACTTCGAGCCTGTATCACCTGCCGATAGCCACTTTGGCAGTCGTGATCATGCTCTCTGTCGGCGGCCTCATTCATATCCGCCCGTTCATTTCTGTCTGGCGTGTGCAAAAACTTGAGGGAGTCATCGCTCTGGTCACTTTCACCGTTACGATTGTTTCGGCACCACAGATAGAGTACGGAATCCTCGCAGGTGTTCTCTCGTCTCTGTGCCTGCAAATTTACCGTGCCATGAAGCCAAAAACCGTGTTGGTCTCACGCAATCCGGATGGCTTTCTGGAGGATGCCAGCCTGAATCTGCTGCAGCTCTGTCCAAAAATTTCACTGATACGTTTTAATGCTCCCCTGCATTTTGCCAACACGGGATACCTCGAAAATAAGGTGCTGGAACGGGTGGCGGCGGCACCCGAATTACAAGTCATAATCATTGATATGGTCGCAATGAATGACGTGGACTCCACAGGAGAGGAAATGTTGCACAGGTTGGTCGAGACCTTGCACGAGTCAGGAATTGAGTTTTTAATCGCCAGGCCACAACCATCCTTGCACAAGATTCTGCAACGTTCGGGGTTCACAGAGAGGCTCAGGCATCCTGTTTTCCGAACCCACGAAGCCGCACTGGAGCATGCCTGGCAGCTCCTGAAAACGGATGACAAAAAATGCCCTCTGAAGAGTTGCGAGGCACAAGACTTCAGCACTTGTGTTTTGCAAGAGAAACCAACGCCGAAGCCGGTGCCTGAACAGGGTTAGCCGACTAGGGGAGTCACCGCCAAGAAAGGCCAGATCGGGAGCCTCACACGCGCTGGAACTGCAGATCGCCCTTCCCCCCTCAAGGCCTTTCGCTTCAAGACGGGTAGTAACCCACCGGTGCGGCGGCCGACAAAAGCCATCCTCGCTTTGAGACAGGTTTCGCAAATACGCGTGTTCAGGACGCCAAGCATGTAGTCGGCGTAGTTTCGTTCGTCTGTCACCAAGTACAGCACCTTTTCCAAGCACCTGTTCCAGCAGAGGCAGTAAATCCGGACTACGACGTTTGTGTTGGCGGCGTTTGGGCCAGGGATCGGGAAACAGGATCAGCATCGGTAACAAGCTAAGCGACGTACTTGCTGCCAAAGCAGCAGGAGCGCGCCCCATGATGGTTTTGACAGGATAGGGAAAGGAGGATGTGAAGATCTCTGGCTTCCCAAGTGATGTTCCTGTTTACCAGGATTTGGCAGAAGTCGCAGACCAACTGTTACACGCCTAAGCAAACCCGTTCCAAGATCCAAACAACCTGGCCTGACCCAACAATTGCGTACGGCGCGCCGTACGCTAAGCCGCATATCAAGTTATGCGGCTTTGGCGAGCTCTGCCTTCCGATAGCCTTCCTGCTTAAGACATGAGACACATGCCCAACGCTGTTGACACCTGCTAAGAGGCCAGACGTCTCCTGCGGCAGCTTTGGCGAGCTCTGCCTTCCGATAGCTCCCTGCTTAAGACATGAGACACGTGCCCAACGCTGTTGACGCCTAAGGCCAGACGTCTCCTGCGGCAGCTTTGGCGAGCTCCGATGCCCCTTCCGATAGCTTCCTGCTAAGACATGAGACACGTGCCCAACGCTGTTGACGCCTAAGGGGCTAGACGTCTCCTGCGGCGGCTTTGGCGAGCTCTGCCTTCCGATAGCTTCCTGCTGAGACACATGCCCAACGCTGTTGACACCTGCTAAGGAGCCAGACGTCTCCTGCGGCGGCTTTGGCGAGCTCCGATGCCCCTTCCGATAGCTCCCTGCTTAAGACATGAGACACATGCCCAACGCTGTTGACACCTGCTAAGAGGCCAGACGTCTCCTGCGGCAGCTTTGGCGAGCTCCGATGCCCCTTCCGATAGCTTCCTGCTAAGACATGAGACACGTGCCCAACGCTGTTGACGCCTAAGGAGCCAGACGTCTCCTGCGGCGGCTTTGGCGAGCTCCGCCTTCCGATAGCTCCCTGCTATAAGACATGAGACACGTGCCCAACGCTGTTGACACCTGCTAAGGGGCTAGACGTCTCCTGCGGCGGCTTTGGCGAGCTCTGATGTTCTTCCGATAGCTTCCTGCTTGATGTGAGACATGAGACACGTGCCCAACGCTGTTGACGCCTAAGGGGCTAGACGTCTCCTGCGGCGGCTCTGGCGAGCTCCGCCTTCCGATAAGCTCCCTGCTATAAGACATGAGACACGTGCCCAACGGCAGTTGTTGACACCTGCTAAGGAGCCAGACGTCTCCTGCGGCGGCTTTGGCGAGCTCCGCCTTCCGATAGCTTCCTGCTTAAGACTGAGACACGTGCCCAAAACGGCAGCTGTTGACACCTGCTAAGGGGCCAGACGTCACCTGCGGCGGCTTTGGCGAGCTCTGATGTTCTTCCGATAGCTTCCTGCTTGATGTGAGACATGAGACACGTGCCCAACGGTAGCTGTTGACACCTGCTAAGAGGCTAGACGTCTCCTGCGGCGGCTTTGGCGAGCTCTGATTCGATGGCTCTCAGGGATGCGTTGTAAGCATCAATGCTTTGACCGCCAGCCTTGGCAACGTCTTTCACCATTCCCCAAGCGGAATTCATTCTGTTTTGCACGGCGAAATTCTCACCGGCAGGCATCTCGGCTTTAATCGCTCTTTCCAGACCACGCAATGCCCTTTCTCTTTCTGCGGTATGCGCATCGGGAAAAATCAGATCTTTGACAAAGGAGATGATCCAGTCGACCGGCCCTTGCGGCCCTCTGTCAATGCGTGGGTTTCCGTTTTTATCGATGAGTAACTCGGGCGCAAACCCGCTTCCTGACCTTTCAAGTTTTCCGATTGCTTCCCGAAAACCAGAAAGCCCTCCCTTCTGTGAATAATCATATCTGCCAGTGTTCACGCTTGGTGTCGCGTATCTGGCTCCTATTACCGGGTGTGGCATTGCGTTTCTCCTTCTGTCTGTAACTCCATCATCGCTCAACTCGCCTAATTGTCAGATCGCTGATTGAGTCCATTATACCACTGACCTGCCTGTTTACGGGGCTGGAAAGGGGAAATTCGTGTGCACAGCCTCTATTTTTTCAATCAGATCCTGATCCAGCTTTATGCCTACGGTTTCGATATTGTCTCGTAGCTGCTCCATTGTTGTCGCTGCAACAATATTTGAAGTCAAAAACTTTCTTCCATTGACCCACGCAAGTGCCAGTTGGGCGGGGCTCAAGCCTGCGTCCTTGGCAATGCGCGCATATTGCTCGGTTGCTGCTATGGAGTTGGCGCCCAGATAACGCCGAAATTGAGGGTAAAGAGTCAGCCTCGCATCCTTTGGTTTCTGGCCTTGTAAGTACTTGCCGGTCAGTACGCCAAAGCCTAGGGGTGAGTAAGCCAGCAACCCGGTTTTCTCACGATGCGCGAATTCCGCCAAACCTACCTCAAAAGAGCGATTCAGGAGATTGTATGGATTTTGTACGCTCACAACACGAGGCCACCCCCGTTGTTCAGAAAGTCTCAGGTAGCTTGAAACCCCCCAAGCGGTTTCATTGGCTAGTCCGATATGTCGGACCTTCCCTTGGGATACCGCGTCTGCCAAGGCTTCCAGCGTTTCTTCCAATGAGTCAGCTTGCTCATCTTCACTGTATGGATAACCCAAGGTGCCAAAAAAATTGGATGTGCGTGCCGGCCAGTGCACCTGATACAGATCAACATAATCCGTCCCCAGACGTTCGAGGCTTTTTTCAAGAGCCAGACTCACTTGCTCTTTTGTCAGACGCGAGCCTCCGCGCAAAAAAGTCATCCCGGTGGATGGCCCTGAAACCTTGGTTCCCAGGCAAACCTCGTTCCTTGTGCCGCGCTTCTTTAGCCATCTGCCAATAATCCTTTCGGTGTCTCCATAAGTGTCTGCCGAAACTGGAACAGGGTACATTTCTGCGGTATCAAAGAAATTCACTCCCTGCGTCAGGGCATAATCCATTTGTTCGAAAGCCTCGCTTTCGGAATTTTGTTCGCCCCAGGTCATTGTGCCAAGACAAATCAGACTAAGCTGTAAATCCGTATTGCCTAATTTTCTGTATTCCAATTCAGCTCCTCCCTGTCAGTCAATCCAAACAAGCTATATGCTACACCACTTGTTCACGGCATCTCAATTTGAGGCTTCCAAACGAACAAAACTGGCGAAGCACCAGTGTGATTACGGCAAAATATCAAGATGGGCGTACAAGGCGCAGCGAAGTAAGCTGGCTTCGGATCGCGGCTTTTTCGGCTTTTATGTAGGGCGAGATTGACATCAACTTCAAGAACGTGAAATTCTTGGCTGGCACTCTTGCTTTTCTTGCTTCCCGATTCTTGCCTTTTCGTTCCTGGTACCGGGAACTCGGAGAGCCTGGCGTAATGCGGGCAGACGTGGTGGCCGGCGTCACGGTTGCCATGCTGCTGATACCACAAGCGATGGCGTACGCACAATTGGCTGGTCTGCCTGTTTACGTGGGTCTGTATGCGGCTTTTTTTCCGGTCATGGCGAGTGGGCTGATGGGTTCGCTGCGGCAACTGGCAACTGGCCCGACAGCAATAGGCTCCTTGCTGACTTTGTCTGTCATTGGCCCTCTGTCCGGGGGCGACCCCATACTTTTTCTGACTTTGGCAACCATCCTCGCCATCATGGTCGGAACCATTCAGTTCACATTAGGCATGTTGAGCATGGGGCGCCTGGTGGTATTTCTTTCACATCCTGTTTTGTTGGGGTTCACCAATGCCGCAGCGATTACGATCGTCACCTCCCAGATTGGCAATGTTTTCGGCGTCGGGAAGGTGACTGCGGATGCGAGCTATCAAGTACTGGGGGGCACCTTGATGGAGATTGCCGGGGGGTTCAGCACCCCCACTTTGCTCATGGCCTCCGCCGCTTTGCTGATTATTCTGCTTTTGCAAAAATTCTCACCAAAAGTACCTGCTGTGCTGGCAGCGGTCTTGCTGACGGGACTGGCTTCCTGGCTTCTTGAATACGAAAAGGGCAGTGGTGGCGCAGTCGTTGGCTACGTGCCAGTGGGGTTGCCATCTTTACAGGTTCCGGACATTAACCTCTCTGCCATATCCGCCATGCTGACCATGTCTTTTGTAATCGTGCTGACCGGCTTCACCGAAGCCATTTCCATTTCCAAAATAGCGGTGGCGCGCACCCGGCAAAAAATGAACGTAGACCAACTCTTGATCGGCCAAGGATCAGCCAACGTGGTCTCGGGTCTGTTCCAGGGATATCCTGTTTCCGGTTCTTTTTCCCGTACCGCCTTAAACCTGACCACCGGAGCACGTACTGGCTTCTCCTCAATCGTAACTGCATCAGTAGTTGGCCTGGTGCTGGCTTTCCTGACTTCGAGCCTGTATCACTTGCCGCAAGCCACTTTGGCAGTCGTGATTATGCTCTCTGTCGGCAGCCTCGTTAATATCCGACCGTTCATTTCTGTCTGGCGTGTGCAAAAACTTGAGGGAGTCATCGCTCTGGTCACTTTCGCCGTTACGGTTTTTTCGGCACCACACATGCAGTACGGAATCATCGCAGGCGTTCTCTTGTCTCTGTGCCTGCAAATTTACCGCGCCATGCAGCCAAAAACCGTGTTGGTCTCACGCAATCCAGATGGCTTTCTGGAGGATGCCGGCCTGGGTCTGCTGCAGCTCTGTCCAAAAATTTCACTGATACGTTTTAACGCTCCCCTGCATTTTGCCAACACGGGATACCTCGAAAGTAAGGTGCTGGAACGGGTGGCGGCAGCACCCAAATTACGGGTCATGATCGTTGATGCGGTCGCAATGAATGACGTGGACGCCACAGGAGAGGAAATGTTGCGCAGGTTGGTCGACACCTTGCACGAGTCAGGAATTGAGTTTTTAATCGCCAGGCCACAACCATCCTTGCAAAAGACTCTGCAACGTTCAGGGTTCACAGAGGGGCTCAGGCATCCTGTTTTCCGAAGCCGCGAAGCCGCGCTGGAGCATGCCTGGCAGCTCCTGAAAACGGATGACAAAAAATGCCCTCTGAAGAGTTGCGAGGCACAAGACTTCAGCACTTGTGTTTTGCAAGAGAAACCAACGCCGAAGCCGGTGCCTGAACAGGGTTAGCCGACCAGGGGAGTCACCGCCAAGAAAAGCCAGGTCGGTAGGCCTCACACGCGCTGGAACTGCAAATGGCAGATCACCCTTCCCTTCTCAAGGCCTTTCGCTTCAAAACGGGTAGTAACCCACCAGTGCGGCGACCGACAAAAGCCATCCTCGCTTTGAGACAGATTTCGCAAATGCGCGCTGCTGTTCAGGACGCCAAGCATGTAGTCGGCGTAGTTTCGTTCGTCTGTCACCAAGTACAGCAAGGCACCTTCTCCAAGCACCTGTTCCAGCAGAGGCAGTAAATCCGGACTGACCAAACGACGTTTGTGGTGGCGGCGTTTGGGCCAGGGATCGGGGAACAGGATCAGCATCCTCGCGCAACTTCCCGCCGGAAGTAATTCCGCGAGCACTTTCCTCATGTCTCCGTGGAATATTTTCAGATTCTTTAGACCCTGCTCTTCAGCCCGCATCATGAGTCGGGCGATGCCGGGGCGAAAGACTTCAATCCCCAAAAAATTTTCATCCGGATTATTTTGCGCCAAAGATGCCAAGGTTTCGCCGTTGCCAAAACCTGCTTCAACCGTGAGAGAGGTATCTGTAGCGAGCCAGCTGTTCGCGAGCAAAGAGGGGGGGTCCGGTAGCTGGTAGTTCTCCCAGTATTTTTCCCAGGCTTTTTTCTGGGCTTTTTTGAGGTGCCTGCCACGGAGCACGAAGCTGGGCAAATAGCGATGTCTGTCAGAGGCTTGATCACTCTGTTTGTGCTGCGGAATCGCGGCTTTCGTGGTCGGCAATGCTGTGGTTTTTACCAGACGAAGTGCTCAGTCGATCATCCCTGTTTCAGGCGAAGAACTGCTCGCAAAGCGACGCTTTGTCATGCGTCCGGCCAGGTAGGCAGCGCGTCCTGCCTGTACTGCCAGATTCATGGCACGCGCCATGGTTACAGGTTTCCTGGCCATCGCGATTGCGGTGTTCATCAACACACCGTCGCAACCGAGTTCCATCGCAATGGCGGCGTCCGAAGCGGTTCCGACTCCTGCATCCACAATAACCGGCACCCGCGCGTTCTCTACAATGCTGCGGATATTGCCCGGATTGCGAATACCCTGCCCTGACCCTATGGGTGCGGCCAAGGGCATCACGGCCGCACAGCCCATTTCTTCAAATCGAGTCGCCATAACGGGGTCGTCGTTGGTGTACACCATCACCTTGAAGTCTTTCCGAACCAGCAGCTCTGCCGCTTCCAGCGTCTGTATGACATCCGGGAACAAGGTTTTTTGATCCGCAAGCACCTCCAACTTGACAAAAGAATGTCCGAGCAATTCACGCGCGAGCAAGCACACACGAACTGCACTTTCTGCCGTGTAGCAACCTGCCGTGTTCGGAAGAATGAACCAGCGATCCGGACTCAGTGTTGACAGCAGATCCGGTTTTTTTGTGGCACGTTCCAAATTCATTCGGCGCAAGGCGACGGTCACGATCTCGGCTCCGGAAGCCAGCACTGCCACTTTGCTTTCTTCCAGATCCCGGTATTTTCCGGTTCCCACCAAAAGGCGCGAAGTGAACGATTTATCGGCAATAAGCAGTTTTTCAGTCATCGGCAATTCCTACTGCTTTCCCTGCTTCAATTCCACTCTTGCCACGTGAACAGGTGCGCTTTCGCACGACAAAATGGAGGCTTCCCCACTAACCGCCACCAATAGCCCGGACAATTTCAACCGCATCCCCATCTTTGAGAATGCATTGGCAGTATTCATCGCGCGGTACAATCGCACGGTTCACTTCAGCGGCAAATAATTGCCCGTCAAGATCCAGTTTGCCGAGTAATTCCCCGAGGGTCAGCTCTTGGGGATATTCACTCTGGTGCCCGTTTAACTTGAGATTCATGATCCGTTTTGCCTATCCGAAGTCAGCGTTTATGACCTTACTCGCTATACTACCCGAAGTCTTTGTCAGGCCTTTGTGCAGTCGTGGCCGCTGCCTGAAAAGAGCTGCTTCTGTGCCGAAAAAAGAGCCTGATCGCTCCTCGTAATTCGACCCGATGACTTTTACAAGCTCAAACAAAAACTTCTTATGGCCAAGGCTGTCAGCGACCTTTCATCTTCCTTTCTGCCACGGTGATTCTCCGTGAGCTTTGAAATGCCACGCCACTGTCTGGTCGTAGGCGGCGGCGTACTGGGTCTGTTTACGGCTCTCAAGCTTCGCAAGCTGGGCTGGCAAGTGATTTTGCTGGAGAAACATTGCCTGGGGGCAGGGGCGAGCTCGGCCGCAGGCGGGATCCTGAGCCCGCTGTATCCCTGGCGGCAAAGCCGGAAAATAAACTGCCTGTTCAGTCAGTCTCTGTACGCATACCAGAGATTCTTTCGGGAAACAGCGGCATTGGGGATGAGAGTGGCTTTTTCCCAAGCGGGCTTGTGTTGTCTGGATGTCGAAGAATACCCCATGGCGCGCAAATGGGCTGCATCTCAACACCTTTCCATAGAGACATGGCCGCGCCGGCGACTGCGTAACGTTTTTCCACGTTTGCGCGCTGGCAGTGGTTTTTTTCTGCCGGATATTTGCCAGGTGGATCCGGTCAATTTAATCACCAAGCTGACGCAACTGGCGATATATCATGGGGTGCATATTCGTGAAAATCTGTCAGTCCGAAAATTGCTGCTGCGCAATCATGCGGTTGACGGCGTGATTTGCGAGCGAGAAGAAATTCGCAGTGATGCCGTCGTGATTTGCGCTGGCGCATGGTCCGGAGAGTTGATTCCCGCAGCACAAAAATGGTGTCCGGTACGCCCGGTAAAGGGACAAATCATCGAGTACCGCGCAAAACCGGGACTATTGCCACATATCGTGTTGCACCGTGGAAAGTATTTAATTCCCAGGCCGGACGGACGGATTCTTGTCGGCAGCACTTTGGAAAATTCCGGCTTTGACACCACGCCGACATTCGCCGCCCGCGTCGAACTGGACAGCTTTGCCAGGGGCGTTCTCCCGGGGCTTTCCCTGTATAAAATATCTGATCAGTGGGCAGGGTTGCGCCCTGGACTCGCCGCGCCCATCGTGGGGGCACATCCCGATATTCAAGGTCTTTTTCTCAATACCGGCCACTACCGCAATGGAATCGTGCTGGCATCCGGCTCAGCAGACTGGATTGCGGCGGCGTTTACACGCTAATCCCCAGAAGCCACCCGGCTTGAGCTTTTTGCTGTCCACCAAACTTGGGATCATGTCGTTGTCGCAGCATCTGGCTCAGTTTTCTTTGCCGAAAACCCGCCAGTACTCTGCAATGCTGACTCTGCCAGCAGCGACCAGTTTCCTGGCGTGATGCTGCAGTGGTTCATACCCTGGATCTGACGACGCATCGATTAACTGAATTTGATCCGTGTTCCCGTTTCGGTTCACGCTGCGCGCCTTGCTCGGATCCAGAACCTCAAATACTCCGGTGCGGCCGCGACAACCGGTATACGAACAGCGTTTGCAACCCGTCCCGACAAACAGCTGGCCGCCTTCCAGTCCCGGTGCTTGCGACCACTGTTCTGAAGCCTCCTGCGGAGCTTTACAGTGTGGACAAATGGTGCGCAACAGACGCTGCGCCAAAACCAGGTTGATTGCTGCAGACACCAGGTACAGCGGAATACCAATGTTCACCAAGCGCGTAATGGCGGTTGCAGCGTCTTGGGTGTGAAGGCTGCTAAGAACGAGATGTCCCGTCAACGCTGCTTTTACTGCAACGTCCGCAGTTTCGTAATCTCTGATTTCACCCACCAGGATTACTTCTGGATCCTGGCGCAGAAAGGCACGTAGCACCTGGGCAAAACCCAATCCGATTGCCTCGTGAACCTGAACCTGTGAAAGCCCACTCACACGCCGTTCTACCGGATCCTCAACCGTAAGTATGCTGAGCGTACCGTCATTGAGTTGCTCCAGGACGGTGTAAAGCGTAGTCGTCTTACCGCTTCCGGTTGGACCACAGACCACGATCATTCCCTGTCTTTTGCTGATCGCGGTTTGCAGGAAATGGCTGTCTGCAGGAGGAAGCCCCAGAGCCGCATAATCAAAAGTTTGCTTCTGCTCTTTCAGCATTCGCATCGCAACACGCTCTCCGAACAGGGTTGGTACCGTAGAAACGCGTACATCAGTCGTACCATGGCGGCATTCAAAGCGAAAGCCTCCATCCTGCGGCAGACGCCGTTCAGAAATATCAAGAGCGGACAGAATTTTTATCCTGGCGATGACTGCCGGCAACATGTCACGCAGAAAATTCCCGGTTGGCACTTCCAGCAGCACCCCATCGATCCGGTAGCGCAGACAGGAACGTTTTTCGTACGGTTCCAGATGGATGTCGCTCGCTTCGTGCTGCAGTGCCATTTGCAAAATATTTTCGACAAAAGCGACGACGGATCCCTCGGTATTCAATTGGAATGCTTCGCGGTTTGCCAACGCTTGCATGAGGCTCAGGAGACGATACGTGGCGCAATAAAAACCAGCAGTTCTTTGGTGTCTTTTGCGCGCAGTTTTCTGCCGAACAGATTGCCAATGATAGGGATCTTGCCAAGTATAGGCACGTAACTATGGGAGTCGTTCTCGGTTTTGAGAAATATGCCTCCGATAATGACCACGGAATTGTTTTTTGCCAGCAGTCTGGTGCGTATTTCACGACGGCTGATTGGTGGATTGGAGATTCTTTTATCGACGGTATCTTTGCTTACGGCAACGTCCAATATCATTTTCTCAGAGTCAATGATGCTTGGGGTGACTGCCAAACGTATCCCTGCCTGCTTGAACTCTATGCGCGTGCCTTGGTCTGAAACCGTGGCATAAGGCACTTCGTCACCCTGAAAAATCATCGCTTCCTGGTTATTCAAGGTGTAAATTTTCGGACTGGAAATAATTTTGGTTTTGCCTTCCCGCTCCAAGGCGGTCAATTCCAATTTCAGACGTTGTCGATCCAGCAACAGTCCCAACCCCCATACAGGTGCCTCAACAGCCGCATTGACAAGCAGGTTGCGTCTGTCTCCAAGAGTCAAAGCTCCGCCACTGTCTGCACCGACACCGGCTGTCCCGGTAAGGTAAAAATTTTCCGACCCCTCCCGTGTTTTGTAGCCCAGACGCGCACCCAGCCTGTATTCAAAGTCTTCCCCCGCTTCCACGATGTACGCTTCGATCAAAATCTGCTTGACTGGCACATCGGTTTTCGCGATCACGGCGGCCACGACCGCCAGATCCTTGGCGTTTCCCCGAACGATCAGGGAACGGGTCGGAACGTCCACAGCCAGCTGTAAGGTGTTTTTCCTGTTTTTGCCGCCAAAAAGGGAAAGCAAGGTCTCGCGCATGAGTTTGGGGTCACTGTGCCTGAGTCGAAACAGCTCGGCATGAAGTTCGTTGCTGCCCGGCAACACAATACGGTTCCCCGCAGACAGGGATTTTTCTTCGGCTTGCGTTGAGACATTAAGCACGCCTCGACTTTCCCAGCTATGCAAGCCCAGTATATCCACAACAGAGGAAAAGGCATCGCGCCACGGGACACGGCGCAGACGCAATGACAGACGTTTTTCTGACATCTTCTCGCTCAGCGCAATGTTGGCATCCACCAAAATCGCGAGCCCACGCAACGCCACGTCAGCAGGAACATTCTGCAGAAACAGGGATATTGGCAAACCTCTGTCCCGCGACTGCCTCGCCTCCAATGGTTCGGACAACCTGATTCTTTCCGGAGTGCCAGAGCTGTTCGGCGGAGCAGTCTTTTTGGGAATCACAGACAGGATTTTCCGTTTTTTTTCATCTTTTGGCCGCTGGGTCAGCGCCTTCTTTGCTTTGCGTGTTTTCCTTTCCCTGGGAGCTTCGACATCACCGGACTGTCCTTGTTCCGTACGCACGTGCTTTGCCTGATTGCTGTCGTACACGATCATTTTTTCCGGCCGTATTTCTATGGGGATGGTCAAACACCCAAACAGGCAAAAACCCGCTGTGGCAGTTACCAAGGTGAGCCGGAAAGGAAAGTAAAAACCGACGGGCTTGGCCGTGAATGGGTTCAGACGATACACGGCATTGGAACCGGCCTTCCTTAAAAAGAGGTGCGGGGAACGAACAATTGATACATTTTCCCATTGCGCCTGACAACCACTCTTTGCCAGTCAAGCCCGACGACTTCAACACCTTCTTTTTCCAGCGCGTCACCGTTGCTCACGATATAAAAATGACCTTGCGTGGTTTCCAGTATGGCAAGCAGGCGTCCCTGGGTTCCCATTATTCCGGCCACCGTGATCCCCGAGACTTGTGCCCGGTGGTCTCCCTCAGAGTCCTGGGCATGCTTGCTCACGGGCTTACCGGCGAAAGGGTCATCAACTGCCACCGCCGACATGACAGCCATGAGCAGCACCATGCCCGAAAAATATCGGGAAAATTTATTGCAACACATGTTTTTGCCGAAACATCCTGAAATTCAGGTGCATTCTCGGATCCGGTTGACTCGCTTGAGTCTCTACGCGCTCTTCAAGGATTTGTATTTTGTGAAACCTTGTGGCAATCCGTTCCCGAAAAAGCAGGTAGTCGCTCCATTTGCCTACCAGGGACAATTGCACTCCCAAATGCATCAGCGCATCTTCCTCTTCATCTGCGTCCGAATGGGTCAGCGGAAGGGGCGTTTCGTACTTCAGCTTTTGCAGGCGCAAGCCAGATGACGTGACCAGCTCAAAAAGTCTTTTCTGGGTTTGGTGAAGCGGAACCTTCGCAGCCAAACGTTGTATGCCCGCTTCGGTCATTGCCGCAGTTCCCGAAAGCGCGTTTTTTGTTTGCGTCAGACGGGTGCGAATATTTGCGTGTGCCACTGACAGGTCGCTTGCTTCGGAAAGCGCGTTGCGGTGTTTCGCATTGTTAAAGAACAAAGGAATGATGATGCCTGACAGGTAGAGAGCGTTAAGCGTAAACAGGAACAGCACAAGCAAAAAACGCAGCTTTACACGGGATATCCTTTTCACAGTGACGGTTCCGGAATGTCGTGAAATTTCCCACGAAGCAGGAATGACATATTTTTTACGCCTTGTGCGGAGCTTGCGTTTTTGCTCGCTATATTTTCCAACACGAGCCCTTTGATCGCTTTTTCTTTTTCCAGACTTTCAAAAAAGGCGTTCAGGGCTGAATGGCTTTCGGCCGTGCCAGTGATTTGAAAATCACCTTCGCGCAGTAGCAAAGACTTGAACCACAAGCCCTGTGGAGCGGCTTCGCTTAACAAGCCGAGGCGTGCATTCCCTACGGTGTGCGTCGCTTCCAACTGCCTGATATTTTGCAGTTTTGCCCGACCTGAACCGAGTTCCAGTTCCCGCTTTGCCAGCGTGGCTTCCAGAGTGGCAAAGCGAGTCTGCGTGTGGCGAACTTGCTCAAGTTGCGTCGTCAATTTCGTGCTTTCATCCAGTAGCAGTTTATGGACTCCCACGCAACTTCCGAGCATGAGGGTTGCGGCAGACGCTAGGGGCACAAAATGCCTGTTTTGGAAATTACTGCTATTTTCATTCGGAGAAAAATTGAGGCGTGGCAACGACGGGCGGGGAAATGTCCATTTGCGACTTTTCCGGTGTGTGGCCGAAAGGGCTGCCAGCACTGGGCGGGAAATATCCTGGCTTTTTTCGCTGAAAGCAGCTTGTGTGTGCCTATCAGGGTGAACTGTTCGCAGCACCAGTTTTGGCAGGTTTTTGCCCAAGATGGAAGGCCATTCACCAGATGGTGCATTCAAAAGAAATATCCTGACTTCCACGCTTTGGTTTGGTGCCTCGTAAAGAAAGAAATTTTCGATTTCTTCAGCCATTTTTTTTAGAAAATACGCATCCGGAATCTGGCAAAAAAAATTCGGAGGGGATTGCGGGAGACAACGCACCCGAATTTCAGAAGCTTGAAAACTGACCAGACATACCCCGCTCGGGTCAGGGAGAATCCAATGGCACGCGGATTTTTCGAAGAGTCCTGCCAGAAACTCCAGAAAAGCCACCGGGATTCTGGAAATTTTGATGCCCAGGTGTTTCGCCACCTGTCCGTAGAAACGCAGATAACGTCTCTCTGCCGCACAGAGAAAAAGACCCAGACGTCCGCCGTTGTTTCCAAGTTGCGCCCATTTCAAAGCGAAATCACGGGGTTCAATGCTGAGGTGCTCACGCCAGAAGCTTTGCTGCGACAAAAGTCTGCGCATTTCCCGAGCTCCCATAAACGGCAGGGAAACAGTGGCAAAACGGCATTGGTCAGCTGCCAGCGAAAACGTACAATCGCCCGCCTGTACCGAGTTGCTCCGCAACAGGCGACCCAAAGTTTGGGCACTGTGCCTGGCGCAGGAATCTGACCAGGCATCGTCCTGAGTCGTCAAGGCACACCCACCCGTTTTCAGTACGCCACCGCGCAGACGCTGGACAAAAAAGACCTCTTGAGCGGATAGACCAATAGCGACTGCTTCCTGTTTCAGGCGATATGCAAAAATCCTTAGCACCGCACGGTCTCCTCAGCGGCGATTTCCCCGCACTTCAGCAGCTTGCCAACTGCTTTCACCATGCTGGTCATTTCCTGTGTGCCAGAGGTCTGCATCAAGTTTGGTAGCTGAAACAAGCGGTCTTCACGAATGAGCGTCCGAACCGCCTGATTGGCGTACAGGAATTCAAACGCGGCAATTCGTCCTTTCCCATTTTTCCGTGGCAACAGTTTCTGGTTCAGTAACAGAACCAGGCTGTCGGCGATCCTGCCAAGGACTTCGGGTCGCACAGTATCCGGGAAAAGACCGGCATACCTGCTGAGCGCGGCGGCACAGGTTCCAGCGTGCAGGGTCGTCAACACCAGATGACCGGTTTCGGCTGCGGTCAAAGCCAGTCTCGCTGTTTCAGGATCCCTGATTTCGCCAACCAGGATGGCATCCGGATCTTCACGCAAGGCGACACGCAGAGCCGAAGCAAAATCGCGAGTGTCTGTCCCTACTTCACGTTGGGAAATGATGGAGCGTCTTGAACGGAACTGATGTTCAATGGGGTCTTCTATGGTCAGTAAATGTATTGCGCGTTGCGTGAGCAGATACTCAAGTAGCGAAACCAGTGTGGTGGATTTACCGCAAGCTGTAGGGCCGGTCACAACTATCAGACCGGCAGAAGACAGCATGGAGCGCAAAGCCACCGGTGGCAGACCTAGCTGTTTCACATCCGGAACCACTGCGTTGATTTTTCGCAAAACAAAAGCCGGGTTTCCACTTTCAAAATAATAGTTGGCTCGAAAACGAAACGCCCCAAGCTCACAGCTGGTGTCCAGAGAGCGTTCCACTTGCCAGCGTTCTTTGATGGCCGGAGACAGATGAAGGGAAAAAAATTGTTCCAGTGTTTCGCGGTCACACGGTTGTTGTGTACCGACTTCCAGCTTACCGTCTTGCCTGAAAGCGAGCGGCAGTCCGACATGAAAATGGATGTCAGATACACCAGCTTTTCCAGCGAGTGCCGTGATTTCATTTTGCAGGGCGTTCATGGCTGGTGATCCCTCATTCCGCGATGTTCTTTCAGCTTGGCGATTGGCGACGCCAGCGTTTTTTGATGGCTGGAGACAGGTGAAGGGGGGAATTGTTCCAGCGTTTCGCGGTCGCACGGTTGTTGTGTGCCGACTTCCAGCTTGCCGTCTTGCCTGAAAGCGAGCGGCAATCCGACATGAAAATGGATGTCAGATACGCCAGCTTTTCCAGCGAGTGCCGTGATTTCATTTTGCAGGGCGTTCATGGCTGGTGATTCCTCATTCCGCGATGTTCTTTCAGCTTGGCAATTGACGACGCCAGCGTACCAGGATGGCGGAACCAGCAGGCTCACCGGGCTCAAAATCCTGTGCAAGTGGCTTCCTCGGCATAGTTTTCACGCCACTCATTTTGGGCAATGCCGGGCTTGCGAGACACCGGTCACGACAAGTTGCCCGTTCTGGGGGACCAGCGTCATGCTTAGTGACCGTGACGCAAGAAAAACACCTGCTGTTCCAGGAAGTCAGGTTCTGTGTATCACCTGCCTGTGTGGTTTATTTATTTTTAACCGCGAAAAACAAAAGAATGCACGTCTTTCGCGGTTGTTAAATTCGTGTATGCCCTCAGCGAACCATGCCGCCCAGGAACACTCTCAAGCGCAGTTTCTTGGCGTGATGCGGGCCAGGTCTTGGCGTGGTCGGGATCTCGGGATCCCAATTGATAAAACGGCTCACTCCTGGCAGCTCAGCCACGCTGTCCCGGGGGAATGCCCGGACTTCGTACGCAACACCACCTTGCAGCCCCGTAAATTCCATCTTGACGGCTCCCCCTGGTGAAGGCATTGCGATAAACCGTTCCTCCATCAGTTCTCCATACGAAAGCAGCTGTACCCGATATCCCAAGCCGAGCAATATTCCATCAACCGGAGCTCCAAAATCAGTATGATCCGCAGTGCGTCCGTATCCGTCATTTCCCGAATAATCCAAGTGCACCTGCACACGGCCATTCGCTTTGTGCACCAGCTGCATGACCAATGTCCCATCAAGGATATCGAGCAAAGTAAATGTTGCTGTGCCCATCGCGCCTGCCCCGGCATGGTTGACTGCCTGGAGCGAATAGCGTATCTGCCCCCCTCCTGCGTACGCCTCGCGCAGCTGCGCCAAGGCATGGCCTGACAGCACATAAGAAGTGCCGGTTCCCGCGATGGAGTGACGTTCTCCGCCCAGGAAAAGCCGGTAGCTGTCTATCGTCGCCCCGTTGCTGCTCGCCGCTTCCCAACCCAGGTTCACCTGATTTGCGGACTTCCATCTGGCCCGCAAGCCTGAAGGCCTGCCAGGCACCGCTATGGTGCTGAACGTGCCCCTGTTTTCGGACGTTTGGGCAGGCACCCCACCGCCCGCCCGATTGCGCGCATAGACCTGTAAGCCATAGCTTCTGTGCGGCAGCAAGTGACCAATCTCAATCTCGGTGGCGAAGGCACCTGCCGGGAAAAAAGTCTCGGTGCTGCGCCCTGCAGCACTCACAACCACCACGTAGCCAAAACCGGAGCCCGCAGTGCGTCCAGGAGAAGCCGCAAACACATCGCCCGCCAGGGAAGCGCAACCGTCATGTCCCATGGTCGCCAACACCAGGCGAGCAGTGGTCTGACCAGGCACAAGCTCCGTTATCGTCGTCGCGCCTGGAAGACCTGGCAAATAGAAATAAGCGGCTGCCGGATAGCCAACGACATCTCCGTGCACAGCGCGAAGCTGGTACGGGTGGGGGCAAGCCCTCTGCCTGTTTTCCCGAAACCCGGCCAGAAAATCTCCGTCAAAGTCAAAAGCCGGCACTGTGACTTTCCGCATCGTTCCTGCCAGCTCGAGTTCGTAGTAATCGACCGCTGAACTTCCCGCCGCCCACGTGAAGCGCAGGTGATCCAGAGATTCCCAGTTCACCGCCAAATCAACCGGTGTGGCAGGAATATCGACAAGCGCGCGTAGCAAGGGCAGCGTGTGGACATTGCCAAAATGCCAGGCTCCCGGTTCCCAGCCGGCATAAGTCGTGGCGCCTTCGCATTCCTGCCCCGCCACGGTTGGACAACGCAGCTGGGCCAGAGTACGGAGTGAAGCACCACCCGTTGGGCCACTGCCCACCAAAGCTGCCCTCGCAGACACGGGGGCGTAACTGCGGTCAATCGCAGCGTCCGGCTCAGAATGGCCCACCAGACTGCCAATGCTGCCCGATTCCCCAACAACAGGGTTCACCGCATAGCTGTCCTGAATTCGGTGGACATTGGTTCCGACCAGCCCTCCGGTGTAGGAACGGCCCTGTACCGTACCGAGCGCATAGCCCGCATGGACAGAACCGCCGTTAAAGCCCACCAATCCACCAACACGCGTATCCCCGCTGACTGACACGTCGGCATAGCTGTATGCAATGGTGCTATTGCTGAAGCCAACCAGACCGCCGACGTGATCCCCTTCCTCAGCGGTGGCCGAACCTGTCGCATAACAGTGCAAAATCGTGCTTCCATGGCTGTAGCCAACCAGGCCGCCGGCGTAGTCCCGCCCTTCACCCGAGACGATCACCGCCGCGTCGGCACTGCTGTGCAAAATGGTGGCTCCCCGGATCCGACCGGCCAAACCACCGGCGGACTCGAGCCCGCGTACCTGCGAAGCCCTCACTGTGCTGCCCACGACCTGACCTTTCTCTTTCACATAACCAACCAGGCCGCCGACGTATCTGCCCCCTTTAACCCTGACACTGGCACCACTGTTGACCAGCAAACCTCCGTTGCCACCCACCAATCCACCAACACCGGTACCGACCATGCTGAAAACCTGTGCAGACCTCACGACGCTGTTCATGACAGTTCCCCCGTTAAAGCCAACCAGGGCTCCGACTCTGTTTTTTCCCCTTACCCACGCGTCAACGAGCACCATCCCCTTGACAGTCCCGTCTTCTGCAAGCCTGGAAAACAGGCCAACCGCGTCCGTTTGCGGACGGTCAATGTGCAAGGCAGAAATTTGCCGTCCTGCCCCGTCGAAGGTGCCTGAAAAATTCTCTATCGGATGAAAGCCGGCACCGCCTTGCCACTCCCGACTCGGGCCGGCGTCTATGTCTGCCGCCTGTACGTAGTGAGCCTGCAGATCAGAGCGCACGTCCTGTAACTGGCACAACGTGGCAATTTGCCATGGGTTGTCACTGTTGCCGTTACCCGGCGCGCCCTGCAGACCTTTGCCGGCGCATTCCGGAAAGCGGGTCACCGTCCGGACCGTTGACGGCGACCCGGTACCCACCGTGTTACGGGCGAAGGCTTCCAGCCGATATTCAGAGGCACCCACCAGTTCCGAAAACTCCACCGTGACCGGGGTCAGAGGATCCACCGGCACAACGTCGCGTTCCTGTACCAGCTCCCCGGACGCATACAGGCGTATCCGGTAAGCCAAACGCAAAGCCAGGCCTTCCGCAGACGCTGCGTAACCGGCGTCACCCGGCCTGCGGCCATAGCCATCATTGAAGGGGGGTGCAAAGCTGAGTCTCAGCGTGGAGATCCCCGGCACCACCCGCACATCAGCCAGAGAACCGGGAACATCCAGCAGGCGCACGGAAACACGGGCGGCTTCGCCGACACCGTAAAGGTTGTAGCCACGAACCGCTAAAAAAAGCGTGCTCCCGCCTTCATGGTCAGCGCGCAGCTTCTGCAACCAGTCCGAACCTCCCACGTAGTACAGCAATGCGGTTTCCCCGGCAGCGGGCGATGGAGCCTCAATCCGGTAAGCGATCAGCTCTCTCGTGTGTTGCGGAGGTTCCCAGCGCAACAGCAAGACAGACGGGGATTTCCACTGTGCCTGCAGGCGCAAGGGTTTGCCAGGAGTCTCAAAGCCATGCAGAACCGGCAGCGCATTGTGATCGCCGAAGGACCAGATCCCGGCACTCCAGCCCAAGTACGTTGACCTTCCCGCACACGCCAGGCCAGGGGCGGTGGGGCAACGCAGCTGCTGCAGCGTCCGCAGGGAGCCTGATCCCTGCCCGGCGTCATCTGCCACAAAGGGCATGATGCCACCATTGACGCGGGTCAATTCTGCCGCATGGCTGTCGACAATGTCTCCCTGGCTGTTGCCGGCAAAGCTTCCAGACTGTCCGGCTCCGGACACCGACCCTGCCGCGTAGCTGCGGCTGACGGTGCCCTGGTTGTTCGCCACAAGACCCGCAACCAGACCTTTCCCGGCCACAGAGACTGTTGTGTAACTGTCAGTCACCGAGCTCTGGTTGTCTGCAACCAGACCACCCGCCAGGGTTGTTCCCGACACCGAGCCTCCGGCATGACTCGTGGCAATGCTCCCGCCTGTCAGGTTTTTCCCGACCAGGCCACCCGCGACCTGAACTCCCGGCTCTATCGTCAACCAGGCCGCGCTGCCGCTGACCGTGCCTGCGTTGATACCAACGAGTCCTCCCGCCACCTGCCCGCCAAAAAGTGAGCCTGTTGCTCCACTGTTCACAACCCTGCCTCCCACGTTCCTGCCCACCAGGGCTCCCACGTTGACGCTTCCCCAAAGCTGCGCGTTCACCAACACGACCTGCTGCAACAGACCGTCCTGAAGCTGCGCAAACATGCCGACATCTTCCAGTGTCTCGGAGCGCACCCTTAAATGAAAAATCCGATAACCGGCGCCATCAAGGGAACCGGAAAAACCGGTGATCGGTGCAAAGCCTTCCCCGGCCCGCCAGTTCCGGGATGGACCTGCTTCAATATCGCCTGCCAGCCGGTAGTGGGCTGCAGGGGCGGAGCGAATACCCTGCAATTGGCACAGCGTGGCAACCTGCCAAGGATTGTCCGCGCTGCCAGGGCTGCCAGGGCTGCCAGGGCCGCTTGCCGATGCCAGGGCTTCCCCGTCGCACTGCCAGGGACGGGTAAATACCGGCAGGGAAAATGACGGTCCTTCCCCAACCCTGTTATAGGACGTTGCCACCACTTCATAGCGGCTGTCGCCTGCCAAACCCGAAAATTCCACGGCCGCAGATGTTTCTCCGTCTGTGTGCGTACGCTCCCATTCCTGCACCGGTTCCCCCCCGGCGTACAGCCGTACCCGGTAGCCCAGACCTACGGAAACCCCGGCACCCGCATATCCGTAAGCCGGGTCTTCCGGTGACTGGCCATAACCGTCATTAGCCGGAGCCATGAGCAACACACGCAGCGAGAACGCCTGCGCCGATGCCCGGACGGCTGTCAATTTACCTGGGGAGTTCAGCAGCTTAACTGCAATTGTCGTCGCCTTGCCCACACCATGACGGTTATATCCACGCACGCTGACCTGCAGGGAGTCACCGCCCCCATGTTCAGAACGGAGGCTTTGCAACAGCTGCCTGCCGAACGTAAAAGACGCGGACTCCGTTTCCAGGGAATGCCCTGCCACCCCCACCCAATAGCCGGCGTTCAGGCTTCCTGTTTTCGCGGCTGTCCAGCTCAATTCCAGTTTACCTTCCAGGTTCCATCCCAACTGCAGGCGGGATGGGGGAGCTGGTGGCACCGGTTGCAGGGCGCGATGGACCGGAAGCGTCTGCCCGTCTCCGAAATACCAGACTTGGGTGCTCCAGCCGGAGTAACTGGCCGCTCCCTGGCACATCTCTCCCGGCGAAAGGGGACACTGCAATTGTGCCAGCGTGCGGGAAAAACTGTTTCCTGCGGCGGCGTCCCCGCTGCCCACGAGTTCCAGCGCGCTGCTGCCGGCACTCTGCCCCAAGGCGTAATTTGCCGCCATCCCGGTGCCGTTGGAGTGCCCCACCAGCGTGCCCGTCTGACCATTCCCGCTGACCAGGCCAGTCGCATAACTGCCCAAAATCCTGCTGTCATTGTTGTAACGGTTCCCACTGTTTCCCGCCAGTCCGCCTACATGTCCATTTCCGCTGACCGATCCGGTTGCGTAGCTTTCATTAAGCAAGGATCCGTTGTGTCCCGCCAAGCCACCTACCTGTTCATTTCCGCTGACCGCTCCGGTTGCATGGCTTCTGAGGATTGACCCCGAGCTGATGCCCACCAGACCTCCCACACGATCCCCGTCGCTGATAACCGTGCTGTCCGAGTGGCTGTCAACTATGGATCTGTTATAAACATGCTGACCCACCAGACCGCCCACATTTCCTTTCCCGTTTACTGCTCCTGCCGAATAAGATCCGTTTATGGAACCATTGTTATAACCCACCAGCCCGCCCACATAACTTTGCCCGTTCACCGTTGACCACGCCTGACTGTGATGGAGAGTAGCCTGATTGAACCCCACCAGACCTCCCACGTGATTTACCCCGCCCACGCTTCCTCTCGCATGGGAACTGCGAATCCTCGCGCCCGGGTAGTTGTTGCCCACCAGTCCACCTATCATGTTGCCGTCACCCTGGGCACTGACCGTTCCGGCAACGGTAGACTCCGAATGGCTGAGTTCGATCAACCCATGGTTCTCACCTGCCATTCCTCCCACACGATCCCGCCCGACTGTCAAGCCTGTCACCGTACTGCCCTTGATGCTGCCATTCGCCTCAACGCGTCCTGCCAGAGCCCCTACCGCATCTCTGCCCCGCACCGTGACATCCACCAGCGCCAGGCTTTGCAGGGCACCGCCGCTGAGCCTCCCGAACAGCCCGACATGGTCTACCGGTCCGGGATTGATCAGGAGATTCAGAACGCTGTGGCCACTCCCGTCCAGAGAACCGGAAAAATATTCAATCGGAGGAAATCCCTTTCCGTCCCGCCACCCGTGGCTTTGCCCCGCGTCTATATCGTCTGCCAGCCGATAATGCGCTGCCGTGTCGTAGCGTATTTCCTGCAATTGGCAAAGTGTGCCGACCTGCCATGGGGCATCTTCGCTGCCGGAACCCGCTGCCGTTATCACCGCTGCCCACGGACACGCCGCAACGTAGGTGAAAACCGGCGCTTCCACCGTTGGCCTGCACCCATTTTGTTTTCGGCAAATATCCTGACTTCGTACCTGGAACCACCCTCCAGACCTGAAAATTCCACTACGGTTGAATTTGACGATCCCTGCTGTGTCATGCGCCGCTCTTCCTTCAACAGGCCTTTTGAAAACAGCCTCACGTGATATGCCAGATCCAGGGCAATTTCGCCTGCCGGTTTCCCGTACATGCTGCTGCCCGGAGCACGCCCGTAGCCGTCCCCGGCAGCCCCGACAATGGTGACCCGTACCGTCGACAGCCCTGAAGCTATCCGGGTTTCCACCACCCCCGGAACTTTCATTAAATGGAAACTTCCCGACGCTGCATCTCCCGCAACGCCTCCTCTTATGCTGCGTATGGAATAATGGATTTCACTGCCGCCCGCGTAACGCCCACGCAATTCAGCCATCAATGTACTGTCAAACGTAAAACGGGATGCCCTGGTATCCCGAATGATTCCGTCCACCTCCACCTCAAAGAAATTCACGGCAGCTCCCCGATGCTCCCACTGCAGTGTCCATCTACCCTTCCAATTCCAGCCTGCCCGGACTGCAAGTGGTGCAGCGGGAACATCCGTAACTGCCCGGAGCACGGGCAGCATGCGGGAGTGCCCGAAATGCCAAATTCGTGTATCCCAGTCCAGATACACGCCAGCTTCCCGGCAAAGATTGACGGGCGGCGTCATCGAACACTCCATTTGCTCCACAGCGCGTAATCCGCTGTCCTGTACTGCGCCGTCATTCACGCCCACGAGGCTGTCCCCGTCTCCCAGCCTGCTGGCATAACTGTGGGCTATCGTGCCACTGTTGACTCCGGCCAGCCTGCCTGGAAAATTCGCTCCGGCTACAGCACCGGTGCTATAGGCGCTTCTGACCAAACCGCTGTTTTCCCCCACCAGCCCACCTGCCTGCCTGTCTCCGGACACTGTGCCTTGTGCGTAGCTGTCACTGATGCTTCCTTTGTTTTCGCCGACCAGACCCCCGACCTGGCTGACTCCGGATACTGCACCTCGTGCATGGCTGCCACTGATGGCTCCCTTGTTTTCGCCGACCAGACCCCCGACCTGGTTCTTTCCAGTCACACGCGCTGACACGTCCATACGGCTATTCACGATGCTGGCGTTGACTTCGCTCACACCCGCCAGACCGCCTACCTGACTGTCTCCGGTCACTCTGCCTTGTGCATGGCTGCCACTTATGCTTCCTTTGTTTTCGCCGACCAGACCCCCGATCTGGTTCTTTCCACCCACATGTGCATCCCGATGTGTATGGCTATTCACGATGCTGGCGTTGACTTCGCTCACACCCACCAGACCGCCTATCTGGCTGTCTCCGGTCACTCTGCCTTGTGCATGGCTGCCACTTATGCTTCCTTTGTTTTCGCCGACCAGACCCCCGACCCGGTTCTTTCCGCTCACACGCGCTTCCACGCCTGTATGACTATACGCTTTCACGCTTATATGACTATTCACGATGCTGGCGTTGACTTCGTTCACACCCACCAGACCGCCTACGAAACTATTCCCGTAGACATGCCCTAACATATGGCTACTGTTGATACTTCCTGCGTTTCTGCCGACCAGACCTCCGACCTGGTTCTTTCCAAACACACGTCCATACTCGCGTGTTTGACTATTCACGATGCTGGCGTTGACTTCGCTCACACCCACTAGACCGCCTACCTGACTGTCTCCGGTCACTCTGCCATATACATGGCTGTCACTGATGCTTCCTGCGTTTCTGCCAACCAGACCTCCGACTTCGCTCTTCCCACTCACACGCGCTGACACGCCTACATGGCCATTCACGATGCTGGCGTTCCTGTCGTTCAAACCCACCAGCCCCCCAGTCCCGGAGCCTGCTCCGACAACCTGGCCATGTACGAAGCTGCCGCCGCTGATGGTGCCGCCAAGGTGCCAACCCACCAGACCGCCTACGTAGCCCCCTATGGCATGAGTGCCGGTCACATTTCCAGTCGCATGGCTGGAGGTGACCGAACCCATGTTTTTACCCACCAGACCTCCGACTTGATTGCCTCCTGTTACTGCCCCCAACGCACGACTGCCTTCAACCGTGCCACCGTCGTTCTGACCCACCAGCCCGCCGGCAACAAATGTGTTGCTGGAGTTCTCCCCAACCCTTACCGTCGCCTTGCTGTTGCGGATGACACCGCCCTGATTCAGGCCAACCAGCCCACCGATGGTTCTGTACCCGTCAACCTTGCCGTCAACTTCGCTGTCCTCAATCGTCCCCCGATCATTCAGGCCAACCAGAGAACCGACATTCACTCCCACTTTCGTCAAAACATTCACCAGCTTCACGCGCTTTAGAAGGCCACCCTGTAACTTGCCAAACAGCCCGATATTCTCGAATTCTTCTCCCGCTATGTTGACCTTCAAATTGGAAATCCGGTAACCGTTTCCATCAAAAGTTCCGGAAAAATCCTTGATCGGTGTGAAGCCGTTTTTCCAGCCATGCGTCATTGTCGCTGCGTCCATATCTTTGACCTGGACGTAGTGTGATTGGGGCGATGCCTCCATGTCGCGTAAATGGCAAATATTTTCTACCTGATAGGGGTCGCTTTCAGTCCCGGAACCTGCCATGGCTTGCGAACTAAAAGAGCACGCGAGCTCAGGATCCATATAGGGAAATTGGCTGCCATGAAAATAGGCATCCCCGTAATTGAGAATGTTGAAGGCTATTTCGTTCTCGTAAATCGCGCCCATCCCATAACCGTATACAAGGCACTCTTTACCCGGAACTCCGACCGGCCCGGTATTTTGAACCCCTGTTATCAAGCCGGTTTTTTTATAAAGCGAGGTTGAGCCAGACGCTCCATGCGTAGGAGAGATGTCCTTATACGTTAACTGCATATACCCGCAAACCGCCCCTTCACAGAAAGATGGGCTGCCTCTGAAGGTCCAGTAAGGATACGGGTGAGCCTCTGCCTTTACATACTCATTCCACTGCTGAGGCCTGGCGCCGGCGTGGTGCACGGAGTAACCACTGAAAGTGTCGGTAGTGCGGGTCGTCCACCCCAGCAATTTATAATCTCCAGATCCGATAAACGTCCCGTCAAGACGTATAATCGCCCAATCTCCACCCTCATCTCCCGCCTTCCTTCCCTTTCCTGTCACGTATTTCGCGCCAAAGGCGTATGAGCCGCCAGGAATGCCGAAGAAGGCCGGTATAAACCGGCCCGTATCATCAGTGCCAATGTCCAAAGGTTCAAAAAGGTGATTTGCCGTCAGAATGTAGGGAGCACCATCACCCGATTTGTTTTTTATAAAGCTCCCGGACCCGCAGTTGGATATTCCAAGACCGAACCAGGTGCTGTAGCAAATACTTACGACACCTTTGGACGCATCAAGCACGTAAGCCGGGCTGTCACCGGCTACATAGATGTTGTTATTATCAAACAGTTCATAGTAGAGGTTTGCGCGCTCGCAGCTGTCGGCTTTTTTCCGGGGCGCTAATCTCTTAATCCCCTCTCCGTGTAAAACCCCGTTGTTATCCTTGAATGTGTGGCTCACTTTCCCGACCGAAAAAGGAAAATCGCCTGGCTCCAGGTGGTAACTGTCCGGAACCCAAAACTCTATGACAACGGTGTCACCAGATGTCGGGAACGCCATAAAATCGCCGCCATCACGTGACAGGCCGCGCCCCGTGTATTCTGTAACCCATTCATGACCGTCTCCGGCCAGGGCATAGACATTCACCGACATGCCGGGCTCAAGGTGAAAATCAAGGAAATGTAACCACAGCTTCACGGCAGACGGAGAGCGAATGTGTACCTGCCAAACATCAAGGCCATCTTCCTGTTTGACCAGCGCCCAGTTGGAACGCCTTAACCGGACGTCTCGGGCAATGCCGGTGTAGTTGGCCGTTGTCGCACGGAGCAGTTCACGAATGTGCTCCTGTTCCCGAGTGCTGAAAGACCCCAGGTCCAGTTGCTGTGCGCGGGCAGGATACAGGGTGCGGGTCGCTTCCCGGGCATTCCTCACCTCCGATAAGGGATTGGACGTGAAGCCTTGATCTGCCAGAGATTCCTGACCCTGGCCAAAAACGGGCGCGTTTGACGTGATGATGGATACACCCACGAACAACCACTTCAGCCAGCCGCTGAGGCTCCGCGTATCCAGAGATCTAAAACCTGCTTTTTTCATCGTGAATGGCGAGCCATGCGGGCAGAGAAATGAGAGCATAACCTGCCTGCAACGTTAAATTCCTGCCACAACATTCGCTGTCTGCTCTCCTGACTGACGCACCGGGCGACCCGCTGACTCTGACCCCTCACCCACTTTGTCCTAATGTCCCGGCACGGCTGTACGCGCCGGAGAGTCACTTAGTGGGTCAATTATACAGAATAGCGCCCAATTTGGCAAATTATTATGAGAAAATATCGGCTAGCATCCAACCGGGAGACCCCGAAAACAGCATTTTTAACCGCGAAAGGCAGCCTTCACCAAAAAACAAAACCTTTTCGCACTTTTCACATCTTTCGCGCTTAAAAAACAAAAGACTTGCCGCTTAAAAATAGCGAAGTCTGTTACAGTGCCAATATCAGGACTGGTCTGGAGAAATTGAAATGGCTCACATGGGAAAGGAGCGCAAACTTATGACTGGGCTTTCCGGTTTGCTACACCTTGTTTCCAGGAAGAATTTTCTATGAAGCATACAATGACGCCACAGGGCAGAATCAGAAATCTGTGTCCGACAACGAACGAAACGATTCGCTGCGTCCTCGGCAATGATAGCTGACCATGAACCAAGATCATTCAACTCCGGAAATACTGCGGGGAATTGAGGCAGTCAGCCCGGAAAATGCACTACCTGGTTTGCTGGAAACTTCTGTTCCTCTGCTCGTAAAGGCAGGTTTTGATCCCACGACTCCAGATCTGCATTTGGGGCATACCGTGCTGATAAACAAGCTTCGTCAATTCCAGCTTCATGGGCACGCCGTGCATTTCGTAGTAGGAGATTTCACGGCGGGCATTGGCGACCCAAGCGGACAGAAAACCTGCCGTCCATCGCTTGTTCCAGAAGAGATACGGGAAAACGCGCTCACATACCAGGAGCAGGCGTGCAAAATTCTGGATCCGGAGAAAACCCGATTTTCCTTCAACTCGTCCTGGTTGGGCAAGCTGGGGGCAAAAGACGTGGTGCAACTTGCGAGGCATAGCACCGTGGCAAGAATGCTGGAACGCAACGATTTCAGTAAACGATACGCAAGCGAAACCCCGATTGCCTTACACGAGTTTCTGTACCCGCTGTTTCAGGCTTACGATTCAGTCGTGCTGAAAGCAAACGTTGAAGTTGGCGGCAATGACCAGCTCTTTAATATGTTGCTGGGACGAAGCCTACAGAGAGAATGGAATTTGCGCCCGCAAGTGGTTATGACCCTGCCATTATTGGTCGGGCTGGACGGAGAAAAGAAAATGTCCAAGTCTTTCGGGAATTCCATTCCCCTGGAAAGCACTCCCAAGGAAATGTTTGGCAAGCTTATGTCTATCCCCGACACGCTGATGTGGAGCTATCTGGAGCTTTTGAGTTTCCAGGCTGAAAGTAGCATTGGAGCAATCAGAAAACAGGTCAGTGACGGACTGAATCCGATGGTCATTAAATATGATCTGGCAGAAGAGATCACCGCACGATTTCACAGTGCATCAGTGGCTCTCGCCGCACGACGTGAGTTCAATGCCCGTTTCGCCGAAGGCAAAATACCGGAGGATGTCGAGTGTCGTGTGGTCACAATCCCGGATTCAAAAATTCCGCTGGTATTTTTGCTGAAAATGACCGGCTTGACTCGCTCGACCTCTGAAGCCGTCCGCGCTTTGCAACAAGGCGGGGTACGCATCAACAGTGAGCGCGTCAGCGACCAGCACATACGCATCAAAGCCGGGAGCAACAACCTTTTCCAGGTGGGAAAGCGGCGTTTTCTGCGGCTAAAGGTCAAAACGGAGGCGTCTTCCCCGCCCTCTGACGACACTTGACTGAATAAACCGGCTTGGAACCAGTGGACGGAGCGTTCTCTCGCCCGCTCTGTCTCCCACCGTGGACCATCTTCAAGCTGACCGGTGCGTACTTTGCCTTGAAAGCGAAAGCGACACGCCCCCGGCAGGATTTGAACCTGCGACTTCAGACTTAGGAGGTCTGCACTCTATCCGGCTGAGTTACAGGGGCAAGCGGCAAGCAGTATAGCAGTGCAGACGGGCAGTCCACGCATACACCACCCACTCGGAAATCCGGCTTTCCTGGAAACAGCAGGGGGTTTTCCCGCGCTCCAGGTACTGAACAGAACGTTCTTCACCGCCAGCACTTTTATGAGCCTGTGCACATACCAAGAACCATGCGGAATGAGCAACCATACCGAGGGTGGGACTTGAACCCACACGGGTTTAACCCCACCGGATTTTGAGTCCGGCGCGTCTACCAATTTCGCCACCTCGGCGCACCGGCATTGTAAGTCCATACGCCAGAAGAAAACCACGGAACAGGAAATCACCCGCGATGAACGCCGTGCAAAACGGAGTTACGGCGCCCCCAGGCAAGTTGGCGTATCTGACATCTATTTTCGGAGCGGACCGTGCCTCGTCGTTCAGGCAAAGCCTGTTACAGTGCCGCGTCGGGACTGGTTTTGAGGGAACTGGAATGCCCGCCCGGACAAGGAGTACGAAACTTTGACCAAGCTTTTCGGCTTGTCTCGGCATGTTTTAGGAAGAGTTATCTATGGCGCATACAGTGATGTCGCAGGTCGGAGCCAGAGATCTGTACCTGACAGCGAACGAAACGATTCCTCGCATCCTCGGCAATCGTACCTGGCCGTGAGCCTGAATCGTTCAACTCCGGTCATCTTTACCGCAAAAATCGTGAAAGTCAGTGTTTGCGGTCGTATGATTTCAGTTTTGGAGTAGCCTCAAATACCACGGAGAATTGAAACGGCCAGCCCGGAAAGCGCATTGCCCGCTTTACCAAGAACTCCTGCCTTGATCCTGCGACTACAAATCTACGCCTGGGGCATAAGTTTCTACGGCGGTTCCGGAAACACGTTGATAATTTGAAGATCGGCTAAATTCCATGAAGCAGAAGCGTCACAAAAACCACCTCAGTACTTCGGCAGCACCTGCAAGGCTGAGCGGTAAAATGTTTTCGTGGGCACTTTATGACTGGGCGAACTCCGCATTTGCGACAGTCGTTCTTGCTGGTCTGTTCCCGATTCTGTACCGGGACTATTGGGCAGCAGGACACGCAGAAGATCAGGTCACTTTTGAACTAGGCCTCGCAAACTCGCTGACCGGTGTGGTTCTGCTGCTCCTGGGACCCTTGCTGGGAACATTTGCGGATTACGGCAACCACACGAAAAAAATGCTGGGGGTGAGCGTGGGTATTGGCTCACTGCTAACCCTGTTGCTCGGTTGCGTGTATTTGCCGAGCGAAACGTGGGTATTGGCACTTTTTGTGATCTCGGTTTCCGCGTTTTTGATTGGAAACATTTTTTATGACGCGCTATTGATGGAAGTGAGTGACGTGGACTCTCGCGAAAAGACCTCAGCATTCGGATACGCGCTCGGTTACCTGGGAGGCGGCATTCTTTTTTTGCTCGTGGTTTTGGCTGTCGTCTATTACGAGGAAATTGGTTTTGACAATCGCTTTGATGCCATGCTTTCCGGCTTTGTCGCAACCGGTGTGTGGTGGCTCGTTTTCAGCCTCCCGCTGCTTTTCACGCGAATGAAGTACCACTCAAAGCCTTCTGTCGAAACTGGCTGGCAACGGTTCAGAAACACCTTGTCCCTCATAAGGAAAAGGCCGGAGCTGGCTTGGTTTCTGGTGGCTTACTGGCTATATATTGATGGAGTTGGAACCATTATTCGTATGGCGACAAACTACGGGCAAGTACTGGGGTTTTCGGTTAATGACCTGATGTTGGCTCTGCTGATCGTGCAATTTGTCGGCTTCCCGGCAACCCTCGCTTATGGTTACTTCGCCGCACGTTTTGGTGGGAAGCAGGCAATATTGACTTCCATAACTGGCTACGTCTTCATTTGTGTGGGTGCCTCAGTCATGGAAAGCACCTTGCATTTCTACCTGCTGGCGGCCGGGATTGGGGTTTTTCAGGGGGTGATACAGGCACAAAGCCGCAGCCTCTTTTCCTATCTCATCCCCCTTGATCGCAAGGCGCAACTGTTTGGCGTGTACAACCTGGTTGGGAAATTCGCAACGGTGATTGGCCCGTTTTTAATGGCCTACATCGGGCTTGTCAGCGGCAGTCCACGCTGGGGTATTTTTTCAATCTCTCTGCTGTTTATTGCTGGTGGCCTCCTACTGTTCTGGAAAGTCCCGACCTCCACACTACCCGCAACCAGAAAAATTTAAGCGGCTGCGCGGCAGTTCCCGCCAACCTCAGGTGTAAAACATGGCTTGACAAACCGGTTTTCAACACGAAAATAAATACATGTATTTTTGATACATTTTTAAGAAAACCACAATTTGCCTTAATGGCGGGAGGGATGGGACATGCAAGACACTGCCTGGTATCTGAGCCTTGTTTTGGTGTTTGGGATTTTTTTTGTTTTTCTGACTGTTTTTTTGCGCTCACAAAAATCCGTGAGCTACGAACGAGTGCAAAGCAAAGCCTTTCCCATTCGACGGACATTCTTTTGGACACTGCTTGCTTTCGGGGTGATCATAACCGCACTCAGCACTACCGATTTGCCTTACTCTGCGACTCATGGTGACGAGGCATCGCCACCGGTAGTGGTAGACGTGACGGGCTTCCAGTGGGCATGGAAATTAAGTCGCACGGAAGTGCCTATGGGCACGCCCGTCATATTTAATGTCTCAAGCAGTGACGTCAATCACGGGCTTGCCATTTACGATGAAAAATTGCGTTTGCTCGGGCAAACCCAGGCAATGCCAGGCTACGTGAACAAGCTCAAAATGAGCTTCGACACCCCGGGCACCTACAAGCTGATGTGCCTGGAATATTGCGGACTCGGACATCATCTCATGATTTCCGAACTCACTGTCAAATAAACGCCGCAGGAGTAAGTCATGACGGAATCAAACACCATTGCCACCACTTCGTCTCCATCTGCCCGCATGGGCATCATGGCCTACCTCGGCATCAGTGCTGTTGTCTTTCTGTTGCTGATGTTATTCGGCTTGATCATGCGTGCCGGACAAGCGCAGTGGCTTGACGTTCCTCCTGACCTGTTTTACCAACTCATGACTGCGCACGGCGCGGGAATGGTCGGCATTTCAGGTCTCGCTGGCAGTGCCGTCCTATGGTACTTCCTGAACCAACAAGTGAAGTTGCACGTCGGAATTCTCTGGACAAATCTGGTACTTTTTTTGCTCGGAGTCGTTCTGATTCTTGGCGGCATTTTTTGGGGCGGATTCGCTGGCGGCTGGACTTTCCTCTACCCGCTTCCCTCACACGGCATGGGACTTTGGGGGATAGCCGGAGCTGCCTCCTACATGCTTGGTTTGTTGAGTATCGGGGTCGGCTTTCTGCTTTTCTATCTTGACGCCGGACACGCGATCATCGGCAAATACGGTTCTTTTGCCCGCTCCCTGGGCTGGCCGCAACTATTCTCCGGTCGAGACCTTCAGACACCACCACCGGCATCCGTAGTAGCTGGCACCATGGTCGTGATTGTGAACACGCTCGGCATTTTGGGCGGAGCGGTTATTTTGGTGCTGATGTTGACGAACCTTTTGTTTCCGTCTTTTCCGCTTGACGCCTTGTTGGCAAAAAACCTGATTTATTTTTTTGGCCACGTGTTCATAAACGCCACAATTTATCAGGCAGTCATTGCCGTGTACGAAATTCTTCCGAAATACACCAAACGCCCGTGGAAAGTGAATCGAATTTTTCTGGCTGCCTGGACGGCGTCGACGCTGATGGTGGTTACCGTATATCCCCATCACTTGCTTATGGACTTCGCCATGCCTACCTGGGCACTGGTCGCCGGACAGGTGATTTCGTATATGAGTGGCTTCCCCATCCTGGTGGTGACTGCCTACGGCGCTCTCACGCTGGTGAGCCGTTCCGGCATTCGTTGGGATGTGACCTGCGGATTGCTGTTCCTTTCCATGTTCGGGTGGGCCGCTGGCGTGATCCCGTCTATTATTGATGCCACTATTTCTGTAAACCAAGTCATGCACAACACGATGTGGGTGCCTGGCCATTTCCATTTTTATTTGATCCTGGGTCTGGTCGCGATGCTTTTCGGCTTCATGTACTACTATACCCAGCGAGATGTCACGAATTCCTCGAAACTGGATACAGCGGCTTTCTGGACCTTCGCCGGTGGCGGGCTGGGTTTTGTCATGATGTTTCTCGCTGGCGGATATGAAAGTGTGCCGCGGCGATGGGCTGTACATTTCCCCGAATGGCTGGAATTGGACAAAGCGGCTTCTGTGTTTGCAGCTCTGCTGGTGCTTGGCACCGTTGTGCTGACGTTGCGCTTTCTTTTCAGTCTGAGGGAAGCGAGGGTCACCTAATCAATATTCGCAGCGCGATACTGAGCGTGGCTTTAGTGGTCGCGGGAAGTGGCGCTTTGGCACTCGCAACTGATTACTTTCGCGCTTGGACCTCTGAAGGGGCAAGACGTTTGGCCGTACTGGAATCTCCCGTGGCCATGCCCAACCCGACCACCTTTGATCAAAATGGGGAGTCGTATTTCCTCCTGGATTTCGACAAACGTTTTCTGGTTCTGGATTTTATATACACCCGTTGCCCCACTGTCTGTCAGGATCTGGGCAGAACCTTCAAGACTCTGCAAGAAGATTTTCGCGTCTCGGACTTGCAAAAAGATGTGCAGTTTCTGAGCGTCGGCTTTGACTACGCACACGACACTTCTGAAGCACTACGAGGGTATTTGCAACGCTACGCGGCCGATACAGCGAACTGGTCCGCTCTTCGTCTGGACTCATTGCCAAACCTGCAAAAGCTTCTAAAAAAGTCAGGGGTGGTGGTGCTGCCCGCCTCCGATGGAGGCTATGTACACAACACGGCGATCTACTTGATAGACAGGGGCAGTCTGGTGGGTATTTTCGATTGGCAAGATCGGCAGGGATTGACGGAGGCACTGTGGCAACGCAAAAGCAGCAGTTAAATCAGTGGCCATTGCTCGCAATCGGCTTCCTGTTTTTGCTGCTTCCTGCAGTCCGCCACTTTCTTGAAAGTAGCATGACCGCATTGGCTTTTGTACAAAGCCCCCTTTTTGTTTTGCTGGGCTTGCTCATTGGCAGGCTGTCCGCCCCGACCGTAAAACAACAGCTGGACTTGTGGAATTCTGCAGGGATCCCTGGCGTTGTCCTGGCAGGTTTTACGCTTGGATTCTGGATGATTCCTCTCTGGATTGACTTGGCAATTGAAGACCCCTGGATTGGCATCTTGAGATATTTCTCACTGGTGGCTCTGGTAGGTGTGCCACTGGCGTGGAGTTGGCCGTTGCTGGGTACAGTCGGGAAAGCGTTTGTAAGAACCAAGTTTCTGATCATGCTGTTGTGCATCGGTTCGCTCTATCTTATTTTTCCGGCTCGCCTGTGTAACAATTTTCTTCTCGAAGACCAGCAGATACTTGGATGTGGCTTCATTTTTCTTGCCGCCTTGCTCGCTCTGTTTTGGACTCTTCCGCTTTTTTTAAACAGCCACTCCTTTGCCGATAGCCAGACAAAGAGTCCGGCTTGAAACGCAGGCAATGTTCTATGGCGAGGGTGCTACCGCGGAATTTCACACCGCTGCAAACAATCTGTTAACAGGTGCAGCTGACCAAATACACTGACCTTTCGCTGCGCGCACTGATCTATCTGTCCCTACAGCCAGAAGCGTCTGCAACCATAAGTGCTATAGCCCAAAAAACCCGCGTGTCACGTAACCACTTGGTTAAAGTCGTACACCAACTTGGCAAGCTGGGTTATGTCACCACCAGCCGGGGTCGGGGAGGAGGGGTCTCTCTGGCGAGGCCCGCAGCGGAAATTCGTGCAGACGAGGTCGTGCGAAACTTTGAACCGACACTGGAAGTCATAAACTGCCTCGCCAACCAATGCCCTTTGATGCCAGCCTGCCATCTGAAAAGAGCTTTGCACAGGGCTTCAGAAGCATTTATGGAGGTGCTTGCAACTTACACCGTTGCCGACTTGTCGCAAAATAAAATACAGCTGTTGAAACTGCTTGCCTAAGCCTCTCCTTCCCCCCCCCGTTCAAGTCACTTTAGCGGAGTACCCCGCCCTGCTCACCCTCGTTTCCCGCCTTTTTTATGAACAGCCACTCCTTTGCCGATAACCGTACGGAAGTCTCGGATGGAAGCACGGTCTTTCATCCTGGCAAAAACGCATTGCCCACCTGAACCCGGCACCTGCAATTGACTCACAATTTTTGCTCGGTACAATTAGCCCCACTCCGGCCGAGCCACACGGCCAGCTACTGAAAGTACATCCAAACAAGGTGAAAACAGCTTTATCTTCCAGGCACTCCGCCAACGCTTTGCGTGTGCTCAGCATGGACGCCGTACAGTCGGCACGTTCAGGGCATCCGGGAGCTCCAATGGGCATGGCAGACATTGCCGAGGTGTTGTGGAACCGCTTTCTGCACCATAACCCGGCAAACCCACAGTGGCCTGACAGAGACCGTTTTGTGCTCTCCAACGGTCATGCTTCAATGCTTCTGTATGCACTGTTGCACCTCAGTGGTTACGACCTGCCACTGGAAGAACTGAAAAATTTTCGTCGTTTTCGCTCCCGTACCCCCGGGCATCCAGAACACCATTACACACCGGGAGTCGAAACCACCACAGGTCCGCTGGGTCAGGGACTCGCGAATGCGGTGGGAATGGCTTTGGCAGAAAAAAACCTGGCAGCCACTTTTAACCGGGAAGGGTTTCCGATCGTGGATCACCACACTTATGTTTTCGTTGGAGACGGCTGCATGATGGAAGGCATATCGCATGAATCCTGCTCACTGGCGGCAACACTCGGACTGGGCAAGCTGATCGTTTTCTACGACAGCAACGGAATTTCCATTGATGGCACGGTAGATGGCTGGTTCTCCGAGAACGTGCCGGAACGCTTCTCCGCTTACGGCTGGCATGTGGTGCCGGATGTCGACGGGCACGACGGGGCAGACGTGCAGCAGGCCATTGTCAGTGCCCACGCACAGGAAACGCAGCCTTCGCTGATTTGTTGCAAAACCATCATTGGCCTCGGCTCACCAGAAAAACAGGGAACCGCCGCGTGCCACGGTGCTCCACTGGGAGAAAAGGAAATCGCAGCCGCACGTGAGCAACTGGGGTGGAAGCACCCGCCGTTCGTAGTCCCTCAGGAAATTTATGATGGCTGGAACGCACGCGAAGCCGGAGCAAAAGCGGAAGCACTCTGGCGCGAATTATTTGCAACATACGAGAAAGCCTTTCCTGAGCTGGCGGCAGAATTCACCCGACGTGTCGAGAGGCGCTTGCCGGATGACTGGGAAAAACAGGCGCAGAAGCTCGTTCACAGCTCCAACTCCGAGGTGGTAAACGAGGCGACTCGCAAATCGTCCGGGCGCGCATTGGAGGCTTTCAGCAGCTTGCTGCCCGAACTGGTCGGCGGTTCAGCAGACCTGGCTGAATCCAACAACACGATATTTGCGGGAACCCGACCGATCACAAAGGAAGAAGCGACGGGTAATTACATTTATTTCGGTGTGCGGGAATTTGGCATGTCAGCCATCGCTTCCGGCATGGCGCTACACGGTGGGCTGATACCGTACACCGCGACCTTTCTGACTTTTTCCGACTATGCGAGAAACGCCGTACGGATGGCGGCCTTGATGAGGCTGCCAGTGATTTTTCTTTACACGCATGACTCTGTCGGTCTGGGAGAAGACGGACCGACCCACCAACCTGTAGAACACCTTGCCTCGCTGCGGCTGATCCCCAACCTTGATGTCTGGCGCCCGAGTAACGCCGCTGAGACTTTTTGCGCCTGGCGTGCAGCATTGGAGCGCCGGACGGGGCCGAGTGTATTGGCCTTGTCGCGCCAATCACTGCCTGCCAACGCACTTTCCGAAACACAACTGGCGAGCATCAGCCGTGGCGGATACATCCTCCGATCCTGTACCACCAAGCCAAAACTGAACATTATCGCGACGGGTTCTGAAGTGTCGCTCGCCTTGACAGCCTGGAATCACCTCAAAAGTCATGGCTGCCCGGCTCAAGTGGTGTCCATGCCTTGTCTGGAAGTTTATGGAAGACAGGATGCAGACTGGCAAGCCAAGCTACTTCCCGCTGGAGTAAAGCGCCTGATCCTGGAAGCGGGTGTCACGGCTTTGTGGCAGGGCTATGCCCGGAAAGACGATATTATCGTCGGAATAGACGATTTTGGCATGTCGGCCCCGGCTGAGGATCTGTTCAGGCATTTTGGACTTCATTCTGAACGGGTTTGCAAACTGGCCATGGAGATGGTCACTGAACACACAGACTAGTTTGTTATTTCGAAAGCAGCAGAACGACGCGATGCCAAAAAAAGTTTGTCAGAAAGCTGCAAGTGGAACCAGGCATGTTCTTCTCAGGCTTTTGGATTGTAATCACGGGAGCGTAAAATACGGATGACCACACGACTGGCAATTAACGGTTACGGTCGCATTGGGAGAAATATCCTGAGGGCGATTTATGAAAACAGGCGCAACGACGAATTTTCGCTGGTTGCGGTTAACAACACGATGACCTTGGAGACCGGGCTTCATCTGACACGCTTTGATACGACGCACGGACGCTTTGACGCGGATGTCAGCCTTGTGGACGGTGCCTTATGCGTCAATGGAGACCTAATCAAGTTCCTGAGGCATCGCGACCCCCTGGAACTGCCATGGGATCAACTGGACATAGATATTGTCCTGGATTGCAGTGGCAAGTTCACAGAGCGAGACACAGCCGCGCAACATCTGCAGGCGGGAGCCAAAAAAGTACTGGTCTCTGCCCCCTGCACCAATGCCGACCTGACTGTTGTTTGGGGAGTCAATCACCAACAGCTCAAGGCTGGGCATCTGGTAGTTTCAGCTGCTTCCTGCACGACCAATTGCATCGCCCCGGTCGCCCAAGTGCTGCACCGCTCAATCGGTATTGATTGCGGGCTGATAACGACCGTGCATTCCTATACCAACGACCAGGTTCTCATTGACTCCAATCACCCGGACTTGCGCCGTGCCCGTTCCGCCACGACGTCCATGATTCCGACCAAGACCGGCGCGGCTCGCGCCGTCGGCCTGGTGCTCCCCGAGCTACAGGGGAAACTGCACGGGCACGCGATCAGGATTCCGACAATCAATGTTTCCATGGTAGACCTGACCTTCCGCTCCCTGAGACCTACCAGTACAGATGAAGTACATGCCTGCATCCGGGATGGCATGCAAGGCAGCCTTGAAGGCATATTGGAGTTTTCTGAAGAACCCCTGGTTTCCTGCGACTTTAACCACAACCCTGCCTCCGCAATTTACGATGCGACCTTGACAAAAGTCATGGGGGGGTCACTGGTCAAAGTGTGCTCCTGGTACGACAACGAATGGGGTTACTCCAATCGTATGCTGGATTTGGCAGGCCAGATGACAAAAGTCAGCTCATAAACGATTCGGGGAGGCGAAGCCCAGGTGCGTGAAATAAAGGACGTCAAGCTTCACCAAAAGACAGTCCTTCTGCGGGTTGACATGAATGTTCCCATGAATGGTGACGTTCGTGATGACCAGCGAATCAAGGCCTGCCTCCCCACGATTCACGAGCTTTTGCAACAGAACGCAGCGGTCATTCTGCTGTCGCATCTGGGGCGCCCGCCGAAAGAGGAACCAAATCCGAAATTCAGCCTCGCGCCCGTGGCGCGACGACTGGAAAAACTGCTTGCCAGAAAGGTAGACTTTGTGAACGATTACCTCGGTGGCGTGAACGCCTCACCCGGCGATGTCCTTATGTGCGAAAACGTCCGGTTCAACGCCGGGGAGAAGAAAAATGACTCGCTTCTTGCACAAAGCCTGGCTCGGCTTGGTGATGTGTTTGTCATGGACGCTTTTGCCGTGGCACACCGCACCCACGCCTCTACTTGTGGAGTGGCGCGCTTTGCTCCTGTGTCCTGTGCCGGTCCTCTGCTGTGTCACGAGGTGAAAGCCCTCGGAAAAGCCAGGTATAACCCGGAGCGACCGGTTCTGGTTATCGTCGGCGGAAGCAAAATTTCCACCAAATTTGCTGTTCTAGACGCGCTGTCTGATCTGGCCGACTTTCTGATTCCCGGAGGAGGCATTGCCAACACCTTTCTCGCTGCAGCCGGATACGAAATTGGAACTTCGTTGCACGAAGCAGAATGGATTGGCGAGGCACAGAAAATCATGCGAAAAATGCGACGCCGGAAAAAGCCGCTCCTTTTGCCCGAAGACGTGGTTTGCGCAAAGAATCTGGAACCATGCGCGACTCCGGAGCTCAGAGGGTGCAACGAAATCAAAGAAGACACCATGGTATTGGACATCGGGCCAGAAACCACAAAGCAATACACGACATTGATTGCCCAGGCCAAAACCATTTTATGGAATGGACCCCTAGGTGTTTTTGAGGATCCCCGCTTTGCTGCCGGAACGCGCTCCGTGGCTCACGCCATTTCTTCCAGCCCCGCTTTTTCAGTGGTAGGAGGGGGAGATACCCTGGCCGCGCTGACAGCTTCTGACAGCTCCGGCATCTCGTATATTTCAACTGGCGGAGGCGCTTTTCTGGAGTTCATGAAAAATGGCCAGCTAGCGGCACTAAAGGAGCTTGAATGCTCACACTAGGATTCGAAAATGACTGAGATCTCCTCTGGAAAAACACTTCGGCAAACCAAAATCATCGCTACATTGGGACCTGCCACCGACTCTGCCAAAACCATTCAGGCGCTGATCGAAAGTGGCGTGGATGCGGTGCGACTGAATTTTTCTCACGGCGAAGCGTACGAACACGCGCAACGAGTCCACCTGGTGCGGGAAATATCGAAAAAAATGAATTACCACATAGCTGTCATCGGAGACTTGCAGGGGCCAAAAATCCGCATCGAACGTTTCCGGAATGGACAAGTGCATCTGGTGGAAGGTCAGGAATTTACGCTCAACCCAGCCATCGGAAAAAACGATGGAGATGTATCCCGGGTAGGCATTACTTACCCCCATCTGGCCAAAGACGTGCATCCCAAAAACATACTGGTGCTTGATGATGGTCGCGTCCTTCTGGAAGTGCTCAAAGTGGAGCGTATGGCTATCGTAACGCGGGTCATCCAGGCAGGCATCCTGGCAAACAATAAGGGGGTGAATTTGCGTGGAGGTGGCTTGTCCGCCCCTTCGATTACCGAAAAAGACCGTCAGGATGTGATCCTGGCAACGCAGCTTGGCGTCGACTTTCTTGCGATTTCCTTTCCCAAAGACGTGGAAGACATTCGGCAGGCAAAAAGCCTGATGCTCGAAGCAGGATGTAAGGCAGCTCTTATTGCAAAAATAGAAAGGGCTCAGGCACTGGATCACATCGATGAAATCATCCAGGAAAGTGAGGGCATCATGGTCGCTCGCGGCGACCTGAGTACGGAAATAGGTGATGCCGTGCTGACCGGTGTTCAGAAAAACTTGATTCGCACCGCCCGCGAAAAAAACCGCATTGCCATCACTGCCACCGAAATGATGCAGTCCATGATTACCAGCACGGTGCCAACACGCGCAGAAATATCAGACGTCGCCAACGCAGTGCTGGACGGGACAGACGCGGTCATGCTGTCGGCTGAAAGTGCCATCGGCAATCACCCGATTGAAGCAGTGAAAGCCATGAGCCGTATATGTGCCGGAGCAGAGCAAGGCGACGACGGGCGGCAATCCGATTATCTGAGACCGGAAAAAACCGAAAGTATTGATATGGCAGTGGCCATCGCGTCCATACATACCGCCATGGCTTTACAGGTCAAAACCATTGCCGCTTTGACCGAGTCAGGTTCCACAGTACTCTGGATGTCGCGGACGTGTTCCTCAATACCAATATACGCGCTGACCCGGCATATTGAGACCTGTAGAAAAGTGGCGCTGTATCGTGGCGTGTATCCCAACCTTCTGGAAGGCAAAGACGAACAACTCACCGAACTTGACAAGGAAGTCAGCACCGCCCTACTCGGACGCTGTGCCGCCAAGGTTGGTGATTTGACAATCGTGACCAAAGGGGACAAGCGTGGCGTTCATGGCGGAACCAACACCATGAAAATCATTCGCGTTATCCAGGTCGGGTAAAAATCGCGGTCAGCGAGCGCAAACATGCGAGAAAAATTTTGCGCTCCAGTGCTTTCCGAAGCAGGACCCGCTCTTTCATGGCGATACAAAAATCGGCAAGCCGGCGGAAATTGCGGTTGTTTCCTGAAAAATCAATTTTATGACCCTAAAGGGCGTCTCGATGAACTCCGAAATCCTGAGGTGCCCCCGTGTCCGCTTTCTGCGCGTCCCCCCACCTGCCGAAACTGGGGAATTTTGTGACCCACGCTCGGGATGGTGTCCCGAAATTGCCGACAACCCAACAAGGCTGCGGGAAAATTTCAGGAAGCGAAAGCCCGTGTCGGCGTTATGGCAACAGTCTTTTTTGTTCCGACCCGCTCAACGCATGGCCACTTGCCTTCCACATAAAAAAAACTGTGCTATTCTGCCAACCGGCTTTTAGTGCTTCCAATCTGTGTGATCTGTGTCCATTTTTCGGTCGGGAATACAGGATCGTTGCTGAACAAAATCTTTGCTTTTGGAGACTGTAGACGTGGCTGATTTTGGAATCTTTTTTCAGCAGAACCTGATGTTGTTCGGGGTTGCCATAGCCCTCGTTTTTTTCATCGGCACCATCGAATTCGGCCGTATTTCGAGAAAACATGCCATGGTCACCCCAGAGCAGATGGTCAAATTATTGAACCATGAAGGAACCGTATTGCTGGACGTACGCGAGGCAGGTGAGCATGCAAGCGGACACGTCAAATCCTCCAGGCACGTGCCTGCAGCAACATTGGCAACGCAGATTGACAAGCTTGCCGTGGGGCGTAATGTTCCGGTGGTGGTATATTGTTCCACCGGAACGACATCTGAAAAATCGTGTCAACTCTTGCACAAGTCCGGGTTTAGCAAGGTCTACAATTTGAAAGGCGGGTTCGCTGCCTGGCAGCAGGCTCATCTGCCTGTGGTCAGAAGCAAGAAAAATGGTTGAATTTGAAATTTATTCGTCGCGCAACTGTTCCTTTTGCAGGCAGGCGAAACGCTTGCTCGAAAAACGGGGGATTTCGTTCACGGATATTCCAGTTGACGGAGCCGGGCATGACCGTCTACAGGAGATGCTGGTTCGGAGCAACGGATGCCGGTCGGTGCCACAAATTTTTGCCGGCACTATTCATGTTGGCGGCTACAAAGAGCTTGCGGAATGGGGGCGGGACGGTCGTCTTGATGGTCTGGCTTCAACATCCACCAAATAGGAGCCAGAAATGAGCATGAAAGATGTCTGCGTAGATTTGCACAGTGTGTACGTTAAAAACATGGTTCTATCAACCGCTGACAGTCGGAATTTTGATTACGATAAATGGCAGCCGGATCTGGAAATCGAATTCGGGGCGGATTACAACCTGGTCGATGAAGACAAGGACTCCTACGAAGTGACGCTTAGTTTCAAAATCGTTGCCAAATGTCAGAAAAAATTTGCTTTTGAACTCAAACTTTGCCAAGCAGGCATGTTCATTCTAAAAGAGACTTCAGACCCAGAGAGTGTGGATGCTTTTATGGGGATGGAATGTCCCAGCATACTTTTTCCTTTTCTCAGGCAGACGGTTGCTGACATGGTGACAAAGGCCGGCTTCCCGCAATTCCTTCTGGGCATGGTTAACTTCAGATCCTTCTACGAACAGCGGATGGAGGCTCTAAAGGAGATGCAATCTCCTCGTATGTGCCACTAACCTGTTGACTCCTGTTTCAGTTTTGGGAGCAGGTTCCTGGGGAACCGCCCTTTCTGTGTTGCTTGCCCGAAATGGGCATGAAGTCCTTTTATGGGGGAGAGACGGGGGAAAACTCAACGAGTTGGCGAAGTCGCACGAAAACAAGCGCTATTTGCCCGGACAAACACTTCCCCGCAATATATTTTTTGATGACTCCCTGGGTGCTGTGCTTGAAAACAGCAAAGTAGTGGTCTTGGCTGTACCGGTTGCCGCTCTGCCGGAACTACTGGAGAAAATTGCGCCATGGTTCGGGAAGGAAAGTGAAAAAATTCTGGTCGGAACCGCCAAAGGTCTGGATAAAGAGTCCGGACGGACTCCCCATCAGGTACTACGTGCCATTCTGGGTTCCGGAGGACGCCGCAGCAGCTTGTGTGGTCCCTCTTTCGCAGCAGAAGTGGCAGCCGACAAACCAACCGCGGTCACGATTGTTGCCAGTGACCTGAATCTGGCACGCGAAACCGGAAAATATTTCGGCAATTCCAATTTCAGGGTTTATTTCAGCGATGACGTTATCGGCGTAGAGATCGCTTCAGCGCTGAAAAACACTCTGGCAATTGCCACCGGCATTTCAGACGGTCTGGGCTTGGGGGAGAACGCCCGTGCGGCGCTGATTACGCGTGGTCTTTATGAGGTTTCAAAACTGGCTGTCGCGATGGGAGCCAAAAAAGAAACACTTTACGGGTTATCCGGCGTAGGCGACATCGTCCTCACCTGTTGTGGTGGGCTGTCACGCAACCATCGTTTTGGGCTTTTGCTCGCTCAAGGCAAAGAAATAAAAAAAGCGATTGCAGAAATAGGACAGGTGGTTGAGGGAATGTCCGTAGCGTTGGCGGTTCGGCATCTGGCAAAACAACATCTGGTGGATTTGCCAATCTGTTTTGCAGTAGCGGACGTTGTGGAAGGAATCAAGTCCCCACTTGAGGCGGTGGCAACGCTACTGGCACGCAGGAATGCGTCATATTCAGGGAAAGAAGCTTGACCGAAGACAGAAAACAGTCGCTGGAATTGGATTTTTGCGGCATCCCGTTTGCCAGCCCGGTCGTTTTGCTATCCGGATGCGCCGGCTTCGGCAACGAATATTCGCGTATCGCAGGGTACACCAATCGTGATATCGGAGCAGTTTGCCTAAAATCTTTGACCATCGAACCCAGGAAGGGGAACCTCCCCCATCGTTTGTGTGAAACTGCCGCCGGAATGCTCAACTCAATCGGCTTGCAAAATCCTGGCATGGATTATTTTTTACACAAAATTCTGGGCAGCCTGAAGTTTGAGGAAACACGCTATATTGCGAATATTGCCGGTTTTTCCGTAGCAGAGTACGCCAAACTGGCGGAAAAGCTCGAAGACACCCCCGTTGATGGAATTGAAATTAACCTGTCCTGCCCCAATGCTAAAGGTTCAGGCCTGTATTTTTGTCATGACTGGGACATTTCGGCGCGCTTGGTCGCAGCATGCCGCAAGGTCACGAAAAAACCATTGATCACCAAACTTTCCGGTAGCAGTAACAGGCTTGCAGAAGGAGTAAGGCGTTGTATTGAGGCTGGAAGCAATGCTTTCGCCGTTACGAACACAATACCGGGCATGGGGGTGGATATTCGGAAAAAGAAACCAGTTTTGGCGAGTGTTCAAGGTGGGCTTTCGGGGGCAGCCATCAAACCAATAGCGTTGCTTGCAGTGAAAACAGCCTATGAGGAATGTAAGTTGCACGGAGTTCCAATTATTGGCCAGGGAGGTATTTCCAGCGTGGAAGATGCCATTGAGTTTTTACTGGTCGGCGCTACAGCTGTGGGGTTAGGAACCGCCCTGTCTGCAGATGAACTGCTACCCAGGAAAATAAATCAGGGAATTCTTGAATACCTGAAACAGGAAGAAATAACCCACCTGTCAGAACTGACAGGGACTTTGGAGCATCTTGGAGAAACAGCTCCCTGACTACCTGAAAGAATTTGGCAAATGAACGGTGAGCGGCCGTCACCAGCGCCTCGTTGATAAAAGTGGCTATTGATGGTGCCCAGCGGACACCATTTCAACGTCCACCAGCAAACAATCCATCAAACAGGCCTTTATTGTATGAGCACCGGAATATTGAACGGCTACGTATGAGCCAGCTCATTTTCGCGGACATGGCGGCTCCAAATCGCTTTTCCAACAAAATGGCGAATCATTTGATCCCGACTGGCAGGGTCGACCTCTTTTGCGTGAGCCCTTCGAGCCTCACGTTCAGCTGCAGCAATAGCCAAAGGCAAGACACGCAAAAAACACAGCTTCAATTCCTCATCTGAAGAATTCAACCTTAATGCCTGCGCACCTTTTGGTACCTTCCCCCGTAGCTCATTTAACAGCACAGAATTCTGGGAGGCATGTCCCCGTAACCGGTTGAGTTCCGGCAAGTAGTACTTATTCTGAAATTCTACAGAATTCACTTTAGGAGAAGCCATTGGCGACATTTGCGACAGCCCAACATCCAAAGAATCGGCTCCAGGAAGCATCCCCACCTGTTTTTGCAGTTGTTTTTGAATATCGCGATGCGTAGGAGGGTTATTTTTCAGATAACGTGCGCTCATGAATGCCCTCAACTGCCCTACGTGTCGTGCAAGATGGTTTTCATCAATCCCCACTCGCATCCCACCTGGAGACCCTTGGAAAAACTGCCTTACATAGATTTCTGCCTCTTCAGAGACCAAATCGGTTACGGCTCCCCATGGAATCTCTCCGACGTTGCTGCTACCAGGCAGCCGCACACTGGCACCACCTCCAAACTCCGTATTTTTCATATCCATTGAGGCGGGTCTTCTCTCAACGGCTTCGTTAAGCTTTTTCCCACTCCCAGAACTGATAGACAAAATTAGCCCGAGTCGACCGCCAAGATCAAAATTGGAGGCATAAAATTTTGCCACGTCCAGAGCCACTTTAACTCTTGGGTCATCCACTCCCTGAGAGGCTTCACCAAACCATTGTTCAACTCCGAAAAGCTCTTCCGGAAACATGACGTCTCCAACATCAACCAAACACCGTATGGCATCACGCTTTTTCTCAGGAAGATCACCTGAAATATTTCTCGGAAGCCCCAAAAAGAATTTTAACGCCAACAAATCATTTTTCAGGGAATTCTCATGGTTTCCATCCACGGTCAAAGGAGTTGCTGACCGAACTGACTCGGTCAAAGAAGTTGCTGACTGAAATGACCTGGTCGAAGAAGTTGCTGACCCAGCTGACTCGGTCAAAGAAGCCCTGTCCACTTCCGGAAAGGATGATAGCCCCAGCGACAGGTGATCGTCCGAGTCGGTTACGGATCTCGGTGGCAAGACGACAGGGCGAATTTCCGGCGTCAGCAACCGCTCGTTCGGAACCATGGTTGTCTCCGGGTCAATCTCCGGAGATGGCGCCCTACTCTCCAGATCTTCAAACAGCGGATCCAAGGCACCCACCCGCGTTACTCCACCCGGCGTAATTTCCTTTTGTACCCTGTCTGCAACTTGGTCATAAAGGCTTGCAAAGCTGCCTGCGATTGCATCCGGATTGTCTGTGATGTTTTGCACCTCCGGTTTCATTTGATCCAAAATGTCCGAGTAAAGAGCCAAGCTTGTGATCCTCTCCTCTTCCTGTCTATCTGTATCTGTAAGACCTTCGCTCAACTTCCTAACGTCTCTTAGGATTGACTGCATTTCATTAACTGTTATCGGTCGTGCCAGAAGCTTGTCCGAACCCGCATCGCGGCTTCGGAGAGCCTCTTGTTCGTTGCAGTCTGCAACAATTGCGACCGCCTCATTGTGCGTAAACAGCATAGACTCCAGTCGCTCACCCAGAGGACAGCTTTCATCATATTGATGCACATAGGCATGCATGTGACCATTCAGTCTATCAGAGATACTTGCTTTGAAGACATCTGAATTCACTACTTGTGGCGGCAGCTTATCAAGATAGAGTTTCATACGGGTCTGACGACCCGTGGCGTACTCCTCTCTACCCATACCTGCCTCTTCTCTAACCTGAACCGGAAATTTACTGGCTCTGTCGGCGTAAGCTGTTCTTTGCACCTGCTGCAGAGCTCTGTCGACAGCTACTCTGATTTTGTCATCATATATCCGGCTAAATACCTTCTCGGCATTGTGCGGTGGGGACACATCCCGTAAAATCTCCAGCACATTGCTGGCACCTTTAAGTCCTTCTTCGGGAAGCTCTTCCAGTTGCTCACGCAGAGCCTTCTTGAATTCCTCAGAATACGGTTTGTCATAAACAGAGATTTCCACTCCATCAAGCACTCTTAACTTCGTATAATCTATTCGTGAATCACGATCACGGAGCTCATTGGCTCTATTCAAAGCATACTCAGAGGAGCTGTGCGGACCATAAGCAAGCCAATGGTTGTACATTTTTTTCAAAGCATACGAGTGACTAATCTTGAACGCCTCTTCACTGTTCTGTTCATGTATTCTATGAGATCTTTGGCCTGAAAAAAATTCCTGTTCCCGCCTCTTCAGGTAAAAACCTTCTCTCTTTTTGGAATTAAATTCAGCTTCCTTTTCTAGGACAACTGCTAATATTTGCCCGGCTATCGCTTCTACATCTGCTGGTGGAAGCAGAAAAGTATCGTTGCCCAACGTATACATACAAGCTCCTGAATCAAATTCAGGTATCCCAACCTGGCCACGAGCCAGTAATTCGGGCACGGAGTAACCTTGGCTATACTGACTCTTTTTAGCAGGAAAGGGTGTCGATTGTTCCCCCAAAAGTAATTCGCGATAGGCTTTTGTTCGTCGAGCAGGCTGTGATGCAACATGAGCATCAAGACTAGCCAGCACAGTGTCTACCTCGCTGAGTTGCCATGGTTTGCCGGTTTTACGCACGTCAATCCACCTATAGTACCGGTCACGCCTGATTTCTCTCCCATTATAAATACCGGTTCTGTCGGTATTTATAAGCTTCAGACGCGGAAAAATCTTATGTAGCAATCGTTTAGTGCGAGATTGATCGAGAAATTTATCATCATCAAGATATACGAACCCATGGCACACCCTATCTTTATCTTTCGCTTTCTTAATGCGCACTCCGGCAGGAAGCCGTCCTAGGTTCTCCATGGTATTCCTTTCCGCTACCGTCATTCTCGCGAAGGGATCACGGTCTACGAGCGAGTTTACTCGTCCACCAAACACGGCACTCCATCTATAATCATCATCCCAAAACTCCTTTAATAACTCCGGCTCATACATCCCACTTTCCTCACACAGCCTTCGCAACTCATTTGTGACCCTCTGTTTCTCCTTAATGGCACCACGGGGATGGAAGAAATTTTTTATCTTTTTCCACTTTCCTTGAGAACGTGGCGCGAGAAGAGGCTTCAAGCGAGACCTAATGTGTAAATTTCCGTAGGGAGCTCCTTCTGCATGAGTTCTCCCTGCTTCCAACCTGTAACCATCATCATCCGGCACACCCAGACCGTTGCACTTATTTTTTATGCCGTACTTGAGCTGGAGGAGCCGCAACTGAGGATTATTTTTCGGGTTTCTCGATTCCTGCAACCTTAAGTGCGCCCGAGTCTCCAGCACCAGAAGATCCTTTTCAAAAAACGAGTCATCAGTTGCCGTCTTCACCGTATAAACATCAATAGCCTCGGACGCCAAACCCAAAACCTCACGGCTCAACCCGGAACCAGCCTTGCAACTCCCAAGAACCTTCACAAGTTCCTCGTAATCTTTTCTTAAACCACCAGAATCCTTACCCAAGCGGGAACCCGCGATTAATTTTCCGGACAGAGCCAGAGCCTGATCGTTGTAATCTCCCCCGTTCTGTTCTTCAGGAGTGTTTCCACTATTCCCGGCAAACTTGTCATACGCCATGTTCAAATGAGCTCTGTACTGCCCTTCCATACCGTCATCCGGATCACGGGCATTGGTCTTTCCCCAATCCAGGGCAACCACCGCAGAAGACAGCATTTGGTTGCTGCTAATTGGTTTCCCTGTATTTTCTTTGACCTGAATACCAGCCACACACTCGGCACCAAAAGAAATATACGACTGCATCTCTCTTTGCCATTTCCTGACGTCCCGAGTGCTAATCGAAGTATTCTGCTCTTTCAGCGCGTTAATTTCGGCCATCACTTGCTGAACTTCCGGACGTGTGGCACCCTCCCCATTCAAAGATCGCAACAGAGTGTCATGCACACGCACAGAAAGTTCTGCTCCGTTGTTGCCGAGCCTCAGGTTGTTTGCATCATCCACCTCATAAATTCCCGCGTGGGTAGAGGTGGCCAAATTGTAAAAATCATTGAATTTAATCATTCAGAACTCCAAAAATATCCCGCCATTTCTGGCGCATTTTAACACACTTGGCTGCACCAACTACCTTGATCACGGTATCGGGTGATACGAGGCGGGGGTTACAAGAAAATTTCGCGCGCGAAAAGCGCCTGTGTTCACGGGCGTTCAAGCCTGTCTTTGTAAGCGAGGTCAAGCAGTGTCGGAAGCCGGGAGCTGTGTAAAAATGGGGAAACTGGAATTGCGGGAGTTCAACGCTTCAAATTACCGCTGGAACGCAGTAAGAAATCGCTACCAACAGAATCACTCATTTAACCGGAACCCCATTAAACATAAGAAACCCAAGAGCTTGGCAGCACACACTGGCGCGTACATCCTGAACGGTAACGGCAACAACTGGCACTTGCGAGGCAAACGATGAATAAGCAACAAACACTCGACAGACCCACGGGATGGAACATTTTTATCCTGTACATCCTGACGTGTTCCCTGCTGCCTCTGTTTTTGCTTTCCTTTTACACGTTTTCCGAGTCTACCCAAACAATCCTGCTGGGAGTGGACACCGTAATATGCTCCTTGCTTTTCACTGACTTAAGTATCCGCTTCGTACGCAGCCCAAGCAAGTTGGCATTCATGCGCTGGGGGTGGATTGACTTCCTGAGCTGCATTCCTTTTTTCCTGCTTCCCTACGTGGAGTGGAGTAGATGGGTTCGTATTTTCCGCTTAATTACCATCATTAGGCGAGTTGGTTCTTTCGGACGCATCATTGAGCATCTTTTCCACAACCCACTTGCCGGCACGATGTACACGACTTTGATGCTGGGCATACTCGTCATTGTCCTGGGAGCCGAATTATTCTACGAGGCCGAAATTGGAATAGAAGGCTCGCTGATCCACAACTTCGGTGACGCACTCTGGTGGACAATAACCACCCTCACCACCGTGGGCTACGGGGACATTTATCCCATAAGTCCATTGGGTCGGGTAGTTGCCGCTACCTTGATGCTGTTCGGCATCGCACTTTACGGCTCTGTAACCACAATGATCGCCCAACTACTGGCAAGAAGCATGAAGAAAAGCTCTGAGGAATTCGAAAGAACCTCCCTGACTAGGGAACTTGACAACAAAATCCGGGCAGCCGACCTTAGCGACACCGAGAAAGAGGAGGTGGTCACAGCCATCACCCGGAAATTGGAAACAATACGCCAGGCACGACAAGCCGACACAAACGACTGAAAACGCTACGCATCCGAGAAAAACCCTACCCTACCGACACCGCACCACAGTAAGATGCGCGGCACCACCCCCGAAAAGCAAAAGCACAAGTAGCAAGTACTCCGCGGGCAAGCTCACTCTTCTCTTGCCAGTCTGGCTCAAAGTAAATCCATGCAGTCAAAGCCAGAAACGTAACAAACCGGAGTTCCAATAGACCCGGCTGTAAAACCACAACAACACATTGTCATTCACGTCGAACTCCATAAAAAGATGAATTTGTGAGCAGTATTTTCCTGTCCGAGTAGCAAGTACATCAGCCATACAATTATCCAAATTCAATAAATAGTTGAGAACTCATTTCCTTGGTGCTGTGACTACATCTGAACCAGTAACAGGTGAAACAGGAGAGTGGTATTATCTAAATCAAAGTAAACAACCGAATGCTTCGGTAACAAGCAGCCATCTTGGTGGTAGCAATGACAAAGTCATCCGAGGAATAAGCCAACAGTTCTGACGTCAGCACTATAGAAGTAATTAGGGAATTTCTTGGTGGTATTTTGTTAACCAGAAACTGGTTTGTAAAGCAAAACCACAAAGTTGAAATGAATTAAGAGAAGACCAAAAACGAAACTAGTATTGAGGCTGATGGAGCACGGTAACAAATCGAGTAGGTAAACTAGAATTACAGCAAACATTAAGCGCTATAGAAAGTGCAGTTATGTAAAAAACATAAGTATAAACTACGGTTGTATATAACGGTGCCGTTCTATAAATATAATTTCTTTGAGGAAGGAGTTTTCACAAGCTAACAAAAAATCAACTAAACTACCACGAGAACTGCAATCAACAATAACTGTGAACCTTCACTTCACGCAATAAATTCTAATCTTTTTCCAAAAGTCTTTGTATCAACAAGTAAATGAGCCGGAATACAGTAAGATAGCTTTTTCTCGACGTCGCCCCAAAAGTGCATCCCAATCAAATGAGTTTTGTTCGAAATCTTGCATAAACAGGTGATCCACTATCACCTTTTATTGTAGCCGTATTAAGGGTTCTTATCCTGTAAACAAACCTAATAGTAACAAGTAATTTGCCATTTAGAGCCTGAAAGGGGAAACGTGCACTAGATGTTCTTCCAATTAATTCCCCATCAATCACCTGCCTATGAGTCATAATTTTCACTTTACGATAATGAAAGCCATTACCAGCATCTAATTTCGACGGTTCAAGTAAAATATCATAAGGTCCAAGGTTTTTGTGCTTTTGTTCTATCTGAATTCTTATATATTTATCTTCAATTACAGCCAACGATGCATCAATGGCTTCTCCATTAGGAAATTTCGCATGCTTATCTCCACGTGCGATTACTGCATTACTAAGCCCCTAGTCTGGATCCAGTATCTTTAGATCTGGATACCCTTCCAAATTGATGGTTTTTGAAGATGCTGCCAATACATGCTGGCAGGATAATATATAGTATTTATCATCAGACTTTAGCAGTGCAGTTGATGTACCTGCAATGCCAGCGCCATTTTCTACCTGAGCTACTATCTTAAACATCGGACTGCGCTTCACCTGAAAATATGTCTTCAACGTCTGTTGGGATCAGGACCTTTACTTTTTTTTCATTTAAGTCTATCTCTGCAGCTATATTTGGGCGTATGCCCTGCATACCTTTGCTTAATGGTTTAACCTTATTTTTAACAACAAACTTAAGACAAAGCTGTTTCTCAAATTTCATGTTTTTCTCTCTTATACCTACACCGATTGACAAAAATTCTGAACCACAAATTTCTGGCTTCATACTTATCTTCTCAACCCACACCCTAAGAATTTCTTCTTGTTTAAGATTAGTGAGATCATCCCATTTGATCAAGTCTGCCATTTTTATCACTGAGTTAAACTAAATATTAGCTTGGGGTAACCATCGCCTACTTTCACCAAGCTCTTAAAACATTCATCAAGTTCAAAAAAATTAACTTTTTTAGTGGATTGAGGGTGCTTCCTGGATTTTAAAGTAATATGACATTTGTTAAACACTATACCCTCGCTAATAATTTCCCATTCTTTCCTTGCTGTGTTGCAAAAATTTTCATTACTTTTGAATTTACCCTCACCGTTAAATTCCTTTATGACCTCAATGGCAGCCTTCTTAGGTTCTTCAGGCCGGCATCCATTCATTGAGCGTACATCACTCAATGATGCAGTTAATGGTTGAATGTTCACTTGAGTGAAGGTTTTGAAGACAGGAAAAAAGAAACTAACGAGTTTGCCAGCTTGTAATAACTCCATAACTTCTCATGGTTTAGGAATTGGGTACAAGCCCGGAGTCACGTATTCTCCTTTTGTGATTTTTAGGGTAATCTCCCGAGTGTTTACTTCGTCACCTAGATTCACATCCTTTCCTTGAGCCCCATTGGTAGTTGTTGTTTCACTAAGCAACCCTGATAAACCAAGCACCTTTTTTACCCCTTTGTCAAGAAATTCTAGCACTAAACCGGCTAGAGCACTATTGTCAACTGCTATATCTAATCCTTGTAAGCTCCATCCCTGCCCTAACGTTACACTAGATGTTGTGTTTCCAAATCCCTATTTACGTGAAACGGCGTACTGCTCATCGAAATCCGGGAGATACACAACATCATAATAACGCCTCAATGGTGTTATGGCAAAGGCTTTGTTATTGTTTGTTACGGTTAGTTTATCTTTGCCTGGTTTTGAAGTCTCAACCCCACTTTTATCTTCTTTTTCCGTGGATGTCGGTGTGGATGCTGGCGCCCCATCATCAGCTTCTGACCCTTGTTCACCAATAATTGTACTCGTGCCAAGAATCACTTTACTAGAAAGATAGATACCTATGAGATCTCGTAATTCTTCAGGTGCACCAGGCTTGAGTTCATTCAAACGGATACTCCCGTCAGCAGATACATTCCCACTCACAATGTAGGATGTTGAATTAACCAAAAATGGCTCGTAAACATTTACATAAGGTCTTGGCATATAGTAACGAACACCTTTGATGCTGTCGACGCGCCTTTGTTGTTCGTCATCCCAGCTTGAATATTGGGTTTTGCTTGGAACTTTCGTGATTTCTACACTTGAGCATCCGAAAAGTACCAACAATAAAACCAGTCCACGATAGCTTTTTCTAATCTTCATCTTGTCGTCCCTCTACTAGTTACAGTTAAAATTATATGTTTCACAAAGCCACTTCACTTTGTTATCTCCATGGTGGGCACTAAGTAACCCAGCTTTCTTATCGGCAACAAGACCGCTGATTTTGGTTTTAATGGCGTCCCGCCAAATTACGTTGAGGTCACCAGAAAGCAAAAAAATAGCGTCGCTAGGCGCTGGTGCCCTACTGAACTTTCGCTTCAGGATTGCAACACTCCTAACCTCATTAACTTGGTGGTCAAGGAATGGTCTAGGGTGCAGAAAGGAGGGTGTTGTCTTCGCGTGATCCTGGATGATTTCTGATGCGCCAAGGCCAAGGAACGAAAGTGCTTCGGGCCTAAATTCTTCGTGCAGATCTGTGTTTTCCGTGGGACAGAAAACACGAGTGCCCCTTGTACCCAAATCTGGGTGCAAAATTTCAACCATAAAAACACCTCCTCGCCTCAGTGAGATGCCGCCTACTACTGATTTGCGGCAACCACAATCAGCTTCATACCTCAAACTACTTTCTCCTTCTATACCTGTGCGACGCGAAATGCAAGAGACATTGATCCAGCCATGCTTTTCCGATTTAGCTGAAAAAGTTCCCTGCTGTCCTGTACCCCTTATGGCTTGTTGGTTGCCCTGCGCCTGCTCACAAAAACCTAACCCACAAGGCCTTTCTGACCTAACCATGACGATTGCGGGCTTCAGTTGGCTAGTGATGATGTGTCTGAGATCATCGGGCTGATTCTGGAAAATACTCCCGGATCTAAAGTCGGTGACTCCCGGAATCTTGACCAAGTAATCAGCGGCATCAAGAGCAGGCGTCGTGCGCCTGCCACTCCAGAGTCCAAGAAGCCCTTAAGCTCGGACTCCGCATGACTGGTGAATCCGGCTGGACTCGAACCAGAGACCAATGGATTATGAGTCCACTGCTCTAACCAACTGAGCTACAGGTCCTTCGATCAAAGAAAGATTTCTCTGCCGTGCCCTCGGAACAAAGCCAAGGCACCACCCTTCCGTTATACCTGCGCAACTTGACTTGCTCCCACGCGCAGGGCACCCCAAACATCTGCAAAGCTACTTGAGTCACCAAACCGGAAAGCCTGTTTGGCGAGCTTGACCGTGACCAGATTTCCATGTCATGAAAACACCAGTCCGTATCGACCGGCAGAAAGCTTTGAGGAACACCATTCTGGTCAGGAAGCGACCATCACAACGCAACTGTGTTGGCGCACTTAAGGAGATGATAAAAAAGCGTCTCCAGACAATGCTTGCCCAAAACTCGAAACACGCAGAGTTTCAGAAGCTCCATGAGGAGATGATTACCGAACGCAACTCCGAAAAAGACCGTACGACAGTTAGGCGTACCTTTGAAGGACTACTCAAGCTTGCAGGGTCATTAAGCGGAGAAGAAAAGCGCGCCATACGCAAGGGTCTGGATGAGGAATCTCTTGCCCCGTTCGATCTCTTACTGAAACCCAGGCTTTCCAAGAAAGAGTTCGCCCGGCTCAAAAAGGTGGCTGGAGACCTTGTCACGGCACCAAAACCTAAATCGCGCGCATTCAGAATTTTGTGTCCAAACAAGCCACGCGCGGTGAAGTCAAGTCAAGTCAAGATCAAGTACTATTCCCGGGATGAGAAGACAGGCCTTCCAGAGAGCTTTGCGCCCGAGAAGAGAAGAGAGCGAAGTGAAGAAGATACAGGATTTGCACATCTCTTAACGAGTGTGCGGTACCACACGTGAAGTGAAACGACCGTCCAGGAGGCGATGGGTTTGTAAATGACGACACTTCTGGAAATAACTGGAGACGATATCGCTGCTCTGAAGGACGATGACCTTCGCACGTTGACCGGGCGCTTATGCGAAGCCGATTATCGGTCGGCTGGTTTTTGCACAAGGGGCATCATTTGGGGAGGCCATCAAAATGCCAAAGATGGTGGACTTGATATCGTTGTGCGCTCCGTCGACCCGCCGCCCACAAGAAGCTATGTTCCAAAAAGTACCACCGGCTTTCAGGTGAAAAAGCCCGATATGCCCAAGTCGAAAATCCTGAAGGAAATGCGACCGAAAAACGTGCTTAGGCCGGCGATTAAGGCACTCATAGAAGATAAAGGGGCATACGTCATCGTCAGCTCCGGTGCATCTGTCACGGATACCGCGTTGTTAAATCGCAAGAAAGCGATGAAAGAGGCTGTCACAGACGAAGACATTCTCGAAGACCTGCATTTGGATTTTTTTGACCGTGGACGTGTCGCGACATGGGTTCGTTCTCACCCGTCACTAGTCGCGTGGGTCCTCAACAGGATTGGCAGGCCGATGAAGGGGTGGCAGCCATACGATAACTGGGGGAACCCACCAGGAGGACTGAAAGAGGAGTATCTTCTTGATGACGGTTTAAGACTGCGCGATTTGGGAAACCGAAGCGACAAAGACCAGTCTGTCGCAGGTGGCCTTGAGAAAATTCGGACACTTCTTGCTAAACCTGGTACCGCAGTACGGTTAACCGGATTGTCCGGCGTGGGGAAGACGCGTCTCGTTCAGGCTCTATTTGACACACGGATTGGGAAGCATGCCCTGAATTCGTATCAAGCCATCTATGCCGATATGTCTGACGGTCCCGAACCAGATCCGGTAACGCTTGCCAAACAACTTATCAACGATAAGTCACGGGCAGTCCTTATTGTCGATAACTGCCCACCAAATTTGCATCGCCGCCTAACACGAGAGTGTACAAAGCCACACAGCACGGCCAGCGTGATAACAGTCGAGTATGACATCCGAGATGACATGCCGGAAGAACTAACAAGCGTTTTTCAGCTTGAACCGGCCAGTAACAAGTTGATCAAAAAGCTCATCGCCAATCGATTCCCAGATATAGGACAAGTGAATGCACAGACAGTCGCAAAGTTTTCGGGTGGCAACGCCCGCGTTGCGATTATGCTGGCCAACACAGTCTGCTGCGGTGAAACGCTGTCCGAGTTTCGCGACGAAGAGCTTTTCAAGCGTTTGATTTTGCAGCGCCATGCTCCGAACGAGAGTCTTCTTGTTTCTGCACAAGCATGTGCGCTTGTCTACTCCTTTCAGGGAAAGGATACAAATTCTGAAGATTCGGAACTCCAATTTCTGGGGTCGCTTGTCGAAAGAACGGGTACGGCTCTCTATCGCGATGTCGACACCCTCAAGCAACGTGGTCTTATTCAATCCAGAGATATATGGCATGCGATCTGCCGCACGCGATCGCAAACAGATTGGCAAAGCAGGCTCTTGAGGCTATACCCGAAGAAACATTAGTCAACAGCTTCCCTAAAAAATCTCCCGAGCGTCTGTTCAAGTCTTTCACTCACCGTCTGAGCTATCTGCATGATAGTGAGAAGGCCGTTGCCATTGTCAAGACATGGCTGGAACCAGAAGGGTGGATCGGCAGGTCGATTCACAATCTAAGCATCTCTGACGCTGATGTCTTGGAGAATATTGCACCGGTGTCGCCAGCGGCGACACTATCAGCGATCGAACGCGCCGCAAATGGAAGCGAAGGGGCGACCTTTGCATCCAGAAAAAATGTGCATCATACGATGTTTGTTCAGTTGCTTCGTCACTTGGCTTACGATCCCAACTTGTTCGAACGCAGTGTCAATTTGATCGTCCGATTCGCGCTCACCGAAGATCAAAATGAAAGGAATGACTTCACCCCTAATATCCTCCAGTCTCTCTTTTATCTCTATTTATTCGGAACGCATGCCTCTGTAGAAGCACGTGCCGCGATTATTCAGAACCTGCTGGACTCGGACGAAGTTGTAAGGCATGAACTGGGGCTTCGGTTACTTGATGCGTCACTTGAGGCCTGGCATTTCAGCTCCTCACATAAATTCGAGTTTGGCGCCTGGCCAAGAGATTATGGTTATGACCCAAAAACCAGGAAAGATATTGCCCATTGGTTTGGATCATTTATAGAGATCTGTACGAAGCTCGCTCTGTCGGATCATCCCCTTGCGAAACGTACACGGGAACTTCTTGCCGATAACCTACGAGGTCTCTGGACGAAAAGAAGGATGTTTGCTGCCATAGAAGGGTCAGCTGAAAGGCTACTGGAACAGGGTGCGTGGAACTACGGATGGATCCCTGTCCGGGAAATTATCAGAATATTCTTTAATGACACAATGTCATCTCTAACAGCATGGACACTGAACGTTGCCAACTGTTCCTCACGCCTAACTTCCACCGTATCATAATTTCGTGGTGACTGGAGATTCTCATTGTATGTTTGTAACACTTCGGTTAATCAATGCTTTTAATTAGAGGTTAATTCCTTGTCATCAAGCAAACCGTTGAAGCAATCTTCGGCATGGCTGCCCTTTTCTCTATTTTATCTTGCCATTGGGTGGCACAGATAACATTAATGATCTATTTGTTATATATATAGTTAAGTCGATGAGAAACAATCCGTCGATCATAATTCATCACCGATGCATACTAATGGTAGTGCGGCTATTCATCTATAGATAACGCATTTACGCTACAACTGAATATGGATAACATCAATCACAAAAATGGTTAGTGAGATTTTAGTTAATATATTTTCCATGACATTAAGAAGTTTAAATTAGGATGCAGTGTCGAGTTGCTTTGATTGAAAGCCCATAAATAATTCTTCTGCAGTGATTTTGTTATCACCACTATCACAAGTTGCGTTAAGGTTTTTTAATGTAACTTTTTGGGGAAGTAACAGTAACTTTGGTTCACCGTTTTTCACTTCTAGATCACGGTTTTTAACAATAGATCCGAGTTTTTTTAGTATGTAAGTCCTTTGAACGTAATTAAGATTATCGCTACAAATGTACTTGGCTATTGATTCAGCCATTAATGCATCTTCTGGCTTCTTAGGTGGCCAAGTTGTAAGTTTATTAAGGTCTGATCTTAGCAAGTCAAATATAGCCTTCCGCTCAACACTCTTTCCAAATTCTTTGAAAGTTTTGGTTAGGCTGGAGAAGTAAGATTTATCTGCTGTAGGTTGAATCTTGAAATCTGCCAATGTTTGTCCTACATCATATTCAAAAGCTTTTTCATTCTTGGTTACTTTTATTGTAAAATAGGTGGATTGTTTGTATTCGTCACCTTCTTTAGCTAATAGTTTGTATTTGTCACCTCCTTTAGCTAATTGTAAACACTCTTCACATTTATTTAGTTGTTTACTTATGCAATCTAATGTTTCATCATCATAATTAAACTCAACATCACATGAATACTCCAGTCGGCCAGTTTTGTGGTTGAGTTTAAATATATACCATGGAATTTTTTCAAAACGGTCATCAGTTCTTATGAATACGTAGTTTCCGTATAATAATGGGGCATTGCTTGATGATAATGAGTCTTCTCCATCAAATGTCATGTCAAACTTGAATTCTAGATCGTTACTATTTGAATTGGAAAATACCTGCCCTATAGTTTGGAGTACGTTTAATACAGGTGAGGCAGGGGGATATGCAACGCTACCAAACCTAGCTAATTCTGACAAAAGGGAATTAGATGCACCATACTCGTCAGTGTCGATTTCTAGAACAAAAAGGCGTAAAAACAAAGGACCCCCGTTATAGGTTATAGGGCCATATAATGGCAGATTTGACATGTTAAGAAATTGCCCTGTTTCGCGTACATCGGCGTCATAGTAAACTATTCTTGCGGATTCGTTTTCAATCTGTGATTTATAAAATTCAATCTTGTTTCCTTTTCCAAGTTCAAATACCGATGCAAGGACAGCGATTTCGCCTCTAGTGTCGTGATTAGCTGTGGAAAGTCTCGAATATTTACATTTTTTTCTATTGAGTCTAGATTCAAATAAATTCGGGATCAACTCCTCCCAATCCTCCCATGCAACATCACTGATCGAGTCTATTTCGGTAAAGTCACATATAAAACCTTGAAGAATTTTAATTCCAACACTGTCCCCTGATCGAATAATCCGATCTGTTTTTTCAAGATTTATTTTTGAACTGGCTAAATAGTATCGAAAATCTACATGATCAGCATCCTGTCCATCCTCTTTTATGTATGGCCTGTAATCAACCTGTCCAGTATTAAGTTTTACTGAACTGCATCCGGCGAGGGCAACCAACAATACAAGTAGGATGTAGTTATGATAAATATTGTAATTTGGGTTCATTTTCAGTGTACACTCCATTTAGTGGTTCTTTAAGAATAAATTTCTCCATAGACAAAAGCATGATCTGAAAAATCGTCAATCCATTTTCTCTTCTGCGCTTTTGTACCTTTTACACCTGTGCGACGCGAAATGCAAGAGACATTGATCCAGCCATGCTTTTCCGATTTAGCTGAAAAAGTTCCCTGCTGTCCTGTACCCCTTATGGCTTGTTGGTTGCCCTGCGCCTGCTCACAAAAACCTAACCCACAAGGCCTTTCTGACCTAACCATGACGATTGCGGGCTTCAGTTGGCTAGTGATGATGTGTCTGAGATCATCGGGCTGATTCTGGAAAATACTCCCGGATCTAAAGTCGGTGACTCCCGGAATCTTGACCAAGTAATCAGCGGCATCAAGAGCAGGCGTCGTGCGCCTGCCACTCCAGAGTCCAAGAAGCCCTTAAGCTCGGACTCCGCATGACTGGTGGTTGGCAAATTGGTGAGCCCGCTGGATTCGAACCAGCGACCAATGAATTATGGGCTCACGTCAATGAGTCGTGAGCACCACAAATTTCTCGAGGCATCCCTTCTATAATGGGTCGTACCGTTACCGGTTTCCTTACCAGTTGAAGTCTGAACCGTAATGGAAACCTAAATTCCTGTAGATTTGAGTTAAGGTAACGATTCACCAAGTTTTTCATTCCAAGCTCTTACCGTGTCCATATATTTTTAACAATATTAAGTGGATGTGCATTACGGTCTAATTCCTGTGATTATATGAAGCTTATGGCTTTTCCCTCTGATGTGCTGGAATAAGAGACCGCAGCAATCAAACTTGTTTCACTGTGGAGTGAAATGATTCCTCCACTATTACCAAGTTGCATGCCTCCAGGAAAGGCTCTGTTGAGATCGAAGCGGCTTCTCGCTCCTGCACCCAAAATTCCGGACAATTTCATTGGACGGGACATTTTATCCCTGAGCTCATGGTTTGATATATCTATCTCATTCTCTGCGTTGCTGACAAGCTCGACCCATTCACCAGTCACATCTGCCCCCTGAGGGTTGATCATGGCAGAGGCGATGCTTATTTCCCCATTATTGATTTTCGCTCTATCTACAAGTCTAACTGTTGTACGATTGACTGGAGCGTTGACATTACAATCTTGCGGTATAACCGCATATGCCGAACCTCTATATTCTGGATAGAACGAGCGGATGTAATTGCCTTTTCTTCCACTTTCTTCAATATTTCGATAGAGAACCAGATTGAAGTGTCCTTCGTTAAAAATCAGCGGAATTCTATCACCGGACAGGATGCCTGCCCTAGCTTCAAACATGGCAACCGTGCCTAATGCCATTTCGCACTCTGGGGATCGGCCTACAAAAAAACCGCCTTTCTTCTTGAATAGCTCAGCTATTAATTCTCCTTGCATATTTTGATGATTCCATAGCATTTGCAGTGTGACAACGATCGGTTGATCTGGTCCTTGACCTCCTAAATCGTACTTATAACCCAGATAGTTTACACGTCCATATTTCTCATCAAGATAGAATTTAATCCATGAATGGTATCCTGAAATTTCACCTTTATTGTTAGCAGCGCCTGTTATTGGATTGAATTGTCCTTCACCTACAAAAACATGCTCGAAACCAGAGCAGTAATGAGTTGATCTACCCCTATAGTGGTTAGTGTAAATTTTGAACCACATATCCTTTACTTCATTAAAAAATTCATTTTCATTTAGATTGTACTTCAGCTCGTTAACAATGTATTTCCCCGCTATTTCAAATGGTTTACTTTTAAAGCACACACTCAGAAAATCAGTAATTTCCTGCTCTTCTGATGCGGTTACCTCCTCACGATCTTTCGTGTTCAGCACATAATTATCTATGAGAGCAATAAATTTCTTATACGTATCTCGCTCCATTATTTTTTTATCGACACGGTAAAAAAGAGGAGTGGTTGCTAAGTCAACACTCCGCTTACCATACGCTTTTACTGATTCTCTTAAAACCACATCTGCATTTGGATTTAATGGCTCACCATTTGTATCAAGAGTTGACACTGTACAGCCGTTGCTGTCCGATTCCCATATATGATTATATATTTTCATTTTTCTAAATTCTCCCTATTGAGTAGCTTGAGTAGAACATAAATTCACGCCCATCTGATGCGGCTAAAATCGTGTGTTTCACAAAGCCGATTTACTTTGACAGCCTCATGACGGGTGCAAAAACGCGGCTTCCTGATCAGTAACAAAGCCGTTGATTTCGGTTTTAGGTGCGTCCCACCAGATTACATTGAGGGCACCAGAACACAAGAAACCAGTGTCGCCAGGTGCTGGGGCTCTATTGGGCTTTCGCTTTAGGCTTGCTGCATGCATAACACACTGACTTGGTGGTCAAGGAATGGTTCGGAGCGCAGAAAGGGGGGGGTGTCTTCGCGTGATCCTGGATGATTTCTGATGCGTCAGGCTAAGGAAGGAAAGTACTCCGGATCTGAATTCTTCGTGCCGATTTATATTTTCCGTGAGCCGGAAAACATAAGCGCCCTTTGTATCCAAGACTGTCCGCAAAACATTAACCATAAACAACACCTCCTCGCCTCAGTGAGATGCCGCCTACTGCTGATTTGCGGCAACCACAATCAGCTTCATACATCAAACTAATTTCTCCTTTTACACCTGTGCGACGCGAAGTGCAAGAGACATTGATCCAGCCATGCTTTTCTGATCAGGCTGAAAAAGTTCCCTGCTGCCCTGCACCTCTTTTGACTCGTTGGTTGTCCTGCACCTGCTCACAGAAACCCAACCCACAAGGTCTTTCTGACCTGACCATGACGATTGCGAGCTTCAGTTGGCTAGTGATGATGTGTCTGAGACCATCGGGCTGATTCTGGAAAATACCGCCGGAGCCTGAAGTCGGTGACCCCCAGCATCTTGACCAAGTAATAAGCGGCATCAAGGGCAGTCATCATGAGCCTGCCACCCCAAGTCCAGAAAGCCCCTAAGCTCGGACTCCGCATGACTGGTGGTTGGCAAATTGGTGAGCTCGGCTGGACTCGAACCAGCGACCAATGGGATGGTGAGCCCGGCTGAACCCGAACCAGCAACCAATGGAATGGTGGGCCCGGCTGGACTCGAACCAGCGACCAATGGATTATGAGTCCACTGCTCTAACCAACTGAGCTACAGGCCCTTCGATCAAAGAAAGATTTCTCTGCCGTGCCCTCAGAACAAAGCCAAGGCACCACCCTTTCATTATACCTGCGCAACTTGACTTGCTCCCACGCGCAGGCACCCCCAAAAGCTGCAAGGCGACTTAAGCCACCAAGCCGGAAAGCCTGGTTGGCGAACGTGACCAGATTTCCCTGTAATGGGGACGCCGGTCCGTATCGACCCGGCAGAAAGCTTTGAGGAACACCACTCTGGCCACAGGAAGCGACCGTCACAACACAACTGTGCTGGCACACTTCCAAGATACAGCAGTATGGGCTATAATTTACCGCAAGACATTAGCCTAGCTAATAACACACGATAATGAGAGGGCGATTTGGAAGAAACAAGCGAAAACAAGTTTTTGGGCGGTCTGCTTGCCGGGCAGATTCGCGTTAGTATTTACCTCCTGAACGGCATCAGATTGCGGGGCGAGGTTGTATCTTTTGACAATTCGGTTCTATGCTTGAAGTCGACTACAACGCAGTTGGTCTACAAGCACGCGATATCCACTGTCGCCATAGATCAGCCGGTAGAAAAAAATTTCCATAACCCCTAAGCAGAACGAACCGGGTTCCCCTCACCCGTGCTGAATGCCAGACCCATTCCGGCTTTCTCGGATAATTATTTCTGGTTGCTAAGCGCGGATTCGAGTCCGCGGTGCGCAGTTGTAGATCCAGGGCTGGCAGAGCCGGTTCTGAGAGCCTTGTCCGAACACGGTGGAGAGTTGGAGGCGATTCTTGTCACTCACCATCACGCCGATCACGTGGGGGGAATCGAGAACCTGGTCGCTCATTTTCCAAAAGCCGTTGTTTATGGGTCGAATGACCCGCGTATCCCCGGCGTGACGCAAACCGTAAAAGCGGGAGACAGGGTTTTTGTCGAGTGCCTTGACTGCACATTCGACATCTTTTTTGTTCCAGGGCACACAAGCTCCCACATTGCCTGGTACGGAGATTCCAAGCTTTTCTGTGGCGACACTTTGTTTGGGTGCGGGTGCGGCCGACTCTTTGAGGGGACGGCACAACAAATGCATGATTCTTTAAGTCGCCTGCGCTCTTTGCCGGATGACACCGAAATTTATTGTGCCCACGAATACACTTTGGCGAATATTGCTTTTGCCAAAGCCGTTGAGTCGGAGAACCAGTCTCTGCAAAAGCGGTATTTGGCGGCGTGTGATTTGCGGGAGCGGAACATGCCGACTGTGCCTTTCACCCTGAAAACAGAAAAAGAAACGAACCCCTTTCTGCGCTTTGACAATCCTGACTTTGTTTCGGCTCTTGGGCGATACACCAAAAAATCTTTTTCCTCTCCGGTTTCGGTCTTTGCTTGCGCGCGTAGCTGCAAAGACGTATTCAGGGGCTAGCCAAGCGCAGGCACCTCGCTCCAGGAGAACCAAGGTCCCGTCCTCACCGGGCAACAGTGAGTGGCCGTGGCAACTGTCTTGCCTGCACAGCCACTTAACACCCAATTGGCACTACGGGCGGGGGAAAGCGCAGGCACGTTCACATTTCACCAAGGTTCATGGCTATAATGCCCAGTTCCGAGCATCCCGCCTCGCGTCTGTTCAGCTTCCGCTTCTGCCCAAATATAAAAATGCCACCATCACCATCACCATATTTAAACATAGCCACGCGCGCGGCTACCAGCGCCGGAAAAATCCTGATTCGCTGTATGGGTCGCCTGGACCCATTGGGAGCCAAGAAAAAATATCAATTTACCCTGATCGATGAGGCCAAGCTGGAATGCGAGCAGCATATCTCGGAAATACTGCTTGAGGCGTACCCGGAACATGCGATTCAAGGCAAAGAAATTGACGAGACAGAGGATTCCGAAAATGATTTCCTGTGGTTGATAAAACCGCTGGGAGGCACGACGAATTTCTCCCGTGCACTGCCATTTTTTGCGCTATCCATTGCCTTGCAACAAGATGGAGAGACACTGGTCGGGGTCATTTACGACCCCGTGCGTAACGAGTTGTTCACCACCACAAAAGGTACAGGAGCCTGGGTTAATGAACAGCGCATCCGAACCAATGAGCACATCGACCTTTCTGAAGCCATTTTTGGCATTGGGTCAGGCTGGGAGGAATCACCGGAAGGGTCTCGTAAACATCAAAGCAATGAGTGGATGTCTGCTCTCACCGAGACTCGCAAAAGTGGCTGCGTGGCTTTGGACTTGGCATACGTGGCTGCTGGCAGGCTGGACGGAAGTTGGTCCTGCGGGTCAAAGGCACTGGATGTGGCAGCAGGCGCATTGCTGGTTGCTGAAGCGGGAGGTGTGGTTTCGGATCTTGCCGGAAAGAGCGGCTACCTGGAAAGCGGAAATATGCTTGCTACCTCGATGTCTTTGCGGGAAGACGTAGTCGCACTTCATGAAGCAGAGGTTGCCAAAGAAGGTTTGAAATCCCTTGAGGTGGCAACAGCAGCAGCAGCAGCAGCACCAGAATCCGCTCGTGTATCGTCCGCTGATGAACACTTCAACCGTCGTGATCAGGAAGAGGGGGATGCAAACAGATATCCAGCCTCTGGGCGCGACCAAGAACGATACGAAAGAAGACCGGGCAGAGACTCGGGCTATTCACACCGGCAACACGAATCAGGAAACACGCGGGGAAGACCACAATCTTTTAACAGAAACCCCAACCGGGAACCGCGAGAGAGGGCACCTTGGTCTGGCAATGAACGGCCTGCTTCCGGACATTCTGACGGTGGTTACCGAGGTGGCCAGTCAGATAACCGTGGTTACCGAGGTGGCCAGTCAGATAACCGTGGTTACCGAGGCGGCCAGTCAGATAACCGTGGTTACCGAGGCGGCCAGTCAGATAACCGTGGCTACCGAGGTGGCCAGTCAGATAACCGTGGCTACCGAGGTGGCCAGTCAGATAACCGTAGTTACCGAGGTGACCAATCGGATAGAAGAGGAAACATAAGACAAGACTGGTCACCCCGGCAAAACGAATCAGGAAACACCAGAGGTGGTCAGCGACCTTATGGCAACAGACCTGGATGGGAACCACGCGACAGGGCTCCCGGATTAGGCAATGAACGATTTGGCTCTGGACATTCTGACCGTGGTTCCCGAGGTGACCAATCGGATAGAAGAGGGAACAGAAGACAAGAGTGGTCACCCCGGCAAAACGAATCAGGAAACACCAGAGGAAGCCCGAGCTTTGGCGACAGAGCTGGGCGGGGGCCTTACGAGGGAGCGTCCCGGTCTGGCAATGAACGATTTGCTCCCGGATCTTCTGACCATGGTTACCGAGGTGACCAATCGGATAGAAGAGGAAACAGAAAACAAGACGAGACTCGTCGCCATGACGAATCAGGAAATACCAGAAGAAGTCCTCAATCTTTTGGCAACAGACCTGGGTTTGAACCACGTGACAGAACCCCCAGATCAGGCAATGAGCGATTTACTTCCGGATTTTCTGACCGTGATCGCCCGAGTTCCCGTGGTCGCCCTGATAGAAAAGGAAACAGAAACTCCGACAGGCCACCCCGCCATGACGAATCGGGAAACACCAGAAGAAGCCCACGACCTTTTGCCAACAAGCCTGAGTGGGAACCACGTGAAAAAACACCCGAGGCATCTGATAACCGACCCACATCTGAGGGTTTTGACCACGCTCGACCCAAGAAAGAAGCACAAGAAGCTTCGGGTAGGCCACTCGCTGAAAAACGAAGCGAAACGGAACGTGGAAGCGAAAAACACGATCAGAAAAAACAGTTGACCGCCTCTTCTGAGCCGGCAAGCAGTCCTTCACCCAATGTTGCGCAGAGCACCGAGGCTCATGTCAGCACCAAAGAGCCGAGGCTCGGTAAAGTGGTGGATAACAAAAGCGCAACAAGCTGAGCACAAGTGGCAGAAAGTGCCGCGAGGTGAACAAAGCTCTGCTCCTGAAATGGCCTTCTGCAGAAACCCACAAAACCGGGTGGCACCAAACATCGCAAAGGCTCCGGTATGGAAGGGACAGCAAGATCGGTCGCACTTTTTGAGTGAAGCGGAACGGAACGTAGAAGCGAAAAACACGATCAGAAAAAACAGTTGACCGCCTCTTCTGAGCCGGCAAGCAGTCCTTCACCCAATGTTGCGCAGAGCACCGAGGCTCATGTCAGCACCAAAGAGCCGAGGCTCGGTAAAGTGGTGGATAACAAAAGCGCAACAAGCTGAGCACAAATGACAGAAAGCGCCGCGAGGTGAACAAAGCTCTGCTTCTGAAATGGCCTTCTGCAGAAACCCACAAAACCGGGTGGCACCAAACATCGTAAAGGCTCCGGTATGGAAGGGACAGCAAGATCGGTCGCACTTTTTGAGTGAAGCGAAACGGAACGTGGAAGCGAAAAACACGATCAGAAAAAACAGTTGACCGCCTCTTCTGAGCCGGCAAGCAGTCCTTCACCCAATGTTGCGCAGAGCACCAAGGCTCATGTCAGCACCAAAGAGCCGAGGCTCGGTAAAGTGGTGGATAACAAAAGCGCAACAAGCTAAGCACAAATGGCAGAAAGCGCCGCGAGGTGAACAAAGCTCTGCTCCTGAAATGGCCTTCTGCAGAAACCCACAAAACCGGGTGGCACCAAACATCGCAAAGGCTCCGGTATGGAAGGGACAGCAAGATCGGTCGCACTTTTTGAGTGAGGATTATGATTTTGCCGCTGCTACAAGCCTGAATTCGGGCACTCTTCTTTTGGCGACTGTGCCTGCGATCTTGCAATTTTGTTGCTTGAGTGCGAGGGGAAGGCACTTGCACCTACAGGATGCGTCTCAAAGCGTCACGACTGGTGTGAACGTATGCCGCCGATTACGACATGGCGGTTCAGGGCGTTAAAGCGCGGGTTAGCCGAGCGGGGTCACCCGCACCGCGGCACAGCCTTGGTCGTGCGCTCGTTGAAGTGTCGCCACCGATCTTTTCTGAAAGTTATTGGGGCTAAAAGCCGGTCTTGCCTGTGCAATCCTCAGCGATCCCGTGACAAACACATGTTGCTCCAGCCTCTTATTATGGACTCCTGTCGCTAGCCAAGGAAAATTGAGACGATTCTCTGCCCCCCTGCATCCGCCGAACTTTAGTCTTTTCGCCTCCCACCCGAAGAGCGCAAATTATGCTCCACCACCAGGACTGCCGCTTCAACACGTGAGTGCACATTAAGTTTCTTAAGCGCCGCTTTGACGTGCAATTTCACTGTACTGACAGCTATTTCCAACAGCCGCGCAATACTTTTATTGCTACGCCCTTCTGCCAGTAAATTCAACACTTCAGTTTCGCGTGGCGTCAATTTTTCGGACAGCACCTTCCTTCCTTTTACCGCGCCCGTCCTGATCAACTCATAACTATCGCGCATCTCATTGGGAACCGCTTCCTCTCCATTTACAAGACCGTGTATTGCCTTGATAAACTGATCGGGCTCCATGTTTTTCGTCAAATACCCCTGTGCACCATTTTGCATGGCTTCCGCCATATCTTCTGGATCACAACTCGTGGTCAGCATTGCCAAAATTGACTGACAATCTCGTTTGCGCAGGGTTTTCAACACTTCCATGCCGTCCTGCTTCGGCATCCTGATATCAACCAGAACCACATCCGGAACCTCTTCAAGAATGTCCTGTATTCCTTCCTCCACTTCACCGGTTGAAACCACAATACGGACACCGTACTGCTTCAGTACTCGGCACAAGCCGTCCCGAAAAAGGGAATGATCATCAATGATGGCAACGCGGATATCTTTAATGTCTTTCATTTGCAGTCAAGCGGTTCGCCTCAATTTTTCTGATCACTGCTGTCTATATTGCCTGTTCCTGACTTCCTAAGCTACAGACAAACTATATTCCAGCCGAACACAAACCCCTTCGCCAGGCTCACCGGAAATATCCAGTTTGGCTCCTATGGCTTGAGCCCGCTCGTGCATCATGCCCATCCCGTAGTGCTTCCTGACATCACCACCAAATGAAGTCGATACCTGTTTCAGCCCCGCACCATCATCCTCAATCAACACAACACGCCGGCCACCGGCAAGTCGTCGTATAAAAACACGCACATTTTTCGCCTCGGAATGCCTGACAACGTTGTGCAACGCTTCCTGGCTAATCATTCGAACCGCAGTAGCGTGCTCTTCAGGCAAATCTGTTTCGCACCCGGAGCTGTGGAAGAAAAACCGGATATTTGGATTCTCATGGCGGAAATGCTGAACCATATTGTTGAGGGAGTGTGCCAAGCCTGTGGTTCTGGCTACAACCACTGGTGCTCGAAAATGTTCGATCAGCTCTCGCACTTCCAGATTGGCAGTCTTGACCATGGTGTCGAGAGTGCCCAGTTCTTCAGGAAGCGATTTGTACTCGCCTTTTTCCATGTGATGGAATAAAGCGCACACCTGAAAGCGAAGGCCGCTGACTGTTTGCGCCAGAGAATCGTGCACCTCCCGCCCAATGCGGGCGCGCTCCTCAAGCACCAGGAGTCTGTTTCCTTCCTCGTCCATACGGCAAGCTTCAATCGCCATCCCAAAATGCCGGGCCACGCTGTTAAGAAGCCCTGACAGTTCTTTCCTTCTGGCAAAAATCTTTTCGTTCAGGTACAGGCTACACATGCCGATCAACACGCCTTGCGAGCGCATTGGCAACACCAGTCTGGACTGCTGCTCGTTACTCTGAAGGTGGGGACTGGCACAAGGCAGAAAAAGGCAATTTTCGCTTTCCGTGAACTCACCTCTGGAAGCCAGCCTCATCATATGCCCATCACCCAAATTCTTGCGAATGATGACACGATCAAGCCCCAGCACATCATCAAGAGTCCTCAACATGCTGGACAGCAATTCTTTCAACCCACGTCTCGTACCGATGCTGGTCACAAAGTCATACATCATGGCAAGAAAGCGGGTTTTTTCCGCCACATGCTCCATGTAAGTACCAAGCCGCTCACAGTCATCTTTGGTTTGCGATTCCAGCATTTTCGCCATGGTGTTGAGATCGTCTTGCAGCCTGGGGAACACCTCGTTGCCTTTCTGCGCGGGCAAGCGTGCAGAAAGGTCTCCAGCGTGTATTTTCATTAGCCAGTCACGCACATGGTGAGCGGGCTCAAACAGGTCTCGCGCCAACAAATAGCCAAACATTGACAGGGCGGCGAAAAGTGCCACCACAAGAAAAGTTTGCAGTGGGAAAGAAAGAAAGAAATTTTCGCTCCCTGCGACTGGCACTTGCGGCCAGAAAAACAGCGAGGCGGCTAGCAGCAACAAAAGCACCAGCGTCACACCATACAGCAACCAACCACGCCACAAGTCCGTTCGCCGCCAGATTTTGCCACTATGTATACCCGTCGATTCCGTGGGAGCTACCATCGATGATGTGTCACTTCGGTTCATCTTACAGGCTAATTTCCAGACCTCCGGTCAAGAATATACATGGAATCATGGGGATTGCAAAAAAGACCCTGGCTTTCCCGGAAACAAGCCTTCCATCATGCGGGTTCAATCCGTCCATTTATCCCCGGACATCCTCTGAAAACCCCGGAATCGTCTCTCCCCAACAGCAACGTTTCCTTCACCATAGAACCGGACACAGAGTCCTTCCAAATTATGTAAAAGCCCACATCTCGTCACACGGCGGCGCTTGCCTCAACCTCTGGATCTCCACTTGCGTGCAGCGTCACAACACGTTACCTTTAAGCACAGACTTGGCCTAAAAATACCGGAGTATCAAATTGTCAAACAGCACCACAAACCGTCCCCTTGCCGTCATGAACAGGACGGAAACACGAGCAAGTTGTTTCACAACCAGAAGCCGCCAGGAATAGCGTGGGGTGTCTCCCACGAATCTCGGTTTTTTGAAGTCACAAGCCAGGGAACTACCCCGGAATCATCGTGAAGCAGGAAGATCAGGATCCGCTTGAAACGCGGGAATGGCTGGATTCTCTGGAATCTGTGGTTGACAGGGCGGGTGCCGAACGTGCCCGCTACCTGTTGCAAAAGATGCTTGACCATTCCCGGCGCCTCGGCACAAATTTGCCTTGGCAGGCGAACACCTCTTACCTGAACACAATACCGCCCGGACGTCAGACACCCATGCCGGGTGACTCTGCCATTGAACAGAGGATACGCGCCATCACCCGGTGGAACGCAGCCATGATGGTGGTGCGGGCAAACAAAAAAAATCCCGGCATCGGTGGGCATATCGCCACTTTCGCGTCTGCCGCGACACTCTACGATGTCGGCTTCAATCACTTTTTTAAAGCTCCCAGTGCAGAGCACGCGGGCGATCTGGTCTTTGTTCAAGGACATTCCGCTCCCGGCATTTATGCCCGTGCATTCCTTGAAGGCCGGTTTGACGAAGCAACGCTGGATCGCTTTCGTTGTGAAACAAACGGACAGGGGCTGTCCTCCTACCCCCATCCTCGCTTGATGCCTGATTTTTGGCAGTTTCCGACCGTTTCGATGGGACTCGGTCCCATCATGTCCATATATCAGGCGCGGTTTATTAAATACCTGGATGACAGAAAGTTGTTAGGCAGCAAGGGGCGAAAAATATGGGCGTTCATGGGAGACGGAGAAATGGATGAGCCTGAATCACTCGGTTGCATATCGCTTGCCGGCAGGGAAAAACTCGACAATCTCATTTTTGTCGTGAACTGCAATCTCCAGCGACTGGACGGGCCGGTGCGTGGCAACAGCAAAATTATCCAGGAGCTGGAATCTGTCTTCCACGGTGCCGGATGGAATGTCATAAAAATCATTTGGGGCTCGTATTGGGATCCCTTGCTTGCCAAAGATACCCAAGGTCTTTTGCTCAAGCGCATGGAAGAGGCGGTAGATGGCGATTTTCAAAACTACAAAGCCCGTGACGGGGCGTATACGCGCGAGCACTTTTTCGGAAAATACCCCGAGCTGAAAGCCATGGTGGCAACGCTGACTGACCAGGACATCTGGCGATTAAATCGCGGTGGCCATGATCCACACAAAGTCTATGCCGCGTATTTCGAGGCCGCCAATCACCATGGGCAACCAACCGTCATACTGGCGAAAACCGTCAAGGGCTACGGCATGGGAGAGTCCGGCGAAGGCGCAAACAAGTCGCATCAGCAGAAAAAGATGGGACACGATGCGCTGCTTGGTATGCGCGATCGCTTTGGCTTACCGCTCACAGACAAGCAAATTCACAACCTGGAATACTTAAAACTGCCCAAGGACAGCAAAGAGTTCCGCTACCTCAAAGAAAGACGGGATCAGCTGGGCGGTTGGGTGCCCAGAAGGCAACCAAACCACGTCGCCCCATCACTGAAGTTGCCCGCTCTGGATATTTTTGCTCCCCTGCTGGCTCCGGGAAACAAGCGTGCTTTTTCTACCACCATGGCATTCATCCGTATCCTGACCTTGCTGTGCCGTGACACCCAAATCGGTAAACATATCGTTCCCATCGTTCCCGATGAAGCGCGCACCTTCGGCATGGAAGGCCTGTTCAGAACGCTGGGGATCTATTCCTCAGTGGGGCAGCTGTACCAGCCGGAGGACATTGACCAGATCATGTTTTACAAAGAAGACAAGTCAGGACAAATCCTCGAGGAAGCGATTTGCGAAGCCGGTGCTTTCTCGTCATGGCTTGCCAGCGCGACTTCCGCCGGGACACACGGCATCGAAACCGTCCCCTTTTACATTTTCTACTCCATGTTCGGTTTTCAGCGCATTGGCGACCTGGCGTGGGCAGGTGGCGACATGGGAGCGCGTGGATTCCTCATCGGTGGTACCGCCGGGCGCACGACTCTGGAAGGAGAGGGACTGCAACACCAAGACGGACATAGCCACGTTTTTTCTTCCGCCTACCCCAGCTGTGTCTCTTACGACCCTTGCTACGCTTATGAACTGGCAGTCATTATTCATTACGGTCTGGAAAGAATGTTTCAGAATCGGGATGAAGTCTTTTTCTATTTGACAACCGCCAACGAGAATTACGAGCATCCGTCGCTACCGGAAAACGTGAAGGAAGGAATTTGCAAGGGCATGTACCTTTTGCAAAAAAACACGCTAAAAGCCCGTCCCGCGGTGCGCCTGCTGGCGAGCGGCCCTATTTTACGGGAAGCGATCAAAGCAGCCGGGATCCTCGCCGAAGACTGGGGTGTCGGTGCTGAGGTCTGGAGCGTCACCAGTTTTACAGAGTTGCGGCGTGAAGCCATGGAAATCGCCCGCCATAACCGACTGCACCCGGAGCAAAAAGCGCGTCTCTCATATCTCACTCAGTGCCTTGGCGATTGCGACTCTCCAATCATTGCCACGTCCGATTACATGAGCATGTACGCAGACCAGATCTGCCCCTTCACTGAAGCGCCTTTCCAGGCACTCGGAACCGACGGCTTCGGACGTTCAGACACCCGTAAAGCCTTGCGTACTTTTTTTGAGGTCAACTGTCACCATATTATCGTGGCTGCCCTGCATGGACTGGCCGAGAACAACCAAGGCGAACGCAGGCGGGTCAGCGAAGCTATTGCCAAGTACGATTTGGATACCGACACCGTCCACCCGCAAAGCCGATGAAAAGAGGGTGAGCAAGTTCCGCTCGCTTCAAAGCACACGCCACCTTGAGAGGTTCCCGAGATGAGACACGAGATACGCGTACCTGACCTGGAAGATTTCGATACCGTGGAAGTCATTGAGCTCTTGATGAAGCCAGGCGACCCTGTAACCGCAGATGATTCCGTTTTGACCATAGAAAGCGACAAGGCAGCCATGGAAATTCCGTCTCCGGTCAGCGGAAAAATCGCGGAAATTCTGGTTCGGATTGGAGAGCAGGTTGCGGAGGGACATTTGCTCGCCGTGGTCGAAAGCGTTGAGGACGGGAGCGCGCAGCTTGAAAAAACGCCGGTCGCCAGCAGTGAAACTCCAGCCCAGTTGGCTCCCTCCGAGACACCATTACAAAAACCCGAACCCAAGCCCAGTGCTCCATCCCGTCCTGCTCTACCAAAGACGCCGCCATCCGAAACGCAAAAACCACACGCCAGCCCGTCCGTACGCCTGTTCGCCCGTGAATTGAACGTGGATCTTGGGGAAGTCAGCGGCAGTGGCCCCAAAAAGCGTATTCTCAAAAAAGACGTCAAGTCCTTCGTGAAGGCGATGCTCAGTCACCAGAAGACTGCGCCTCACCCAGTGAATGAAAAACAAATTGATTTTTCCCGCTTTGGGGAAGTTGAAACGCTGAAGCTGGAACGCATACCACGCGTCACGGCGACAAAAATGAAGCAAGCATGGCTGACCATCCCGCACGTGACACAACACGACGAAGCAGACGTGGAGGCACTGGAAACACTGCGCAAGTCCATGCAAGCCAAAGCGGAGCAGGAACGTTTGAAATTGACCGTTCTGCCTTTCCTGATCAAGGTGCTGGCCATGACCGCAACGATGTTCCCCAAATTTCTCTCATCCCTGAATGAGGCAACCATGACCCTCACGATGAAACAGTATTGCCACATTGGGATTGCTGTTGACACCCCGCAGGGGCTGGTGCGTCCGGTATTGAAAAACGCAGACCAGAAAAGTATTTTTGAAATTGCCGGCGAGCTGTCTGAACTGAGTGAACGGGGTCGCAACAACTCACTCAGGCTCACGGACATTGAGGGGGGATGCATCTCGATCACGAGCCTCGGAAACATCGGCGGTACTTCCTTTACGCCAATCGTGGTGCCATCGGAAGTCGCGGTTCTTGGTGTTTCGCGGATTTTTGTAAAGCCAGTCTGGGACGGGGAACGCTTCGTGCCGCGCAGAAGCTTGCCATTGGATCTCAGCTATGACCACCGTGTCATCAATGGTGCCGATGCTGCGCGGTTCCTCGTTCATTTTTGCCGCTTGCTGGCAGACCCGACTAAATTGTCTTTGTGACCTCGCACGAAACGCAACTCGTGGTTCTTGGTGGCGGGCCTGGCGGTTATAGTGCAGCGTTTCGCGCCGCTGACCTGGGTGTGGACACCGTCATCGTGGAGCGTTACCGGCAGCTGGGTGGGGTGTGTCTGAACATGGGGTGCATTCCGTCTAAAACGCTTTTGCACGTCGCCCGCGTCATCACGGAATGTGAAGAACTCGGCGCTTTTGGTGTGGACTTTCAGGAACCCCGCCTGGATCTGGAAAAATTGCACGAGCGGAACAACGCAGTACTGAACCGGCTGGGTGGTGGGTTGGCGAGGCTTGCCAAACAACGGAAAGTCACTGTGTTGCGAGGCGAGGCTTCTTTTATTTCGCCCACCGAGCTTTCCTGCGTGTCCCCGTCAGGCGAAACGCAAGGCGTGAAGTTCAAAACCGCCATCATCGCTTGCGGCTCTCGTCCCTCCACCTTGGGTTTTATGCCAGATGACCCGCGTATCCTTGATTCCACGAGCGCGCTTGATATCCGCCGCTTGCCCGAGCACCTGCTAATTATTGGCGGCGGCGTGATTGGTCTGGAAATGGCGTGCATCTATGACGCACTCGGCAGCAAAATCACCTTGCTGGAAGCCTCTGGGCAATTGCTGCCAGGTTGTGATCCGGACTTGGTCGCCCCGTTGGCAAAACGTATGGAAAGAAGATACGAGAGGGTATCGCTGAACGTAAAAGTCACCACTGTAGATGCGGAACAAGAGGCGCTCTTTGTTTCCTGGGAAAAGGATGGAGAACAACACAAAGAGAGCTTTGATGCATTGCTCGTTGCCGTCGGGCGCCTTCCAAACAGCGACCTGCTTGGCCTGGAACAGACAGGGATAGAGACCACCATAAACGGATTTATCCCCTGCGATGAACAATTGCGGACCAATATTCCGAACATCCACGCCATCGGCGATGTGACGCCAGGCCCCATGCTCGCGCACCGCGCCATGCACCAAGGCAAAGTGGCAGCCGAAGTCGTGGCGGGAAAAAACCGCTCCTTCAAACCATACGCCATCCCGGGAATCGCTTACACAGACCCTGAAGTCGCCTGGGTGGGATTGAGCGAAAGTGCCGCGAAAGCACAAAATGTCCCCGTTGAAGCCAGGACATTTCCCTGGGCAGCGAGCGGTCGTGCACTCGGCATGGCTCGTAGCGAAGGTCTGACAAAAATCATTCGCGAGCCTGACAGCGGTCGTTTGCTTGGTGCTGGCATTGTCGGCGTCCACGCCGGGGAACTCATTGCCGAGCTGACCCACGCGCTGGAAATGGGTTCCGACACACAAGACCTTGCTCTGACCATTCACCCACACCCGACTTTGTCTGAGACGATTGGTCTCGCCGCAGAAGTTTGCGAAAAAACCATCACTGATCTGCCTCGCGCCTGAATCACAGGAAACCGGCGCAAGCCCTGGCCGACTGAGTCTCTTCAAAGAGCGATCGCTGTAAGCGCCAAGCTGAACCATGAAAGAAACACCTGTGCCCGCACCTCATCAGGGCAAGGGAACCAAGCCACCAATGCTTCCTGGTGTAAAATCCGGATTCAGTAATTTGTGGGGCTGATTTCACCCCACGTTACAGAGCGTCCATTTCATTCATAGCCTGGAAAGATATTCCCAAGCTGTTTGGCTTTAATCTGTATTTGGATCTAACAAGGATGGGGGTGCTTTGTCGTGCCAAACGCTAAAACATTTCAAGGGCTTATCCAGACACTGACTGGCTACTGGGAAAAACAGGGCTGCGTCGTGATGCAAGCTTATGACTTGCCCGTAGGTGCGGCCACTTTTCACCCGGCCACTTTTTTGCGCTCACTCGGCCCGGATCCCTGGCGGTGCGTCTACACACAAGGCTGCAGACGCCCAAGCGACGGTCGCTACGGTACAAACCCAAATCGATTACAGCATTACTACCAGCTCCAGGTCATGCTGAAACCACGCTAAAACATTTCAAGGGCTTATCCAGACACTGATCCCTGGCGGTGCGTCTGGCTACTGGGAAAAACAGGGCTGAAATCTTCTCCCACGAACATCTCCCACGAACATGCAAGAGCTGTACCTGACCTCACTGGAAATAGCAGGATTTGACCGCCTTTGTGAAGACATCCGTTTCGTCAAAGACGATTGGGAATCTCCCACGCTGGGAGCCACAGGGTACGGATGGGAAGTCTGGATCAATGGTATGGAAGTGAGTCAGTACACGTATTTCCAAAAAGCGGGAGGGATTGAGTGCCGACCAGTCAGCGGGGAAATCAGTTACGGGCTTGAGCGACTGTCGATGCTGGCACAAGGCAAAAAAAATATCTACGAGCTGGACTGGGGAACCGGGTTGAACGGCAAGATGCTGACTTACGGAGAAGTGTTTCAGCGCAATGAGCAAGAACAGTCCGCGTACAACTTCGAGTACGCCAACATCAAAGACTTGCAAGACAGTTTCGATCAATACGAAAAAACCTGTTCCCTGCTCATTGAAAAAGAGCTGGTTTTGCCTGCCTACGAGCAAACGATGCTGGCTTCCCATACTTTTAATTTGCTGGACTCCCGCCACGCGATTTCAGTCACTGAACGCCAACAGTACGTGTTGCGGACGCGCTCCATGGCGAGCAGTGTTGCCAAACTGTATGACCGCATCAGTCGCGAAACAGTGTCCTGATGTCCAGAACCGACACTCTGCTTGTTGAAATTGGAACCGAGGAGTTGCCGCCTACCTGTCAGCATGAACTGGCAGAATCACTGGCTGAAAAACTTGGAGAAGCCTTACAAGACTCGGGACTTGCGTTTGCCGACAAAAAGTTCTTTTCGACTCCACGACGTCTGGCGGTGCTGTTTGACAAACTCGAAGCATCCCAAAAAGAAATAAACAAACGAGTTACGGGGCCGCCTCTGGAAAACGCCTTCGATGAGTCTGGTCATGCGAAAGCGGCGGCGATTGGTTTTGCCAAAAAATTTAATGTTCAGCCTGATGCGCTGATACGCGACGAAAAGGCCGGAAGACTGGCTTGCGATGTTCACGTTCCGGGACTGACAGTTGACGCGCTTTTACCTGAAGCGCTCAAAAGGGCGGTGCAGCACCTGCACCTGCACACAAAAATGCGATGGGGAGAACATCCCTTCGAATTTGTGCGCCCGGTACGCTGGCTTTGTGTGCTTCACGGTGCCAGAGAAATCAAAATGGAGCTATTCGGGATTCAATCGAGTCGCTGCACACGTGGTCATATTCACCATCTGCCTGACGAACTTTCACTCCGGAAAGCGGACGATTATCAGCGTGTTTTGAGAGAGCAGGGCAAAGTTGAGGTTGACCCGACCGTTCGGCGTGAAAAAATTCTTGATGACACGCGTGTTGCCGCCAACAAGGCGGGGGGACACCTGCGCGAGTCCGAAATGCTGCTGGATGAAGTAACCGCAATGGTCGAATGGCCGCTCGTGGTGGCAGGAAGCTTCGACAAGCGCTTCCTGTCTCTTCCCCATGAAGTCATTTTGGAAACCCTGGAAAAAACGCTGAAAGCCTTCGGCGTCAGCAGTAGCAAGGGGGAATTGATGCCAAGCTTCATCATCACGGCAAACGTGGCAAGCAAAGACCCAAGTCGCATACGCATTGGCTATGAAAAAGTCGCCCACCCGCGTCTGGAAGACGCGTTGTTTTTTTATGAACAGGACGGGAAGAAATCTTTGGCAGACCGCCAAGAAGGACTGAATGGCATTTCGTTTTTAAGCGGACAGGGTTCTTTGGCCGAAAAAACAGAACGCGTTTCCGAGCTGTCTCGTCAGCTCGCTCCGCTATGCGGTGCGGAACCAGACGTGATTAATGACGCCGCACTCCTGTGTAAAACCGACCTGCTAACCGACATGGTGAGGGAATACCCCACTCTCCAAGGAACCATCGGCAAATATTATGCGTTGCGTGACGGCTTGCCCACGACAGTGGCCATCGCCATAGAGGAGCACCTGTTGCCACGCCAGTCCGGAGACACATTAGCGGAAACTCCGGCCGGAATTTGCCTCTCGCTCGCTGACCGCCTGGACAGCTTGGTCGGTATTTTCTCCACGGGCTACAAAGCCGTCGGTTCCAGCGACCCTTTGGGGGCACGCCGGGTGGCGCTGGGGATTCTGCGTATTTTGGTAGAAAAAGGCATCCACCTTTCAATCCATGACTGGCTTGAGTGCACGCGGCAAATCTATGACCGACCGGGTTCGCCGAGGCTAAGTGACACAACAGGAATTTTCCTTTACGAACGATTCAAGACCTGGTGCTCGGAGCGTGGCTCGTCTCGCACCCACGTCAGCGCGGTGTGGCTCAGCTCAGCCTGTGACTTTTATGATGCCAGCCTACGTTTGTCTGCGCTCGAACAGTTCATGCAGTCTTCTGAAGCTGTCACATTGGTAGAAGTCAGCAAGCGCATCCGAAACATCTTGCGCAAGGCACCACAAACACACGTCAACCCGAATTGTTTCCAGCAGGAAGCTGAAAGAGCACTTTACGAGCGTTCCAAAGACTGTGGGTTCAAAGTTAAGGCACTGTGCGCCGAGCGCAAGTATTTTGACGCCATGCGGGAGCTTGCGCGCCTGAGCAAGCCGCTTGACAGATTTTTTGTCGACGTGATGGTGATGTGTGAAGATCTGGAACTGCGTAACAATCGCCTGGGATTACTGGGAAGCCTGGAGTCATTGTTCCTCGAAATAGCCGATTTCTCCCAAGTCGTCTCTGGAGTCCGGAAAAAGTAAGGTTCCCGAATCACGCGTTCCTGAACGCCTTTTGCCCTCGTGGCAACAGGAAAGTCGCGGTCTTATTTGCGGTAAGCCCCCTGCAAGATGGCGCGCAAAGAAACGCCAACCGTCTGTTTGCGACCTTTTAACTCATAATTTCCGTCCGTGCCGCCCTCACCTGGTGGTTGGCTGGCGCTTAGCACCAAATGGAATGGACCTTGGACACCATCAGGGAAAACAAACAAGGGGCGTCTCCCGCTGACAACCAAGCGATCGCTCAAAACTTCCCCATTGGCGGCCACAAGCTGCGCGCGCAGTCCATCTGCAGGAGGGACGGCATTGAACGTCAACGCGCGTGCATCAGGCCGGGTCGTTACAGTCGCGGTTCCCAACTGATAACTTGACAGTACGGGATAGGGAGTGCCTTCTCCCCAGACCCAAATCTGGCCATCTGACAAAATCCCGGCGCTACGCTCCCCCCCTGCCGCGATCGCCGTAAAGACTACGCTGGACGGGAGTACAACTTTTACCGGCTCGCGGCTCGCGAGTTGAAGCCCATCACCCAACTGGTGCTGCTCATTCGCACCCCAGCACCAAGTGTCTCCCGCCGCTGTCAAAGCACAACTGTGCGAAGCACCGACAGCCACCTGTATGGCTTGCGCCTCCCCCGTGGCTGTCGGGAACACCACTTCAGCAGGACTCTGGAAGATCGAATCCGCAGAGCCACGACTTAGAGCTCCATACACATCGCTTCCCCAGCAAAAAATCTGATTTAAATCGGTCAAGGCGCAGGCGTGCTCTCCACCGGAGGTGATGGCTTTTACTTCCGGCTCAATCGTCTCGATAAGCGAGGACAAAAGCGGCCCAGTGAGCGTTGAGGCAGGAGAAGGAAACAATCCGGTCAGCGTTGAGGAGAAAGTCCCCCAGCAGTACACATCCCCTACCAATGACAAGGCACAGCTATGCGAGTCACCTGCAGACACGGATGTAAACACCATCATCCCCGGCAATGCCGGAGAGAAATTCCGGGTATCCTGGTTCGAAATCTGGTCGCCCAACTGCCCCAGTTCATTACTTCCCCAGCAGTGGATACGCCCGCTTACCCCCAGCGCACAACCATGGTTCCTCCCCAAAGCAAGTGCTACCGCGCGCTCCGGCAAGTCCACCAAGCGCTCTGACGAGGTAGCATCTCCTATATGCCTCGCATGACAGCGTATTTCTCCGTTAGCAAGCAGCAGACAGTTTTGGCCTCCCCCGGCCACGACCGACACTATGGCCGTAGACTGATCTCCAGCAAATTTTGATGGCACCAGTGCCGGCAAAAACTGAGCGGCATGGGCGGCAATCTGTCTGAATTCATTTGCGCCGGAACAATAAACCTGGGTTGTACTGTGTTGGACGCAAAAATGGGCGCGCGCCTCTGCCTGCGTTTGTCTGGCGGTCACGTCCCGACCAACCGTGATCGCCGGCAAAAGTCTGGCGACCAACGCATAATCATCGTCTTTACTTGTCGGCTCTATGCGTAGCAAATGGCTACTTCCTGACATCACCTCCATGCTATGAGTCCAGTAACTGCTGTCGACAGGAACGTCGCTTTCCCTGTTCAAAGAAACCGTGGATATTGTCTGAGCTGAAATCAAATGTAGCAACAGGGTGTGGGTAGCTGTCCCCAGGAATCCGGTTTCATCTACGGAGTATTCTGCGTACTCCCCTTCCATGATTTCCTCAAGCGTAACCGTTACCGTATTGGTGCGCAAAACAAAATATCTGTTCCCCTGTAGCCCCGTCCGCGTTTCGTTGACGACTGGAGGAGTTTCCAATGTGTAGACCCGGAACGCCTGAACACAACTCGCCTGCTTCCCTTCTCCCACGCAATACCAGACACTCCCTGCCTTTGAGGGTTCGATGCGGTAATCAACCGTCACCACGGCCACCGTGGCAGTCGTCGATTTTATTCGGGTGGAAAACAGTTCTTCTGCAATGGAAGAGTCAATCGTTGAATTGTCCATCGAAAAGTACACCCTGACCGTAGCATCTATTTCCGGCCCCGCTACGACCACTTCGTCACGATTTAAGTTGTTATCGCTGGTGACGATAATTGCCGAAGGGTCGTGGGGTATACGAATCTGGGTGTCGCCCACAATTTCCAGCTTCGCGTCGGCAAAATATTGCTCGCCGACAAGACTCACCTGCAAAGGCTCCGAATCATAAAACGTTGTGTCCACGTCTTCGGAAACATACAACCCCGGCAAAGCCAGCTTTACCTCTGTGAAAGTGCTTCCTGCTGGCCATGTCACAGGAACTCTTGCCACCACCACACCCGCACCTGCGACTGCTTCAAGCATAAGCAGGCGCTCCTCCTGAGCTGCCTCTGTGGCACTTGCGCGAATTGTGAACACCAGACCACGTGCCCGGCCATCCACGGAAAGGGTTGCCAGCTCATAAGCCGCTTTTCTCACCGGTCTGGCTTCTCCCCACAGGGAGTAACTTCCATCGCTGAGGGTCGCCAGGCTCAGCCGCCCACCCACCGCAATTTCCACAGCCTCCCTTGGCATAGGACTGACCAGCTTCGGGAAAAGAGAAATTTCTACCCCCACACTCACCGGCTCCCCGAAAACGTTGCCACCCCAGCACCAAACATCCCCATTTTCCAACAAGGCACAGCTATGCAACTCACCGGAGCTGATTGAAACCGCATCTCCCGGCAAGGAAACCCGACCGGGAAAAGGACTCTCGTTTAACACCCCAGTGCCAAGCTGTCCGGAACTGCCATCGCCCCAACACCAAACCCCACGGTCATTTGCCAAGGCACACGTATGCCTCGTCCCGGCGGCAACCTGCTCAACTCGCAATTCACCAAATCCGACTCGCACAGGATCAACACTGAAGCGAAAAGACGGATGGGTATTTTCTGCACTGACCACAGCGTTCCCTAGCTGCTGATACACATTGCTACCCCAGCAATAGAGCTCGCCGTTAAGCAAAGCCGCGCAGCTGTGGAATGCCCCGGCACCTAGCTCCACAACAGCCTGGTTACCACCCAACTTCACCCGGGCAGGAACCGTGCTGGCAGCGGTCGTTTCGCCACCAAGCTCACCATAATTCCCCCGTCCCCAGCACCAAACACTGCCGTCACTGGTCAAAGCGCAACTATGCGCCGTACCCGCCACCACCTCTATCGCCTGCAGATCATCTCCCAGCGACACCGGAGCAAATCCCGCAAGCAGCGTGGTCTGCAAAGGCTGGGCGAGTTGCCCGGAACGATTGTCTCCCCGGCATTGAATACCCCCGTCATCTCCAAGAAGGCATGTGTAATCCTCTCCAAGAGCCATGCCAGCAATCCTCTCGGAATCCATAACAGGGATCAGACCGGAAAAATACGAAATTCGCCTCGAACTGATTTGGCGGTTGACGTTGCTACCGGCACAGTCCACCTGCTCCGCCCCCAAAGTGCACCAATGGGTGTAAGGCGCCTGTTTGCCTGCTACAGCCACCGGTAAAAGACGAGCTGAAAAAGCGTAGGCTTCATCCCCAACAGAGTGAACCGCAAGAAAGTAATCACCGCTCTCGTGACTCAGGCGCAGAACCTGGTTACCCATTACCGACAAGCTCTTTCCACTGTACTTCAGCGTGGACTGAATACTTGCCTTGCTGACCAAATGGATTTGCAGGCTTGCAGCAGTGGTCACAAGCGGCTGACTGTTGCTTCTGCCCAGCTCATACTCTGCAACCGTTATTTCCCGGATCACAATCGGCCCGCGACCAGCCTGCAAGTGAAAATATTTGTTCCCACGCAAGGCTGTCAGCCTGCCCAAAGTCCCAACATCTTCCAGATGGGGAAGATCCGTAGCGAACCGGACTTTCATGTTTTCATCATAGACACCTGCAAAAAGCGTATAGCCCACACCGGTTTCAGGCAAAATAGCGGTTAACACGTTTTCGCCGTCTGCAAAGCGGAGGGTTTGTTCAAAAATCACTTTGCCATTGGTGCTGACCGCATAAAGAAACACCGGATCCGGTTTCGGCTCACTTTCCGAGAACAGCGAAAACACACTGTGCCCTTCCCTCTCTATCTGCAGAGGGCTCCCTGACAGGTGTTGTAATCGTTGCGGCCGGAAATTCCCGTCGCCCCATCTGAGCCATTGCCCACTTTCTGCGGAAAGCCCGGCAGAACTGAAAGCACCCGCAGCGATTTTTGAAAATCTGTACGGTGAACCATCAGATTTCAGCAGTCGCAAAGGCTCCGCCGATGCGGCAGCGTTTATGCCGCTGTCCGGAACCAAGACCTCAGTCTCTGAAGGCCTCCGGCAAAAGTATGCAGTAGGTCCATCGGCCGAAGATTGCACCAATGCGCACGAGGGGAACCTCTCAGAGGGAAACGCGACAACCGTCGTCCCCGTCGGAAGCACCAATGTCACCGTTTCCGTAGTGCCACGCGTACAGACAACTTCTTTTTCATCTTTGGCAGTTCTGGTACACGCATACTCCCCGCCCCCCCCTTCATCTGGAGTCACTGGAACCTGAGAGGGAGCCGAATCGCGTGAAGTGTCCGCAGGATCAAAACCCAATTGACCTTCAACCCCATAACCCCAACAACGCATCTCTCCGTCAGACAGGAGTGCACACGCGTGCAAGCCGCCCAGCGCAATGTCAACAACCGTCGTGCTTTCGGGCAAACTCAGTTGAACCACTACCGGGTTTGTACTGCTTACACGTTTGCCGTGACCCAGTTGTCCGTAGTCTCCATTTCCCCAGCAATGCACACCGCTGCCATCAGCCTGGCGGGCGCAACTGAAGTTGTAACCGGCAGCGACCTGACTCACACCACTCAGGCCTGCCACTGTCAGCGGCCGAGTGCTACGCTCTTGGTTGGAACCAAGCTGACCCTCATGACCATTCCCCCAACAGGCAGCACTTTGGTTTGCAAAGACCGCACAGGCATGATGCCCACCCAAGCCGAGACCAGTGGCAGTCACCGCCCCGTCAGGAAAAGAAACAGCTTGTGGAACCGTATTGATTTCCTTCTCTTGCATCCCAACCTGCCCAAAAATCCCGTAACCCCAACACTGAATTTCACTGCCAGAATTGGCAATGGCGCACGTATGATCCCGTCCCGCGTCTACGTCTGTAAACAATTCCACCTCAGGTGTACGCAACACGAGCGGCACAGAAACCGAGCCGGCTTCCCCATTTCCCAGTTGTCCGTAGTAACCATCCCCCCAACACCAAATACTCCCGTTCACCAGAAGCGCGCAAAAATTGCGCTCCCCGCCTACGACTTCTTTAACGCTACTGTGTGCGAAATTGGCAGTTTCCACCAAAGCCGGAATAAAGCCGGAGGACAGATTTGAAACTTGCCTGGCGCTGTTTTCACCGGCACAAAAAACCTTCGAATCTTGCCAAACACAGTAGCCGTTGGCAGAAATTTGCTTTCCGAAGCTTAGATTTTCATAAGAGGACGGAGCGCCGGCGGCTGTGCCCACCAAAACGCATAACACCAAAACAGGAATTCTGCGTGCGAAGACAAAAGATTCTTTATATTCCATACCAAAACATCCCTACCTTACGACTCACCTGATGCAACCTTACACTCACCTCTCCCTCAGGGACTCTTCACTAAAGACCGAAGCACGCCCATCACGGCACCGGCAAAACACGGACACTCCCATTCGGGGAATGTAGAGTGTCCGATAAATTCCTCAGTTATACGTCAGTACAGCGCGCCTGTTCAAAGCACTTGCAGCTTCACCAGTCCCGGAAGCGGCCTGGCGATCTTTGCCGTAGCTGGCTACCGTGAGCTGGCTGCGCGGCGCACCCAGACCAATCATCAGACTTTCGACCTCATGTGCCCTGCGCAAGGCAAGCTCGTAATTGTACTGCGCGGAAGCCACACCGTCTGTATGACCCGCAATATTTAAAATCACAGACGGGTTCGCACGCAGGTACTCAGCATGCTTTTGCAACTCACCGATGTATGAAGCTGGCACGGTTAAGCTCTTGTAGTCAAAATAGACCGTAGTGGCGGGGGGAGCCACATCCTGCATCGCGTCAAAGCCACTTTGCGGCCCATCTCCATAGTCGTCAATCTCCAGCATTTCCTCTTCTATTTCCACTATATTGCCGTCTTCATCCACGTAAATGACGTCCTCGTCCGTGTAAATTACATCCTCGTCCGGCGCATCCATCATCTCTTCGGAAACATAGTCTTCCTCATACTCATCATCGTCATCACCGAACAGATCCCAGTCAAACATGCCGGAACACGCCGTTAAGCTTACCGTTAAAGCAAAAATCAAAAGTAGTCTGTAAATTCCCGACATGTCTAAACTCCGCAAAAAATGGGCTAAACCCTAAAGCATGGCGGACGCAAGCCTGAACTCACGCCTCACGTTCGCATTGCACCATGAATTGAAAAAAAACGCAAACGCGTGAGCTCTGTGTAAAAATTTTGAAGCCCTTGGAATACTCCCTTGCGTGTGCTTCAACTGTCACGCCCGACAAACGTAAAATTGCCCAATTCGTCGCATCCTGCTTCTATGACCTGTCCCCGCATGAACGCTCCTGCAAGCAGCTTTTCCGAAAGAGGATTTTCAAGGTCATTATGGATAACCCTGCTCAGGGGTCTGGCTCCGTATCGTGCGTCATAACCTCTGTCGGCAAGCAGCTCAAGCACTTTGGCATTGACTTCAAGCGACAGATCCTGTTCCTGCAAACGTTCGCTTAGCCGGGCGATTTGCAAAGCGCAGATTTTGTGAATATCGTCCCGGCTCAGGGTGTGAAACACCAGTATTTCGTCAATTCGATTCACAAACTCAGGGCGAAAAAAAGCGTGCGCTACCTCCATAACTGATTCTTTCATAGCCTGATATTCATGTCCGGAAGCAAATTCACCGACCAGCTCACTGCCCAAATTTGAGGTCATCACAATAATGGTATTCCGGAAATCTACCGTTTTCCCCAAGCCATCTGTCAACCTGCCGTCATCCAAAACCTGCAACAAAACATTAAAAACGTCACCGTGTGCTTTCTCTATTTCATCCAGAAGGACAACAGAATATGGCCGGGACCGGACGGCTTCCGTAAGGTAGCCTCCCTGCTCGTAGCCCACGTAACCTGGCGGTGCTCCAATCATGCGCGCCACCGAATGCCTCTCCGAAAACTCGGACATATCAATGCGCACCATCGCGCTTTCGGTGTCAAACAGGAAAGTCGCAAGCGTCTTGCACAACTCCGTTTTCCCGACACCGGTCGGCCCCAGGAAAAGAAAAGAACCATTCGGCTTGTTGGGATCTGACAATCCGGCACGGGCACGCCGGATCGCATTTGAAACCGCCCTGACCGGTTCAGCCTGACCGATGACACGTTCCTGCAACGCACTTTCCATTGCCAGTAATTTCTTTTTCTCTCCCTGTAGCATCTTATGCACAGGTATGCCGGTCCAATGTGAGGCGATACTGGCGATTTCAGCCTCACCAACGCGACTCCTGATCATGGTGTCCGGGTTCTCATCCGGTACTGAAGAACCACCCAGCTGCTTTTCAAGTTCGGGTATTCGCCCATATTGCAGTTCGGACATTTTCGCCAAATCACCTTCGCGCCGGGCTCTCTCAAACTCCAAGTGCGCCTGCTCCAACTGCTCTTTCAGTTGTGCTGTCCCCTGCATAACGGCCTTTTCTGCGCGCCACACCTCTTCCAGGTCAGCATAATTTTTTTCCAGCTGTTCTATTTCTTTTTCCAGATCCGCCAGCCTCTGGCGCGAAGCCTCATCTTTCTCTTTACGCAACGCCTCCCGTTCAATTTTCATTTGAACCAGCCGTCGCTCAAGCCTGTCAAGACGCTCCGGCTTGGAATCCATTTCAACACGAATGCTTGAGGCCGCCTCATCAATAAGGTCAATCGCGCTGTCGGGCAAGCGGCGGTCGCTGATGTAGCGTTTTGCCAAACGCACTGCCGCAATAATCGCAGGATCCGTAATATCGACTCCGTGGTGCACTTCGTAGCGTTCCTTGAGCCCGCGCAAAATCGAAATCGTGTCCTCTTCCGAGGGCTCAACCACCAAGACTTTTTGAAAGCGCCGCTCCAGCGCCGCGTCTTTTTCAATGTGCTGACGATACTCTTCTCTTGTCGTAGCCCCCAGGCAATGCAAATCACCGCGAGCCAGCGCTGGCTTAAGCATATTCCCGGCATCCATGGCACCTTCAGTTTTTCCGGCACCCACCATGGTGTGGATTTCATCTATGAACAGCACCACGTTACCGGCTTCTTGGTTCAGTTCCTTCAACACCTCTTTCAGCCGCTCCTCAAATTCTCCGCGATATTTGGCACCTGCAATCAACGCCCCCATATCCAGAGACAACAGCCGCTTCCCGACCAGACCTTCCGGAACTTCACGATTCACAATGCGTTGAGCCAATCCTTCAGCGATTGCGGTCTTCCCCACGCCAGGATCCCCGATCAAAACCGGATTGTTTTTGGTGCGCCTTTGCAAAACCTGCACAACCCGACGCACCTCCTCGTCGCGGCCGATAACCGGATCCAGCTTTCCTTCGGCCGCCAGTTCGGTCAAATCAACTGTGTACTTTTTGAGGGCCTGACGCTGGTCTTCTGCCTGGGCTGTGTCGACCTTTTCGCCTTTACGAAGCGTGTCAATCGCTTCTGTCAAAGTGGCTTCTTTCAAACCTGTGGAGGTCAACAGCGCCGCTTCCCTGCCACCAATTTGCAACATCGCCAAAAGAAACATTTCGCTGGAAACGAATTGATCTCCGCGCTTCTGCGTGAGCTTCTCGGAGTGATTCAAAACCCTTGCCAGCTGAGACGATATGTGAACCTCCCCCAGCTGCCCTCCTTGAACTTTGGGAACACCATCAAGTTCCTGAGTAACGATCATTTGCAACCTTCCCAGGTCAGCCCCGGACTGTTTCACGAGCTGCGACACATAAGACTGGTCATCTTCCAGGAATGCCTGTAAAACATGCAGCGCCTCGATGAACTGATGATCGCGAGCAAGCGCAATGGATTGCGCCCTGCCCAGTGCCTGTGAAAGCTTTGCGGTGAAGCGGTCAGGATTCATATTGCCTCCGTAACTGTGCCTGAAAACAAAGCTTTTTCAACCAATCATGACAAGGCTCAGACAAACCATGCCAAAGTTGCCATACGTCCGCACTGTCTGTCCCGCCGGTAAGAAAAGAATCGCTCCGCATCCGTGTGGGTGCACAGGTCTCCTCCATAAATGCTGTTAACACCAGCACGCCTCAGCCGATTCCAGACAAGCAAAGGGAGATTTGCAAGCCAGGCTCCAGTGTTGTTTGGCAGGAATGCCAACGCATCATCTTCGTTTGCATCTACGAAAACAGAACGCATATCGTCCCCAACCTCATAAGCATCGGGCCCGATGGTCGGACCTATCCACGCCAGCAGCTCACTTGGGGACACAGCAAGTGCCTGCACCGTCGCTTCCAGTACGCCAGCAAAGAGGCCTCGCCACCCGGCATGCGCAACGGCAACGGCGGTGCCAGTCCGAGCGCACAAAACAACCGGGGAACAATCTGCCGTAAGGACTGCACAGGCTTGACCCGGATTAAAACTGACGCTCGCGTCTCCCGACAGCTCCAAGGAGGAATCACGGCTGACGGTAACAACCTGATTACCGTGTTCCTGCTGCAACCACCGAGGCTCGGCAGACAAATTCAGGCTCTGAAACAATAAGCGCCGATTATGAAGCACGGTCTGCCACTGATCCCGACACCCGGAACCCAGACTGAAATCGCTGTTGTTGCCACGGGTAGTCGTACAGGCAAAGACATTTTTGGGAGCCGGCCAGTCCGGGCGTACGAATTCAAGATTGCTGCTTTCTATCATGAAACATCGATTCTCCGGAAACAGGCAAACCCACTCATAATTTGCCTGATTATATCCCGCACATACGCAGGAACAATCCAAGGAACGGGCTTGGGGGAAAGCAACGACTGTCCCTGTTGCCAAGGAAAAAGCAGGTTGCGTTCCATCATCCCTTCATGCGTCCGGCATAAGCTGTTGCAAATATGCGCTTCATCATGGAGCCAGGCCACTGCCTCGCCAGCACAGGCAAAGAAATTGCACGTCAATCTGGCTCGCGGATGGATGCGAAGTTCCGCTCGGCGCACTTCCCTTTGGACTGCTTTTCGGCTTCATACCAGCACACTGACTGTGTCTGAACACATACGGCTTCGAAACAGCGTGGAGGTCACACGGCGCACCTCGCGGTGCAATTTGGCTGTTTTCAGTCATTGCACAGTTGCTTTCTCAAAAGTTCGCCAACCACGTACGTCCAAGCTGTCAACATGGTTTTGTGATCCCTGTGTACCGGCACCAAAACTCGCCTGTAGAGACTTTGGCCACTAGGATGGAAGCCTTCCAGACGGTCAATGTCAGGAAGGCGGGATGCGGGGTCGTCGAAACAAAGAAGCTCCCCAAACACGGGGCACCAAGGCTTCTTTTGTGCAAGCGTTGGAATCGGATGGCTTTGTGAAATGAGCTGCCCGTGAAAGCACTCCTGAGCCTCCACATCTGCCAAGGGGTCGACAGTCCCATGGGCAAGAATATCCTCGTCTGGCAACTCCAACGCCGGGATGTCGGATTTGAATTGACGGAGACGGCCGCGAACCTTGGCTTTCTGGATCTGCAGCGCTCCACGGCAATAGAGATCGTGGTTTCGGCGGCCTCTCATCAATGTGCCGTAAACAAAAATCCTCAGGCTTTTTACGCCCCTTTCCCTTGAGAGTTCGCCTTGCTTCATGCGCGTTCCAAGCCGTTCAGCGCAGATGATGCACGGCACCTTCCTGCACCAGCTGAATCCGGAAGCCTGCCTGCGGCACACTGAATTGCCCAAGGAAGGCCAATATGTGGCGTACATTCACCACGCCAAACCATCTCATGTCCCGACTCTGGCGTTATGACGGTGTCTGCATCTGCAAAGAATACCTTGCGCATACGGGGAACGTCACTGCCAATGGGTAAGCCTGCGACCAAATTACCCGCCAAAAGGCCTGCCCACGGCGACCCGGTCACCAGAAAATCCTGGAACCATTTGCCAGAACATATATCGCTACTACCCTTCATGGAGCTGAGGAAGACAAAGTTCTTCCCAGGCTGACAAAGAGAGGGTTCCGAAGCTAGAATCCTGTGCTCCACGCTTGGCGACCCAAGCAGCATGGAATTAGCGAACACCGGGAGATACACGATGGCAAAGCCCCAAACCATGAGAGCATATATCACCAGAAGCTACGGAGCTGATGCCCGCTTCGAGGTCACCAACCTCCCCATCCCCAAGCCCGCTGATGGACAGATTCGTATCGCAGTGAAAGCGACAAGCCTGAATCCCATTGACAATAAATTACTCCGACTGGGAATGGACATAGCCCCCGAGTTGCCAGCTGTTCTGCACAGCGATGTCGCAGGTCTTGTGGATCAAGTCGGCGCAAAGGTGAAGGGGTTCCAGCACGGTGACGAAGTGTACGCCTGCGCTGGAGGCTTCAAAGGACTGAGCGGCGGTGCCTTGGCTGAATACATGGTCGCAGATGGGCGTTTCGTCTCGCACAAGCCCCGCACTCTCGACTTTGCTGCCGCTGCCGCGTTGCCTCTGGTTTCCATTACCGCTTGGGAAGGTCTCCTGGACCGAACCAAGCCCAGCCCCGGTCAGCACGTGCTTATTCACGGCGGAACCGGCGGAGTCGGTCACATTGCCATACAGCTGGCAAAAACCAAGGGAGTGCGAGTCGCAACAACGGTGTCAAGCAGGGAGCATGCGGAAATCGCCAGCAACCTGGGAGCCGATGAAACCATCCTCTACCGAGAACAAAGCGTGGAAGAATATGTGCAAGAGCTGACCGACGGACAAGGGTTTGACATCGTCTTTGACACGGTCGGCGGAGAAAATCTCGATCGCTCATTCGCGGCCACACGAAATAAAGGACAAGTCGTCAGCATTCAGGCACGCACGACCCACGATCTCACCCTCCCGTTTGGTCGCGGCCTTAGCATTCATCTGGAAAGCATGCTGATCCCCCTGCTCACCGAAGTCGGGCGCGAAAACCAAGGAGAAATTCTGCGCAAAGTAGCCGGGCTCGTTGACGAAGGAAGACTCAGACCGCTCATCCACAAGAGACGCTTCACCTTTGGCGAAGTAAATGAAGCCCATGCATTATTTGAGGCAAATGGGCATACCGGAAAAATCCTGCTGACACCGTAACAGTTGCTCGGCAAAGCAAGAAATATCGACCCGGCTCCTACCCCGCAACACCAGCACAGCAGATAACAGTCAGCCACCAAAAATTTTCCGGTCCTGATGAACACCCGCTTTGGTCAGCCCACACAACGCGCAAGCAGCACTTGCCAATTTTCAGGTTTCGCTATGCCTAACCCACATATCCGGACGTGGGTTAGGGTATAACCGGGCAGTGAAGTCCTTGAGACAGTGAATGGTTATAAAGGAGGAGCGACTATGAGAAAAACACTGATTTTTTGTTTTGACGGCACGTGCAGTGACCCTGAGGATGTAGAGGATCATGCGAAAGGCAAGAGCATCACAAACATTGGGAAGTTGCACGCTTTATTTGGAGGAAACTTCCGTGATGAATCCAAAAAGCAGGCCGATAACTGCACTACTCTGACTGTTGATGGCTCACATCAGCGAAGTTTTTACTACAAAACCGCAGGGATCTACAGTGGCTTGCTTAAGAAACTCATCAACATGCTTTTTGTTTTTGAGTCTGGAGATATTGAGAAGATCCTGGATGCCGCGGTTAAAGACTTGAAAGATCACCACCAGATAGGCAGCCATGTTCTGGTTTTCGGTTTCAGCAGAGGAGCTGCCCTGGCAAGAAAATTTGCATCATGCGCAAAAGAAAAGTCAGAAATAAAAAGCTTGAGAATTGACTTTCTTGGTGTTTTTGACACGGTTGCTTCCATCTCTGGAACTAACTTTAGTCCCGATACGATGCCAGTGAGTGATGTGGTTTTCGAAAACGACACAATGAGTCCAGATGTCCTGAAGGCTGTTCATTTGGTAGCCCTCGACGAAAACAGAGTTACTTTTCAGCCGATGTTTTTTGACTACGACCCGGACAGAATTACCGAAGTTTGGTTCGCAGGCGTCCATGCAGACGTGGGTGGAGGTTATTTGCAAAATGGCCTGTCAGACTTGGCACTCGAGTACATGATCAAAAAAGTAGAGCAGGAGTGCACGGGATATCTTCGGATTCTCAAACCCGAAGATGTTGATTGCGATCAATTAGCCGATAAAAAACCCGGCAATAACAAAGACGATACGCAAGTTACAAAAGACGATATAAGCATTAAGGCCTCTGCGATGGGGATTCTTCACGAACATAAAGGAAAAAAGACCGGCATGACAGTTGGCATAGCAACTGGCATAGCAACCGGCATAACAGTTGGCTTGGTAGCCAACATAGACGCTGTCTTAGCAGGTGCCATGACAGCTGCCATAATAGTTAGCATAATTTCAGGCATAGAAGCTGCCGAGAGAGCCGGCATATTCGCTGGTATAAAGGCTGGCATGAAAACCGGCATAATAGCTGGCGTAGTAGTTGGAACAGTAGCTGGCATAGTACTTGGCATAATAAACGGCACAATAGTTGACATGAGAGCTACCATGGCAGCAGGCATATTGGCTGGCTTAACAGCTGGCATAATAACCAGCGTAAAAGTTGGCATAAAAAATGGTTTAATAGCTGGAATAATAGCTTTAATAGTAGTTGGCATGGCAGTTGGCATAATAGCTTACATCACAGATGGCATAATAGTTGGTCACATATTAACTGTAATATTCACCGTAATAGTCACCGCGATAGTCAGCATATTACTTGGCAGAATTGCTGACATAAAGATTCCCGTACCAGGACTGCGTCCCAGAGAAGTCAGAATCGCAGGGAAGCATCCCGAACAGACGCATCCGATGATCCATGAGTCTGTTCAACGCCGCTATGAAGAAGTTACAGGATACCAACCTTATGCGCTAACAGATACAAAGTACGTCGTGACTACAGATGGCGGCCAGGTCGGCAAAGTCAGGCAAGGTGTCCCGGAACTTGGAGTGGAACAAAAATCAGAGGTCAACGACCCTGTATAAACAGTTGCCAGCTTTTTCTGCCGGTTATCGCCAGGGCACTACACCCAAAGTGAGTCCGCCATCGTCACGGTTCCCGCTGGTGACAAGCGAGTCTGGCTGCTTTGTTGATTGCAATACGGAACAAAAGTCCGACAGCCGGAAAGCCTCCCGGCGATGGAAGGAAACTCCAGGCTTTCGCGCGTCGTGCCAAAGCCTCAAGAATGCGCATGGTACGTTTGGCATCCTCTTCACTCCGGACTTCAATGCAAGCGGTATTTTTTGGCATGACACTGTGAAGGCGTTTGTCCGGACGCTCTCGCTCAGGCACTGACATATCACTGAAATCCTCCAAGACCTTGCGACTGATCTTGCCACGTACTGTCACGCGATGAGGGTCTAATAAACCAAACTGCCTGTCGCTGCCGACAAAACAAAAAATTTTCCGGTCTTGATGGACACCCGCTTTGGGCAGCTCACATAACGTGTAAGCAACACTTTCCAAGTTTTTAGGATTTGCTATGCGCACCCACATGTCCGGACGTGTATCAAGGTTATGGTACAGTCGGGCAGCGGCTGTCATGGGGACAGCGAATAGTTTGAAGGAGGAAAGGCTATGGAAAAAGTGAAAAAAACACTGATTTTTTGTTTTGACGGCACGTGCAATGACCCTGAGGATGTAGAAAATTATGTGGATGATGGGAGTATCACAAATATCCGGAAGTTGCACGTTCTGTTTGAAGCCGACCTCTGTGAAGAATCCAAAAACCGGGTCGATGACGGCACGAGCCTGACCAAGGATGGCTCGCACCAAAAAAGCTTTTACTATCCTGGCATAGGAACCTACGGCTGCTGGATCATGAGGCTCTACAACAAGACACTTGCTCCTGAGCATGCGGATGTTAAAAGAATCCTGAATGACGCGATTGAAGATCTGAATAAGCATTATCGGAAAGAGGAAAACGACCATGTTCTGATTTTCGGTTTCAGCAGAGGAGCTGCCTTGGCGAGAAGGTTTGCATCAGTCGCAAGAGAGGAGCCGGGAATGGAAGACTTGAAAATTGACTTTCTTGGTGTTTTTGACACGGTTACTGCTATCTCTTCTCTTTCCCGCATAGGAACTGACCTTAGTGTCAAAACGAAGCCGGCGAATGATATCGTTTTCGCAAACGGCACGATGATGAGCCAAGATGTCAAGAAGGCGGTTCATTTGGTAGCCCTTGACGAAAACAGAATCGCTTTCCAGCCGACACTTTTTGACTACGATCCAGTCAGAATTACCGAAGTTTGGTTCCCGGGCACCCATTCTGACGTGGGCGGAGGCTATTGGTACGATGGTCTGTCAGACGTGGCGCTTAAGTACATGATCGAAAAAGTAAAGCAGGAGTGCGGGGAATATGTCTGGATTCCCAACCCAGACGATGTTGATTACGACCGACTAAATGACGGAGACGGTAGGAAAATTACAAAAGACGACATAAACAGAAAGCCTTTGGTCGATGGAATTCTTCACGAACATAAACGGAAAATAACCAACATAACAACCATCATAACAGCTGTCATAACAGCTGGCATAACAGCTGGCATAGCAGCTGGCGTAACAGCTGGCATAACAGCTGGTGTAATAGTCGGCCTAATAGTTGGCCTAATAGTTCGCAAAATGATTAGTAAAATAACGCTGAATCCCAGAGAAGTCAGAATCGCAAAGGATCCTGCCGGGAAGCATCCGATGGTTCATGAGTCTGTTCAACTCCGCTATAAAAAGGTTGCAGGATACCGTCCACACGCACTCAGAGACGCAGAGTACTTTCTAACTACAGATGACTGCCAAGCCGGCGAAGGCAGGCAAGGCGTCTCAGGGCTTGGGATGGAAAAAAAACAGCGGTCATCAACCTGATATAAATAGCTGCCAGTTTTCCCTGCTGAGTATCACCGGGAGTCTCACCCTAGGTACGTCTGAGACCGATACGTTCCCGCAGGGGACAAGCGAGTCACGGGGATTCGGTAAGCCAAGCGAAAAGGCTGGGTATGCCAAGGGCTCCCACTGTCACTGTATAAAGCACGGGAGTCAGAGCTTGCAAAAAAAACCACTTTATTGCCATGAAACAGCTTCTGGATCAATTACATTCAGGCTGCTTAGCTTCACCGAAAGTTTCAACGACAAATTCCAGAATCTTTGAGAGAAGAAAGTTAGCTTTGGGCGGCTCACACAGCGCGGAAGCAACACTTGCCACGCAACACTGAAGCAACACTTACCAAGTTTCAGGATTTGCTATGGCCGCATCCGCATGTCTTTGACATGGATTGTGGTCATGGTATATTTGGATGGCGACTGTCTTGGAGACAGCGAGTGGTTGTAGACGAGGAAAGACTATGGAAAGTGAGAAAAAAACGCTGATTTTTTGTTTTGACGGCACACTCAGTGATCCTGAGGATGTGGAGGGTTATGCGAAAGGGGAGAGCATCACAAATATCCTAAAGTTGCACATTCTGTTTGGAGGCAGCTTGGGCGGTAAATCCGAAATTCGGACCAAGACCAAAGGTGGCTCGCGCCAACAAAGCTTTTACTATAAAGGCTCAGGAACCTACGGTGGGTGGCTTAGCAACCTCTTCAACGTACTTTTCGCTTCGGATAACACAAAGATTCTGAAGAAGGCGAAGGAAGACCTAGGAAAGCACTACGAGCGAAACGATCATGTTCTGATTTTTGGTTTCAGCAGAGGGGCTGCCTTGGCGAGAAAGTTTGCAGCAAATGTAAAGAAGAAGTTGATAAAGAAGAAGCCGAAAGTAGAAGGTTTGGAAATTAACTTTCTTGGTGTTTTTGACACGGTTGATACTGTCTTTGGGTTTGAGGTTCTCAAAACGTTGACAACGAATACTGTGTTTTTCAAAAACCGCACAATAGGAAAGGATGTCAAGAAGGCGGTTCATTTGCTAGCTCTTTACGAAGACAGAACTCTTTTCAAGCCAACTCTGTCTGACTACGACCAGAAGAAAATTACCGAAGTTTGGTTCCCGGGCTTTCATTCTGATGTTGGGGGAGGCCATAGAGACGATGGCCTGTCAGACCTGACACTTGAGTACATGATCAAAAAAATAGAGAAGGAGCACGTGGGAAATGTCTGGACCCTCGGCTCCGAAGAAATTAATTACGACAAACTAAATAAAGAAGGTGATACGCAAATTACAAAAGACGCTATGAGCAGAAAACCTTCGGTCACGGGGGAACTTCACGACCCCGGATGGCGCTTGAAGCAAGGTTACAGAAAAGTCAGAATCGCAGGAAAGCGTCCCGAAGGGGTGTACCCGATGGTTCATGAGTCTGTTCAACTCCGATATAAGGCGGACGAGGATTACCGTCCACAAGCATTGAGAGGTACGAGGTACATTGTAATAGGAAAGTGCGAAGACCCGGACAAAGCAGAACCAAAGGACAAGAGCCTTAAGTACGTTGTGACTGCAGATGACAACCAAATAGGTGACGTCAGGCAAGGCGTCTCGGATCTCGGGGTGGAATAAGAGACAGGGGGCATCGACCCAATATAAATAGCTGGCTGCTTTTTCTGCTGAAGATCACTGGGGCTTCACCCAAAGTACGTCTGTCATTACCACGATTCCCGTAGGGGACAAGCGGGTCACGCTGCTTCGGCAGGCAAGACGAAAAGGCCGGGTATGCCAAGGGCTTCCACTTACATACGGGGGTCGGGGGGCACAAAAGAAGCCGCTTTATTGCCATGAAACAGCTTCTGAATTGACTGCATTCAGATTGCTTGGCTTCGCCGGGGTTTTCAACGGCCAATTCCGGAATCTTTGAGAGAAACAACGCTGCTTTGGCCAATACAGAACAAAAGACCGACAGCCATGAAGCTTCCCGGCGACAGAAGGAAATTTCAGGCTTTCGCGCGTCTCACCAAAGCTTCGAGAATACGCATGGTGCGTTTGGCATCCTCTTCACTTCGGACTTCAATGTGGGCAGCATTTCTTGGCATGACGCTGCGAAGGCGTTTGACCAGACGTTCTCTCGCAGGCACTGACATATCACTGAAATCCGCCAATACCCTGCGACTGATCTTGCCGCGTACTGTCACGCGATGAGGACCAAATAAACCAAACTGTCTGTCGCTGCCGACAACCTTCAATCCACGAAAGTAGATTTGGTGAAAAACCTCAGGACAGGTGTGTTTGCGAACGCAAAATTTGTCAACGTATGCAAACCACCGTGGATTGACTGCAACGACATTCGCTGGCAACAGCTCTCTCAACTCCTGATACACCGTTGGCTCGTTCTTCGGAGGCGGAACAATCTTGATCGGCAATTTTTCGCCGCGTAACCGCGCACCACATATAGTCGTGATCTGAGAACGGCTAAAACCTTTTTCCAGATAATAGTTCACATCGGAACGTGTGCATTGTGCCCCGACTGTCGGCGATAACACGAAAGCCAAAAGGACAACACATACGGTCTGGAGCAACACGCGATGGGTGTGGGGATTTCGTCTCTTGAACATCGGCAGATACCTTCAGCCGGACAGCATACTCAAATAAAACGGCATTTCATGAGGAGTCATAAACCGCCAACAGGAGGGTGACCAAAAATCTTTCAGCAAAAGTCAGGAAGCCAAGAGCTGACAATCAACAGCTTTGCATTCCTCGTGCAAATACAGCTTTTCTGACGAAAAGCTAAAATTCAGTCAGTTTCAGCCCTCCTGTGACCTAAACCAATTCATTCTCGGTGTCGGTCGGTTCCACCTGGTCCCGGTGTTCCTTAATAAAGTCACTGCAGACCTCGCTCAATTGATCATCTGCTGTATGTACGGAAAAACCGCCGACATCATCATCCCCAATCTGGCTTTTCACGGCCGCCCTGAATCCTGCTTTCCAGCTATCCCGTATGGCAATCAGAACCTCTCTACTCGGCGGGGCTTTAAATTTGCTGCCCTGTGTATTCAAAGTATTTGAAACCAATTCACCAAAATCATTTATGTCTGCACGGGTATGACGGATAACGGTCTTATAAACCTGTGGCATGTCTTCCTTCATTTCAATGTGGTCTTGGCAAAGTTCAGTTAAAGCTTCCCTGTGAATATTGTCGACGTCAATCTGCCTTATCATAAAATCTCCATGTTCGTTTACCGAACCCGCAGATTGTGTTTTTACCATCACCCTTCCCCTAAAATCCTCTAACAATTCCGGATTACTTTGTCTTGGGGAAAAAGAAGCATCACCTTGACGTTCCAACTCTTCCGTAACACGGGTGGCAAACTCATCGACATTAATTCTACCAATGGCCGCGCTTACACCATGACGATCCACCTCACGAAACGAAATGGAAAATTTTGGCTCTGGATCAGACGCTTCCCTCACCACATTCAGGTGCTCATCCCCATAAATCGCCCCTCTATCAGAACTTTCGAGCCTTCTGGCCAGATTTCGCAAATAACGCACTCGCAACGGGACACCCGCTTGCTCCAAAGTGAAAAGCCTGCGAACCGCTCGCATTCTAGGCTCTTCTGCAATGCTTTTGTCCTCTGAAATGTCAGCCATGACACTGTTGTACACTCGGGTCTGGCTCCCACTTAACACGCGTTTTTTCAGGTGCAAATGAAACTGATCCTGCACCCAACAGATGGTCTTTCCAAAAAACTTGGTGCCACGCTCCCGAACCTGTATTTTTCCCGCCTTTACATCTGTGATTTCAAAACTCGAGCCACGCACCAAATCTTTTGAACTCAACAGTGAACCATAATCTCTTACTCCCTTAATCATCTGCCACGCCCTCCAAGCGTCAATCTACATGATTAATTGTACCACACGTCTTATAAAAACATTGGATTTTTTCCAGGCAGCCGCGAGTATGGCGGACGTTGAGAGCGAGACGACGCCACCCGTCTTGAAGCTTTTTCACCTCCGTCCTTAAGTGGCGACCCAGTAAAAATACGCTTGGCACCAGCCGGACATCATCTAACGAAGATACCCTGGCATCCAACATCAACGGAGCTTGCTGCCCAAATTTGCACTTCGGTGTTTTCGTGCCGAAGTAGCGAACCATCATCTGAGTCCAACAGATGTGGTATTTTAGCAGAGAGAACCTGAAGCACGCTGGCGGAGCGCAAATTCCAAACCTGCTGCTGACTGCCAGGCGGCTCACCTGACAACAATCAAAATTCCACCGGAGGGTTTTGTAAGGTTGCCGGGGAAACCTTGAACCCGGACACCCAAGGAGATTGATTTTGGACACAAATGCACATGTTTAATCCGCGCTTCATTGCGGGTAAGGTGGTGGGGAACCATCACTGGACGCCAACTTTACACTCTCTACAGGTCAGAGCGCCTGTCGACATATTTGTCGCTGGCCAGTTTGTCAAGCTGTCACTTGAAATTGATGGCAAACAGGTTTCCCGTCCCTACTCGCTGGTTAATGCGCCCCATGAGGCGGTGCTTGAGTTTTATTCGGTCTTGATTCCTGAAGGCAACTTTTCACCACAAATCCAACAGTTGAAAAAAGGTGATCTCATAGGCGTATCTGCCAAGGCGAATGGTTTCCTGGTTCTGGATGAAGTCCCGGCGGGTCGATTTCTCTGGCTTATTGCAACCGGAACCGGTATCGGCCCCTTTCTGTCTATTTTAAAAACCGACGCGCCTTGGAAGCGTTTTGAGCAGATTCGTCTGGTTCATGGTGTTCGCTTCAGCAATGAGATTGTCTACACCGACTTGGTAAAAAGCCTCCTGCATAAACACGCCGGGCGCTTTGAAATGACCTCTTTCATCAGCCGCGAGAAAAAAGACTTTGCATTGCCGGGGCGCATACCGGCAGCCATTCGGAATGGCAGCCTGGAAAAAGCAGCCAATATTCTGTTTAACGAAGAGTCCCAGGTGATGTTGTGCGGCAACCCGGGAATGGTCGAAGATGCCAGCGTTGCTTTGCAAGAGCTCGGCTTGCGCAAAAATCGGCGCCGCACGCCAGGGCACATTACGGTCGAAAATTACTGGTAAACGCGTGGATACCGGGGAGCGTCGAGAATTCGCGAAAAATGCTGTAGCCTCCGGGGCATTGGCATTTGGAGACTATACGTTGAAGTCGAAACGGAAAAGCCGTTTCTTTTTTGACATTTCCCGGTTCAACAACGGTGAGGCGGCAACACGTTTGGGAGAAATGTACGCCAAGTCCATCCAGAATCTTGGGCTGTCTTACGACCTGCTTTTTGGGCCAGCGTACAAGGGCATTCCGCTGGTGGCCCTGGTTGCATCCAGTCTGTTCAGAAGCTTCGGACGGAACGTGGGCTATGCGTATGATCGCAAGGAACAGAAGTCACACGGCGAAAAAGGGAGCTTGGTAGGGCATCCCTTACCGGGACAAAAGGTGATCATCGTCGACGATGTTCTCACGGCGGGGACGGCAGCGCGCGAAACACTCGGAAAATTGAGATCTTTCGGTGCTGAAGCGGTGGCGCTGGTCGTGTGTTTTGACCGCCAGGAAAAAGGACAGACAAAGGATTCGGCAAAAACCGAGCTGGAAAACCTCTACGGCCTGCGAGTTTGCAGCCTGTTCGATTTCTCCGACTTGACACCTGAGGTACAAAACCACCTTCGTCCCGCTCCCGATGAGCTCGGGCACCAACCTTCAGGATTCAGGAAAGCCGAGGGTCAATAACATCCCCCGGATACCGTGACCCAAAAGTCGCACCGGAGGCCGGCAAAAGCCAAGCCACCCTTCTGACCGACCTTCTTCCATCATTTCTGGATGCCGAAGTTAATGAGTCGGGCAAGACTCGCCACCAGCCATCAGGAGCGAATTTCAGCGTCCCCGGTGTGCCCGAAGCCACCGCTGCCACGCTCTGTTTTTTCAAAATCTTTTACAACAACAAAAGCAGGCCTCACGATGGGAAGAAAAACCAATTGGGCAATTCTCATCCCAGCTTGTATGCGCAAAATTTCCGAACTACGATTCCAGCCGGACACCAACAACTCGCCTTGATAGTCTGAATCTATCAGCCCTACGAGGTTTCCCAGTACCAGGCCTTTTTTGTGAGCCAGCCCGGAACGAGGCAAAATCACAGCAGCCAGGTTGCTGTTACCGATGTGGATCGCCAACCCGGTTTTAATCAGCTGCACGCTCCCGGGGTGCAAAACAATTTCTTCATCGATGCAGGCAACCAAGTCCAGGCCTGCCGAGCCAAACGTTGCGAACTTTGGGAACGAAAAGTCCTTTCCGATACGCGGGTCGAGAATTCGCAGTTGAACTTCAGTAGACAATATGCACACTTGGATTTTCACGGAAAAGGTTCCACAAAGGAACTTTCCGGTGGTCAAAAAACTGTTGCTTCCTTGAAACACCGTTCATGCCATTTGCTGCCAACAGGTCAGCATTTTTTAGCTCGGTTCTCACGCGACGTCTCGGCTGCTGTCATTGGCCGGGAACGACGGCTCCGCTTTGAGCAAACTGCGAGGCAAGACGCGTAACAAGGCAGACACCAGGCTGTCAATGTCCTCCTCGCTGTGCATGGCTGACAAACTGATTCGCAACCGTGCTGTGTTCCGTGGAACAGTCGGGGGTCGTATCGGCAACACTTCAATCCCTTCCTGCAACAGTTTGTCTCCCAGCTCGCAGGCCAAGGCGGAAGAACCGGTCACAAGCCCCTGAATTGCGGTTTGGGAATCAAGGCAGGGCAAAAGTGATTTTTGTGCAAGTTCGCGAAACTGCCTGATGCGCGCCTGCAGTGCTTTCCGCCGCCATGGTTCCTCCTCAATGAGACGCAGGCTCACAAGCGTCGCGCAAGCCAAAGCGGCAGGTGGAGCTGTGGTGTAGACATAAGTACGTGCTTTCTGGATTAGCAACTCAATGAATTCCTGGCTGGCCGCAACAAAAGCCCCAAAAGTTCCGCACGCTTTGCCAAAAGTACCCATCACTACCGGAAGCTGTTTCGAACCAAGCCCCAAATGCTCGGTCACGCCAGCTCCCCGCTTGCCAAGAACACCAAAACCATGCGCATCATCCACGACCAGGCAGGCTTCATGTTTCTGGCACATCCCAGCCATCTCGGCAAGCGGAGCCAGACTTCCCTCCATGCTGAAAATCGACTCCACTGCCACCACAAATCTGCCGCCATCATTGACAGGTGCGGGGAGGCACCGACAACGCAGCAATGCCTTTTCAAGGGCAGACAAATCACAATGAGCAAAGCGCCGCAACGAACTGCCGCTGACACGTGCCGCATCAATCAGAGACGCGTGGTTCATTCGATCCAGAAAAATCGTTCGCTTTCTCCCCCCCAGCACTCCCAAAACCCCAAGGTTTGCCATGTAGCCGGTTGAAAACAACAATGCTCGCTCACGCCCTGTAAAAGCGGCCAGTTTTGTTTCAAGTTCCTCATGAGACTCCCGATATCCGGTCAGCAGGCAGGAACCTCCCGTCCCCACCCCATACTTTTGCGCACCTTGGCAAAAGGCTTCGAGCACCCGCTCATCCTGGGCAAGTCCCAGATAATCGTTGCTGCTAAACGAGAGCAGGCTGCGGCGGCCTACCCGGTGTCTCGTGGCGCATGTTCCTTGCCTGGCAGTGCGCCGGCGTAGCAAGCCTTTTTCTGCCCAGCCAGAAAGCTCATTCCGCCAACGTTTCTCGTTCATGTGAAGCAGGCGGAATGGTGGCGGATATGGAATTGTCTATGCCGAGACGATTGAAAAGCTGCTGGTCTTTCCAGACCGGCGCATTGGCGGCAGTCAATAATTTTTCGCCATAGAAAACGGAATTGGCACCCGCAAAAAAGCACAATGCCTGCAACTCATCGGTCATTTCTTCCCGCCCGGCAGACAAACGCACATACGCCGCGGGCATCATTATTCTTGCGACAGCAATGACGCGAACCAACTCAATCGGATCAAGATCAGGAACATGCTCAAGCGGTGTCCCGGTAATGCGCACCAGGCAGTTAATTGGAACCGACTCCGGATGCTCCGGCAAATTCGCGAGTTGCATTAACAATCCAGCCCGATCTTTGCGGCTTTCTCCCATCCCGAGTATCCCGCCGCAACAAACATGAACACCTGCGTCTCGAACATTCTGAAGCGTGGTCAGACGATCGGTGTAAGTGCGCGTGGAAATAATGGTGCCGTAAAACTCGGGAGAGGTATCAAGGTTGTGGTTGTAATAATCCAGACCCGATTCGGCCAGTCGCTGCGCCTGGGACAAAGTCAGCATGCCAAGTGTCGCGCAGGTTTCGAGTCCCAGGTTCTTTACCATTTTCACCATTTCAGCGACCTGCTCCAAGTCCGCTTCCGACGGCGAACGCCAAGCGGCTCCCATACAAAAACGTTCGGCTCCAGCTGCTTTCGCGGCTTTCGCCATTTCAAGCAATCTGGCGAGAGGCATCAGCTTCTCGCGCTTAACCTCGGTGTGGTAATGCGCGCTTTGTGGACAATAGGCACAGTCTTCAGGACAGGAGCCGGTTTTTACGGAAACCAATGTGCTGATTTGCATGCGGTTTGGATCATGGCAGGCGCGATGTGCACCATGAGCCTGAAACAAGAGATCGTTGAACGGGGTGCCCAACAACACCAACACTTCCTTCAGTGTCCAGTCATGACGGCTGGCTGGCAACAAAAAATTCATATCAAGGTGGCAAAAACCGATGTTTTCTACGCCATCGTACGCAGAAGCCTGAAAGGGCAGCCCTCCCTACGCATGGCAGGCTCAGTCTAAAGCGAGGTGGGTTGATGTCAACCTTTGACAAGGCAATACGCACCGCGACCATAAGCGGAAAATCATTGAAATACACGATTGCAACCCAGACTAAAGGCCTGATCGACAGGCTCTTTCCTGTTTATTGCCCGGTGTGCCTGGAACCTGGCAGTCCCGGGTACGTTTTATGCAGTGACTGCCTTGGGGAGCTTCCTGTTTTGATGAAGGGCTGCCCGGTTTGTGCCTCCCAAGTTCCAGCAAACCACAATGGGGCATGTCGACAATGCCGCCTGCACAAACCATTTTTTTCGCACGTGCTCGCGCCTTTTTACTATGCGCCACCTGTTGACCGGCTGATACGCGATGTCAAATATCGGGCACAAGTCCAATACATCGACACGCTCGCCAAACTACTCGCGCACGCAGCGGAAGCTGCCAACGTGCCCCATCCGGATTACTTTCTCGCCGTCCCTCTGCATCGCAAAAGATTCATCGTGCGGGGCTTCAATCAGTCCCTGGAAATTGCCTTAAAGCTGGGACGCCTGCTTGACATACCCGTATTGCGCGGGTGCTTGCGCAAAACGCAGGCGGGGCCACCACAGACCGCCCTACCACTTCGCAAGCGATTAACCAGCCCGCAAGGAAGTTTTGTGGTACGCCGACTTCCCCCTGCCCGACACGTCACCATTATTGACGATGTCATGACCACTGGCTCCACTGTCAACGCAGTGGCGCGCGCACTGCGCCAACACGCAAACGTGCAGGTATCGGTCTGGGTAGTTGCAAAAACCGGCTAAATGCAAAATATCCGTCATCCGCCTGGGGAAAACCAGGTCAATCCGGCAAAATATCAACGAACAAACCTGAAAACACCACAATCCCCAACCAGTGGTTGCTGGTGAAAGCGGCAATGCACTGTTCCGAGACCAAATCCTTGATCAGCCACTGCTGGTAAAAACACAAAAAAGCAGCGATCAGAATGCCCCAAAAGAACCATGTGCCACGCTGATCCAGAAATCCGACGGCGACCAGCAACAGCAGCATGAGCACCTGCAAAATCGCAATAAGTAAACGCTCCCGCCCGGCAAACAGAATCGCTGAAGACTTCATGCCAAGCAGTAAATCTTCGTCACGGTCGGCAAGGGCGTACATCGTGTCGTATGCAACAGTCCAGACAATGCACGCCAGGTAAAGCACCCAAATACTGGGTGGCGGCGCACTCGCATGAATGGCCAGCCATACCATGGGAACAGACCACCCGAACGCCACACCCAGATGAAGCTGCGGCAGTGAATGCCACCGCTTTGCCAGGGGATAGGTAACGGCCAGAAGCAAGGCTCCGCAAGCCATGAACAGGGCTTCCAAATTGAGTAACAGAACCAGACAAAAAGCCAGCAACAAAAGCAAAGCGGCGGCTATCAGCGCATCTGTCGGACGCAACTCGCCTGTGACCAGTGGGCGGTTCCGCGTACGTGCCACGTGGCCATCAATGTCACGATCAAAAAAATCGTTGAGCGCACAACCGGCGGCACGTAATAGCAGCACTCCCAAAACGAAAACCAGAAAAATAAGTCGAGGAGGCTGCCCGGAACTGGAAATCCACATCGCCCATAAGGCGGGCCAAAGCAGCAAGTAGCTACCAATGGGGCGATCAAGTCTGAACAGGCGGGCGTATGGGGCAAAGTGAAAGATCATTTGCCTGGCTCCTTACGAAAATATTCTCGCCAGCCAGGAACAAAAACACGGCGGCGTGAACAAATACTCCGCAACACCACAATATTTCAGCGAGTGAACGACAGTATCAATCGCACGGCCAAGGGGAACAGTTGGCTGTTGCTTCTGCGGGACGTGTTTTCTTCAGGAAGCATGCCTTGGTCCGAAACGGCACTGGGAGATTTCAGCCCCCAGACTCGCCCGACCGAGCCAAAAGCCCTGAGGAACTGATGCGGCTTTACGAACTTCGGGGCAATACGAGCCTGACAAACTCACCGCCTCACTTGGCTGATGCAGCTTCCACCACCCGCCGGAAACCGGCAAGAGGTTGGCGCGCCCGGAGAGATGGGAGATTTCAGCCCCCAGACTCGCCCGACCGAGCCAAAAGCCCTGAGGAACTGATGTGGCTTTACGAACTTCGGGGCAATACGAGCCTGACAAACGCACCGCCTCACTTGGCTGATGCAGCTTCCACCACCCGCCGGAAACCGGCAAGAGGTTGGCGCGCCCGGAGAGATGGGAAATTTCAGCCCCCAGACTCGCCCGACCGAGCCAAAAGCCCTGAGGAACTGATGTGGCTTTACGAACTTCGGGGCAATACGAGCCTGACAAACGCACCGCCTCACTTGGCTGATGCAGCTTCCACCACCCGCCGGAAACCGGCAAGAGGTTGGCGCGCCCGGAGAGATGGGAAATTTCAGCCCCCAGACTCGCCCGACCAAGCCAAAAGCCCTGAGGAACTGATGCGGCTTTACGAACTTCGGGGCAATACGAGCCTGACAAACGCACCGCCTCACTTGGCTGATGCAGCTTCCACCACCCGCCGGAAACCGGCAAGAGGTTGGCGCGCCCGGAGAGACTCGAACTCCCGACCAAGCCAAAAGCCCTGAGGAACTGATGCGGCTTTACGAACTTCGGGGCAATACGAGCCTGACAAACGCACCGCCTCACTTGGCTTCTGCAGCTTCCACCACCCGCCGGAAACCGGCAAGAGGTTGGCGCGCCCGGAGAGATGGGAAATTTCAGCCCCCAGACTCGCCCGACCAAGCCAAAAGCCCTGAGGAACTGATGTGGCTTTACGAACTTCGGGGCAATACGAGCCTGACAAACGCACCGCCTCACTTGGCTTCTGCAGCTTCCACCACCCGCCGGAAACCGGCAAGAGGTTGGCGCGCCCGGAGAGATGGGAAATTTCAGCCCCCAGACTCGCCCGACCAAGCCAAAAGCCCTGAGAACTGATGCGGCTTTACGAACTTCGGGACAATACGAGCCTGACAAACGTACCGCCTCACTTGGCTGATGCAGCTTCCACCACCCGCCGGAAACCGGCAAGAGGTTGGCGCGCCCGCAGAGATGGGAAATTTCAGCCCCCAGACTCGCCCGACCAAGCCAAAAGCCCTGAGGAACTGATGTGGCTTTACGAACTTCGGGGCAATACGAGCCTGACAAACACACCGCCTCACTTGGCTGATGCAGCTTCCACCACCCGCCGGAAACCGGCAAGAGGTTGGCGCGCCCGGAGAGACTCGAACTCCCGACCCCCTGGTTCGTAGCCAGGTACTCTATCCAACTGAGCCACGGGCGCGCGAAGACCCACGAACAGACAACGCATTTCAGCCGCCTTTGCCCGGATTGTGGAAAACCACGGGAAATTGCACTCCCAAACTGCAAGCAGGACACTCCCTGCCCAGCTTGAGGGCTATCGCCTCCCTCGTATCAAATCAAAAAACTCGTTGCGAGTCGCGTTGTCTGAGCGAAAGGCACCGAGCATGGAACTGGTAACGGTCATGCTGTTTTGTTTTTGCACGCCACGCATCACCATACAAAAGTGTACTGCCTCTACTACGACCCCAACACCGTGGGCACTGAGCCCTGTCATCAGGCTGTTGGCTATCTGCGTAGTCATTCTCTCCTGAACCTGCAATCTCCTGGCAAAAATATCAACGATTCTTGCCAACTTGCTCAAACCGATGACTTTGCCGGATGGCAGATAACCGATGTGCACTCTACCGGTAATCGGCAAAATGTGGTGCTCGCACAAAGAATAGAACTCAATATCCCTGACCACCACCATCTCTTCGCATTCGAGGTCAAACAGCGCAGCACCAATAATTTCTTCCGGATCGAGTTCATAGCCGCTGGTCAGAAAGCGAAATGCCTGGGCAAAGCGTTTCGGGGTTTTCAGCAGGCCTTCTCGCCGCGGGTTCTCACCAATTTGAAGCAGGATCTCAACCAATGCGTCCGCGATCAACCCTTCTTTCATCAAGGGCTCAGACTCTGGGGAGACTTTTTTCGGGAACCGTTCAGCCATGGTTATCGGGTGCACGAAAGCAAAAAAGCGAGAATTCGCCTAGTGGCAGAAGCGGGGAACAGTGTCATTGATCATACAGATTGTTAAAAGCACCGTCGTCTACTCCGTTGCCGCCCCAAATTTTTGCACGGCGATATTGCAGATACGCGCTTTTTATCACCTCATAATTGTTATCATCACCCACACCGGTTCCTTCCAGCAGGTTGATTTTTGACAATGCACCAGCCCTGCGACTGACTGTTTCCGTCACCAAGAGCGCAGTTTCGGTTCGCGGGTCGTGTAAAAAACCAACCGGATAAATCAGAAAGTCTACAAATTGCCCCAGATGGCTCCTCATTGAGCCTGGCCCTAACAACGGCAAAACCAGGTAAGGACCCGATGGAACTCCCCAGACTGCCAAAGTCTGACCAAAATCTCTTTTGTGACTCTCTAGCCCCAGACCAGATGCCCGATCCGCCAAACCGCCCACGCCAATCGTGCTGTTTACACCCAGCCGTCCAAGGTCAGTGGCCGCATCCCACGCTTCTCCCTGTAGCAAACTGTTCACGGCACTTGGCAGGTCGTGCAAATTGAGAAAAAAGTTACGGATTCCATCACGCACTGCTTCCGACGCCAGTGCTTCATAGCTTTTGGCGATGGGTTTCAACACCAAGCCATCAAAGTGCCTGTTGAACGTAAAAACAGCCTGATTGAAGGATTTCCAAGGATCCTTGCCTACGACTCTGCTTTCCGTGGGCGTTGACGAACTCTCCACCTGCGGCTCATTCATCGCCGCGCAACCGCCCAGGAAGGCAAGTGCCGTGAGCAAGCAAAAAATTTTCCGTGCGTCCATCTGCTAATCCTACCGAGCGTTCCTACGTGCTGCAAGTTTGATGCGAAGGGCACTCAAGGCAATGAAACCGCCGGCATCCCCCTGACAATAAGCCCCCTCATCGCTGTCGAAACTCGCCACCCGTTCGTCAAAAAGCGAATGCTCCGATTTGCGGCCGTCAACACGCACATTTCCTTTGTGCAACATCAGCCTCACCACTCCGCTCACGCATGTTTGCGTGGCGTCCACAAATTTTTGCAAAGCCAAACGCTCATCGCTCCACCAAAGCCCGTTATAGATCAGTCGCGCATAACGCAGCATCAGCTCCTCTTTGAGGTGCATCACCTCACGGTCCAAAACCAAACTTTCCAAAGCCCGACGGGCGGCAAGAATAACTGTGCCACCGGGGGTTTCATAGCAACCACGCGATTTCATGCCAACGCAACGGTTTTCCACCATATCCACACGCCCTATTCCGTGTTGACCGGCAAGCTGATTCAGCTGCTCAAGCAGCACTGACGGTGACTGTTCATTGCCGTTGATCGCCACCAGATCACCGGTGTGAAACGCAAGCTCCAGAGTCACCGGGTCTTGAGGTGCCTCAGCGATGGAAACCGTTCGCCTCCACAAGGATTGCGCTGGAGCCTTCCACGGATCTTCAAGCAGACCCCCTTCATAAGAAATATGGAGCAAGTTGGCATCCATTGAGTAGGGGCTTTTTTCCTCCTGCCTTTCCATTTCCAGCCCCTGTGCCTCGGCATAATCCAGCAGGGATTTTCGGGAATCGAACTGCCACTCCCGCCATGGAGCCACGATGCGCACATCCGGTTGCAAGGCATAGGCGGAGAGCTCAAAGCGAAGCTGATCATTTCCCTTGCCAGTAGCACCATGCGCTATGGTTTTCGCCCCTTCCAAAGCGGCAATTTTTAACAGGTGCTTTACGATCAGTGGACGCGAGATCGACGATCCCAGCAAATAATTCCCTTCATAAACCGCGTTGGCACGAAACATGGGCCAAACAAAGTCGCGCACAAACTCCTCACGCAAGTCGCTCACGTGCACCGACTCGGCACCAAGCCCCCGTGCCCGCAACCGTGCTGATTCCAGCTCCTCTCCCTGCCCGATATCTGCAGTAAAAGTCACGACTTGGTAGCCACGCTCCGCCTGCAGCCAGCGAACGATGACCGATGAGTCCAGGCCACCAGAATACGCGAGTACAATTTTCTCCATCGGAGGTTCCCCTGAATCTAAAAAAAGCCGCTGTCCAAGCAGCCTGACATAAAACAACGCCCCTGCAAAAGGCAAGACTTTTTTAGCATTTAGCTCCCAAAAACAAGCGAAAAGCCGGAATGCCATCCGATGCTCCGTGATAGCATCAAAGACATGCCAAGCACTCAACCCACCACCCTTACCATCACGCAACCGGACGACTGGCACGTGCATTTCAGGCAGGCGGAACTTTTACGCTGGGCTTTGCCACACACCACCCGAGTATTCGCCCGTGCGGTAGCCATGCCCAACGTGCATCCACCCCTGGACAGCATGGCCGCATGCGAAAAGTACCACAAAGTACTGTGCAGTAACACGAGCAGGCACTTTCATCCACTCGTTGCCTTTCATTTGAGTGATCATACCGGCGCCGGCGATATCTACGCGCTTCGCCAACAAAAAGACGGGTCGGAAGCCAATTTTATCGCTGGCGCCAAACTGTACCCACGAGGGGCAACCACAAATTCCGAGCATGGTGTCAGTGATATCCGCTACATTCAGTCTGCCCTGTCCGCATTACAGGAATGCGGTCTTCCTTTGCTGGTGCACGGAGAGAATCCCAACCCAAAAACAGACGTTTATGATCGTGAAAAAGTCTACATTGACGAAGTCCTTGAACCATTACGCCGCACATTTCCGGAGCTAAAGATTGTGCTGGAACACATCACGACCAACGACGCTGTCTCCTGGGTACGCAGCCATCCTTTGAATGCCGCAACCATCACTCCACATCACCTGCTGTTGAACAGGAGTGATTTGTTTGACGGGGGATTGCGCCCGCACCGTTACTGCCTGCCACTCGCCAAAAGGGAAGAACACCGGCTCGGCCTGGTGGCGGCGGCTTGCAGTGGTGAAGCGTGTTTTTTTGCCGGAACAGACAGTGCCCCGCACTACGTCAGAGACAAAGAAAGCGATTGCGGCTGTGCCGGCATTTTCAACGCCCCGACCGCGCTGGAAACTTACACTGAGATTTTTGAACAGGCAGAGAGTCTGGACAAGCTGGAAGCTTTTATGAGCGTCAACGGCGCCCATTTTTACGGCCGCGAACAAAATCGCAAAACCATCACTTTAAGGCGCATGTCCTGGCAGGTTCCCAAAACCTTGGAGGCAGGGGAAAACGCGTGTGTTCCTTTCAGGGCAGGAGAAACTCTTTCCTGGCGCGTACAGTCACAGGATTCATAGCCTCACAGTGACAAAGAATTTAATCAAAAGGCGTTTTCGGGGATTTTTACCCGTCGTCGTAGACGTGGAAACCGGCGGTCTGATAGCTGCTACTGACGCTTTACTGGAAGTTGCAGCCATCACGACTAAGCTGAATGGAGAAGGACAGCTTTCCCAAGACCGGGTATGGCACGCACATATCAAGCCTTTTGATGGAGCCCGTCTGGATCAGAAGGCACTGAAGATCAACCAGATACTTGAACCTTTCCACCCCCTGAGAATGGCATTGTCTGAACAGGATGCGCTGGAATCCCTGCACTCAATGATCCGCGAATGCCTGGAATCCAGTGAATGCTCACGAGCCATTCTGGTCGGTCACAACGCCTTCTTTGATCTTTCTTTTATCAAGACTGCGTGGCAGCGGAACAAACTGCCGGATTTCCCTTTCCATTCCTTTTCCAACATAGACACCGTAAGCCTTGGCGTACTGGCTCACGGTCAGACCGTGCTTTCCAAAATTGCAGTTGCTGCCGGCCTGGAATGGGATGAAGCCGAAGCACACTCGGCACTGTATGACGCGCAAATGACCGCGGAAATTTTCTGTCGCATTTTTAACAGTTGGCACAGGCAGGAAAGACATCAGGCATAACCCGGGTCAGTGCCGCCACTTGCCTTGTCCCCCAACCCCTCAAATCCCAAGCCGCACCTGCGAGGCACGCAGATCAAATGAAACACAGACAAAGGCATCAGTACCTTTATTCCCCTAAAAAAACCGCTGTTCCGCCCGAAAATCCGATCGGAATCAAAACTATGGCACACTTAAAAACTGTCAACCAAGGCAGTTGTTGAAACGACAACTGCCTCGCACTGACAAACAAAAATGGAAAACAACACTCTCAAAATGAACCCGGGCCTACTCTCACCAGTGATGGTGGAAAACCCCGGGCACTTGCACACCAAAGCGGCATTCAGTAATGGCGACTTTGGTATCTGGCTTTTTCACGAGGACTGTCTCAAGTTCATGGATAGGGTGATCAAGAAACACCCCGACGGCTTTTTTGACATGATCTTTGCCGACCCCCCTTATTTTCTTTCCAATGGCGGCATAACCTGCCATGCTGGAAAAATGGTCAAAGTAGACAAGGGGGCGGAGCTTAATCACGCATTCAACCTAGGTTGGATTAAGCGCTGCCAGAAGCTTCTGAAGCCCAATGGAACCATCTGGGTCTCTGGTACGCATCATGTTATTCATTCAATTGGGTTTGCCATGCAACAGCTAGGCATGAAAATTTTGAACGATATTGTTTGGCAGAAAAGCGTTCACGCCATACATTCAACTACGCGAAAATGAAACAAATAAATGGTGGCAAGCAAATGAAGTCGGTGTGGACATTCCCCGCAGCGGGGCGGGAGGAGAAAAAATATCAGCGGGTGCCGGGTTCGGTTGATGAAAAACTACAAACCTGTGATTTCAAACGTAAACAGTACATAAAGCTGGTTTCGGAACTTGGATTAAAGGTTGAATATGTCTATGTGCTGAGCGAGTGGTTCAGGGAGAAACGCTACGAAGACGTGCTTTGCTATATCAAAAGCGTAAAATGCCACTATAAATTTGACGAACTTCCCGTCAAATGGCTGAGTTTACCCACGAGGGAAAACCAGTATCAGGCGGGAATTTCTTCCTGAAAAAAGACACTTTGAGACGGCACCCCGGGAGAGGGTTCAAACTTCATACGCCGCTTTATTCCTGCCTTGCCGGAAAGCACAGGAGGTGGGAAGCCGGGTAATCATGCCCCCCGGTGCCGTTGCCCAGACGGCAAGAACGCGTAAAGCTGCCTGCGCAAGTCATCGGCAATGAGATAAAAACAAGGCAGCAGTACGAGAATCAGTACTGTCGAAAAAATCAGGCCAAACCCCAAACTGACCGCCATGGGCGACAGGAAGGCGGTTTGCCCGCTGGCAAAGAAAATCAAAGGCGTGACACCCAGAAACGTAGTGACCGTAGTCAGCAAGATGGGGCGCATGCGCTTGACTCCCGCTGCGACCAGCGCGTCTTCCCGACTCAGACCCCGCTTTAACTGTTTGCCGGCCTCGTCTATCAGAATCAGCGAATCGTTGACAATGATCCCGATTAACGCGACCAGACCAACCATGGAAACAAATTGCAGATTATAACCAAACAGCAAATGGCCAAAGACAACTCCAATAAAGCCAAAAGGGATGGAAGCCATCACGACAAGAGGTGCCAGAAGCGTGCGGAACAAAATGACAAGAATAAAAAACACGAGAAAAAACGCGATCCCGGTGGCGAGGTACAGACCCTCGAAAGACTCAACGGTATCTCTCTTTTCCCCAAGATAGACCAGCTTACTATCAGGGTTGGCTGCAAACCCTGGAGCAAAAAGCTCTTCTATCAAGTCATAAACCTCAAGCGCGGTCACCACCTCGCTGTCAACATCGGCGCTGATGGTCACCACACGATATCCGTCAAGGTGACGCACCGTACCAAGACCTCTCCGGAGGTCACTATCGGTCACTTCGGAAAAATAAATGGTTCTGCCATCCGCCAAAACAATGGGAAGATTGTCCAAAAGTGCGCTGTCCTTACGCATGTCGGGAGGAAAGACCACGCGCACCGGAAACTGCTTGTTACCCAGATTGACATAAGCCACTTCGCTGCCGTTGTAGCCAATACGAATAATGTCTGCAATGTCTTTTGAGCTCAGCCCAAGCTCCTGGCCTTTTTCATTGAGTCGATAGCGAAACTCAAGTTTGCCCGGCTCCAGGTTATGCCGCACGTCGTGAACCCCGGGGATTTCCTGTAAAAAGGCAACCATCTTCTGCACCGATGTTGACAGCCTGCCGTTATCGGCTTCGATGATTCCCAGCTCCACATCCGAACCTGGCGGGCCGGCTTCGGGACGTCGAATGAAAAAACGCTTGATGTCTGGAATGCCAGCCAACTCCTGGCGAAGTAGCGCGACAATTTCTTCGGTTCCCCGTTCCCTCACCCCTTCCGGCGGGTAAGAAAGATTCACCAAAGGAGTCAGGTAACGCTCCACGAACGTTTCAGGCTTGCGCTTTGTCATGACCAAAGTCATTTGCACGTAATTGCTCGACAGATCAACCGAATTGAAATCATTGAAACGCAGACCCACATTCGTCAGCACTGTCTCCAGCTCTTCCTCTCGACCGGAAAACACGCGTGCCACGGCAGCTTCCATTTTCTCAGCCAGTTCGCGCGAATGCTCCAGACTAAACGTATTCGGCGCTTCAACATTGACAAAAAACCAATCTGTTTCCACTTTGCCGAATAGCTGAAACGGAATGCGTGTTGTGGCGGTCACCACCGACACGACCAGGATTCCCAACACAGCCACGAGTACGACGTAACGGACACGCATCGCGCGGCGCACCCAATCGGTGTAACGAGCAAGCAATTTCTCCCAGACCCGGTGAACTTTGCGCACCTGCAAGCGGGTGTGACGGAAAGCCATTTCAGCGTGGCTGGGAAGGATCAGAAAAGCCTCCAGCAAGGAACCAAACAAAGCACCGGACACCACAACCGGAATCACCATCACAAAAGTCCCAATCTGTCCGCTGATAAAAAGCAAAGGCAAAAAAGCAACAACTGTGGTCAGTGCAGCGGTCACTACGGGGCCAATCATTTCGCGGGCACCGTCCACGACTGCCCGCTGCAGGGGAACCCCTGCTTCCAAATGCCGATAGATGTTTTCGCTGACAATAATCGCGTCATCGACGATCATGCCCAAGACCACCAGAAAGGCGAACATGGAGACCATATTCACGGTGAACCCAAAAATCTGCATGGTGATCACTCCGATCAAAAGCGATACCGGAATCCCCAAAGCAGCAATCAGCGCGATGCGCGCATCAAGCAACCAATACAGTGCCAAAAGCAGCAAAACCAAACCAATGACACCAGAAGTGAACACCGTATCAAGGCGGTTTTTGATATACACCGATAAGTCTGTGTGGTAACCCAGAGCCACACCAGGCGCGATTTTCCCGTCCAGATCAGCCACCAGCTCGCGCACCAGTTCAGCCACTTCTATGGTCGAGGCTCCCATATTTTTTGTCACCACGAGATTCAGTGCCGGTTTGCCGCGAAAACGCCCAAGTGTCTCGGCTTCCTCCAGGCGAAAATCCACATCGGCAACCTCTCTTAGCTGTAGTTGCGCTCCTTTCGAATTGGTTTTAATCGGTAGGCCGCCCAGCCGCTCCAGAGCCAGAGGAAAACCTATGCCGCGTAGCTGTATCTCTCCGGCATTTGCATTCAGCGTGCCACCTGGCCGGTCGCCCAGGTTCGATTTCAACGCCCGAATGATTTCTTCTATCCCAACTCCCTTCGCTGCGGCCAGAAGCGGATTGACTGTCACCAGTAATTCCACCTCTCTTTCCCCGGCGATGCTGACTCCAGCAACGCCATCCACCGCTTGCAGGCGTCGTTTCATGTCCTCTCCAGCCTTTGCCAAAGTCTTTTCGCCGACGTCGCCATACACGCTGGCACTGATCACGGGAAAGCGGGTTTTCAGTTGCCTGATCTTTGTTCTTTCTGCCACTTCTGGCAGGCTTCTCAAGGCATCGATTTCTGTTCTTAAGTCTCGTGTAAATTCATCAGAGTTCGTGCCCGACTTCAATTTGACAGTGATGCTGGAAAAACCTTCGCGACTATCCGATTCAATGGTGCGAATATCGCTCATGTCCAGCAGAACTTCTTCAATGGGAACTGTGATCTGCCGTTCCACCTCAACGGGTGGAGCCCCTTCATAGCGTGTCGAGATCTGCACCACATTCGTGTCTATTACCGGAAACATTTCCTGCGGCATGGAGTACCAGGAAATGACACCAACGACCACCAACAGTAACAACATGATGTTCGTCACCAGTGCATTGCGAACTGCCCAGGCAATCATCAGGGGGAAATCAGCTTGGTGGGTAGCGGGTAAGACAAAGAAAAAGGAAAACCACCGCCTTCGAGTAAATTCCGAGGCACTTTGCCGGGCAAAAACGGAAAACCACAATCGTCACAGCCTAAAAACACGCTATTGCCAAAGCTCGGCATCCCACCATTTCCGTCTTTTGCTGCCACGACAGTAAGGCCAGACACATGGTTACCCAAACACAGCGCGCCATCGGCACTCCCTGGAAACATTCATCAAGACTCCGGAAGTTGACCAAGGGCGGATTTTAGTACATCCTTGGCACAATCAAATTGGTCGCTGCGGCTGACTTGCGCCGTCTCACGATGAGCATGCGTTTCCTGTTGGAGAACGGATCTCTTTTTCGGTAGCATCCAATCTGTTTTGATCTGTTTTTTCACTGGCAGATCAGGAACCCGCGCAACATAAGTATCTTGTGCTCTAGCGTATAACCGGACGGAGGGTAGCTCATGCGGACACTGGAAGTCGCAGACAAGAAGCGTCGTAGCTTCTTGTTGAAATCCGTAAGCATTATCGGTGGAGCCGGGGCAGCTGTAGCTTCCTGGCCGTTCATTGCGTCTATGAGCCCGACAGCACGCGCCAGGGCACTCGGTGGCCCCATTGAAGTCAATATCAAACGGTTGCGCGCGGGAGAATTGCAACGAGACAAGTGGCGGGGCAAGCCGATTTGGGTGGTTAGTCGTACTCAGGCAATGCTGGACACACTCAGCAAAGACACGAAGGATCTGCGCGATCCAAATTCAAACATCCTTCAACAACCTCCGTACGCCAAAAACCGCTATCGCTCCATCAAGCCCGAATACCTGGTTCTGGTGGGCATTTGCACACATCTGGGTTGTTCACCCACCTTTCGACCAACACCAGGAGCCGAAGACCTGGGCGCCGACTGGCCTGGGGGATTCTACTGCGCTTGCCACGGTTCACGCTACGATTTGTCGGGCAGGGTATTCAAGCATGTGCCTGCACCCATTAATTTGCTGGTTCCGCCCTACCATTTTGTAGCCAAAGATATCATCGTGATCGGCCAAGATCCGGATTCAGCAAAAGCAGACTCCCCGGAAACAAAAGCATGAAAAAAGAATTCATTGACTGGCTGGACGATCGTATGCCGATCAAGCAGTTCTGCCGGGATCATCTATCCGAGTACTACGCGCCGAAAAATTTTAATTTCTGGTACTTTTTTGGTTCGCTTTCGCTGTTGGTTCTGCTCATGCAGATCTTCACGGGTATTTTCCTGACCATGCATTACAAGCCGGATGCCGAAAAAGCCTTCGCTTCCGTTGAACTGATTATGCGAGACGTAGAATGGGGCTGGCTGATTCGCTACCTGCATTCGACCGGTGCCTCGGCTTTTTTCGTTGTTGTTTATTTTCATATGTTCCGAGCCCTGATTTATGGCTCCTACAAAAATCCGCGTGAACTAATATGGCTCCTCGGCGTTTGTATTTACCTGGCGCTGATGGGTGAGGCATTCATGGGATACCTCCTGCCGTGGGGTCAGATGTCCTACTGGGGAGCGCAAGTCATCATCAACCTCTTTGGTGCCATCCCTTTCATTGGTCCCGACCTGGCAACCTGGATCAGGGGGGACTTTGTGGTTTCGGACGCCACGCTGAACCGCTTTTTCTCGTTTCACGTCATCTTGATGCCACTGTTGATTCTCGGATTGGTCTTCATGCACATCGTTGCCCTCCATGCAGTCGGTTCCAACAATCCTGAAGGAATTGAAATCAAAACGCATAAAGACAAAAAGAACCGGCCACTTGATGGCATACCATTTCACCCTTACTACACGATCAAAGACATTCTGGGGACTGTGGTTTTTCTCATTATTTTCCTCGGAGTTGTTTTTTTCGCACCCTCCATGGGTGGATACTTCCTTGAGGCGGCAAATTTTGTTCCGGCAAACCAGTTGGTTACCCCACAACACATCGCACCTTTGTGGTATTTCACGCCCTTTTATACCATTCTGCGCTCGGTTCCTGATCCTTGGTACGGGGTACTGGCCATGGGGAGTTCTGTCATGGTGTTGTTTTTTCTACCCTGGATAGACCGCAATCCGATTAAATCATTTCGCTACCGAAGCATTGGCTACAAACTCAACCTGTTCTCGCTGCCCATCATTTTCTTTAGCCTGGGTTATTTGGGAACCTTGCCCGTCACCCCGGTAACGACCGAGCTGGCAGTACGCTTCAGCGAGTTATATCTGCTTTTCTTCTTCCTGATGTGGTTCTTCAGCAAAGTACGCACGCGCTTGATGGGCATTACTTTTTTCCTGTTTTTCATCGCCTTGTTCGGGTTTCTGGATTTCCTGAGGGTAGATAGTGACAACGTGGGAAACGTCTTGTCGGGAAGCGTGCTGCCACTGGCATACCTCCTATTGGGGCTACTCCTTCCCACCTTGGTCAGAAAAATGCAGGTTGACAGGAAAGTGCCCGAAAGAATTAGGGAACTGGGGTAGCCATGTACAAGCTGACCGTGTTGCTGTTGGCCATTCTGTCTGTCGCAGAGGGCTTCGCTGCTGAAGGTGGATACCCTCTGCAAAAAGCGGTGGTAGCTGTCAACAACAAGCCCGCATTGCAAAGAGGGGCGAAATATTTTGTCAATTACTGCCTCAGTTGTCACAGTGCCCGCTTCAGCCGTTACAGCCGTATCGGGCAAGATCTGGGACTGACGCCCAAGATGGTGAAAGAGAACCTGATTTTCACGCGCGAGAAAATCAATGATCCCTTAAAGGTGTCCATGACCGATGAGGAAGGAAACAAGTGGTTCGGGGCAGCTCCGCCTGACTTGACACTGATTTCCCGTGCACGCGGCTCCGACTGGATTTACACCTACTTGAAGTCCTTTTACCTTGACGAAAGCAGGCCTTTGGGAGTCAATAACGCCGTATTCCCGAACGTCTCCATGCCCCATGTGCTTTGGGATTTACAAGGATGGCAGAAGGCGAACTTCGTGACCACGAAAGATGAGGATGGGAACATCCACAAGACTGTAACAGGATTTGTTCTGGTCGAACCGGGGAAATTAAGCCCTGAAGAGTATGACAAGGTACTAAGTGACTTGGTGTCATTCCTCTATTACTTGGCTGAGCCATCTGCAGCGTTACGCAAAGCCTATGGTCCTTGGGTCATATTGTTTTTGATTTTTCTTGGGGTACTGGCTTACTTTTTGAAAAAAGAATATTGGAAAGACGTCAAGTAGTGCGCTCAGAAAATCTTAGAAGATCAGACACCGAAAATTCCTCAATCACGCTTTACAGCGGGGTGCTCTGCCCGGACAGCCATCGTGTTCGGCTGGTGCTCGCCATCAAGGACATCAAGTACAACTTGGTCAATCTTGAAAATCCGAAAAAATTTCCGCCGGATGCACAAATGCTTTCCGAACAACCTGCGCCCCTGCTGGTCGACCGGGGATTCGAGCTTTATTGTCCGAAAGTAATTACCGAATATCTTGACGAGCGATTCCCCTACCCGCCCCTGATGCCAATTGATCCAATCTCCAAAGCAAAGTTGCGCATAGCGCTCTACCATTTGGAGGATGAATGGATCCCACTGCTTAAAAAAGCCACTTCTTCGAACCTGAACGTCGCAAAAAAGGCACGGGAGTGGCTCACGGAAGAAGTGATATTGACCGCGAAACTGCTACAAAAAACCAAGTTCCTGTTGCAAGACGAAATAAGCCTGGCGGATTGTGCACTCGGGCCGATTCTCTTACGCCTGCAAAAAGCCAAGGTGACTTTGACCAGAAGTACTGCCAAAGCTGTTCTGGACTACAAAAGACGGCTTTTTGATATGCCGGCTTTTCGCAAAAGCCTCAGCGAGGAAGAAGCAGAGCTGTTCTACCAATAAGCCAATCTCCGAACTGAAACAGCCACACGACTATTAACCGATACCTGGCTCTGGTGGCGGTAAACAGAAGTTGAAACCCTGTCTGGCTGATAGAACCAGAAACGCTCGAAAACAGGCGCATTTCTCTGATATCACGCCGCCTCTGAAACGATCACTTTTCTGGCAGCCCATTGCGGCTCCATCTCCAACGTGTCATTTTCTGACTGAGCTGTTTTCTGTAAAGTGCTGTTCCTTTGCCACCTGGAAGGTTTCAGGCACAGGTGCCCGGATCGCCGGAAAAACTTTGTCCCGATTCAAAATACTCAGAGGGTCGAAAACCTTCTTGATCCCTCTCATAATTCTGATTGCATCCTCGGAGACTTCTCGATCCAGGTAGTCACGCTTGGTAAGTCCGATGCCATGTTCTCCGGAAAGCGTGCCGCCCAGACTGATGACATGGTCAAACAATGCTGACAGACATAGCTTTGCGGCGGTATTTTCCTGGGGATTTTGTGGATCAAACAAAATATTGACGTGCAAATTCCCGTTCCCGGCATGGCCAAAACAAACAATACGCAGCCCATGCGCGGATTCCAGCAACTGTATGCGTTCCAGCAAAGCACCAATCCGGGTTACGGGAACCACCACATCCTCGTTGATCTTTCCGGCTGCCAAGGTGCGCAACCCAGGCGACAACCGTTTTCTCAAGCCCCAAATTCGTTCTTCCTCATCTGCGTTCCCGGCTATTTCCGTTCTGCGCAACCCTGCGCTTCTTGCCACTTTCTCCAGAATGGAGATTGATCTGTCGACTTCAGCAACTGCACCGTCCACCTCAATGAGCAACAAAGAGCAACCTGCCATTTCCGGGTAAACCAGAGACACACACACAGGATCCAGAAATTCCAGTTTGGACGGCGTGATATTGGAGGCCATAATTGCCGCAACGGCATCCGCAGCATGCGCGGCGCAATCGTAGGCGGCCAACATGGACTTCCTGCTCTCGGGAAGCGGCGTAAGCTTGATGACCGCTTCAGTGATCAAGCCCAGCATACCCTCAGAACCCACAAGCAAGCGCGTAAGATCAAAACCTGTGACCCCCTTGCTGGTCACAACGCCGGTATCAAGACTCTTGCCATCACCAGCCACGACCCGCAAGCCCAAAACATTTTCTCGCGTAGTCCCGTATTTCACCGCCCGCGGCCCTGCCGCGCAACAGGCTAGGTTGCCCCCCACCGTACAGTAATCAGCACTGCCCGGATCGGGAGCCCAGAAAAATCCGTGCCGTGCTGCAAGATGTTGTACTTGGCCATTCAGAACGCCAGCTTGCACACGCATAAAACGATTGGCCACGTCGGTTTCCAAAACCCGACTCATGCGCTCAAAGGAAACGACAATCCCACCCGACACCGGAACAGCAGCTCCGGCAGTGCCAGTGCCGCGGCCACGTGCCGTAACCGGTATGCGCAATTCGTTGCACAAAGAAAGAACTGCGGCTACCTGTTGGTGAGTTTCCACCAACACAACTGCCTCAGGAATTCTATGGAGTCGACTGTTGTCGCTCCCGTAAACCCAACAGTCCGCCGTGTCGCCCAGCACTTCCGCAGTGCAGCATTCGCGAATGCGCGTGACCAACTCACGCGAAGACATGGGCTTGGTCAATCTGGTGTCTGATATGCGGCGTCAAGCAATGTGCAAAGGCAATGCAAAATCACCAAATGAACCTCCTGCGCCCTAGCTGTACTGTCAGTCGGCACACGCAACTCGAAATCCCGCTTCTCCAGCAGCCTACCCATCTCACCACCATCGTTGGCGCTCAAAGCGATCACAGCCATACCCAAACTGTGCGCCGTAATGACCGCTTCGTTCACATTCCCGGAATTCCCACTGGTGCTGATCGCCAGCAGTACATCGCCTGCTTGACCCAAAGCTTCCAACTGACGTGAAAAGATTTGCCTGTACCCGCAATCATTGCCCACAGAAGTCAAAACCGATGTGTCGGTCGTCAAGGCGATCGCGGGTAAAGCCTTGCGTCGCGTTTCGAAACGATTCACCAACTCTGCAGCGAAGTGTTGTGCGTCTGCCGCAGAGCCACCATTACCACAACTGAAAATTTTTCTTCCCGAAGACAGCGCGAGATGGATCAGCTCCCCTGCGGCAACCAAGCGCTCTGGCAACACCTCGCCAGCACGCCTTTTCACCGCCATGCTGTCGGCAAACAAAGCTCTTACAAGTTCCAGATTTTCCATTTTTCAGCCAAGTTCGTGAAAGTCGTTAGACGCATCGGGGTGACGTTTGCCTCTTTTACCATGGAGCCGAAAACGCATTTTGAACCCAGCCAGGTTTTTTCAGATTCCCGTCTTCAAAAGCCACCACGTCAAAACGCATTCCGTAATTGTAGTTTTTCCGGGCAACGAAGGCTTGTGCTGTTTTAATAATCTTTAGCTGCTTACGGCGGTCAATGCTTTCCAGCGCACCTCCAAAGACCCGGCTTTTTCTGTACCGGATTTCAACAAAAACCAGATCCATTCCATCCAGCATAATCAAATCAATTTCACCCGCTTTCGACCTGAAATTTTTTTCCTGTAGCACCAAGCCTTGGGTCTCCAAAAAATCCTGTGCCATCTGCTCCGCGCGCGCACCTATTGCCAATGATTTGGGGCGGCGCTGCAAAAAAATCCATTTCACTGGTACAGCGGTCTGGGATAGCCGCCTTTGAATTGAGCCAGGTTCACGCGCCGGTAGAGTCGCCCACCTACCAGCACACCGATTTTCCCGGTAAGCCCATCTGCCTCAGTTCCATCCAGACCCATCTGACGAACGCGAGAAACCAGAAAATAAGCGTCATGGCCAAGCGCGAAAAGCCGGGCATCCTCGTCGCTAAAAATTCCGGTGGGAAAGTCGTCCACACCTTCCGCGAGCAACCAAGGTATTTCCGGATAAATCAATCCATTCAGATCAGGTTTGGCAAGCGTTCTGGAAAAAGTATAGGCATTTGAAACGACCGCATACACAGGAAGCTTGTCTACGTAGTGGTATTTGATAAATGGCAATAGCAGCTCCAACCGCAAACCTGCAACCAACAAAACCGTGGCATCAATGTCTGAGCGTATGCGAGGTGTGAACTGGGTTTCTTTTCCTATCGTCCCCATAACGCGTCTATTTCTTTCCTCGCTATCATTCAGTCGGTACAGTGCTTTGACGGCAGACGAATAATTCTCAGCCACGTCTGAAAGGAGAATTCTTTCCCGCACGACGCCCCCGGCAGAAACAAAGTACTTTATAAATGCGTCACTCAAACGTCGCCCGTATCTATCATCTTGCTGAATCACAGCCACGTAACGATTGCCCCGTTCCAGGATTTCGGCGGCCATTTGCTTCACTTCATCTTCCGGTAACAGGCCAAACTGGTATATTTCATTGTCAGGCGAAACCGTTCCGGTAGACAAATAATTCAGCACCAAGGTCGGGACATTCGCGTCCAGGCTCGCCAGTTCAGCAACACTGTCTTTCAACAGGGGACCAACCACAAAGTCCGACTGATATTGAGACACCGCTTCCTGGTAGATTTTGACCACACCCTCATCGCGACTGCTGTCGTAGACCTTAACCTCAAAACCAGGAGTAGACTGGCTTGCTCTTGCGTAAAAAAAGCCAGCTTCCACCACCCGCCCATTTTTGGCAAAAGGTCCGGAAAGTGGCAATAAAAGCGCGACCCGTTTGGGTCTGAAGTTCAAGTATTCCCAGGTTTTTGTCAGATGCAGATACGCTGGCTTCGTCAGTTCCAGACCCGGGTGCAAATCCTCCCAGATAGAAACTTCTGCGATCAAGTCCTGAACGCCACCGAAAAAAGCTTTGCGGCTCAGGGCATATAGATCTAACCAATCTTGGACAACGGCACTGTCGAGCGACGTGCTCATCAAAGCACGGGACTGATGAGCGTCAAAGGATCCAAGGGTGCCTAGAATTTCCATTTGATTGCCTGACTTGGCGCTGCCGTCAAGCAAAGAATCAAGATCCACCCGAGTCCGTAAAGCACCGACTTCGTCCCCGGTTTTCTTTTGTCCCTTCAAACGAAGCTGTAGTGCTTCAAGCTGCACAGTACGTGGAGCCTCCTGGAAAAGGCTTTGCGGCAACAGCTCCACCACCTGCGCATTTTGCCCCAGACGGCCACGGATATCCGCTTCCAGCAACCGTTTCCCATAAAGGCTGTCCACTGACATGCCCTCTTCCTCAATAGCGCCCAGATACGCCAACGCTTTCAAGTCCAATGCATCGCTTTTCAGGTGGACAACCGCACGCAGCTGCATTTCCTGTCGCTCCGGCGGAGCTTTTTTCTCTGCCAGCTTCCACAGAAGTTCTGCGGCCTGCAAAAGTCGACCCTCGGCTGCCAGCGCATCTGCCTGGAACTCGTTCCCAGCCTCATCGGGCAGTCTGTCGATTCCGAAAGGGGGCAAGGAGCTGCACGCAGAAAGCAACACCATCGCGAAATAAAACGGCAGCCTGTGCGCCCTCGGAAGATGCCGCCCGTACTTGGACGGAGCTGCACACCTTTCATGAGGCAAAAACATAAAGACCAGCCGGATCAGGCGACAGAAATCAGAGAACCACGATGAAACACCAAACATCAGAAGCCTTCAAGGCAAGCCCTCTGAATGACGAGGGGACGCTTTGGTATTTCAGGCGTTACCGGGATCGCATCCGGGAACACAAAAACCTGTCTACGGAAAGTGCACCAGCACCATAGATCATCAGGACGAGCAGACCAATACCCCAGACAACGTGGTCTTGGAATCCGGGAGTAAAATCTCCGTTCAGCCAGAAAGCAGTAAACGATTCCGATGCCGTCTGCCACGCTTCATGCCACAAAGTGGGAAACGACACCACCGCGACAACATTGACCACAAACAATGACAGTGCGGCAAAATTGCACACAAAGCCCAAAACCAGCAACACAGGAAAAAGAAGCTCGGCCGCAGTTCCGGCATACGCTGCAATCTCAGGCGACAATATTGGAACATAGTAATTTCCCTGACTCACCGCATCTGGCAAACTCGTGGCACTAAACAGCCACAAGGTGCCATCCCAATAATCAATTTTCGTCAAGCCCGACTTGAAAAAAACCCAGGCGATATACAAGCGAAGACCCAGCAACAGAGCAGGAGACAGCACCTTGTTAAGCATTGAAAAAGTGGACATATATAAATTCGCTAACACTTCGTGATTCTCCTTTATTTCTTCAAGTCAAGAAAAAAACCGGACCGTACACAGGTCTCAAAAAACAGCGTGAAATCCAGTTCCGATTCGGTGGCAAGCGCAGCATCCAAAGCAGCCGCCAAACTGTCACCTTTGGACAGGGACTGTAACAAAACAACCTGGCCAACGGAAAGCAAGCGCAGATACACCTCAAAATCGACCCTGCACACTCCCACCGACTGTCCGCTGAGTGCCAAGTCCGGACTGCTGTCACTCTCCCGGAGCAGCCAAATGTCATATATGGCGAATACAGAGCTGACAAGCCTGAAGGAAGGATGCATAACCGCCTTCAAGTCAGGATATTCACCCGGAGTGAAGCGGCTCAGTTTCGCAGAGTTGAACGACGGCAAATTGGCAGCATTTGCAGATTCGGACATAGCCCACTCAAGTTCCGCAATATCAGCAAGGTAGGGCAGCCGCCGTGCCACTTCCCCACGCCGCAGGAACCCGGAAAAATTTTGACCAAAATCTTGCATTCCTCCACTTGTGTACGGGACTTCCCGAATGAATTCCCGGACAAGATGCTGCACATAGTCCACCCCAACCAAACGCTCAATGTGCGGAAAAGTTTCCTGAATGGCAGCACAATGGCTGTTAAAAAAATTGTTGCGGTAAATATTCAGCAAACTATTTGCAGATATGTTGGCTCTCTCAAGATAATCTCCCGAGGCCGAGTTGCTCAGCAGGTCGGCAACAAAACGGTCCTGAGTCTCACGCAAAGACACTACAACGCTCCATCTCCGGGCACAAAACCGCATCGGCTTTGGCAACTTCCGCCAGCAAAACATCCAATTTCGGAATGTCCGTATCCCATTCCACCAAGGTCGGCTTGGCTCCAAAATTTTCGCTTGCCTGCCTGAAAAGAACCCAAACGGGATCATGGACGGTGCTCCCGTGGTCGTCCACATAAATCGTGTCTCCCTGAAAACGCTTCTGCGCAAACCCCGCCAAGTGAATCTCCTGAATATCCGAACCATTCAGCGCTGAAAAATACACCTCCGGCACAAAACCATGATTGTGCGCACTGACATAGATGTTGTTGACATCCAGCAAGAGACCACAGCCACAGGCTTCGGGAAGGCCAGCGTAAAACTCCCATTCAGGAATGTCTGACTCCTGAAAAGAAATATAGGAGGATGGATTTTCAATGAGGATTTGGCGGCCGAGGAAATCCTGCACCTGCTTCACTTTGTCAGTGAAAATCGCAAAACTTTCCTTGGTGTAGGGGATCGGAAACAGGTCATTGAAGTGCCGCCCGGAAGCAACCGACCAGCTTAGGTGCTCGGAAACAACTACCGGGTTAAACCGCGCGAGTGTTGCGCGTAGCCTCCGCAAGTACCCCATATCCAAAGGGGCAGCAGAACCCAGAGACAGAGCAGTCCCATGGAATGCGCAGGGATAGGCTCCGCAAATTTCCTCAAGAAAGGAAACGGCACGTCCTCCTGCCAGAAAAAAATTCTCGCTATGAACTTCAAACCAAGCGACATCAGGCCTGGTTTTCAGAACTTCACCAAGATGGGGATGGCGCAACCCAACTCCCGCACGGCACGGGAGTCGTCGGGTTGCACCATCCTGCATAAACTGAACTTACCGGAGCTATTATTTCATTTCGTCGCCGGACTTCATCATGCCGACGCCAGCACCCGCCAATTTCTCGCAGATTCCTTTCGGAATTGCGACGAAGGCATCCTCCTGCCTGTCCATCTTGGCACTGCCTGCACAGGATGTCTTACCAGTCGCACAATCGTTTTTGCCAGCTTTGGCAACACCGAAACATTTTACTTTCTCGTCATCCTTGTGGGAATCGGCGCACGCAGTCGTGGCACCCAAACCAACAAAGGCAAGACCAGCTAAAGCGGAAACAAGTAAATTTCTGGAATCTTTCATTAAATCAAACCTCATGTTTTTAACACGCTCCTCGAAAAGCATGAGCCACTTCCCCGAAAAACGAGCTAAGTCACGACACCACGCTGAAGCAGGGCGATGGTAGTCTTAGCACGTTTACAGTGTCAAGCAAAACCACTCCCTGTGAGCGCGAGTGCTTCCCCGTCTCCCTCGCTGTCACAGCAAAAAGGAGGAAACATGCATTCCGGACACGCCTGAGGGTTGGGACTTCTACAAGTCGCACCGGGAAGCACCTGTACCGACCAGGCTATCTCATCTTCCACTTCAAGGAACAGCCAATGCTTCGACGTTGTTCAGCGGGACCCTTGCCGGTTTCCGCAACCAGTCTCATGCCTTCAAACAGATCCCGTCTGCCACCAGGCACTCTGCGCATTCCGCAATCGTCCAGCCGTCCTCGATACTGAAGTTTGAGTTGCGCGTTATAACCAAAAAAATCCGGCGTACACACCGCACCATAAGCCCTCGCAGTTTCCTGGCTTTCATCGTAAAGGTACGGGAACGTGAACTGGTACTGCGCAGCAACCCTCCCCATGTTTTCAAACGAATCTTCAGGATACTCATCCGAGTCATTCGACATGATTGCCACTGACAGCACCCCGTGTTGCGCGAGCTCGGCAACATCCCGACAAATTTTATGTTGCACCGCCTTTACAAAGGGGCAGTGGTTGCAAATAAACATCACCAAAGTTCCTTTGCTTCCCTGACAGTCAGAAAGCGTATAAGGCTTGCCATCGGTAGACAACAAAGAAAAATCTGGAGCCCGTACCCCAAAATCACAAACAGGTGGTACCGTTTCAACCATAGCGTTTCCTCTCAAAGTTCACGCCTACCCCACAGGCGACGCACAGCTACAATTCTAAAGAAAATCTGAAGCCAGGGAGCAGGAACCAAAGACGCGGCGAAGACACCTTGAGCCGGTTGTGACGGCAACCCGCAAGCGCACAGTGCCTTCACCCTCAGTCGTTCATGCGCGCATCCCGAAGCCGGCTGATCCCAGTGCCGCCAAAGACCTCACAATCGAAAAGTTATGAGATGAATAGACCACAACGATGCTATGATCTCCGCCGGTATTTCAGCTAAAAGAGACGCTTGTTTTTGCCCACAGCAGGATAATTCACATGACAAATTCATCCCGCCTATTCACTTCGGAATCGGTGTCGGCAGGCCATCCTGACAAGGTGTGCGACCGGATTTCCGACAGAATTCTGGACGCTTTACTGGAAAAAGATCCCCACTCCCGAGTGGCTTGTGAAGCAATGATCAAGGGTAACGTCCTGGTCATCGCCGGAGAGATAACTTCCGGATACCAACCAGATTACGCAGAGCTGGCCAGAGAGGTGATCCGGGATAGCGGTTACACCGACAAGGCATACGGCTGTTGCGCAGAGGACTACAATATTCTGCTGTTGATCAGCAGGCAATCTGAAGACATTGACAAGGGCGTGGGGCAGGAAGGCGCCGGGGATCAAGGAACCATGTTTGGTTACGCAACACGGGAGACTGAAAGCTTCATGCCCGCACCCATTGAGTTTGCCCACCGCCTAATGCGCCACCATGCCGGGTTACGCGAAATGGGGGCATGTGACAAGCTGGGGCCGGACGCCAAGGCGCAAGTCACGGTGAGATACGAGCATGACGTCCCTGTCGCCATTGAAAAAGTGGTTTTGTCAACGCAACACCGGGCGGACTTCTGCATTGACGATGTGCGTGAGTATGTTGAAAGCGACATCATCCGGAAAGTCATCCCGGAGAATTTGCTGAAGGACTGCACATTTCAAATCAACCCGGCCGGAGCGTTCATAAGGGGTGGACCGACGGCTGACTGCGGGCTGACCGGACGGAAAATTATTGTCGACACTTATGGCGGTATGGCGCGCCACGGGGGTGGAGCCATGTCGGGGAAAGACCCTAGCAAAGTAGATCGTTCTGCTTCTTATGCCGCCCGATACATCGCAAAGCACTTGGTCGCAGCAAAGCTGGTGACGCGTTGCGAAGTACAACTCTCTTATGCGATCGGCGTGGCGGAGCCAGTGGCGGTTTTTGTGGATCACTTTCAGACCTCCAGACTTGACAATCAGGGTTTGGCAGAAATCGTGCGGAAATGTTTCGATTTGCGACCAGGCAGCATCATTGAAATGCTGGATTTGCGCCGCCCCATTTACACCCAGACAGCAGCTTTTGGGCACTTCGGTCGTGATGAACGACCCGGATTCAGCTGGGAGCAATATGACGAAGCACGGTTGAAAGCCCTTGGCGATGCTGCTGCCCGCTGCTAGTCCGCCCGGGGTCTCCTGACCATCACCAAACCACAACGGGATGAAACCAATATGGCCACACCAGCACATAAACTGATGCCGGACTACAAAGTAGCAGACCTGAAACTTTGTAGCTGGGGACGAAAAGAGATCCGGATTGCAGAAACCGAAATGCCGGGACTGATGGCGTTGCGTTCCGAATACGGAAACAGCAAACCGCTAACAGGCGCGCGCATCGCCGGCTGCCTGCACATGACCATACAAACTGCGGTTCTCATTGAGACATTGATCGCCTTGGGTGCTGAAGTCCGCTGGTCATCGTGCAACATTTTTTCCACGCAGGATCACGCCGCCGCGGCCATTGCCGCTGAAAACATTCCGGTTTTCGCCTGGAAAGAGGAAAACGAGGAAGAATACTGGTGGTGCATTGAACAAACCCTGAAAGGCCCAGATGACTGGACGCCAAACCTGCTGCTTGACGACGGGGGAGATTTAACGAAACACGTTTATGAAAACCACAGAGAGTTGTTGCCAAACATAAAAGGCATCACGGAAGAAACGACGACTGGCGTGAACCGCCTTTACGAAATGGCGCGCAAAGGCACGTTGCAATCTGTAACGTTCAACGTCAATGATTCGGTTACAAAATCAAAATTTGACAACACCTACGGTTGCCGTGAGTCACTCCTGGATGGCATCAAGCGTGCTACGGACGTGATGATTGCGGGAAAATTGGCCGTCGTATGTGGCTACGGAAACGTTGGCAAAGGCTGTGTGCAGTCTTTGCGGGGACAAGGCTGCCGTGTATGGGTTACGGAAATAGACCCGATCTGCGCGCTACAGGCCGCCATGGAAGGATATCGTGTTGTCACCATGGAGCAAGCCGTGAGGGAAGCGAATATTTTTGTCGCAGCCACAGGCAATCTGCATGTCATCAACTACGAACACCTTGCCAACATGAAAGACCAGGCCATTGTCTGCAACATCGGCCATTTCGACAACGAAATTGATGTCGACTCGCTGCGTGCATTGCCCTGGGAAAACATCAAGCCGCAGGTAGATCACGTGATTTTTCCAGATGGCAAACGCATCATCCTGCTCGCCGAGGGTCGACTGGTGAACCTGAGCTGCGCGACCGGGCATCCGAGTTTCGTGATGTCCAATTCTTTCTGTAACCAGGTTCTTGCGCAGTTGGAACTATGGCAAAACAAGAACCATTACGACGTTGCAGTCCATATGCTCCCGAAGCACCTGGACGAAAAGGTCGCACGCCTGCACCTGGAACAGTTGGGGGTGGACTTGACCACCATGACAGAACAACAAACGAATTACCTGGGAGTGCCCGTGGACGGACCGTACAAACCCGAGCACTATCGCTACTGAATAACGCGCCGCAGCTCCCTTTCGGTAATGGAGTGCCTGGATCGGACGTGAAAGAAAACACGCTTGCGGCAATCCGCTCCTGCTACCACAGGAATTGGAACAAGCAGCTTTCCCCCAAGGAACTGGATTATCTCCTCTGCCATGCTTTTCATATTTCCTACCCGCAGCTCTTCACAAGAAGCCGCTGGGTGGTTCCTGCTGAGCTGCTGCAAGGTCTTCGGGAAATGGCAGTGCGCAGAGCCTCTGGAGTTCCGCTTGCCTACCTGAGTGGGCGAAAAGAATTTTATTCCCTGGAATTTGAAGTTAGCACCGCGACCTTAACGCCGCGCCCGGAAACCGAAATGCTGGTGGACTTTGCCGTAAACCACGCTTCGCAAGGCGCAAGACTACTTGAGCTAGGATGCGGGTGCGGCGCGGTTGCCATCGCGATCGCCCGTCACCGCCCCGACCTGAACATCACTGCTTGCGACATCAGTACTGAGGCGTTAAGAGTTGCCGGTCGGAATGTACGAAAACATGACGTTCGCGTACGTCTGGTGAAAAGCAATTGGTTTGGCGCTCTACGGAGACGACGCGCTTTTCACTGCGTCGTCGCCAACGTTCCTTATCTGCGCCCCGGAGAAGCACGTGACGGCGATATCACCATCCGCCATGAGCCGAAGCTGGCGTTGCTGGCTGGAGAAAACGGACTGGCGTCTTTACGTCAGGTTCTAGAGGAAGCTCCCCTCTACCTGGTGAATGGCGGCCTCATCGCGCTGGAACACGCCCCTTGGCAAAGGTTTCCCGTAGCGGCGATGGCGAAGCGCACAGGTTTCCGAAATCTGCGTTGCAACAAAGACTACGCCGGACTGTCCCGCATAACCGTGGGAAAAATTGGCGGCAAGAAACCGTGGAGCCACCCGCGCTCCGGCGTCTAAAGGGACGGCACCTAGCTACGAACCGGCAGCCAGTTGCAGCCTCAATAACGCACTAACACGGCGCGGATCAGCTTTTCCTGCGCTCGCCTGCATGACACGACCGACAAAGTAGCCCAGAATTTTGGTCTTTCCCGCTTGGTACTGCACGACCTGAGCCTCACTTTCTAACAGGACTCCCGAGATGAGTTCAGTCAGGCGTTCATCACTGATCTGCCCCACATCCATTTTCCGGATCACATCTTTGGCACTTGCACCCTGCTCCCACATTTCCCGAAACACGGCACGCGCTGTGTGCGTGGACAACTGACCCGAAACCACACAATCCAGCAACTCTGCCAAACATTCTGGTGATGCCTTACAGGCAGCGATGCCCAGCCCATCACGGTTCAGCGCCGCCGCCAAAACTCCGGTTATCCAGGAAAACACTTCTCGAGAGCCGGCCCCCGTACGCTTGGCACAGTTTTCAAAGTAGTCCACCATTTCCCGATCCTCAAACAGTCGATCCAGCTCCGCATCGCCCAAAGCGTAAGCTGCCGCCAAGCGCGCGCGTCTCGGCTCAGGAAGCTCTGGCAAAGCGCGGCGCTGCCGCTCAAGAAAGGCCTCGTCAATTTGCAATGGCAACAAATCAGGATCAGGAAAATAACGATAGTCCTCTGCCTCTTCCTTGCTCCGCATCGAATGGGTTTCTCCGGTCGCAGGGTCATAAAGACGGGTCTCCTGTGTCACAACACCTCCGCTTTCAAGCTGACGCTTCTGGCGCTTGATTTCGTAGTGCAGCGCTTTTTCCAAAAAACGGAAGGAGTTGAGGTTTTTCAGCTCTGCACGAGTGCCGAGCTTTTCCGCACCCACGGGACGCAGGGAAATATTTGCGTCACAGCGAAAGCTGCCTTCTTCCATGTTGCCATCGCTGATTCCCAACCAGCGCACGAGCGCGTGGATTTTTCTCACGTAGGCCAACGCAACATCCACATCGTACATTTCTGGCTCGGAGACAATTTCCAGCAGCGGTGTCCCTGCCCGATTCAAGTCAATCGCGGTTCTACCCGAAAACCGGTCATGGATGGAGCGACCCGCGTCTTCTTCCAGGTGCGCACGGGTAATGCCAATCGAATGAACCCGTTTGTCTTTGCCAGTCACTTCCACCTTGCCGTATCCAACAATCGGTTGCTCGTACTGGCTGATTTGATAACCTTTCGGCAAATCCGGATAAAAATAATTTTTGCGCGCAAACACGCAAGAGCGGCTGACCTCAGCGTCGATTGCCAAACCAAACAGTACCGCCTTACACACTGGATCCTGGTTGAGAACCGGCAGTGTACCCGGCAAAGCCACATCGATACCGCAAGCATGAACATTGGCTTCGTTACAGAACTCGGCGCTCGCGCCTGAAAAAAGCTTGCTGCTGCTTTTCAGGCGCACGTGAATTTCCAGACCCATCACCGTCTGCCAGTTCATGTTGCGTACCTTTGGGGAACCTGCAAATGGTGGTTGGTGGCCTGTTGAAAGGCATGACCCAAGGTGCACAGGGCTTCTTCGCAAAAATGGTTGCCGATCAGCTGAATGCCGACTGGCAAGTGTTGTTTGAAACCCGCTGGAAGTGCCAAAGCTGGCAAGCCTGCCAGATTGACGGCTGTCGTGTACACGTCCGAAAGGTACATTTGTACCGGATTCTGCGTCTTCTCTCCGATGCAAAATGCCACATTGGGTGTAACCGGGCTAAGCAGCACGTCCAAGTCTGCAAACTGTGCTGCAAACTCGTTGCTGATTTTTCTCCTGACTTTTTGGGCTTTGAGGTAGTAAGCGTCGTAATAACCAGCGGACAACACATAAGTCCCGAGCATAATGCGCCGCTTGACTTCTTCACCGAATCCTTCGTCTCGTGAAGACACACAAAGCGCGTCGAAAGTGTCGGCCTTGCGACTACGGTGACCATAGCGAACGCCGTCGTAGCGTGCCAGATTGGATGAGCACTCAGCCGTGGCCAAAATATAAAAAACCGGAATAGAGAAACGCAGACTGGGCATGCTGATTTTTCTGACCTCACATCCCATACGGGAAAAAACAGCAAGCGCCTCATCAATGACGGCCGCGACTTGCGCGTCCAGACCCGCAACGAAAAACTCTTTCGGCACCCCAATTTTTGTGCCCTTGACAGGACGTTCCAGCGCGGCGGGATAATCCGGAACATCGCGGTTAACGCTGGTGGAATCTTTTTCATCAAAACCGGCGATGGCATTCATCAACATGGCACAGTCACGCACCGTGACAGCAAATACCCCGGCCTGGTCCAGACTCGAAGCAAAAGCCACCATGCCGTAGCGAGACACCCTGCCGTAAGTTGGTTTGATCCCGGTTACCCCACACAGCGCAGCCGGCTGGCGAATGGAACCTCCGGTATCCGTGCCGGTTGCGCAAGGAACAAGTCGCGCAGCCACAGCGGCGGCAGAGCCTCCAGAAGAGCCACCCGGAACCCGGCTCAAATCCCAGGGGTTCTTCACGGCACCGAAATAACTGGTTTCGCTGGATGAGCCCATGGCGAACTCATCCATATTCGTTTTGCCCAGCATCACCATGCCGGCCTCACGTAACTTGCGGGTTACCGTGGCATCGTATGGCGACACAAAATCCGCGAGCATTTTGGAAGCACAGGTCGTGATATCCCCTTCGCTGCAAAAAATATCCTTGTGGGCGTACGGGATACCCCCTAGAACAGACCCCTGTCCTGCATTGCGCAGGCGATCGGCTTTCCGAGCCGCGCATAAGGCACTTTTTTCGGTGAAATGGATGAAGGCATTCAAATCCTCGTCGTGACCTTTGGCGCGCTCGAGAGTGGCTTTCACCAGTTCCTCGCTGGACAATTGTTTTTTTGCCAGTGCCGCCGAAAGATCGGCAACACCCATGCAACTGATGTCAGTCAAAATCAGAAACCTTATGGGCTGCTCACCGTGCCGCAGGCACCCGGGACGGCACTCGCCTCCGGGCTGCCTGACCGAGGAACCCTGCCAAGAACAGACAGTGCCGCCTCCAAGCCATTATTTTTCAATGACTTTTGGAATCAGGTAAAAACCATCCTGGGTTTCTGGTGCCTGCGTCTGCAGCAATTCCCTGCTATTGCTTTCCGTCACACGATCTGTGCGCAGTCTTTGGCACAGCCCCAAGGGACTGGCAAGCGGCTCCAGATCTTCGGCGTCGGCCTCGTCAAGAGACTTCACCAAAGCCAATATATCTGTCAATTGTTCCACCATGAGCTCCATCTGTTGCGGTGCAACAGACAGCTTGCTAAGGCGCGCTATTTTCTCGACTTCCGATGTGTCCATTAATGACCTGCAACGATTTCAGTTCCGGCTATGCCCCGCTTCCTGCGCAAAGAAAAAAGCCACGTGGTGAACTGCGGCCAAAGTTGCGACAGCCACCAAAACGAAGCACATCCCCACCTACTCCAAATCCCTTTATGTCAGCAGAAAGACTTGGCTTCAGGCACCCCGCTCGCGACCCACTCTGGCGTGTTTCCGGAACCGACGATTGTACGCAAAAGAACCCGGACATACTAACCAGCACTCCTGGTCTCTCGCTGAAAAGACCTAAGAAACCGGGCTTGAGATTTTTCCGGCAACGGCGGGCTCGGGGAAGCATCATTGCCAGAAGCCAGCCACTGGCAACAAAAGACCTGAACACCCCAACGTCAGCCCTACGGTCAGGATGCGGGTCGCGTAGCCTGTCAGGGCAAGAAACGAAGATAAACGGAGGCAGGGTTCGGCAAGGCGTGAGAAATACCGTGCAAGAACAAAGGACAGCAGCGCTTTGCGGCGTATGCCGTGAACCGAGGCGCTCAGCGGAAAAAATCTTTTAATCCTTTAATGAGGCGACTCAGCGCTTCGTCAATATGCTCGGCTTGCAAGGCACCAAAAGACAGCCGCAAATAGCCCGGGTTCGCGCCGAAGGCACTTCCGGGAATCACCGTAACGCCGCAATTTTTGACCAAGTGCAATGCGACGGCAAAATCATCAGACTGGTTTTTCAGCTGCAGGAAAATATAAAAAGCCCCTTCGCTGACGGGCTCGGAAATAATTCCTGCGAGTTCCTCGCGTAGCCTTCGCAAAAAAAGCGCGCGATTTTCCGCCATGGTTTCCTTTTTGCTGGCCACGTATTCATCGCCGTGCACCAGACACCACTTGGCAGCGAATTGTGACACGGCCGGCGGGCATATCAGCACGTTGTCCTGCACCTTGACAATCGCCTCACGAAGCGCAAGCGGAATCACCATATAGCCTATTCTCCAGGAAGCGAAGCCATAACTTTTGGATAAAGAAAACAACGACAACAGATGTGGCTCGGTCTGCGCTACAGAGGCGGGGGAGAATTGTTTCTCCGGCTCATAATAAAAATCCTCGTAGGCTTCATCGTTGATGTGATAAAGCCCATGTCTGGCACATAGACTGCTGATTGCCTGCAAAACACCACGGGGGTAGACCCGACCCGTTGGATTATTTGGCGAAACCGTGACAACGGCACGGGTTTTAGAGCCGACCGCCGCTTCGATTGCTGCCAAGTCAGGTTGCAGATCGTCGTCTGTGCTCACTGCCACCGGTCGACAACCGCACATGGCAACCGTCATTTCGTGATTGAAGTAGTAGGGGCGCAATAAAATCACCTCATCACCAAGATCGCAGATGGCAAGAACCAAGGCATGAAACGCCATGTTGGAACCCGCCGTCACTACGACGCATTGCGATGAGGAAACCGAGATGCCATTTTTACGCTGAAGCTTTTCTGTAATGGCTTCACGCAGTTCCGTCAGACCGGTAACCGGACCGTAGCCATGACAGGAATTTTCAGACATGCGGTGCGCTGCATAGCTTATGGCTTCTGGCGGGGGGGAATAAAAAACAATCCCCTGCCCCAGCGAAAGGGTTCCCGGATTTTCGCGGCTCAGCTGGTTGAATAACGGGATGACCGCCTCATCTACTTTGCGCATGCGCGCACTGCCAAACGGAAGATTTATTGCTGGCTTGGACGGATCGCTCATTGATTTTTCTTCCTGCTAAAAGATCGACATACGACGTCTGCCGGCACTAATGCGTTCAGTGACCCAGCAAGGTTTTTTTCGCCAGATTGATTTTTTCGGCGAGATAGTTGGATCCCCCACGGTCAGGATGCAGTCTTTGCATGAGTATTTTGTAGGTTTTGGTGATTTCTTCCTTGCTTGCGTTTTTTGTGACGCCAAGAATCAGGAGAGCCTCTTCAGTTGTCATGCTCTGGCTTCTGGCAAAGGCCTGCTCCTCACCTGCCGTCCCCTGGTTGGCCTCACCGCGCATTCGTGCCTGCACGAGATAGCTCCGCAAAAGCAGAGCACCCTTAGGATCATTTTGGCGCAGGGATTGTAACAACTGCTCAAGATCTTCATCGCTCATTTGCGACAATCGCTTCCCTTCAAAATTTCCTTTCAGCACGATACCGTCCAGCCGGCGGTAGACAATGTGAAATTCGAGCCGCAACCACTCGCTTTCAAAGCGTGGCATGCTCCGATTCCTAAAACCGGCGTAAGACCCAAGGGAAGCCAAAAAAGGCACGTAGCGCAACAGCAGCCAGAGCCTTCTCACGAAGGGCAATGCCACACCGATCACGGCAACAATCCAGTGCGCCTTGCCGATCACCACCAAAGCCAAAAGTCCTGCGGAAACAAAACCGATCAGCCACATCCAGCGTACACGCAAGGGCTGCCTGAATATCCATCTCAAGCCAAGCAGGAGCAGGACGACCAGCAAAATGAGCAAAACCTGCTTCACAGGGTTGGTTTTTCCTCTTCCAGCAGCCAGGCTGAGGGTCGCAAAACGTTGTTCATACTACGCTTGTGGGCACACAAAGCCCCCCAATACTTTCCGCAAGCAACACAATTTTCACATCCTTGTGCAATAATGAAAACACCAATGAAAACGCCTCGCGCAAGAAAAACAGCTTGGGGTCGACAAAAAAAACAGATGTATTTTGCAACGAAACAGCCATTGACAGACACTCGCGGCAGGCCGCTGAGAGACTTGCGCATATCGGTCACCGATCGTTGTAATTTTCGCTGCCCCTATTGCATGCCCGCTGAGGTATTCAACGCCAAGTATGCCTTTATGGAGCGAAAGCATCTCCTGAATTTTGAGGAGATTGCACGGGTGGCTCGTTTGCTTGCCGGACTGGGCGTTAAAAAATTACGCTTGAGCGGCGGCGAACCTTTGCTTAGACGCGATCTTGAATCTTTGATTGAGTTGCTGGCTGCAGTACCCGGCATAGAAGATATCGCTTTGACGACCAATGGCTCACTGTTAAACAGTGAAAAAGCGAGACGATTGCGCGCAGCAGGATTGAAGCGCGTAACGGTCAGCCTGGATTCTCTGGATGACAAGACATTTGCTGCCTGTAATGGTGTGGGCACCCCGGTATCGCAAGTGCTTGCAGGAATAAACAACGCTGCTGAAGCTGGACTGGCACCAATAAAGATCAACATGCTAGTCAAACGAGGCTTAAACGACCATTCAATCCTGGACATGGCCAGGTATTGTCGTCAGCATGGCCATCTCCTCCGTTTCATTGAATACATGGATGTCGGAAACGTGAACGCCTGGCAACTGAAAGACGTCCTTTCTGGTCGTGATATTGTCGACATGATCAGCCAGGAAGCAGCGCTGGAGCCTGTGGCAGAGAATTATCCCGGAGAAGTCGCACGGTACTGGCGTTATCAGGAGGGAGGAGGTGAAATCGGGGTCATTAGGTCTGTTACGTCACCATTTTGCCACAGCTGCACCCGGCTACGTCTGTCCGCAGACGGGAAAGTGTATACGTGTCTGTTTGCAACGCGAGGGCATGACTTGAAAACCCCGATGCGGCGCGGCGAAAGTGACGAAACCCTGAAAAAGTTTTTGAGCGGCATCTGGACTGGGCGCGTTGACCGCTACTCGGAAACCCGGTCCCGGGGAGTCCACGTACTCAAAAAAGTGGAAATGTCCTACATCGGCGGTTAAAGCATCGGGCATGTCGGCAAACGCCACCGTATTCCCACCAGGGGCACTGCCAAAACACACGAGAGCCTGTCGGTGCGCCACCATTTTACCTGCTTCGATCCCGAAAACATAAGGAAGCCAAACCGAAGATCCTGGCGGAGACCGAGGTAGGCAAGAAATAAAAATATTTGACCCAGCCTCTCGGCTTATTGATTCTTTGACTGTTTGGAAGTCGGGGTTGGCAAAAATATTGTCTGAACCATTTCGCCATACTGAAGCCAAAACGGGGATGCCCATAGTAGAATGCCGAGATCTCCAGACCTGAAAAAGGCAAGTGAGCAAGTGGAATTTATGCCTGGCATCTGCCAAAATCCTTGGAGCCGCTTCCAGTGTTTGCCATAATGGGAGCCGGAGCGTGTTATACTGATGGGTGAGTCGTAGCATCACAGGATTCAAGCGTTACTGCCTGAATCAAAGGGGGTGTTTGGATCTGAAAGGAATGACTAAGGGAGGGAAATTATGAAAGGTATAACAGTTGCTCAAAAATACAGCAGCCTGCTTCAGGAAAACCTGGGAATTAACAAGAACGCGCAAATCACCGATATCGGTGGGCATTCTTTGAAATTTACGCAACGCGGCAACAGTTGGCACGGAAGACTGGTTTGCTGGGTTAAGGACAACCTGTCTCCAATGTTCAGAAAACGGGGTCGCCCTTCCGGAAATACCTTTAATAATGAGGTTCTAAGGCAATTTAGCGAGGACGTCACGTTAGACACTTCAATAAAAAATGAAACAAAAACTGCTATTCTGGCTGGAGTGGTCCGGCTGGATGGTTCAGGGGTTCCTGTTCGCGTTAAACATCTCAGAAAACTGCTGGAAGACACGAATGGACAACCGAATATATTTGATGCCAAAGTATCACTTGGCAGTGACTTGGACAATATTCAAGCGAGGACAGGCGCAAATAGCTCTTTGCGCCTGAACGATGGGAATGACTTTACAGTCCACTTTACCGAATTGGCTGTTGGAGAAAACGAGTACGAGACCGCCCTTCAGCAATTGGTTCAAGGATCAGAGCCGGGGAATTTCAACGACAACAATCTCTCTGGGAAAACAGGCCTGGACGCAACGCAACTGCTTGATCTGTGCCCACAATTTCAGACAGTTGCTGATTTGGATAACCACCTCAGTGAAAAATGGCATGAAGCAGTGCAAAAACAAGTGGATAGCCTGCAATCACCGCTCATACCAGAGTCACAGCTGGAAGCCATGTCGAATCAAGTCATTGACGAATTGTGCGATGAAATCAAGGGGACGCGCAAAATGAACGGTGAAGACCTTAGCAAGCTCAGGCTGACCGCACAAGGAGACATTGCCAACGATGCAGTTCAGGGAGCAATGCAAAGAACCGGCTTGAAATTTGCAGGAAACCCTTCAGCCGCTGACAAAACTCGGCTGAGGACTGAAGTACTGGTTCGCATGAACCAAGATGACATCAGTGAGAATGGACATGGGAGGCTCTTTGCACAAACGCCTGAACAGGCATTAGACTGGATTGTGCTGAATTACGCGAGTAATGATGGCCAAGGAATATTTAAAGATAATTGACGCTCGCCCCGGCTCGTCAGGTTTTTTCTGACTGCCGAAAGTGCTTTATTCCATAAGACACACCACTCGGCACGACAAAACTGCTTCACACTTCTCTGGTGTTGCCGGAGAGCGTAGAAAGGTATACATATTCTGAGCCTGCGGGTTTTTTAGAATAGCGGGGAGGGTGAATTAGTGCAGATCTCGTTTTCTGAAAAGTATTCGAGTCTCCTGAACCACAACACGAAGATTGATGGTCAAGCAGAAATCATCAACATCGGAGACAAAAGTTTCACAGTCAAGCTGAAAGGCCAATGCTGGAAGGGTCGGCTGGTGTGTTGGCTCAAAGAAAATATGTCCCTTATATTCAAACGCTGGAGCAAAACCACTGCTTCTACGGAACATGCCTCTCTTGCTATACAGGAGTTCGAAAAAGACGTTGCAGGCATTGAGATAATGACAGTAAAAGACAGTAAAAAAATTTCTCAAAAATTGGGCGAACTGAAAAAAGCTGGCCTTCCTCTCCGAGTGAAACACCTTAGGGATCTAAATCAATACTTGGGGAGATCTTCCGCCCCCCTATCCCCGCTGCCAACCAAAATCACTCAGAGAACTGGCGATACTGACGAGTTGTATGGCGGAAATGGACTAAACAGGGGCAACAGGAACGAAGATATTGTGACGGTTACCGTCGTTGGATTTGAGCTCGGGACGGATGACTGCAAGAAAGCGTTGCTTCAATTGTCCCGGGAACCGAAAAATTTTTACGAAAACCATATCCAAAATAAAACGAATCGCACTTTTGCCATGGCAGTTGACTTTGTTAACTATCCCGAAAGAAATGTGGAGCTCCACGAAACGTGGGGGGCACTGGTTAGCAATGAAATACAACGAAAAGGCTTGCAAAGAGTGGGGGGGTCACAGCTTAAGCGTATTTCAGATCAAGCCATCAACACTTTGTCTGCGGAAATTGAGGGAAGCCGAAAACTGCTGCCTGGAGAAATTGAGGGGACAGGGGTCAATGGGGAATCGTTTTACGAAAATGCCTCTGAACTTATCGATCAGTACAACATAAAAGCAAAAATAAGACTAAGTACCAATGACATAGATAAAATGCGGGTAAATGTTTTGGGAAAGATGGAAAAAACTGCCATCAGTGACAGAGGACGCGTGCTGTATGCCCGAAACGCGAAGGGAACCTTTGAGCGTGCGGTTATACAGCATTGCTCAGAAAATCCTCAGCTCTTCAGCAACCCTGAAGATGATTGGAATAGTGCAAGTTGATGGGTACATTCTTAGCGGGAGCTACGCCATTTCACGCAGAATAAAAGCCACTCTCTATTAAGAGCATGACAAGAGATGGGGAATGTACAGGGGAGGCTGAAGTACCTCTCCCCCGGAGGAATGGGCAGAAGGAACGACGGGGACACGATTTTTGTGTCCTTCTCCCCTTCCATCGCAAATAGCCGAAGCTCGCCCGTTAGAGGAAGGCTTCAGAAGGGAAATAGCCTTATTGTTTTACGCTACTTATGGGGTAGCGGCCTGAGCAAACAGTTTCCTTTGTCAAAAACAGATCGCATGGCGATTTTCCTGAGCAAAAAAGTCGCTCGTCCCCGGCATTCAGCCTGTGTAAAAAAGTTCAATCCGGTCAAGGCTGAGCGACTTTGATGCTATGATCACAACAAGGAATCATTCGGCGAACTTTCCTTTGGCGGAGTGTAGCTCAGCTTGGTAGAGCACTGCCTTCGGGAGGCAGGGGCCGGAGGTTCAAATCCTCTCACTCCGACCACTACAACTCAGCGTGCGTCCAGGTAAAGAGCCGCTTCATTCTGGTCAATAAAAAAGCGGAATTTTTTCAGAAAATTCATGCCCAGCAATCCATCTACGGATAAACCACTGGAGAGATCCAGAATGCCTGCGCGCAGATTACGAACTTCTGTCTCGCCAATTTCGATTTGATCCACGCTGATTAAGGGCGCGTTCACAGAACCGCTTGCCAAGTGCATGATTACGGTAGTGTCACTTTCCGTCGGAAGCCCCAGCAGCCCGGCAACTTCAGATGAAAAAGTGCAAAGGGTCGCGCCTGTGTCGATCATTAGCCTGGCAGAGTCAATGCCGTTGATTCGCGCATTGACGACAAAATGATCTCCAAGCCGCTCCAAGGGAATTTTCACTCTGTCCTTCAAATCTAGATGAAGTTTCGTCTTTTCAAGAAGCTTAGCGGTTTTTTTCCCCCAGATCGGATCGTTTAGCGTCTGACTATAAGTGGCCAATGCTTCGTCAAGCAGATTCAGCCTGAATTGAGTATCCGCCAGGCGGTATTGGTATTCCGTGTTGCCGGAATCTTGCCTTGTCAGCATTTCGTAAAGTGCCAGCAGTTCATTCAGGCTGTCCTCACTCTCCAATGCCATGCGGTATTCGCGCTCAATGCTTTGAATCAAGACATCAATTTCTGCCTCCTCCACCTCCACCTGAACGCTGTTTTTCAAAGTCAGCAAATCTCTCAAGGCAATGAATTTCTGACCACTTTGCGACAACACTTTGGCTCGCAAAAAAATGACCAGAGGCGAATATTCATCAAACTCCCGGGAAAACCGCAACAATCGTTTTGCTTTGCTGATACGCCCTTGCTCCAGAAGATCTTCAACCTGGTAACGAATCTGCTCCAAATAGCTGCTGCCAGACAAAGCGTCATGCTGCGCCCCCAAGTCTGAGTCACTGTCAGCCTGGGGTGCCAAAGCCTCGCTACCGGCCAGCACCAAGTCGTCCGTACCAGACAGTAACCGGGTATTCACTTCCGCAACGGAACTTTTGCCGTTCTCGTAAGTATCCTCCAACAGATAATGTAATCCCCAGCCCACTGCGCCTCCAAGCAAAACCCAGAACAGCACGTCAAGTACTGGCAACCAAGGCATCCCTCGCATTGTCATGAGCTGTGTTTAGAGTGGATAACAGGCTCCCTGACCATTAGAGGCTGACAAATATTTGCAACCACGGTTCTTCCTTGTAACAAACGAGCCATTGACCTCCAACGCGCTAAAAACAGCACTCTTTCCATACACCACCACACTTCAACGGATGTGGCTTATGGTTTAGTATGCCCGAATTATCATTGGAACGCGGAACACGTGCTGGAACCACTTCACCGGGGCGATCGTGGCAAAAAAAACCAAACAAGGGAACATGGCAAAAGGAAACCGCGGCGAGCCGCGTACCTTGCGGCGAATCAGCAGGGGAACAGAAAAGACCGGAGCCACACCATCTTCGGGGTTGTCAGATGTGGGAGCCGCTGAAAGGAGCAACAAGGAGGGGCTGAAAACTCCGGTCATTGCTTTCCTGACCATTTTCGTAACGGCAACGGCGGCGCTGGTCGGTCCCTACGGTCAAAAATATGGCTACTCACCGGATCTGCATATGGCCGCTTACCTTGAGGTGGGAGTCCTGGCAGTTCTGACACTGTACGCAGCTTCGCTCATGGGCAAGCGTGAACTGCGCATCATCCGTACTCCCGTTCTGGTACCACTCACTATCTTCTATCTGTGGGCAATGCTGTCGGTACTATGGGCGCATAGCAAATACGAGGCAGTACACGACGCCCTGGAATGGACGGCAGCCATTGTTGCCTTCGTCTTGGTCATACTTTCGCTACGTAGCGAGCGAGGGATGCGTTGGCTGTATATTGGCATTTTCATAACCGGCCTTTTGATTGCCTTGCTCGGTATTGCACAGTATCTGTTCGCCGTCGACTGGGTGCAGCAGCATATCGTTCCCGGAGCCACTTTCAGCAACAAAAACATGGCCGGCCAATACGGCTCGCTGACCTTGCCTTTCGCGATGTATTTCTTCCTGCAATCGCGCTCCAGAGTCACCGCAGCGCTATTGGCCGTCGTGATTGCCTTATTTATGGCATACATATTTTACACCCGGGCACGCGGAACCTGGGTGGCATTTCTCGTTGAAGTCGGGGTTTTCTTTCTTCTCATGGCTTACTTGCGATACAAGCACGATTACCACCCTCTGAAACTGCCCTACAGGCGCTGGGCAGCTATTGCCATATTGCCCATGTTCCTCATCTTTGCGTACTTGACGCCTTCCATGTTCGTTGGCGTTGAAGCGGTCATGCAGTCCTCGTTGGGCGCCAAGGATCCAGCACTTGCCTCCGAAACCGGCCTTGAGGTTCTCAACCGCACCAGCGGTTCGTTCAGCGGCAGCGCCAACACCCGCACCACCATGTGGGGAAACTCCTGGCTCATGCTGAAAGATCACTTCTGGACTGGCGTAGGCCTGGGCAACTGGACCGTGTTTTACGCGACATACCAGTCGTCGTGGCAACAGGATCTGTTGTTGATGAGGAACCTGTTTCACCAGAACGCGCACAATGATTTCGTGGAAATCATTTGCGAACTGGGGGTCATTGGCTTCGCATTTTTTCTGTGGTTTCTTTTCGCTTTGTTCAAAACCGTCAGATCATCTCTGACCGCTCCTTTCCGAAATATCACACCGATGCTAATCGCCCCTATCGTTGCTATCGCTGGCATTTCCACGAATGCCGTTTTCAGCTTCCCTTTCAAACAGCCCGTCCCAATTTTTTTCGTCCTGGTCTACGTTGGTGCCTTCGCCGTGCTGCATTTTCTCATCGTGCCGCAAAGTGATACCCGCCCTGAGTACCGCATCAGGCTAAAAAACTCGATGGCCAGCGGCACAGTAGCACTTGTGTTGGCAGGAATGACCAGTTATCTCGCCATTACCCACTATCAGTGGTACCAGTCAGAGGTGCACTATCGCAAAGCCGCCATCGCCATGTCAGCCAGAAAACTGCGTACCGTTACCAACGAAATTAATGAAGCCATACGACTGAACCCTCTGCGCAAACAAATGACATGGTTCAAAGCCACCAGCCTTTTACAGAACGGCAAAACCAAAGAAGCGATCCCCATTTTTGAAAAACTTGTAGAAAACTACCCATATTCATCCAGCAACAGTGTGAACCTGATCTCGGCATATATTTCAGACGGACAGTCAGACAAGGCACTTGCGCTCTACGACCAAATGATCAAGGTGCAACCAACCAACGGGGATTTCCACAAACGCAAAGCCCGTCTCTTGTCCAACAAGAGGCGGGTAGGAGAAATGCTTGAGTCTTTGGAGTTGGCATCGGCAGGCTATCTGACACACAACAAAGTCGCCAATCACATGCAGATAGAAAACGAACTTGGGAACATCCGCCTGCAACTCGCAAAAATCCACCGAGCCAAAAAGTGAAGCCGCCAGCCAAAACAATGCCCACCCATTTCACATACGAAGCGAATGCCAGTGCGGAACCGCGGCTTTTTGAGGATGGTGATTCTGCGCCATGATTACAAGCTCAGTGCCCGGCGCGGTTCTTTTGGAAGGTGGCACGTATAGTCTGAACCGCTTTCTTTCCCGTCTTATTCTTTTTGCATTGCTGTTACCCTGTTTTTATCTGTCCTCCGACTTGTTCTGGAGGGTCGTATATCCTGAAGGTTATGCCCCCCACCTGGAAAAAAAAGCCAGAGCTTCGTCGGGAGCAGGCGCGGAAAATGGCCATGCGCACCGCTGGTCATGGTTTGAGGACTCAGCTGCACCCGTTGTCGTAAGACCCGCCCGACCCAGCAAGCTGGACGCGAACCTGGTGGGGGTCTTATCGCCAGGAAATGAAAATAACGAAACCGGAGTCGCGATTATCGCCCTCAAAGGCAAACCTCAAAAGATCTTCCGGGTCGGTGACGAGGTAGCACCGGCCACTTACCTGAAGCGTGTCAGGGCGAGCTTCGTTGTCTTGCAAAGAGATGATCAGGAAGAGACTCTGGAACTAAAAAAAGTCGGGCTTTTCAATAAGCGGGCCGTGCAGAAACCAGCGACTGTCCCTGCCAAGGAAAACCAGAAATCGGTAGGTGGGAAACTGCAACGTCTGCTAAAAGATGATATGGGAGCCTTGGTCAGAAACATCACGTTCAAAAAAGTCGAACGTGAAGGGCAAGTGACTGGCTATTCAGTCGACCCAAAAAACCGGAAAGGCAAAAAAATACTGGCAGAATTCGGCATTAAAGCCAAAGACGTGTTGCTAAGCGCAAACGGCACTGACCTGACTACGGTTATGAAAAACCCAAAAAAAATCCAGGAACTCCTGGAATCAGATGAGCTGTCCATTAAGTTGGAACGCCAGGGAACCGTGCAGGAAATTTCAGTCAAGTAGATGCCAGCCATGCAATTTCGAAAACGGCAGACCAAGGTGCAACTGTTGCTTGCACGTCTGATACTCGTGTTTGCGCTTGCCGCGACTCCTGTCTGGATTCAGGCGGAAGACATCACCATGAATTTTCGCGAAGTGGAAATTCGCCAGATCATTGAGAGCGTCGGGCAGCTGACTGGCAAAAATTTCCTGGTGGATCCACGTGTCCGTGGCAAAGTCACCGTTCTTGCCAATGAGCCGGTGCCTGAGGAAGCCGTCTATGACGTGCTGCTCGCCATACTCAGAATGCATGGTTTCCGAGCCATAGAAGGCGACCGCGTCACGCGCATCGTCGCGGCAAATGTCGCCAACCGCTTTGCCCCCAACGCGGTGCCGGCTGAACTCATCACCGAGCTGCTGCGCATCAATTACCTGAACGCTGCTACGGTCATCGGCCTGGTGAAGCCACTCATGACGCCGGAATCGCAAATCGTCGTACATAAAGAAACCAACATGCTGATTATCACGGAATTGAAAACCAACCTGGCCCGCATTAAAAAAATCATTGAACGACTTGACCTGGAAACCGTTGGAACTTACGAAGTCATTCCTTTGAAGCACGCCAGCGCCAAGGATATGGTTGCATTGCTACAGAAAGCCAGCAACAAGGGACTTCGGCACCTCACTCAAATCGTCGCTGACCGGAGAACCAACCGCCTGATTGTTACCGGTCCGCCAGAATTGCGCCTGACGCTGCGAACTTTGGTTGCTGAACTCGATGCCCCTGCCGAAGGACAAGGGCGCGGGGAGTTAAGGGTCATTGCCTTGCACTATTCCAAAGCGGAGGACATGGTAAAAATTCTGCAAGGTCTGCTCGCTTCTGAACGGTTTCTGAAACTCCTGGTAGAAGGCTATCTGGCAAAAGAACCCGATACCCGCATCGAACCCACTGTCATCATAAGACCCAAAACAGGCAAGAAGAGCGCCGAATCTGGCGAGCAGGAACCTGAGTCCATCAGAAATATCGATAAAAAGCAGTACTCCATTCACGCTGACGTGGCCACGAATTCATTGGTAATCGGAGGAACCCCGGCCATTATTCGTGCGGTTGAGCACGTCGTTGAAAAGCTGGATGTCCCGCGGCCACAAGTCATGATTGAAGCCATTATTGCCGATGTTGACGAAACCAAGTTCAGCCAGATTGAATCAAGAATCGGCGTATTTGACCCAGGAGCGGCTTTTGGATCCATTACCCCTGCAAACTACAACGGCGTATTGGGTGTTTTTAATCCTGAAAGTGGTACCGCTGCGATCGGCGGTGTTGCCAGAAGTGCAGTCTCCGGAGGAACTCTGCCGATCAGTCTGCTCGTGACTGCGATCAATCGGGATGTCGACTCTCGGGTGTTGTCAACGCCAGCCATCCTTACCTTGAACAACGAAGAAGCAAGTATAGATGTCTCTGACGTTCGCTACGTGCAAACCGGTCAAACGAGCAACAACGCCGGAACGATCGCGTCGGTAGGCCGTCAGGAATTCGGCACCAAGCTCACCGTCACACCGCAAATCACTGAGGGGGATGCTGTGCGCCTTGATATTTACCAAAAACATGAAGACATCATTGGCGAAACCACTATCGGCACGGGTGATAACGTTGCCACGTACCCGATCACCAAGAAACGCGAACTGAAAACCCGGGTAGTCGTCAATGACGGCAACATTCTGGTGCTTGGGGGGCTGGCCAGCGATACGGTCCAGGAGAGACGACGCAAAACCCCGTTTTTGGGTGACCTGCCGATCATAGGCAAGTTTTTTTCAGGGCAAGACAGTGACCACATCAGGCGAAACTTGATGGTGTTCATAAAACCCACGATTTTGAGAACCGCTGCTGCTGCCACAGCAACATCCGAAGATCGCTACGCAGAACTCAGACTGAACCAATTGCTGCACGCATCGGGGCTCAAAAGTCTTCTTCCGAATCAGGCAGAAGCCGCCATTCTGCCTGAATTGTCAAAGAGTTTTCCTGCCGCACCAGACGGAAGCAAAAAGAAAACGCGAAAAAAAGTCAGGGTCATCCGCATCAAAAGGCTCTCGGCAACGCCACAGGAAGGCGTGAAAGCCCGCCGTGTTGATCCGTAAAGAGACCACTGAAGTTGTACGAAGAATTTTTTAATCTCAGTGACAGCCCGTTTACGATCACGCCAAACCCTCGCTATCTTTTTTTAGGCAAGCAACACCGGGAAGCACTGGCGTGCCTGCATTATGGGTTACGCAGTAGTGGTGGGTTCATTTTACTAAGTGGCGAAGTCGGCACTGGGAAAACCACTTTGTGCCGAAGTTTTCTGGAAAACATCCCCGCGAATGTCCGTGTGGCATTCATTTTCAACCCAAAATTGGACGAACGCGAATTATTACAGGCAATCTGCGATGAATTCCTCATTGATTACGATAAAGACAGCAGCCTCACAGCGCTGACCGATGCGTTGAACCAACGCCTTCTGGAATGGCATTCAAAGGGACAGAAAGCACTTCTCATTATGGACGAGGCGCAAAATCTGCAGTACCGCGTACTGGAACAATTGCGTCTCCTGACCAACCTGGAAACCCACGAAGTAAAGCTCTTGCAAGTCATACTGGTCGGCCAGCCTGAGTTACTGGAAAAATTACGCCAACCTGAACTGCGTCAGCTAATGCAACGAGTGGTTGCCCGTTATCACCTCAACCCTCTGTCAGTCGGAGATTTAAAAAACTACATTTCACACCGATTGAAGTTGGCCGAAGGAGACGATGCCATTTTCTCCTTGCAATCCCGCTTGCGGATCGCCCAACTCAGCCACGGCATCCCGCGCTTGGTGAACTTGCTTTGCGATCGTGCTTTGCTGGGAGCCTACGCCATGGACGAGCAACGTGTCACTTTGAAAGTAGTGGAGCAAGCCGCCCACGAGGTGCTTGGGGAGCGCAAGCAGAGAACGGTGTACCAAACTGGCAGAAGCACTTCGGACAAAATGCGTAAACTGCTCATAGGAGGTGCAATGGTTGCCTTGCTTGTGTCTGTGGTACTTGTTTTTTGGCATGAAGAAGTCAAATCCTTCGCCGGGGCTTTGGCAGAGGATTGGGGGGAAATGGATATGACAGAAACATCCCCGGTCACGGAAAACAAGCACCTGACCCGTTCGGAGGAAACGCAAAACACGGACGCTCCGTCGCCAGAACACACCGCACCAACGGCAAGCTATGTGACCCTGGAAGATTTACGCCAGGGAGGACACTCATCGCGCGAAGCATTTGGGCTGCTGTTCAAAGCCTGGGGACTCACCGTGGCAACCGACCCGGCGACCCCGGCATGTGATTTTGCCCAGCACCAGGGACTGGACTGCTGGAGTCGTTCGGACGGAGATTTAAAATTGCTGCGAACGTTGAACAGACCCGCAATCGTCAAGCTCAGAAGCGAACGGAATGAATTGTTTTCCTTGGCTTTGCTGCAACTGAATAGCAAGGATGCGGTTCTCGCATCACCGTTAGGACAGGTAAAAATGCCTGCCAGCGAATTCCAAAAATTCTGGACGGGAGATTTCACCGTTTTGTGGCGCCGGCCTCCCGGCTTTTTCAAAACACTGATTCCTGGTGACAGGGGGGAAATAGTAGACCAGATCCTTAAACGGCTTTCCCCGCTCGCCGACGTTCAAAGCGCACGTGACAGCCACAGCTTTGACGCCGCAGCCGTTGAGCTGGTACGGGGTATCCAGCGTCGTTGCGGGATGGCGGTTGATGGCATGGTAGGCAAAGAAACGATTTTTGCCATTGACAACCTCTTGGGCGATGCCCCCTATCTGTCCAGACGCAATAACCTTTCCTGTCAGGCCAAGAAGGTGGTCTCTCTTCAATAAGCATCGTGTCCTATATTCTCAACGCATTGAAAAGAGCAGAGCGCGAAAGGAGCCAGGGAAGTGTTCCTGACATTCACACGAAACAACAGTTCAGCGAGCCGCCAACCTTCTCTTTGCCTCTGGTCTGGAAAGTCACGATCCTCGTACTGATCCTGATCGCATTTCTGTCTTCCATGGCCATAGGCTGGATTTACTTCACTTCACAAGAAGACACCGAGCACGTACAGAACAAGCCTGACCAAGGTGCCGGAGACCTCCTTTCGTCTGCGACAGTCCCGGAGGAGCCCACCGCACCGGTACCAGCTGTGAGCGAAAGAAAAATCCCGGTCGTCAGTGATATATTGGAACCAGTCTTCGTCTTGAAAATTGCGAATTTGCCGGAAGAAATTCGTCGGCAACTACCGGAAATTATTTTAAGCGGGCACGTGTACAGCGAACAGAATCCGTCGGGACGGTCTGTTATCATAAACGGCAGGTTGATCAGCCAAAACGAGTACGCAGCCAAGGGACTGTTGCTGAAAGAAATTACCCCGACCGGAGTGGTCTTTTCCTTTGGCGACCACCTGTTCAGCATGCATACCAATGAAGTTTATCGTTAAGAGCCTCCGAATATGACTGAACACCACATTCCTTTTGGCTTCGCCCAGGATCATGGTGTGTTTCTTGAAAACGGCTCGCAAGGAATCGTGCTTTACCATCGCCCGGATACAAAAGCAGATATCCTGCAGGAAGTACGGCGCATGCTGGAACAGGAACCTGCTTTACAAGTCTTGTCAGATAACTTTGAGAAACGTCTTGAAGACAGCTACTCGGATCGCTCCACCACCAGTCTTTCAGGGGTAGCCGAAGTGGAAAGCAGCATGGGACTTGATGAAATTGCCGCGGTGTTGAGCGAGCCTGAAGATCTGTTGAAAAACGAAGACGATGCCCCGGTCATCAAGATGCTGAATGCAATTTTCTTTGAGGCCATCCGTGACAAAGCGTCTGATATCCACGTGGAACCGTACGAAAAAGAGCTGTATGTCCGCTTCAGGATGGATGGCATTCTGAAAACCGTACTGAGTCTTTCCCCCAAGCTGTGCCCATTGCTGATTTCCAGAATCAAAGTCCTTGCCCGCCTGGACATCGCCGAAAAACGGATTCCCCAGGACGGACGGATCACTCTGCGCCTCGGGGGTCGTGCCGTGGATTTGAGGGTTTCCACTTTGCCATCAAGCCATGGGGAAAGGGCAGTGCTGCGCATCCTCGACAAAAGCACCGAACAGTTGTCCCTGAACCGACTTGGCATGAGCAGCCATGCACAACAACGCTTCGTCCAGATGGTGAAGCGCCCACACGGCATCATCCTCGTTACCGGCCCCACAGGCAGTGGGAAAAGTACGACTTTATACGCCGGCCTTGCCGAACTGAACCGCAAACAGCGCAACATCATGACCATTGAAGATCCAGTGGAATACAACATCCACGGCGTCAGTCAGACTCAGGTCAACCTGAAGGCAGGCATGACTTTTGCGCGCGGACTCCGAGCCATTTTAAGACAAGACCCGGACGTGGTGCTGATCGGGGAAATCCGTGACCGGGAGACCGCTGACATTGCGGTTCAAGCCAGTCTCACCGGTCACTTGGTGCTTTCCACGCTACACACCAACACTGCAACAGGAGCGATAACGCGGCTTTGTGATATGGGCGTTGAGCCCTTCCTGATCACCACCACTTTGCAAGGTGTTTTGGCACAGCGCCTGGTGCGAAAGCTTTGCACCCATTGTCGTGAGGGCTATGCCCCCGACCGGGCAGAGTTGGCAAGTTGGGGGTTCAACGCAGAATTACTGCCCGAAAATGCAGAACTGTTTCGTGCCAAGGGTTGCGAACAGTGCTTTCACACCGGCTACAAAGGCCGCTTCGGCCTTTTTGATCTGGTGGTGTTTGACACAGCTTTGCGCAAACTCATACACAAAGGCGAAACCGCAATGGAAGAGCACCTTCGGAAGTTACAGCCCAGTTTGCGCGAAGTCGGGTTCAATCATATTTTGCGGGGTGAGACTTCGTGCGAAGAAGTGCTTGCCGTCACCATAACCTGAACCAGGCCAAAGGTATGCCTGCACGACCATCTGCCCTGACCAGACCCGAACAAGAGGTAAATTTTGCCTACTTTTAACTATCGCGCTCTCGACAGCAAAGGGAAAATTCATAAGGGAGTCCTGGAAGCAGAAACCGCACGCAGCCTTAGGACAAAATTGCGGGAACGCCACCTGGCTCCCGTGGAAGTCTCACCCGTTGTCGTGGGAAAATCCGTATTTCGCTTCCGAACCAAAGTGCGAAAGAATGACCTGATGCTGATTACCCGCCAGATGGCGACCCTGATCGCTTCCGGTATGCCACTGGAAGAAAGCCTGCATCTCATGACGGATCAGGCAGAAAACCTGGTCATCAAACGGCTGGTGTCGAGCGTGCGCAGCCAGCTATTGGAAGGGCACAGCCTCGCCTACGCATTTGAGCACGCCGTGCACGCCTTCCCCGAGTCTTTTATCGCGACCATTGCTGCGGGCGAAGAAACAGGACACTTGCCAGAAGTCCTTGAGCGCTTGGCGGACGAAGTGGAAGTACAGGGCAAAGCGCGCCAAAGTCTGCTGACAGCGATGATTTATCCCCTGATGATGCTGGTCGTGTGCCTGGCCATCATTGTACTTTTGATCGTGTATATCGTGCCGCAAATCACCGGCGTATTCGCCAATCTAAAGCAGGAGTTACCCATCTTGACCCGAGGGCTCATCGCATTGAGCGACTGGCTGCGCGACTATGGCCTTATTTTGGCAATCCTGCTGGCGGGAGCAACCGTCTCTTTCCTGCTTGCCTTGCGCCGACCCGATTTCAGAAAAAAATGGGACCACTTCTTACTGAGTCTGCCCCGCATTGGCTACTGGGTCATCATTGCCAACGTTTCTGGATGGGCGCGTAGTCTCGGGACTTTGCTTGCCAGCGGCGTGCCGGTCATGGAATCCCTCAAAATCGCAGCACAGCGCGTCCAAAACCGGTCGCTGCGCAGTGAGCTCGATAACGTTTCCAAACGAGTCAGAGAAGGCGACAGCCTGCACAATGCCTTGGTGAAGGCGACACGCTTTCCACCCTTTCTGATTCACATGGTAGGCAGTGGCGAATCCAGTGGCGCACTGGACACCCTGCTTCTTAAAGTCTCCGACTACTATGACCAGCGCGTCACGAACATCACCACAACAGTCACCAAACTATTCGAACCCATACTGGTCATTTTCATGGGTGGCGTGGTGCTTTTGATCGTTCTCGCCATCCTGGTGCCCATTATCGAAATGAACCAATTGTTTTAAGGCACACAAAGCGAGTGAACCGTCCGGTATTTCCCTCGCAACTGCATGAAACGAACGCGCAGAAGCACCATAGCCGGTTGTGTCAGGTGACACTTCAGTGTCCAGACCTTTCTGAGGCAGAAAGCACTCATGGTTTTGTGCCAATAAACCACACCCTGACCGAATAAGGAATCTGGCTTGATGAACCGTTGGCTGCATATCAGCCAGGTGACAGTGCTCTTGGTTTGATGCGTTTGACAATATCGTCACCTGTCTCTGTCTCTGCGACTCGTAGCTCGAATGTTTTTTGCAAGTTCAGCCACACCTCAGGTGTCGTACCAGGATAGCGCGACAGACGCAGCGCGGTATCGGTAGTCACACCACATTGCCCCTTCAGAATGGACGTTATCCGATTTCCGGGAACGTCTGGTACCGTTGTAAAAGTTTTAGCCGCACGCCGAGCTCTTCGAGTTCGGCTGCAATATTTCGCCCGGATGTATTGGGCGCATACCATTCCTGTTCATTCGACCCGGCTCGCCGGAACAAGGCGGTTCATTCACCTGGGCTTTGACCTTGGACAGCAGGTCGATTGGCTCGCCGAATTTCTTGCGCTGTTCCCTGGGATTCCGGACGCAATCGCGGTTTCAACACAGATGGACGAGTGATCTTTGGGGATCGCGTCTTCGACCTTTGCCAGCGCTGCAGGATGTCGATGCAGTAGCGCTCTTCTTCGATCATTCGAACGATCCCGCGTACCTGACCTTGGTTGCGGCGTTTATATGGTGGGGTCTATTTCCAGGTTCTACTTTTTTCTGCTCATATACCCGCGGTATAGTGTACGAATGGTGGAGAAAAACGAATCTGCCTGCCTGTCGCGCCGGCAATTCATGCACAGGTCCGCTGTGCTCGGTGGAGTACTCGCGTTTCATGGTGCACTACCCGGGTGGGCACGCAGTGGCCTGACCACCGACCTCTCCGGTTTGGCGGTACTGTCGGGTCGCAACTTTGACCTTGATGTATCCGATGCGAAGAGCGTGATCGACGGCAAGCTCGGCTCTTCGATATTGATTAACGGACACTTGCCTGCCCCTCTTCTGCGATGGAAAGAGGGCGATGACATTAGCTTGCGCGTTACCAATCATCTGAAGGTGGACACGTCCATTCACTGGCATGGCATCCTATTGCCGTTTCAAATGGATGGCGTGCCGGGTGTGTCGTTTCCGGGGATTAAGCCCGGCGAGACCTTTGTCTATCAATTTCCGGTGATGCAGGCGGGTACGTACTGGTATCACAGCCATTCTGGTCTACAGGAACAACTCGGCCACTATGGTCCGATCGTGATCGAGCCCAAGGACACCGATCCCGTGGCCTTTGATCGCGAATATGTGATCGTGTTGTCAGACTGGACCTTCGAAAATCCACACCGGGTGTTCGCCAAACTTAAAAAGATGAGCGATACCTACAATATTCAGCAGCGCACAGTCGGTGATTTCTTTGATGATGTGGAAGCCAAGGGCTTGGACAGGACACTCTCCGAACGCAAGATGTGGGGCAAGATGCGGATGGATCCGACAGACATTGCTGATGTCACAGGCGCAACCTATACCTATCTGATTAACGGGCACGGCCCTTTGGACAACTGGACGGGGCTGTTTAAACCTGGTGAGCGCGTGCGACTGCGCTTCGTGAATGCGTCAGCGATGAGTATTTTTTATGTGCGCATTCCCGGCCTGCCAATGACCGTAGTACAGGCGGATGGCCTGAATGTTCAGCCCGTGGAAACGGACGAGTTCCAAATCGGCACTGCAGAAACTTATGACGTGATCATCCAGCCCAAAGCCCACCAAGCCTATACCTTGATGGCCGAGAGCAATGATCGCAGTGGCTTCGCACGTGCAACGCTCTCTCCGCAGATTGGCATGGTGGCTCCGGTGCCGGACTTGCGACCCAAACCGACTCTCACGATGAAAGACATGGCCATGGGTCACGGCTCGCATCAAGAGGCCGCACCGATGTCTGCCCCAATGGATCATTCCGGGATGGATCATTCCAGGATGAACCACGCGACCATGGGCGAGACGCAAGTCCACAACCATAAGAAAGATCCGGGTGTTGTCGGATTGGCCATGAACCCCGTTAACCGCCTGGGTGAGCGACCCAATGGGCTGAAGGATGTTCCACACCGGGTGCTGCTATACACCGACCTGCGAAGTTTGGAGCGCAATCCCGACACGCGTGCCCCGCAGCGCGAAATTGAACTGCACATGACCAGCAACATGGAACGCTATATATGGTCCTTTGACGGGGTGAAATTCTCCGAAGTGGATGATCCCATCCTTTTCTACAAAGACGAGCGGCTCAGGCTCACGCTCGTGAACGACACGATGATGCCGCACCCCGTTCATTTACACGGCATGTTCTTCGAGCTGGTCACTGGCGAGCATGACCACAAGCCTCGCAAGCATACGATTGTGGCCAAGCCGGGGGAGAAACTGTCTGTCGATATCACGGCGGATGCGATGGGTGATTGGGCCTTCCATTGCCATCTGCTCTATCACATGCACGCGGGCATGATGCGTGTTGTCTCCGTCGTCTCCCAAGAGGCTCATGCATGACGCGTTCGCTGACGTTCGCATTGTTTCTGGTGCTGTCCGTGTCGACCCCGGCAAGGGCACAAAAGGCAGCCGATGACTACTACGACCCAGCCGCCATGGCGGCCGCAAGAGCAGCGCTCAAAGCCGGCCATGGGGCACAGATTAACTCACTGATCCTGGGGGAAAGATTCGAGTATCACTCCAATGATGGTGATCCGGCAGTCGTCTGGGAAGGTCAAGGCTGGATTGGTCGGGATCTGCAAAAGCTATGGTTCAAAACCGAAGGCGACTACTCAACCGAAGATGGCCGCTTCGAAGAGCTGGAGCTGCAGGCCTTGTATAGCCACGCCATCAGCCCATTTTGGGAACTGCAGGCAGGTATCCGCCACGATATCAAGCCCGAACCATCACGAAGCTACGCAGTGATTGGCGCACAAGGGCTTGCCCCGTACTGGCTCGAGCTGGATGGCGCATTGTTCCTCAGTGACAAAGGCAACCTGTCCGTACGATTGGAGGTCGAATACGAGCTTCGCCTGACACAACGCCTCTATCTTCAGCCTCGCATTGAGCTTAACGGCGCGTTTTCCGGTGATAAAGCCATTGGAGTTGGTTCGGGTCTAAGTACAGCGGAAGCCGGTCTGCGTCTGCATTACGAGTTCACACGTGAATTGGTGCCTTATTTCGGGGTGAGCTGGTCGCGCTCCTTTGGTGATGCCGAAGCGTTCAGGCGCATGAGCGGTGAGGACACGGACGAAGCGTCCTTAGTTGCCGGTATTCGGTTTTGGCTCTGACAGAAACGGTTATGAATACTCACGCAACTCACCACACCCCGGCTCAAGCGGCAGTGCCGGGTATGGGTGAAGTCGTTGGGTTAAAAGCCCTAATCTGTTCAATTAGTGACCGAAGCGCAGAAAGCAGGCTCAAGACTTGCGTACTTGCTGAAACCAAACAGGCACCGGCTCTGGCAGCCTTGGCAAGAATTTATTTCAGACCAATAAAAGTACCATTGTTGCGATAGCTCAGCTCCCTCATCAACAACGTAAAGCTGGCGGGCACGTGTACGCCAGAACCAAACCCAACCGCATGGATGCGAAGCAACGGTGCTTTGTCTGACCCAGCCCGGTTTAAGCGACCCACCTGTTTGACGACGTTTTGAACCGAGCCACTGAAGTCATCGCCAAAAACGTACAGGCTGATTCGGTCAAACTTTCCACCGTAAGTTCTGATGGCTTCCATGATTCCTTCCACGGGACTCGAATTGCTGTAGGTACTCCAGTTCCTGAAGTGCTGGGCAATGGCTTTGCGTCGTCCCGGAGTGTCGGGTATCCAGCGTCCCTTATATCCGGGAAACATATATTTTCCCATATCGTCCAGAATCTGGATGCCGATGACTTTTGGATAGGCATTGAGCACAGCCACCAGTTCTTGCCCAACCCGTCTCCAGATACTTTGCATGCTACCGGACGTATCCACGATAAAAATGATGTAGCTGCTATCTGCCGGGATACCACCAACGGCTTGGCTCGGGGTCAGGGTCAGGCGGCGCATCTCCTCGTCAATACCCTGCAAGGCACTCTCCAGCTGGCCACGGATTTTATTCTGCGTCATGCTCGCAACTTCCGTACGGCGGACTGCTCTCTTCTTTTTTTCAAGCTGCTCCCTGCTTGAAAGCAGTTGCTGTCGCTCCGCTTCCAGCCGACTTTTTTGCAAACTCACTTCGCTTTCCTGCTCCTTTAGCTGCGACTGTAACTGAGCAAGCTGCTGCTCAGAGACTTCAACAACCGGGGATGATGTTGCCTCGGCTATTTCAGGAGCTGTCGTCTTGATAATAACCAGCAACAAGACAATAGCTCCGAAGCCGCAACTTATGACATCAAGGAAAGACAGGTTGTTGCCTCCCGTTTCACGGGCTTTGCGTTTCACGGCCAATCCCTGGGTGGCGCCAGAAATCGACCGCCGGTAGACCTTGCCAAACGCCAAAACGCATCGGGAGCCAGTGGGTCGCCTTCCGTGGGCAACAAGATGACATTCACCACAACATGCCGCCGTAGCTTGGCAACCGCATCCACAAAATAATCAAGGCGGTCTTCACCACTCACAATGTTCTTTTTAAAAAAAGCGGAGCCCTGAGTCGGCAGACTGTCGGTAATCAAATAGATGGTATCTGGCCAGGTCGATAGCTTGTCAATAGCCTGAAACGCCTTCTCCAGATTGGTTCCATTTTCCGGAATCCACTGCTCCACCTCCTTGACAAGTTTCTCCAGTGTTTTTTTGTCACTGACCGGCAACCAGGTTTTTCCCTGGTTCCCCAAAGCCAAAGTCGTCTCTTCGTCGAAGCCCATCACCTGGTAGCGACTGTCCGGGGGAAGATGTGCCGTCAACCAGCTGAAAACAGACAGCGCCCATTGCCATTTATCAGCCTTTCGCTTTTCCTCTGGAGGGAGGAATTTGCCACGCACGATATTGACTATCTGCTCATCCACCATGCTGGCTGATTTATCCAGCAAAATCAGAATGCGCTTGCCTTCGACAGACAGACCCGTCAAGTATTGACGCCTGCCATCTCCCCCTATTTTCCTGACTTGCTCTCCCTTCTCACGCTGCTTGAGGAGCGCCGCCTGCTTGCGCTTCAGCTCTTCCTGAAGGGAATCAAAATTGCCACCACCTTGTCCCGGAGACGATACTTGCAGTGCCTTGTCGAATTTTTGCAGTGCCTGCCGCTCAGCCCGGGTTTTGCTGATGTCCGCGGAGATTCCCGCCAAACGCAAAGCCAGCTGTGCCGATCGCTCCGTGTATTCAGCCACTTTTTTTTGCAGCGTTTCCTGCTGGGAAACCCCAGACCCGGTTTCTATGTTCAACACCGAAACATTGTGTTTAATGATCATGAATATCAGGACAGCCGCGCCGAAACCGCAGGACATGACGTCCAGAAAAGACAAACTGAAAGTGGCGTAGGCGCGTTTTCTTCTTAGAGCCACACCTTGTCACTGACTCGTAAATGCCTGATCTGGTGATAGTGCCTGACCCGGCTACTTGCGACAGTGACGTTCGGCGCTTCCGAGGTGACCAACGGCACGTGTTCAAACAGTGCCTTAAGCTGCTCAGCGGTTAAGCGCTGCATGCTTTCCACTCCTGCCAAAGCCCCTTCCGGCACCCCAAAAGGAGAAGCGATCAAATGACAGTCCTGCCCGGAAATATAGGCCTGCATGCCCTCTGGAAGTTGCAGGCGCAGGCGATCTGTATCGACAGTCATTTTGTGACCATCGAGTTCAAAATACATTTCCTCTTTCCCGATTCGCCACCCTCTGTTCACCTGCTCAAAAAGCTGCTGCTTGTACAGGGGATCATGTCGGGCGTTATATCGCAACTTCAGGAATTCGTGACTGATGGTTTCAAACCATTGCCGGTAAATACTTTGCAGACTGAATTCACGGTAATGTTGAACGTCTTTGCAACGGGCAACGCCATCCTGAATGCTGACACGCGTTATCGTTGATTGGCACAATTCGACTTCAAGGATCATACGCTCCCCGCTGTGCAGGCTATAGCTGTATGCCAGCGGCGACCTTAAAACTGTTGTCTGTACTTTTTCATGCGCCTGTAAAACACCCAGAAAATTTTTCAATTGCTGCCCTGAATGGAAGGTCGGCATCAGAAGCAGCAAATGACCTTCTACCCGACAAGTCGCGAAAACATCACCAAGGTGCCCGTAAATTAAATACAGAAAAGTCTCATCATCACTGCTCTCGGCAGAAAGCCGCTCGTTTGTGCATTCCGACAGATAGATATTGCAAAAGCTGTCTGAAGACTCTTCTTTGTAGCACTGATAGTCCTGCCTGATTCCTGGCTGCCACCCCCCCCGGTCACTGTTATAGCCAGCAGCGGCGCGACTGTCATACCACGCTTTAGCCCCTTCCAGCTCAAGAAAGCTGAGAGCGCAACTGCTGACTTGCAGTACAGAGGCCAAGATGCTGAGAGTCGCTCCCTAAGCCGAATCTTTGCCGCGCATGCAGCGGAGCAGGTTCTGATTACAAAATTCCTGGGCATCCAGAACCAACGATTCCTGGGCTTCCTGGAGCCGGTGAAGAAAAAACATGACGAAGACGCTGATCGCCAAAGCGGCGAAGGTCGAATTGAAGGCGACACCCAGACTTTCTGTGACTGGAGCGATATTCCCCCGCACGGCTTCTTCAGCCTGTCCCAAAGCCGCGCCGATCCCGCGCACAGTGCCAATAAAGCCGATTGAAGGAATAAACCAGATGAGATAGCGGACTATGGACAGCCCGGATTCCTGGCGATCCGCCTCTATTTCGGAAGCCTGTTGCATGGCAATAGCCGCTTCCGGCACGTGCCCGGTCGTAAAAAAACGCTCAATGCAAGACGCGCTGACCTTGTATAAGGTCGTCGTGCTGAAGCCAAGACTTTTAACAGCATCCAGTCGATCCTGATATCGATCCCAATCTTCTGTTTTCGGCAAAATGATGTCGGACGAAGTCGTTTCCAGAAAATTTCCGTGACCTTTTCTCCCCTTTAGCTGAAAGAGCGTACGTGCGTGTCGCAAAGCACCAAACTTGAACAGCATGATGCAAAAGGCCCAAAGCATGGCAATCACGCACACCTCTTGCTCGTAATCTTTCAGCACCACGGCAATACGCCCCGGTAAAGACGGAGTCATTTCCTGGGAGGCGCCGTTCCTGTCAGCGCTTTCTGTTGCCTGACTCTCTGCCGTTAGTTGCAGGGCATGACCTGCAATTGGCCGTACCCAGACAACATATAAGGCGTGCACCAAGATGAAGATCACGAGAAGGGAGATCATCTGGTAGCGCATTTCGCGCCCCTGCAATTTCAGATACAGCCGTTCTGTCAGCCCGAACATGCTCAAATATCCGCAGGAAAGGGAACCGAGACGCCGATTTCAATTTCCTCACCCGGAGTGACCTTTTTCCACTTGGCACGAGACGGGCTGACTTTTGGCGCAAGCGGTGCACCGGCCTCTTCTGTCGCTGGCAACGTCAGCTCTGGATTGTTCACGCTTTCTCCGGCGGGAAGCAGCGGCTGCCCTTCTTCAGGACTGCCGTTGTCACCAACCGCCAGCGCCTGAAAGGACAACACGATCGCCAAGGCAGCACCAGAACCATAGTGATTGCCCTTCGCCATTTTATGAACCGTCCAGATAGTGCGCCAACCGAAATCCGACATAGTAGCCAGCGGCGCTATTATATTCACGGTACGCAAGAGCCAGCTTCTTTTTTGAACCGAAACTCCAACTGGCACCCCTGATCACGTGGTAATTCCCGTGTTTCTGCCCCAGCGGATTGATTTTCTCCAGGCTGTTCGCCTCGGATGACGGCAAAGTTCTGGTTTGAAAGACGTCGTGTATCCATTCCGACACGTTACCTCCCAGATCGTACAAGCCCTTTTCATTTGGACGAAAACTGCCCACCGCAGCACTGACTGGCTGCCTGTCGTTATAAGAAGACAAAATCACTGAGAACAAATCTTTGGCACTTTTATCTGCATAATTTCCGGCACCAATCGGGACGGGATAAAACCGATCCCCCCAGATGTATTGATGTTCCTCTTTGCCTCTGACCACCCATACCCACTCTGCTTCAGATGGCAAACGGTACCCGGAAGACTGCGCCTTAAACCCCACAATGTGTCCGTCTCTTTCTACATAAAACGGCTCTACCTGCGCCTGACGGCTCAACCAATTCGCAAAGAGTGCCGCGTCTTCCCAAGAAACATTCACGATCGGCTGTTTTGCTCCATCCAGACGATGCGACTTAAACGTGCCGGAAGAATGCTGGCGCCTGAAATGCCTGAATTGCTCATTCATCACTTCGGTTTTACTGATGGCAAACGCCCGGCTCAGACGGATCTGGTGTGTAATCCGGCCGGTCTCGTAGGAAAAACTGTCATTCGGGTACAACTTCACAAAGTCAAAGCCCAGTTTTTTTTCTTTGCTCCTGCGATCCACCAGTTGCCGCGAAGCCTGCGAAATCAACTTTGCCTTGATTATTTTGTCGAACTTTTCGTCTGGCATGACCGTGTGCGTTTGGGCAATGTAACCGGGGGCTTTGAGAGTGACCTCTTGCGGATAGACAGGCAATCGTAAAGAACGGTTTTGATCCAGCACCTGTTCTTTGCCCCTGACCCAAACCTTCGCGCTATCAGGCACAAGGTCGAATACCACGGTTCCCAAAACAGCTTCCAGTTTCACCTGGACGGTTTTTTTCTTCGCTTCAACAACACGGGCTGTTCGTTTCACCATCCGGTAGCCTGGTTTGAAAAGCAAAAGTTGATAGCTGTTCCCTTCCTTAACTGCCAAAGTGACAGGTGTCAGCCCTCGGTATCGCCCATCAACACTGACGGCAGCACCAGTGGGCTTGCTGATAACTTCCAGGTTCTTTGGCGGCGGGACGGGGCGTGACTCCTCCTGGGGCTTCTCCAAAGTCACGCGCAAGGTTTGTGTCTTCCCCTCCCCGACAATGGTGATGCCTTGTTTGAATGGCAGGTATCCCTTGGCTTTGACTCCCAGTTCATAGTCTCCTGCAGACAGATCTTCCAGGCGTCCCGGAAGACGCCCAACCGGCTTTTTATTCAGAAACACCTCGGCAGCCACAGAGGGAGTCAGAACAATATCGAGCGCTCCGGGTTTGCTGACCAACTGCCACCCTAAAGTTTGCGTGGGAGTGTCACCAACTTCAAAGTGCACCAGCCGATCTTCATATCCTGGCGCCGATAACTCGGCTTCGTAAGTCCCGGGAAACATCAGGAAACGGTTGCCCAAAGGCAAATACAGACCATCCTGTACCGCCACGTGCGCCGTATCCGGACTCAGCTCAAACTGCACCGAGCGAAGCTGGCTGAAAACGAACACAAACGCGGCCACCACAATCAAAGTCACCACCAAAATGACCGTACGCCAAGGGAAACCCTTTCCGGGAGTGCTTCCTCCTCCCTGCCTCTGCGCGCGGGGGAAGCGCTTTCCACCCTTCCCGGAGGGAGCAGGAGGCTGGTACCCAACAGGCTCAATAATCTCGTATTCGGAGTCTTTCACTCAGAGAAAATACTTTTGATGCATCTGATGTCAAAACGGGTCGTCTGATCCGGAGTGACCCAAAATTCATGGCGAACATCCTGATATCCGAGGCGTTTGGCAACCGCGGCGTATCTGCCAGACTTGAGAAGCAAATTTTTGGTGCTGAATTGACCCAACACACCCACCCGGTAAATCGTGACCTCTGATTCTCCGTCAGACGTCAGATACACAGTTCGCAGCTTATCCGCCTCCTGGATCTGTTTCAGCAGAAGAGTGCTTTGTTTATCAATTTCCTGACCGTGGAGGCCATGGTCTTTGATCATGGATAATAATTTTCTCGCACGCTTTCGAGCCTCTGGGTCAAACAGCGCTTTTGGATCGCCCAGGTAAGCTTGAAGGTTTTTGTGCGCATCCACATAGAAAGTAACGTATTCGACTCCTTCAATCCCTGCTTTGAGCTGTTGATCGAGAGCCGCCAGCTGCTTATAAAGCCGCAAAGCCGGAATCCAGTCCTGCGCCTCCCGGTCACTTTGTGCCTGGCGCAACAAATCGGCAATCTTTAAGGTATTTTTTTGCCGGGCAATCTGCGACAGGAAGTCGCTGACAAACTTCCTGGTTTTCTGATCGATGTTCCGCAGCTTGGCTGTCCGCTGCAGAGCCAGCTGGGCATCGTCCCATTTGCCAGCGCCATAAGCGGTCATTGCCTGCGACATCAGCCTCTGAACTTTCTGCGAGGGTTCCCCGACAGCATGACTATATGGCACGAGGAACATCACGACTGCAAACAATATGCACCCCAGGCATCCAGGCAACAACACGGACTGCCGCTTAGTCATCTGGTTTTTTTGATTGACAATCAACGGAAGCTGACGTGCAACTCAGACCAGCCCTCTTGAAAAAGACCGAGCAAAATCTGTACGGCTTATTGCTATACGAGCCGGGAAAACAAATTTGCCATTACAGCCGCCGGTCGAAGGGAAGCAGGAAAATCACCATGACCTGCCTTCAGGTTCCTTCAGAGTAGCCCGTGTCGGAAAAATATATCTTTTTCAGTTCGTTGTGGAGCTGGCGATACTGGTTTTCCACAGTCCCTTCCAGTGTCACTGTTTGATCCTTAATTGCGACCACCTGAGGTTGCAGTTCCACTTCCAAAGCCAAACCCAACTCTTTTAAGGCCTCGTCATGTATTTTTGACGCGCCATAGTCTTTCACCGAACTGTAAAGACCGGCCGCCCCAACGGCGGCGGCACCAAGTCCAACCGTAGCGGTTCCCGGACTGTTATTACGGTTTGCGGCAACAGCGGCACCGGCAACCAGTAGCAGTGTGCTCAACACGCCCTTGAACAGCGCTGACGAGCGAGCTTTGGAGCGCATCTCAAGCTCTGCCTGACTGTTTTTCCCCCAATCAAAATACGAAGCGGATATGTCAACGGCAAATTGCCCGTAATAGTTCTGCAAGACATCCAGAAAGAAGTCGTCTCGCTCTTTTATCGACAGGACGCGCCGGTAAATGGGGTCATTGTCCGCCGGAAGCCCAAGCAATTTATAACGACCACGCTTTTTTTCCAGATAGCCGCTGAAAGATTCCTTGACAAACACCTCCGCAAAACGAAGTTCCGAGATTTTCCTGATTTCCCGAAGCTCATCGGCTTCTTTTTTATTACGAACGACCAGCAGATCCTCGGCAATTTCTGTGAAGACCTCTGCAAATGGCTTTTCAGTCTTTGCCAGAGAATACGCGACATCGCTCACTTCTCCTTTATAGGTTTTTTTCAGCCAGACGCGTCCGGTTCCGTCAAAAGCGGTCACTTCCAGCTTTAAAACGGCTCCGTTGGACTCAAGAATTTTCGCTTTTACCAACACATCTACGACCGCAAGACGCGGCACCACCCACGCGTTACGCCAAGCATGAGTTTTTTCCAAGGCATTTCTCAGCCTTAAGGGTAAATATCTCGCCTCTGCCTTGCGTACTTCAGGAAAAACTTCCCCATTCTTGACTTTCTTCTCATCAATATTCGGGTCAAATTCAAGAACGCCGATGTCCAGGTAGTCGTCTGCCGAAATCTCCACGGGTGGCTTTTCGGAAAAGTCGTATGTCGACAACAAAGAGCTGTTGTTGCCGGTGGCCGCACACCCCGTCAAGAAAATCACGCTGAACACCGCTATGTATGGATTTCTACACACTTTCTCACTTACCTTTTTGGTATTTGCGATACTCATTCCACAAGTTTTTCCGCACCTCTGGATCCGTCTCTTTCGTGGCCAATTCACGCAACTGCCTCGCCACTATATCATCGTTCTCGCCACCGCCGATGTCCGGCGGTGGCGGCAAGTCTTTCGTAGAACCGGAGCGCTTTTTGCCGCCAGTCAGGCCTTCGTCAGGAAACACAGACCCAGCGTTCGGCGAGGCTTCCCCTGCATTGCCAGCACTGTTACCGCCAGCACTGTCACCACTGTCACCACTGCCTCCTCCTCCGCCACCGCCTGCACTACCGCCACCGCCTGAAGCGACAGATTTTTGTTCTATTTCGATGCGCGCTTTTAACAAGACCTCGTCAAGATAGTTCAACCCTTGCTCGAATGGTTCCGGTGGCTGAGCCGCTTCGGGCGGTTCGGGCGGCTTTGCTGCCTCAGGTGACTCCGGTGGCTGAGCCGCTTCGGATGGTTCTGCCAGCTTTGCTGCCTCCGGCGGTGGCTGAGCCGCTTCGGATGGTTCTGCCGGCTTCGCTGCCTCACGTGACTCCGGTGGCTGATCCGCTTCGGATGGTTCTGCCGGCTTTGCTGCCTCACGTGACTCCGGTGGCTGAGCCGCTTCGGATGGTTCTGCCGGCTTTGCTGCCTCACGTGACTCCGGTGGCTGAGCCGCTTCGGATGGTTCTGCCAGCTTTGCTGCCTCACGTGACTCCGGTGGCTGATCCACTTCGGATGGTTCTGCCGGCTTCGCTGCCTCACGTGACTCCGGTGGCTGAGCCGCTTCGGATGGTTCTGCCGGCTTCGCTGCCTCACGTGACTCCGGTGGCTGAGCCGCTTCGGATGGTTCTGCCAGCTTCGCTGCCTCACGTGACTCCGGTGGCTGAGCCGCTTCGGATGGTTCTGCCGGCTTCGCTGCCTCACGTGACTCCGGTGGCTGAGCCGCTTCGGATGGTTCTGCCGGCTTCGCTGCCTCACGTGACTCCGGTGGCTGAGCCGCTTCGGATGGTTCTGCCGGCTTCGCTGCCTCACGTGACTCCGGTGGCTGAGCCGCTTCGGATGGTTCTGCCGGCTTCGCTGCCTCACGTGACTCCGGTGGCTGAGCCGCTTCGGATGGTTCTGCCAGCTTTGCTGCCTGATTCCTGGTGGTACTTATTTTATCGGGACTAAACCAGAATTCGCCCGCTTCGGTCTGCTCCATGGCAACAACAGACGCAATAAAAAGAATGAGTACCAGCACAATGGCAAGTATATTTCACTTCGTTTTATAGGGAAGGATGGCGTACCACGGCATGAGCCTGCCCTTGGGAGAAAAAATACCGAAAACAGAACCTGCCCCTCGGCAAACAAGAGGGACAGAGCCGAGACCCTTTCTTGCTGTTTGCCAGTATCTGGGCGCGATATCGCTTCCGGGTCTAAACCGTGTGTCCCCTACAGCTTCAGCCGCCAAAATCGTCAAACATGACGTTTTCCGGGTCAACACCCAGATCATCCAGCATCTTGATAACGGCACTGTTCATCATGGGCGGACCACAAATGTAGTACTCGCAGTCTTCAGGAGCAGGATGGTCGTGCAAATAATTCTCATACAGTACCTGATGGATGAAACCGGTGTATCCCTTCCAATTGTCCTCTGGCTGCGGCTCAGACATGGCGACGTACCAATTGAAATTTTCATGATCTTCAGCCAGACCGTCATAATCTTCTTTGAAAAACAATTCACGCAGACTCCTTGCGCCATACCAGAAACTGATTTTGCGCTCGCTGCCCAGTCTTTTCAGTTGATCAAAAATATGCGAGCGCATCGGAGCCATTCCGGCTCCACCGCCAACGAAAATCATTTCTTTTTGCGTGTCTTTGGCGAAAAAATCCCCGAAGGGACCAGCAATTTTCACTTGCGCCCCGGGCTTTAAGGAAAAAATATACGCACTCATAATCCCCGGCGGAATATCCTTGGTACCAGGCGGCGGGGTCGCAATTCGCACATTCAGCATGATCATTCCCTTCTCGTCCGGGAAATTCGCCATGGAGTAGGCACGACTGCACACCTCCTCAACGCGCGATTCCAGTTTCCACATTTTGAAATGATCCCACACGTCCCGGTATTCTTCCTCAATGTCAAAGTCAGCAAAGCGAACATGGTGAGTCGGACATTGAATCTGGACGAACCCCCCTGCACGAAAACTCACGTCTTCACCTGGCGGCAATTCCAGAACCAGGTTTTTAATCATCGTCGCCACGTTCTCGTTGGAGCGGACGGTACAGAGCCACTCACCGCAACCAAAGACTTCCCGATCCAGCTCAATTTCCATGTCCCGTTTAACGGTGAGCTGGCAGGACAGCCGATACCCCTCGCGAGCACTGGCTTTATTGATATGCGAAGTCTCGGTAGAAAGGATCGTGCCGCCCCCGGACAGAACTTTGACGCGACATTGGCCACAGGTTCCCCCACCTCCGCAAGCCGAAGAGACAAACAATTTTTGTTCAGCAAGTGCCAGCAGCAACTTGGTGCCAACCGGTGTGCTGATTTTCTTCTCCTGGTTAATGTTGAGCAGAACATCGCCAGAGGACACCAGCTTATCGCGTGCAAAAAGAATGACACCGACCAAAAGCAACACAATGAACGTGAAAAAAAACACGCCAAGCCCAACTTCCAGCATTTACCTGCCTGCCCGCATCAAAGCTGCACCCCGGAAAAAGCCATGAAGCCCAGGGACATCAGCCCTACCGTAATAAAAGTAATGCCCAGACCACGCAGTCCTTCCGGCACATTGCTGTATTTCAGTTTTTCCCGTACGCCGGCCAAAGCCACAATTGCAAGCGCCCAGCCAAAACCGGAGCCAACACCATAAATCACGCTTTCACTGAAATTGTAGTCACGCTCCACCATAAACAGTGAGCCTCCCAAAATCGCGCAATTCACGGTAATCAGTGGTAAAAATATCCCCAAAGCGTTGTACAAGGCCGGAAAATAACGATCCAGAACCATTTCCAGAATCTGCACAACGGCAGCAATGACTCCTATATAACTGATCAGCCCGAGAAACCTCAGGTCAACATCAGGCAATCCCAGCCAGGACAGGCTGCCAGCATTCAGGAGGTACTGGTAAATCAGGTTGTTCAACGGGACTGTCAGGGTTTGCACCACGATAACCGCGATGCCCAGACCAAAGGCATTCACCATCGTTTTGGAAATCGCCAGGAAAGTGCACATGCCGAGAAAAAAAGCCAAGGCCAGGTTCTCGACAAAAACCGCCCGCAGGAAAAGACTCAGTGCCGCTTCCATTTTCAGTCTTTGTGGTTCATGGGGAGGAAAGCGTCAGACAGCTATGCCAGAAAACGCCGCAGGATCAGTCATCAGTCACCCAAGCCTCAGTTTTTCGCTCTGGCGACCGTAAAGTCCGCCTGTTCCACTTGTAGCGGACGCTTGCTGCGGACGACCCAAATCATGAGGCCAATAATGAAAAAAGCACTCGGCGGCAACAGCATCATCCCGTTCGGGTAATACCAGCCACCCTCTGTGCTCAAAGGCAATATCGTATAACCAAGCAGCGTCCCGGAACCAAACAATTCCCGTATCACAGCAACCAGCAGCAGTACCAGACTGTAACCCAGGCCGTTGCCAAGCCCATCCAGAAAACTCTCCCAAGGCGGGTTTTGCATGGCAAACGCTTCAGCGCGCCCCATGACGATGCAGTTGGTCACAATCAACCCGACAAACACTGACAGGGTTTTACTCAGTTCATACGTGTAAGCCTGCAACAACTGGTCAGCCACGATGACCAGTGAAGAAATAATCGTCATTTGCACAATGATGCGAACATTGGTCGGCACATGGTTACGAATGATGCTGATCGTGACGTTGGACAGTGCCACCACGCAGGTCAATGCCAAACACATCATCAGCGCGGCGCTGACCTTGGACGTCACCGCCAAAGCTGAACAAATCCCCAGCACCTGCAAAGTGATGGGGTTATTGTCAACCAGCGGGTCGAGCAGTATTTCCTTGTTTTTAGTCATAAGTTCGCTCCCTCGCTATCAAGCTTGGAGTGCGCTGGAGGTCGTTTTACCCTTCCCTCACGAAGCCGGGTGAGAAAATCCCCATAACCCAGCTCTCCACTCCAGAAATTTATCAAATTACTGACCCCGCGACTCGTCAAAGTGGCACCGGAAATTCCGTCCACTTTGCAGTCGGCATTCCTGGCACCAGGAAGTAGCTTCCCCTTTATGACTTCGATACACAACTTGCCGCTGTTGTCATACAAGTGCTTCCCCTCCCACAAACCTTGCCAGGCAGGATTGTCCACTTCACCACCCAAACCGGGCGTTTCCTTCTGATCATAAAACCTCAAGCCATACACCGTCTTGCCATCCCCTTCCAAAGCGAGAAAACCATACATGGTCGACCACAGACCATAGCCGTATACCGGCAGTGCCACTTTGTCCAGACGCCCGTCATGGTAGACCAGATACACTCGGCGGTAACGTGGCAACGTCTGGATGCCCGCAATATCCTGCGCAGGAGTCAGTTGCGTGTCAGGGGCATCCTTCAGAAGTTGTTCTGACACCCACTCGCCGCTTTGTAAATCCAGCACTCCGGTCTCTATTTTCTGGAAGGCCTCTTCTGTGTTGACTTCTGGCTCATAAAGGCCGACCACCTCCAACACGTTTTTTTGTATATCAAGCTCGCGATTGTGTTCCTGACGGCTTTTCAGTGCCACCGCAAAACTCGAAACCACGATCGAACAAACGAGGCAAACCGCCAAGATTACCAGCACAGTCTGCCTGACTGTCTCTTTAGCCACCAGCGTAGCGCCGCATTCTTTTGCGCGTATTCATTTTCGTGACCACATAATCGATGGAAGGTGCAAACATATTGGCAAATATGATCGCCAGCATCATCCCTTCAGGGAAGGCTGGGTTGACTACCCGAATCATCACCACCATGAACCCAATGAGAAAACCAAAAATCCAACGCCCGCCTTTTGTCGCCGCAGCCGAAACCGGATCCGTCGCCATATAGACCATGCCAAAAGCAAACCCACCTGTCACCAGATGCCAGTACCAAGGCATGGAGAACATCGGGTTCGTGTTGCTGCCAATAAACTCAAACAGCATGGCGGTAACCACCATACCAAAAAACACGCCCAGAATAATGCGCCAGGAAGCAATTCTCATCCACACGAGGAAAGCGCCTCCCAAAAAGCAGCCAAGTGCCGAGGTTTCCCCCAGGGAACCGGGAATGATGCCAATAAATGCATTCCACCAGCTATAACCTGCGGTCAGCACGCCCGGGATGCCCACTTCCGCTGCCAGACCCAGCGGCGTGGCACCACTGTATCCATCCACCGCAACCCAGACCGCCTCCCCCGTCATGGAAGCCGGATACGCAAAATATAAAAAAGCTCTGCCGGTCAACGCAGGGTTCAAAAAATTCATTCCCGAACCGCCAAAAACTTCCTTTCCGATCACGACCCCAAAGCTAATGCCAAGCGCAACCAGCCAAAGTGGAATGTCAGGGGGCAAAGTCAAAGTATAGAGAATGGAGGTCACCAAAAACCCTTCATTTACTTCGTGACCCCGCACCGTGGCAAAAATCACTTCCCATAAGCCACCAACCAGCACAGTTACCACATAAATCGGCAAGAAGCAGAGAAAGCCAAACAGGAAACAGGACAACAGACTTTGCGGGTCGGGCGATAGCCCGAAAGTCGCGAGCAGGGTGCTGCGCCAACCGCCAGACCACTCCCCGCCACCCAAAGCAAGCGCCAGGTGCGCCTGATAACCCGTGTTGTACCAGGCCATTAAAATGCAAGGCAAGGTGGCCAATACGACGTAGGACATGACCCGCTTAATGTCCAGAGCGTCGCGAATATGAGGTGCCCGCTGGGTAACCGCGTTGGTCCAAAAAATGAAGCTGTCCACCATTTCAAATATTGGGAGATACTTTTTCCAGGGACCATCAGCCTCGAATTTCGCCCCTAGACGGAACCAAAGGCCTGGTTTTTTCTCTCTGTTTGCCATCAGCCTTCGCGCTGGATCAATTCCAGATTTTCACGCAACACTGGACCAAACTCGTGCTTGCTCGGGCAAATAAAAGAACACAAGGCCAGATCCTCTTCATCGAGTTCCAGGCACCCCAGTTCCTGTGCGGTGTCGGTATCCCGCACCAACAAAGCTTTCAGCATCTGCACAGGCAGCAGCTCAAGCGGGAAAACACGGTCATAAAGCTCCAGAGGAACCAGTGACCTTGGGCTCCCGTTTTGCCCACACGCCAGAGGAAATTTCCTTTGGGTACCAGACAGGGAAGAGAGCAAAGTCCTGCTGACCGTGAACAAATTCAGCCCCGGGCGTAACCAGCCCAGAATCGGTTGTTGGCAATGATTGCTCAAGGCCGTGACTTGGCGCGTAAAGGATCCGAGAAAGTCGCAGCCATCCTGTGCTTCGTAACCTTCCAACACGGATCCGCAAACCAACCGCACATCGGGATCAGCAGGTTTTGCAGACAACAGCTCGTTTTCACAAATCTCGCTGACGCAGGCACCTTCAAGCACGCGCAGCAAGCGGGGGCGAACGACCAAGGGGCCACCCAATGCGACGACCCGGGTGGACGGCAGGTGACCGGTCGTGAACAGAGCTCCCACGCCAATGACGTGGTGGTAATCAATGACCCACACGACTTTACCCAAAGTGACCGGTGCCAAAAAGTGAATGTGGGTTCCGGCAAGACCTGCGGGATGGGAACCGGCAAATTCCGCCTGGCATAAATTTTCCAGATCCGGCAAAGGCAACTTCGTGCCCGGAGACGTACAGACATAAAGGGGAGCTTTTGAAAGCCGGGACAACACGCTCATGCCAGCACGAAAATTCTCGCCCTCCTCCTGAATCACCATCGCCGGATCCAGCGCCAAAGGCCGGGTATCCATGGCGGTAATGAAAATGGCGTCCGGCTCCTGCGTCGGGGGCGGAACTTCGCTGTAGGGCCTGGTGCGAAATGCAGTCCACAAGCCTGAGCGCAACAACTGTTCCCGAACCGTTCCCGGAGACAAAGTCGCCAGCTCACTTTCTTCAAAAGCGGAAAACGCCACCTGACGCTGACCTTCTACCCGCACTTCCACAGAAAGCAAGGCACGTTTCCTGCCGCGATGCACTTCCTCAACCACGCCGGAAGCGGGAGAGGTGTACAAAATTTCCGGGTGGCGCCGATCGGAAAAAAGGGGCTGCCCCTGTGCCACCTCATCTCCCGGCCTAACCTTCATATCAGGCTTCAACCCATGAAACTCACGCGCGTAAAGCGCAACCCTGCTCGCCAATGGTGGTGTTTCAATGCGCAACTCTGGTGCCCCGCTAAGCGGGATGTCCAGACCTTTTTTCAGATTGAAGGATCTATTTTGCACAGCCAGAGGTGGGGGTAAGCAGGCAGAAAAATGCCTGCCCGACCCGAACCATGATAGCTGAACGAATAAGAAGCATCTGCATTAAAGTTTTGTACCATCTGGCGTGCGTCAAACGCAGGTACATACCGGGAAACATCAAAGCTGGCATAAAACACCCCACCAACTGACCCCAAACCTCAGACGCCCACGCCGTGTGAACGCCATTGCAAATCCTGTGATTCACCCAAAACTGTGCGGGTCACCCGAACAGTGCTGGAAAACGTACGATTCTGTCTCTTAGCCACTGTCGTTCGAGACCTCTCTGACAACCCGAAAGCCCACCAAAGCGGAACGGCTTCCCATCGCGGCGCGCAGGCGATAGGCAGCGCGCGAGCGGTGCGGCCCACTGACGAATGACCCCCCGCGTTGCACCCCTGTCTTGCACGGCTTTTTACCCCGGGCTTTACGAGCCGAGCCACCGACCGGATACCCGTTATAGGTGTTCGACCAACAATCTGCCACCCATTCCCGAGCATTGCCCAACACATCAAGCAGACCAAAAGGATTGGCTTCGTACATCCCGACCGGGGAAACCAGGAAATGCCTGTCATCGCAGCTGAAAGTTTGCAATTTTGTGCTAAAAGCCGCCACCGCCAAGGCATAAGCGGCATCTGCCACGTTTTCATAGCGGCATGCCTCAGCAGCTGAGTCCCCCCAATACCAGAGTGTTCCACTGCCACCACGCGCCGCGTACTCCCACTCTGATTCGCTCGGCAAGCGGTAGTTGAAACCCGTCTCTTTCGTCAACCAGGCCGTGTATTCCTCAGCGTCTTTTTTGCTGACGCAGACCACCGGGTAGGATTTCGCAGTTGAGGGGGTAGCCCCCGGGGGAAGCCACGGACAGGCTGCTGTAGAGACAGCTTTCCCGACTTTCCTGGCGAAATGCGTGTACTCACGGAAAGAAATCTCGCTTTTGCTGATGCGAAACGGGGTACTGACATTAACTGTGTGTAAGGGAAGCTCAACACGAGACTTTGGGTAGTCCGGAAGGGGATGCCCTTTTTTCGCCCCCATTGTAAAACTACCGCTTGGGATTGCGACCATTTCCGGACACTGCGGACAATCACGGTTTCCCGCCATCGCGGGGACTGCCTCAGCAACACTCGCTTTTTTCTGCAATTCGCCACCTGCGGGAACGAGCGCACCAGGCACATCATGTTTTTCAACTGGAACATCGGCAAAAGCACAACTTGTACTGAGCAGCAAGGCACTGAGGAGGTGTCGTTTCACGACGGCTTATTTCGTTGGAGCTCTGTTTGCAGTAGTCATCAGATTGCAGGAACAGAACACCACCCTGCACGATTTTTCTACTGCCCGCGATTGTAATACAGGCTCCTGAGACTTCCAACTCCCTATCCCTTCCGGAACTCTGATCCAACCCACATGCGGGGTTCCGGAAGCAGCGCGTGCCTTCTACATCCTTTGTCCGTACAGGATGCTTGATGGGGCGTAAGCGTAGCTGGGTGCCAGAGCCCTTTTGCCCGCGATTCGGATATTTTTTTCAACATGGCGGCGTGCTACTATCGCCGCTAGCTTGCATGGAGACTGTAGCCAGTGTTAAAGCACACACCAAATATTCTTACCGTTTTCCGCATCTTGTGTGTCCCTTTGCTTTCAATATGGATACTTCGCGGGAACTACCCTGAGGCCTTGTTTCTGGCACTGCTCATGGGGCTCTCGGACGCTTGCGACGGCTTCCTTGCCAAGCGTTTCGCTTGGCGCAGTCAGATAGGGGCATTGCTGGATCCCCTGGCAGACAAATGCATGTTGGTTATCGCCTGCTACTGCCTTGGGCTTATGGGTCTGATTCCGCTCTGGGTCGTAGCCACGGTAATTGTTCGCGATCTGGTGATCATGGGTGGCGTGATCAGCTTGCGCGTACTTTTGGGACGCTTCGAGATAGATCCTTCAAAAGCCAGCAAATTCAACACCTGTGCACAACTCATCATGGTCTTCACGGTGCTTTTGAGCCAGATACAGCCTTCGTGGGCACCTTTGTGGACACCTTTGCTTGAGTTCATGTTTTTCGCCGTCGCCGGCACCACGATTGTCAGCGGCGGCGGTTACGTCTTGACCTGGAGTGAGCGGGCGTGGCGCAAGATCATGCCTGCGGCCTGATTGATTCTGACAGCGGTTCAAAATCAGAAGGCGTCGCATCCGCACAAATCCCTGCCAACGCGGACACACAAAAACTGCTCCACCCATTGTTTCCTGGCGTGGCACCTAATGCCAAACCACCTTCACGCGGTTAGCAAGGCGGTCGGGGGGGCACGACGGGCGGCAGCCGGAATTGGCACTCTTTCCCGCAAATGAAGCATCCCCCACTTAAGCCCTGCCTCTCTACATAATTTTTCGGGATCAGCGACAAAAAAAGCTGACTTTCTCCAAAAAGCTCCGGCAACGTGAGTTTCGCTTGCCTTTGTTACTTTTTTTGGCATAATGACGACCCTGCAATGGCTCCCCTCTGGCCGGCTTCCGCTCAACAATCCCCGCTCTTCACGAACGTTCTGGTTCGTATCTTCCTTGCTTAGGCGCGTGACATGAAAGATGCGAAGAGACACTTTCTGGCCATCCGCGGTTTAAGCAGGCAAACGCTGCTGGATCTGCTCGACCTGGCGGGAACCTTTATGCGCGGCAATGGCAAATCATTAAAAAAAGTGCCTCTGTTGCGCGGCAAAACCGTCGTGAACTTTTTTTTCGAGTCCAGCACACGCACACGCACAACTTTCGAAATCGCAGCTCGGCAACTCTCCGCTGACGTTCTGAACTTCAACGTTGAGACCGCCGCTGTACACAAAGGCGAGACTCTGCTTGATACCTTAAAAACCCTTCAGGCCATGGGGGCAGAAATGTTTATTGTTCGCCATCAAGACAGTGGTGCGGCCAGTTTTATTGCCAACAATGTGGCAAAACACGTTTGCGTCATCAACGCCGGCGATGGCCGTCACGAACATCCGACTCAGGCACTCCTGGACATGTACACCATCCGCAAGCATAAAGGTGATTTTTCCAACTTGCGCGTCGCCATCGTCGGAGACATTCTGCACTCACGTGTCGCGCGCTCGGAAATCTGTGCCTTGCACACTTTGGGGGTCAAGGAAATCCGTTTGATTGCTCCGCGAACGCTGGCTCCCTCCGCCCCCAATGCCTTCGGGGCAAAAGTTTTTGAGGATATGGAAGAGGGTCTGTCAGGGGCAGATGTCGTCATCATGTTGAGACTGCAAAAAGAGCGTATGAATGGAGCCTTCGTCCCCAGTGAAGAGGAGTATTACCGGCGCTACGGTGTTACGACGGAACGCCTGAAGTGCATTGCCACGGATGGCATTGTCATGCACCCGGGGCCCATCAATCGTGGCGTGGAAGTCAGCTCCGAAGTCGCGGACGGGGAACGCTCTTTCATACTCGAACAAATTACTTATGGCATTGCTGTGCGTATGGCAGTCATCTCCTCGACATTTGGCGTCGCGGCACGCTTGGCAAAAATGGCGGGCGATCACAGCCACCCCTCATCAGCGGCAGAACACTCCGGCTCCTGATACTTTGTCTCTCTCTCGCGTTTTGATCAGGCAGGCTCGGGTAATAGACCCGGGCAGTGGATATGACCAGGTCGCTGATGTGCTCATCAGCGATGGGTGCATCCAGGACATTGGGGAAATTGAAACAACTCCCGATACTGAAGTGGTCGCTGCCAAAGGACTGCTGGCCATTCCGGGCATCGTGGATCTAGCGGTTCATTCCCGGGATCTTGGGCAAGCTTTCAAAGCCACCATTGCTTCCGAAACATACGCCGCACTCGCATCCGGGGTCACAACTTTCTGTTGCACTCCGGACACCGAACCGGTAACAGACTCTCCGGCGACCGTGCGCCTGATACAGGAGCGAGCCAGGCAGGCTGGCAATTGCCACGTAAAGGTTATTGGCGCACTCAGCAAAGGGCTTGGCGGGGAAAAGCTCAGCAATATGGCAGCTCTGGCGGAAAATGGCTGCGTCGGAGTCAGTAATATGATGATCTCGCCCGGTAGCACAGCCTTTTTGAAGCGGGCTCTGGAATACGCCGCCGGCTTGAAGCTAACGGTGTTTTTTTATCCCTTTGACCAGTCACTGGCAGACGGAGCTTGTACCCATGACGGGGTCTTTGCCGCGCGCTGTGGTTTGGGCGGAATGCCCTATTCCGCGGAAACGGCGGCTCTGGCACAGTGCATCGAACTGGTCAGAGAAACCGGAGTGCGCGTCCATTTTTGCCGACTGTCTTCGGCACGGTCCATAACTTTGCTGAACCAGGCTCACGAACTGGGATTAAACGTTTCGGCGGATGTTGCCGCCTACCAGCTGACATGGAATGAAGAAAAAGTGGAACATTTCGATCCGAATTTCCATTTGTTGCCACCGTTGCGCGGTGAGAGCGACCAGAAGGCTTTACAGCAAGCGGTTGCCAACAACAAAACACTGGCCATCTGTTCTGACCACCAACCCCATGAACTGGGGGCAAAACTGTCGCCTTTCCCCACCTCTGCCACTGGCATCTCCGCGTTGGAAACCCTGTTGCCGATGTGTCTGAAGCTGGTGGAAAAACAAGGGTTGGCCATGCACTCGGTATTGTCAGCCCTCACGTATCGGCCTGCCCGGATTTTGAACCTTGAGTGTGGAAGACTCAGAGTCGGCGCACCAGCGGATCTGTCGCTGTTTGACCCGAATCATGTCTGGACAGTGGATAAACGCAACTGGTTCAGCAGAGGCGAAAACACCCCTTTCTGGGGGGAAACACTGAAAGGAAAAGTCGCCGCCACATTCGTCGCCGGGAGACTGGCGTACAAAGCCCGGTTTTTCAAAAACGGGAACCTGGAACGTGTCTGACACAAGAGGCAACATTGTCCGGGAAAACGCACGCGTTGTTTCCATGGAAAGCTTTGCCCAAGAGCAGTATCTGCTGCGCCTTGAGTCTCCGTGGTGTGCCAGAAAAGCAAAACCCGGGCAATTTGTCGCGTTGAAGTGTGCGGAACACTTGCAGCTGCCACGACCTTATTCAATCATGCGTGTGGATCCTGAAAACGGGCAGATTGAAATCTATTTTCAGCGGGTCGGCAAAGGCAGCTCCGCACTGTCCCAAAAAGCGATCGGCGACTCTGTGCCTTGCCTCGGTCCCATTGGCAATGGCTTCAGCACAGCAGGCAACGGCGACCTGCCGCTTTTGCTTGGTGGTGGAGTCGGCATGCCGCCCATATTGTTCCTCGCCCGTACCATGATGCAGGCGGGCAGCCCGCCCGCCCTGGTGCTGCTCGGGTCTGAGCGTCCTATGCCCTTCCCTGTGTGTTCCAGTAACCTGGAAATCCCTGACTTTCCACAGGAATGCAAGACAACACTGCAACTACTGGAAAAAGAAAAGATTCCGGCAAGACTGTGCACGGGACATAAAATACCCGGCTACTACACAGGGACGGCTGTCGCCGCCGCCGACCACTGGCTCGGCACACTAAGCTCGGCCACCATAGCCAAAGTCATCATTTACGCGTGTGGACCGGAACCTATGCTCAAAGCTGTCTCCGTGCTCGCCGGTCGCCATGGCCTGCGCTGCGAGCTGTGCGTGGAAGAGCAGATGGCATGCTGTGTCGGAGGTTGTGCCGGCTGCGCGATTCCAATTTTTGAAAATGACCAAATTGCCATGCTGCGTGTGTGCGTGGACGGACCCGTATTTCCTGCTCAGGCGGTATATTTTGACCAGACATTTGGGCAACGGAAGCATTGAAAGCAGGCTCGCCACGCTTCTTGACGATCTACGCCGGGCAGCAAAAGAATGCGGTCGTAAAGCCCATGGTACGCGCCTGCTTGCCATCAGCAAAACCCGCACAATCGAAGAAATTTACGCAGCACATAAAGCAGGACAGATCGCCTTTGGAGAAAGCTACATGCAAGAAGCTTTGCCGAAAATACTGGCACCCGAACTGGAGCGGCTGGAATGGCATTTTGTTGGTCCCATACAAAGCAACAAAGCAGCGAAAATTGCCCGGCACTTTTCCTGGGTGCACAGTCTGGAGCGCGTAAAAATCGCCGAACGCCTGAGTCAGAGCAGGCCAGCAGATGCGCGCGCCCTGAATATCTGCGTGCAGGTCAACGTCACCGGCGAAGCGAGCAAGTCCGGTGTCCGGAAAAGCGAGGTCGGCACCCTGCTGGAAGCAGTCGCACAATCACCAGGACTCAGGTTGCGTGGATTGATGACCATAGCCAAAAAGCAACAGAGCGAAACTTCGGAACGGACGGCATTTACAGAATTGAACGCGCTGTACCAGGAATTGCAAAATGACTTTTCCCTGGACACATTGTCCATGGGCATGAGTGCTGACTACCGTTTGGCAATCGCTGAAGGGGCAACCATCGTTCGCGTTGGCAGCGCTTTGTTCGGACCCAGAAAAGAAACAGGATAAGCCACGGGACATGGCGCGCAGCTTGACAGTTAAAGCCCAATCTGTGCGAAAATCCATGAGTCTTACGTGGCGCGTGGCGGTCGTCGCAAAGCAAAAGTTGATTCAGGGTAGAAATCTCTGACCACTGTCACCATATAAGTATGGGAGGTGTTGCAGATTAACCGTAGCCCTGACAATGACCGCGTACCAGGATCATGCGATTTGCAGCTGAATGGAGGAAAATGAAAAATGTTGGCCAAAGTCACTGGACACGAACTGGTTCCACGAGTTGGAAGCCTTGCCGCCTATATGGGTGCCGTGGCGAAAATCCCCGTGCTTGAACCTGAACAGGAAAAAACCCTGGCGTTGCGGTATCGCGAACACGCCGATGTGGAAGCGGCGCGCAAGCTGGTACTTCACAATTTGCGTTTCGTCGTCAAAGTGGCACACACCTACAAAGGTTATGGCTTGCAGCTGTCCGATTTGATTCAGGAAGGAAACATAGGGCTCATGAAAGCTGTCAAGCGCTTTGATCCAAAACACGGCGTGCGGCTGATTTCCTTTGCGGTTCACTGGATCAAGTCTGAAATCTGCGACTTCATCGTGCGTAACTGGCGCATCGTAAAAATGGCAACCACCAAAGCGCAGCGTAGGCTATTTTTTAACTTGCGCGGTATGCGCGACAAACTCGGCTTTTTAAGCGACCATGAAGCAAACGATATTGCCAGCAAGCTGAACGTGGCTTCGGAAGATGTCAGGGAAATGGATCAACGCCTGCACGGTCTGGACAAAAGTTTTGAGATGCCTGAAAACACCGGGGGAAATTCCGGCCTGGCACCAGTGGATTATTTGTCAGACGGGCGTTTTGACCCAATCATGCAAGTGGAACAGGAAGACGAACGCACGATTCGCGTAAAGGCGTTGAATATGGCACTTAAAACCCTGGACGAGCGCAGCGTCGAAATTGTGAAACAACGTTGGCTGTCCGGCAAAAAAGCGACATTCAAAGAACTCTCCACAAAACTGGGCGTGTCCACTGAGCGCGTACGGCAAATCGAAGTCAGGGCTTTTGCAAAACTGAAAGACCACTTGTCGTCTCTGCAAGCTGCACAGGCCTGAAACGCGGGAAAAATACGAGCAAAATCCCCGGGCTGTGTCTGTGGCTCCGCTCGTTTTTTATCAACAAAGGCAAGGTCAGCGCAGTGGCGTTTCGCTGGCAGTACAGGTCGCACGCACACCATCCGCTGGCGCATAAAAATGCAGACCCAAACTCATGACCACACCCTGTACAGCTTGGTTTTCGTGCCATTTTCTCCCTTATTGGCAAAGGCCGATTGAGGTCATGGGATGAAGAAACAAGGCGAATCATGGTGCTAACATTCTCCCGATACCGGTGTTACAATTCGCCGTGTTGTGCCGAATTTCGCGGCACTCAGTTTCCCGACGGGCAAGATATTTTATGTACCAGCATACGCTAAGAAATTTTATCACCGCAACCGGCATTGGTCTGCACACAGGCAGGAAAATTTTGCTGACTTTGAGGCCAGCTCCAGTGGACACCGGAATCATTTTTCGGCGGACGGATTTAAGCCCTTCAGCCATAGCTCCGGCTCATCCCAAATGCGTAGTCGACACGAATATGTCAACCACACTCGGGAAAGGCCGTGCAAGAGTCGCAACTGTTGAGCACCTGATGTCAGCCACTTTTGGCCTGGGGGTCGACAATATGTTCGTGGACGTCGATTCCGGAGAAGTCCCGGTGATGGACGGCAGTGCCAGTACCTTTATATTTTTGCTCCAGTCTGCAGGCATTGTGCGCCAAAATACCGCCAAGAGATTCATCAGGATCAAGAAGGAAATTGAAGTGAGGGATGGTGATAAATGGGTGCGGGTTTCCCCGCACAATGGGTTTCGCTTCGCTTTCGAGATTGACTTTGATCACCCGGTCATTAGGCAGCATACCTCCAAGATTGATCTTGAGCTTTCCACAACCGTATTCATCAAAGAAATCAGCCGTTCACGGACTTTCGGATTTTCCAAGGACTACGAGCACTTGCGCAGTTGCGGTCTGGCGCGGGGTGGCAGCCTCGCCAATGCCATAGTCCTTGATGAGCATCACATTCTGAACGAGGAGGGGCTACGCCACGAAGGCGAGTTCGTACGTCACAAGGTTCTTGACTTGATTGGTGATGTCTCCCTGCTGCCGTGCACGCCTATTGGCATGTTCGAGGGATACAAGTCAGGGCATGCACTGAACAATGAACTGCTGTGCAAGCTGTTGGAAAGAGTGGATGCCTGGGAACACGTCGCTCCTGAAGAATATGCCAAACTGCAAAGAAGAGTGGGTGCTTTTTTCGGGAGAAGCGCGCTACAGTACTGAGTGCCAGCAAAGCGTTGCTCAGAACTTTGGCGGACTGCTGTCGTGTGGTCTTATTTGAGCAGGGCTTGGCACGCAGACGAGGACACGCAGTCTCCTGAAGCGGTCTCCGACAAACCCCATATTCAGTTGTTTCAGGATCTCCCTTTGCTGGAAGTGAATTCCACTCGCGTAACTGGAATGACTCGTCACCACGGTCACTGTACCACTCCCGAAATCGCTGACCCAGAAATGTTCTGCAAGTTGGGGCGCCAGGCATGATTTGCCGCTATTCGTCATCTTCTCCAGCACATCGGATTGATGCTTGATGCGGTCGTCAAGAAAGACGTTTAGTAGCTTGAATATGGTGCGGTGCTCCGGTGACTGCGGATAATGTGCGGCATTCTATCACCGTGCATTAAGGTTCCTTTGCGCGCTCACGAGGCAATGAAGCAGTATCAATCCATGCGACCCGTTTTATGACCACCTACAAACCTTTTTTCGCCGCACTCATCTGCAGCGGGGTGCTGCTTGGAGCTGGCTTTGTGTTCGGAACATGGTTTGAGCGGCAGGAATCGTCAAACCTCAGACAACAGGGACGCGAGGCGGAGGCGTCAGCCGAAACCGTGCTGCGGACAGAGTTGTCTCTGCTGACCCGGGCTCTTGCGACCCTTGAGGCGCGACTGATTCGGCTGGAAGCACTGGGGCTGGATCTGATACAGCGTTATGAGCTGGATGAAACGGAATTCGATCTTTTGGAAACACCAGGAATGGGAGGGATGCCAAATTCGGCTGCTGCCAACTCCAGCTTGCAGATTTCCGAAACACTGGTGCGGCTTGGCAAGCTTGAGCACAAACTGGAAAGTCGCGAATTGCACTTGGGAGTCCTGAGAGAAATTCTGGATGACCTGAACCACGACACGGCACGACTGGCACCAGGCTGGCCTGCTGAAAATGGCTGGATCTCCTCTCAATATGGTACGCGTGTCAGCCCCTTCAGCGGACGCCAGGAATTTCATTCCGGCGTCGACATCGTTGCCAAATACCGAAGTGGCGTTCGTGCCTTTTCCGGCGGCATTATCAAGAGAGCTGTTGTGAACGGGCATTACGGAAAAATGATCGAGATCGATCATGGCAACCACTTCACAACGCGTTACGCTCACAACAGCGTCATCCTGGTGAAGGAAGGAGAGGTCGTGAGCAAAGGAGACATCATCGCGCTGGTAGGGAACTCAGGCCGCTCAACCGGGCCACATCTGCATTTTGAAATTCGCAGACACGGTCGCACCCTTAACCCTGCTCCTTACCTCAAACGTACCCACCCGGTTCCGTTTGCGAAACGATAAACCGTTGTCCCGGTTGTTTCGTGCTGCCGTTTTTTATAAAACGGATGTGAGTGGCAGCATCTTTTTTTGTGGGCTTCGGATGGTGGGCGCTTTCGGATTTTCAGCCAAGTGTCACGCAAATATACTTTGACAGCAGCGGGGAAAGGCGAAGGGCCCATTGTTTAAAAAACTTTTCAGGAAGATCATACCCACCCGCAATGATCGTTTGATCAAGGGCTACAGCAAGACCGTCACCAAAATAAACAGCTACGAAAACGGGCTCACCGCGCTGGAGGATGAGGCACTGACCGGGAAGACTGCGGAATTCAAGGATCGCTACGCAGCTGGGGAATCCTTTGAAGAGCTGTTACCGGAAGCTTTTGCAGTGGTACGTGAAGCGTCTCGCCGAACACTGGGCTTGCGCCATTTTGACGTGCAACTGATAGGCGGCATGGTTTTGCACGAAGGAAAAATCTCGGAAATGAAAACCGGAGAAGGCAAAACGCTGGTCGCAACTTTGCCAGCGTATTTGAATGCGATCGGCGGTCGCAGCACACACGTGGTCACCGTAAACGACTATCTCGCAAAACGGGACAAAGAGTGGATGGAAAAAGTGTACGTAAAGCTGGGAATCACCGTTGATGCTGTGGTTTCCAGTCTGACCCCGGAAGAACGAAAACTCGTATACCAGGCAGACGTCACTTATGGCACAAACAATGAATTTGGATTCGATTATCTGCGCGACAACATGGTGCTGTCTCTCAGTGGCCGCGTGCAAAGAGGGCAGCATTTTGCGATCGTTGACGAAGTGGACTCCATCCTCATCGATGAAGCCAGGACACCGCTGATTATTTCTGGCCAGGTAGAGCAGCAAACTGAAGTTTATTCGGTCATCAAGGACACCGTGCGCAAACTGGAGCCACAGCTTAAGGCATCCGAAATTGAAGGAGAGGAAGGAGACGGAGATTTTGTTGTCGACGAAAAAAGCAAACAGGTGCATTTGACTGAAGCCGGACACCTGCACGTTGAGGAGCTAATGAGCAGCACCGGTTTGCTGAGCGCCGATGGAAGCCTGTATGACAGCAAACACCTGGTTCTTTTTCACCACGTCAACGCCGCCTTGCGCGCGCAGGCCCTGTATAACCGTGACGTAGACTATCTGGTAAGAAATCAGGAAGTCATCATCGTCGACGAATTTACCGGACGCGCCATGCCCGGGAGGCGCTGGTCGGATGGTCTGCACCAGGCAATTGAGGCCAAAGAAGGCGTTCCCATCCAAAGTGAGAGCCGGACTCTCGCCTCCATTACTTTCCAAAATTATTTCCGGCTGTACGACAGGCTGGCTGGCATGACCGGTACGGCTGACACGGAAGCATACGAGTTCGCGCAGATTTACGGGCTCGAAGTCGTTGTCGTACCGACTCATAACAAGATGATCCGGGAAGACAAGGGAGACGCAGTCTTTCTGACTACGGATGAAAAATTCGACGCCATCACGGAAGACATTGCCACCTCGATTGAAGCTGGCCAGCCGGTGCTGGTTGGCACGGCATCCATAGAAAGCTCTGAGCACCTGTCGGGCATGTTGAAAGAACGCAAAATCAAACACAGCGTTTTGAACGCCAAGCATCACGAAGCAGAATCTGCTGTCGTGGCGAATGCGGGTATGCCCAACGAAGTCACGATCGCGACGAACATGGCAGGTCGGGGGACAGATATTGTGCTGGGCGGCATCCCGAAGGAAGCGGAAGACGATGAAGACAACGGGCAGCCTGAACGCATACAGAAAGCCTGGCAGGACTTGCACAATGCGGTCGTGACCGCTGGCGGCCTGCACGTCATTGGTACGGAACGACATGAATCCCGGCGCATAGACAACCAGTTGCGCGGTCGTTCCGGACGTCAGGGAGATCCGGGTTCAAGCCGCTTTTATCTGTCCCTGGAAGACAATCTGATGCGTATTTTCGCTGGCGAAAAAGTCAAGTCCATCATGGGGAAAATCGGAGTCGAAGATGGCGAGGCGATTGAGCATCCGTGGGTGTCACGCGCCATTGAAAACGCGCAAAGAAAAGTGGAAACACACAACTTCGACATCCGTAAAAACCTGCTCGAATACGACGATATCGCCAGCGAACAAAGAAAAGTGGTCTACCAGCAACGCAACGAATTGCTGGACGGAAACAGCGAAGACGATGATATTCATGACATGCTGACGCAGATTATTGATGTTGTGTTTGACACGCATATTCCGGAAGGATCCATTGAGGAGCAATGGGACGCCGTCGCTTTGGAAGAACAGTTAAAAAGAGATTTTGAAATCGATTGTCCTGTTGGTCGCTGGATAGCGGAAGACCAGGAACTCAGCAGGGATGATTTACATGACAAAGTGCAAGCGATTGCCAAAGAAAAACTGACCGGATTGGAAAATCTGGTCGGCAAAGACAGCATGGGAGAACTGGAAAGGGTGATCCTTCTCCAAACCCTGGATCATCACTGGCGAGAGCATTTGTCGGCAATGGACTATTTGCGCCAAGGAATCGGCTTGCGTGGTTATGCACAAAAAAACCCGAAACAGGAATACAAGCGTGAGGCCTTCGAGATGTTCGAGCAGATGCTCGAGGAGGTGCGCCATAGCACCATTTCCCTGCTGCTTCGGGCGCCGGTGGGGGAAAATATGGAACAGGCAGTTGACGAAAAGGATAAAAAAGAACAGTTATTCAGAAATGTCAGCTACAACAGACAGGAAGGGAATCCGAAAATACTGGACGTGGAAATGGACGGAAAAGCCCGCCAGCAAACTCCCGGAGTCCGCCGCAAACCTCAACCTCGGGCGCAGGCTCCGTACCGGGCAAAACCAAAAGTTGGCAGAAATGCCTTGTGCCATTGCGGGTCGGGACGAAAATACAAACATTGTCATGGACGTAAACAATAAAAATTTCCGGGTAATGCTTTGAGCAAAGCCACATTCTCTGTACCAGGCATAAGGCTGGCGACCACGGGCTCCGGTACTCGCTACCAAAATCGAGACGACCTGCTTTTGATGGAATTCGCCGAAGGGACACAGGGAGCTTGCCTGCTCACGCAAAACCGTGCGCGCGCGGCTCCGGTTGAAGTGGCGGCACGTCACTTGGCTGAAAGCACAAGCCCTCGCTATTTGCTGGTAAACGCAGGAAACGCCAACGCCGGTCTGGGGCGGGTCGGCGTACAGGACAGCGAGAAATGTTGCGCCCTTCTTGCTGACCTTGCCAAGGTTCCGGCGCATCGCGTGTTGCCTTTTTCAACCGGCGTAATCGGCGAAAGGCTACCACTGGAAAAAATACTCCGCCAGCTTCCCGTGCTACTCGCCTCGCTTGCCGATGACCGTTGGCATGAAGCCAGCCGCTCCATCATGACGACCGACACCGTTGCCAAGCTCGTGAGCCGCCGGATTGCAATTGCGGAAAAACATGTTCACTTGTGCGCCATTGTGAAAGGGGCAGGAATGATCCAACCTAATATGGCCACAATGCTGTGTTTCGCCGGCTGTGATGCCAGGATAGAAAGCTCAAGACTGCACGCCTTGCTCACTGACGCCTGTCGCTATTCTTTTCACGCCATTACCGTGGACGGGGACACATCAACAAATGACGCCTGCTTTATTGCGGCCACCGGGCAAAGCGGCGTAACGCTGACCGCAGAAAACGAGATGACTTTTGCGCAGGCACTCCACGAGGGACTCGCGGAATTGGCGCAGGACATTGTCAAAGACGCTGAGGGGGCGACCCGTTTTGCCACCATCCTCGTGCGGCAGGCCGCCGATGAGGAGACGGCGCGCTGCGTGGCCATGACGGTTGCCAATTCGCCACTGGTCAAAACCTCGCTGTACGCCGGTGATCCAAATTGGGGCAGAATTCTCGCAGCCGTAGGCAGAAGTTCCTCCACCGTCAACCCGGAACTTCTGAATATCCGGATAGGAAAGCACTGTGTGTTTCAGAACGGAGCCATCGCCCCGGGCTATGATGAAAAACAAGCGGCTCAGGAAATGGCAGGTCGCGAAATGACCGTGTGCATTGAACTTGGACAGGGTGACGCGGAGTTTCAGGCATGGACTTCAGACCTGAGCCCGGAATACGTCACCATCAACGCCAATTACCGCTCCTGATCCAAACCGGATACCCCACCCTCAGCACATCGTGCTGGGGATCATCAGAAAGAACAGACAGGTTTTATTGCTCTGGCGCGACCAAAATCAATGTTGGTCTTTCCCGGGCGGAAAAGTGGAGCCGGGAGAATCTGCCAGACAGGCTCTGGCAAGGGAGCTGCGCGAGGAAACCGGACTGGAAACCAAAGCGACCTATCCCTTGATAAACATCACCTTCCCAGCCCCGACACAAAAGCTTTTTTTGGAAGTATTTATGGTGAAAGTCATAGAAGATGCCGGTTTTTTCGGCGGTAACTCTCTGCGATGGCGACCGGTCAAGGAATTACGGGAAGCGGACTTTCTCCCCACCAATCGTCCGATGCTCAATGCCGTGCGTCTACCTGGGCATTACGCGCTCATATCCTTGGATGATACGCATAACGGGCACGAACAAGTGCTGGAACAGGCTTTTGCGCGTGGGGTTTCTCTGTTGACTTTGCGTGCACCCCACCTTTCGAAAAAGACTTATGCGAGCATCGTGAAACGTATTTTTTTCCGATTCAAAGCGCAACAAAAATGTTTCCTTTTGCATGACCATCCCGAATTGGTGCCAGAGCTAGGTGCAGGGGGGACACATTTGAGTCAAGGCGCTCTGCACCGGTATGGAGAGAGGCCAGTCGCAAGGACTTGCTGGTTTGCCGCTTCCTGCCACAGCCTCGCCGAAATACGGGGGGCAAAACAGCGTGACGTGGATTTTTGCGTACTCGGCCCGGTCAAGCACACGCGTTCACACCCTGGAAAAGAAGGCATCGGTTTTGAGAGTTTTGCTGCCATCGTGCGCCACGCTGAGGTTCCCGTGTACGCGATCGGAGGGCTGGGGCTTGCGGACTATGAAACCGCTCGCAACCATAGAGCACAAGGGATCGCCGGAATCAGCTGCTTTCTTGAAAAATGATCTTGATGCGTATTCCCGAATGCCAGGCTTTGCCGACATCATCGACCTCTTCCCTCATGGTGTCGTTCAGGCAGGCAAGCTGATGGGGAAAAAGTACAAAGCTCTTGCTTTGCACCTGGATTTCGGTTTGGGTGGTGATGAGCTTGCGCTCCAGGAATTCCGGGAGCTGGCACACTCCGCCGGAGTGGAATTGTGTCAACTGATCCGTGCGCGTAGCCACCGGCCAAGCCCCAAATACTTTATCGGCAAAGGAAAAGCCTGTGAGATTCGAGACACGTTGGCGGAAAACGAATTGCAGCTGTTACTGGTTAACCATAACCTCAGCGCCACGCAGGAAAGAAACCTCGAACGCTTGTGCCAGGCCAGAGTGCTCGACAGAAGCGGCCTGATACTGGATATTTTTGCCCAGAGAGCGCGTTCGAGTGAAGGCAAGCTGCAGGTTGAACTCGCCCAGCTTGAATTTTTATCCAGCCGTCTTGTACGCGGCTGGAGTCATCTGGAGCGTCAGAAAGGTGGAATCGGGCTGCGTGGACCCGGTGAGAAGCAACTGGAAATCGACCGCAGACTGGTTCGCAACCGCATTGACAGAATTAAAAAGCACTTGGTCAAAATCAAGACGCGTCATGCATTAAGCCGAAATTTGCGCAAAGAACGTGGCTTCCTGTCCGTTGCGCTGGTCGGTTACAGCAATGCCGGCAAGTCGACGCTGTTTAACGCCTTGACACACCAACAGGTAAAGATTGCTGACCAGCTTTTTACGACGCTTGATTCGGTGGTGCAAAGAATGGATTTGGACACCAACAAAGTGGTTTTGAGCGATACCGTCGGCTTCATCCGGGACTTGCCTCATGCGCTGATCGAAGCGTTTAACACTACCTTGCTTGAGGTTCGTGAGGCGGACTTGCTGGTTCATGTTCTCGACTCGTCTGCTCCCGCCCGAGACGCCAACAAGGCCAAGGTAGAAGAGACGCTTCGTGAAATCGGTGCCACGCATGTACCTTGCTTCAGCGTGAACAATAAAATTGATCTACTGGATGGCGCAGAGCCTGGACTGACCCGAAACAGCATGGGTGTGCCGGTTTCCGTTTCTGTTTCTGCGTCTACAGGTGCGGGTCTTGATCTTCTCCGGTATGCGCTGGGCGAACTGCTGAGCACGAATATGGGGTACTACCGCATCAAAATACCCCCTGCCATGGGACAGTGGCGCGCTTGGGTCTACGCCAAAGGACGTGTCTTTGATGAACAGTATTCGCCCGCTTCGGGCTGGCGGATTACCACGAGCCTGCAAAAACAAACCGCCCAGCGTTTCAAGAACAGCGGGTTGGAAATCGTACAATGCCCGGCAATGTAAAAATCCAAGGAAACGCCGACCTTTAAACAGACTGCTTCCAGAGATCATTTTTTTTGCAAATCTGTAGCATGTAGCACCAAACCTTGTATAGACCGCACAGAATCTCTACAATCCACCACCATGGTCATAAAGAGCGAGAGCAACCTCAGTCGCGCCGAACAGGGCGTCGACGTGACAGTGACTGCTTTTGAAGTCAAAGCAAGCTGTTCATCATCAAGGCGTGTCAATGGTGCCGTGTTCTGGGCTTTGACGATAGTGCTTGCCGCAGTGTCTGCTTTTTCTGCCTGGTGGGGGGCGTGGCTGGTTTTACCTTTTGCTGGCATGGAATTACTGATCCTGGGGGCTGGTCTCGCCTACAGCCAACACAGGCTGGAACGCGTAGAGCACATAAAGATCGACGGACAGGAAGTCAGCGTGAAAAACAAATCGGGCATCTGTGTTTTTAAGCGTGCCTGGTTGCAGCTGGAGTTGCGCCCGTCTGCTTTGCGTAATCATCCGACCCGTCTTTTTCTGGGCTCGCATGGGCGACGTGTCGAAGTGGGTGATTTTTTATGTGAAGACGAGAAACGTGTTCTCGCAAACTGCCTGAGCACAGAATTGCGGCGAGGGATGAGAAACCCTGCCAACTGGTTCCTCCCCCAAGGTGTGTATGTCTGAAATTTCTACAGTGCGGGTTTTTTCCAGCTTCCTGTTTTTGGTATTGGCATGCTTGTCACTCGGGGTCTTCCCCATTCTGGCTGGCGCGGTTGATATTGAGCAGCCTTTTAATATGGTTCGAGGTGTCACGGACATCAGCAACGAAGTCTTCGATTTGCACATGCTGATTTTCTGGGTGTGCGTATCCATAGGGGTCGTGGTTTTTGCGGTCATGTTTTATTCCATTCTTGTGCATCGTAAATCTCGCAGGCACAAGGCAGCAAACTTTCACGATAACGCGACAGTGGAGATTCTTTGGACTCTGATCCCCACGCTTATTCTGGTGGCCATGGCAGTTCCAGCCACACAGACTTTGATCAATATGGAAAAAACGCATGAGGCTGACCACACCATCAAAGTCACTGGCTATCAATGGTTGTGGGAATACGAATACCTGGGAGAAGACCTCAAGTTTTTCAGCAAACTGTCCACCCCGTTTGAGCAAATCAACCAGGATGGCGTTGAAAAGGGCGTGAATTACCTTCTGGAAGTAGACCGTGAACTGGTACTGCCGGTCGGGAAAAACATCCGTTTTCTCATCACTTCCGGTGACGTCCTTCACGCTTGGTGGGTACCGGCTTTTGCGCTGAAAAAAGACGCTATCCCCGGCTACATAAACGAGTCTTGGGTCAACATTAAGGAGGAAGGAACTTTCCGTGGACAGTGCGCCGAACTGTGCGGTCGTTACCATGGGTTCATGCCGGTGGTGGTAAAAGCTGTCAGTGAGCCCGAGTTTGAGGAATGGCTCATCACGGCAAGAAAAAATGAAAATAGTGTTGCACAGGCTGCAAATTGAAGCACTTTCTGAAAAATTACCCGCCCTGCTCAATCCCCGCAGATGCTTCGTTTCCGTTCGCATTGGGGTATGACAAGGAACAAATAGAATGAGTTCAACCGTTCTTGAAAACGAGCACCACGATGCTCCCCCCAGCGGTCTCACCCGCTGGCTTTTCACCACAAATCACAAAGACATAGGAACGCTGTATTTATGTTTTGCACTTCTGATGTTTTTCATCGGCGGCGGTATGGCCTTGATTATCAGAGCCGAGCTGTTTGAACCGGGCTTGCAGTTTGTTGATCCGCAGTTTTTTAATTCCATGACGACCATGCACGCGCTCGTCATGATTTTCGGAGTCGTGATGCCTGCCTTCACCGGCTTGGCGAACTGGCTCATCCCAATCATGATCGGCGCACCGGACATGGCACTGCCCAGACTGAATAACTGGAGCTTCTGGATCCTTCCCTTTGCCTTCACCATGCTGTTGTCTACCCTGTTCATGGAAGGGGGCGGGCCAGCTGGTGGATGGACGCTTTATCCGCCGCTGACTTTACAGACCGGGGCGGCCTTGCCTTTCGTGATCTTTTCCATCCATTTACTGGGGTTTTCTTCCATTCTGGCTGCCATCAACGTGATTGCCACAATTCTGAACATGCGCGCTCCCGGTCTAAACCTGATGAAAATGCCTTTGTTTGTGTGGACCTGGTTAATCACGGCATTTTTGTTGATCGCCGTGATGCCCGTGCTGGCCGGTGCCGTCACGATGTTGCTCACCGACAAATTTTTTGGCTCCAGCTTTTTCCTGGCCGCCGGCGGCGGAGACCCGGTCTTGTTTCAACACCTGTTCTGGTTTTTTGGTCACCCCGAAGTGTACGTGCTGATCCTGCCGTCATTTGGCATCATCTCCAGTATTTTGCCGACTTTTTCCAGAAAGCCCTTGTTTGGCTACGCATCAATGGTGTACGCCACATGTGCCATTGCTTTTCTGTCGTTTGTGGTGTGGGCGCACCACATGTTTACAGTGGGAATGCCACTGGCAGGACAGCTGTTCTTCATGCTTTCCACAATGTTGATAGCCGTCCCTACCGGAGTGAAAATATTCAATTGGGTCGCGACGATGTGGCGAGGTTCCATGACATTTGAAACCCCCATGTTGTTTGCAATCGCGTTCGTGGCTCTGTTCACCTTGGGGGGCTTTTCCGGATTGATGCTGGCGATCGTTCCAGCAGACTACCAGTACCATGACACGTATTTCGTCGTAGCACATTTCCACTACGTGCTGGTTCCAGGTGCCATTTTTGCCATCATCGGCGGTGTGTATTACTGGTTGCCAAAATGGTGCGGCAATATGTACAACGAGACGCTTGGCAAATGGCATTTCTGGCTCACGGCAATTTTTGTAAACCTGACTTTCTTCCCCATGCACTTTTTGGGACTGGCCGGAATGCCGCGGCGAATACCGGACTACAACCTGCAATTTGTGGACTTCAATGTGCTGGCGAGCATCGGTGCTTTTGGCTTCGGTTTGTCGCAGCTCCTCTTTGTGTACATCGTGTTCTCCGCCATCCGAAGCAAGCAAAAACAAAAATTGCCTGCCAAGGTCTGGGAAGGTGCAGAAGGTCTGGAATGGACTCTGCCCTCGCCTCCCCCCTACCACTCTTTTGTCGTTGCCCCGACAGTAAAATGACGGTTTCAGACAACACTGGTGGCTGCTAGGGGCGCAACAACACCATGAACCCTCTAATCCGTGCGCGGCGTACAGCCTTGTTTTTTGGCGCTGTGGCATTGCTCATTTACGTGGGTTTCTATTTTCTTAAGGCGTCTGCATAGAGTCATGCCCGAACGACAAATTGGCAGTGAGGCTCACCGAATCCACACTCCCCGTACCCAACTGGACTCCCGGCGTGTCTGTCAGGTCGACAGCGGGGGTGTTGTCGCTTTTGGGGTAGTGGCACCAGACACTTTGAAAGTGGCCTCCCTGCTGACAACGAAGTAAAGCGGCGTGCAAAAACACCATAAACTGGCCGCGAAACTGGGCGCGGCGGCATTACTGATGTTTGGTTTTGCCTACCTCCTGGTTCCCCTTTACGATGTATTTTGCGAAATTACCGGCTTGAATGGCAGAACCGTGACGGTCGCAGAGTCACAAACGCAAGACGTGGTGGACGTGGAGAGAACCGTTCGCATCCAGTTTCTGTCTCATGTTCAGACACCGCAAAAATGGCAATTCTCGCCCGAAGTAACTAGCATGGAGGTACATCCGGGAATGGTGTACACAACGCACTACAAAGCGAAAAATCTATCCGACGGGAACGCAAACAGCCATGCAATACCCAGTACAGCCCCGGGGCTTGCTTCACGATATTTGCAAAAAATCGAATGCTTTTGTTTTGAAGAGCAGTCTTTTGCTGCTCTGGAATCTCGAGACATGCCACTGATCTTCAAAATAAATCCACTGCTTCCGAAAAACATCAACACGATTTCGCTTTCATACACTTTTTTCGACGCTCCCACCAAGGAACCGGGAAAGCCAGACGAGGGTTAAGCCATGATCAGTTCACCACAAACCAGTTATTACTTGCCTCACGGCTCTCACTGGCCGCTAACCGGGACGGTTGCACTTGCCACCACACTGATCGGAGCCTCGCTTTGGCTTAATGGTGTCGAGATCGGGGCAATTTTGTTGTCAGTGGGGTTGGTCATTCTCGTCGTCATGTTGGTGGGCTGGTTTGGCCTTGTGATCGGTGAAAGCGAATCCGGTCTTTACAACCAGCAAGTAGACGTATCTTTTCGCTGGGGCATGATCTGGTTCATCTTTTCCGAAATCATGTTTTTCGCAGCATTTTTCGGCACCCTGTTTTACGCCCGAACCTTATCCATGCCTTGGTTGGGAGGAGAGGGAACCGGAGCAGTCACCAATCTTTTTCTTTGGCCTGACTACGGGGCGGTCTGGCCAGAAACAGCCAATGGGCCAGGATTGGTAGGCGGTCGCTTTGAAAGCATGGCCGCGTGGGGAATCCCCACTTTGAACACCCTAATCCTGTTGTCCAGCGGTGTCACGGTGACTTGGGCGCACTACGGCCTTCGTGCCATGAAAAGGAAACACCTGATTGCCGGATTGATACTCACAGTCGTGCTCGGCTTTTTGTTCGTCTCTTTGCAAGCGTACGAATACATACACGCCTATCAGGAACTGAACCTGACCTTGGGTAGCGGGATCTACGGTTCCACTTTCTTCATGCTGACCGGCTTTCATGGTCTCCACGTCACAATCGGAGCGACGATGTTGACGGTGATTTTGTGTCGCTGCCTGGCAGGTCACTTCAAGCCAGACCGGCACTTCGCATTCGAAGCCGTAGCCTGGTACTGGCATTTTGTTGACGTCGTGTGGTTGGGACTTTTTATTTTTGTGTACTGGCTATGAGTCGATCATGACCGCCATACGGGAATACTGGCTGTCAGTGGCTGTAATTGCCTGAGTTCGGTTGCTTGTCAAAGACGGAAACAGCAGGCAAAAAAAGCTTAACCTTGACCGATGCCGTGAGGGCTGATCCAGCCAAAGGCGAAGCCTATTAGCAGTATGGCGAAAACAGTGACAGACAAGGCGACTCTCCAAATCAAGGCTTTAAGAATCCTGTCGGTAGTGCCACGATCCTTAAACATATAATAAAGACCAATGCCCAAACTGACAACGATGGTCACCAGCAGGAGTACGATTAAAATTTTGGCTGGCATTGAAGCAATATCCGTTCGTGATGACGCGACCGGGACTATTCTAAACACTTTTCCGTTTGCAATCTGAACTCAGACTGCGCCTTTTAGGAACGTAATTTGGAAACCAAGTACCCACCACTTTTACTTAGCTTGCTCGCGGTGTTTCTGATCAGCATGTTCCTGGCGCTTGGGAAATGGCAAATTGACCGCAAGCAGGAAAAGGCAGCCGTGGTTGAGGAGCATCAGAGTCGCGGCAAGCAGCCGGCAGTCGATTTACTTGCGGTTGACCCACCTTATGAAAAGTGGCGCTACCGACAGGTACGCTTTATTGGCGAGCCTCTGGGCGATCAACAACTTCTGCTCGATAATCAGGTGCAAAATGGTCTGGCAGGCTATAACGTGTTGACTCCGTTCAGTCTTCTGGGAGCACCGGGAAAGATTGTTTTGGTGGATCGTGGCTGGATTGAACAAGGGACACAGCGAGGCGACGCACTCGACATTGACGTTGCACCCGGTCTTACAGAGATTAAAGGAACCTTGTACGTTCCCTTGGGTGAGCCTTTTGTGCTCGGCAATATTATTGAAAATGAAAACGCCAGTCCTCTGGTGCTACAGCACCTGGATTTTTCCGTGCTGAAGGAACTGTTGGGAAATGGCTTGCTTCCTTTTTCAGTCCGCCTCTCAGATACACAGCCGGGCGGCTATTTGCGAAAATGGACAGTGGTATCGACATCCCCAACCAAACACTTGGGCTACGCTGTCATGTTTTTCTCCCTCTCTTTGCTGGTTGTGGTTCTGTATTTGGCACTTTTGCTTCGGTCTCGGGCGCAGCTTCTCAGGCGCAGGTGAGTGCTACAAAAATAAAAATGCTGGGTCTCCTGGCAGTTTTCCTCGCCCCGGCACTGGTTGCCGTCACTCTCTACCTATGGTTCCCGTTCACAGGCGAAGAGAGTTCTCTGAGCACTGGTGAACTCATCCAGCCACCTTTGCCCTTGACGCCATTTTCCGGTGTTAACCGGGAAGGACAACCCGTTCCGGAGGACTTTTTTAACAGACAGTGGACCTTGTTTTACCTGGGTACAGAAAATTGTGATTTGCATTGCCAGTCGAATCTCTTCAAGGCTCGGCAACTACGCCAGTCCTTGGGAAAGGATATGAACCGCCTTAAAACCGTGTACCTTTCTGCTGCGAATCCTGAAGCGTTCTTTGCCAGTGAAACGGGATACCGCTACCGGGAACTGGCTGTCGTCATTGCCAGTAAAGACGCGGCGACGCTTTTGCAAAATTTGCCAAAGAAGCGCTTGTATATTGTTGACCCGCACGGAAACCTCATGATGCAATACTCTCCAGACGTTGTGTCCAAAGGGGTGTTGCGGGATCTTAAACGATTGTTAAGGGCGTCCCGGATTGGCTAGGATTTTTTCTTCTCCCGGTAACTATTCGCGCAGCTTGTTGAAATTTGGCATGGGCTTGGCACTGCTCGTCGTTTTACTGGGTTCATGGGTCAGATGGTCAGACGCCGGTATGGGATGCCCAGATTGGCCAAGCTGCTATGGAAAGCTTTTTGGTTTGCCAAACACATCGGCAGAAATTACTTCAGCCAATGCAAGTTTCCCCTCGCGTAGCTTTAACAAAAGTGACGCGACGCGTGAATTAACGCACCGCTACCTTGCGGCATTCCTGGGCGTTGTCGTCGTGCTGCTCAGCATCCTGGCGTGGCGTGGCCGGAAAACTTCCGACTTGCCTGTCGGTGGAGTGCTGGGATTGTTGCTGTTGATTCTTTTCCAGGGTTTTTTGGGGATGCTTACCGTCACCACGCAGTTACAGCCCTTGATAGTATCCGGGCACCTATTGGGGGGGGTTGGGATTCTGGCACTGCTCTGGTGGCTGATTCTTGCAAGCGGCGATCAAACTGCGAACAAGCATTTTTCAGATCACAAAACCTTGCGACGTTTTACCTGGCTAATGGTGGCTTTACTCGTTATGCAAATTGCTTCAGGGGGTTTGACCAGCTCAAACTATGCGGCGCTTTCTTGCTCTGGATTTCCGTTGTGTAACGGTGACTGGTGGCCTGAAATGGATTTCACGGAAGTATTCACGGCTTCGCTCTCCTCCGATGTTAACTATGAGTTTGGGATACTGGGGGACGCGGCTCGTGTTGCCATCCAGGTTTTACACCGTCTGGGCGCGGTGACTTTTGGCGTGGTTTTGGTGCTTTATCTGGTGACTGTCTACCGCTCCCGCATTTCGCACATGATTAAAAAGCCGGCGGCCATTGCTGGCACGCTGCTGGCTCTGCAAATCATGACAGGTGCATTGACGGTTTTACAACACTCGCGCTTTCCTGTTTCGGTTCTCCACGCCGCTTTGGCTGATTTTCTGTTGCTCTCTCTGCTCACTGTGGCTTATCGGTTAAGGCAACCGCGAGCGGTAATAGAGGGGTCATGATGCGGCCTTCAAGTACCAAGGCTTTGGAGCATAAGGCCATATCCACGCTCAAAGATTATTACGAAGTCACCAAGCCACGCGTTGTGGCCTTGATGATTTTTACGGTTCTGGTCGGGATGTTCATGGCAACTCGCGGTGCGCTCCCCTGGCCAACGGCTTTATGCGCGATCTTTGGCATTAGCTTGCTGGCAGCATCGGGTGCTGCTATCAACCATGTGTCTGACCAATCTATTGACAGCATAATGTCTCGCACCAGCCAACGACCTTTGCCAAGTGGACGACTCAGCAAAAAGCAGGTAATGTGGTTCGCCGCGCTGACCGGTAGCGTCGGCACTTTCTTTCTTCTGGCCTTTGTAAACGTTTTAACTGCCGCTCTGACTTTGCTTTCCCTGATAGGGTACGCCTTGGTTTATACGCGTTATTTGAAGTTCGCCACCCCTCAAAACATCGTCATTGGCGGTGCGTCCGGTGCTACCCCACCATTGCTGGGCTGGGCTGCGGTTACCGGACAGGTGGAACCCGGAGCCATCATTCTGTTTTTAATCATTTATGTGTGGACCCCACCTCACTTTTGGGCATTGGCGCTTTACAAAAAAGATGAATATAAAAAAGCCGGAGTGCCCATGTTACCAATTACACACAGCGACGACTTCACGCGCCTGCATATTTTGTTGTATTCCATCCTGCTGTTCTGTGTGTCCATGCTGCCTTATGTGCACGGAATGTCAGGATTGGTCTACCTGTGGGGAGCGGTTATTCTGGGAGCCGTGTTCCTTTATTACACCGTTTCTCTCAAAGTGACGCGTTCCCATCACAAGGCCATCGCGACTTTTCAATACTCTATTGTTTATTTGACACTGCTGTTCGCCTTGCTATTGGTTGACGTTCAGATTTGACCCTCAGGTCATGGTGGCTCCTGCGAGACAGGAAGACAGTCAGCCTGCCTATTCTTGCTCAGATTACAAGTTAAAAACTGGATAGGGCTTTCAGGAATCCAATTAACAGCTTCCTGTTTCCGCGGCCTGTGTCTGAGTAAAGCGATTTTTCATTTTTGCCAAAGCGCGCATGCCACCCCCACTCAATAGTCCCTCACCCCAGCCGCCGCAATCCGTTATTTCGATGATCTGAGATATAATAGACATATAGGTGTCATGGGGATTGGAAGAACACAAAGTAGCCTGGCTTCCTTGCAAGGCAGAGGAACGGGTGGTAGTGCCACTTTTAAGGCAGAAGGAACGGGAACCGCTTTTAATAAGAAAGTGACCCCTATGCCTGGAAGCTACCAAAACTTGCATTATGACCACGAAAGCAGTCGCAGTCTGGCCGGTTCATTATTGCCCGAGAGACCAGCAGGCCAGAATTCGTCGAAAAGTTTTGGTCAGCGCGTTTCCAAATGGCTCAGAGACTGGTCTGGCTTGAGCACACGGCAAAATGCCCGCCTGGGGAGGCTCCGCTCAAGCCTTGAACAGCGATACGGGAAGAATTCAACGGGACAAGCGCTTGAGGAAGTATTCCCCGATCTGGGAGCTGGTCACTTCAGGTTAAACAAAAACACTGCAGCAAAAGCCCAAAGACAAGCAAAAATAATAGATGATTTGCACTTTCAGACACATGGGCAAGAATTTTTCTCCAGAGAGCCTGATGGATTGGTGAAAGGCGTGGATCTCAACTGGGCAACCCAATTTAAAGAAGATAACGGTTTGAACGAAATGGAAATGATGACCATACTCAACAATGCTGCCGAAGGTGGCAAGTGGTTATCGGAGGCAGGCCTGTCCATTACCAGCGGGGGGTTTCTTTCTGCCATGAAAGATTTTTCCACCTCTGCAAGCACAGCGTATCGTGAATTATCTCAAGATAGTTCCTACGGCCAGTGCCTGGATGCCCAGGATTTTCTTGATGTGTATACCAAAGCCCTGTGCTCCATGGCCGAGAAGGCACCTGAAAACGACATAAACTTTCACAGCACCATACAAAGCTTTCTGGTTGACAGGAAAAGCGAGATTCGTGTCGCTAAAAAAGCTTATGACGCAACAGCTTCAAAAAAGACCAAGATGTCGCTTGCTTTTCTGCCCCAAGGCGAAATCCATAACAGGGAGGGGCTGAGGCAGTCTCTTCACGCCACCTCGTCACTGTGCAAAGCGCTGAACCAAAAACAGATCTTGAGCGAAGAATCGCACGAACTCCAGTCTTTTTACGCCCCTGTGAGCAGAAGAAAAAACGGATCACAGGAGGCATTGACTGATACAGAACTGATGATCCTGGCAAACTCCGGCATTGGGGTCGAAGGCTTGGCGATAGCAAACAAAAAAGGGTCTGTCTCGGTTTTCCCGGGGGAAATACTGGCAGAAGCCAGAAACCAGTTGGCCTCCATGAAAGACCAGCAACAGTACGGTAACACCGGCATATCCACAGCAATGTATACCGACTTGGGTCGCGCTGATTTGTTCCTGGGTGGTGAGCGGGTTTCACACACTGCAGCAGGAGAAAAGGTACAGAACAAAGCAGAAATAACAGATGCGCTCAGACAGTTTTGTCTGGATACAGACATGGGTGAGGTCAACGAAAATATGTTGATGGCAATATCCCAAGTGGCCAATCAGGGCATGATTCATGCTGGCCCAATAGGCGCTTTGATTACCGGCAAGATGCCCTTGCACCATGGTATGTCTCTTATCCCCGACAATGATTGTCAAAAATATTCGAGTTATTCAATAGAAAAAAACGACGCCGGAGATGTCACTATTGAGTGTGAATCAAAATTCTACGGCGGATCTTTTGTATCCAGCGAAAGTGACATGATGGACAATTCCGAATTTCTGAATATTGACGCGAGCAAAGGCGGCTTCTATGGCTACACTGTCAAAGTCAAGCTCGACAAGACCAGTTACTCCAGAGACGGGGGCATGTCTCCTCAACCGCGTCTTATCGGCATGAAGTACGATTACAACTACAAAATACGCTGATTGTTGCCTCATCCGGGCGGTACTCCGTGTTGGGGGAGCCTGCAGCGGATTTCTCCTTATGCAAACTTCCTGAAGAACCCTCAGGCATGGTTCGCGAGCAGTTTGACTGATTTTTCAAGTCGCAAGCAACCGATATTAACCGGGGTATCTGGTGACCAGCCCCTTTGTTTCAGCCAGTATAAAGCTCAGCCATCAGGAACAAAATAAAACCAGGTCGGGTGTGCCCCTTGGTTCACGCTCGTGGATATATGCTACGATTAAGCGTATGTAGTGTGCTGGATCACCACTCTCCAGTGCTTGTAAGAGCGGACAGCCAGTTCATTCTGCGGGGTGGATGTAATAATGATATATAAAGATTCGAGGTAATGTCTGTAGGAATCTCTTCGTTTTGAACCACAGGCTTTTATTGTCGGGGAAATGGCCGTTGCAACAGATACTCCTGTTCTGTCTGGCTTTCGGCTTCAGCGTTGTGGCGTTTTCGGCGGAACCCGCCTGGCATTACGAAAAATACGCGCACTACTCCCGCGGCGAATCACTGCCCCAGCTTTTGCAGGATTTCTCTTCAAGCATTGGGGTTCCCGTTGTGGTCAGCAAGAAGGTGACCGCCAAAGTAAATGGCAGCTTTCCCCAAGTGCGGGCAAAAAAGTTCCTGGATGAACTTTCACAAATCTATAACTTTGTCTGGTTTTATGACGGCAACGTGATTTTTGTGAGCCATGCAAATGAGGTGCAAACCAAAGTCGTACACCTGCCACACCTGACCGGGCAGGCTCTGAAAAGTAATCTTCGTGACCTGGGTTTGTGGGATGACCGCTTTGGTTTCCGGCTTTCTGCTTCTGGTGACGTCGCCTACCTGTCAGGACCGCCGCGCTTTGTCCAATATGTGGCGGAAGCGTCTGAGTTGCTGAGTAAAAACTTTATGCTGGACAGCAAAAAGGACTTTATCGTGAGAGTCTTTCCCCTGCGATACGCCTTGGCTGCTGATCGCAGGCTTCATCGAGATGAAAAAAACGCTGTCATTCCGGGCGTTGCCAGTGTTTTGCGCAGAATGGTTGCGCACTTGAAAGACGCACAGGGCAAATTGACAAGCGAAGGCGCTGGAACTCAGGGATATCCTGCACAAAGATCCATGCCATCGTTAACCGGAACGGGTCTCCCGGGTCTCCCGGGACTGACACCAACGACGAGTTTCCCGGAAAAGGGATCCATTGGTGAAACCGCGCCTTCGGCAAGCGCATTGGGCGCAGCTAAAGGAGGGGCGACGAATAAAGCGGCTTCCAGGAGCGGGGGAAGTGGGGGGATCGTCCACACTGCCTTTATCTACGCAGAACCTAGGCTGAACGCCGTCATCGTCAGAGCGTTAAAAGAAGACATGCCGATGTTCGAAAAGCTGATCAACATGCTGGACATACCAACCAAGCAGATAGAAATAGAGGTCACCATCCTGGATATTTCTACCAGCTTTCTTGAAGAATTAGGGTTCGAATGGCAACAAAGGTACCTCACCAGCGGCAGCAGTGAGGTACCCTCACCCTTTACCACAATCCTGACGAAAGGCATCGACGAGTTTTTGGTGCGCATACGAGCCCTGGAAGAGGAAGGAAACGTCCGCATTGTATCCAAGCCAGCCGTGCTGACTCTGGACAATCAAGAAGCCATTATCGACAGCAGCGAAACATTTTATGTAAGGTTGGTAGGGGAACGGGATGTTGATTTGGTGCCGGTAACAGTTGCATCCGTGCTGAAAGTCATGCCCAGGGTGGTTAGCAAGAAAAACGAAAACCATATCTATCTCGGCATCGTCATCGAAGACGGCAAGATGGAGAATTCGGCGGTTGACGGCATTCCTGGCACTTCCAAGACCATGATCTCTTCACAGGCCATCGTCAAGGAAGGAGAAAGCTTACTGCTGGGTGGGCATTATTATGAATATAGCTCTGAGCTGCGGCACCAAATTCCTATTTTGGGTGATCTGCCGCTTATCGGGTTCCTGTTTTCCCGAAACACGACCAACAAAACCAAAATGACCCGGCTCTTCACAATTACGCCCAGGATTATCAAAGACCATATTCCTGTCGCGGCGATTGCCCGGGCGGGCAACTCGCCACAAGCTTTGGCAACAACTCAAGGGACGTCTTCCCCGTTCCAAGGACACTCGGTTGTACAAGAGGGAAACCCCTCCGCAGGATTGCAGGAGAATCAGGGTTCTCGGGAAAAAGAAGCGGGCGCGACTGCTGGAAAGGCAGGGACGGAAAATACACAATTTGAACCGCTCTCAGGTTGGACAGTGCAGGCAGGTTCATTTCGTGAGCGCTTTCGAGCCGAAAAGCAGCTTCAGCTTCTGGCAGCTGCATCCTTTCCTGCAAAACTGACTGTCATAAACACGAAGAATGGCGACCGGCGCTACCGGGTGTACGCTGGCAACAAACTGGCTCACGGCCAGGCACTGAGGCTACTCAGCACCATTCGCGAGGAAATTGTCTCCGACGCTTTTCTGGTACAACATTAGGAAGGCACCATAGCAGAACAGTGCGCATGGAACTCGCCTTCCTGCCCCGAAGACCTCTCTACTCTTGCCTCCCCGGGGACAGACAGGCGGAATGCCACATTTCCTTTTTACCAGGTCTGCCTGCCCGGCTATACTTGCTGGCGGAATCTCCGTGCTAAGCTTGGGTTCACAGTTGACCTTCGTCGCATTAAGAACGCTTAAACCCCACCGGAGAACCTTAGAGTAAATGGCGATATTCAAAGTGCTGTCCGGAACGCACGCAGGCGCGGAAATAGAGCTTTTTGAAGGCACCAGCCTGCTGGGTAGCGGTTCAGAATGCGACATTGTGCTGAGTGACCGCATGCTTGCCGAGGAGCACATTCGCTTCCACGTTTCCCAGGAAACAGTTGAAGTGGAGAATCTGGTTCCAGACTCCAAGCTGTCTGTCAGTGGCCAAGCGGTAGCGGAGCCTCGTTTTGCACTGGAGTCTTTTGTCCCCGTTGGCATCGGTACGCTGTTTTTCGCGGTAGGACCCAGCAGTGCACAGTGGCCACAAATTGACCTTGCCTCTCTTTTTGAACGAAGTGCAGACCCCAGCCAACCAGAAGAACACGACGCGCAAGACGGGGAAATGAGCGCCACAGACCCAGAGATCATAAAGGCCGCACGTCTGTCACAGCCTACAACTCAGAATGTGAAACAAAAGCGGTTCACGGGAAAGATTTTTGTAACCTTGCTCGTGGTCGCCATACTCGTGGTTTTTTACGTTCAACTGGAGCCGCATTTTGCAAAGACGGGCAAGAAAATGCCTATGGACGCTGTTTCACAAGCGCAAACCGTTAAAAACTTGCTGACATCCATGAATTTGAACCTGAAAGTAACAGAAAGTGCTTCAGGCAAATTAAAAATATCCGGAATTGTTCCGACCAAAAGACAAAAAGTAGCACTTGGCACCGCTTTGAGACATAAGAAGATTCAAGCCAATCTCAGCAAAGTGTCCAGTAGCGAAGACCTTGTCTTCCTGGCCAGTTCGGTACTGAGAGGCATCATAGGGAATGACGCTCCCGTCACCGTTCACTTGGGAAAACAACCGGGAACCATCGTGATCAAGGGTTACATTCCAGAGCGACAAAAAGTGAACAGAGTTCTGGAGCAAATCAGAGCGGACGTTCCCGGAATACTGAAAATTGAAGAACAAATCGAAACTCTGGGCAATCGTCTTACCGAGTTGCAAGAGCTTCTGAAAAAACACAAGCTCATCGAAGTGTTGTCTATAAGCTACGAAAACGGCGCGCTGTTGCTGAAAGGCAGTTTGCCTGACGAACTCCAAAATAGCTGGAGAGCAGTTGAACGGGAATTCAAAAGACGTTACGGTAACCACCCCGGGATACGCTACGTTGGTCTGCTCAACCCTGTTGAAACACCCTTGAATACGGAATTGAACATATTGGGCGTAAGTTTGGGTAACAAACCCTTCGTGATCTTTAAGGGAGGCGACAGGTATCCTGTAGGTTCCCGGCTAGAGAGCGGCTACGTGATCGAAGAAATTACCAAAACCCATCTTCGCCTTCGCTTAGGGGAAGATCATTACCTGTTCTATCTGGAGGAAAGTGTGCATGGACAGTAAAGATATATTTGTAGAGGGCAGCATGGAAGCCAAGCTGAACTCTGACAGAGACGGCACCTACCGCGACAGGGTGCTACACCAGCTCAGGCAAGAGCTGTCCAACGTGAATCAGACTTTGAATCAGGGGGTCAAGCAGGAAGAGTTCGCGCTATTTTCAGGCATGAAGATCGCCATTGAGGCGGCAGAGAAGTGTGTGATCACCGTCTGGAACAAGTCCCACAGCAAATACTGACCTTTACACCAAGCCCTTAGCAGGACGCAAACACTCCAAACAACCTTTCTAAGGTTGACCCAGCATCCCATATATTGGGAACTGGGCTTGCGTTTCCTGGTAATGGTCTGTTGGATGGGTGAAAGACCACCATCCATGGATTACTTCCAATAAGCTTCTTGAGAGACAGCCCGGCATTGTCCGTATTTGCATGCCTGCCTTGAACGGGTGGCACTTGCCCTCGTGAAACCGGGAGGCGGCAACCCTAACCGAACCCGGGCTTTTTATGGACAAGGATTGTGACTGGTGACAGCTGAGACAGCCGTGTGGCGCCTATAACGCTTTTGTCAGCGTCCTCAGGTCACGATAAATGCGCGCCACGTCTTCTTCCTCTACCGGGGTTTTGAAAAGTTTTTTCTGGTAATACCCGGGATAGTTCAGCTTCAACACACGCAGCGCATCTTGTGCCAGTTTGTTCTCCTGCAACCTTTGGTAGGCCGTTGCCAACAATACCAGTGCCTGAGGCGTGTGTTGGGCACCGTCATAATGCTCCAACATATATTCAATGCGGCTGACTGTCGCTACGTAGGCACCTCGACGAAAATAGTAATCTGCGATACGGATCTCATGAATGGCCAGAAGATTGCGAAGCACGACTGTGTGTTCCCGTGAATTTTTTACATAAGAGCTAAGCGGGTAGTCTTTGACGACACGCTGGAAGGATGTAAAAGAATCAACCATCGGTTGTGGATCTCGGCGACCACGGTCACGGTGCAAAATTTTATTCATAAAGCCTTCTGCGTGATGAAAGTCCGCCAGACCTTTCAGGTAGTAGACATAATCAAGATTCTGGTTATTCGGATACGACAGAACATAATTTTCCAGCAGGGCGGTCGCCTTGTGTGGTTCCAAATTTTTGTAGTAGGCATAGGCGAGCTCCAGAGAAGCATCGCGCACGTTTTTCCCAAACGGGTATGCGGTACGCAATTTTTCGTATTGCTCAACGGCGACTCGATAGTGTTCTTCCCTTAACGCTTCCCTGCCTTTTTCGAGTAACCAAGCTTCCGACTGAACCGTAAAACTTCCTGAGTCTGGCAGCGAACAACCCGAAAGTTGCAGAAAAACAGCAGAAAACATGACAAAAACCAGCGCCGCACAGCTGCCTGGCAACCGAGGGCGTCGTTCCTGGAAGCCCAACCGGCGGTCGTTGCAAATTTTCGTGTTTTTCGTCACTTGGTAGCGGTGCATATCAGGTTCACCTAAAACACCTGTTTTCAAATTTGGGGTTTGACCTTTTCTGCCATGCAACGACGAGTCTCTGGAAAACAGTGCAATATAGAACCACTCTATGTTGCAATGGGGCACAGGGCAAATGACTGAGCCAAGCCAAAAATTCCGGACAAAATCCTACCACAGGACAGTGGCCTGAGATTTGAACGACAAACACATAAAGCCTGAAAACATTTTTCACTTCCCTGTCAGCGTAGAACAGGAAGGGATGCGACTTGACACAGCTCTGACCACTTTGCTTTCAGGTTATTCACGCAGCCACCTTCAAAGCTGTATTAAACGTCAGCAGGTTCTGGTTGCCGGCAAAACGTGCCGTGCCAGCCAGTCCTTGAAAGCAGGAGAAGAAATCGTGGTATTTCTCGAAGCGCCCGTCGAGGAAGACGCCCCATCCGCACAACGCATCCCGTTGAACCTGGTGTATGAAGACCAGGCACTGTTGGTGGTCAACAAGCCACCTGGCATGGTGGTTCACCCAGCGGCCGGTCATAAGCACAACACATTGGTGAATGCGCTGTTGGCTTGGGCACCTGAGCTTGAACACTTGCCCAGAGCCGGACTGATCCACAGACTGGATAAAGACACCAGCGGGCTCCTTGTTGTCGCAAAAACCCAACAGGCATACGAATCACTCGTTGGACAAATGCAGGAGCGACGTATTGGGCGGAGCTATTCGTGTCTGGTTTCCGGCTGTCCGATAGCCGGAGGGGAAATATCAGCGCCTATTGCCCGCCACCCAAAAAACCGCATAAAAATGGCAGTAACCAAAAATGGCCGTGAAGCAAAAACCATCTATCGTATTGCCGAACGCTTTCCATCACACACATTGCTCCACGTGCAGCTCGTTACCGGGCGCACACACCAGATACGCGTACATTTGGCACACATTGGTTATCGCGTGTTCGGCGACCCTCTGTATGGCGGCAGAGCGACTTTGCCACCCCACTGTAGCGATGCCCTAATTGGCAAAATCCAGAATTTCAAACGCCAGGCATTGCACGCTGAAACTCTCTCTCTGGCACACCCTGTGTCTGGAAACCTGAAGGAATGGTCAGCGCATCCTCCCCAGGATATATGCGATTTGCTGAATGCTTTACGCGAACATCGAAATGCACTTGGTCAAAAAAGCCAAGCCTGACGGAACCTCCTTTCTGCAATATCAGTTTCCCCGTAGCTGTTTTCACAGGGTAACGGGAACGGTTCTGCCCAAAGAAGAGACGGTACGCCCCTGGAATTGCTATGGTCAGGACGAGCCTGAGAGAGTAAGCTTCCAGCTTTATGACTCTGGTGGCACGTAGCGCACTGTGAATTATCAATTCCAGGGGAAATCCTCCTTCCAAACACCCGAGGTTCCACCAATAACCGGCCATGTGACTACTTCGATCCCGGCTGGCACCGGGTCGCGCATCAAATTTGGCTGGCGCGGGAAAAGCCGCGACATTTATGAGATCTGTCAGTCAGGTGACGTGAAACACGACGAATTGCTGATGGTCGCCACTGATCGCGTCTCAGCTTTTGACGTGGTGCTTCCTGACTTGATCCCTGGCAAAGGCAAAATATTGACTGCAATCAGCAAGTTCTGGTTTTCCCTTTGCAAAGACATTGTCCCCAATCACTTGATTGACAGGCGTCCAGAGGAAGTATTGGCAAAAGAGGAAGCAACCACAGATATGTGCCAACGCTCCTTGCTGGTTCGGCGCCTTCAGCCACTGGCATTTGAAGCTATCGTACGCGGGTATCTGTGTGGTTCCGCTTGGAGGGACTATCAACTGAACAGAACAGTCAGCGGGATTGTTTTGCCCCCCTGCCTGTCCCACTGTGCGCGCTTGCCGGAACCGATTTTTACGCCATCGACCAAGGCGCCCCGTGGCGCACACGATACGCCTGTCAGCTTCCAGGACATGGCTGCGACCATATCTTTGGAGCGCGCCAGAGAGGTGCGGGAAAAGTCCCTGGCAATTTACCGCAGATGCTCCGACTACGCCCGGGCTCGCGGCATCATCATTGCGGATACAAAATTTGAATTTGCTTACGACGACTCAGGGAAACTTGTCTTGATTGACGAGCTTGTGACTCCGGATTCGTCACGGTTCTGGCTACAGGATAGCTGGCACAAAAAATTGCCTCCTCCAAGCCTTGACAAGCAACTGATCAGAGACCATCTGGAAAGAGTAGGCTGGAACAAAGCACCACCAGCACCACCCTTGCCAGAATCTCTGCTTGCGCAAGTCGCCGGGGCATATCAAAAAATTGAGCACATGTTGTTGCCCAAAATGGGCTGCGAAGCTTGAAGCGACCCAAGGGTCTGTTTATCACCGCCACCGGTACTGGTGCCGGAAAAACAACAGTTGCAGTTTTATTGACCAGAATTCTGGAAGAAGCCGGCGTTCCAGTGCGGGTATGCAAGCCGGTAGAAAGCGGCTGCGTCCACGGCGCGGGGGATGCCCGGCGACTTGCGATGGCCTGTCAGCTTCCACCAAGACCGGAACAGGTCTGCGCATATTCTTTCACGGCACCAGTATCACCAGCATACGCTGCGCAGAAAGCAAGGGTTCAGCTATTGATGGACGACGTGTTTCAATTTTGTCAGCAGCGTGCCGCGGGAAATTTCTTACTGCTGGAAGGAGCGGGGGGGTTTTACTCACCGCTGACATTGGACGGTTCAAATGCCGACTTGGCACAAGGTCTGGGGTTTCCACTGTTGATCGTGGTGGCAGACCAGCTAGGGTGCCTCAACCACGCTTTGCTGACAGCGGAGTGTGCCAAGCGCCGAGGCTTGCCTGTTCTGGCACTGGCGGTCAACGAAACGCACCCATTACGCGAAACACCAATGAACAATGTTGGAGAGCTCAAAAGACTGTGTTCCGAAAAAGTCATCAGACTGACATACCCCGCCAGCCACCCAAAAAACAAGTCAACACTGACCCACCTGCTTCAAACAGCAGGGATCGTGTCAGAGTTTGCGAAAACGGGTGTGCACTAAGCCATACCTGAGCGCCTTAAAGTAACACCGGAAAGCCCCACCGACTGAGGCAAAATGCCTGCGGGGGCAGTCCGGTCTGCCCCCGATGCTTTCAGGACGATACCTTCCTGTCCAGCTCAGGAAGAGAGCCAAGCTCAATCAAGCTGTGCATGGCTCGGAGATGTTTTACCCGAAAAGGAATATTTTGTTTTTCCAACCTATGGATCTTTTTGAGAATCAAACCTTTGGTCTTCATATCGATAGCCTTGTCTTTCAATAGATCAACCTTTACCCGTGTCAAAGGCTGGGAAGAAGTCGTACCCACTCGACCATGAATTGGGAAACTTAGCTTGTCTTTGACCCACCTGCATAACCTTCCACTCCAACTTTTATGAGCCATGTTGACCTCAATATCTGCCCTTATTGAGGTGATTTCCATCTCTCCACCACGCCCTTTTACTCCAATGTCCCTGTATTTATCCGAAAAACTTCGATTGATCATATACCGACTACCCTCTCTTGCTGACTGAAAAACCTGAACACAGAACAACTATCCCTGCCCGTTGGACAATTTTATCGTATCCAGGACAAAATTTCCAGAAAACACCCCATTTCGCTATTTCTTTTTAATAAAGACGCGCCAAAAGTGTTGCCGTTATGGAAACATTTCAAGCAGGTACGGAATGCGCCGGGAAGACGAAAGCAGGCACAAAACCCCACCTCATGCCGAAACGGTTTCATCAATTGGCCTTCCAGTGTCCGCCTACTAAAAGACTCCCACGGCAACTCTCGCCGGGAAAAAACACAAAACGGTCTTTCCAAGTGACCTGTCAACCATGTAAAAACCTTGCGCCACGAAGTATTCTGGTTAGAATGCCGCGGGTTGGCATCCGCCGTTGCGAAAGCCAAACCATGAAGCCATGAAAAAAGACATTCACCCCCATTACCATGAAGTAAAAGTGTCCTGTAGTTGCGGGAGTCAGAGTGTCATTTCCTCAACATTCCGGGAAAGTGAGATGCACGTGGAAGTCTGTTCCAAATGCCACCCTTTCTACACAGGCAAGCAGAAAATCCTTGGTGCCGTCGGTCAGGTGGAGAAATACAACAGGCGTTACGGGGGATTCTCCCCGACACAATCCTGAACGGCCGTGTTTCCCGGAAAGCCGGGGCGCCGCGACCCTAAACGTACGGCAGACAGACGGTCAACGTGAGGCACCCAGGGAAAGCGCACGTTTCATGGAATCAGCCAGCAGTCTTCACCAGCTTCCTGGCTGCGTTGATGCCCCTGCTGCCATTCACCTGTAAGCGAAATAATGAGGTTCGTCAGCATACGCACCTGACCCGTGGAGTCATTCAAAGCGGGAATATAATGGAAAGTGTTCCCACCGCTTGCTATAAAAGTTTCGTACGCCCTGAGTTCAATTTCTTCCAGCGTTTCAAGGCAATCCACAGCAAACCCCGGGCAAAAGACTGCTATTTTTTTGTACCCCTCGGCGGGCAGTGTTTTCAGTAGCTCTTCTGTATACGGCTGCAACCACTCAGCCTTGCCGAAACGGGACTGAAAGCCGACGCGCCATTGTCCATCGCTTAAGCCGAGCTGCCTGGCAATCAAACGCGCACTGGCATGACAGTGGCAGTAATAGGGATCTCCAAGCGATAAGTTTCGCCTTGGCAGGCCATGAAAAGAAAACAGCAAAAGATCTGATGCGCGGAAATCTGTTCCCGCCGCGCTGATCACCTCGGCACATGCCCTGATGTAGTCCGGCTTGTCATGGTAGCTGTTGACGAAATGAAGCTCGGGCAGGAAGCGAAAGGTTCCGAGCACACGGGAAACAGCGTCAAAGGCCGCCCCGGTAGTAGCCGCAGAGTACTGCGGATAGAGCGGGAGCACGAGGATTTTCTGAACATTTTCGGCATGGAGTCTACGCAGCACATCTCCGATTGACGGTTCCCCGTAACACATGGCAATTTCGACGCGTAGCCACCCCAAGCCATGACTTTTTAATGATGCGGACAAGGCCTTTTGTACAGCCATGGTTCCCATAAGTAGCGGGGAGCCGTCACCCCAGACCTTCCGGTAGGCTCGGGCTGATTTGCGCGGCCGAAAATTCAATATCAGCAAGTGCAAAATGCACCACCAGACAAAACGATTGATTTCAACCACCCTGGGATCGGAAAGGAACTCGCGGAGGAAAGCCCGGACTTCCCGGACTTCCGGAGCTTTCGGAGTGCCCAGATTGATCAGCAGCACCGCGGCTTTCACGGGTGTGCCATGCGCGAACTCCGTGTTAGAGATGTATTTCACTGCGCCTGGCGTAACCTGCTGCCGCGGGGAAAATGCGCTCGTAAAAACTCCATTTGATCGGCAAGAATGTTACGACCCTGCAAATAAACGTATTCAGCATGGGTCGGCGTGAACGGGACTGCAAGCAGCTCCATGCCAACCTTCTCCGGTGGATGTCCTGCCTTCAGGTTGTTACACCCGCGACAGGCGGCGACCACATTGTTCCAGACATCCTTGCCACCCATGCTGAGGGGTTCGACGTGATCCCGGGACAGTTGAACCTTATGGTGCTTCATACCGCAGTACATGCATATACAGGCGTCTCTGCGAAACAGTGCCTCGTTGTTCAATGGTGGCGAATAGCCGGAGGCGAGTCTGGGATTGACGCCACGGGTCGCCAGTATTGAATGGATGACAACGAGGCTGCGCTTGCCGCTGAATGCGTTAATACCACCCCTCAAGCTCTGCAAATAGCTTCCACAGGTGTAAGCAACCTGCCCACTGTACAGCAAGGTCGCGGCACGCTTGAAGCAGAGCCATTCAAGAGGCATTCCTGAAACATCAGTACGTAAAACGTTTTGTATTTCCAAATTCATGCCCATTCATCCGTCTCTGCCAATGCCGGACGGAAACCTTCCTGCCAGGATCAGGAAAATACGAGGCACAAGAGTTTCTTCCATACGAACTACCCGACTCCATCCGCCACTCATCGGGCAAAGCACATCCTCACCCCAAGAACAGTGAAACTGAAATATCCAGTACAGAAAAGAAACTGGATCAGCACAAAATTTTACAGACAGCGGTGCGAGGAAGCAAACCCCGAATGAACAGTGCCCGTCAAAACTTTCATGCGCCCGGAAATCATCGCTGAAATCCGACATGATCGATCCTCCATGCGAATGCTTAGACAAGTCGTACTTATTCATCTCTCCCACCTGTTGTATATTTCCCCTTGAGTTAACCTTTACCGTTGATCTGAACCTTTTTTGAGAGGCGGAAATATTCAGATTCGCATAAAGTGCACTCTGGGTGGCGTGCACACGAATCCAAACTCTCCGGATCACAGGATCGAATTTTTGCCAGGCTCAGGTGTTCGGATACCCCGAATTTGAGACCGAAAAACGGACGATTCTGGAGTCGGGAGGAAGGCTCAAAACGATTCCTGAAAGATAAAAAAATCATCCTAGAAGCGATACTTACGCCTTGTTTTGCCACTAAGTTGTGCACATGACGGCAACCGTCTATTGCCGTCTCTGTCTTTGGTGGCTTTTGTTCCAAAAATGTTTTTATTTTCGACTATCTCTTTGTAATATAAACAATTATCCTATTGGTCAAAAATTGGTCAACTTTTAGAAGTGTACTTTCCATCAAGCATTAGAGTAGTTACTAAGGAGTTTTCCACAAGGTTTTCAACAAAAATTGTGCAAAGCCTACCTTTGGTATCAATTACAGTCGGCTTTGTCGGAAATTGCCGGATTTGGCTGTGGAAAACCAGACTGTTCGTGTAGCCGTATTTCGCACAGGTTGTGAGTTTGATTACCGTGTGCGTACCGGGGAATCTAAAGTCCGGACAGGGATGCGGGTACGTGTCCCGCTTGGTCGACGCCAATGCGTAGGGCTGGTTCTCGCTGATGACGTAAGGTCGGCAGTTTCAGCGGAAAAACTGGTAGATATCGGTGAAGTGCTGGATCGTGAACCTTTGCTGTCCGAGCAAACGCTTTCCCTCCTGTCCTGGATTTCCACTTACTACCACTATCCTTTTTGCCACGTTTTGGCACAGGCACTCCCGGAAAATCTGCGCAAGGGAGGGGTGGTGCCCCCTTCCAGGGAAAAATACTGGCGGGCAATAAAAAGCGAGGAATCCACTGTGCTCCTGAACCGAGCCACCAGACAGCGCGAGTTATACGAGCTATTGGAAGCAGGTGACCCGGTCAGTGAACACCAACTGGGCTTGGCGTTTCGTAATTGGCGCCCTACTCTGCGAGCCTTGGAAACCAAAAAATTGGTGTGCTTGGCCGCTCAGGCTGCCCTCCCTCTTCTCCTGCATAAAACAAAGCCAAGGCTGACTTTGAACGACGAGCAAAACCAGGCACTCAACGCCATGCGCAAAAATGTCGGCCAGTTCGTCTGCTGTGTGCTGGAAGGGATAACCGGCAGTGGCAAAACAGAGCTGTACTTGCGCCTCTCGGAAAACATTTTGTCCGCCGGGCAGCAGGTGTTGGTATTGGTACCTGAAGTAGGCTTGGTCGCACAAGTCGTCAAGGCTTTCAGTGCGCAATACACCTGCCCCGTCATCCCCTACCACTCGCAGTTGAGCGCTGGCGCGCGCATGAAGGCCTGGAAACAAGCCCAAGGAAGATCCGCCTGCGTCTTGGTCGGGACGCGTTCCGTTGTGTTCCTGTCGATGCCAAAACTCGGCTTGGTGGTGGTGGATGAGGAACACGATTTGTCGTACAAGCAACAGGACAAGCTGCGCTACCACGCGCGCGATGTCGCCATCAAGCGCGCGCAAATGCAAAACGTGCCGGTCATGCTTTGTTCCGCAACTCCATCACTTGAGTCGCTTCATAACACGCAAATCGGGAGATACCAACATTGCGCCCTCAACAAACGCCACGATGGTGCCTATTTGCCGGAAGTAAAGGTCATGGACTTACGCGGATGCCGACTTAAAGGAGGGATATCAGAAGGCCTTTTTTCTGAAATCGAACAGTCCCTTGCCCAAGAAGGTCAGGTATTACTGTTTCTCAACCGCCGTGGTTACGCCCCACAGATGCTCTGCTCGCAATGTGGCGAAGTGCTTTTTTGCGAGGACTGCGACAGCCCCCTGTGTTTTCATAGGCACGACAATATCCTGCGCTGCCACCATTGCCATCGCACCGTACGGCGACCGAATCGTTGTGTGCAATGCATGGCAAACCATTTCCAGGTCGTGGGCATAGGAACGGAACGTATAGAGGAAGTCCTGAAAGAACGGTTTCCTTCCACAAACGTCATTCGAATTGATGCCGACTCCACCCGCCGTAAGGGAGAATTTGAACGCCGCCTGAGCGAGGTAAGGGCAGGACTCCCGTGCATCATGGTTGGTACGCAACTCCTATCCAAAGGACACCACCTGCCCGGCGTTATTCTGACCGGGATCGTGAACGTGGATCAGCGGCTTTACTCAATTGACTTCCGCTCCATGGAAAAACTGGGGCAGCTGGTAACTCAAGTTTCAGGACGAGCCGGACGCGGCAAGAGCCCGGGGAAAGTGGTACTTCAAACGTATCACCCCAACCATCCACAAATTCTGAAGCTCCTGAAGAAAGGCTATCGTAATTTCGCTTTGGAGCTACTGAAAGAGCGCAAAGCAGCAGAGTTGCCGCCATACCGTTTTTTCGCTGCGGTCAATGCTGCTTCCAGACAAGCGGCACTGCCGCTGGTCTTTCTTTCCACGGTGCGTAACCTGCTGAAAGAACTGGCAGGCACCCAAGACTTTGAGATGCGTGGTCCTGTACCTGCATTCATGGAAAAAAAAGCGGGCAGACACCGCGCTCAACTCCTGCTTATCGGTCAGCACCGGAGCGAGCTGAACTGCTACCTGAGACAGGCAGTAGCCCATATACGCAAGATGAAGAAAAACAAAGACCTCCACTGGCACATAGACGTTGATCCAATGGAAATGATTTGAGAAAAACGCAGCATCTCCTGATCACCATCTCCGGAGCGTTTAGACCGTGCCCCCCGAACCCGAGGCAAGATGACCCGGATACGCTCCTACAAGAGGAGCCGGTGAACAACTCCGAACCGAGGGGAGCATGAAACACCAAAGCATCCCAGGTTGGCAGCACCACGAAAAGAAGAATCGGGTTCTTAAACAGGAATTTTTGGAGACCCTGCCTCAGCGCCGAAGCCCGTGAGCAAATACCAGCTCAACGGCACGGGCTTCATACGAAGAATTAGGAATTGGCATCAAAATACGCATTGGCAAATTTTTCCATAGCGTCCACACAAAACCTGAATTCCTCCTTTGAAAGCGGTTGGCTGGGGGGTATGCCCCGAGACCGAAAAGAATCTCCAAAGGTAAGGTCTCCCGCTTTATCATGTTCCTGCTGCAGCCCTTTCAATATTTTTTCTTTGCTTTGACCTGCCTTGAAGTGCCGATCAAGTAATCCATTAACGGCTCCATAAAGTCTCTCGTTAGGCAGGCGACAAAAAGCATAATGGCGATCCGGTGTTTCATGGGTATCCGCGAGACCCCAATCGATATAGTCTTCGCTGGGTATAAAAGCAGGTTCGGTAAAAAGTTGTTTCTGTTCGCCTTTAGGTGTCGTAAAAAGAACATAGCCAAGAACACTATTCACTTGACTGGTGACTCCCCCGTCTTTATTAAACTTTTCGGCTATTTCGCCAGAAACTTTTGCGCACAATCGTTTTTCATCTCGAACATCGGCACACCCCGCATATTTCCCTAGGCATTCAAACCGAAATACTTCTTTGTACCCATCCCTCACTATGGTTGACCCTTGCTTTTCCCAAAAAGATTCGACACCTTCCTTCCCCGACCATTTCTGTTTCCTTCTAGCGATTTTCTTAGCCTTCACAGCTGGCCCAGGCTGCACCTGATTGTTTCCGGGCGTGGCACCGGCTTCAGCAGCTCGGATTTCACCTTGCGAACCGGCGGTGAAATTCTCTGCCGAATCACTCTCATTGAGACGGGTAATCAGGTGGGTATTAAACCCTCTCCTGTCGCCATAAAAAGCGTCCGGGTATTCCCCACCAGTTGAGCTTTGCTCGCACAAGCCCACCAGAATACTTGCCCGAAGCCTATGTTCCCTCTCCCGATAGTTGCTGCTGAAGCGATAGCGTATGGCATGCACCGCCCAAGAAAAAAAAGACTTCTTGCAGACCACCACTTCCTGACTCCCCTGATCATCGTTCACGCTCAAACGGGCAAAGCGAGAGCTTGATGCTCTGTCTATTGTTTCGCCACTAATTTTCATATTCCTTCCTCCTCAATTACAACCCACAAAACCACACGCCCATCAGGCGTTCACTGCACTTGTTGCATTATAACCGATAGCAAACAGCAGCGGACGCAAAACAAATCTCCCCATTTCGCTCAACACAGAACTCGGCAGATCCTGATGTCCCCGACCGGCTGTAACACAGACCGGAAAGATTGCTTTGCGATCTGGCGCCAATCCAAACAACAAGAACACGACCCAGAAAAATGAGTCTCAAAAACCAGGAAGGAAGGAAGAAGTGGCCTGGTACGCGCCCTGTGAACCCGACAACAAGCCAGCAGACTGGCATAAATTCTGAACCGGGGGAGCATGAAACACCAAAGCATCCCAGGTTGGCAGCTCCGCTGACCACGAAATGAAGAATCGGGTTCTTAAGCAGGAGTTTTTGGAGACCCCGCCTCAGCATACGAAAAATTAGGAATTGGCATCAAAATACGCATTGGCAAATTTCTCCATAGCGTCCACACAAAACTTGAAGTCCTCCTCTGAAGTCTTACCAACATATAACGGCGCATACTGATTCCGAAAAGAATTTCTGTCAGTAGGGTTTTCCGCTTTATCACGTTCCCCCTGCAACCCCTTCAATATTTGTTCTTTGCTTCGACCTGCCTGGAAATGCCGATCAAGTAATCCATTAACCAATGCAGAAAGTCTCACGTTAGGCTGACGACAAAAAGCATAGGTACCCACTCTTGCACCACCCACAAGACCCCAATCGGAATAGTCTTTTTTGACTACAAGTTTATTTTTGAAAAATAAAGACTCATGTTTGCCTCTAGGTGTCGTAAAAAGAACATAGCCAAGAACACAATTCACGTGACTTGGAACTGTGCTCACGTCTTGATTAATTGTTTTGGCTATTTCGGCAGAAGATTTTGCGCACAGTTTTTTTTCATCTTGAACATCGGCACATTCCGCAGGAGTACCCGATCCGTAGGACATAAACTGAAATGTATGTTTGTACCCATCCTTCGCTATGGCTGGTCCTCGCTCTTTCCAAAAAGATTCGACACCTTCTGCCCCCGGCCATTTCTGTTTGCTGCTGGCGATTTTCTTAGCCTTCACAGCCGACGCAGGCTGTACCTGACTGTTTACGGGCGTGGCACCGTCTTCAGCGACCCGAATTTCACCTTGCAGGACGGTGGTGGAATTCTCTGCCGGACCACTATTACGATTGAGACACTTAATCAGGTAGGCATTGAACTCTCTCCTGTTGCCAAAAAGATCATCACCAGGAGCATCACCAGGATCATTCAGGGTAGCTGCAGTGTTTGATCCTTGCTCGCGCAAGCCCCCCAGAATACTTGTCCGAAGCGCATGTTCCTTCTCCCGATAGTTGCTGCTGAAGCGATAGCGCATGGCATGCACAGCCCAAGAAAAAAAGGACTTCTTGCAGACCACCACTTCCTGATTCTCCTGATCTTTGTTCACGCTCAAACGGGCAAAGCGAGAGCTTGATGCACTGCTTATTGTTTCGCCACTAATCTTCATATTCCTTTCTCCTCAATTACGACCCACAACACCACACGTTCATCAGGCGTTCACTGCACTTGTTGCGTTATAACCGATAGCAAACAGCAGCGGACGCAAAACAAATCTCCCCACTTCGCTCAACACAGAACTCGGCGGGTTCTGATGTCCCCGACCGGAACACAGGCCGGAAAGATTGCTTTGCGATCTGGCGCCAATCCAAACAACAAGAACACGACCCAGCAAAATGAGTCTCAAAAACCAGGAAGGAAGAAATGGCCTGATACACGCCCTGTGAACCCGGCAACAAGCCAGCAAGCTGCCATAAATTCTGAACCGGGGGGAGCTTGAAACACCAAAGCACCCCAAGTTGGCAGATCCGGTAACCACGAAACGAAGAATCAGGTTCTTAAGCAGGAATTTTTGGAGACCCTGCCTCAGCACCAAAGCCCGTGAGCGAATGCCGGCTCAACGGCACGGGCTTCATACGAAAAATTAGGAATTGGCATCAAAATACGCATTGGCAAAATTCTCCATTGCGTCCAAGCAAAACCTGAATTCCGCCTCTGAAATCTTACCAACATATAACGGCGCATACTGATTCCGAAAAGAATTTCTGTCAGTAGGGTTTTCCGCTTTATCACGTTCCCCCTGCAACCCCTTCAATATTTGTTCTTTGCTTCGACCTGCCTGGAAATGCCGATCAAGTAATCCATTAACCAATGCAGAAAGTCTCACGTTAGGCTGACGACAAAAAGCATGGGTACCCACTCTTGCACCACCCAGAAAACCCCAATCGGGATATTCTTTTTCGATTACAAGATTATTTTTGGAAAAAAAAGACTCATGTTTGCCTCTAGGTGTCGTAAAAAGAATATATGCAAGGGCACAATTCACGTGACTTGGAACTGTGCCCCCCACGTCTTGATTAATTGTTTCGGCTATTTCGTCAGAAAATTTTTCGCACAGTTGTTTGTCATCTTGAACATCGGCACATTCCGCAGGGGCTGCCGCTCCGAAGGACATAAACTGAAATGCGTTTTTGTATCCATCCCTCGCTATGGTTGGTCCTCGCTCTTTCCAAAAAGATTCGACACCTTCTGCCCCCGACCAATTCTGTTCCTTGCCAGCGATTTTCTTAGCCTTCACAGCCGGCGCAGGCTGTACCTGACTGTTTCCGGACGTGGCACCGTCTTCAGCGACCCGGATTTCACCTTGCGAACCGGCGGTGGAATTCTCTGCCGAATCACTATTATCGATATACGCAATCAGGTAGGCATTGAACTTTCTCCTGTTGCGAAGAAGAGCATCACCAGGATCATTCAGGGTAGCTGTAGTACCTGATCCTTGCCCGCGCAAGCTCTCCAGAATACTTTCCCGAAGCGTATGTTCCCTCTCCCGATAGTTGCTGCTGAAGCGATAGCGTATGGCATGCACAGCCCAAGAAAAAAAGGACTTCTTGCAGACCACCACTTTCTGACCCTGCGGATTCTGGTCCAGGCTCAAACGGGCAAAGAAGGAGCTTGATGCACTGACTTTTGTCTCGCCACTAATTTCCATATTCCTTCCTCCTCAATTACGACCCACAATACCACACGCCCATCAGGTGTCCACTGCACTCGCCACGTTATAACCGATAGCAAACAACAGCGGGCGCAAAACACATCTCCCCACTTCGCTCAACACAGAGCTCGGCAGATCCTGATGTCCCCGACCGGAACACAGACCGGAAAGATTGCTTTGCGATTTGGCACCAATCCAAACAACAAGAACACGACCCAGAAAAATGAGTCTCAAAAACCAGGAAGGAAGAAATGGCCTGGTACACGCCCTGTGAACCCGGCAACAAGCCAGCAGACTGGCATAAATTCTGAACCGGGGGGAGCATGAAACACCAAAGCACCCCAAGTTGGCAGCTCCGCTAACCACGAAACGAAGAATCAGGTTCTTAAACAGGAGTTTTTGGAGACCCTGCCTCAGCACCAAAGCCCGTGAACGAATGCCGGCTCAACAGCACGGGCTTCATACGAAAAATTAGGAATTGGCATCAAAATACGCATTGGCAAATTTCTCCATAGCGTCCACACAAAACCTGAATTCCGCCTCTGAAATCGGCTGGCCGCCTTGCACGCCCCAGGGTTTAAAAAGTTGTCTGTTAGCAGGGTCTCCCACTTTTTTACGTTCCTGCCGCAACCCTTTCAATATTTGTTTTTTACTTTGACCTGCCTGGAAATGCCGATTAAGTAATCCATTAACGGCTCCATAAAGTTTCAGGTTAGGCAGGCGACAATGAGAAGAGAGGTTCCCTGTTTTTGAATCCGAAAGACCCCAAGCGGCAGGGTTTTTGCGGTCTATAGGATCAGAATCGGTAAAAAGACCTCCCTGTTCGCCTTCAGGTGTCGTAAAAAGAACATAGCCAAGAGCACAATTCACGTGACTTTGAACTGTGCCCACCACGCCTTTATTAATTGTTTTGGCTATTTCGTCAGAAACTTTTACGCACAGCAGTTTTTCATCCTCCACAGGACATTTGCCGCGTTCAACCCGAAATACGTTTTCGTATCCATCTTTCGCTATGGCTGGTCCTTGCTCATTCCAAAAAGATTCAACACCTTCTGCCCCCGGCCATTTCTGTTTGCTGCTGGCGATTTTCTTAGCCTTCACAGCCGACGCAGGCTGTACCTGACTGTTTCCGGACGTGGCACCGTCTTCAGCGGCCCGGATTTCACCTTGCGAACCAGCGGTGGAATTCTCTGGCGAATCACTCTTACCGAGATGGTTAATCAGGTAGGCATTGAACTCTCTCCTGTTGCCAAAAAGATCACCATTAGGAGCATCACCAAGATCATCCAGGGTAGCTGCAGTGTTTGATCCTCGCCCGCGCAAGCCCACCAGAATACTTGTCCGAAGCGCATGTTCCCTCTCCCGATAGTTGCTGCTGAAGCGATAGCGTATGGCATGCACAGCCCAAGAAAAAAAGGACTTCTTGCAGACCACAACTTCCTGACCCCCCGTATCTTTTTTCACGCTCAAACGGGCAAAGCGAGAGCTTGTTGCACTGCCTATTGTTTTGTCACTAACTTCCATACTCCTTCCTCCTCAATTACAACCCACAAAACCACACGCCCATCAGGCGTCCACCGCACTTTTTGCATTATAACCGATAGCAAACAGTAGCGGACGCAAAACAAATCTCCCCACTTCGCTCAACACAGAACTCGGCGGGTTCTGATGTCCCCGACCGGAACACAGACCGGAAAGATTGCTTTGCGATTTGGCACCAATCCAAACAACAAGAACACGACCCAGAAAAATGAGTCTCAAAGACCAAGAAGGAAGGAAGAAGTGGCCAGGTACGCGCCCTGTGAACCCGGCAACAAGCCAGCAGACTGGCATAAATTCTGAACCGGGGGGAGCATGAAACACCAAAGCACCCTAGGCAGTTCCGCTAACCACAAAACGAAGAATCAGGTTCTTAAGCAGGAATTTTTGGAGACCCTGCCTCAGCACCAAAGCCCGTGAGCGAATGCCGGCTCAACGGCACGGGCTTCATACGAAAAATTAGGAATTGGCATCAAAATACGCATTGGCAAAATTCTCCATTGCGTCCAAGCAAAACCTGAATTCCTCCTCTGTAAGCAGCACGCTTGGGGGTCCTCTGGACGTGTCCTGAAAAGAACTTCTGAAAACAACGTTTCTCGCTTTATTACGATCCTGCCGCAACCCCTTCAATATTTTTTCTTTGCTTTGACCTGCCTTGAAGTGCCGATCAAGTAATCCATTAACGGCTCCATAAAGTCTCTCGTTAGGCAGGCGACAACGAGTAGTGTAAATCTTTGTTATATCAACCGAAAAACCCCAAGCGGTAAGGTCTTTTTGGTCTATATAACCAGAATCGGTAAAAAGACCCATCTGTGTGCCTTCAGGTTTCGTAAAAAGAACGCAGGCAAGAACACAATTCACGCGATTTGGAACTACGATGCCCTGCATCCTCAAGTTTTTGGCTATTTCGCCAAAAACTTTTGTGCACAGCAGTTCTTCATTCTCCACAAGACATTTGTTGAATCCAAACTGAAATGCGTTTTTGTATCCATCCTTCGCTATGGCTGGTCCTTGCTCATTCCAAAAAGATTCGACACCTTCTGCCCCCGGCCATTTCTGTTTGCTGCTGGCGATTTTCTTAGCCTTCACAGCCGACGCAGGCTGTACCTGACTGTTTACGGGCGTGGCACCGTCTTCAGCGACCCGAATTTCACCTTGCAGGACGGTGGTGGAATTCTCTGCCGGATCACTATTACGATTGAGACACTTAATCAGGTAGGCATTGAACTCTCTCCTGTTGCCAAAAAGATCATCACCAGGAGCATCACCAGGATCATTCAGGGTAGCTGCAGTGTTTGATCCTTGCTCGCGCAAGCCCCCCAGAATACTTGTCCGAAGCGCATGTTCCTTCTCCCGATAGTTGCTGCTGAAGCGATAGCGCATGGCATGCACAGCCCAAGAAAAAAAGGACTTCTTGCAGACCACCACTTCCTGATTCTCCTGATCTTTGTTCACGCTCAAACGGGCAAAGCGAGAGCTTGATGCACTGCTTATTGTTTCGCCACTAATCTTCATATTCCTTTCTCCTCAATTACGACCTACAACACCACACGTTCATCAGGCGTTCACTGCACTTGTTGCGTTATAACCGATAGCAAACAGCAGCGGACGCAAAACAAATCTCCCCACTTCGCTCAACACAGAACTCGGCGGGTTCTGATGTCCCCGACCGGAACACAGGCCGGAAAGATTGCTTTGCGATCTGGCGCCAATCCAAACAACAAGAACACGACCCAGCAAAATGAGTCTCAAAAACCAGGAAGGAAGAAATGGCCTGATACACGCCCTGTGAACCCGGCAACAAGCCAGCAAGCTGCCATAAATTCTGAACCGGGGGGAGCTTGAAACACCAAAGCACCCCAAGTTGGCAGATCCGGTAACCACGAAACGAAGAATCAGGTTCTTAAGCAGGAATTTTTGGAGACCCTGCCTCAGCACCAAAGCCCGTGAGCGAATGCCGGCTCAACGGCACGGGCTTCATACGAAAAATTAGGAATTGGCATCAAAATACGCATTGGCAAAATTCTCCATTGCGTCCAAGCAAAACCTGAATTCCGCCTCTGTAAGCGGCAGGCTGTTGCGCACGCTCCAGGGTTTAAAAATACCTCTGTGATCAGGGTTTCCCGCTTTCTCACGATCCTGATTCAACCCCTTCAATATGTTTTCTTTGCTTTGACCCGGGGTGAAGTGCTGCATAAATAATCCATTAACGGCTCCATGAAGTCTCTCGTTAGGCAGGCGACAATGAGCACAGTGACCCTCTTCCATATGGTCACCCAAAAAACCCCAAGCACCATAGTCTCTGTTGCCTATACGAGCAGAATGGCTAAAAAGACCCTCCTGTTCACCTTTAGGTGTCGTAAAAAGAATGTGGCCAAGAGCACAAGTCACGCCACTCGGATATATACTTGGCCCTCCATCACCAAATTTTTTGGATATTTCGTTTGTGACTTTTATGCGCAGTAGAGATTCACTTCGAAGTGCGACAGGCTCCGCAGAACCGTCTCCGCCACTCTCAAACCGAAATACGTTTTCGTGCCCATTCTTCACTATGTCTGACCCTTCTTTCTTTTTCCAAAAAGAAAAGTAGACATCTCCTCCCCTCGGCCAACCCTGTTCCTTGCCAGCGGCTTCCTTAGCCTCCACATCCAACGCAGGCACCTTATTGTTCCCGGGCGTAACACTGCCTTCAAGAACCCGAATTTCACCTTGCAGGACGGTGGTGGAATTCTCTGCCGAACCACTATTAAGATTGAGATACTTAATCAGGTAGGCATTGAACTCTCTCCTGTTGCCAAGAGGAGCATCACCAGGAGCATCATCAGGAGCATTCAGGGTAGCTGTAGTGTCTGATCCTTGCTCGCGCAAGCTCGCCAGAATACTTGCCCGAAGCTCATGTTCCCTCTCCCGATAGCTGCTGCTGAAACGATAGCGCATGGCATGCACAGCCCAAGAAAAAAAGGACTTCTTGCAGACCACAACTTCCTGATTCTCCGCATCTTTGTTCACGCTCAAACGGGCAAAGCGAGAGCTTGATGCACTGCCTATTGTTTTGCCACTAACTTCCATACTCCTTCCTCCTCAATTACGACCCACAACACCACACGCCCATCAGGCATCCACTGCACTTGTTGCATTATAACCGATAGCAAACAGCAGCAGACGCAAAACGAATCTCCCCACTTCGCTCAACACAGAACTCGGCGGGTCCTGATGTCCCCGACCGGAACACAGTCCGGAAAGATTGCTTTACGATTTGGCACCAATCCAAACAACAAGAACACGACCCGAAAAAATTAGTCTCAAAAACCAGGAAGGAAGCAGTGGCCTGGTACGCGCCCTGCGAACCCGGCAACAAGCCAGCAAGCTGCCATAAATTCTGAACCGGGGGGTGCATGAAACACCAAAGCACCTCAGGCAGCTCCGCTAACCACGAAACGAAGAATCAGGTTCTTAAACAGGAATTTTTGGAGACCCTGCCTCAGCATACGAAAAATTACTTCAAGGAATTGGCATCAAAATACGCATTGGCAAAATTCTCCATTGCGTCCACACAAAACCTGAATTCCGCCTCTGTAAGCGGCCGGCTTCTGTGCACGCGCCAGGGTTGAAAAGAATTTCTGGAAGTATGGTTTTTCGCATTTTTACGATCCTGATCCAACCCCTTCAATATGTTTTCTTTGCTTTGACCCGGGCTGAAGTTCCGCATAAATAATCCACTAACGGCTCCCTGAAGTCTCTCGTTAGGCAGGCGACAACGAGCACAGTGACCCTCTCCTACACTGTCATCAAAAAACCCCCAAGTACCATAGTCTTTGTGGTCTATACTATCGGAATGGCTAAAAAGACCCTCCTGTTCGCCTTTAGGTGTCGTAAAAAGAATGTGGCTAAGAGCACAAGTCACGTCACTCGGAACTGGGCTTTTCGCATCAAATTTTTCGGATATTTCGTGAGTAACTTTTATTAACTGTACAGTTTCACTTCGAAGTGCGACAGGCTCCGCAGGAACGCCTTTGAGGCTCTCAAACCGAAATACGTTTTCGTACCCATCCTTTGCTATGGCTGACACTCGCCTTATCCAAGAAGAATTGTAGACACCTTCTCCCATAGGCCAACCCTGTTTCTTGCCAGCGGCTTCCTTAGCCTCCATATCCGACGCAGGTACCATATTGTTCCCGGGCGTAACACTGTCTCCAAGAACCCGGATTTCACCTTGCGAACCGGCGGTGTAATTCTCTGCCGAATCACTATTACGCCCGAGATGATCAATCAGGTAGGCATTGAACCCTCTCCTGTCGCCATAAGGAACATTCTTAGGAACTTCCCCGAAACCCGCAGTCAGACCGCCTGAGCCTTGCTCGCGCAAGCCCGCCAGAATATTGTGTCGAAGCTGATATTCCCTCTCCCGATAGCTGCTGCTGAAACGATAGCGTATGGCATGCACAGCCCAAGAAAAAAAAGACTTACTGCAGACCACAACTTCCTGACTCTTCTGATCTTTTTTCACGCTCAAACGGGCAAAGCGAGAGCTTGATGCACTGTCTATTATTTTGCCACTAACTTCCATACTCCTTCCTCCTCAATGTACAACCCACAAAACCACACGCCCATCAGGCGTCCACTGCATTTGTTCCATTATTAACCAATAACGGTCAAAGGTTCAAAAACAAACAGCAGCGGACGCAAAACAAATCTCCCCACTTCGCTCAACACAGAGCTCTGCGGGTCCTGATGTCCCCGACCGGAACACAGACCGGAAAGATTGCTTTGCGATTTGGCACCAATCCAAACAACAAGAACACGACCCGGAAAAATGAGTCTCAAAGACCAGGAAGGAAGGAAGAAGTGGCCTGATACACGCCCTGTGAACCCGGCAACAAGCCAGCAAGCTGCCATAAATTCTGAACCGGGGGGTGCATGAAACACCGGAGCATCCCAGGTTGACAACTCCGGTAACCACAAAACGAAGAATCAGGTTCTTAAACAGGAATTTTTGGAGACCCTGCCTCAGCACCAAAGCCCGTTCGCAAATACCGGCTCAACGGCACAGGCTTCCTGTGAAAAATTACTTCAAGGAATTGGCATCAAAATACGCATTGGCAAAATTCTCCATTGCGTCCACGCAAAACCCGAGTTCCGCCTCTGAAAGCGGCTGGTTGTATTGCGTGCCCCAAGGTTGAAAAGAATTTCTGAAAGTATGGTCTCCCGCATTCTTACGATCCTGATCCAACCCCTTCAATATGTCTTCTTTGCTTTGCCCCGGGTGGAAGTGCCGAAAAAATAATCCACTAACGGCTCCCTGAAGTCTCTCGTTAGGCAGGCGACAATGAGCACAGTGACCCTCTTCTACACGGCCACCCAAAAAACCCCAAACGCCATAGTCTTCGGGGTCTATACGATCAGAATGGCTAAAAAGACCCTCCTGTTCACCTTTAGGTGTCGTAAAAAGAATGTGGCTAAGAGCACAAGTCACGTCACTCGGAACTGAGCTTTTCGCACCAAATTTTTCGGATATTTCGTTAGTAACTTTTATGAACAGTAGAGTTCCATTTCCAGGTGTGCGAGACTCCGCAGACTCGCCTCCGAGACCCTCAAACCGAAATATGTTTTCGTACCCATCCTTCGCTATGGCTGACCCTTGCTTTCTCCAAAAAGAATTGTAGACACCTACTTCCCTCGGCCAACTCTGTTTCCTGCCAGCGGCTTCCTTAGCCTCCATATCCGACGCAGGTACCTTATTGTTCCCGGGCGTAGCACTGTCTCCAAGAACCCGAGTTTCACCTTGCGGGTCGGCAGTGTAATTCTCTGCCGAATCACTATTACGCCCGAGATGATCAATCAGGTAGGCATTGAACCCTCTCCTGTCGCCATAAGGAACATCCTGAGGAACTTCCCCGAAACCCGCAGTCAGACCGCCTGAGCCTTTTTGGTACAAGTTCGCCAGAATATCTTGTCGAAGCTCTTGTTCCTTCACCCGATAGCTGCTACTGAAGCGATAGCGTATGGCATGCACAGCCCAAGAAAAAAAAGACTTACTGCAGACCACCACTTGCGTACCCTGCGGATTGGAACCCACGCTCAAACGAGCAAAACGGGAGCTTGATGCTCTGTCTATTGTTTCGCTACTAATTTCCATATTCCTTTCTCCTCAATTTCGACCCAAAACCAACACTGCACGCTCATCGGGCGTTCACTGCATTTGTTCCATTATAACCGATGACAGGAGAACCAAAAACAAACAACAGCGGACGCAAAACGAATCTCCCCACTTCACCCAAGACAGACCATAAATACAGACCTTGTGGCTACACCAGCCTCACTTTGCATCCAACCCGGTTCACCCAAGTGGCTTGCTTGCAACCCAGGCACAAGGCAATGACTTCGGTAACGGAACCAAGCAGAAGCGACAGAGACCTGGAGGCCAGGAAACCCTGGAATTTCAAACGTGACGTGCAGTAACAGTCATGACTTTCGCAGCGATCTTCATCAGCATCCTGATAGGCAGCGGGACTTCAAGCGCGCCGGCTGTCTCAGCCATTCCAGCGTGTTTTTTTTCGTCATCACACATTTGCCGCAAGATTTCCCTTGTCACAACGTCGTTTCCCGGTATCTGTCCCAAGTGCGACTCCAAGTGCTCCGCAACCTGAATTTCCGTTTCCCGGACAAAACCAAAATTGGTACGGTCGCTGGAAAAGCTGACCAATATCCCGATCAGCAAGGAACCGGAATGCCAAAAAAACGACAAGCGACTTGGGCGGGTTGCCAATTGAGCAAGTCGCTGCTCGCACCAAGCCAGATGTTCTTTCTCCTCTTCTGCGCTCTCGCGGAGTTGCTTCAGCGTTTCCTCATCTCGGGCGAAAACCATTTGACCGTGATACAAACCTTGCGCGGCAAGCTCGCCAGCGTGGTTGATCCGCATCAGCTTCCCGGAAAATTTCTTTTGTTTTTCGCTCAGCTTGTCAGGCAAGCCACTGCCAGGCATGGGACGCTCAGAGTCGTGTTTGCCGACATTTACGTAAAGCAGGTTCCCCACGGCTTCAAGCCATTGGTCAGTACGGGTGTATTTTCTCACGGCGCTTCTTTTGCTTGCTGCCTTGCCAGCAAAGTCACCGGGTGCAAAACTTCCATTGTCTTCCCAGACCGCCGCAACAGTTGCCGCAAATGTACAGCGCAACCAAAGTTGGTGGTTAACAGCAGGTCAGTATCCAAAAACGCCGGGTCGTCAAGCAGGGCAGATGCCATCTGGTCGGCTGTTTCTGGCCGGGCGATTGTGTGCAATCCCGCAGCACCGCAACAACCGTGATGCGCGGTCGGTATCGCAACCCGAAGGCCTGGCACACGGAATAACAGTTTTTCGGGAGCTTGGCGTATTTCCTTTGGCAGGTTACGCATAGTGCAGGGCAAATGCAGAACCACAGGCTTCCCTTCCCAAGGGTTAAAACGCAAGGCACTCACGCGTCTGAGCAGAATGGTATTTATGTCCTCGCATGTCACGCCAAGACTCTCCTGGCTTTCCGACAACTCACGACCACAACCACTGGCGCAACTTACCAAGACTTCGGCTTGAGAAAAAACCGAGCTGTTTTTAGCCTGGAAGGCTTCCGTGCTCTGCAGCATTCCATAGTGACGGTGCAGGCTGCCACAACACACCTGGCGCTTGGGAATCACGACTTCATGACCCACCGCCGACAACAAGTGCTGGCTATCCACCACGGTTTGCGCGTCAACTTCCGCAGCCACGCAACCGGTAAACAGGGCAATCTTCCCTTTGCAGTGCGCCGTCTTTTTTGGCAAAGCCACCGTTTGTGAAGGCAGCATGGACATCATGCGAAACCATCGTGGGAACTTTCTCGCAAGCCAGGAATCTGGCACCACCAAACCACCGCCGAAGCGCACGAGCAGCCGCAACAGAACACCTGTGAGTCGCAGCAGGAAAGGTGCTCTGACAAGACGATCCAGCCATTTGGGAATGCTCGTCAATTCAACACCCCGTTCCCGCAATGCGGTTCGTGTTACGTCTATCATTTTCATATAGGGCACTTCGACTGGACATTCCGCTTCGCACCTGCCACACCCAAGGCACCCATCCAAATGTGAGACAAGGCCTGCATCCACCGGGATCTGATTCGCTGCAAACGCCCCCATCAGCGCAATACGCCCACGAGGTGAATCGCCTTCATTCTGCCGCAAGGAGTATGTCGGACAGTGCGCAAGGCATAGCCCGCAACGCACACATAAGTCGGCGTCGCTCATCAATTTCTTCACAAAATCTGTTACTTTTTTCTCCATGTTTCTCCCAACTTCGGTATCCACCATCGGGACGAAAGGCTCGGGCTACCGTATCGACTCCCCAAAAGAAGTGCACCCCCGAAAAACAGACATTGCCAAAGGCAGCTCCCTCTCAGGCCAATCAGGCCTGAATCGGGTACAAAAACCCGAACCAGGCACAGCTTTGAACCCATTCTCCAGACAGGGCTCGCACCCCACCGAGTATAAGCGCATGTCACTTGGCATAAAGCGGGCAGCAGGTTGTGTTAATACGAGCACCTTGGCAAGACGCCGCGAGACGCAGTTTTTGCCCCCAGACTCTCCGCGCACGACCCTAAACGCTTGAAAACAACGCTTGAAAACAGATACAATTCCCGCCCGCAAAACGCATGCAACCCGTCTGGCAACTGTCACTGGCAGCTTCCCATGAATCATTGAGGAGAGTTTTATGACCGGAGCCGAATATGCGCTGCTTGCGAACACCTTGATAGGTACCTCGTTGCTTCTTGGCTTTTTCTGTCTGAGCCGAGTCGTCGACCCCAGTCGATTTCTGATTGCCGCTACTGCGGTTGCCATCGGTGCCATGCTTGCCGTCGTATTTCTTGAAATCATGCCGACAGCAATCGCCGCTCTTGAATCTCATGAATTTACAACCTTGATGGCCATCGGAATCGGGGTTTCATACTTGCTTGAACTCGTGTTGCACTTCCACCACTGTCACGACATTCACGAAGAACACACCCATCACAGCGAAGAACACACCAAGGCCGGAATGATGTTTTTTGGCACTTTTCTGCACAATTTCTTTCACGGAATTTTCCTGCTCGCTGCATTCAGCGTCAGCACAGAACTCGGCTGGGGACTGACCGTAGCAATTTTGCTCCACGCAATCCCGCAAAATATGGCAAATTTTCTAATGAATAAGCGTAACTGGGTCGCTTCCGTCCTCACCGCTTTCAGCGGCGTATTTGGAGCCTTGGCATTCTTGCCGTTCCTTGATCAACTGCAGGCACTTCAGGCACAACTCATTGCGTTTGCCTGTGGCGTTCTGGTGTACCTTGCCATGTCTGATTTACTGCCGCTGGTCAACGAAAGAAGTCTGCGTTTTCAGCGCGTGAAATACTCCCTGCTGATCGGGGTCGGAATATTGTTGCCAAGCGTCATCAACACGCTGTTTCACATCTAATCCCGTAGCCAGCGCCATCCTTGGCAAAGCCCCCGTCATCTATCGGCCAGAGCCTTGCAAGAATGTCGAAACCGCTTTTACTGCCTCGAACCGTTCAGCAAAAATAGCGGGTAGGCCGGATTTTCAGATTCCTGAACGTACTTGTACTTTAGTCTCTTGAACAACTCTTCCAGTTCTTTCACTTCCTCGCGCGGAGCCTGCAGACCCAACAACACTCGTCCGTAGGCCGCACCATGGTTACGGTAATGAAAAAGGCTGATGTTCCAGCGACAACCGATCTTTTCCAGAAACTCAAGTAGAGCTCCCGGACGTTCCGGAAACACCAATCTGAAGAGTTGTTCTTCAGGCATGGGGGAGGCGCGCCCACCGACCATGTGCCGCAAATGCAACTTGGCCATTTCGTTGGCTGATAAATCCAGCACAGCAAAGCCATGTCTTTCCAAATTGTCCCTGACTTCTTTTTTTTCTCTCTTGGCATCCTGAAACCGAATGCCAGCAAAAACTTCTGCCTGTTTGCTGTCTGCGTAGCGATAATTAAATTCCGTCACCATGCGCCGGCCTATGACGCGACAGAACTTCAGGAAGCTGCCCGGCCGCTCCGGAATTTTCACTGCCAGCAAACACTCGCGGTTATCGCCGATTTCAGCGCGTTCCACGACATGTTTGAGCCGATCGAAATTGATGTTGGCGCCGGAAGCGATCGCCACCAGCTTTTTCCGCTGGATTTTCTTTTCAGCCACGTACTTCTTCATGCCGGCAACTGCAAGTGCTCCCGACGGTTCCAAAAGCGCTCGCGTGTCTTCGAAGACGTCCCGGATCGCGGCACAGATTTCATCGGTTTTAACCAAAACGACATCATTCTCACCTACAAACTGACTCACCAAAGGAAACACTGCATTCCCGATTTGGCTAACGGCAACAGCATCAGCGAATAGTCCCACCTGCCCCAGCTTTATGCGCTTCTTCTTTTTGAGTGTCTGGTGCAAAGTTGGCGAATCTTCCGGTTCAACTCCGATTATTTTGACCTCCGGGAAAAGCTGCTTCAAATACACGGAAATACCCGCGATCAAGCCGCCGCCACCTACCGGAACGAATACTGCGTAAGGAGGCTCACTCCCGCACTGCTCCCCGATTTCCCGACCTACCGTTCCCTGTCCAACAATAATGTCCGGATCATCAAAAGGATGAATCAAAGTCATTTTTTCGCCAACAGACAGTATCGTGGCTTTTTGGGAAGCCTCATCGTAGGTATCACCATGAAGCACCACCTTCGCCCCGTAGCGCCGAACTGCGTCTACCTTTATCGTGGGCGTCGTTAGGGGCATGACGATAACAGCAGAAATATTGAGCTGCCTGGCTGCCAGAGCCACGCCCTGCGCATGGTTGCCAGCCGAAACTGCCACTACTCCCGCCTCTTTTTCTGCTGCGCTTAAATGCGACAACTTGTAATAGGCACCACGGATCTTGAATGAAAAGACACTCAAGACATCTTCACGTTTCAGAAAAACGCGATTGCCAAGTCGTTTTGACAAATAAGGGGCATCGGACAAAGGAGACGGCTCTTTGAGCACCGGGGAAATATCCGCGTTCTTGATCCGCTCAAAGTAATTTTTGCTGTCCACTAACTAACCTCCATCTTGTATATTACGGAACGTGCGCCCCACGGGAACAGACACGAAACAGAAACATGCAAACAAATTGCAGGCGGCACACGCCGCCTTGGAATTTGTGCGCGAAAATCAACTGGTGGGCATTGGCACCGGTTCCACAGTGAACTGCTTCATAGAAGCCTTGGCCGCAAGCGGCCGCAAAATCCGAGGCACAGTTTCCAGTTCCAAAGCCAGTACCGTCAGGCTACGCTCTCACGGCTTTGCTGTTTGTAGCATGCACGACTACGAAAAACCAGAAATTTACGTTGACGGGGCAGACGAAGCCGACCCACAGTTGCGCCTGATCAAAGGAGGCGGTGGAGCTTTGACCCGGGAAAAAATACTGGCTGAAGCGTGCCCGATGTTTGTGTGCATTGCTGACCAAAGCAAGCAGGTTGAAACACTCGGGGAATTTCCTCTGCCAGTGGAAATTATCCCTGTTGCCAAACGTCTGGTCACGGAGACTCTTGCCTCAAGATCCGGAAAAGCGCAGGAACGTAAAGACTTCCTCACGGATAACGGCAACATCATCCTGGATGTGGGCGGTCTCTCTTTTGCAGATCCCCTGGAGCTGGAAAGGTGGATCACCCTGATCCCCGGGGTTGTCACAGTTGGGTTATTTGCCCAACGCAGAGCGGATATCTTACTGCTCGGAACAGATTTTGGGGTGAAAAAGTTGTACGCTACACCTGCGGGCAATCGGTAAACTGCCATGTTTCTTGAAATCAAAGCGGAGGAAAGATGTTTGAAGGAGAATTAGTAAAAATTTTAGAGACTATATCTGTATATGTTCTGTTAACACTGGTCATTCTCTTCATCGCGGCGGTTGTAACGCTGATTTACATGTACATCTCCGATGTCAGACAGACAGAGCATGCCATCAGGCGCAATTACCCGGTAATCGGTCGGCTACGTTACCTCTTTGAGCACGTGGGTGAATTTTTTCGCCAGTACTTTTTTGCCATGGATCGTGAAGAGCTGCCCTTCAATCGTGCCCAACGCAGCTGGGTGTATCGTGCCGCAAAGAATGTTGATACCACGGCCGCATTTGGCTCTACCAAAGATGTTCGAAAAACCGGAACTATATTTTTCGTGCACTGCGCCTTTCCGTCACTGGAAGGCGAGGACGGGGAGTTGAAAAAACTCACCATCGGCCCATATTGCAAGGAACCCTACAAAACTGCTTCTCTGTTCAATATTTCCGGGATGAGTTTTGGGGCTATTTCACGCCCGGCCGTTATTGCACTTTCCAACGGCGCCCGTATGGCGGGGTGCTGGATGAACACTGGCGAAGGAGGCTTGTCTTCCTACCACCTTGAAGGCGGGTGTGACATTGTTTTCCAGATCGGGACTGCAAAATACGGAGTGCGGACACCGACCGGTGAGCTTGACGAAAAAAAACTTGCCGACATTGCCGCCATACCAAACGTAAAAATGTTTGAACTAAAAATGAGCCAAGGAGCAAAACCAGGCAAAGGGGGAATACTCCCCGGTGGAAAGGTTACTGAGGAAATCGCGAAAATTCGCGGGATACCGGCCGGCCAGAGTTCGATAAGTCCTAATCGCCATGAAGATGTCAGTAGCCCGAGTGAGCTCCTTGACGCGATCAAGAGAATTCGCGACATTGCCGATAAGCCCGTAGGCATCAAAATGGCACTCGGTGCTTACGGCTGGCTGGATAAATTCCTCGAACTGATTCACGAACACGGCATAGAATCGGCTCCGGACTTCATCACCGTCGACAGCTCCGAAGGCGGAACCGGAGCAGCGCCACTCGCATTGATTGACGAAATGGGCTTGCCGCTACGCGAAAGCCTGCCGTTGGTCGTTGACAAGCTATACGAATATGATTTACGGGATCGCGTCAAAGTGATCGCTTCGGGAAAGTTGATTACCCCGGCTGATGTCGCATGGTCGCTTTGCCTGGGAACCGATTTCATCACTTCCGCGCGTGGCTTCCTTTTTTCTCTCGGCTGTATCCAGGCAATGCAATGCAACAAGAACACCTGCCCGACCGGAATCACAACCCACAAAAAGAAGTTGCAGTTTGGGCTGGATCCAACTCAAAAATCAGTCAGGGTCTGTAACTACGCCAAACACATGACGCGCGAGGTTCGAGTGATTGCCCACTCTTGCGGCGTGAGCGATCCGCGTGATCTACGTCGCCACCACGCCCACATCGTGCGCGAAAACGGACTGTCCATACCGGTCGACAACTTATACCCCAGACCCAAGCCAAAATTCCAGCACACAGCAGAAGCCGAACTACAGTAGCCCCCTAACAACCCCGAACCGGCCCTGTCGTGTGCGACTCGGCTTATGCCGCCACGCAGAAATCATGGTTGCGTTTTTTTGAGGCGAATAAGGCTAAAGAGCGATTGCTTCTGTCTGCTGGCCGTAAAACAACATCTGCCTTTGCGGACAAATGAGGCACGCATCTTTACAGACAGACAAGTCCCGGAGAAGGGTTGCTTTTATGCAGAAATAGGGGATTGGTCGCAGCCCCGGAGAAGCCCTCCAGGCTTTGAGAACCAAGCGCAGGTCAGCGCTTCGAGTACTGAGTGGCTTTGCGGGCTTTGTGCAACCCAACTTTTTTCCTTTCCACAACGCGTGAATCACGTGTCAGAAAAGAATGCTCGCGTAACTTCGGGCGCAAACTCTCATTTGAAGCGAGCAATGCCCGGGATATTCCAAGCCGAACTGCACCAGCTTGTCCGCTAGTGCCACCACCTTTGACGGTGATATAAAAATCGTACTTGCCAACCGTGCCAGTCACAATCATGGGCTGCATAATCAACATTCTTGCCGTCTCACGTACAAAGTAGTCTGTCAGCGAGCGAGCGTTGACACTGAATTCACCAAGACCCGGGCGCATGAACACCCTTGCAACCGCAGACTTGCGACGTCCGGTTCCGTAATAGACCGTAGGTTTCGCCATAAAACTAAAGCTGGAGAGCCACGGGCTTCTGGGCACTGTGCGGGTGGTCACCAGCCGCATAAACATGCAGTTTACGAAACATTGCCCGTCCCAGCGGACCTTTGGGCAACATGCCACGTACCGCCAGTTCAATAATCCGGTTGGGGTACTCGCTCTGCATCTTCGCAAAAGTAGTGGTTTTCAAGCCACCTACGTATCCAGTATGCCGGTAATAAACCTTGTCAGTCTTTTTGCGACCTGTCACACGTACCTCGGCTGAGTTCACGACTATCACGTGATCCCCCATATCGGCATGCGGCGTGTAGACAGGCTTGTGCTTGCCGCGCAGATGGCGCGCAATTTCGCTTGCCAACCTGCCAAGCACTTTCCCTTTTGCATCAACCACGCACCAGTCGTGTTCAATTTCAGAAGCTTTTGGACTATAAGTTTTCATGGTTCAAAACAAGCACGCATTATCCGTAAGCCACTACAGGAATGCAAGCTACTGTGAAGCATTTACTAGCCGCTACGCTAAGTGTTGATGCTCTTTTACAACACATCGGACGCAGGCATCAGACAGCCTAACGCTCAAGGACGAAGCGCGCCCGCCTCTGCTGGAGCATCTTGTAGGGTGTCATGCACTTGACCTTGAGCCCGACGCAGACATCGGGGATCTTGATCTTCTTGCTCCCACCCGACGACACCTCGTGCGTCACCACTGTGTGGCTACCGGCGAGTACCTGCGCCTCGGGTAGTAGTCGGCAGCTTCCTGAAAAGCACCGCAAATTCCTTGTAGTTCCCTTTAGCCCACTTGATAACCGACTCCATTTCCTGGGTTACTCTGTCGTCCGGAGGAAGAAAGAAGCCGGGGATTCTTTCTGCAGCCCATTTGGCCAGATCATCGTCTTTTTCTTTCAATTCAATGAGCACCTTCTCAATGCTGAAGAGGTTCTTGGCCTCGTGCTCGCACACTATCCAGTCCCAAAACGCGGGACAGAAGTCCATACCATAGTGAAAGTTCTTGGCAGTGATGAACACGTTGACATCGCAGGAGGTAGGCCATCAGGCCCCGATTCCCAACCGGGTACCTAAGTTGCGCATGGTCTTCACATTCTTGACACCCAGAAGACGGAACGCCTCGGTGAAAGATGTCTGCCCCTCGAAGGTGCTTACCACGAGCGCACGGGCAAAACGCTTGCCCGTGCGCACCATCTGGGTCAGGTAGAAATTGCCGCCGCCGCCCTTCGCCTTCGACACGCTCCGTAGTGGTCGCCTCAACTCCTGCTCGTAGGCTATCCGCGGCTCCGGGAGGCCAGGCACACCAGCGTCATTAAGCCGGCGCAACACCACCAGCGTGCTGACCTTGAAGTGCCGTGCCAAGCGATCCAGCTCCTCCTCAAGCTTGACCGATTTTCGGTACTCCTTGCGCAGGTCGGACAGTGGCACGAGCAGCTCCGCCGCCACCTGGTTGCACCATCTTTCCACTTTTTCCGCGCTGTGCGGATGAACCTCGAACAGAGCGACATTGGAAAGTGCCGACTCCCCCAACCAAAGGTGCGCCAGCTCATGAGCGAGGGTGAACATCTGGGCGGCCTTTGTATCGGCACCGTTGACGAAGACGAGGGGTGCAAAGTCGTCGCAGAGGGCGAAGCCACGGAACTCCTCCGGGTTGAGCCTGCGGTGGTTGTTGGTGCCGACGACGCCGCTCACCATCACCAGCACACCGAGTCCGTCCGCTTGCTCAATGAACCGTCGAAGCGCGGCGGTCCAGGTTCCAGGCTGAGTGCGTTCCTCCAGGTTGAAGCCCAGTGCACGGCGCATCTTGGTCGCGGTCTCTTTGACATCGTCCTCCAGGCTCGCCGAACCAACGAAGGTACGCTCTGGCTCGCCCTCGATCCGGGCGAAGCCGCAGTACCAATCCTGCTGCTGCTGGCAGAGGTAGACCGTGTCAAGCAGGTCTCGACTGGGCTTCTCGATCTCCCGGTCGCGCATGGTGCGCATATCCGGCAAGGGCACAGTCTCTTCCGGGGGCTCCTTCAGGAAGAGGTAGCCGATCGGGACATGCGTCGCCCCGGCGAATTTTTCAAGCTGCTTGAGTGTGGGCTGAGTCTTGCCACTTTCCCATTCACCAAGACGAGGGAACCGGTCGCTCAGGTACGCCTTCTCACAGCCCGCGCCTTCGACCGCCCAGCGCAACAGCTCGGGTCTGACCGCGACCCGGGGCATCAGACAGCCACCTGCTCAATGGCGTCCGTCTGGATCGTCTGGATCAGCACGGCATCGGACTCGGAAATGGCCACCTTCATAGAGGGCGCGCCCTTTATGAGTACGCGGAAGTCGCCCGCAGCATTGACATGCCTCAACGTGGATACCTGGCACAAGCAACGCGACAACAGGCCGGCGAGGCCACGAGCACGGTTGATATTCTGGACGCACATAACAAAAAGAAGCCGAGGAAAAACAGACCGATAGTGAACCCCTTAACCTCTTAAAAAATAATGCGCTAAGAAAGAGCGCTAAGAAAGAACGATTGGCAAGGAACGGGCGAGGAGCCTAAAGGCCTGGGCACGGTGACTGCAAAGCGACTTGACCTCGGGTGCCATCTCCGCCGCGGTGCAACCGTGCTCCGTGAGAAAAAAAACCGGGTCATAACCGAAGCCGTTTCTGCCGCTCGGGGTCTGCAACAGAACGCCGTGCCACTCAGCACAGCTAATAAGAGGGGTGGAGTCACTCGCATTTCGTACATAAACAGCAGCACAGTAGAAAAAAGCAGAGGGGCGGTTTATGCCCAACTTGCCGATTTCTGCAACCAACTTTGCAAGGTTCTCCGTATCGCTGGCGGTCTCTCCAGCGTAGCGTGCCGAGTGCAAACCAGGGTCTCCACCCAGCGCAGGAACCACCAATCCAGAATCATCGGCAATGGCAGCGTGACCGGTCTTTGCCGAGGCGTAGCGAGCCTTGAACAAGGCATTTTCAACAAAACCAGAACCGGTTTCGGGCATGGTGTCCAAACCAAATTCCGACTGCATGCGTAACTCGTAGCAAGAGTCGCCCAGTATTCGTTGCAATTCGGCTAATTTCCCAGAGTTGCCAGACGCCAGAACCAGAGTCTTCCGAGTCTGCGTCACTCGGAAAGAACCTGATACTGCATGGCAATGATTTCCCGTACGCCTTTCAACCCCAAATCCAGTAGCACGTCCAGCTCTTCCCTGCGCATGGCGTTGCCTTCCGAGGTACTTTGCACTTCCACAAAGTTGCCGACATCGTTTGCAACAATATTCATATCCACCTCGGCGTTTCTATCTTCGGAGTAATTCAAATCGAGAATGGCTTCCCCTCTGTAAATACCTGCCGACACGGCAGCAACCGCACCATGAACCGGATTTTTCTTCAACACTGACTTTTTCAGGAGGCTTTGGGTCAGGTCGCAAAGCGCGACGTACGCCCCATTGACTGCGGCAACGCGTGTTCCGCCATCAGCCTGTATGACGTCGCAGTCCAAAGTAATGGTCATTTCACCCAGCGCACTCAAATCCACCGCGGCGCGCAGGGAGCGACCAATCAAGCGTTGAATTTCGTGGGTACGACCGCTTTGCCCCCCCTGCCTCGCTTCACGAGCCGTACGAGTGTGCGTGGCTCCCGGCAACATGCCGTATTCGGCGGTTATCCAGCCCTGGTTTTTGCCACGCAGGAACGCCGGCACACGATTTTCGTGGGTGGCACTACAAAGCACCCAAGTGTTGCCCATTGCCACCTTGACAGAACCGCCTTTGCAGTGGGTGTAATTCCTGGTAAACCGCAGTTCTCGCAACTGGTCGCGCTTCCGACCATCCCCCCGGTGCCCCCGCTCAACAAACTTGCTTCCCATCGCCCGGTGATTATAGTCCCCTGATTGAGGAATCAACTGCTGCTCCTGATACCAGCTTCGCTCACCCGTACAGCATTCGCAGCGGACACAAACACACGTCGGAGATAAATACATGACTCACAGCATGACTGCTTTCGCCAGAAAAACGGATGCGGAAGGCCGCTTGTTTTGCGAAATGCGCTCCGTAAACCATCGCTATCTGGAAGTTTCGGTGGATATGTCGCATTGGCTAAGACCCTGTGAAGCGATTGTTGCAAGGCTGATTCGCAAGCGTCTGAAGCGCGGAAAAGTCGACTGCAAGATTTTCGCCAAAATCGACTCCGAAGGCGAAGAAAGCCTGGCAATAAACGAAGCGTTGCTTAAACAAGTTCTCGGAGCGCTTGCGACAGTCGAAAAGGCCGCACTTTCGTCGAGATTGACTCGCTCTCCCGATATCGCGATGAAAATCCTGCGCTGGCCCGGAATGGTTACGACCCAAATCTCCCTGCCGGAGGGCTGGGAAAAGAGTGTATGCGAGCTATGCGAGGAAACACTGACAGAACTCCTGGTCTCCAGACAAACCGAAGGTGCCAAACTGCAAGACTTTATTCAAACGCGCTGCGAGCAAATAAGCACACTCCACAGCGAGTTGCTTGAGATGACAAAAAACACCGTCGAGGTGGTTCGAAAAAAGCTTCACCAGCAGGTTGCTGAGCTATCGTGCAAAGTCGATGAGGTGCGTCTTGAGCAGGAAATCGTTTTACTCGCTCGCAAATCTGACGTAAACGAAGAGTTGGACCGACTCGAAAGCCACTTGCATGAGATCGGTGAGACCTTCAAGCGGGATGGCGCCATCGGTCGGAAGCTTGATTTCATCGTGCAGGAACTGAACCGGGAAGCAAATACAGTTTTGTCCAAGGCTCCGGGGATTGAGGCCGTGCGTAAGGCAGTAGAAATCAAGGCGCTGGTGGAACAGATACGTGAGCAAGTACAAAACCTGGAATAGCGGGTGGGACACAACATGACACGACCATCGCAGCCTCGAAAATTTGCGGTTTTCACAGCTGGAGGAACCTTTGACAAAATCTACTACGATGCGTTAAGCGATTACAAAATCGGGTCACCGCAAGTCAAAGGCATCCTCAAACAGGCACGGCTGAACCTGGATTACGACGTCCGTTCGGTGCTGAAAAAAGACAGTCTGGACATGACGGACAAAGACCGCCAGCGCATACTGAAAAAGGTTCAGACGGAAACAGCCAGGCACTGCCTGATCATCCACGGCACGGACACCATGGTGGAAACCGCTGAAGTCCTGATGCCCCTGCGCGACAAAGTGATCGTGCTCACCGGAGCCATGCAGCCCGCCCGCTTTAGGGACAGCGATGCGCACTTCAACACCGGCTTTGCATTGGCCGCTGTATTGTTATTGGAGCCCGGGGTTTATATCGCCATGAACGGAGAAATTTTCACACCCGGACTCGTTCAAAAAAACCGGGAGGGAGGGCGCTTCAGCCCTAAGGTATAACCGCTTGATGCCAGCGCCGCCTGGCAGAGACTTTTGGAGCAAGCCCGAATAAAACCAGGTTATTCCGGTAATTTGGCTTTGTCGCCAGCAGGAAAGCTTGCCCGGTTCCCGAACGCCACATCCTCGACTCCAAAATTTTTATGCCTGACAACGACCGTTCCAGCCAATTTGTCGTGCCAGCCCTGCTTTCTTTTATCAAAAGCAATCCAGATAAAACCGAGGCAAAAAATAAGAGCTGAGGGAATATAGGCAAAATATCTGCCTATAAACTGCCCTGTAGACGGCTTTTCCCCAGTACCGGCGTCAACAATTTTTGCGGAAATTGCCATTTTCCCGGGAGTCGCCTGTCGGTACACCCAAAAAAGAATCACCGCGACACCTGGCAGCACATACGAAACAAAAAAATCCATTGGATCAAGAAAGGGAACATCCGAAAAAAGATAACCATCTCCATAAACAGAAATGAGAACAGGGACTGTTATCAACGCAATTAAAACTGAGTCAATGATTTCCGCCCATAATCTGACCCAGAATCCGGCATAGACAAAATTTCCAAAATCCTTCTCCTCAGTCACCGCATCCTCCCCAATCATGACCTGTCAATGAAGCATTCTCACCGGCAACGCAAGCGCCCCTTCGCAACTCCCGTTTCGCCAAGCAAGTGATAAGACCGCATATTTACATAGCGGAAACTGTCCGCCAGCATGGCTTCAACAAGCGGATGGCCACGCTCCGTGCAGTCCCGAATTCTGTTCAAAATATACATGGAAAGACATCCCTGTGCTATAATTCTTTATCCGGTTTTGCTTCCCAAAAAAGCGTTATCGGAGTGTCACCCCGCTTTTTGCAGGGTTCCATGCCTGAAATTCTGGAGGACAGAGGAATGAATGCAGAAGTAGCTTCTTTTGAAGATGCTGCCATGTCTATGGTTTTTACCGAGGCGGCGGCGAAAAAGGTCAAGTCTCTGATAGAGGAAGAAAAAAACGACGACCTCATGTTGAGGGTTTTCATCAGTGGCGGCGGTTGCTCCGGTTTCCAGTACGGCTTTACTTTTGATGAGAAAATCCAGGATGGAGATACCGAGGTAAAAAGAAACGGAGTAACTTTGCTCGTTGACCCGATGAGCTTTCAATACCTGACAGGCTCCGAGATTGATTTCACGGAAGGGCTCGAAGGTTCGCAGTTCGTGATTCGCAACCCCAACGCGACAACTACCTGCGGTTGCGGTTCTTCTTTCTCGGTCTGAAAAAAATACGCCTTTCACCCTTTCACCCTTTCGTTTGAGGGTTCTGTCTCCTCAGGTCTGTTCCCTCGCTTTCCCAAGTGAATCGCCTGCCGGGATTGATTGCGGATCTATTGGGCGGCACCCACAAGTGCCAAGTCTGCCAGGTTCTTGATGCGCCTAAACATGGGGTCGGTGGCTTCTGCAAAAAACTTGAGTTCCTGTTTTGGCAGGGGACGTGCAGCCGGGAGATAGACTGTGAGGGGGTTTTTATGTACCCCGTTCACGCGGAACTCGTAATGCAAATGCGGGCCTGTCGCGTAACCCGTGGAGCCTACATAACCGATCACCTCTCCCTGCTTTACCCGGCTTCCTTTTCTTTGGCCTTTTCTGAATTTCCGCAAATGTGCGAATAAAGTGCTGTAGCCTCCCCCGTGGCGAATGATCACTACATTGCCATAGCCTTTTTTGACGCCTCGGAAAATAATCTTGCCATCCCCGGAAGCATGTATAGAGGTTCCGGCAGGAGCTGAGTAATCCACTCCCCGGTGGGGCATGACAACACTGAATAATGGATGCAGGCGCCTAGGGTTAAAGCGCGAACTGACCCGGGTAAATGACACCGGATTTCTCAAAAAAGCTTTTCTGACGTTCAGACCTGAAGAAGTGAAATACCCCTCTTTGCCGTTCGACTGCCGATAGTACGCTACCTCGTACAGCTTGTTGCGGTTGTGGAACCTGACCGCCAGCACCCTGCCGTCTCCCAGCTTTTTGCCCTTCAGGTATTCTTCTTCATAGAGCACGGCGAAGCGGTCTCCCGCACGGGTATCGTTCACGAAATCAATATCCCAGGCCAGAACGTTCACCATGGAAATGATCACCTTGTCTGACAAACCGGCCTGTTGCGCATCCAGATAAAAAGAATTCCTTATTTCCCCGCTGGCAAATGCCGTTTTTTTCTCCACAACAAACTCTCGTTTGCTGGCTTGGAAACCGGCCTCGTTTCTTTCCAGAACGTGGTGTAGGGTCGGGCGTTTCTCGTACACCAATGCGGTCAGGCGGCCGGAAGTTAATTCCATCTGCACCGTGCGATTCGGTAACAGTTGATTGAAAGGTTTCAGTTGCTTGCCTAGCGCCAGCATCTCGGGGATGGCCTCCCCGTGACCAGAGCTGTAAAGAATGCCGGAAAGGGTGTCGTTTTTCCTGACTTTCAGACGCCGTACGTCCGTTTTGATTTTCGGCTTGACAGTCGCAGCTTCCGGGTTTGTCAAAGGCATTGCTGCCAGTTGCACTGCTGTGGCCGTCACCGCACGGGCACGGGACTCTGCCTGTTGCGCAGCTTCCGGGTCTGTCAAAGGCATTGCTGCCAGTTGCACTGCTGTGGCCGTCACCGCACGGGCACGGGACTCTGCCTGTTGCACAGCTTCAGGGCTCGGCGGTTGCGAAAACTCCGTCTTGGCGTATGGGGAGGGCGATGCCGCAGTGCTGCTACCACCTGTCCCTGCCTGTTGTGGCTCTACCGCATCTTTCGCGTTTGCAAACAACACGAAAGCAACCAAAGAGAAAAACAGAAGACCGCTCCAACGCAGCTTCCTGGCAATATGTTCACGCTTCAATTTCGTACCAGGCATTGATAATGGTTTTCTGATCAATAGCGACTCGTGGACAGAGCATAGCCGTACCGCAACTGTCCGCTGCCCAGAGCCAGCAACAATGTCGAACACCAAACGCCGGGGATTCTATTATATTTTTGTGCCTCACCGAACCATCCGCGATGGTTGCCTGCACCATGCCTGCAAAGCAAAAAACAACAGTCAGGGCAGTCAGGTTATAATAGACAACTAACATTGAGTCATCGTCGGCACGGCAAATTCTCAATTGGTACTTGGAGGCGAATGTCAATGTACTCAGACCCTAAATGAACACCCGAGGCGTATTTTCAAGACTCAGGGTCGGTTGGAACCGAAATAAGGTTGCAAATGAGGGTGTTGGGAGCGTCAGTCATAGCGGTCGCGTGGCGTCTCCAAAGAGCAGTACTGAAAAAACTTTTTTCAGCCGCATTGTGCAATGGCTGAAAAGAATTCTGGGTTTCCAAAAGGAAGCACCAAAATCAAATTTGGTCAGCAACGTCATTACCGACATTGAGGGCGTCCGCTCACGGACAAATACCCGAAGAAGCACAGTGACAAAGCCAGAAGACTCCCAACCCTCGCGAAGAAACCAAGTTTCGAGTTCCTGGGAAGAAATTGAGAATCCCACTGCACCCCGGCACCCCTTGAATGAATGGCAGCTATCCAAGACTGCGATAGACAAAACGCATATTCCCCCGGAAAATACCGAAGTATCAACAACCCCAAGTAAAACACGTGCACCATTGCCGGTTGATGGCGCGGACAAAAGGCATTTTATCATCCATAACAAAAAGCCACACATGAAGGAATTCCTGGTCTGTAATAAATCTCCTGCCTACGACCTGACACAGGAGCGTGATTTTTTCAATGTGAAGCTAGAGCACGAGTATCTCAAGGTTGCCTCGGAGGTCGCAAAAGAAACAATGGGAGCAGGTCGGGGATCAAACGTGATAGAACAGGGGACAACTGCCAACCAGGTTTTTTATAAAATTACCAATGATGAGAAATATATGAACGAGTACTACCAACATGCGTCATGGGGAATGAATCGTGCGATTGCCATGCATAACGATTATTGCAACATTGATGCTGATAGTGAGTTGGCAAAGGAACTGGCAGACACCGCGACCATCCCTTGGGATCAGCATAAGCAAGAGGAAATGGTGATCGGTGAGCTCAAGATAAAATTCAAGGATCAGTACAAGCATTTTCTCAAGGAGAAACTGACAAAAGAAGAGACAGGCTCCTTCCTCAAAAAAATCAGGTCATGAAAATTGGCGGGAGAACATGGCTGGGAGTCGGGTGTGCAAATTTCACTTTCCGGCGAAAAGCCACGGTCAGGAGACTTGGAACGGCTCTCAAAGCCAGATAAAAATACCTGCCACGTGGCAGAACAGGAATAGCAGACATGGGAACCACTGATTGACCTCCATCTGGTCTTTGTAATGTGGTCTTGAAGATAGAGCGCCGGTTTTCAAAGTATTTCTGCGCCTCTTTAAGATCTCATCAACACCCAGCTTGCAAAGCCATCTGCCAAAGCTTCCACTGCGGCAACGATTGCCCTCGCAGGAAATAGTGTCTCAACATGACAACTTGTCAGTGCACCACCCGAAAAAGCAAATTTGGAAACCGTCAATTATCCTCTCCTGAAAAGCTCCTTCATGCCTCATGCTAAAACCTGCCTCCCATGAGCGATAACGGAAATTATGAGCAGCAATTGCTCAGACTGGGAAGTGCCGCGGAAAAGCGGATCTCGGCTTTTTATGCCCGTGGAAATGAAAGTACGGTCGCGCATATACAAAAATTCTGCTCCCCCCTTGCCGACAAAAATGACTGCCAGATTTTTGTTCACGGTCCGGCGCAATGCGGAAAGACGCATTTGTTGCAGGCAGCATGCCGTGCCATGTCCGAAAGCAACCGGAACAGCGCGTATTTTTCCGTAGCCAGACATTTGTCAAGCGGAACCCAATTTCTGGCCGGTCAGGAAAAGACCGCCTTCCTTGCAATCGATGACGTGCACCTGGCTGGCGGAAAAGACCAGCTACAACTGCGGCTGTTGCGCCTGATCGAAGCAGTGCGAAACACTGGAGGTCACCTGCTGATCGGTAGTCAAAACGCACCCAAGGATATAAAAGAGATATTGCCTGACTTGATGTCGCGCCTGATTTGGGGGGCAACTTACCGCTTGCGGGAAATTGCAGACCATGACCGAGTGGACGCGGTTTTTTTTTCTTTGCCTCCCGGGGCTGCACGGTCACTGAGGCAACCGTGCGCTATATTTTGAATCACTCCCCCCGCGACACGGCGACGATTTGTGAGTTGGTAAAACATTTGTGCCACTTGGCGCAGCAACAAAAAAGATCCATCACCATACCCTTCGTCCACGATTACCTAAACCAAAGTCCCACATAAATTCGACCTTTTCACTCGCCCGGGCATCTTGCCGCTCAAGGGTCAGGCTCCGCCGCGAAAACCTGACTGGGCAACTCCAAAATTTTCACAGATAACTCGAACATGCCCGAAAGGAGGTTCGGACTTCAGCACCTCTGCCGGCCAGGAAACCGCTTGCCGCTTGCTGCTTCTGCTGCCATTCGGGTTGACGCCAGGAATGCGCTTCTCAAGTACCCTTACGAATCATCAATGTGCAACGAATGGATGAGGACTTGATTGTCCGATGTACATCCCAATCCGCACCAGGCAGCTCAACGTGAGTACCGACTGCATGTTCGGCGTAAATCAGCGCATGGTCGCTCATCAATTCTGGCCGGCTGCCCAGTAGCTGCAAGGTTTTTTCCAACAAGTCACCGTAAAAGGGTGGGTCGAGAAACACAATGTCGTATTGCTTTTTACAGCTACGAATGAACGATGAGGCACTGACATTGACGGTTTTTATGTTGCTGGCATCAAGATTTTCCACCTCGTTTTTCATGCACAGATAAGTTTTCCTGTCTTTTTCCACCAAGGTGGCGCACCTTGCACCACGTGACACTGCTTCAAAACCCAAGGCGCCACTCCCGGCAAAAAGATCCAGACACGCCGCCTCGTCGATATAAGGTGTGAGAAAATTAAAAAGCGTTTCACGAACACGGTTCGCCGTTGGGCGCATGTCCGGCCTGTCACTGGCGAATTGCAGTTTCCGCCCGCGCCACCGACCGGCAATGATCCGCAGCTTGGCGATTTTCTGTTTCACGGGGCTTCGCCGACTATCACCGTAACGGTTTTGCCAAAGTTCATCCGCTCGCGAAACGCGTCGATGACCTGAGCACGGCTTTGCGCCTGGACGCGAGGAATATACGTGTTCAGCCTATCCAGTGGCAGATCATAAAACGCGATTCGCGCAACCTGCCGCATCAGGCTTGAGTTGCTGGCAAAGCGCAAAGGGAACCCGCCTGCCAGACTTTGCTTTGCCAGACTCAAATCCGACTCGGAAGGGCCTTTGCTCACAAAGTCTGCGAGTACTTGTTCAGCCACCTGCAAAGCCGTACTGGCCGCATCGTTTCGGGTCTGGAAAGCAGCCATAAAGAAGCCTCTGGAAAGACCCGAAGAAAAGTAGCTGTGGGCATCGTATGCCAAGCCACGTTTGACGCGAATCTCCTCAAGTAATCTGGAGCCAAAGCCGCTCCCGCCGAGAATAAAATTCCCAAGGTAGAGGGGAACGTTGAGCGCATCGTCCGCTCGGGTCGCCAGTTGCCCGATCAAAACATGGCTTTGCTTGGCGGGATAATCCATACGCACCGTTTTGCTTGCCTGCAAATCAGAGACCGCTGGCGGCGGCAGTGGCTTCTTGCCACGTTTGAACGCGCCGGAAATCTGCTCTGCGATGCGCTCAACGCGGGTGACGGACAAGTCACCGACAAAAACCAGTTTCAGGTTCTCCGCTATGTAGTAGCGTTGATAAAAATTCCGGATCGCGTGCCGAGTCAACCTTTTGACGCTGTCTTCATAGCCACCACTCGGGTGCGCATAAGGATGGTCTCCGTACAATTCCTGTGACAGGCGAATTCTGGCAAGAACCCCGGGGGCTTCACGACGCTTTTTAATCCGGGTCAGCCGTTCCCGGCGTAGCCTGTCCAGATTGCTTTGCGGAAAATCCGGGCGCGTCAGAACCATCGTAAAAGTTTGCAAAGCCGGCGCCAGACTGGCTTCCTCGGTCAGGCTCCGCAAAGAGAATTCAGCGCGATCCAGGCTGGCGTATGCTCCGTACTGCGCTCCTACCTCGGCAAAGCGGCGATATATCTCTGCCGCCTTGTTTCCACCCGCTCCTTCTTCCAGGATCTCCGCGACAAAAACGGCAAGCCCGTAATCCGAGCCATCCCGGACGCTGCCCGCGTCAAAAAGCAAAGAAATGTCCACCATCGGAAGCCCGGGAACGTGTACAAAATAGACACCACTACCCGACTGCGTCACCCAGTGCTGTATTTCCGGCTGGGCGCGCGCAGGAAAGCTGCCGGCGAGCAGGCACAGCCCCAGCAAAGCATAAGAAAGCGGCTGACAAAGACACGGGCGGACTTTGTCACACAGGCGCGACAAACCATTCCAGGGAAAATTCATGGCCTACTTCCGGACGTCCTGTACCGTGATTTTTTCCGGCTGGAGGATGGCAACCGTCCGGGTACGGGACACCAGATATTTCCGCGCAGCTGCCTGAATTTGCAGCGCTGTCACTGTTTTCAGACGCTCGGGGAAATCAAACGCTTCCCTCCAGCTGAACCCGGATGCTTCCAGACTGCCAAGAGCCCGCGCCTGACCCACCACGGAGTCCCGCTTATAGACGGAATCCGCAGTAATCCGAATTCTGGCAAGCCGCAATTCATCCTCCGTCACCGGCTCGCTTTTGAGTTTCTCAAGCTCCCCGTAAATGGCGCTTTCCAGGGTGCTGATGCTGATGTTTTCTGCCGAGACACCATAAATCACCAACAAATCGTCAAAGCGCGAATGCGCGTCGTAGGCAACACCAATGCTAAGCGCTACGGCATCCTCCAGAACCAACTGGTTGTACAGCCTGGAAGTTCGCCCGCTGCCGAGTATGGAAGCCAGCATGGCCAGACTGTCGCTGTCGGCTTGCGAGTCCGCGTCACGCAAACCAGGCGCGCGATAACCGATCAGGATGTAGGGTTGAACCGCCGGCGCCAGCAATTTAACGCGGCGTTCGCCACTTTGCGGAGCTTCGCGTCTGATTCTGCGTGGCGGCAATTGGCGTTTCTCAAGGGGAGCCAAATAACGCTGGGCCTGTTCGTAAACCTCCATCGGCCGTACATCTCCCACAACTACGACGATCAGATTGTTCGGTGTATACCAGGATTGATACCAACTGCTGGCATCCGCCAAAGTCATGGACTCCAGGTCATTCATCCAGCCAATGACCGGATGGTGATAGGGACCATTGTTAAAAGCGGCAGCATAAAATTGCTCGAACAGCCTGGAGTGAGGATTGTCTTCCACCCGTAAACGCCTCTCCTCTTTCACGACTTCCAACTCCTTCCGGAAATCAGCCTCCTGAAAACGCACACCGGTCATGCGGTCTGTTTCAATATCAAAACTCAGAGACAAACGACTGGCTTCAAACATTTCGTAATAAGCCGTGTAATCAGAGCTGGTGAAAGCGTTGTAACGCCCACCTTCCTGCTTGATGCGCTGCGTCAACTGCTGCTCCGAGTATTTGTCAGTTCCTTTGAACATCAGATGTTCGAGCAAATGCGAAACCCCGGTAATGCCGCCGTGCTCATCCGCAGAGCCAACCCGGTACCAGAATTGTGTCAGCACCACCGGCGCACGGTTAACCTCCTGGACAATCACCTTCGCACCGTTTTCCAACACGAACTCACTAACACCATGCACCTGATCCGTGACAAATTGCGGCTTCACGACCGCTACCGGCTCATCAGGCACGACAGCTCCACCCGCCAGCTCCCCCTCAAGCCTGGAGGTGCTACAGGCGGTGAGCCACAGGAGGCAAAAAAACCAAAGCCCGTTTTTTTTCATGGGCGCGATTATAATTCAGCGACGAAGGCAAAAAACCGATCGCGGCCATTACAACACCGCCTTCAACAGACCTTCAACACACAAGCTTCAAAATCACACAACATGGCAGAAAAAAAAGGTTTCTGGGGACACCTGGGCGAGCGTTTCGCGAAAACACGGCACAACCTGGTCGGTGGACTCACGACCCTGTTCTCACAAAAAAAAGGCATCGATGAAGAAGTCTTGCAGGAAATAGAGGATCGCCTACTGCTTGCCGACGCCGGAATGTCAGCCACAGACAAGATTGTGGAAGCATTACGCCGACGCAACCAAAAGGAAAAGATCACTGACCTTAAACAGGCTCTTGTGGTTATACAGCAGGAGATTCACAGCCTGCTGCTGCCTTGCCAGATTGCCTTGGAAGTCAAAACAGAAGCAAAGCCCTTCGTCATCCTGATGATCGGCATCAATGGTGCAGGCAAAACTTCAACAGCCGGAAAACTGGCCGCGCAATTCGTCTCTGAAGGGCGCAGCGTATTGCTTGCCGCCGGTGACACCTTCCGTGCAGCCGCAGTCGAACAGCTACGCAGCTGGGGCAAACAGTGCCAGGTACCAGTGGTTTTTCAAGACGGAAACGCGGACAGCGCCTCAGTGATCCATGATGCGATGTGCAAAGCACAGGCGGCGGGCAGTGACATCCTGATTGCCGACACCGCCGGCCGCCTGCACAACCGGGAAGGATTGATGCGCGAACTGGAAAAAATCAAGCGCGTCCTGGGCAAACTCGACGCCAAGGCTCCGCACGAGGTCTTGCTGGTCATCGATGCCAACAACGGCCAAAACGCTTTGCAGCAAGCCAAGGAGTTTCACCGCATTATGGGAGTGACCGGCATCGTGATCACCAAACTTGACGGCAGTGCCAAAGGCGGGATTATGTTGGCAATTGCACGCGAGCTTGGTCTGGCCATCCGCTTTCTTGGAGTCGGCGAAAAGCCAGGTGACCTGAAAGCATTTGACGCCGAATGGGTATCTCGCTCTTTTGTGGAAGAGCCGTCATAATATCCACCAACGTTTGATAAGGAGGAAAAATTGTGAAAAAGGTTAATTTACGTGTTTTGGTAGCCGTGGCATTGCTGGCCGCATTCTTGCTGATCTCCGGGTTCGGAGACATTGGGCGTCCGAGAGTACACTCTGGAACCCTCTCCGACCCATTCCCGGCACCCGAGTTCACACAACAAGACGCCGGAGCATGGCTGAAATCTGCACCCCTGAAAATCGCCGACCTGCGCGGAAGCGTGGTTCTCATCGATTTTTGGACTTACGAGTGCTGGAACTGTTACCGATCCTTTCCTTGGCTGAACTCCCTGCAACAGGAGTACGCCTCAAAAGGCCTGAAAGTCATAGGGATTCACACACCGGAATTCGACCATGAGAAAGACGTACGCAGTGTCGCGCGAAAAATGGAGGAATTTGAACTCAATCACCCCGTAATGATCGACAACGACTCCGCCTACTGGAAAAAAATGCGCAACCGCTTCTGGCCAGCCTTTTACATACTGGACAAAAAAGGTCGGGTACGCGCCGCCTACTACGGAGAAACACACGCCGGTGACACACGTGCCAAGAAAATCGACAAATTGGTACGCAAGCTACTGGCCGAAGGGGGATGAAACCGACACTCGGTCGACGTAGCAGGTATCCAGTTCCACCAAGAGCCAGAGACACTGGAGACCATGCCAGGAAGTGACTGACTGAGTTAGCGCAGGAGAGGTACCGAAGTGGTCATAACGGCGCTGACTCGAAATCAGATGGTCGGCGAGAGCCGGCACGCGGGTTCGAATCCCGCCCTCTCCGCCATTTTGCCGCTCAGAATTTTGAGTTCCTGTGAGCCTTGAACCGCCATCCTTGAACAGGTAAAATCCTAAAGAACTCAATATGAAACAACATTCCACCTCGCGTGGAGTATCCAACACCACCAATTAAACCCGGCTAAAGTCGTACAGCTTAAGATTGAGAACTATCTTAGAGGTTAAGTTTGTAAAGCCATGAAAGTTACAAAAATCAGAACCGAGAATTTTAAGAGCATAAAAGATGAAATAACTTTGGAAGTAAAAAAGATTGCTGATAAAGATTGTCTTATTTTACTTGGAATAAACGAAAGTGGCAAAAGTAACATCTTAGAAGCAATTTCTTTGTTTGGCAGTGGGGAGGAAGTGAATTACAAAATTTTTTCAACGTATAAGCGCAAAAAAAGAATGAACAAAATTTATGTAAACAGCTTGCAGTGGCATTTTGCCGTGAAAGATTATGGTGATATTTGCGGAAATTCCAAAACAAAATAAATGTAAAGTTAAAATGTGTAAAAAATATCCGAAATAAGGAGGAAACATGAAAACAGCATATTTTTTGCTATTACTGGCACTTTCTTTAATGATTGTTGTTACAAATACAGCATCAGCACAAGAATTAAAATCACCCGATAAAGATGATTTATCTATTGATGAACAACGGGAAAAAGATATTGCTAAATCCAAGTTTATTCCTGACCCTGACAAGTTAGAAGCGCGTTGGACCAAATTATTTGCTCTCCCGTTGACTGAACAAAATGATGATTCCTTAAGGCGACTGGCTAAGGATTGCAATGCCTACTCTAATTTGCTAAGCCCTATTAGGGACGAATATGAAAAATATCGCCGTGAAAATAATAATTATAGCTTCATTATTAAAAAACTTATACCGCCTATGGACAGATATAATAGTATATCTAATAAATTTAAGGATTGTAGAAATCAAGCATACTTTAATCTTGGTGAAAAGGCCTCTATATCTGGAGACAAAATAGGGGCATTTTTTTATTATAATGATGCCTTTCGTTTGTCCTTATTCTCTTGTGATGATGGTAAAGATCAATGCCTTCGATTAAAAGCAGAAAAAAAGATGGCTGAAATACTTAATATAAAAAACGTTACTCCATATATCCATTGGGAATAATTTTCTTGTCTTTGCCAATAAAGAATGAATTGTAAAAATTCACGCGTGGCAGTCTTTACGCACATTGGTTGGTGGATTTGATTTTAGACAAGGTTAGCTTTGCAGCTCAGCCAGAACCGAGATTGACATGGCTTGCGGAAACAGTGCGCTACCGTCCTCAAGGAGTTGGAGCAAAAAACCAGAACTACTGATTTAATCGCAACAGACCTTCCTTACGAGATAGACTTTGAAAATAATTTCTGTAACAAGCCAAACACTTTCAATCTGAATTTTTTGATAGCGAAAATGATTTCCTTGGCAGATGCCCTTGATCAGCTCCGGGAAAGGAGCCATTCGACATCAGATCAAGGAACGCGCTTTGAGCGGTTGGTGCAGGCTGCTTTACTCGCTGACCCGGTACAGAAAACGCAATTCAAAAAAATCCGTTCCTGGAAAGACTGGGCATCACTTAACGACCAGGATGCGCATCGACAGGATACAGGCATTGACCTGGTAGCTGAACTCTCGACAGCGCAAGGCGGCGGCAATGTTGCCATTCAGTGCAAATTCTACGAGGCCGGCAAGTCACAGATCTCCAAGCAAGACATTGACAGTTTCCTTTCTGCGTCAGGACGTGTCTTTCAGGATTCCCAGAGACGTAAACACCGCTTCGCCAGACGGATGATCGTAACGACGCTGGACCGCTGGACCAAGCACGCCGAGGATGCGATCCGTGATCAGACAATTCCGGTCACCCGTTTCGACTTCAACCAGCTGAAAAACATGCAAGTGGATTGGAAGGGACTGCTCACTCCATCCATAGTGCAACCTAGGCGAGACCCCAAAGCGTTGCGGCCTTACCAAAAAGAAGCTGTGCAGAAGGTCTGCGTGGCTTTTGATGCGGGTGAGGAGCGCGGACGATTGATCATGGCGTGCGGCACAGGGAAAACGCTGGTCGGCTTGCGGATTGCCGAAAAACAGGTTCGGCCAGGCGGGCGAGTGCTGGTGGTGATGCCTTCTCTTTCTTTGCTCTCGCAGACGCTATACGAATGGGTGGCAGACAGTTCCCGCACCTTGCATACCTTGGCGGTGTGCTCGGATTCGCAGGTACATCAACGGAAAAAAGAGGATCAGCAAAAAGAGGATATTTCTCCCGTCGATATGGTGATCCCTCCAACTACAGACTCGGACAGACTTGCCAACGCCCTGCGGGCTTCGCACCTTGGGAACGGAGACGGTAAACCGATGACGGTGGTCTTCGCCACGTACCAGTCCCTGGAAGTGATTCAGAAGGCGCAGCAACATAACCTTCTTGGCAACCGCCCAACACCCTTTGACTTGGTCATTGCTGATGAAGCGCACCGCACTGCGGGAACCGAGAAGCGCATCAGGAGCACTGACATAAAGGGAAGCGGAGACAAGGAGACCCCACTGTTCACAAGGATTCATGACCGCGAATTTGTGACTGCCCAATGGCGGCTTTACATGACCGCGACACCGAAGGTCTACGGCTCCACCGTGACGAGCAAAGCAAAAGAAGAAGACTTGGCGATCTTCTCCATGGACGATGATGCGGTATTTGGCAAAGAGCTGTACCGCTATTCCTTTTCGGATGCAGTCAAGGCTGGACACTTGGCTGATTATCAAGTTGTGGTCTTGGGTCTGTATCGTGATCAGAAGACGAAGGGGATTCTGAAAAAGCTGCTACACGAGACAGGAGACGAAGACCAGCAACGAGACCTGCCTGCGCTTGTAAAAATGCTCGGTTCCTGGCAAGCCATAAATAACCCCCAAGCTGGCAAAAACTTAGGCAAAGATGGTAAGCACAAACAAAACGGTTCATCCGTTCGGCTAAAAAGAGTGCTGTTTTTTTCGGGAACCATCAAGGCATCCAAATACATCGAAGCCAACTTTAGAGGCTTGGCCGATGAGGCCAATGAGGCCAATAAATATCTGTCACCGGACAGATGTTTAACGCCACAAGTGAGGCATGTTGACGGCACCATGGGTGCCCTGAGCCGTAACAAAGTTCTGGACTGGTTGCGAGATGAGCAGACCTCGGAAGGAGAATGCCGGATCATCAGCAATGTCCGTTGCCTGACCGAGGGTATTGATGTGCCCGCACTGGATGGGGTGGTCTTTTTCTCGCCTCGCAAGTCCCAAGTCGATGTTGTCCAGGCAGTCGGCCGTGTCATGCGCAAGACCAGCAAAAAGGAACTCGGATACATCATCCTGCCAGTAGCCGTTCTGCCCGAGGAGAAACCAGAGCAATTCCTGGAAAACAGCGCGACATACCGGCACGTCTGGCAAGTTCTGGCAGCCCTGCGCTCGCATGACGAACGCTTCGAGGCAAAAATCAACCAGATGGAGTTCACCCGCAAGTTGCCGGATAACCTGAAAATTGTCCCCCCGTACGACATTGGAATCAGCGATCACCAAAATGAGATAGGTGAACATCACGAGGCGGGACAACTTGAGCAATGGCCTTTGAATATTGGACTGACTTTAGAGCAATGGCAAAACATCATTACCCCTCGTCTGGTCAAAAATTGTGGCTCTCGGCGCTATTGGAGTGACTGGGCGGAGAAAATCGCCGAAATCGCCCAAGGAGTCAGCTCAGAGATAGAAAAGCAAACAGATAAAGACGATCGCTTCGGCGAATGTTTTAAGAGCTTTCTGAAGGGCTTACAGGCGAATATCCACCCTGGCGTCACGTCAGAACAGGCAACAGAGATATTGGCGCAACACTGGATTACCGGGCCTGTCTTCAACGCCCTGTTCGAGAACTATCAATTTAGCGAGAAAAACGCGGTCTCGCAAAATATTGACGCAATTTTCCGTGAAATGACCACGAGAGGTATGGGTGAAAATCTGGAAGAGTTGCAAAAATTCTACCAAGATGTCGCGAATCGTGCGGCTGGAATAGACACGCTGGAAGGTCGCCAGAATATTATGGAAAAGCTCTACGAGGACTTCTTCACCAAAGCCTTCAAAAAGGATGCTGACCGCCTGGGAATTGCCTATACGCCCACTCAGGTGGTGGATTTCATTCTAAAAAGCGCAGACCACGTCTTGCAGCGAGAATTTGGCCGCAAGATCAGCGATACGGAGGTGCACGTGCTGGACCCCTTCTCCGGAACCGGACGTTTTCTGGTGCGCCTGCTCGCTAACAAGGACTTGATTCGGGACGAAGACCTGGAACGAAAATACCGGCACGAATTGCACATGAATGAAATCATGCTGCTCCCCTATTACATCGGCAATGTCAACGTCGAACAGGCCTATCACAGCCGCAGAGCGGAAAAGCAGGGGGCGAAGGAAGCTGAAGGTTATGCCTCTTTTCCTGGAGGAGTACTGGCAGACACCTTCCAGATGGCAGAAAAACCGAACCGGGATCTGTTCCGGAATGCCCTACCTCTCAATTCCGAGCAGGCCAAACGCCAGAAAGAAACGCGTCTTCAGGTGATCGTCAGCAATCCCCCGTACTCGGTCGGACAAAAATCTGCCAACGATGCCAACCAGAATCAGGCATATCCGGCACTGGCAAAGAGAATACAAGACACCTACGTCTCACAATCCAAAGCACAAGTAAAGAAGTCTTTATACGATTCCTATATCCTGGCAATCCGCTGGGCATTGGATCGGGTAGGCGAGGAAGGAGTGGTCGCCTTCATCACCAATGCCGGTTTTATCAATGGAAAGTCATCCGATGGCTTACGCAAACACCTGCGCCAGGAATGCAGTGCCGTCTACGTCCTGAACTTGCGCGGGAATGCCAATACGCAGGGGGAACAACGGAAAAAAGAAAAGGACGGAATCTTCGGCCAGCGCTCAAAGGTTCCGACAGCCATTCTGATATTGGTGAAGCAACGGAACAGAAAGGGAGCCGGTACAGTCTACTACCACGACATCGGCGACTATTTGAAGCTAAAAGACAAACTGAAATGGCTGCAAGAGAATTCGCTGATGAATATCAGCTGGCAAGTTCTGCAACCAAACGAAGAGGGTGACTGGCTCGACCCGAGGGATCCGGATTTTAGCCATTATTTACCGCTCGGCGATGAAGGTGTCAAAAGATCCGCGTTGAAACGGCGCGCGCCGCAAGATGGCTTGGATTTGCGAAACAGCAAGGCGCAAAGCCTTGTTTCCGTATTCACTAATGGCGTGGTTAGCAGTCGGGATGCCTGGGCGTGGAATTTTTCTGCCCAATCCTTGCGCAAAAATATGGAGCAAATGATCGACTTCTACAACCAGGAAGTAGCACGTTATAGCGAACAATTCGCGCAGAAAGGCTCACTGGCGTATGAACAAGTACAGGCTTTTGTGAATCAAGACGCCAAACTAATCTCATGGTCCAGAAGACTATTTCAGGCGGTGCCTAAAAAGCACCTCGCCTCTTTCAGTGACGAGGCAATCCGCACCGGAATGTACCGGCCTTTCTGTCAAAAATATCTCTATTACGAGTCTTTCTACAATGAGGTCTTATACAAAACCCAGCAATGTTGGCCGCGCCCGGAAACCATTAACCCGGCACTGGGGGTACTCGGACAAGGAGAAAATCAGGAGTTTTCTGTCTGGGCAACCAATCTGTTACCAGATTTTCACCTACTTTCTGGCGCAAAGTGGTTCCCGCTCCACTGGTGGGACAATGACAACCGACAGCACTCAAATATCAGCCCTGCGGCAATTGCCCATTTCCAGGCAGGCCTGGATGCTGACCGGCTCAGTCCGGAAGATTTGCTCCACTATGCCTACGGCGTGTTACACCACCCGGACTATCGGAAACGCTTCAAAGGCAACCTTTGCCGGGAAATGGCAAGGCTACCCTGTGTTGCCGATTGGCAAAGGTTCATGCAGGCAGGTCGCGACTTAATGAAGCTGCATATCGCTTACGACAAAGCCGAACCCTATCCTCTGCAGAGAACAGAAAATCCGAAGCACCCGCAAGACCCTACGAAAAGAAGCGCAAGAGCCGGGCTGTCATACATTCGCTACACAGACAAAAAGGAGCGGAAGGAAGTAATCATCAACGAACGAATCCGGCTGTCCGGGATACCCACTGAGACTTACAACTATAAAGTGGGCGGCAAGTCACTCCCTGATTGGGTCATTAGGAACTGTCAGAAGACAACCGACAAAAAATCCGGAATTGTCAGTGATGCAACAGATTTCAGTGAAAATCCAGACTACTTCCCTGACCTCTTCGCAAAAGCAGTGCGTGTCGGCATCGAAAGCAGCAGGATCGTAGCAGGGCTCCCTGAACTACGAATCCTCGACACCAAAAAATAAGCCATGCAGAAAGACAAAAAATGCCCCAACAACAGATTTTAAGAATCAAAAGCCTAACACTTCACTCACCACACCATCGTCTGCTGAGGATTAAAGGAGATTTTAAAACATGCTGAACAGTAAAGTTAAAGAATACCTAGACAGTTTAGAGCAAGGCCTAGAGGTTCTTGAGTATCCCAATGTAGAGCTCAATATAGCAAGACACGTGCTGGATATTTTAAAACAAAATAAAAATTACAAGCCAACAAAAGAAGATCAAGCTGAATGTATTGCATTTGACTTTGCCGCTGTTAATCATAATGAAGACGATTCAAGAACTTACTACGGGCCAGCGTTTGATATTTCATACAAAGACAAACGAAAATCTAACTCCCCCTGGATTCAAGCAATAGATCAGAACATGCTTGAGTATTGGGAGAAAAGAGCCAAAGAAAGCAAAAATCCAATTTTAACATCACGATACTCAGATATGGTTGTTGATTTTTCACCAAAGTATTTTAACAAAAATGCTGGTATTGATTTATTTTGCATTGTGATAGATTCAAATATTAAAATTTGCGAACAGCTACTTGCGGTTCCCGCTGATTGTAAAAGAAAAATCAAAAGATCATTACTATTAGCAATTAGTATAAATAACAAGGAGCGTATAACAAATATAAAGGATACAATCATAAAACTGGAAAAGGATATTGCAACTGACGATGAGTCAAAATTTTGCGGGTTCGCCTTCCGGTGGTTACTTTTAGACTTTTCAAAAAAAGTAAACCTTGAAGAAGATGAAATAAAAGGACTTGTAAAGGAAGTTGAAGAGAGACTTAAAAGAGTTGTTACAGATCCAATCTTTGCAGGCGATGCTGTAGAACTTCTTGCAGAGTACTATTCAAGAAATAAAGACCAAATGAATCTTATGCGTGTTTTGAACGTTTTAGAAAATTCACTAAAAGCAGATGAGCGGTTAATTTCAGATGTATATATGAAGAATTATAATTATCAACGTATATACGATTTATACAAAAAATATTCAAATTTTCCAAAACCTAAAGAAGCATGTAAACGTCTTCTACAAGAGATTGGGCAACTTGACTTGGATTTTAAGAACTCATGGACTAAATCATCAGTTACAGTGAAAACTGATAAAAAAGCTGTTGATGACTATTTAGAAACAATTTTCACAGCAAGTAAAGATGTTAAACTAGAAATAACTATGCTTAAAATTGCGATTAATCATTTGCCAACAGAGGCTGATTTTAAAAAACTGCAAGACCCCTTTTTAAGCGAATCCGCCATACAATCTTTCATACCCTTTAATGTAATCTCAAATGACGGCATAACAACTGCCAGACTTTCCGCAAATGAAAAAGACAATGAAGAGCGCTCAAAATTCATTGTTGCGCAGTTTTTACCACTCTTGTTTGTTAGTCGTTTACTTCCCTTTACAATTGATGAATTAAGAAGACGATTTTCTGAAGCAATAATCGTTGAACATTTTGAAAAATCCTTGGTATTTGAAAACGAGAACAAGGATGATTTGAAACGTGCAATTTCTGCATATTGGAATAATGACTACTTTGCTTCATCACGTCTTTTTATTCTATTGATCGAAAGCATGATCAGACAGCTTGTAAAAATTTGCGGGGGCTCGCTTTTAGTGGAGAACAGAGTGGGTGGGTATAATTATCAGCCACTAGGAGCGTTGCTAAGAGATGAGAAAATAAAAAAATGTTTTGATGAAAATACTTTGTTTTATTTTAGATTAGTACTTACCGAAAGGGTTGGATTGAATTTACGAAATGATTCAGCGCATAGCTTAGAAAAAGAAAAGTTTAGCAAACGCGAAACCTCAGACATATTATTTCATATTTTGATTTTATTGTCATTAGTTAAAAAGGCAGAAAATAAAACTTCCGTGTTTGCCATAGCTATTTGTCGAATGAAAATAGGGAAAGAATGTAAGATTTGAAAGAGAGAAATCTAAAAAGAATAATGACCGCCTACTGCAAAACTGGTAGGTTATGCGGGTTTACTACTGGGGGGAAATACGGTTACACACTCGTCAAGAAAATTGGAAAATTGGAAAATTGGTACACAAGCGCGCAGAACGAACATGAACCCACATTTGGTCGGCGGGCGTGTATCCAGCTCTACTGAAAACCCATGCCAAGAAATATCCAAGTTGGCGCATGTAAAGATACTGAGGTGATCACAACGGGCTGACACCAAATCGGATGGTCAACAAGAGCAGGCACACGGATTCAAATTCTACTCTCTCCGCTACTTGCCATGCTCTCTGCTGTTTTAACCCGCTTTAAAATTCAACAGTAGCCCAACGACTCTATTTTTCGTCACTTCACAGACCAACCTCATGCGAGCTTCAGATAACAAGACACCGACTGGACACCTGACAGCTCCTTTCAGTAGCCGTTTTTCTTTCTGTAAAAAAAATAGCTGATCATGTCATCCACTGCAATGAATTTAGAAAACAAATGCTATGTCTGCCACTACCAACAGTCTTGAGGTGTGGGTTTAACCCGGCTCAGGCGTATCGCTAAAACCGTAAGCCATTACTTGCCACAGATGCACAGGTCACAAGGAATCAACTTTAGGGAAGAAAAGTTCTTTGAAAGAGAACGCATTGGCACAGTTAGGTGCAGGAACTAAAATTTTACAATCTGCACAATGAAAAAGGTTGTTAAAGCATTAAGCAAAACGTTGACTCATTTTGTTACATGGGGTAGATTAGACGCTTATCACACGTAAGTGTCTGGCATGACTGCTAAATATAAATATTGGATGAGATAATGACTCAAGAGATAGCGCATCAAACAGAGCTGGACTTTATGAAGGGTGCTATAAATGTAGGCACTACGTGCGAACAGGAATGTGATATTTCACTGTTACATGGTGATTGCAACAATCTGATAAAGACAATAAAAACTGAATCTATCGATTTAATTACAACGGACCCACCATACGAGATAAATTTTGAAAATAATGCTTGGGACAAACCAAACGTACTTAATTGGAATTTTTTGGCAACAGAGTTCAAGAGAATATTAAAACCTGGCGGATGTCTGGTAATCTTTCAAGGGTGGTCACGAGTGTGTGAGACTAAGAATATACTGGATAAATATCTCTTTCTGAAGAATTGGATTATATATGACAGAATCAAAGGCAGGGGCGCTAAAACCAATTTAGTATCTACCAGAGAGGATATTTTATGGTATTTAGTCGATGAGAAAAACTACGTATTCAATAAGATTCCCTCTACAATAAAAAAGAAAACAGGAGGGAGTATTGGTAAAAGAAACGGAAACGAGTATAGGGCATTGTCAAATGTATGGACAGATATATCGCCTATAGTCCCGTGGTCAAAAGAAAGAATTAAACATCCAACACAAAAGCCGCTATCAATTATTGAACGGATAATAACTGTATTTTCCGATGAAGGAAATCAAGTGCTAGATCCTTTTATGGGTAGCGGTACTTCTGCCATAGCATCAAAAAGACTAAACAGAAACTTTATGGGGTTTGAGAAGAATAAAGACTATTACGACATAAGCAAAAAGAGAATAAGTGATTTATGACTGATGAATTCAGAAATGGAATACTGACCCTTCACACCAGGCAATTCGGCACTGTTGCAATTGATAGTTCAGTCACTAAAGAATTATAGCAATAGCAATACTCTGGATTTTGACCTACTCGACCCCACCACTAATGAAAAAATAGAGGTCAAATCATCAAGGGTATATAAAAAGAAACCATTAAAGATAACAGCAGATAATTTATACAATGCTATCATCAATAGATCCAGCAGGAAAGACTACTAAGGCAAATAGAGGAAGATATAAGCAAAGTAAATTTTGACTGCAACATACAACAAATAAAGACAGACTACTTTAACAAACTTTATTATCTATTCCGTAATTGAGTTTTTTATGATAAGTAAAAATGTGATGGAAAATTGGATATAGCAATAAGCAGCACAAAGGTAATGAAGGTGAAGGCCAGTTTCATGTAACGCAAAAAAACTATTTTTATCATAAGGAGCATTACTTTTTGGAATCCTTCACACTACGAAAGAATAGCGAAGATGGTCAGAGAAGGCCGGCTCATGGACAGTTCTGGGTGTGATGAATAACTGGTGAAGGCTTTTCTTGATGGGACGAGAGACTTTTAAGTAAGGCACCTCTGCCAGCACTGCTGAAAAAAGCTACGGATGGCACTGCCGATTTGCCCCAGTTCTTCGCCGCTGATGATGTAGGGGGGCATCATTACATGACGACCGACAACTCGGCCATAAATTCCAACCATCTACGTAAACCCCACTTACAGCACCATCGCCCCTGAGGTGGATGCCCATAAGTTTGAAGCCCAGGTGGCTCGCTCACCAATGCTTAAGCATAATGCCCTATGCTTAATGGGTCATCAATGCCGTTTCATCTGTGAGCCACGTTCCACAAGCGAGTGGAGGGTGTCAGTTCTCTGCACCGAAAATGTTGTAAGGCTTGGCTACAGGTATGCGGTGCTAAAAATTGGAGTAAGACCCCTACGCCTCAACTCTACGCGGTAAGTTGGTCTCTGGTTTCAAGTGAGAGCCTTTTAACCGAAGCGCTTGAGGTGGATCCCACGGACTAACAAACCCCGTCCGTAAGAATCGACTTGAGGTGGATCCCACGGACTAACAAACCCCGTCCGTAAGAATCGACTTGAGGTAAATCCCACGGACTAACAAACCCCGTCCGTAAGAATCGCAGGGTGCCTTTCTTTTGAATTGTGCGTTCTTTCCTCTCCTTCAACTACCGGGGATTCCTCGGTAGCACGCTTGTTATACCACAACTAAACCAGAACTGAATCCCTCTACCCCAGTCCCTCACCCTCTCACGCAGGAAACCTCGTCTCCAAAAACTTTAACTATCCGTACTACAGTCCCTGAAGCGCCAGATTGTCGCTGCCGGAACACAGGTACAGGTTGTCGTTATCCGGACGCCACTCCACCTGGTAGCGAAGCGAGGTGACATAAGGAGCATTACTTTTTGGAATCCTTCACCTACGGAAAAATAGCGAAGATGGTCAGCGAAGGGCGGCTCAAGGACAGTTCCGTGGGTGTGATGAATAACAGGTGAAGGCTTTTCCTGATGGGACGAGGGACTTTTTAGTAAGGCACCTCTGCTAGCACCGCTGAAAGAAGCTACGGATGGCACTGCCGATTTGCCCCAGTTCTTCGCCGCTGATGATGTAGGGCGGCATCACGTACAGCAGCTTCCCAAAGGGTCGAATCCATACTCCTTTGTCCACAAAGTAGGCGCTTGAGGCTGGCACATCGAGGGCTTCGTGTGTTTCAACCACTCCTATGGCGCCTTTGCAGCGCACATCCGCGACTTGCTCTGCGTCTCGGCATGGGGCAAGTTCTTCGCACAGTTGCGCTTCAATATTGGCGACCTGTTGCTGCCATGCTCCGGTTTTCAGCAGATCCATGCTTGCGCAGGCAACTCTGCATGCCAGCGGGTTGGCCATGTAGGTTGGCCCGTGGCACAGGACGTAGGGTGGGTTATCGCTGATTGTGGTGGCAATTTCGGCGGTGCAGATGGTTGCCGCCAGGCTTAGATAGCCGCCGCTCAGTGCCTTGCCCACGCAAATGATGTCGGGTGCGATTTCTGCATGCTCGCAGGCAAACATTTTTCCGGTGCGACCGAAGCCGGTGGCGATTTCGTCACAAATCAGCAGGCAGTCGTAGCGGTCGCACAGTTCGCGCAAGCGCCGCAAATACGCAGCCTCATATATACGCATGCCACCTGCGCCCTGGACGATGGGCTCGATGATGACCGCGGCGATTTCACGGCAGCGGCGATCCATGACCGCCTCCAGCTCAATGACTGCCTGGTCTTCACCTGGTGCGGAGACAAAAATGTTTTGCGGTAGCAGGTGGCTGAAAAACCGGTGCATCCCGCTTTCTGGGTCGCAAAGGGACATGGCGGCAAACGTGTCACCGTGGTAGCCACCACGGACGGTCAGCAGCTTGCATTTATCGTGGAACTTTTTGGCTTGCCAGTACTGGGTGGCCATTTTTAGCGCGACTTCGACGGCAACCGAACCGGAATCGCAATAGAAAATCTTCTCGCACCTGACCGGCAGTATTTCCAGCAGGCGTTGCCCAAGGTGAATCGCTGCTTCGTGCGTCAGACCACCAAACATGACATGGGAAAAATCATTGATCTGGCTGTTGGCAGCGGCATTCAGTGCCGGATGGTTATAGCCGTGTATGGCAGCCCACCAGGACGACATGCCGTCTATCAGTTGCCGCCCATCCGCCAGTTTGAGAAGTGTGCCTTGCGCGCCCACTACCTGCCAGGCAGGTCGATCGCCCGGTATCCCACTGTAAGGGTGCCAAAGATGCTTGCTGTCAAATGCCTCCAGGCAAAGCGCTTTTGTCATCGCAGCCGGAGTATTTCAGTTTTTGTGCTGGTCGGAAAGCGGTGGGTGATAAATCATTTGCACCGTATTTCCTTCCGGGTCTGAACAATAAAAACTGCGCGCCCCGTCCCGGTGTGTGCGAGGTTCGGTTTTTATGGGCACGCCGTGCGCGTTCAGGTACTGATGCCAAATATCAACATCTTCGGGAGTTCGCAACACAATGCCCAAGTGATCCAGTCGGGTTTCCCGGATTGCGGCTCCCGGGTCACGATGAAGTGCCAGATTATCGCTGCCGGAACACAGGTACAGGTTGTCGTTATCCGGACGCCACTCCACCTGGTAGCGAAGCAAAGTGACATAAAACTGCTCGCAGGCTTCCAAGTCGCACACTTTTAGCGCGATATGGCGCAATCCAAGAGTCGGTGGCGGGTTTTTCATGATTGATGGCTCGTTCAGCGCTGATTATACGAGGGTTCCACTGCTGGGCTGGTCAAATTTGCAAAGGGTAGAGGCGGCAACCCAGAAAAACACGAGACTGGTTGGAAGGAAAACGCCAAAAGCGTTATAATAGACCAAGCTGTTTGAAGCAAGTTTCTGTGTTAACTGAAGACCGGCGGGGATGATGGAGCCAGTAAGAAATCTTAGTGATGCAATGTACCAAGCCGGAAAGCTTGGTCATGTCAATGCTGTGTGGGATAGGGGTGGGGATGGTATTTCTTACCAAGTGCGCAAGGGATTCGGGAATTGGCTCGTACATGTCGTGAAGTGGTACTGCAACAAGAGCTATAAGGACAGGATTATCCGGCAGCGAGCGAACGTTCTGAGCAGCTTGGATCAGCTCTGTGGTTCGCAAAAGCCGCCCGGGACACAAGGCACCCCTGTCTCAGACCGAAGGACAAAGGAACTGCACGGGCATTTAGAACACGGCTACAGGTTTCAAGCGCAGTCAATTCATCTGCTGAGAACCCTTAACATACCGAAGCAGGAGGCAGCGGGCGAAAATAACGCAGTAGCTGAAAAGCTTATTGCCCGCCAGTTTAAGACAGACGATGCTGCGCTGAAAAATTTGCACTTTCCAGAACGTGGAAATGACCCTAACCTCCATGAGGGCGTGGACAAAGAAAAATTTGGTGCCGCCTACTGGCAGTACGCAACCGGAACCGTGGTCGACCCAGCTGAGTTTAGCACCTCGTTTGGTTCCTTCAGCCAGAGCATGGATCTGAATGATGGAGCGGCACTCCTGGAATACGCGCTCAGTAAAGATGGAAATGAAGACTATAAGGGGTCAAAACTGTACCAACATAGGGGCGTGCAAAGAGACAGCAATCCGAACATAGATTTTGAAACTTGGGGCATCCCTGATGGCATTAATAACATTGAGCTGCGCCTTATTCATGGATCCACACCTTTGCAGTACGCCCGGATAGCGGTCAGGACTGGAGCCAAAGGTCAGAAAGCCTTGGCAGACCGCCGCGAGCAAGAAGGAAAGATACTCCGTACGACAGATCCGGATACACGGGAAATTTACATGAAGTCGCATGGTTTGGATGTTCAGCTTTCTGATCTGTGCGAACAGTTTATGCGAGAGGAAGGAATAGGTGGAGCCTCTGTTTCGTTTGAACAAAATGAAGGAATAGATGGATCCCTTGGTTCGCCTGAAAATGAAAAATGAGAGCAGTTGGTGTAGAAATGACAGGCGGTTCATACAGGCTTGGTACGCCAGATTTGCAATGGTTCTGTTCTTGGAACGCACCCATGGCTCAGAGAGATGGTGAGAGTACGGGTATGGCGATACTCGGAAGTGACAATACGAGGTAACTAATATGGCAGGAATGATAAAAGGCATAAGTGCAGCAGTCGCAACCGCTGGAAAGCTGGGTCACATCCAGTCTGCCGAAAACGCAGGTGGCGATTCTGTTTTCCAAGTGCGCAGAGGGGTTGGGAAGTGGCTTGTACATATCATCAAATGGCATACCAACAAAACGTACCGGAAAACTGTCATTCAGCAACGTCATGAAGTGCTGGCGGTGCTGGAAAATATAAGCCGAGCGGAACAATCCACCTATTTAGCTTCTTCAAAGGAACGGCAAATACATCAACTGAAACAGCACATAGAGCACGGCAGCACGTTTCAGAGACAGGCCATGGATCTCCTTGGTGTCACTGGATCAAGTGGAAAAGCAGGTGCTGCGCCTGCCGCTGGCTCCAAAGAGCAGCTTTCCAGCGCGTTCGCGACAAACAATAACGCGCTTTTGAATTTGCACACACCTGGAGGCGATGGGGACTCGCAGCAGGGCGTAAATGCAGAAAAATTTGGCTCGGCTTACTGGGAATATGCCAGCGCAAAATTCGGGATAGAGCCAGATGAGGAGAATGACCCCGAAACCATCGCGGCTAAAGAGCTCTTAACCTACGCGCTAGCCAACGAGGGAGACGCACACTACGAGGATACGGGGTTGTATCAGACCGAAACCGTGGAAAGAGACAACGATAAGGGCATAAACTTTGGTGCCTGGGGTATCCCCGATGGCACCGATAAGCTTGAGTTGCGCTCTATTTCCGGAGGGATGCACCTGCCCCGCGCAACCAATGTGGCAGACGTTGGTACAAGAGGAGAAAAAGCACTTGAGGGATTTCGCGCAAATGCTGAAGCCATACTGAATCGTTTCCCGCAAGAAACCATGGAAGGCAAAATTTACATGAAGTCGTACGGTGCTGATATCCAGCTTGCGGAACTTCAAATCCGGCTAAACAAGGAAGAAGGTCAATTTACCCTGCCCGCTTAGAACAGGTAACGTCAGAGAAACAGGTGGCGGAGCAAACGGCTTAAGAACTAAGTCTGGCTCAAGTAATTTCGGGCTTCTGCCAGGCACGCTCTGATTTGCTCCGGGGCAGTCCCGCCCAGCGTCTTTTTACTGGCAACGCAGGCTTGTGGGTGCAGGCTGGCGGTCGAAAATTGGGCAAACTTGTCACTTAGCCGGGTGAGATCAGCGACAGCCAACTCCTGAAGGGCGACACCTTGGCTAGCCGCAAGTTGCACAACTTTACCAGTGAGTTCGTGAGCGCGGCGGAAAGGAAGCCCCTGACGCACCAGCCAGTCAGCAACCTCTGTGGCACAAGAAAATCCTTCCCCTGCCGTTTCCAACATTCTTTTTCGGTTTGGTTTCAGCGCCTTGACCGTCAGAGTCATGATTTCCAGACAAGACACAGCCGTATCCAGCGCATCAAAAATGGGTTCCTTGTCTTCCTGATTGTCGCGGTTGTACGCCAAAGGCTGCCCTTTCATCAGAGTCAGCAAAGAGACAAGGCTGCCGTAAACCCTCCCGGTCTTTCCGCGCACGAGCTCCACCAAGTCCGGATTTTTCTTTTGCGGCATGATGGACGAGCCGGTGCACAGTTCATCCGGTAATGAAGCAAAATTGAACAGCGGCGACATCCATAAGATGATTTCCTCGCTGAAGCGCGACAGGTGCATCATGATCAAGGCGCAGTCCGCGCTGAGTTCGATGACAAAGTCGCGGTCGCTGACTGCGTCTATGGAATTTCTGCAAATCCCGTCAAACCCCAGCATTTGCGCGGTATGTTCACGATCAAGGGGGAAGCTGGTTCCCGCCAAGGCTGCCGCACCGAGCGGCAGGTAATTGAGACGCTTCCGGGTATCCCTGAGGCGACCTCTGTCGCGCCTCAAGGCTTCAAACCATGCCAAAAGATGGTGAGCAAAAATAATGGGTTGGGCAATTTGCATGTGTGTGAACCCAGGCATCACCGTTTTGCGTTCCCGTTCCGCCAAGGTCACGATCGCACTTTGCAACTCGTGGATCTTCTGACTCAGAGAGTCGACCTGTTCACGCAAATAAAGGCGCAAATCCGTTACCACCTGATCATTGCGTGAGCGCCCGGCGTGCAGTTTCCCACCGGTATCGCCGATAAGTTCAATGAGCCGGGCTTCAATATTGATGTGGATGTCTTCGTGGATATCTCGCCAGGGAAACTGCCCGCTGGCAATTTCCCTGGCAATGGTTTTCAGGCCTTGAACAATGTACTGGCGTTCTTTGCTGTTCAGAATTCCAGCCTTTTCCAGCCCTACAGCGTGGGCAATGGAAGCATCAACGTCTTGACGATACATTCGCCTGTCAAAGTGCAGCGAGGAGCTGAACGCTCGCAGTCTTTCATTCGTCACTCCCGAAAGCCGCCCACGCAACAGTGACTGGCTGGTGCCGGCTCGACTCCGGGCTTTCTTTCTGTCTTGCTCTGGCATTTCAGCTCAAGGCACGTCCAATGCCAACAATTCTGCTGTTCCGGGGGAGACTGAGCGCCAATCGTCTGTGACAATTTTCAGATGGGCGCTGCCGCAGGTGGGCAAATTGCCGATGGCCTTTCCCGACAGAAGTTCTGTAAGCAGGGTCATGGATGGGTTGTGCCCGCATACGGCGACGGTGTGGTGAGCATCGTCCAATTTTTGAACTTCCTGGAGCAAGGCTTGGGAGCCAATGGCATAAAGCATTTGGGATTTTCTGATTTTCTCCGCAGGGATTCCAGTCTCCCTGGCAATGATCTCAACGGTTTGCAAGGTACGCTCCGCCGTGCTAACGCAAAAAATATCCGGTGGCCAGGTCGACCGCAACGCCAGCACACCGCTGATTTTCAAGGCTTCCGCCCGGCCTTGGGCGGTGAGAAACCTGCCTTTGTCGCTGGTTGCGAGTGTTTCGGCCTGCCCGTGGCGAACCAAGTGTAAATGTCTGCTCATTTACGTGATGACGCGTGTCAGGAGCCGTTTGTCCGCCGCCTCTCAAGGATGACGGAACTGAAAGGAAAAGCATTCTGGTCACTTTTGGGAACAGTCTCGCGGCTGACTTCGCGCCACTGATCCGGGTTCAGTTTCGGAAACCAGATATCACCGAAGAATTCGCCTTCAACTTCTGTCAGATAAATGCGGGTCACCTGAGGGAGAAAAATGCGGTAAATCTCGCCTCCGCCAACCACCATACACTCCCCCTGATTGGAGAATTCGTCGGCAATCGTGTCCAGCGTTCGCTCGACCTCCGCCTGTGGTGCTGTAAAAGCGGAGTCTCGACTGAGCACGATGTTCCGTCTCCCGGGCAAAGGTTGCAGACGCAGGCTTTGCCAGGTTTTGCGTCCCATGACCACGGGATGGTGCATGGTGCGCCTGACAAATATTTTCATGTCAGCCGGTAAATCCCAAGGCATGGTTCCGTTGTAACCGATCACGCGGTTTTTATCGTAAGCAACGACGATGGAGAAGCTCATACTGCCAACTCAGCTTTGAGGGCAGACTGGGGATGGTAGTTTTTCAGACAAATATCCTCGGCTTTGAACTCAAAAAGGCTTTTTATGTCGGGGTTGAGGTGCATGCTTGGCAGCTGAGTCGGCTTTCTGGCGATCTGCGTCCTGGCCTGCACAAGATGGTTGGAGTAAAGGTGCAAATCACCCATGCTGTGAACCAGAATGCCGGGTTTCAGATTGCAAACCTGGGCAACCATGAGCGTCAGCAGAGCGTATGACGCAATGTTGAATGGCACACCCAGAAAAAGATCGGCGCTACGCTGGTAGAACTGACACGACAAAGTCCCTTCTACGACATAAAACTGAAACAACACATGGCAAGGTGGCAGGCGCATTTCCTCAAGCTCCGCCACGTTCCAGGAGCTGACCAGCAGGCGTCTGGACTCGGGTTGGGTTTTAAGCTGCTCAAGCACGTTCTTCAGCTGGTCTATGGAACCGTTGTTTCGTGTCGGCCAAGAGCGCCACTGGCGACCGTAGATCGGCCCAAGGTCTCCGCTTTCGTCTGCCCATGCGTCCCAAATATGAACCCCGTGATCCTGTAAATAGCGGATATTTCTGTCCCCTCTGATAAACCAGAGTAGCTCGTGGAGCACAGAATGGAAATAAATTTTCTTGGTCGTCAGCAGTGGAAAGCCAGTCGCCAGATTGTATTTCCTCTGCTCCCCAAACAGTGACAGAATCCCGGTTCCGGTTCGGTCTTTTTTCCGGACTCCAGTCTCCAGCACGGAGCGCAGCAGATCAAGGTAGGGGTGCATTGGGTCGTGTTTTAAGCTGTGCCTGATAAACCAGAATGAAGCCAACAATGAATAGAGGAACGCTCAGTAATTGACCTTGCGTCACCCACCCCCAGACAATGAACCCAAGGTGTGCATCTGGCTCACGATAAAACTCCAAGACGAAGCGAGCCAAAGAATAGAGTACGGCAAAAAGCCCGGCAACCATTCCGGCGGGTCGAGGCTTGGCAGAAAATATCCACAAAATAGCGAACAGGACAACTCCTTCTACCATCATTTGATAGAGCTGAGACGGGTGGCGAGGTGAATCTCCAGCGAGTTGATGGAGAAAAACCATCCCCCAAGGCATGTCAGTTGTGCGCCCCCAAAGTTCACCGTTGATGAAATTGCCGAGCCTCCCGGCGGCCAGCCCGACAGGAACCAAGGGGGCAGAAAAATCCAGGAGCCTCAGGAAGGAAACCTTGTGGCGTTTCGAATAGATCAGAAAAGCCACCAAAACTCCCAGGAGGCCACCGTGAAAGCTCATGCCTCCTTCCCAGATGCGAATAACGCGCATCGGGTCAGACATCAAAGATGCAGTGTCGTAAAACAGGACGTAGCCTATGCGACCGCCGAAAACCACGCCCAAGAGCCCGTACAATAGCAAATCGTCTACTTGCGCAACGCTAATACCGATTTTGGAAACTTTCGCACGAAACTTGCCCAATATCATGAAAACCAGGAAGCCAAAAAGGTACATCAGTCCGTACCAGCGGATTTCCAAAGTAAAGGCAACGGGGTCAAATGCGGGGTGCGTCAACATGCGCCGGATTGTACCGAAAGGAGCACAGAATGAGAGAATGGAAAACCTTGGGTTTCGCGTGACTGGTCTTCAGGACAGTGGCGTGTCGTTTCAAAACTTTTACTCAGCCCGGTTCACTCACCAGAGAGTGACCCACGCGCCTCCCGCCTCCGTCTGGCCACATCAAATTACAGGGTGAACGTTCCGGCTGTGAAAGGAAAAAACCGGCTTTCCAAAGAAACCAGCCCGTACCTGCTCCAGCACGCGGATAATCCTGTTGACTGGTATCCGTGGGGTGAAGAGGCACTTGCCACGGCACGACAGCAGAAAAAACCCATTCTCCTGTCCATCGGGTACTCCGCCTGTCACTGGTGTCACGTCATGGCGCACGAGTCATTCGAAAACGAAGAAACAGCCGAACTGCTGAACCGTATGTTTATCAACATCAAGGTGGATCGAGAGGAGCGCCCTGACCTGGATCAGGTCTATCAGATTGCGCAGACCATGCTGACACGCAGATCCGGTGGTTGGCCACTCACGATGTTTCTGGACCCCGTGAGCCAGTCACCTTTTTTCGGAGGCACCTATTTCCCATATCAGGCAAGCCACAACCTGCCTGCCTTCAAAACCCTGGTACAGCAGATTCACCGTTTTTTCACTGAAAGCGGTGCCGACATGCAAAAACAGGGCATAGCAATGCAGGATGCGCTGCAACAGATTTTTGCCGGCTCCCAGAGTCGCCATGCCTTGCCTGCCGATTTTGCGCAGCGCACCTGCGAACATCTGTTGCAATACTTTGATGCGGTTCACGGGGGTCTGGGTGGGGCGCCAAAATTCCCGCAACCGTCACAGCTTGGATTCCTGTTGCAAGCGCATACTGCGGGAGTAAAAGTGCCGGAAGATGGCGTACAACCACTACACGCCGCTTTGTTCACGCTGGACAAAATCATTCATGGCGGCCTCCACGATCACTTGGGCGGGGGATTTTTTCGCTACTCGGTAGACGAGCGCTGGATGATCCCGCACTTCGAAAAAATGCTCTATGACAACGCCCAGTTGCTCGGCTTGCTTGCCGACGCGGCAGTGTTGGGGCAGAAGCCACATTATCGTGAGGTGGCGTTGTCAACCGCGACATGGATGATGCAGGACATGCAGACCGCTGAAGGGGGATTTTTCGCGGCGCTGGATGCTGATTCGGAAGGTGAGGAAGGACGTTTCTACGTCTGGGACCGGGAAGAAGTTGACGGGCTCCTGAATGAACAGGAGCGGGAATGCTTTGTGCGCCGCTTCGGTCTGGATGGCAAAGAAAATTTTGAAGGGAAATATCATCTTTACGCCGCGCATGGTCTGGGAGAGTCAGCCCAACAGACGGGTGAGGATGTGGAGGAGGCACGACAGCGTATCTCATCGGCGCGCATGAAACTCCTGAGGCAGAGAAGGCTGCGCGTGCCTCCGGGACTGGATGACAACATTCTGTGCGCCTGGAACGGCATGGCCATCAAGGGCATGGCAAGAGCCGCGCTACTGCTGGAGCGCCCGGATTTTTATGACGCGGCGCGCAAATGTCTGGATTTTATTCATCACAAAATGTGGCAAAACAAGCGGCTTTTTGCGGTCTGGGCCAAGGGGCGTGCACGTTTTTCTGCCTATCTGGATGACTACGCTTTTCTCCTTGACGGCATTTTGGCGATGTTGCAATACCGCTGGCACAAGTCGGATATGGAGTTTGCTGCTGAACTGGCGCGGGTATTGCTTGAGCAATATGAAGACGAACAGGGCGGCTACCTGTTCACGCCGCACGATGGAGAATCCTTGCTCGCCCGGCCACGCATTGTTCACGATAGCGCGACTCCTTCGGGTTATGGAATCGCCACGCTGGCGCTGCTTCGCCTGGGTTCCCTGTGCGGGGAAACACGCTGGGTGCACAGCGCGGAAAGGGCATTGGCGCGTGCCAGCGCCGTAATTGAGAGCCAGCATGGCGAGTGCATCACGCTGGTGGCTGCTGCAATAGAAATGCACTTTCCCGTGGTTTCCGTTATTTTGCGCGGGGAGGCAGACAAAGCTGCGCAGTGGCAACGGGCGTTGGCAGCTCCCGATGATCCGGTACGCTTTAACGCGAGACGAATAGTGGTGGCAGCCCCACACGGGGTTCCGGAAGGGACAGCGTGGATTGATGAAAAAATGGCGCCTGAAAAAGGCGTGCGTGCCTATATTTGCCAAGGCAGCAAGTGCCTGGAGCCGATAGACAATGATCTCGACAAGCTGTTTTCAACTCTGGAGGCTTTGGAAAAGACGCCCGCGAATCGCCAGTGAAAGCACAACTCAGACTTTTGACTCGCTTGTTTTGCTTTGCCTTGCATCTGGTGGTGGGAGCCGTGCTGTGCGTCACGGTCTTTCCTCGTGACAGCCGAAAAATGAAACACCGCCAGGAAGCGATCGTGCAGTGGTGGCTGGGAGTTTGTGTCCGCATTCTGGGGGTATGCGTCAAGGTTCGCGGTGAATGGCAAAAACCAAAACAAGGGAAAGGCAGGCCGTTCTGCGTTGTAGCGAACCATGTTTCCTGGGTGGACATACTCGTCTTGGGCAGCCTTTACCCGCTGCACTTTCTTTCCAAGGCAGAAATAAAAGGGTGGTTTCTGATTGGTTACCTCGCAAGCAGATCTGGAACGCTGTATATCAAGCGTGGCACGGGGGGGGGAAAGGCCCTTCAGGAAATGGCGAATTGTTTTGACCGTGGCGGGAATGTGGGGCTGTTTCCTGAAGGCTCCACCGGCAAAGACAGCGAGGTGAGAAAGTTTTATCCTCGGCTTTTTGAGGCCGCTGTGATGGCGAATGCGGTGGTACAGCCTATCTCTATTGCCTATCCATGCGCAGGAAAACTGCATCCTGCGATCCAGTTTCCCAAAAATGAGAATTTTCTGCACAACACCTTCAAAGTCATGCGCGAGAAGCAGATAAAAGTCACGGTTGATCTTCTCGCCGCGGTGCCCGTACAGGAAAGCTATGAACAAACGGCGCGGATGGCGCAGGAAATGGTTGCGCGACACACTGAATATGCTTATGACAGGAGTGCTTGAACATGGATGAGACACCGCCCCACGTCACCCACCGTTACGGGCGGCGCATGATGTACCTGGCATGGGCTGCCGTATTCGGCCTGCTGTACCTTTTCTTTGACGACAAAATCGAGTCAATCTACAACCCCAACAAGTCGCCCGAATCGCAGTCTACGGGAGCGGGGCTGGTGGACGTAACTTTGCTTCGTAACCGTTATGGACACTACGTGACCAACGGCAGGATTAACAGTCAAACGGTGGAGTTTCTTCTCGATACCGGAGCCACAGACATCAATATCCCGGAGCCTGTCGCCCAGCGTTTGCAATTGCAACGAGGTCAGGCTTTTCGCGCGATGACCGCCAACGGGACGGTAACGAATTACAAAACCCGTCTTGCCAGCGTTGAAGTCGGCGGTATTCGCCTGGAAAACGTCGAGGCCAGCATCAACCCGTACATGGGCGGTGATGGCATTTTGCTCGGCATGTCTTTTTTGCGGGAACTCGATTTTCGCCAGGATGGCTCACGTTTGACCTTGACCGGCCCGGCAGCAAAATAAGCCCGCCCCGCTTCCTCTCTTTGCTTCTTCACCCTTCGCCACGCTCAGGCACTCGACGGGGAACAACTGACCCGGGCGAACCTCGGGCAGACCTCGGGCAGGCTTGGACAACCCGGGCAAGAACCTCGGGCAGGCTTGGACAACCCGGGCGAACCTCGGGCAGGCTTGGACAACCCGGGCGAACCTCGGGCAGGCTTCGGGCAGGCTTGGGCAACCCGGGTGAACCTCGGGCAGGCTTGGACAACCCGGGCGAACCTCGGGCAGGCAACCCCGGGCAACCCGGGCGAACCTCGGGACAGGCTTGGACAACCCGGGCAACCCGGGCGAACCTCGGGCAGGCTTGGATGACCCCGGGGAGGCTTAGTGCTCGCCCCGAACCGGGAAAAACAACTGCTCTCCTTTTTTGCGAAAAGCAGCAATGCGGTCAAGACCGGGTTTCGAAACAAGCCAGTCGCGAAACCGCTTCGCGTCCTTGAAAGCGATGGCAGGATATTTTTCGGGATCCACCAGAATGATGCTGTAACGGTTTTCCAAGTGCGGCGAGTTTTCGAACACGATGGTCAGTCGGGCTCGATTTTCAAAACTGATCCAGGTGGCGCGGTCGCAAAGGGTGTAGGCACCGACCTCGTTGGCAAAGTTCAGCGTGGCTCCCATGCCGCTGCCAATTTCCAGATAGTGCGTCTTGGGCGGGACTCCTGCCGAGCTTATGTTCCACAAAGCAAGTTCCCTTTCGTGCGTGCCGCTGTTGTCCGCACGGGAAACAAAAACGGCGTCTCTGTTGGCTATGGCGTCAAAGGCTTCCACAATATTGTGCGTGGCGGCAACCCCTGCCGGATCAGCAGATGGGCCAATCAGGACAAAGTCATTACGCATGAAGGTCGTCCTTAATGTGCCGTACCCTTCTTGCACAAAAGCGAGTTCGGATAGCTCATGATGGATGATCAAAAGGTCGGCATCACCACGACGGGCAATGTTTAGTGCCCTGCCGGTTCCAACAGGGATTACGCGGACGTCGATACCGGATTCGCGCTCGAAGACAGGCAGCAAAGCATTCAGCAAGCCGGAATTTTCGATGGAAGTCGTAGAAGCAAGGACGATATGGTTTCGCTCTGTTTCAGCAGAGGCAACCGCCAGCACTAGGCAAGCGACTGCAAAAACAGGAAATCGCAAAATTCCTCTCCTTTAAGTTTTTGAAAAAAATCAGAGCAACGGCTCTGAACGAGTAGCTTGCCATTGCTGAAGTACAGAACTTCGTCACACAACCTGCGCACCTGCGCGAGATTATGCGTGGCAATCAATATTCGGGTGCCTTTGCTTTTCAGACTTTGAATCAACTCTTCCACTTTTTTTGCCGAGTTGGCGTCCTGCTCACTGGTGGGTTCATCGAGCAGCAAAATGTCCGGATTGACCACGCAGGCGCGGGCAATCCCCAACCTTTGTTGCTCACCGCCGGAAAGCTGGACAGCGAGTTGCGATGCACAATTTTCCATGCCAACTGCCTCCAGCATTTTTCGCGCCAGAGAGCCACTCGTAGCCTGCGACAAGCCTCGCTTACGCAAGACAAAAGAGATGTTTGCCTGCGCTGAGCGGCACAGAAACTCGGGTTTCTGAAAAGCCATGGCAATGTGCGGTCGGCATTGGCTGAGAGGCACGTCTCCCCAACGGATTTCGCCGCTGCTCGGTCTGAGCAAGCCATGGCACAGTTTGAGAAACGTGCTTTTTCCGGAACCATTGGAACCGATGATCGCAGTGCAGTTTTCTGCCGAGCTGGAAAAACTGATGTTCTCGAGCAGGGTTTTGTTTTTGCGGCGAAAGCTGAGTGCCTCAACGGTCAGGCGTGGCATTCTGCTGCTGCTGTTCACGACCATCACCGTTCAGGAAAAAGTCCGCAGTTTTCTGAAGTCGCCCAGTGCCTGCGCCAAAAATGAAGCGAGTAAGGCAATCGTCACAAGGATGATGCCCAGCGCCAATGCTAGCGAAAGATTGCCCTTGCTGGTTTCAAGCGCGATGGTCGTGGTCATGATCCGGGTGTGATGGTTGATGTTGCCTCCAACAATCAGCACCCCTCCCACTTCACCAATTGCTCTGCCGAACCCTGCCAGAACGGCTGTCAACAGGCTGTAGCGGCCTTCCCACAGCAACACGCCCGCCAGTTTGAGGTTTGAACAGCCAAAAGCGCGCAATTGTTCGCCCAGCCTCGCGTCCAGGTCATGGATGGTCTGATGGGTCAGCATGGCGATAATCGGAAAAACGAGCATCACTTGGACCAGAATCATGGCAAGCGGCGTGTAGAGAATTTCCAGTGCCCCCAAAGAACCGGAACGGGACAGGAATAAGTAGAGGAATAGTCCCGCCACCACTGGCGGCAGTCCCATCAGAGCGGTCAGGGTGCCAATCAGGAAACGTCTTCCGTAAAAGTTTTTCACCGCCAGAAAGGCTCCTAAAGGCAAGCCCGCAACGAGGGCAATCGCTACTGCCGTGAGGCTTACGCGCAGAGAAAGAAAAGTGATTTCTGCCAAGTCTTCGTTCCATGACACCATCAATGAGAATGCCAGTTGAAGGGCTTCAGTAAAACTTTCCATGTCGCAAGCCGTTCAGGAACGGTGTCGGAAAATGACGCGCCTGTTTCGTAAATGGTTTCCCGTCATGTCCTGCCTGCTTGACGGGCTGGCAGAGGTGGTGCAAATCAGGCATATAATTCGGCAGGCTTTACGGGTCGGCACTTTTTCTGGTGCTTGCCCGGAGATTTCAACAACTATGGCAGAGCTCGTTATCGCCGACGGCTTTGCCGCCGAAAAAAGGTAAAGAATATGGCAAGAATTACTTTGCACGGGGATGAATCGCAAACTTGCGGTGACCTGCCCCAAGTCGGAACCATGGCTCCGGACTTCTGTCTCGTGAACCAAAACCTGGAAGACATTACACTGGAAACATTCGGGCAGCACCGGAAAATCATTTATATCGTTCCCAGTCTGGATACGCCGGTATGCGCCATATCCACTAAAAAGTTCAATGGCTTTGCGATTCAGCATGAGAATGTGAAGATCATCATTGTGTCTTCGGATTTGCCGTTTGCGATCAAACGCTTCTGTGCGGCTGAAAAAACTTCCAGAGTGACACCGCTGTCGACCATGCGTTCGCCGGGTTTTTCCAACGAATATGGAGTGCGCATAACCGAAGGGCCACTGAGCGGACTCACCGCGAGGGCACTCCTGGTTTTGGATGGGGACAATTCAGTCATCTACAGCGAGCTGGTTTGTGAACTGGGCGATGAGCCAGATTATCAGGCAGCAATGGACATCGCGGTTTCGACAGAATAAACAAGCGACTGTAATCTGGCGAGCTGGATGAAATCCCGGCTCTTTTTGCGCCGGGTCAAGCCACCGAGACCAAGCACCAAAATCATACGTGGCGGCTGTTTGTGCCGCCGTTGGAACCGCCGCTGGCTCCCAAGCCCGCATTCTACAGACCCGGAGCGATCCCGCCCGCGACCTTGAAACAAGTCCGCAACACGGGGGGGCAGTTGGCGGCTCGCATGCCCAGTCGGCGCAGAGACGGCGGGAAAAGGCTGTGCGGAGAAAAAACGTATTTGATCGTGTCGAGGGCACTTTTCATGGCTTTGCTTCTGAAATTGCCAGACGCTGGTAGCGGCTGAGCCAATGGCTGCCGACCACGGTTCTCTGGCAGTCGGCGCAGAGACGGCGGGAAAAGGCTTTTGATGCTGACCAAACAAATCATTGACGTCTGCCAGCCCCAGATTCCCGCCCTGGCCTGCCAAGGGATGTATCACGTGTGCCGCGTCCCCAACCAGTACGCAATGGCCACTGACAAAACGCTGTGCCATCAATCCTTGCAGAGGAAAAGAAAGCGGTGTCGTCAAGATTTCCGAAAGAGCATGTTTCGCGGCAAAAAAGCGGTTGAACCCGGTGCTGAGCTGCGCGTCGTCCCAAGAGGTCAACGCCTCCTCTTCCGAGCGCGGACAAGACCAAATGACACATCCGACATCCGGCTTTTCAGTGGGCAGAAAGGCAATGATATGTCCTGAATGGAACACTTGCCAGCAAGTGTTTTCGTGACCGCCTTGCAGTCGTGCAAGAAAAACCACCGCCGTCTGACGGTAGTCCCCAAGGCAATGGGGTATGGACAGGCAGGTACGCAGCCCTGAGTTCATACCGTCAGCACCAATGACCAAGGCCGCAGGCAGTTCCTCGCCATTTTCGAAAACCAGCACAGGCGGCCCACAAAGCGAATCCCGGACAAAGCGCAAGTGACTCGTGCGAGCCTGGAAGCGGATGTCCTGATGGGACTTTAGTACCTGCCCGAGAGTCGCGCACACCAGTTTGTTTTCCACAATGCACCCCAGCCTTGTCACGCCGAAATCCGAGATCCTGAAATGGACATGCCCCTGACCTTCACCGTCCCATACCTGCATTGCCTCGTAGTGAAGAGCGCGTCCACTCACCTCAATTTCTCTCCAGGCTCCCGCTGCCGTCAAGGTCGCGATGGAAGCCTCGCTAAGCGCCAGAACCGGAGGCTCAATTGGTGCGTGCAAGTCGAAAGAAGACGGCGGATCTCCCAGTATCACAATGGGACGATTCGTTGCCGCGAGTCGCGCGGCGGCGGACAGACCGATCAGACCAGTCCCGATAATGACGATGGGCAGCACGGTCACGTCAGTCGCCCGCAATATCTGGCAAATCCAGGCCCCAGACGGGAATAATGGACATACCCCTGACCTTCACCATCCCTCTACCCGCATTGCCTCGTAGTGAAGAGCGCGTCCACTCACCTCAATTTCTCTCCAGGCTCCCGCTGCCGTCAAGGTCGCGATGGAAGCCTCGCTAAGCGCCAGAACCGGAGGCTCAATTGGTGCGTGCAAGTCGAAAGAAGACGGCGGATCTCCCAGTATCACAATGGGACGATTCGTTGCCGCGAGTCGCGCGGCGGCGGACAGACCGATCAGACCAGTCCCGATAATGACGATGGGCAGCACGGTCACGTCAGTCGCCCGCAATATCTGGCAAATCCAGGCCCCAGACGGGAATAATGGACATACCCCTGACCTTCACCATCCCTCTACCTGCATTGCCTCGTAGTGAAGAGCGCGTCCACTCACCTCAATTTCTCTCCAGGCTCCCGCTGCCGTCAAGGTCGCGATGGAAGCCTCGCTAAGCGCCAGAACCGGAGGCTCAATTGGTGCGTGCAAGTCGAAAGAAGACGGCGGATCTCCCAGTATCACAATGGGACGATTCGTTGCCGCGAGTCGCGCGGCGGCGGACAGACCGATCAGACCAGTCCCGATAATGACGATGGGCAGCACGGTCACGTCAGTCGCCCGCAATATCTGGCAAATCCAGGCCCCAGACGGGAATAATGGACATACCCCTGACCTTCACCATCCCTCTACCCGCATTGCCTCGTAGTGAAGAGCGCGTCCACTCACCTCAATTTCTCTCCAGGCTCCCGCTGCCGTCAAGGTCGCGATGGAAGCCTCGCTAAGCGCCAGAACCGGAGGCTCAATTGGTGCGTGCAAGTCGAAAGAAGACGGCGGATCTCCCAGTATCACAATGGGACGATTCGTTGCCGCGAGTCGCGCGGCGGCGGACAGACCGATCAGACCAGTCCCGATAATGACGATGGGCAGCACGGTCACGTCAGTCGCCCGCAATATCTGGCAAATCCAGGCCGCAGACGGGAATAATGGACATGCCCCTGACCTTCACCATCCCTCTACCCGCATTGCCTCGTAGTGAAGAGCGCGTCCACTTGCCTCAATTTCTCTCCAGGCTCCCGCTGCCGTCAAGGTCGCGATGGAAGCCTCGCTAAGCGCCAGAACCGGAGGCTCAATTGGTGCGTGCAAGTCGAAAGAAGACGGCGGATCTCCCAGTATCACAATGGGACGATTCGTTGCCGCGAGTCGCGCGGCGGCGGACAGACCGATCAGACCAGCCCCGATAATGACGATGGGCAGCACGGTCACGTCAGTCGCCCGCAATATCTGGCAAATCCAGGCCCCAGACGGGAATAATGGACATACCCCTGACCTTCACCATCCCTCTACCCGCATTGCCTCGTAGTGAAGAGCGCGTCCACTTGCCTCAATTTCTCTCCAGGCTCCCGCTGCCGTCAAGGTCGCGATGGAAGCCTCGCTAAGCGCCAGAACCGGAGGCTCAATTGGTGCGTGCAAGTCGAAAGAAGACGGCGGATCTCCCAGTATCACAATGGGACGATTCGTTGCCGCGAGTCGCGCGGCGGCGGACAGACCGATCAGACCAGCCCCGATGATGACGATGGGCAGCACGGTCACGTCAGTCGCCCGCAATATCTGGCAAATCCAGGCCGCAAGCCAGACGGGAATAAGGCGGCAGGAGACCAAGCCCTCTACGCACGATGTTCCTCCTCATAAATGGCAACAGATCCATCGTCAGCAAACACGCCCCGCGAAGGGGTTGAAAAAAACTCCATTGCCCGAGAAAGGAACGGGCGAGAAGGTCTGTCAGGCGGGTCACGCGCCTAATGTCTGCGCCGCGAGTCTGCTCGTACCTTTGCAAGGCGGTGCTGTCTGCCGGATCTTTCAGCCGATAAATATTTTCTGCCAGAGTGGCGACACCCCTCAACGCCAAGTTATAGCCCTGCCCCGCTATTGGGTGGATTTTATGCACCGCATCCCCAATCAGCACGACACGACCTTGAACCAGCCGCTGCGCGCGTTCCAGCACGAGAGGATACGCGCCTCGTATTCCGACTGTCTGTATTTTTCCCAGCCGCCAGCCAAAAGCAGCTTGCAAGGTAGCCTTGAACCCGTCATCTGAAGCCGCCATCAGTTTCTCCGCAAAGTCAGTTCTTTGCATCCAAACCACTGCGTTTTTTCCGGATGACAAAGGCAGCAACGCCAAAGGACCATGCGGCGTGAAACGCTCAAAAGCAATGTGCTGGCGAGGATGGCTGCTTTGGACTTCGCAGAGAATCGCAGACTGTTGATAATCCCGACGCCGAACACCAAACCCGGCAGTGTCCCGGAGTTTCGAACCACCACTTGCCAAAACCATCAGGCGCGCAGAAAGAAGCGAACACCCCGCCTTCTGCGTATGGATGAAAACCCGGCCGTCTTGCTGGGAAAAGGAGCTGACCTCGGTGTCGCGAATACATTGAATCTGCTGCGCTTTCGCTACCGTGTCATACAGCACTTTCAGCACTGCCGAGTAAGGAACGACCCAGCCCAGAGCCTCAAGATTTTCGTCTTTACAGTTGATTGTGGTTTTACCGAAGCCCCCTTGTTGCGAAACATGTATGGAGCGGACCGCCTGCGCAGCAGGCAGGAGTTGTGACCAAATGCCCAGTGAGGACAGAATGCGGCGGCTGCTGTCAGATAGCGTCAAGGCGCGTTCTGGAAGCGCCTCAGACCCGGGCATCGGCGAACCTTTGTCGATCAGAATTACGCTTTTCCCGCATTTCCGCAAAGCAATGGCAAGACTCAGTCCTGCCAGACCGCCACCAATGATGACCAAGTCGCAGTCTTTCATTTCATTGACAGGAGACAGCCACGGGGGTGATCAGCGAAACTCTGCCATATAAGCCTCAATTTCCTCAGGCTTTCTCACCAGTTTTTCGCTCAACACCTTGTTTCCGGTCTCGGTGACCAGAACGTCATCCTCAATGCGGACCCCCATGCGTTTCCAGCCGCGCTTGCGTACCTTGGGCATGTAGAGTCCAGGTTCTACCGTGAGAACCATTCCCGGCACAAAAGGCCGCCATTGCCCAGCGACTTTGTAATTTCCGACGTCATGCACGTCCATGCCCAGCCAGTGCCCGGTCTTGTGCATATAAAATTCACGATAGGACTGCTTTTGCAAGGCTCGCTTCAACGGCCCGCCAATCAACTGCAAGGCGATCAGCCCTTTGGTCAACTCCCGCACTGCAGCGACGTGTGGGTCGTTCCAGACATTGCCAGGCTTAACGGCTTTAATCGCCGCTTCCTGCGCCTCCAAAACGACTTCATAAAGTGCTCTCTGTTGCAGGCTGAAACGCCCGCCAACCGGAAAAGTACGGGTGATGTCTGCGGCGTATCCGGCGTATTCCGCGCCAGCGTCTATGAGCACCAGTGAGTTTTTCTCCATGACTGCGCAATTATTGAAGTAGTGCAAAACGCAGGAGTTGGCACCGGCACCAACGATACAGGGATAGGCTTCGCAGGCCTGATTGCGAACAAATTCGCGCACCAGTTCTGCAGCTAGGGCGCTTTCATTTTCCCCTGGACTACAGATGCGCATCGCGCTGTAGTGGGCTGCCACCGAAATATCCACCGCTCGCTGCATCAGCGCCACTTCCCGGCGTGATTTTCTCAAACGCATTTCATGTACGGCATCATCCAGCGACACCAGCTCCCCGAAGCTCGTGGCTCCTAAGCGAATGCTGCTGCCCGGTTTTTTGGCCAGATCCATGAGTTTGGACGCAAATGCGCCGTCATTCCCGAAGGAGAAAAATATTTTGTCGCGATCCTCCAGAAGTCCCGGGAAAAGCTTCGGGAACTGCCGAATCGGAAAAGCCTGGTCAGCACCATAATCACTAACTGCGCCAGAAGTACCCACACAAGTCCCTTCCCAAACCTCGCGCACGGCATCCGCTTCGCGACAAAAAAGCACAAATTCTCCGGCATCTCTTTGCGGAGCCAGCACCGCTATGGCATCCGGCTCATTGAATCCCGTCAAATACTTGAAGTCGCTGTTCTGGCGAAATGGATACTCAAGATCCCTGGAACGGATACAGGGCTTGGCTGCCCTTATAACCGCCATCGATGTTTTGCCAATTTTCCTTAGCAGCTTACGCCTGCGTACAGCATATTCTTGAGTATCAGCGGCCATATTTCAGATTCGGTGATGGAAAAACGGGTTGAGACCCCGTCGGGTTACGTCAACATGATTATTGACCATGCAATCAATTTTCGCATACTAGCAACCACCATGACCATGGCAAAGCTTCCTGAAGAAGACACTGGCGTGAAAAGCCTTGATTCACTCGAAGAAAAAGTCTCGGAGTTGATCGGGAGCTGCAAGGACTTGGTGGAAAACAACACACGCCTGCATCAGAAGCAGACTCTCATGATTGAGAAAATGGCCGATCTGCTGAAAAGGAACAAAGCTGTGGGCGGGAAAGTAAACAGTCTGATTCGGCGACTGAAACAAATTGAGCGTTCGCTGTGAGCACCGATTCGATTCAAGTGAGCGTCGTGATCATGGGCAAGGAATACTCGCTCTATTGCCCGAAAAATGAACAGGCAGGTCTACTCGAAGCAGCGGCCATGTTGCAGTCCAATCTGGAAGAGATGCGCAAAAACAGCCGCACTGCCGATTGGGGGGATCTGGCTGTGGTTTCAGGGTTAAACATGGCGCACGAAGCCATTAAAAGCCGCAACACCAACACCGGAAGCCAGTCTGAGCTGACGAAACGAATGCAGCGTATCAGCCACAAAATAGAAGAGAGTATGAAAATTATTGCCAGTGGCAAATTTGAATAAAGCCTGGATGCTGCTGAAGAACTGAAGTCAAGATGCAAGCCAGTACCAACGGCGTTGAATCTTTACATGCTCTGGTCGAGCGTGGGTGCTGCGGAATGCACCATTGTCACAGCATCATCCAATCGGGCATGCGTGTAAACAGAAAACCATCGGGTTGACAGGTGGATCTGCCATCGGGATTTTGCTGCGCAACTACTAAGGGAAACATCTGTCATGTGCCAACCTGAACTTCCAGTGATGGCAGTAGCCACTAAACAACACCGAACCATTAACCCGCCACCATGGCCTCGGTAGGCCAAGCTGTCCAACGGATATAAAGTTCCCCTCCAGAAAAAAACAAAGTAAACGGCCAACTCCTTCAAGGGATCTGTCTCGCAATCATGCAGGGCTTGCCAAAGCAATCCATTCAACTGGTCGTACTTCTCCGCCTACAACAAAAGAACAGCACCGGAAACGGAACCGGGGGCAAGTGGCCGAAAACCGCACTACAGGCCGGCTATGCCAGCCAAGATGACTGCATGCCCCATAAGGAATATGTAGCGTGGCAGCGTGGCTGCCTCAGCGAGATGGTTCAGCTATTGAGGTCAGATGACACCATCTTCTATAACCACAAGTGGCGAGTGCAGAGGAGACTTCTGCAAGACCGCGCTGACGGTGCATGAGTTCGGGTGGAAAGACAGCAAATGGCACACCAGTTTCCGCCATACCATCAAAAATAAGACGGATAGGGGGTTTCTATGTAGACAATGACGGCGAGCGCATCATTGTCCGCAACGATAGATCCAACAATACTGAGCCGCCATACTGGACGCATGACAGTCTGATAAATGCCTTCTCCTCCAAGTTTCGGCGACTCGTCGTAGTCAAGGGAAGTAAGAGAAAGAAAGGGAACATCGAAGAAGTCAGATACATCACCGCGCACCTCTATTGGGAACCTAAAACCACCCGGTTCATTGAAGCCATCGTGGACGGCATTGTGGCGAACGACTTTGACGCGAGAACCACGCACGGCAGGGACCTACGCAATCACGGAACCAGGTTCCGCATCAAATATGAAGATCTACGATGCTTGTGCCACAGCCAAAAGGAGTTCGATTAGTACAATTCAATGCGTGAATCCGTTTTTTTGCGGGGCATGAAAAATAAAATGCCGCCGGCCAAGGTGCCGCTGAGCGCGCCGTAAAGATGCGAGTGAACCAAAACTCTCACCCCTGCCAATTCTTCGGTCCAGGGAAGTGCGCCGCTGTTTTGCTCATAGACCATCTTGATGACCACGAGTAGCAAAGCAACATACGCACTGATGTCACGGCGATCCATACGCAGGCGGCACAAGCTGATTGCGACCAGCAAGCCATGCAGAACCCCGGAGAAGCCGGAATAGTAGACGACTTGTGGTTGAAACTGGTACAGGCCGAAACTCGTGCCGACCATGCACACCAACAATATCAGCACCCAGGACTTGGCGTCCAAAATCGAGTAGGCGTACAACCAGACAAGACTCCATGCCGCCAGATTCATAAGCAGATGCGTAAACGTAGCGTGCCACAGATGACCGCTGAACGCCGACCAGAACTTTCCGGAATGTATCGCTTCCCGGCTGTAGGCAAAAGTCAAATCCCGTCCCTCGCTGTACAGCAACAGCGCGATGGCAGTGACTGATAGCAGGACGAAAACAGAAAATATATTAGCTGACCGGCTCAACATCACCGCTTTTGGATAGCCATTCGCTGAATCCGCCCGCCAAGGAATAAACCTGTTCATAACCCATTTGTTTCATCGTCCAGGCGGCAAGAATGGCTCTTCCACCAGTCATACAATAGACAATGTACGTTTTGCCCGGGTCAAAGACTTCCTTGTAAAAGGGACTGTCACTGTCAATCTGAAATTCCAGTTTGCCCCGTGCGGTGTGTTCGGCTCCCGGAATTTTTCCACCTTCATGCAATTCGGAGTCTTCTCTTACATCAACAAACACGGTGTGATCGTCCTTGAGTTTTTCCCGCGCCTGCTCAAAGTTGATTTGATCAACATGAGTGTGTGCTTCCTCAAGCAGACTCAGCAAACTGATTTTTGTAGTCATGCATTCACGCCACACGAAATTTACAAGACGTTTTCGGCGTTTCCTCGGTGAAGTGCAGGTATATTCTTGTGCCAAAAAGCACTTTTGCAATACTACTTCAGAAGGGGGTGCGATCTTGCGGTTTCGGAAAGCCTGCAAAGGGGCGATTCCTTGGTCAGTAACAGGCGTAAGGCCAGAAAAAAAGGCAATCAGGTATTCAGTTTCCCTCTTTTCGACAACTTGACACGATTTTCTCCCAAGGGACGGCCGAACGGTTTCAGTAACGATAAAAGCTGTGAATTCTCACTGCCTACTTCCGCCTCAATCCGGTAACTTTTTTCTGCAGGGTTAAAAAACACATTGCCGTCCAGGCTGAATGTCTCGTTGCCACCCTTGCATAGCACCGTCACGATATCGTCATCACCAGTTTGCGAGCTGAACTGAAAATCGCCCAAAGCGGTTTCCATTGCAACAAGGTTTTTCAATTCACCTTTGCCTTCTACATAATTTGGCAACAGGGTTTCGGCATCCAGTTCCAGCAGCTTGATATTGACAACTCCTGTCCCGCTCAGAACACCGGGCAATTGGGTGTTCCCGATAGTCTGCAGACTTAAATTAAAGTCGCCGACCGAGTCGATGGCAAAAATTTCTCCTCCCAGGGGCATGTAGCCCAAGGTGCCGGCAAAATTAAAATCAGAGGTAGACAGATCCAGGCAGGCAGCGAGTGGTCTTTCCGGCCAAACCGGACACCAACGCCAGCTCAGGTTTGCCACGGAGAAGTCTTGATCTTTGATCACAAAACTCCCGGAGCCATTCCAGATCGTTCCGTTTAAGCGGTTGATGACCAATACTTGCGACAAATCCAGTTTCTGAGCCGCAAACTGCAGGGGCATGGTCGAAACAAAAATGATTCCCCAAACCAGCAGGAAAAAAAGCAGAATGCCGATTCTTTTCAGGGCAACTTTCATCAATCAGGCCTTGACTGAAATGTGTCCGGACATCCCTTGAGCGCTGTTTTTCAGCTGGAAGCCCAGCACCGAAAACCCTTTGTCCACGATGTGTTCGATAAAGCGCATCACTTTTTGTCCGTTTGTCTGCTTGAACTCTATTTTGATCTGGCTCCCGGAATCCGTCTGAATGACACCAAGGCGCGCTTTGAGAGGGATCTTCTTCAAAGCATCTTCCAGCATTTCTTTCAGTTGGCCAGGCGCCGCATCCACGGGCAGGCTTCCTCCCAGATGCAGCTTGGCTTGCTCAAGTTCGGCCAGTTTTTCTGCCGCCCAGAAATAATCCGAGTGGGCACGCTCGTAGCGCTGCAATGCGCGTTCATGTTCATCTGCCAGAGGTAGATAGAGAAGGGCATAAGTACCTGCAAAAAACGAAAAAACCGCCAGAAAGGTCAAGATGACCCGGTCGCTCTCGGAGCGTGTACTCCACCAGGTTCTGAATTGGGAAAACGAATTCATGAGTTGGCAGAAATTTCCACTCGCATACGGTTACGTTCGCCAAGCTTTGAAAGTCCTGCGGACTGTACTGCAAGGCCGGGCAGCTTTGACAGGGATTTCGCCACGTGCTCCGGTGAGCGCGAAGAACTGAAAACCACGGTGACTTTGTCCTTGCCCATTTTGATGCTTTCAACGCGGCATTCCTGACAACTTGAGAATATCGCCTCTGCCTGCAGAACTGCCAACCAAGGGCTGTTGTCACGAAAGCTGACTCCCTGCTTCACCTGCTTCAGCCTTTTACTCAATTCCCCACGCACGTTACCGCGCAAATTGGTGCCCGGAAAATAGGAATCGACCAGACTCTGTGTGGCAGCCTTCATGATGGGTTCCTGCTCCTGTGCCCAATTCGTTTCCGCTTTCAGATTGAACAGATAAAGTAAAAAAGCGAGCGGCAACATGGCGGCTGCGGCACGCCAAGGGCGTACCCAAGCTTTCACTGGGGATGCCGGAAGATAACTGCCCTGTAAAAAGTTCAGGTCAGCTGCCGCAGGGTTTGGAAAAGCCATCTTGTCGCTCAGAGAACCGGGCAAAACCTCGGCATGATCACGCCAGGACTCGGGGAGCTTCTCAATGGCATCGCTGAAAACGCGTATTTCCTGCTCCTGGTGTTCAGCCTGACTCAAGACCTGTTCAATCCACTTGAGAGAACCGGCCATGCCTTGTTGCCAGCCGGTGCGCAGTAAAACGCGACCTTTTTCATGCCACACGCTCATGCCTTTTTCTGTATAGGGAACCGCGAGCAGATCCGGGCACAAAAATCGAACCGGATGATTTCCCATCCTCAGCAAGCCCAACCAGTAATTCATTTTTTCTCGGTTGACGACCGCAACAGGCAACTGCCCGTCTCGAGTCAGCGTGCCAAATACAAAATGCTGGGTTTCCAGAGGTACCACCAAGCTCTCTTCCATCATGAAAGGCAGGGATTTCCTCCACAGCTTTCGTGAACCTTTAGGCGGAGTCAGCAAATGAAAAGCAATGGCCTCAGACGGCACCCAAGCGACCTTCTGGCTACTCGGAGTGCCGGGAAGCGGAAAGATCGTGTCGTCAGGTTTTATCCAGTTCATTTTTTCTGCTCAGTCGCTCGTTCTTACGCCTTTTGCAGCCCGCGTACTGGCTACCGCCAACACGTCTTTGCAAGACTGCGGATCCAAGCGGCTTTTTCGACGGTCGCACAATAAGGCTCTGCATTTCAAAGGTTGTGTCTCCAAGCTTCACGGTAATGGAAGCCTGAAAGAAATAGCTTTTCACGTCAAGGTGCTTTTTCAGCCATTTCGGTGGCGTGGTGTCCCTGATCCCCTGTTGTATGCCAAGCGCAAGCTGCCAAAATTCCTCGACGGACTTGAAAGGGGATTCCTCGCGCCAGCGAATCAATTCACCGACAGTTGCCGAATCGAGACCCGGGATATACCGCAGGACTCCCGCAGGCGCAGTGTTCACGTTGATTGGAGTGATTCTGCCAGGGTCCGGCAAAGCCGCAAGACGAGGGATAAACAAATTTGCAATCTCAGGCGTGAAACCCTTAACCAATTTGATTTCACCGGGCCACGCCATGCGCAGACCGGATACGACGTATGGCGGAACCAGGCTTTGGTAGTCACTGTTTTCTGCCCCGCCCGAGCGCGGAAGATCATCGCGATCAAACCAGTCAAGAAGGCTGTTCAGCAAACCCTCCGGGTCTTCAAGCACCTCGGAGTGCGCATAGACCGCCCGTGAAAAAAGATCGCGCGTCCAGTTCTTTTCGCCCTTTACGCCACGGAATTCGCTGTGCAGATTATTCAAATTCATATACGCCAGCAAATCGTGCAGACACCAACTGACTTCCGCGTTCTCTGCCGGAAACCCGGGAGCAATGTCTTGAAAATACCAAGACCATTCTTCAGCATGGGTTTTGTCTTTGGGAATTGCGTAGTAGTCTACTTTGAATTCGCCCCCCTCGATTGCGTCTCGATCCAGCAGTTCCTTGGCTCGCGCTTCAACGCTCAAAGCCAACAGGAAAGCCTGCTCGTTCGTCACGATTCGGGACAGTCTGTTAACCGCCACGTTTTGCCCATAAAGCAGCCAGGACGTAGCCGATGCGACCATCGTAATAACCACCATGGCGCTGACAATCGCCACCCCGCGTAAGGGGAATGGTGTGACGCGGGAGCACGGTGGTTTATCGACCTCCCTATCTTTTTCTTTGGAAAGGGTCATAGGGATCGACGCCAGGGAAAAATCTTGTGTAGATCCCGTTTCCGGTTTCCATTTCGATTTTTACCCAACTGGGCAATTGTTCCAAATCAAAGCTCACGGCACTGTCAGAAAGCGTTTCCTTAACACCACCCCACTCCATTTCAAAGTTCGTAACCTTGTCCAGCAACAGAGCTTCGTGGGGCGCAGCACCTGAATCGTCCGGACGATCCAGAACCGGCCAGACCTGCCTGTACAGGCGATTGTCTTTTACACAATACATGACTCTTTGCATCCCGGAAAAAGAGTTGATTCCCGGAGTAATCCCGGAGCGCGTAAAGCTGAACAGGCAATCAGAGTCTTCCAGCTTGGGTTCAAACGCCCGCTCCTTGTCTCTTTTGTCAACACCAACCTGCACCGGCCGGCGCGCCATGTTGATCAGATCCTGAAACATGACTGTCCACACCACCTGCTCCGTAGACAATTCCTCCGCTTTGATTTCCAGCCTCGCTTGAATGCTCATCGTGTCCTGTAGCCCTCGAAAAGACATGGCCGAAACCAAAGCAAAAATCACCATAGAGATCAAGACTTCCAAAAGCGTGAATGCGCCACATCGCTTTTTCAGCAATGGTGCCGCCGGTCTGCACACAGGGTTCATGGGCCTTGCCGATAGACTCTCAGCACGCTGGCAGGCCTCTTATTCAAGTCGTCCCCGGAAGTGACTTCGACTTCGTAGCGCACTAGCTTCGTGTCCACCTCGTCTCCGTCCGGTTCGATTTCACTGGTTGACCAGTACCAGGATGTTCCGGCAATTTCCTCATCACCACTTTCTCCCATTTCCTCCAATTCGTTTTTTTCATTCCTGATCAAACCCGCAGCCAGAACATTCCAGGCAACCAAGTGGCTGCGATAGCGTTCCTGCATCCGACCAATGTGGTCGGCGTAGACAGACAAGGCATTCAGTGAAGCGCCGATGGCAATACCCAGCATCACCGTTGCAATCATGACTTCTATGAGCGTAAAGCCACCCCGCTTTTTATTCATCACTGTCATAGCTATAGCCAGCGCTGATGGCACCACTCGCACCCCAAGTGAACCCTCTGTTCGCCTCAATGTTCAAGCTCGTAATAACGCTCCCTGTCGGCTCCCATAGCCCGGTTGGGAGAAAAAAAACCTGGGGTAGACGCTCTTTCCGTTTCTTCAATTCCAGGAGCAGCTCTTCTTCTTCGGTGAGCGAATCAAGATCTATTTCGCTTTCCTCATCAGACAAGTCGTCCTCTTCATCCTCGCCCGCTTTTTTTTTGGCCTCCTCTTTCAGCGTCAACAGCACACCGTTGAGAACGACCTTGAAGCCCAACTGGGGATCCCATCTGGTCTCCTCCAGTTCACCAAACTCCTGCCATTCTTCACCCGTGTAGACCATGGCTGTCGCAACGCCTTCCCGCCACCGGATCCCGTAGACCTTTCCTTCCGTAATCGCCGAGTCTGAAAGCGTACGCATCATAATTTGCAGCTGCCGCAACTTGCTTCTCGTTTCCTGCGCATCGCTCAGATCCACAGAAACAAAAACGGCGGCCGCCATGATGCCAACAATGAGAACCACCACCATGACTTCCAAGAGGGAAAAGCCGGAGCAGCCGACGCGGAAGCCTCGGAAAGCAAACCCGGGAATGGACTTGCTCAGTTCTCTTCCAGATTCCAATTCCCTATGTCAGCATCCAGCCCGGTGCCACCTTCATAACCGTCTGAACCAAGGCTGTAGACGTCAAACTTGCCGCCACGAATTCCTGGCTGAATATATTGATAGGGGTTCCCCCAAGGGTCATTCGGAGTCCGTTCCAGGTATTTGTTTTCCCCATTGCCCAGTTCGTCCAAGGTGGACGGATAGGTCAGGTTGTCGAGCCGATACAAGCTCAAGGCGCTGACGATTGTTCGAATGTCCTGCTTGGCTCTCACCTGGCGTGCGTGGTCAGGTCGATCCATGATTGCCGGAACCACCAAGGTCGCGAGTATTCCCAGGATGACGACCACGATCATGATCTCGATCAGGGTGAAGCCGCGGACCCTTCTTTTCTTTCCCGAAACGGTCTGCTTCACAACCATTCGATGTTTAAGAAAAAGTGCTATTTTGTCTTTGAATCGCATCAATTAACGCTCAGGTCTCCCTCTCGGACGACAATGCCCTGGAAGCTGAAGCTCATAAGCCCCGAAAACAAGCCCGGCTCACTGCGGGTGCATTCTACCTTATAGATTGGAATTTTCTCCAATGGCGTTTGCCTCCTGCCAAGCATACAGCCTTGCCCTAAGACTCCGGAAGCCGACCCCGGAAACCGGAAAATGTGCGGCTGTAGATTGCCGGATATATCGCAGCGCCTTGCATTCTGGCATGAGACACGGCTCCCTGACTGTCGAATATCCCAAACAATGTATCATCAGCGCTTGCTTACACATTGCTTTTTGACAGGCTTGCGGAGCGCCAAAAATGATCACGGTTATTTCACCAGCCAAGCGTCTGGATTTTGATTCGCAGATACCCTCCCACCGGCAAAGTCGCGCCGCCTTCCCGCTACAGTCTGAGCGATTGGTGGATCGCTTGCGCAGGCTTTCCCCGGTAGCGTTGCAGAAAATGATGAAGATCAGCAGCAAGCTGGCCGAGCTCAACCACTTGCGCTTCCAGACTTGGGCAAGGCCGACTAAAAAGCGCGGCGCCAGACCCGCGATCCACGCTTTCAAAGGAGACGTTTATATGGGGCTGGATGCCGACAAAATGGATGACGGGGATCTGTCTTTCGCGCAGGAACACCTCTTCATTCTTTCCGGGCTCCATGGCGTATTGCGACCCTTGGATCTGATTTTGCCTTACCGCCTGGAAATGAATACGCAGTTTGATACCGGAGAAGGAGAAAGTCTGTACAAATTCTGGGGCAATACCATCACCAACTATCTCAATCGTAAACTGCGTGGCGAGCAAAATCCGACATTGATCAATCTGGCTTCCGTGGAGTATTTCAACTCCGTCAAGCCCTCACTTCTGAATGCCAATATTATCAGCCCGGCATTCAAAGAATGGCGAGGGGATCGCTTCAAAGTCGTAAGCTTTAATGCCAAGCGCGCCCGTGGGCTGATGAGTCGCTACATCGTGAAAAAGCGCATCAATGACCCCGAATTGCTGAAAAATTTCACGGAAGGTGGCTACGCCTACCACCCGGACGTATCCACAGAAAAACTTTGGACTTTCGTGCGCGCCTGATGGCCAGCCCGGGGTCACCCACCGAAACGCATCCCCAAAACCCCGCACAACCGGAGAAGCACAAAACCGTGAAGCAGCGACGTCCCGCACGCTCTTTATGACCCCGTCTGCGGAGCTGATGGCACCTCCTGCCGTCAGTCCCGTTCTGCCTCCGGCCAGAATTCATATCGCCGGCATCTGCGGAACGTTTATGGCGGGCGTGGCGTGTATGGCAAAAGAGCTGGGTTTTCAGGTTGCAGGAAGTGACGGCGCGGTCTACCCGCCCATGGATCGGCAGTTGCACGCAGCAAAGATCCCCGTTTATTCCGGCTACGATGTTCGGGATCTGGATCCGCGTTGCGAACTCGTGATTATGGGAAACATCATGTCCCGCGGCATGCCCTTTGTCGAAGCGGTTCTGAAAAAACGCATACCGCTCATGTCTGGCCCACAATGGCTGGCACAATATGTCCTCCCAAGCCGCTTGGTCATCGCAGTGTCGGGAACCCACGGGAAGACCACCACAGCCAGCATGGTTGCCTGGATATTGCAGGACTGTGGGCTGGAGCCAGGATTCCTGATTGGTGGTGTGCCGGATAATTTTTCTGTTTGCGCGCGCTTGGGCAGAGGCAGGTATTTTGTCGTCGAAGCGGATGAGTACGACAGCGCATATTTTGACAAGCGACCGAAGTTCCTGCACTTTCATCCAGATCTGTTGATTCTGAACAATCTGGAATACGACCATGCGGATATTTTTGAAGACCTCACTGCCCTGGAACTGCAGTTCGCCTGGTTGCTGCGCAATGTCCGAAGCGATGGCGTGGTGATTACGCGTGCACAGGACGCTGCGTTGGAACGAGTGATCGCGCGAGGAAATTGGGCAAGGTGCGTTCGCTTTGGTTATGCCGACGAACAAGAACCTGACTGGGCAGTGGCAGGCAGCGAGGGAGAGCGGTGGCTTGCAGGCAAAGGCAGCAAGGATAAACAGACGGCTTGCCGCTATCCAGCGCAAAAGCTGTGTGGGGAACACAATCTGTTGAACGCAACGGCGGCAGTGGCGGCCACCTGCGAGGCAGGAATAGCTGCTCCGGAAGCGCTTGCGGCACTGGCAAATTTTCGTGGAGTCTCGCGTCGGCTGGAAGTGATTTCAAAGCGCAAAGGAATAACGGTTTATGACGATTTTGCCCACCACCCCACGGCAATTGAAGCAAGCGTCAAAGCGGTTCGCTCAGTCAGCACCACAGGTCGCGTGCTTGCAGTTTTTGAACCACGTTCCAACACGATGAAGCTTGGGGTGCACAATGCCTCGCTCGCTTCGGCTTTTGCGGCAGCATCTCGGGTTTACTGCTATTGCCCGCCAGTGCTCGGCTGGTCATTGAAAGCCGTATTTCCAAAATCAGGAAACAAGTTTCATTGTTTTAGGGATACGGAGTCTTTGTTTCAGGCAGTGACTGCCGAAGCGCGAGAAAAGGATCACGTGCTGGTGATGTCTAACGGCCATTTCGCGAACCTGCCAGCACGCCTTGCGGCTTTCTATGCCTGAGCACCTCAGTCCTGCCGTGCTGGAGCCGCTGCCCACGATCCCATGACCACGCCTAAATCTGCCGGGTCCGCCGCGAGCGCAGTCTCTGCAAAGCCATCGGCCACAGTGACCGGGCAGACGAGTGCCTCAACCCTGGATTTTCGCAAGCTCCTGCAACTCGTGCTGCACCATCGCCGCCTCTTGCTGCGTGCCAATATTATTGCCACGCTGGCGACGCTCTCAATCGTAATGCTGCCCCTGTTAATGCCGCTGCTGGTTGACGAAGTTCTGCTGAATCAACCGGGCAAAATTGTTTCCGCCATAAATTCCCTGACTCCTGCTCACTGGCACGGCCCGCTACTGTACGTGGGCGCGGTGCTGGGGCTCAGTATTTTTTTGCGTGTAGCCGGGTGGGGATTTTTCGCCTGGCATTCCATGCTGTTTATCCAGATTTCCAAAAATGTGATTTACAAAATACGCAGGCACCTGCTTTTACACCTTGGCGGGGTTTCCGCGTCTGAGTTCGAAGATACCGGAGCCGGCACGGTCGGGGCGCGACTGGTCACTGACCTGGAAACACTGGATCAGTTTATGGGTGTGGCGATCAGTCGTCTGCTGGTGTGCATATTGATGATTGTCTTCACCGCCATCATTTTGCTGCTGCTTCACTGGCAACTGGCGATATATATGTTGCTGCTCAATCCCCTGGTCATTTATTTCACCATGACGATCGGCAGGCGCGTCAGACACCTCAAAAAGGCAGAAAACAAGGCGGTGGAAGTTTTTCAACAGAGCATCACAGAAGTCTTTTCCGGCTTGCATCAGATCAGAGCCGCAAACCGTGACCGTCATTATTTCCTGGGACTTGTGCAACTGGCGCGAAAGTTACGCAGACGCTCTGCCAGCTATAACTGGAAGACTGAGGTCTACAGGAAGTTCTCCTTCCTGGTTTTCCTCCTGGGCTTTGACGTCTTCCGTGCTGGCTGCATCCTTATGGTTCTGTTTTCAGATCTGACGATTGGGGAAATGATCGCGTCTTTTGGCTACTTGTGGTTCATGCTGGAACCCATGCAGGAACTGCTCGGCATGCAATACACTTTCTACGCCGCAAAAGGGGCACTAGGTCGCGTGAACGAAGTGCTCTGCCTTGACAAAGAACCGGAATACCCATTGATTGAAAACCCTTTCTCGGGTCAGAAAACAGCTTCTCTTCAAGTGCGCAACCTGTGCCTGTCATACGACTCGAAACCCGTGCTGAATCGCTTGAGCATGGACATTGAGGCAGGCGAAAAAGTTGCCCTGGTTGGGGCAAGCGGCGGTGGTAAAACGACTTTTGTGCAGCTATTGCTTGGTCTGCACGAGAAGGAGTCGGGAAGCATTGCTTTTAGCGGAGTCCCAATCGAGCGAATCGGTTATGAAACCATACGTAAAAACGTCGGATGCGTTTTGCAGCAACCCGCGCTTTTTAACGAGTCGATACGGGATAACATCACGCTTGGCACACGGATTCCCGATAGCCGTATTTGGGAAACGCTGGAAATCGTGCAACTTGCCGAATTTGTTCAATCACGACACGATGGACTGGAGACCATGGTTGGTCTGCAAGGCCTGAGACTTTCAGGCGGTCAGCAGCAACGACTGGCAGTGGCGCGCATGCTCATAACAGATCCCAAGCTGGTCATTCTGGACGAGGCAACCTCGGCGCTGGATTCACAAACCGAAACCTGCCTGCACGAAGCGTTGTTTCAGCATTTGCAGAGTCGCACGGTGTTACTCGTTGCCCACCGACTGAACGCGGTCTTGCAGGCAGATCGGGTGCTGGTTTTTGAAGATGGACAAATTATTGAACAGGGGAAGCACTCGTCCCTGCTTTCCAGCAAAGGTCTTTATTCCCGTCTTTTTTCCGCACAAGTGGAAGCACGGCAACAGCCAAGCCACAACCTTTAATGCTTCAGGCTTGGGTGATTGCCTGGGGATCAGATCGCGCGGCTTCGGGAGCACAAAGAAGAAATGAAGGACGTCTGACATCAGGGACAACAGGGACAACAGGGTCGGCAAACCGAACTCTCAGCTTTCGTGAACTATTAGAAAGAAAAAAGCCCGTACCGGGGCGAACAAATGCTTCCTTTGCGCTTCTTGCCGCCCTCCCGGATCAAAAGCAGAGGAAGTACTGCTACACTCGGAACGTTCAGACTTTTACCGGGCAGAAAAAACGCACTGCCAACGAGCAAAGACCCGCCCGGTTTTTCACACAAGTCATTTGATAGTGACAGGAGGAATCTGACCATGACGTTTCAAACCCCATACACTCCCGACTTTTCACTTCGGGAAGAAAGTGCCCTAAGCGATATCGAGTTCTATCAGCGTTGGTCGCCGCGCTCTTTTCGGAAAGCAGTGATTGACCAGGAAACGCAAGCCAAAATTTTTGACGCCGCACGTTGGTCGCCGTCCTGTTCCAACGAACAGCCTTGGTTGATAGTGACCTCAACGGACGAAACTTTTTCAGTGTTTCTGGATCTCTTGACCGAAGGCAATCAGGGCTGGGCAAAGCGGGTCTCATTGCTGGGTTTTATTTTTTCCAGACGTCGCTTCTCGCACAACGACAAGCCGAACGTGCTCGCGCACTTCGATTGTGGCGCAGCCTGGCTGGGTCTGACGTTACAGGCCAGACGCCTGGGCTTGTACACGCACGGAATGGGCGGCATTCACCGGGAAAAGACTTACGGGGCTTTGAACGTTTCACAGGCAGACTACGAAGTGACGTGTGGTTTTGCGTTGGGAGCCATTGACGAACCTGAGGTGCTAAGCGAAGAGCGCTCCAAGGCCGAACGCCACCTCACTGACCGCTTGCCGCTTGACAAGGTCTGGCGAAGCGGTCTGCGCCAGCTCCCGTAACACACACTCAAGACTGAAGGAGAATAGCTGCAACGCTTTGTTTCTCGTACTCAGCGTCACCTGTATGGATCTGCCGGTTTTTGCAAAGCCACGTGCGCTAAATTTCTGGCGTCCTGGTCTTGGTGCTCTGGATTTCCTGGAAGGTGGCGTGCGCGGCAGCAATAGTTTTTTGAATATGTGCCTCCCCGTGAGCTGCTGAAACAAAACCTGCTTCAAAAGCTGACGGCGCCAAATAGATTCCGCGTCGCAACATGCCGCTATGGAAGAGGCCAAAAAGCTCGGTGTCAGTTGTTTTGGCGGTGGAGAAATCTGAAACCTGGTGCGCTGAAAAAAAGCAACCAAACATGCCACCTTCCGAATCGCACTGAAAAGCAATATCATTGCTGGCGGCGGCCACCCTTAACCCCTCACAAAGCTCTCGCGTCCGCTTCGTCAAACCTTCATAAAAACCGGTTTTGCCAATCAGCGAAAGCGTTTTGATTGCTGCCGCGGTTACCAACGGGTTCCCGGACAAAGTCCCGGCTTGGTAGACCGACCCAAAGGGTGCCAGCTCCCGCATCAGCTCGCTTCTCCCACCGAAAACACCGAAGGGCAACCCACCACCTGCCACTTTTCCCAAGGTGCTCAGGTCAGGCAGGATGCCAAGCAGGGATTGGGCACCTCCCGCAGCTACGCGAAAGCCACTCATGACCTCGTCATAAATCAATACGCTCCCAGCCTCGCTGCAAAGCGTACGCATGGTCTGGAGAAATTCCGGGTGGCCACGAACCATTCCCATATTCCCGGCAATAGGCTCGACAATCACCGCCGCCACTTCCTTGCCATATCTTTCAAACGTTTTCGTGAGCGTGGCGGTGTCGTTATAAGGCAACACGAAAGTGTCGCTCACGGTCGCTGCCGGAACACCGGGCGACCCGGGCACACCAAAAGTCACGACGCCAGAACCAGCACCGGCGAGTAAGGCGTCAGCATGCCCGTGATAGCAACCATCAAACTTTATGATGCGGTTTCTGCCGGTATGACCACGCGCCAGGCGAATCGCACTCATGGTCGCCTCCGTTCCGGAATTCACCATTCGCAGCATTTCCAAGGTCGGAAAAAATCTGCGGATCATTTCCGCTAACTGCGTTTCCTTTCTGGTGGGCGCCCCAAAACTCAAACCCTCAGACGCTGACTGCGTGACCGCCGCAACCACTTCCGGGTGGGCATGTCCCAGAATTGCAGCACCCCAGGAACCAACGAAGTCCACGTATTCGTTGCCGTCAACGTCAAAAATCAATGGCCCTTTGCCATGTGCAATAAAAAGCGGTGTGCCATGAACAGCGCAGAATGCGCGTACCGGAGAATTTACGCCGCCCGGGAAAATCTCACACGCCTGAGCGTACAACGCTTGAGATTTTCTGGTCGCCCCTGCCATTATGTCGATCAAGCGCTCACAAGGCTGGATTTACAAGGATTCAACTTCAGTCTCCAAGTTGCATTCAGGCCACATTTCTCCCAGAATGGGGCGCTATCAAGTTTCTTGTTGAACAACGTGCTCCCTTCTCCCGCCTCCATCGCAGAGGGTGATATTACAGTAGCTTTTGGGCTGGCACGCCGGGATCATATTTTGCCGATGTTTGGAAGGGACGCTAAAGAAGAAGGCGTCAGCTTGGCAGTCCAGGATATTTGTATCACTCAGACAGCACCAGAGGAAGCTGATTGCTTTTGCTTTGAGGACTTGCGAACTTTTTCAGTGACCAATAGCACATGACTCTCACCTACCGGGACGCAGGTGTGGATACCAAGCGCGCTCAGGACTTGGTGAAGCAAATAAGCGTGTACGCGGAAAAAACACGCAGACCAGGTGTTATCTCGAAGCTGGGCGGCTTTACTGGCTTGTTCAGAATGCACGATCTGCACTACGAGAATCCGGTTTTGTTGACCACCACCGACGGCACAGGAACCAAACTCTTACTTGCCAAACAGCTTGCTGACTACTCGCAGATCGGCATAGACCTCGTCGCCATGTGCGCCAATGACGTGCTGGCAGGAGGTGGAGAACCACTGCTTTTTCTGGACTACATTGCCTGCGGGAAACTGTCACCCCGCACCTTGGAAATATTGATTTCAGGGATGGCTGAAGGATGCCTGCGTGCCGGTTGCGCTTTGACCGGTGGTGAGACGGCGGAATTACCCGGCATGTACGAGGTAGACAGCAGTGATCTTGCCGGCTTTATGGTCGGTGTGGCTGAGGAAAAGCATTTGCTCGGTGCACATCGCGTGGAAGCAGGAGACTTGGTCATCGGGCTCGCTTCCAACGGTGTACACGCCAACGGCTTTTCTCTGGTGAGAAAAGTTCTTGAAGTCAGCGGTGCCGACCTGAACGACTCATTTGGCGAAAATACTTTGGGGGCGGAACTGCTCAAAGCGACAAACATTTACGTCAAAGACTTGCTGCCACTGATCCCAGACGGCGGGTTACACGCACTTTCTCATATCACGGGCGGCGGAATAGCTGAGAACCTCCCCAGAGTTTTGCAAGCTGGACAAGCGGCGCACATTTCCACTGACGCCTGGCCGAGACCGGAAATTTTCAACTGGCTGCAAAAAGCCGGTGACATCAGTGAAGATGAAATGCTACGCGTGTTCAATTGCGGAGTTGGCATGATCGCGGTCGTGTCACGCGATGCACAGGAGCTTGTGATGTCACACCTTTCTCAGACGCCCGCCTGGGTCATTGGTGAAATCGTACGGCATGACGGGCCGGCTCAGGTACTTTTTGAATAAAGTGACCGGGAAAGGCCGGACGCGCCTTTTGATCATGTTCTCCGGCCAAGGCAGTAATATGCGGGCTATCACCTCCCACCTGATACGCGGAAAAATCGCCGCGCAGCTTGTCGCTGTTATTAGTGATCGGGGCGATGCCCCGGGGCTCAAATATGCCCGCGGTCACAGTCCGGCAACAGAAGTCGTTGCCAAAAGCCGTTATAAGGAAAAAAGTGCCTTCAACGAAGTGCTAGGGGATACTGTTGCCTCATACGCGCCAGATTTGATTGCCCTGGCAGGTTTTATGAGCATATTGAGCGCCGAATTTCTGTCTCGCTTTTCTGGGCGCGTTTTGAATATCCACCCCGCTTTGCTACCCCGTTTCAAGGGTCTGAATACCCATGAAAGAGTGATAGAGACCGGTGCCAGTGAGCATGGCTGTACGACGCATTTTGTTTCAGAAGAGCTGGATGCCGGACCATACGTGTTACAGGAAAGCTTCCCGCTACACCGCAACAATTTGAATGGCAAATTGCTTGCGGAACGTGTGCTCGCACTTGAACACCAAATCTATCCGGCCACAATACAGCTTTTTTGTGAGGGGCGACTGAGAATGGAAGCAGGGAAGGCGCTCTTGGATGGTAAGGTGCTACAGAAGCCATTACCGCTCAGCGCAATTGGCAGAACTGTTGTCACCTAAGCTGACACGCCATCACCTCTGCGTGACTCACCGTTGTCAAACGCCAAGCACCAAGGTGCCGATACACAGAGCCGTCTTCACCAATCGCGCCCCTCTGCGTATAACCCCTGCTGCCTATCTCAGGGCTGTCGCCAAGCCAGCTACTAGCGGACTGCGCCTCCCAAAAACGCCCTGATTCTGAAACGTGTGACATCTGAGGGATTCGCCAATCGCGCCCCTCTGCGTATAACCTCGCTGCCCATAATCTCAGGGCTTGTCGCCTAGCCAGCTACTAGCGGACTGCGCCTCCCAAAAACACCCTGATTCTGAAACGTGAGACGTCTGAGGGATTCGCCAATCGCTTCCCTCTGCGTATAACCCCGCTGCCCTATCTCAGGGCTGTCGCCAAGCCAGCTACTAGCGGACTGCGCCTCCCAAAAACGCCCTGATTCTGAAACGTGAGACGTCGCCTACTGGGGGAGACGAGGCACCAATAACAATCACACGAACCCTATCAGATACATCCGATACGTTCGAAACTACAACGTCAAACTCTCCGCGTGACAGGCCATCCACCAGTTCAACTTCAATCTCAACCGTCCTCCCCGTGTAGTTTTCACCATCAAATGTCACATTCACATTTGTCGTGGGGTTCTCAAAGGACCAACTCAAGCTAGCAGCGGCGCCACCGCCTTTAGCCATGAATGAGATGCTTGTCGTGGCTGTGGATTCCAAATTCAGCGTTAGCGTTTCAGCTAGAGATGATCCCTGGTAAAAGATGTAAGGCCCATCTGGAAGGTATATAACCGTCACAAGAGCGGTACTGATCCCGCCAAACCCATCTTCAACCCGGACGGTGAAAGTACTGACGATATCCACCTGAGAAGATGGACTTGGTCCCTCAAAGCTGACGGTTGGCGAACTTCCCGTCGTGGTTTTTGTCGTTGACTCGCCTACCAAAAAACACTGTTGAATCATCACTATTATCATCACCTACAATCGTCCAAGTCAGCGTTACAACACCCACATTATCTGTGGCTTCAAAATCTATGCGGGTGGTACTTTGTCCAACTGCCAAGAACAACATACCGTCAGTAGTGCCTGGAACCGTGATGGCGGGTGGCACGTTCTCTACGCTAACAGAAACGACACGACTCACACTGCTTCCTTCAGAATTCGTTACTGTCAGTTCATAGCTCCCCGTAAGTGTTGAACGAGCATCCTGCAAAGTGGCGGCGAATTCCGCGGTCGTACCTACCGCTGTTGTAGACGTAACAGTAACGTTAACGCGACTCGCCACTTGCCACTCAAGACCCACACTTTGTCCAAACCCCATATCTTCTGCCTCAAATGTCTGAGGGACTCCAGATATTTGCGTAGAAACTCCCGGCAACGTGAACGTCGGCGTACTTCTTCCCACATTAACAGTCACCTTAACTGAGCTGCTTTTCGTTCCTTCATCCGTCACAGTGAAAGTAAAAATTCCCGTCGTTTGGGACGTCGGTCTCTCATAACTGACCACGACCGCTTGACCCCACAGCGGTTGTCCGCAGATCCTCACCCTCCCACCACGACAAACCTCACAGTGCTGCCACTTGACGCGTCTGTGATTTTCCAGCTCAGAATACCCGGTGGAAAATCATCAGTCACCTCGGCAGGGAACGTCACAGTCAACGTGTTTGGCAAAACGAGAGAAGTAACACTGTCTCGCCCACTTGTGTCTCGATTGTCTATCGACACAATCACGGGAGACTGATTTTCTGCTATCGCCACAGTCACCGTTGACTGTGCAGTTGAAAGACCGTCAGATAGCATGAGAATGAATGATCTTGTGCTGACACCATCCGTAAACGAGCTGACACCATCCGTTAACGAGCTCACTGTTTGATTAAAGCGGACTTGAACTGATGTCGTGCCGGTTGACTCCGCTGTACCATTCGTAAACGTCGCAGTAGTATCTCTCCTCCAGACGAGTCAACCAGACTCCAGCGCAAGTTTTCCAGTCTATCCCCTGGATCAGCACCCGCACTAAACGTAAATGTACTAATCTGCTGCTGTTGGTGGATGGAGAGCGATTCTGCGGGCCCAGAGATGGTAGGTGCGAGATCGGCGGCGAAACTGACTGTGAAAGTCACCGTGCTGACAACATTGCCGCTTGAGGATCGCACCACAAACGTGTCACGGGCTCCGAAAACAATGGAACCATCAGGAGGGGAAAACGTATACACCACTGTGGCTCTTGAGCCTCTGGTAGTCGCAGCAGAACTATTGTCTGCTAACGTAAAGACAGCATTTCCGGATTTCGGCGTTGACTCAAAACTCCAGTCTGTTTGAGTGGAACCCAAAGTCTCCAGAACCCTCGAGGTCGTCACATCTTCTCTACTTAATTGAGTCGTGACTGTAGTGCTTACGTCGGCGTTAATGGTCTCGGGATAACCCTGAGCCAAAACACTCGATGAGGCGGCAAAAAAAGCAGCGTACAAAACAGGAAGGATTACTGCCTTCCTGCAATGCGAAAAAGACCAGGAAAAATTAGTGCGCATTCTCAACTCCTCAGTTCTGCACTGCCGAGGCGACCGGCAGGTGCAAACAACAAACAAAAAATCACCATCGGCTACGGCGTCTCGTATACATATAGATTTCGTACAATATTCACGCGTACATTGGCGAGACAAAGCCCTCTGGCGCTACATACAAATGTAGTGCTCACCCTAGAGCACATAAGCCAAGCGAAGAACCCAAGCAAACCCAACTCAAGGACATAAAGACCCTAAGCAAAAATTACGTTCCATCTACAAATCAAAAATAAGACATCACACCCTGCCGTTACGTTCAGACTCGAACGAAACTTGACGGTGCCTGATTACAGCACAGGAACTGCGGCTTGTAAACACCCGGGGAATAGCAATTTCCTGCAAGTCCCAAAATCCTTTGGGCGCGATTATCTTGGGGGCTCAACTGCTTTCCTTAAACTCTATTTCGTATTTAATTTTAGCGGTTTTTGCGAGTATCGAAGCAACAGATGACAGTTTTTCCATTGACAGACTGACAATCGCTTCCACTTCCTCTTTGTTGATCCCAAGGCCGGTAACGACATACAGCAGATCTATGTGCGTGAAAATCGCAGGTTGCTGATCGGCACGTCGTGCCTGGATGCGGATTTCCAGCCCCCGCAAGTCCTGGTTTCTTTGCTTAAGTGTGCTGACCAGATCAAAAGCGTTGCACCCGCCTAGCCCTATCAGCACCATTTCCATAGGCCTGGCTGCCAGATTGCGGCCTCCTGCCGCTGGCGCACCATCCATGACAACGCAGTGACCGCTTCCGGACTCACCAACGAAGCTCATGTCTCCGTACCACTTGACCTTGCTTTCCATTATTCCAGATCGGGGTGTTGATCAATAATTTCCCGCCGCATTTCTGCAATTTTCTGTTCTGGTCGGCCGCGGCTTCCGGCCAAGGAAATTTTGGTCTCCACTGTTGCAGGCCTTCGTGACAGCAGTAGCAAATCGTCGGCCAGATAGAGTGCTTCGCGTAAATCGTGGGTGACAAAAAGCACCGCCGGGCAGGTTTCTTCAAGTCGCTGGAGCAACATTTTGCGCAAGCGATTTGCAGTCAGGGAATCCAGGGACACAAATGGCTCGTCCATAAGCAGTACCGGGGCTTCGACGATGAGGCCTCGCGCCAGGGACACTCGCCGAGCCATTCCCAGCGAAAGAGATTGCGGAAAATGATTCGCAACTTGGGTCAGTCCTACTTTTGAGAGCATGTCCGTGACTTTTTGTTTGTTTTCGCGACTTCTCCCACGAAAAACCAAAGACACATTTTCCTGTACCGAACGCCACGGAAGCAGTCTTGGCTCCTGAAAAATAAAAGAAACCGGAACCGCGCCGTTCTCGGCATTCGGTAAATGGATTTCTCCTTCGTAATCCGTATCAAGTTCTGCAATCAGACTCAGCAAAGTGGTTTTTCCGCAACCTGAGGGACCCACAAGCGCGGCGACTTTCCCTGACGGAACCTCAAAGGCAATGTCTCTCAGAACCAAAAGACGCCCTTCATCACGAAAAAAGTATTTACGGTCGATGCGAACACTTAAGCCTCGCTTCATTTGCGCCAACGATTCAAGTAGTTTTCCAAGGGTCGAAGGGCAAAAAACTCGATCACTTGCATGATGACAATAAAAACCAGCCCCCAAGACATGATGCCGGCGATATCAAAAAGCTGGAAATTTTCGCTGAGTTGAAAGCCTACACCGTCGCTACGCCCGAGCAGCTCCACGACCAGAACAATTTTCCATATCAGGGCGATGCCGGAACGCATGGAAGCCGCAATGTAAGGACCCAACTCCGGCAAAGTTACGTGGAACAGGGTTTTCAGATATCCGAAGCGAAAGACTTTCGCAGTTTCCTGCAAGTCGGGGCGTAGTGCCCTAACCCCTTCCCGTATGGTGACCACCACATTGGGAATTTTGTTAATCGCTACCGCCGTGATGGCCGCAATTTCGGTCAGCCCCATCCAGATGTAAGCCAGAATAATAACCAGCAGTGCCGGAATATTCAAAAAAAAGATTAGCCACGGGTCAAAAAGCTGGTCCGCCCGGCGATGGCTACCGAGAAAAACACCCAAGGCAATGCCGATGCCGATGGCGATGACGAAGCTGGCAAACACGCGCCACAAAGTAATGCTGGTATCTTTCAGCAACAGCCCGCTTTCGTAGTTATCCACGACTACCGCCCAAACGACCGTGGGGCCAGGGAGTTCATCGGAACCCAGGTAGTGGGCTCCCACCCCCCACAAAGTCATGAACACTGTGACGGAAAGCCCGGTTGCAACCCAAGGTGGGATTTCACCCCGTGCTCTCATTCTCTCAAGGGCAGTGCTTCAGAAACGCCCCAAAACGTACCGGGTGCCAAGGTTGCTTTGTCGCCAACCAGCTTGCTGCCGCCAAATTGGTGCAAAATTTTTATGAGTTTTTCGGCGTCTCGCACGTTCCGGGGCGTCACGGGGTTCGGGATGCCTTCAAGGTAACGCTTGCGCAAGGCATGGAACTCCTTGGGGCCGGAAACTTTCATCAAAGGCTTGAGCCGCTCCCATTCGCTTTCCTTTTCACGAAGAAGTGAACGGGCTGCGCTTAGTGCTTTGATGAAGCCGGCAATTGTTCCGGGGTTGGCGCGGGCAAAATCTTCCCTGAAAACGTAACCCACCAAAGGTGGTGGCCGAGAAATGCGCAGGGCGTGCAACATATCGCGGACTTCAATGAGGCGTCTGTAACCAAGCGCTTCCAGACGTGCGCTGTAATGCCAATAATTCAACCCTGCGTCAAGTCTGCCGCGCACCATCTGGCCGTTAATGAGAGGCGGTGCGGCGTAGACAAATTCTGCCTTTTTGGTGATATCAAACCCGAGCCTGGTGAGCGTAAACGCCTGGAGTAACAGCCAACTTTTGTCCAGCGCCCCTCCTGCCACACCCAGCGTAACCCCTTGCAACCCTGACACATCATCAATCACCGAATTCGCCGGCACCATGACTGCGCCCAACGCAGACGTGAAGGGTAAAAATGAGTAGCCCCTGCCGCTGTTGCGCATTCTTGAAACCCAGATCCAATCACTGACAATGGCATCCACTCCGCCACCGTTTAGCGCGATTTTTGCGGCTGGGTTTCCCGCAAAAGTGGTGACGCTGATACGAATGGTGTTTTCCCGGTCCAGGCGATGCTCCTTGACGGTATTCAACTCCCAGTTGACTGTTCCGAAACTCAAGGTACCAACCCTGAAATCCGGGCTCGCCTGAGCAGACGCGCATACGCAGAAGGAGAGAAAAATGCAGGGCAGCAATTCTCTGGCAGAGTGTGTTTTCATGGCGGTGGAAACGTGAATGTTTGCTGTAGAATGCGTGTTTTGGCTAGATGACTCAGTGACTCAATGTTTATAGCACCAGCGCGATTCTACATTCTTTCTTTAGTGGGATTGGCGGGCTTTTGTGGGTCAACGCATCTGGCAGCACAGGGAGCGGACTTGGCAAACTGGCCTTGCATCCAACGTTATGTTTCCGAGCTTTCTCCCGGAGTGGCTGTTTTGCCCACACTGTCTACAGGCACCGTGGGCAAAATCCTCGCCGAAAATCCAAAAATCAGCAACTTGGCCAACCACCTCGCGCAACGTGACCTGCCGCTCCTTGATGCACAACAGAAGCTTGCCGTATTTTTGAATGAGACTGAGTACAGTGGAGACATGGTGAGTTCTCTGCGTTACGACCTGGCGGGCTGGCTGAAGCCTGCGGCGAGTGAAAACTGGACGGAAAAAGCAAGACTGTGGCTTGCCTCCTTCTTGCAACCCAGCCTGCCGGAAGAGCGCAAGGAAATATTGGAAGTTCTTCTGTCCTCGCTTTTTGAGGCCGCGAATCATGAGCGAAAGACCCTCTTGCGGAAAATTCTGGTTTTCGGCAAAGCGCAAAATACGCTGATTGAGGAGATGGATCGGAAAGCTCGGCTCGTATCGGAGCACGAAAGGGGAGGGGACTCCGCCCCCAAACTTTTGGAGGGGCTGGAAGCAGACTACAGGTGGACAACGAGAATCTTTGAGCAGCGTGAGGAAGCCATTCCCTATTTGTGCGAGCAGCCGGTTTTACTGGAGCGGCGCTTTTACGCTTTAGGCAAAGCTCTGTCCGGCGCAGTCACCGACTCAGAGTAAGACAGGCTTCCTGCCTGGTACTTTAATCCCTTCTTTCAGCGTAGCCGGAGCAGTCACCGGTTATTTCATACCGGGAAGAAGGCATGAATTTCCCGGCGTGTTCTTCTGCCAGCCATGCGTACTGGATGGCATAAGCTTCAGCTTCCCGGCTCAGCCAGGCTTCGCAAGCGGCAACGGTTGATGCGGTTGGCTCCCCAGGCACTTCGGGTGCCATACGGGAGGCATACTGGAAATAGTGAACAAGCTCATGCAGGAGAATGCTGCGGTGTTCCAGGCTGGTCAGGACTCGCAGGGAGTTATCCAGATAAATAACATTTCCTGCGGGGAACCAGCCTCTGACCAGACATTCACCGCGACACACTTTTTCTGACAGCTCTTCCGCCAGGACAAAGGCAACTTTCGGCAAAGCCGGATAGGGATACAGCGTGTCGTGATTTTTCAGAAACGCCGCACGCAGATAGTAAAGTGAGGAATGTAGCACCTCATTCAGCCTTTCGTCGTAACTGAAGCGTATGGTTTTCCAGGTGTCGAAACCCAGCAGTGACTGCTCTCCTTCAGGGGAGAAGTGCGGGACAGCCTCCATAAAGGCACTACCGTTGGGCATCACTGTTTCGTGAGCCGCGACAGGCACCTCGGAGAAAGGGGTTTTCTGCGACTTTGCGACTGTTCCCGAATCGTCAAAAACAGGCAACAGAAGCAACAGGGAAAACGGCAAGGCAAATGCGAGAAATAACGCGTAGCCAGCTTTTCTGGTTACTCCCCACTCTGGACGACCCCGGGATTCAGAGGCGACCACCATTGCGGGGTTGCAGAAACTCTTCGTTCAGGCTGTAGTGGTGAGTTGCCACCGATTTTCAAAGACCAGTTCTTTGGAATCATGGACAACGGCTTTGAAAGTTTCCTTGGGAGAACGCACCTTGTAGTAAAAAGTCATTTCCGGATTTTGGCTAAAGGATACGTCTCCCTTGAACGCAATCACAGTTCTGTTTTTGGAGTCCACGATCTTGACGTTTTTTATGAAGTAAGCAGGCTGAAAAAAATTCGGATGGGAAATCCGGAAAGTGAACTTAGTCGGCACACCAGCGCGAATGTCTTCATGGTGCAGCTCCATACGCCCGAGCGTCGCTTCGATGGCATTCAAGGTCTCGGTGTCCATAGAGGATGCCAGGGCAGAACCTGAACATCCCCCGGAAACATAGACGCGAGCCACTTCCATCAGGAGCCTTCCGTCATTCAACTCGGAAATGACGCGCACAAAAGAGAAACCATCAACCCTTATGCGTGTCGAAAAATCTGCCTTGCCGTTTTCCGGGGACATTTCAACAACAGCAGCAACAGGAGAAGGGTTGTCATCCACGAGCAAGGTATGTTTTTTGACGAAACTCCCAGGGGTCTGCGGCAAAGTTGAATAAATACTAACCGGCACATTCCCGGCATCCTCTGGATACTTGACAGTTTCCAGCCGGATCTTGCCCCCGCTGCCAGCAATTTTCCGCTCGCCAAAAAGCAAGGGGCGCAATTCAAACCAAGAGTCAAGATCGGAGCCAAAAGGGGCAAGATTTGCACCGGCCGGCTTCAGCTGCGCCATGATTCCAGCCCCGGCACAGATGCCGATAAAATTACGTCTGCCTTTGGAAAATTGCTGCATAGTCACCTTCTTAATGGTATCCCGTTACCCAGCCTCCAGGCACCTGCCTATTCATTCTGCGAGAAGCGGATCAAATTGCCTCGGGCAAAGGGTCTGTCAAGTCATAATACAAAAAATTACGACTCAACACCAATCAGGCTAATCTCGATTTTTCCGCCCAGCCGGGGTTCTGATTCTACGGCCTCGGTATGCACCAGTTTCACCAGCCCCACCCCCTTTGCATACCACTCGTCAGTCACGAAAACGCCTTCTGACCGGGTTAAGCCTAAATCTCGGGGAATCATGGAATTCGCCCTACCGCTCACGTGCAGACAATGAGTAAAGGTCTGCATCGGGGTTTGCACGGTTTCGTCCATGCCAACGTAGGCCCACAGTGTCCTTAACTGCAGACGGTTCGTCAAAAGAATGCTGCCCAGCGGGTAGGAACGTTTGATAATGATGGGGCTGGCCACATACTGCCAGTCGGTGTCGGCGTCGATCGGGAAGCGAAGAACAAAGCGATTCGGGACGTCAGGTCGGGGGACGGTTTCAACAATGCTTTGACTGGCTATGCGGGCAATGCCATCTGCGGTTTCCTGGAAGTAATAGCGGTTGCCCGAACTGGTTCTCTTGACCTGTAGCCATCTCTTGCCAATTTTTTTTGGCGGCAGGCTTTCCATCTCATAAACGAAGCGCTCTGTTTTACCAGAGTTCAGATGTCGCACGACTTCATAGCGCCACACTGTGCCTTCCTGAAGCGGGAACCAGCTTTCCTTCAGTTCTGGCGGGCTGCTGCAATTGACGAGCAGCAGAGCGATCAAAAACGGAAAAACCTTCTGGAACACGCGTCCCATACGGACACTACTTCCCGGGGAGTTCCGGTGAGGGAACATCGTAGACTTCGATTTGTATTTGATCTCTCGTAAAAAGCTCAAGTGCCTCGCCTCTGGCGGCCACTTTTTTCGCCTCCCCAATCTGTGGAAGCCCCTGCTTGATCCGATCAAGGGCAGCGGAAATAATTTTGTGTGTTTTCAGAGAGTAAGGCACTTCATACGCCCGGGGTCTGCTCCCTGGCTCATCCTCATCCAGCGACAGCACCCAGAGAAAAATCATTCCGTTCCCCGTGTTTTGCCCCAAAGGATTTGCCTTGGCATCTTGCTCTTCCTCGTCCAGCGTTCGTTTCGGAGGCTCCAGAATCAAGGCACTGACAAGCTGAAAGCGGGCAGGAAGATTTTCAGACTTGCTCGGCCAGCCCAACAGGTCGCCCAAGGAAAAGTAGGCGACAAAATACAGGACTCCCGCCAAAGCAACAGACGTCAGTTTTAACCAGAATGGCCACGGCGAGCGGAAACACAAATTCAGCACAAAGGCGACAAGAAAGGCATACGCCACCCCCAAACCGATAAGCGCGGTGGTCATCTGGACTCCACCTGTACCAATTTTTTCGCCAAACTGGTGTTCACCGAACCAATGCTTCCATCTCCTCTGATTCGAAAGCGCACCGCTGTGCGCTCATCCCCTACTTGTGGCAGAGCAACGTTGCCATAGTAAATAATCTCCAGCTTTGGATTGACTTTGACCACCCGTACCTCTGCTGTTACAGGTTCACCGCTTTCTGACTGGTAATAGTGCAAGTTGACCACGTATTCACCCGGCACCACTTTTCGAATCGTAACCACTTCCTGATTCAACGGATTCGTAATTTCCTGACCGTCCACCAAGATGGTGTCGTTGGCTACCCCTCGGTCATCACGATCAAGGTGCATAAACCCTTGCGACATGGAACGGAACCAGACGACTCGTCCCTGTGGGTCTTCCACCCAAGTGTCGATATCGTCCCCGCTGAAGTCGGACCACTTTACGGTGATGATGTATTCCGCCTTGGGATCGATAATTCCGCTTTTGGCGGGCGGGTTGAGAAACATGATCGCCACAAGGAACAGAAAAGTGAATGCCAGCAAGGCGTTGAAGAGCAGATCTGTAAACGGGTCTATATCAATGTTGCGTGCTTTCCTGCCGAATGCCACCAGAATCTCCTCCTTCTTTCAGGATGCAGAACTGCTGAAACGCACTTGCGCAAAGTGTGCTGCGCTGGCAAGTAACTGATCCGCTGTACGGTCAAGCATCAGATATTGCATGCCAAGCACCATGCTGCCGAGCAAACCCAGAAGGGTGGTATTTAACGCCACGCCAATTCCAACCGCCATCTTCGTCAACACCTGCTGCATCTGCGACAGTTGCAGGGAAGAAATGTCGGAAACCGAAGCCAACATCAGGATGAACCCCACCACCGTGCCCAACAATCCCAATTTGATCAGCAAGCCGGTCAAAAACCACCCCGCCTCGTGTTGGCCACTGATTTTGTTCGCCAGTATTTCATCCAGGCGGCGGCTTGAATTTTCCCGCGACCGAGGCTGTGTGAAAAGGTCGCGAAAGTAGTCGGAGACTGGCGAGCTTTCGACCGGAACTCCCTGGCAACAAAAGTGCCCATCAACCATGCACAGTTTTTCGGCATTATCAATCAGGCTTGCCAAGCGTTCCTGTTCTTTTGACAGCGTGAATACCCTGAACCCGATATGCACCATACCGCCCAAAAAGAGCAGACCGATAATCAGCGTAATTCTGGTTGGGTCACGGCGAAAAAACTCGGAGGCAAGTCCTTCTGACACAGGGAGCCAAAGCAGAAAGGCGAGCACCGAAACAAATAACAGCCACTGCAAAACCAGCAGCTTTTCCTGTTCCGCTCTTTGCTGTTGGCTGTTGCTATCCACCGTGTCGGCTGGCAGCAGCCAAATGAACGGCAAGCGTTTTTCGAGGCATCGGTCGACACCAGCTCTGTTTTGCGAGGATGAACGTCACACCAACTGAGCCAATATTAAAGAGAAGGGCGGGTCGGCTGCCTAATTTCCTGCGACTATCATTTCATTCACCAGGACAGAGCCGCTCCTGATATTCGCACGGTCGTCTAAGTCGGCTCCCACTGCACTGATACCGGCAAACATGTTTTTCAGATTGCCTGCAACCGTGATCTCCTCCACCGGGTACGCAATCTCTCCCTTCTCCACCCAAAAGCCCGAAACCCCGCGTGAGTAGTCGCCGGTCAGGATGTTGGCTCCTTGACCGATCAGTTCGGTCACAAGCAATCCCGTGTCCATGGCCTTCATCATTTCCTCACAATCACCGGATCCTGGCTGCAGAGTCAGGTTGTGTATGCCGCCAGCGTTACCGGTCGTGCACATCCCTAGCTTGCGCGCTGAGTAACTGCCCAAAAAGTATCCTTCCAGTTTTCCGGAATCAACGATGGTTCGTGTTCGGGTCACAACGCCCTCGGCGTCAAAAGGGGCACTTCCTATGCCTCCGGGAAGTAATGGCTCTTCCCGGATATGCACGAGATCGGAAAATATTTTTTTGCCAAGGGTGTCGAGCAAAAATGAAGCTTTACGGTACAGGGCGCCTCCGCTTGCAGCAGCCACGAAGTGTGACAGCAGGCTTCGTGCGGTCTCGGGAGCGAACAAAACCGAAGCTTTGCAGGTTTTCAGTTTTCTGGCTCCCAGTCTTCTCAGCGCTCGTTCCGAGGCGCGCTTGCCAACCGCTTCCGGTGACATCAACTGCCCCGGACGGCGATTGACTGTGTACCAGTAATCACGCTGCAAACCGTTGCCGTCCCCGGCAATGACCACGCAACTGTTCGTGTGGCTGGTTTCGGCGTAAGTGTGCGATATGCCATGCGTGTTGGCATAGCAAACCATGGCTCGTGAAGTATCAACAGACGCGCCTTCCGAATTGACAATGCGCGGATTGGAACGTGCAGCATTTTCGCATGTCACTGCCAGGCTGATAGCAGTCTGGGGGTCGAGATCCCAAGGGTGATCAATATCCAGATCCACACAGTCCCGAGCCAGCATATCGGCATCTGCCAGCCCGGCGTAAGCGTCCGAAGCAGTGTATTTCGCTATTTGGCAGGCTCGACTGGTGATTTCCTGCACTTCCTCAATGGCGAGAGACGCAGTAGACGCACTTCCTTTCTGTTTCCCGAAATAAACCGTTACCGTAAAACCGTGATCGCTGCCGTGCTCAATTTTGTCAACCTCTCCGAGGCGGACATTGACCGAAAGACCCGTGCTGGCCGAAGCGGCGGCTTCAGCACTGGTGGCTCCCAGTTTCCTGGCCTGCTCAAGCGCACCGCCGGCAGCGTCCTCCAGTTCCTGTTTAAGGGGTTCGCGAAGCGGGATCATCCTGATGAGCGGGGATTTACAGCACCTGGCTGGCGGCGATCCACCGAACAGGAAATTTCATGGCTTGGCAACACACCGTTTATGGCCGACCCGCCAAGTGGGCATATCTTCGCGAATTGACGCGAGGAAGCGGCAAGGCATAAAAAGTCATGACCGAAGCAGCTAACCATGGACACTTCGCCATTCCATACCTTCGCGCTCTTTAGCTGAAGTCTGAAAAGCAAAGCCCCAACTCAACAACAGCTCCCGGAAGCATTGGCGGCCAGAACGCGCTGCTTACCGATTCAGGCATTGGTTCCGCCAACTGTAAGTCCGTTGATTTTGATCGTTGGTTGGCCAACTCCGACTGGCACGAGCTGCCCTTCTTTGCCACACGTTCCAATCCCTTCGTCAAGTTTCAGATCGTTGGCGACCATGGTGACCCGGGTTAGCACATCAGGCCCATTACCGATCAGAGTCGCATCCTTGATGGGATTGCCCAGTTTTCCATTCTCAATGCGATACGCCTCGGAAGCGGAAAAGACAAACTTCCCGGACGTAATGTCTACTTGCCCACCAGAAAAGTTTGCCGCGTAGACGCCCTTTTTGACTGACGCGATGACTTCCTCAGGAGCACAGTTCCCTGGCAACATGTAGGTGTTCGTCATCCTGGGCATTGGCAAATGGGCATAAGACTCTCTTCTGCCATTGCCGGTAAGGGGAACGCCCAGCAAAGATGCGTTCATGCGATCCTGCATATAACACTGTAGTTTGCCGTCCTCTATAAGAGTCGTGCACTGGGTAGGGGTTCCCTCGTCGTCAATGTTCAAAGAACCCCGGCGTCCCTTGAGCGTCCCGTTATCAACAACGGTGACGCCCCGACTCGCCACGGTTTCGCCAAGGCGTCCGGCAAAGGCCGACGTTCCTTTGCGATTGAAATCCCCTTCCAGACCGTGACCGATCGCCTCATGCAAAAGAATACCCGGCCAACCAGGGCCAAGCACTACCACCATTTCTCCAGCCGGAGCGGCCTCCGCTTCCAGATTGACCAGTGCCTGACGAACTGCCTCCCGGGCAAGTCTGCTGGCTTCGTTTTTAACAATGAACTCCCGAACACCATAGCGACCGCCCGAACCCGCTACGCCATGTTCACGACGCTGCCCCTGAGTCACGATCACGGTGACATTCAAACGAACCAAAGGTCGAATATCCGCGGAAATGGAACCGTCCTGCGTCACGACCAACACCGTTTCATGCTTCGCCACCAAAGAAGTCATGACCTCGGTCACGCGCGTATCGGTTTGACGAGCCACGCGATCTACCTCGTAAAGCAAATCGAGCTTCTCCTTCACGTCCAGATCGGAGCCCGGATCCTTCATGTCATAAAGCGAAGGTTTTTTATGCCGGGGGGGGATTTGTATGGCCCGGTTTTCACCCGCTTTGGCAATGGCACGTGCCGTTTTGCTCGCGTCAAACAAAGCCGGGGGAACGATTTCATTGCTGTACGCAAAGCCGGCACGGTCGCCACTTATCGCGCGAATGCCCAAGCCTTGGTCGACATAAAACCCCGCTTCCTTGACGATGCCGTCTTCCAATGCCCACGTTTCCTGGTGTGATTTTTGAAAATACAGGTCTCCGCCACCCACGCCAGGTCCAAGCAACAGTGACAAGGCCTTATCAATATGGGATTGCTCCAGCCCTTGGGAAACCAACAAGGTCTCCCGGGCGTTTTCCAGTGCTTTTTCGCTCATGACTTCATACTCCTTGCAGCACGCGATGGTTCAGGCAGGGAAACTGTGTGCGCAGCCGCTCCTGAAGCTCCCGCTCCAGGTTGGCAACGACGACACCCGTTCCGGTCTCACGTTGAGCCAGGATATTACCCCAAGGGTCAATAACCATTGAATGCCCCCACGTTTTGCGGCCACCCGGCAACTCGCCAGTTTGCGCAGCGGCAATAAAAAAGACCTGGTTTTCAATGGCTCGGGCACGAACCAGACATTCCCAATGCGCTCTTCCGGTCTCGGCAGTGAAGGCGGCCGGCAACGCCACGACATGCGCGCCCGCTGAGACCATCGCGCGAAACTGTTCAGGGAAGCGGAGGTCATAGCAAACCGCCACACCCAGTTTGCCCATAGGCGTGTCCAGCACCAGAGGCTCATGCCCCCTCCGGAAAATGGCCGATTCGGTGAATTTCTCACTGCTGCCTTCAATATAGACATCGAAGAGATGAACCTTGTGGTACACGCCGGCACAGCTTCCGTCAGAGGCATAGACCGGGCAAGCCGACCAGACTTTGTTGTCCGTGTCACTTGCCATGGGTATCGTGCCACCGACAACCCAGATTTGACTGCGGCGGGCGCAATCACTCAGAAAATGCTGAACCGCGCCCTTCCCCTGTTCTTCCGTATATTCCAGTTGTTGAAAGGGGTCGCTCCCCACGAAAGCAAAATTTTCGGGCAGCACGACCAGTTCGGCACCAAGTTTTCCGGCTTCACTTATGGCGTGTCCGGCATTCTGGAGATTTTCGCTCAGCGAATCCCCGGTACACATTTGCACTGCTGATACTTTCATTTTAACTCTTTTCGCACCCCGTAGAGTCGGCATTATAATCACCTTGCCCGTTGCCGCTCGGTGCAACGGCCACAACTCGGGGCAGTGGTCACAATAATGGAAAAAGACAAGAAAACAAGACAGCACTCGTCCGTCGTGGTAGACGGATACACGCGCGCGCCAAGCCGTGCCATGCTGCGCGCCGTAGGCTTTAGCGAGGACGATTTCAAAAAGCCACAAATTGGCATCGCTTCAACCTGGAGCGAAGTCACACCCTGCAATATCCACATCAACGAGCTGGCAAGCCACGTCGCCCAAGGGGTGAACAAAGCGCGCGGCAAGGCGGTGACTTTCAACACGATCACGGTCTCTGACGGCATATCAATGGGCTCGGAGGGCATGAAATATTCCCTGGTTTCGCGCGAAGTGATTGCCGACTCCATTGAAACAGTGACTTGTTGCGAAGGTTTTGACGGGCTCGTGGCAGTCGGTGGCTGCGACAAAAACATGCCTGGCTGCCTCATGGCGATGGCGCGCCTGAACCGCCCAGCCGTGTTTGTCTACGGTGGAACCATATTGCCCGGGGAACATCGCGGCAGGAAAGTGGACATTGTTTCTGTGTTTGAGGCTGTGGGCGCATTCGCAAAAAAAGAAATAGGGGAAAAAGAATTCCTGGAAATTGAGCAACGCGCCATCCCCGGACCCGGTTCGTGTGGCGGCATGTACACGGCAAACACCATGGCTTCTGCCATAGAGGCCATGGGGATGAGCCTGCCAGGCAGCTCGGCGCAAAACGCCATTTCCAGCGCCAAAGCCCAAGATGCCCTTCAGGCAGGCAAGGCAGTCATGGCATTGGCGGAAAAAGGGGTTTTGCCACGCAACATCATCACCCGAAAAGCGCTGGCGAACGCGATCACAGTCGTAACGGCCTTGGGAGGCTCAACCAACGCCGTACTCCACTTGATCGCCATTGCCTCCGCAGCCGGCGTGCGCCTGAGCCTGAAGGACTTCTCGAGAATTGGCAGGCGCGTCCCGGTGCTGGCAGACTTGCGGCCAAGTGGCCGCTACATGATGTCTGAGTTGGTGGCGGCAGGCGGAATTTTGCCGCTGATGAAAATGCTGCTGGACAAAGGTCTCTTGCACGGAGATTGCCTGACGGTGACAGGAAAGACCATGGCGGAAAATCTTGCCAACGTGAAACCGTATCCGCCCACTCAGCAGATCGTGCGCAGTTTTGCCGACCCGATTAAGAAAACAGGGCACTTGGTGATTTTGTACGGGACTCTCGCGCCGGAAGGAGCGGTGGCAAAGATTACCGGCAAAGAAGGAGAGCGCTTCAGAGGCAAGGCGCGGGTTTTTGCTTCCGAGGAAGAGGCGTTGAAACGCATTTTGGACGGCACCGCGAAAAAAGGAGAAGTCATTGTCATTCGTCACGAGGGACCCAAAGGCGGACCTGGCATGCGTGAAATGCTTGCTCCGACTTCTGCGGTAGTCGGCAGAGGGCTTGGCAAGGATGTGGCGCTGATAACGGATGGACGTTTTTCCGGGGGCAGCCACGGCTTCGTCGTTGGGCATATCGCTCCCGAGGCGGCTGCGGGCGGACCGTTGGCGATCGTAAAAAATGGTGACACAATCAGCATTGATGCTAAAAAACGTACGATTGACCTGGATATTCCGGAATCCGAAATGAGCGAGCGCCTGGCAAAATGGAAAGCACCACGGCCGCGCTACAAGACCGGAGTGCTTGCCAAGTACGCCCGGCAAGTCAGTTCAGCCTCTCTCGGCGCGGTAACCAGCTAGGAACCGTCAGATGGGGCGCACTCAGTCTGGGCAGCCTGAGTTAGTCCCGGAACCGGGAACACCCACTTCCAGGCTCATGGAAACACAACGCAGGAAAGCCAATGTGTTTCCATTCCAGTTTTTGGGGCTATAAAAGAAGATTGTGTTGTGCCGTAACCATATTGTCCCTCATTCCCGGATTCAAAGACTTACCGTCAAGCGATTTTGGGTGGCGGGCAGTGGACGCTGCTCCGACACAAAGCTTTATGTAGTGTTGACTTCCATTTGTTTTTAAGGATAATCGCCACGGATCAGATGCCACCTGCCTGCCTTTTTGCAAAGGCGGAGTTGGGGTGTCACAGTTTTTTGAGTCGACCGCAAATTTTTCCCAGGTAACCGAGGTTACTTGTGAAGAATTGACTTGATGGGAAGGCTCTAGTTAAAAAAGGAGTTATTTAGTATGAAAAAACTATTATCCATGGCTGTAGGTGCATTAGCTTTAATGGCCTATAGTTCAGCGGCTTTTTCTGCTTTCGAAGGTTTGTCCATGATGCGGATGGGCGCTTGGGAAGTGGATTTTAGCGGTAACGTCAATGCCTTCTACACATTCGTCGATTGCGATGGGGCTAATGGGGCTGTAGTAGCCGGCGGGCTTGCTTGCGGTTCCAACGGCAACGACTATGACGTCAACGACGTGCGTACCGGTCTGTTGCCTTCCTGGTTGAATTTCTATGCGCGCACAGAAACCGACAGCGGGATCCAGACTGCAGTTCACCTGAGCTTTCAACCCGGTGTTGATGGCGGTTCCTCAGGTCTTGATAGTGCACTTTCGAATAATACTTCAAACTTCCGCCAGGTCTTTCTGACCTTCGGCAATGACGAGATAGGAACTTTCAAAATCGGGCGTGATCTTGGGGTTTTCGGCTCCGACGCCATTCTCAACGACATAACGCTTCTTGGCGTGGGAACGGTCAGTGATCTGACGGCTGGAGGTGGAAACACTTCACTGGGTCGCATTGGGGTCGGCTATCTCTACGCGGACTGGAAAGCCCAAGTGCAATACCAGTCTCCAAACTACGACGGTTTTTCCTTCACGGTAGCGGTCGTAGACCCGTGGGCAGACAGGATCTTTAACAGATGACCTTCAAGCACTAGTTGAAGTAGCTCTGAAAAGGCAAGAATTGGATACACCCGGCTTTGAAGGCAAGGTCAACTATAGCGGTCAAATGAATGACGTTGACGTTAGTCTATGGGCTGGCTTCATCTATCAAAGCATAGATACAGTCGGTGGAGCCCAAGACTTTGATGCCACTGGCTGGGATCTCGGCGGAAAAGTTTCGTCTGGTCCTTTTAGCCTGGTTGGTTATTACTACAATGGCGAAGGCATTGGCACCACCGGTTTTCTCTTCGAACGCCTTAGGGAGCAGCAATCGGGAGGTGGTCTGAGGAAAGAGACTCAGATGGCTTTTACGTACAAGGCACAGTAACTGTTCCCGACACCGGGACGAAACTCGGCCTCAGTTATGGTGAAAGCAATCTTGACCTGACGTCTGGTGAAAACGGCGGCTAGGGTTGACTCTCTTCTGAAAACCAATGAGTCATGGGTGGCCGGGATTTACCACCCCCTTGGTGAAGCGTTGAACCTGGTTGCTGAGTACACCAATACGGAATCTGAAGCTCATGCCGGTCACACGGCAGAGGAGGATGTGTTTGCGCTTGGCGCGATCATGTTCTTCTAATCCACTCTCGGAAAACCCTGTTCCCGGTGGGCATTCACTCACCGGGGATCAGGCTTGTTAGAACAACAGCAAAAGGTCACAGAAATGTGACCTTTTCTGTTTTTGAAGCTTTCTCAATAATGCCGAAGCATGCAGAAAGCCCACCGCAGTGACGACTGCCACCTCTCTTTTAGAGCGATCTTCAAAGCGATAACCATTTCTAAAGCTCTGCACAATCCTTATTTCGTCAGGTACCTGTTTTGTGCGTACGAGACCGGTAGCAAACCTTAGAAACAATAAGCCCCCTCCTGCTCACGTCTGGAAAACATGCAAAAACAACGAATCTGACCTACTGACTTAACAGCGCAAGCTGGCAGCAAAACCGAGAAAGACTTATACTCCCCGTCATCGTATTTTTTTGTTACTCCAAGACTGTTGAGCCACGCACTTAATACGATGAGTCAGTTGAGTGGCTCGTGCAGCAAGGTTCTGAACAGCCAAAGCCCCATGAAATCCAAGTCTTCCTACCTGGTTCCCGTTTGTCTGTTGCTGCTTTTGTTTGCCATCACGGCGACTGCCAAGACGGTCGTATGGACAGGCGCCAATGAACAAAAGGTGTGGCTGGATGCGAGTGGATCCAGCCAGAAGAACCGGCATCCGCACGGTATTTCGCCGCAAGCGCTCAGCAGGTTTTTGGTGAGCCTTAGGGTCTCCGAAAACAATAAAAAAACTGCCAGAAGGGGAGGTCGTGCCCCACTCTTTTCAGAAAACAAAGCCGTCAAACTCGCTCAGTTGCTTGCCAAGGCACTGCGCAGGGCACGCCCGAATCAGGATGTATTTTTTCAAATCAATGATACGGAGGAAGAATTTGGTGGATTCCTGGGGACTGAAGTCAGCAGCGGAGGCCGAGCCTTCGTAGACGCGCGTGGCTATCTGAACATTATTTTTGGCGCTATCAAGAAGGGATACAAAGAGGAATGGCTCTTCGGGCAAAAAGTGGGTCGAAGCGTTCCCGTACAAACCGGTGAGCGCTCAAAGGCGAGACGGCTACAATACCGAATTCAGCTCGTTTCAGGCTTACGTTTTGCCAGAGGCTCAAGTGGAAAGAAACGCCAAGACTGGATCATTTTTGATCCGCGTGTCAGCCTGCAGGCTGACAGCAAACCGACATCAGCAGGCTTTTCCGGACTGGAGGAACGTCTGAGACGACTGAAGCGTTTACGGGCTTCGGGCTTGATCAGCCCGGAAATCTATAATGCCGAAGTGAAAAAACTTCTAAAAAACCTGTGAGGTACCAACATGATTGAAAATGATTTCTACACGGAAGAAAACCATGGTCATTTTGAGACTGTTGGTCTCGGAGATTTCAATTTAGCGCGCGGTGGCACGCTGCCTGATTGTCAGCTGGCTTATGCGACTTTCGGGGAACTGTCTCCAGCCAAAGACAACGCCATTCTTTTTCCCGTGATGTTTTCTGGCACCAGCGGTAGTCTGAAGCATTACGTGGCAAAGGGCTTGGCTCTGGACCCGGAAAAATACTTCATAGTCATCCCCAATCAACTCGGTGGCGGAATCTCCAGTTCCCCACACAACACCCCTGCCCCGCATGGCATGTCGCATTTTCCGAAACTTGATATTGCCGATGACGTGATTGCCCAGCACACTTTGCTGACGCAACACTTTGGCATCAACGAGTTACAGTTGGTGACGGGTTGGTCCATGGGATCACAGCAGACATGGGAATGGGCGGTTCGTTACCCGGATATGGTTCGGCGTGCGGCGCCAATTGCCGGTACCGCGAAAGTCACCCCACATAACGCTTTATACGTTGATGTTTTCAGCGATGCCTTGCGCTCTGATCCGGCGTGGCAAAACGGGGAGTACGATGCACACGGGGTAGAAACCGGCCTGCGTCGTCTGGCGAAGGTTTTCGCTCTGATGGGGGTTTGCCCGGAGTTTTACAGACAGGAGCAGTGGAAGAAGGTGGGTATTGATTCAGTGGCGGACTTTTATGCCAGCTTTTGGGAAAAGTGGTTCCTCCCCATGGATGCCAACGCCCTGCTGTGCATGGCTGACAAATGGAAGCACGGAGATGTCAGTGCGCCTTATAGCGGCGGACTCGAAGAAGCGATGGGAAGAATCACAGCCAAAGTGGCAGTAATTGCGTTTAAGGAGGATATGTTTGTCCCGGTTAACGACTGCGCAGACGACCAGAAACTGGTCGCGAACAGCAAGCTCCACGTTGTAGAAAGCCTTTTGGGACACTTCGCAATGCTTGGGCTTTTCCCGGAAGACTTCAAGCAGCTGAACGATATTCTCGGAGACTTGCTGAACAGCTAGGCTCGTAACCTCTACCCCCACCTCAGTCTTGAACCCACCAGTGGCTGGGTGAAACGACATCGTGCATTTTTATTCAGCCGACTCGCCCGTCTTGTGTGCGTCATGGTTTGTCGGGCAGGCGCAACCTGCTTTCCTCGTTTGAGCTGACTTTTTGCAGTCGAAAGAGCCCCGTAAAAGCTCCGCCATCGCTCGTGAAATACAGGCTTCCATCCGGGGCAAAATCAATGCCCATCGGTCTTGCCAGACGTTTTCCATCCTTGTTTTGAAATCCTTCAAGCAAAGGGAAAACCTTGGCGGGTTCCGTACCCAGCTCAACCCGCGCGATCCAAGGGGGACGCCTACTCGCATCTTCCCCATTCACGCCGCCATCTGGCAAAGTAGCCCAAGAACCATGCAAGGCGACGACTGCGTTGTTGCGCCAAGCGGCGGAAAAGCTGGCGGGAATGAATGCCACACCCATAGGTGCGTTACGGGCGGGGAAAGTGGCAACCGGCGTGGACACGTCATCGCGGGGAGGAGGAGCGGATACGCATCCGTCACGTACCAGCCGCTCACCATTGAACTGAAACCAGGGCATGCCGTGAAAAGACCCCGCTGTCAGGCGACTGAAATATTCCGGAGGTTGCTCATATCCGTGGTGATCAGGGCCGTTGTTGCTGGCGTACAGCGAGCCGCTTAAAGGGTGCCATGCCATACCGACCGGATTACGCAGTCCGGAGGAATAGACTTTCCAGACAGCTTTTTTCGCTTGCTCATCCAGCAGCAGGACACCACCGCGCCGTTTGGAAAAAGAATAGCTTTCATCCAGGTATTGGTTTGAGCAATTGCCGCTGATGCCAAGGCTCAGGTAAATTTTCCCGTCTGGCCCCACTTTGACCGTTCGGCTTGTGTGACCCCAGCCGCCAGGGAGCTTCGCCACGAGAGAAAAATCAGTCCACGACATTTTCCGGTTTTTTCGGTAAGTCACGCTGTACAGTCCGTTGGTTCTGGCAACCAGCATTTTGCCGTCCCGAAACGCGATACTGCCCGGAGATCCAAATGTTTTGAGCAGCGTCTCAGCGTGAACGTAGGGAGCTTTCAGACGGTAGATATAGCCACTCCGGGATCCGACTATCATTTCACCTTCATAAAATGCAAACATCCTGGGGCTGTCCATCGATGCCAGGAATTTCAGCTCATAACCACCCGGAACCGACACCGACCACCTGTCGTTGCCGTGAGTGAAACTTTCTGTGTGGTATGCCGCGGCGGACGTCACCCCAATGCCGAAGCTTGCCGTAGCAGCCGTGGCAGCCATGGCATAAGACGTTGGCCCGCAGAGCAAAAGCGCCACAAAGAAAGCGCTGAAAGCACGTTTTGGAGAATTAAAACGAAATGGAAAATTCATGGTTGTACCTGGTGACGCTATGAGCGGCAGGAATAACAGAACCCACCGCCGGGCGGACTCACGCTAACAGCTCCTTGATGGCAGCACGCATGGCATCCGCTACCCCGGTCTCTGATTGACTGTGTCCCGCGCTTTCCACGTCGAGCTTTTTACCGGCAGGCCACTTTTCAAGCAGTCGCCGGGCATTACTGGGTGGACACAACAAGTCGTAGCGGGACTGCACAACAATTCCCGGAATGTCTTTTATACGATCCATATCGTCAAGAATCTGGTTGGGTGCCAGAAAGCATTGCTGGGAAAAATAGTGCGCCTCCACTTTCGGGGTTCGTGGAGTCTCTCTGTCGGCAGGTGCATTCTGAGGACTGAGATCCGGTGGAAAAACAGGCACCATACCGACCAACTGTGACAGGTATCTTTCGTAGTCGTACCAGACTAAAGACGCGGCACGGGCAATCTCCGGATCCTCATCAAGCAGGAGACGGTACCAGGCGCCCAGCACGTCCGAACGTTCCAAATCATCGACAATCGCAACGAAGCGTTCGTACGCTTCGGGATAGAAAACGGCAGGAAGCCCCAGAAAAGCGCGCTTAAGCTCAGCGTTGTACCTGGTGACGCTGTGGCGGCAGAAATAACAGAACCCACCGCCGGGGCGCAAGGGCTCACGTTAACAGCTCCTTGATGGCAGCACGCATGGCATCCTCCGGTCTCTGATTCTGTGTCCCGCGCTTTCCACGTCGAGCTTTTTACCGGCAGGCCACTTTTCAAGCAGTCGCCGGGCATTACTGGGTGGACACAACAAGTCGTAGCGGGAGCAGGAGACGGTACCAGGCGCCCAACACGTCCGAACGTTCCAAATCATCGACAATCGCAACGAAGCGTTCGTACGCTTCGGGATAGAAAACGGCAGGAAGACCCAGAAAAGCGCGCTTAAGCTCAGCGTCCGTGCCGAAAAAAAGTGAACGCAAAACCAGCCCGGACACCCGATCCGGATGCTTCTGGGCGTAAAGCAGTGCCAGCGTTGACCCCCAGGAGCCACCAACCAGGAGCCACTTCTCAATAGAAAAATGCCTGCGTACCGTCTCCAAGTCTTCCAAAAGTGCCCCGGTTGTATTTTCCTCCAGCAAGCCAAGAGGTTCACTCTGCCCGCTGCCTCTCTGATCAGGAAGAATCACTCGGCACTGCCCCGAGGGAAAAAGACGGAAATGTTCCAGACGACAACCACTTCCCGGGCCACCGTGCAAAAACACCGCACACGGCAAACCTTTTTCGCCGCTATCAACGACGTGCACTGTGTGCAGCGCGGATACTGCGAGTTTAGTTTGCGATTTTTCTGTTTTCCACATCATTTACGGCGCGTAAGGCTCCGGTTTTTTCGCGATTGAAAAAACCAATGCGTACCGTCTCCAAGTCTTCCAAAAGTGCCCCGGTTGTATTTTCCTCCAGCAAGCCAAGAGGTTCACTCTGCCCGCTGCCTCTCTGATCAGGAAGAATCACTCGGCACTGCCCCGAGGGAAAAAGACGGAAATGTTCCAGACGACAACCACTTCCCGGGCCACCGTGCAAAAACACCGCACACGGCAAACCTTTTTCGCCGCTATCAACGACGTGCACTGTGTGCAGCGCGGATACTGCGAGTTTAGTTTGCGATTTTTCTGTTTTCCACATCATTTACGGCGCGTAAGGCTCCGGTTTTTTCGCGATTGAAAAAACCAATGCGCCGGTAATCAAAGCGGGAATCTGCCTTGATCGATGCAGTCTGGGCGATGCTGAGCATTGTATCGTGGTGATCTGAAAATTCGCAGGCGGGATCCATGTTGGCTGCGTCACCGGTAATGGCAAAAGCCTGACATCGGCAACCACCCCAGTCGATGGTATGCCGCTCGCAGCTAAGGCACTTGGCAGGCATCCAGGAAGTGCCCCGAAACTTTTCAAAAGCTTCCGAGTGCTGCCAGATTTCTTCCAGGGAATGCTCAAGCACATTATCAAAGCGCAAGGTATCAATGCTTTCAGCAGCGTGGCAGGGCAGGACTTTTCCTGACGGGGTGACGTTCAGAAACTGACGCCCCCAGCCGCTCATACAGGCTTTGGGACGCTTCGCGTAGTAGTCGGGAACCACGAAGTCGATGACCAAGATACCCTTAAGCCGCTTGATGGCCTCGTCAACTACGACATTCGCTTTTTCCAGTTGCGCAAACGTTGGCATCAATGCGGAGCGATTGTGATATGCCCATCCGTAATACTGAACGTGCGCGATCTCAATGCGAGAGCCCTCCATTTCCACCGCAAGATCAATAATCTCTGGCAGGTGCTCAATATTCATCCGGTGTATTGGAGCATTGACGGTCAACGGCAGCCCGGCTCCAACAACTGCTTTTGCGACCTCCATTTTTTTCGCGTAACCCTGTTTGTTGCCACCAATAAAGTTCGCGTTTTTTTCCTCGTAATCCTGGATGCTGATTTGCACATGCTCAAGACCCAACCCGGCAAGAGCTTCAATGCGCGGCTTGTCAAAAGTCACGGCAGAAGTAATGAGGTTGGTGTAAATGCCGAATTCGCTTGCCTTTTCTACCAGCCGCTCCAAGTCAGGTCTCAGCCCCGGTTCACCGCCTGAAAAATGTGCTTGAAAGACGCCGAGACTGGCGGCTTGTTCCAGCACGTCAATCCACTTTTCGGTGCTCAACTCAGCCGCCGCCTTTTCCAGCTCCAGCGGGTTGGAGCAATAGGGGCACTGCAATGGGCAACGGTGCGTCAACTCGCAAAGGATGGCAAGCGGTTTTCCAAGATTCTGGTTCGAGTCGGTCACGATCCTATTTTATCGTCATGAAGCGTTTGTCTGTGAGGTCTTGCAACAAGGGCAAAATATCTCTTTTGATGTCTTCTATTGAAGCATTGTACTCACTTGCCAGGCTTTGTGCGATTTCGCCCACTGTGGCCTCCCCGTCACAACGGCGGATCGTCTCCAGCGCAGGCTCGTCAGGCTCGAGCAGACGCTCAGGGGCAAGCAAGACCCACTGGTCGCGCACCTTGTTGTACTGCAACTTGACGTGTTTGGCAAGCAATGGGCGGGATGCCGAGCTGACGATAAGACGGGCACGCTGTCTCTGAACCGTCAACGGGTGCTCGCGTCCGGAATAAAGCAGCCGGGAGGAGTCAGCACCGGGGACACGTAGGCGAAGTACAGCGCATCAAGCTGCGCCCACAGCACGTTGCACTTGAAAATCAAAGCCTTGCAAACCGCTTTCTGTTCACGCTCGGTGCGCGCATTTTTGAGAACATAAGCCAAAGCGAAGTCCACATCCCGACGCGCCTGCGTCAGCCTGGGCTTGAAGTAAGCCAGCGTGTCTTCGTCAATGAAATCGTAATTTTCCAGCATGCCGGAAACCCTTTCTGCGATGATCTGTGGAGAAAACAACTCCGTCAGGGATGAGGCAATCGCATCCAGTAAAGGCATTTCACGAACAAACTGCACATAAGCCTGCACTGCGAATCGGGTCGCCGGTAACGCCCCTTCACGGGAAATCACGTAATCCTGATCCACGCCGAGACTTCCGGTCAATTTAAGCCAACGCACTATGCCACCGTCACTCGTCAAGCTTCCGTCATGATCTTCGATGCGCTCCCGCCACTTTCGACGGATTTCCCGATCTTCTATTTTTGCCATCAGGCTTAAATCCTTGATGGGAATCGCAGCCTGATAACAGTATCGATTCAGCGCCCATGCCTGAACTTGCCCTTTGTTCAGTTTCCCGCTGTGTAAAAGCTTGTGAAAGGGATGGTGATTGTGATACCGCTCTGCCCCAATGTCTCTCAACGCCTGCTCCAGCTCGTGCTCTTTCATGGTCTCAGCAGTATAGAGGGTTATAGTGTTATGGCTTGACCGTCATAAGCAATTTCCCATCCCGCTGCTTCTACAGTTTTTCGCTCTTCTGAATTCTCCGCGAGTATCGGGTTCGTGTTATTGATGTGAATGAAGACTTTTCTTTTCACGTTCAATGCCTGCTCCAGCTCGTGCTCTTTCATGGTCTCAGCAGCCTAGGGGGTCATAGTGTTATGGCTTGACCGTCATAAGCAATTTCCCATCCCGCTGCTTCTACAGTTTTTCGCTCTTCTGAATTCTCCGCGAGTATCGGGTTCGTGTTATTGATGTGAATGAAGACTTTTCTTTTCACGTTCAATTCGGCAAATCCCTCCATGGCCTTTTCATTGTCTATGTGTCCCATTCTCGCGCCGGTTTTGACACCCACACCTGTTTCAAGCATTTCTTCGTTCTGATAGACCGTGCCATCGAAAAGAACCAACTCCGCACCGCTCAGTCGGCTTTTCAGTTCCTCACTCAAGTAGGCGCAGCCGGGCAGGTAATAAAACGATGCGCCGGCCTCATCCCGTATACACAAGCCCACTGTGTCGCCTTCTTCAGTCCCGAAATTTGGCCCCTGGCTTTCATCTTCCAGATAAAGCGCAACCTTTCCTGGAACCGGAAACATATCAACCTGTAGGTCAAGCTCCTTTCCGCCAGCGTCTTTCAACGCAATTTGACCCGGAATCTGCATGCTTCGCCGCTCGACCAGTTTTTCGTTCAGCACGCGGAACACCGAATTACTTTGCAGAATGGTCTGCACACGCTCCGTGGAATAAAGAGAAAAAGGCTGACTTTCACGCAAAGTCAGCAACCCGGCGATGTGGTCAATATCACCATTTGTTAAAACTATGGATTTTATCGGGCTGTGTCTGAGACCTTCGCCGCGGGGATGCAAGTCCTGGTTGTCAGCAATCTGTTGCCTGACATCAGGAGAGCAATTCAAAAGTACGTAATCTTTCCCATTGCCACTGACGGCAACGGAGGCTTGAGTTCGGGGGGTAAAAAAAGAACTGCCAACCCTGACGGACTGGCAGTTCCAACACTTGCAGTTCCACTGAGGGAACCCGCCGCCGGCAGCTGAACCCAATACTACAATCCGCATGGCTTCATGCAGAAAGGATTAGTGCCGACTTCGCTTTAGCTTTCTGTCAGGAAAGTTCTGCGCAAGCGTAGCAGTTGATTTCCATACCAACCGCGCTTTCCCGAATTACAGGGGTATTCCATGTCTTCATATACTATCCTCCTCAAAGGTTTTGACAAAACCACACGCCAGAAAAGACGTGCCGCTGAATTCTTGGCTACTTTACGCCACTTGTTGTGGTCATGTCAACATAGGTCAGAGTCGCTTAGTCCCAAAGCCTTCATGCAACACGGGCCAAGTTGGTTATGTGAGCCGACTGTCCCTGCTGCCACGTTCTCTGCAGGGCGAACACCCTGCCATTGCGACATCATCAGACAGCGAGCCGCTGGCAAAGCATTTGTATAGGCGGTAATCGGGTTACATGCTTCCTGCTTAAACACGCCAGAAGGCATCAGTCCAGCAGGCTACGCAACATCCAGGCGTTTTTTTCGTGTACTTCCATCCGGCGAACCAGCAAATCCGCTGTCGGCGCATCTCCGGCGTTTTCGGCTATCGGAACAACGCTGCGTGCGGTTCTGACAACAGCTTCCTGCCCTTCCATCAGTTGCCTGATCATGTTCCTGGCATCGGGAACTCCGGTCTCCTCAGGAATGGAAGACAAGCTGGTGTAAGTGCTGAAAGCCCCCGGAGCAAACACGCCCAGCGCGCGTATACGTTCAGCAATTTCGTCCACTGCGATTGCTATTTCTGTGTACTCTTGTTCAAAAAGTGTATGCAGCGTCATGAACATGGGGCCAGTCACGTTCCAGTGAAAATTATGCGTTTTCAGGTAGAGTGAATAGCTGTCCGCCAGCATACGCGAAAGACCGCTGGCTATTTCTTCGCGTTGCTCCTTCGAAAGCCCAATTTGAATTTCCATAATAGCCTCGCTGGTTTTGGCGCACGGCCATCTGTCCGTGCTAACAGAAACCGGGAATACTGCTCCGCATTGTACTGACCCTGAACACGCTTGGCCATAAAAAAGCACTCTGCCCTCACTGCTTTAATCTGCAGCCAGAACGTACGCAGGGCGAAACAGGACACGAAATGTTGCTTTGAGAAACCGCTCGCCGCAAACAAGCGGATGACCATAAAGTCAGTCGTGCTGCAAACGGTAGGCGCGCAAGGTGTTTTCTATCAGGCAGGCCACCGTCATCGGACCCGTTCCTCCTGGCATGGGGCTGAGCGCACCAGCCACTTTGCTCACATCGTCAAAATCCACATCTCCTTGAATACCGCCCTCGTCGCTTTCGCTGACCCCAACATCAATCACGCTGGCACCAAGCTTCACCCACTCGGATTTCACCATGCCCGGAGTGCCAGCAGCGGGAATCAGAATATCAGCTTCCCGGCATTGATCTGCCAGATTGGGGGTGCGTGAATGACAAATTTTGACGGTTGCGTCCACTCCTTTGCGCGCCAGCAAAAGTGCCAAAGGCAGACCAACCAAGGTGGAGCGACCAATGATGACAACCTGTTTGCCGCGGGTGTCAATCTCATAGTGCTCAAGCATGCGCATGACACCAAGTGGCGTACATGGGATCAGGCTTTCCTCTCCGCTTAACAGTTTGCCCAAGTTCCCGATAGTCAGACCATCCACGTCCTTTTGTACAGGAATACAAGCCAAAGCATCGCGTACTTCCAGTCCGTCTGGCAGAGGCAACTGCAATAAAATGCCGTTCACATCCGGATCTGCCGCGAGTCTGCGCAACTCGCCCTCAAGTTCGGATTGCGAGACAGTTTCCGGCAGTTCAATCATGCGCGACTTCAGCCCAACTGCTTTCGCTTTTTTCAGCTTCAGCTTCACATAAAGCCGACTGGGTGCGTAGGTGCCGACCACTACGGTGGCAAGCGTCACACCATTGCCACCAATGTCAGCGATTTCCGAAGCTGTTGTCTGGTAAATTTTGGCTGCCGCCTGGTGTCCGTCCAGTAGTAGCAAGAGCGTGTTTCTCAATATCAGGCAAGCTCGGGCTGCTTGTCTGGATGCAAATAAATCAGGCTTTTGCCCAGCCGCCCCCCGTAATTTCCGGCGGAAATCATGGTTAGACCCTCTTGGTCGCGCGCGGCTGTAATGGCTGCCTGTGTCGCGGCGATGATCTCCGGCATTCCCCGGCCATTAATGATGATTTCCATGACTGAAGTCACGCCAGGGGGCAAAGCCCCTTCAATATCCGGATGTTCTTGCAAGGTGGGACAATACTTCTCGTACGTGCTGGCGACGCTGAAGCTGTATTGGCTCCCGACTTTGGAACCACTACCCGTGATTCCGCCGGGAAAAGCACACACAACACCCGGAACCGCATTAACCGCCTCTACTGCACGCTCTGCCGAAGACAGAGCACTGTCAACGCTGTCACCAAAAAACCAGAGATTGCCTCCCATCAAACCTTGCGCGTAGCCGAGACGCCTGTCAATCACAAACTCGCCACCCAATATAGGCACCACCCAAACGCGACGGCTGTGCCGGTGCTCCCGAAACTGAAATCCATTGCCGAAATAAGCCACTTTGCGTCCCATCTGAAAATAATCCGAGCCATCAAGCCGGTTAAAACAAGCGGCAGTGGGACAAGTCAGGATGTTTTGGCTGATGCGCACCAAGGCGGTCTTCTCCAAACGGGAAAGCCGGTCTTTCCAGAACCTGGGAACGTGCAACTGTACAACCGCACCTGGGCGACCATCAGGAGTGTCACTGCCGTCAACATAGTGATCCAGGCCTGCCTCACAATCACAAAGAACGGTGCTCGCGGCATTGCCTGTAACCGCGTTGACAGCATGTTCAACCCATTTGAAGTTTTTTGCGGTAACTAAAAATTCTGTATAAAGGGACAGGAAGGCTTCGGCGTAAGTGTCGTCGATCGTTGCCGCCATTAATTCCTCCCTTTGCCTTCATATACGGCGTTCTCGGTAATCACCAGATCCATGAACACGTCGTGAGAACTCATCTGTATCTCATCAAACAACTGCGATTCGTAGCACAAGGCAGCCAACAGACAGTCGGGTCGGACTTTTTCCAGCAGGCGGTCATAATAGCCTTGCCCGTTGCCCATCCTTCCGCCGTTACGGTCAAAACCCACGCCGGGAACCAACACGACGTCCAGCTCCTCAGCCTTAGCATTTTTAGCCACTTCTGCCCAGCGTTCCCGTGGTGGCTCAAGAATTTTCCATTTTCCAACCACGAGTTCATCGAAGCTTTCCAGGTGCCACAGACCCAGCTTGTTGTCCCCTGCTTCGTCGACAGTGCAGTAAGGAACAATAACGCGCTTGTCCAAGTCTTTAATTGCCTCTGCCAGTGCCCGGCGCGTACGGGTTTCCGTTCGACATTCCATGTACCACATAACAACTTTCGCTTTTTTGCAGGCTTCCAGCGCCACAAAACGAGCGCAGGCTCTGGAGCTGACTTCGTCTTTGTTTTCCTGGGCTGCGCGAGCGTCATACGCCTGGCGGCGCATTTTATTTTTGCGCTCTATCAGCAACTCAAGAGACGATGCGTTTTCAGCCATAAATTCCCCCGGAAAGTGAACAAACACCAAGAACGCCAGCAGACACCTGCTTCCTGGTAACAGAACTGTAAAAAGTTAGCTGCTAACTGTACCGCAGTGCCAATAATTAGGCAATTCGTCCAGCACTCACCTTAACAGACTTCAAGCCTGGGACAGCCTTTACTGCCGCTTCACCGCACTTTGTGAGAGGCTGGACATTATAAATTCCCCCGGAAAGTGAACAAACACCAGGAACGCCAGCAGACACCTGCTTCCTGGTAACAGAACTGTAAAAAGTTAGCCGCTAACTGTACCGCAGTGCCAATAATTAGGCAATTCGTCCAGCACTCACCTTAACAGACTTCAAGCCTGGGACAGCCTTTACTGCCGCTTCACCGCACTTTGTGAGAGGCTGGACATTCCACTGCTCCCCCTCAGGGCTAGGCGGAGGGGGACTGTCTGAGCGAACTCCTTTCTGCTGGTAAACATCAGAACCGTGAAAGCATGACCCGAAACGTCCACAAACAGAGTTACAAGGAGTGAAATCACGATGACCGTGAGCCTAACCAGATGAGTTCTCTGGCTCCCGTGGCATCTGGAAAACCCGCGTCTTCCCAGACTTCGCTGATCTCCGTAAACCCGGTGTGGCTACCCGGTTTTATTGGTCAACAGAGATCAAGGTTCATGACCTTGTCCCACGCCTTCACAAAATCGGCTACGAATTGCGGCAGGGCATCGTCACTTCCGTAATATTCGGCGACAGCACGCAGTTGCGAGTTGGAACCAAAGATCAGGTCAGAGCGTGTACCAGTCCATTTCAAGTCGCCAGTTGCGCGGTCGCGACCCTCAAAGAGGTCGGCTTCTTCCGAGGTCGGTGCCCATACGGTGCTCATATCGAGCAGATTCACCAGGAAGTCGTTGGTCAACGCCCCCGGCCGGCCAGTGAATACACCATGTTGGGTTTGTCCGTAGTTCGTACCCATGACACGCATACCCGCGACCAGAACGGTCAATTCTGGCGCACTGAGCGTCAACAGCTGCGCACGATCCACCAACATTTCCTCGGCCGAGACCGTGTGCTTGGCTTTGAGGTAGTTTCGGAAACCGTCGGCAGTCGGTTCGAGTAAGTCAAATGACGCGACATCGGTTTGCTCTTGTGAGGCGTCTCCCCGACCTGGCGTGAACGGGACGGTGACGGCCTGACCCGCGTTTCTCGTGGCTTGCTCGATACCCGCACATCCAGCCAGCACGATCACATCGGCAAGCGATACTTGCTTGCCACCCGATTGCGAGTCATTGAATCCTTGCTGGATGCCTTCGAGAGTTTGCAATACCGTTGCGAGCTGAACCGGTTGATTCACCTCCCAGTCTTTTTGCGGAGCCAGCCGAATACGTGCCCCATTGGCACCGCCGCGCATGTCTGAACCTCGGAATGTAGAGGCCGAGGCCCAAGCGGTCGAAACAAGCTGTGTCACGGACAATCCCGACTCGGTGATTTGGGTTTTCAGCACCGCTGCATCGTTTTCGTCTATCGGCGCATGATTGACCGCTGGAATCGGGTCTTGCCAAATCAGTTCTTCTGTAGGGACTTCACTGCCGAGATAGCGCGCGCGCGGCCCCATGTCGCGGTGGGTCAACTTGAACCAGGCGCGAGCGAAGGCATCCGCGAATTCCTCTGGGTGCTCATGAAAGCGGCGTGAGATGGGCTCGTAGATCGGATCCATGCGCATGGCCATGTCTGCGGTCGTCATCATCGGGGGATGGTGCTTGGATCCGTCGTGTGCATCGGGCACCGTGTCACCACCGCTGCCGTTTTTCGGCACCCACTGGTGCGCGCCACCCGGGCTCTGCGTCAGTTCCCACTCATAGCCAAAAAGCGTGTCAAAGTAGCTGGTGTCCCAAGTGGTTGGTGTGTGCGTCCAGGCACCTTCGAGGGCACTGGTAATCGCATCACCAGCACTACCACTGCCATAACTGCTTTTCCAACCGAGACCTTGTTCTTCAATGCTGGCCGCTTCGGGAGCGGCACCGACCAACTCAGGATCACCAGCACCGTGCGCTTTGCCAAAGGTGTGACCACCGGCCGTGAGAGCCACGGTTTCTTCGTCATTCATCGCCATACGCGCGAAGGTTTCGCGGATGTCTTGTCCGGAAGCAACTGGGTCAGGCACGCCATTCGGGCCTTCCGGGTTGACATAGATGAGACCCATTTGTACGGCGGCGAGCGGTTTCTCAAGGTCACGCTCACCCGAGTAGCGTTCATCGCCCAGCCACTCTTTCTCCTTACCCCAGTAGATGTCTTCTTCGGGTTGCCAGATGTCCACACGGCCACCGCCAAACCCGAAGGTCTTGAAGCCCATCGACTCGAGCGCACAGTTACCGGCCAGGATCATCAGGTCGGCCCATGAAATCTGTTTGCCGTACTTCTGCTTGATCGGCCAGAGCAGTCGGCGCGCCTTGTCGAGGTTGCCGTTGTCTGGCCAACTGTTTATGGGAGCGAAGCGCTGGTTGCCTGTCCCTGCACCACCGCGGCCATCGCCCGTGCGGTAGGTGCCCGCACCGTGCCAGGCCATCCGAATGAAGAACGGTCCGTAGTGACCGTAATCAGCAGGCCACCAATCCTGCGACGTTGTCATCATGTCAACAATGTCTTTCTTCAAGGCATCCAGGTCGAGACTCTTGAAGGCCTGTGCATAATCGAATCCATTCATCGGGTTGGATTGCCCGGCATGCTGGTGCAGGATGTTGATGTTTAACTGGTTCGGCCACCAATCTCGATTTGAGGTACCGGCACCGGACAAATTGCTTTCACCGTGTACAACAGGACATTTGCTCTCATCACTCATGACAACCTCCGAATGAGGCGAGTACGCCAGCGAGAAAGATTAGGGTTTTGGTTTTCATTTATGTAGTCTCCATTTATGGGTTAACCGCTTCATACGGCTTGAAATCAATGTTTGAGGCGTGCTCAACAGAAGCCGGTTTCAGCCATCTTGCAACAGACATTTCGTCATAACGCGGCGCATGCACCAACACTTCCTCACGGCTGCCGTTTGGCAACACAAAGACCGCTACTGGCTGGTACCGACTCATCCATCCACAGTGCTTCCGAGGTCGGCACCGGGATTGAGTCGGATGGTAACGAGCGAAGGGTATTTGCCGAGGTAAATCCGCAAGTGCCCATTGCGCCATCTGGCGATACAGGGGTTCAGGACTGATGTCCGAGAGCTGAAGGCACAGGGGCAGTGTGCCCGTTTTCGGCCGGCTTCGCGGGCGCTTCGGTACGCCGTAGCCTTTCCTTTCGGTCAATTTACTGGCTCCTTGTGACAATGACGCGATGATAGACCAGCCCGTATTAATTTTGAAGGGTATGACGGTCTTCTCCGAGGTCGCCAAACAACAAGGTTTCGCACCGGCGGCACGAGAGCCTGGCTTGTCCACGTCAGCAGTGAGCCGATATGTGATGGAGCTTGAGGAATAGCTCGGCGTTTAACTGTTACAGCGAACCACCCCTAAGCTATCTCTCACCGATGAAGGCACGGCCTTCATTGACCAGTGTCGGCAGGTGATTTCCGATGTAGACGGGAACAAACACGCCGCCATGGGGGCGCGAACGGAGCCCCACGGCCAACTGAAAGTCACCGCACCTGCGTTTATGCGCCAGGAGGTTTCTGCAAACCCTGCTGCCGGGGTATCTGAATACCTATCCAAAGGTTCAGATTGAGCTTGCCGCTGCCGATCGTTACGTCGATCTGGTTGAAGAAGGTTTCGACTTGGGCATTCGTGCGGGCGCGCTTCCCGATTCGACCCTCGTCGCCCGTGGCTTGATGGACGTCAAACTCGCGATGATCGCGAGCGCCCGCTACCTGGAGAACCACGGCGAACCACTGATCATTGATGATCTTAAGAACCACAATTGTCTTATTGATACGGTTCCCGGCTATGCTGGTCACTGGCCGCTCTTTGACGGCAAGAAGACGAGAACCATCGTTGTCGGCGGCAACATGCGCGTGAACAGCGGTGAGATTGTTCGAACCTTGACCCTGGCAGGACACGGTATCGCTTTGATTCCGCGGTACATGGCAGTGAACGAACTTAAGAGCGGTGAATTGGTGTCACTCTTTGAGGACGCCATACGATTTGAGGCGGGGCTGTATGCGGTCTATCCGCAAAGGCGTTTTGTCTCAGCGACGATCCGAACCTTTATCGCCTACCTCATCGCTCACTTTGACCAACTCAAGCTTCGTTACGAAACAATCCAGTCAATGAAGGGTCAGGGTCACTGACGCTGTCAGTCAGATCAAGTACCAGCTATTACGCTTAAAACTTATCGGTCGTATTCTTGATCCTGCCCTTGATTAGGCACGACAGGCTGTGTTTTTTCAGGCTTGTCAGTAGACCGACCTTGATCCGTGCCACGCTGTTGCGACTTCTGCAAATTCGCCTCGTTCTTGCGCATGTTATCGAACAACACTTGCGCTTCTGCCATGTGCAATTTCTTTGAGGACGTTGTCTCCGACTCGCGACGATTGATCGGTTGTGTTTTCTGCAATGAGCGACTTAAGACCGCCAGTGTTACGATGATCCATCGCCTCGTGCGACGCCTTTAACCACTCGATCCCACCGATCATTCTCGCCCGAAACCCATAATGTTCTGCAGACTGCTCGATAAATTGACGCATCGCGCGACCATTACCTTCGCGAAACGGATGTACAAAATTAATCATGCCAACTTGATCTGCGGTGACTTCGGCTCATCGCTCTTTCGTCAGTGTCCCGCTTTTTTGCGCTTCATCCAAGACCGTCCGCTGCCGTGCGAGCTGGCCTGACAGCCTGCTTGCGGACCATGAGGCGCAGCCAAAATGAACATCTCCTCTAGAAATGACATGATCCGGCGGCGTGAATCGCTCACCTTCGGTCGTTACCGTCTCATCACGGGTTTGACCAGCCCATTCATAAATTTGGCTAAAAAGCACCTTGTGGATCGCCTTTAATCCCGCCATATCCAAGGTAAAGCACTTCATGCTTGCGCATCTCAGCAAACGATGCTGCTTCAAGCTTGTTCAGAACCGCTTCATCGCGGAGACCAAAACGATTTTTAAGTGTATTTGTGCCCGGGTAAAGATATCGGTCAGGCACAGACGAACCGGGCGTCCCAAGACGCCGTTTGCGGCACGCTCAAACCAAGGGCGGCGACCGTTTTATACATAAACCGCTCAACCGCAAAATCACGCGCGTCCTGTGATGCACGCTCCTGAATTAGCCTGACATGCAGTGCTTGTAGATCAGGCGTGCGATAGACACCTTCGCTGGCCGCGTCTTCCACCGCATCTTCGGTGGCGGTATGCATCACGTCCACTTCAGCTTTGCTGAGCTTCACATAATCAAACGCGTGAATTTCATCACGGATGGATTCAACCAGTGCATGCGCTTCGGTTTCTTGAACAGCGTGTTGTGCCATGTCAAAAGCTCCTGGTTGTCGTGAAATGACTTCAGTCATCTGGTGCAACGCATTTTACCGTATTCAGCGATTACAGATGTGATGTTAATCGACCAGTCATGCCGTTATTCCGGCGGCTGAACGACAGGGATGCTGGTTTCGAACTTCATGCGTTCTACCTCAAGCGTCGCCAAATCAGTCTCCAGGCGACCCATTTGTCCGCTGCAAATGCAACACCGCAGTTTCCAGCTGCGTAGTGCTGTTGTTGATATCGCGTTCTAACTTTTCACAAGCTTCTGGCCGGCCGCCAACTCTACGGCCATCACCACTGCAGAGAACCGAATCTGAACGGCAGATTCCAATCCCCCAACACGTCCGGCACTCCAGGTTGGGAAAGAGCCTGCCTGTCCAGCCAGAAAATTACGTTTAGCCGGTATTCCTCATCCCGAGCGCAATGCCATTGATGGTTCGCAGCAGCGCTTTCAAATAGTAGTTGCGCTCGTGCGCCATGAAAAAATTGGTGCGGTGTTTTCTCAGCAGCATAATCTGAATGTAATTCAACGGGTCCAGATAAGGAGCACGTCTCTGAATGGATAATTTTTGCGCGGGATAACGCTCCAGCAAACTGTCTTGCTGACAAACCTTTATGACCAAATTGACTGTCAACTCATATTCCCTTGAAATGATGTTGTAAATCAATTTGGCCCTGTCCCTATTAGAACACAAAGCCGAGTAGTCTTTGGCGATGAACATATTTGCCTTGGACAGAGCTACTTGGATATTGTTCAAAAGAGTTTCGAAAAATGGCCATTTACGATACAGCTTCTGTAGTCGCTCGAGATTGCCGGGAGCCTGATTTACAAAGCCTTCCAGAGCATGGCCGATGCCATACCAGGCTGGTAAAGTGTGGCGCGACAGAGACCAGCCAAACACCCAGGGTATTGCTCTTATGGATGATTTCGACCGATCCGTCGTTTTTCTGTGCGTCGGTCGTGAACCGATGTGCAGTTCGCCGATTTCTGCCACCGGGGTAGCCCGATAAAAGTAATCGAAAAGCCCAATATCCGAGTCCACCAGATCGTGATAGAACTTTTCACCCAAAGTCGCCAGGACTTCCGCTATTTTCAGGTGTTCAGCGTCGTCTTTATAAGCCCCCGGAAGCACCAGATGCCGGCTGGCTCTGATCAATCCACAGCAGGCGGTTGTGATTTCGTGTATGGCGGCCTCCGGGTTCATATATTTCAGAGAAATCACCTCGCCCTGTTCAGTCACTTTTATTCTGCCGTCTACGGTTCCTGGCGGTTGCGCAATTATCGCCTCTCGGGTTGGTCCGCCACCCCGACCGATAGTTCCTCCGCGTCCGTGGAAAAAACGCAACTCAACTCCGGAAGCCCTGGCAACGGAAACAATGTCACGCTGCGCTTGGTACAAATTCCATGACGATGCAAGGATGCCGCCATCCTTGCAGGAATCCGAATAGCCCAGCATGACTTCCTGGAAACTACCGGACAAACGCAACAGCTCTCTATAGACCGGTTCCTGAAAAAGCTCCTGCAATATAGCTGGGGCGCGCTGTAAATCGTCGATAGTCTCAAACAGGGGAGTGACAGACAGATTGCAATGGGGTTCCCCGTTTGCGCTTTTGGCAATCACCCCGGTGAGTTTGGCAAGCACAAGGACTTCCAGAACGTGGTACGCCGCGTGGGTCATGGAAATGACGTAATTGCCAATGATGCGGGAACTGATTTTTTCGCGCGCGGTCTTCATGACTGAAAATACCCGCGCCACCCGTCTGGGGCCCGGCTCTAAATCGGATATTTTGAGCTTGGGCAAATTATCCCGTTCCAGCAGAGCCACGAGTAGCCGGTATTTTCCGTCATCATCCAGACTCTGGTAATCATCGTGGAGATCCAAGTGCGCCAGGATAGAATCCAAGGCAATCCCATGTTGCGAAGACTCTTCCCTGACATCCAGGCGTGACAGATAGAAACCGAAAGTTTCCACCATGCGGATCAGATCCTTCAACTCGCAGTCGGCAAGGTCAGCATCACCATGGCTGCGCAAGGAGTGATCCACCAGTTTCAGTTCATTGAGAAAGCTTTCCTCGTCTGGATATGCAAACCGGACTTGTGCGCCCGGAACTGACAGTCTTTTGTTAATGGCTGTCAGCTTGCACCGCAGGCGGTAGATGATGACCCCCAGGCGGCGACGGTAAGGTTCTCTGGCAAACAGTTCCGGGTTGCGGCGAAAGGCGTGTTTTTCGTATACGCCGTCTTGCTCAATATGCTCCAGAAACTCTGGGCTTGGCGTAATCAGGGAAGAGGCGTGCGTAAGTTGGTCGGTTAGAAAGTCGATACGCCGGATGTACTCCTTGATGATTTCGACGGAATGCAAAACCGTGGTGCGGGTTGTGACTTGCGGGGTGACGAAGGGGTTTCCATCGCGATCTCCGCCAATCCACGAGCCAAACAAAAGAAAACTGGGCACACGCAGATCATCGTTCGGGTAAATTTCCCGCAAATCCTTTTCCAGCTTCCGGTAGACCTTGGGAACGGCTTTGAAAATAGAACTACGGTAGTAGTAGAGCCCGTTGACCACTTCCGATTCGACTGACGGTTTGTTGGCACGAATCTCCTCGGTCTTGAACAGCACTTTTACTTCTCTATCCAATTCATGGTGAAGGCTTAACCTTTCGTGGGGACTCGGCCTTCCTGCGTCGAGCTTACGCAAAACCATTAAAATTCGCTGACAGATCTGTAAGTTGACACGCCTCTTGGACTCGGTGGGGTGTGCTGTAAAAACGGGGTAAAAGCACAGCTTGTCCAGCAAATTCTGCAGGCGTTCCGGTGTCGCACCCCGTTTTTTCAGAAAGCCCAGCGTGTAAGCAAAGCCACTGTAAGCAGGCGCGCTTTCCATAAGACTGTTCAGTTTGTAGCGATGCGCATCCTCAGACACGTTTACGAGACTGAAAAAAGTCGAGAAGCAACGAATGACCTGATCCAGTAAGCCCAGATCCAGGGTTTCCAGGTATCTGACCACTCTGCGGCGGGATTTTTCCGACTCATGACTCTGCAGACTGGCAAAATTCCTACGCAAGACTTCCACTGCCGCGTAAATCGCCGGATTGTTTTCACGCTGGATAACCTTACCCAACATTTTGCCAAGCAATCTGACGTTGGCGCGAAGTGCGCGGTCGTCCTCGTCTGCCAGCAAGCCGTTCGATTCTTCAATGTTCGTGGTTTCTTTTTTGTTCATGCACCACCATACAGGTACAAATATTCAGTCACGAGGCGGAGAAGTTTTTTTGCATTGTTTCGGGAACACTCAAACCAAAGACTTTTTCTGCCAGGGAAACGGCAAAGGATTCATGACCCTGTGTGTCACGTTGATTGTAGCAAACATCAAGATGCCGAATACTGGAGGAAGGCGGACGGACGGAACCTGGCGTTACAATACGAAATCGTGCCTGCTCCGGAACAGAAGTGGGCACACCAAGCCAATAATGTTTTGAACCCATGATCTCCCAATCCAGGCCTTGGAGGGCGTTGCTGGCGCACGTAGAAAAGCTGGCGGACACCCACTTGTGTGAGTTGTTTGCCACAGAGAAAAACCGTCACCTTCGCTACAGCATTGAACTGGATGGGCTGCTGCTGGATTTTTCAAAAAACCTGTTCACTACCGAAACGCTGGCATTGCTTGCAACACTGGCAAAGGCCTCGGACTTGCCTGCGTGGCGGAATCGCTTTTTCTCGGGTGGGACGGTCAATACGAGTGAAAGGAAAGCGGCACTTCATGCCGTAATGCGTGATGATGGCGACGGTCCGGCTGCCGCCGCGGGAATGAGTGTGGAGGCTGCCAGGCAGATACACCGAATGCTGAAAATCAGTTCCTCCGTTCGAAACAGGGAAAAAACCGGGTTCGATAGACAGCACTTTTCAGACATCGTTCATATTGGCGTGGGTGGATCTCACCTGGGTGTCGCAATGGCGTGTGGAGCACTTGAGGTCTTTGCCAGTAAAAAGCTGGGAATACATTTTCTGTCGACGCTCGACTCACGTGCCCGTGATGCCTTGTTTTCTACACTGAACCCTGCGCGTACGCTATTCATCGTCACTTCAAAAAGCTTTGCCACCCGTGAAACGCTGATGGTTGCCCGCCATGCAAAACGTTATCTTGGCGGGCATTTTGCTGACGCCCAAGCGTGGCAAAAGCATTTTTTGACGGTCACTGCTCGACAGGACCGGGCTATGGCTTTTGGCATCCCCGCTGAATCCTGCCTGGAAATATGGGACACCATAGGGGGGCGCTTTTCCCTTTGGTCATCCGCAGGGCTGTTGGTGGCCATGCAAATTGGAAGCAGGAACTACCTGCAAATGCATGAAGGAGCACGTGTCATGGATCAGCATTTTGCCAACGCTCCTCTGCTTGACAACATGCCTGTCGTTCTGGCTCTGCTGGGAATCCTGAATGGAAATTTTTTCGGACTACGCGGACACGCCATCCTGCCGTACGAACCGGCACTGGCTTTGTTTCCTGATTTTCTGCAGCAATTGCACATGGAAAGCAATGGCAAGGGAGTGAACCGTGATGGGGTCAATGTCGATTATGCGACTTCGCCGGCAGTGTGGGGCGCAAGCGGGATTGCCGTTCAGCACAGTTATGGTCAGGCTTTGCATCAAGGGTCGCAAGCAACTCCGGTTGACTTTATATGTGCGGCGCTTCCCCAGAAAACAGATCCAGACAGTGCCTTCCTTGCGGCAAACTGTTTTGCGCAGTCACACACGCTCATGTCAGGTCAATCTGCCACCGACCCCGCACGGAACAACCCTGGCAACCGACCCAGCAACACCATCATGCTGAAACAATTGACGCCAAGAACTTTAGGCATGTTGGTTGCACTTTACGAGCACAAGGTCTTTACGCAGTCCGTGATTTGGCAAATCAACCCTTTTGACCAGTGGGGCGTGGAACTTGGCAAGAAAATAGCCGACAGGGTGTTGAAAAAAATGAAGACGGGCAATACGCAGAAATTTGACGACTCCACCAACGGGCTTTTGAAACGGCATCAGGACTGGCAAGACCGCTGATAAGGATGGCGGCGCAAGCCTGCTGAGGATGTACCCTCGCGAAAAAGTGCCACCAGCAACTGCTCGCCCCGGATCGTTCGGGAACGGGTTGGAAAAAAAGCGGCACTGCTGCATAATTACACGCTCTCTTTTGGTAATGCGTTACCTGAAGGTTTCAACAACGTCGCGCTTTAGCGAATCCTAACAAGGAGACTAACGATGCCAGGGAAAAATTTCCTGTATGTCCCCGGACCTACAAACCTACCAGCGTCTGTGTACGGCGCCATGAATGTGCCCCAGGAAGACCACAGACGACCCGACTTCCCCAAGCTTACCAAGCCTCTGTTTGCTGACTTGAAAAAAATTTTTAAATCACGGAAAGGACAGACTTTTATTATTCCGGCAACCGGTACTGCGGGTTGGGAAATCGGGCTAAGCAACACCTTGTCTCCGGGAGACAAAGTAGTTACGGCAGGGTTTGGTGTTTTCAGTCACCTTTGGTCAGACATGGCCACCCGGTTGGGTCTGGATGTCGAAGTGTTTGATATGGAGTGGGGTGACGGCTTTCCCCTGGAACGCCTGCGCGCCCGGCTGCACACCGATCAGAACCACGAGATCAAGAGCGTGATGGTATGCCAGAACGAAACCACCACGGGCGTAACCAGTGACGTTCCCGGTGTTCGCAAAGCGCTTGATGCGGAATCGCATCCTGCCCTGTTACACGTGGACGGGGTCAGCTCGATTGCCAGCATTGATTTCCGAATGGATGAGTGGGAGGTGGATGTCGGGATTACCAGTTCGCAAAAAGGCATGATGTTGCCCGCCGGTCTGGCACTGGTCTGTATGAGCAAAAAGGCTATAAAAGCGTCTCTTAATGCACGGTGCGCTCGGTGCTTTTTAGATGTCGCCGACCATGTAAAAACGAATAAGGATGGTTTTTTTCCTTACACCCCATCCATACCTTTGATGTACGGCCTGCGCCACACGATGGATCTGCTTTTGCAGGAAGGACTGGAAAATGTATTCAAGCGCCACCATCACCTTGCCGAAGGCGTACGGGTAGCAGTGAAAGCATGGAAATTAAAACTGGTGGCAAAACGTGAAGAATTGTATTCGGATACTGTCACCGCCATCTCGGTGCCAAAAACAATAGACGCACGAGACGTTATCAGTCATGCATATACACGCTACAACCTCTCCCTTGGTGCCGGCCTGGACAGGCTCGCGGGGAAGGTATTTCGCATCGGTCACTTGGGCGACCACAACGAGCTGTCAATACTGACGGCCTTGGCAGGAACAGAAATGGCTCTTCGCGATGCCGGATACAAGACGCTTAGGCTGGGTTCAGGAGTAGCGGCTGCACAGAAGCTTTTTTGCGCTGCCGAAAGCTCAGCCACCAAAGCTAAAAAATCTTGAGCCACACACTTTACAGCCCAAAGACGCGAAGACTGCAACGCAGTGAGCTTGCAGTTCCCGGATCAAACCCCAAGATGATTCGAAAAGCACTGGAGTCGGATGCTGACTACGTATTTTTGGATCTGGAAGACGCTGTCGCTCCTGCTGACAAAATTCCGGCACGAAAAAACATCATAGAGGCATTGCAGAATTACGACTGGCACGGACACGGGAAAACCATTTCGGTGCGCATCAATGGCCTGGACACACACTACATGTATCGGGATGTTGTTGAAGTTGTTGAACAAGGTGGAAAGCAATTAGACACGATCCTCGTTCCCAAGGTCGGAGTCGTGGCTGACATTTACATGGTGGACGCCATGCTCAATCAAATTGAGACCAACATGGCTTTTACGCATCGAATTGGCATTGAGGCTTTGATCGAGACGGCATTGGGCATGGCAAACGTGGAAGCAATTGCCTCTCAGGCCTGTCCCAGGCTTGAAGCACTGCATTTTGGCGTTGCAGATTATGCTGCCAGTAACCGTGCACGGACTGTAAACATCGGTGGACTGAACCCGGATTATCCCGGAGACCAGTGGCACGCGGCATTAAGCAGAATGACGGTGGCGTGCCGGGCTTACGGTCTGCGTCCCATTGATGGTCCCTACGGCGACTTCAGTGACAGCGAGGGCTACCTTCAGGCAGCACGCCGGGCAGCTGCTTTGGGAATTGAAGGAAAATGGGCCATTCACCCCGGGCAAATCGGCTTGGCCAACGAAGTGTTTTCTCCACCCAAATCCGAAGAGGAGAAGGCATTGCGCATTCTGGAGGAACTGGACAAGGCGGCAAAAGCCGGTCTCGGTGCGGCGTCTCTGGATGGCAAAATGATTGATGCCGCCTCAGCGCGCATGGCTGAAAATGTAGTGGCATGCGCGGAAATGGTTCGTAAAAAAGGGAGTTAGGAAAATGGATATACACGAGTACCAAGCGAAGGAGGTGCTGCGACGCAACGGCGTCATTATTCCTGATGGAGCGCTTGCCTACAGCCCCCAACAGGCAGTCAACATCTATCGCAACTTGCCAACTGACAGCTGCATGGTCAAAGCGCAGATTCATTCCGGCGCACGTGGCAAGGCAGGAGGAGTAAAGCTGTGCCACAAAGAAGAGGAAGTGAGTGTTTTTTGTCAAAACATTATCGGAAAGACCCTTGTGACTGCGCAAACTGGCTCCCAAGGCAAGAAAGTTGAAAAAGTATACGTAGAAGAAGCGACTGAAATCAAACTGGAAATCTTCTTCGCTTTGGTCATTGACCGCGCCAGTGAGCGTGTTATCGCCATAGCTTCCGCGCAGGGTGGTATGGAAATTGAGCAACTGGCGGAAAAGGCTCCCGAAAGCATCTTGCGAGTGTCCATTGACCCGGCAGTCAGAATGCAACCCTTCCAGGCTCGTGAACTCGCTTTTGGTCTGGGACTTACCGGCCCCTTGCTGAAACAGGCCGTAAATACTTTCCTGGGATGCTACACCGTTTTAATGGAGCTGGATGCCGAACTTGTAGAAATAAACCCTCTGGCCGTTAGTCGTGGCGAGCGGCTGGTCGCGCTGGATGCAAAAATAAGCGTTGATGACAATGCCTTGTTTCGGCATCCAGAAGTTGTGGAAATGCGTGATAAATCACAGGAAGATCAGAGAGAAGCCCATGCCTCAGACCATGATTTGAGCTACGTAGGACTGGACGGGAATATTGGGTGCATGATTAACGGCGCCGGTCTTGCCATGGCAACCATGGACATGATCAAGATCGCTGGCGGTGAGCCGGCAAACTTTCTTGATATTGGTGGTGGCGCGTCACCGGAACGCGTTGCAAAGGCGTTCGAACTGGTTCTTGAAGACAAAGGGGTTAAAGCGATGCTGGTCAATATTTATGCTGGTATCAACCGCTGTGACTGGATAGCAGAAGGAATTATCAAAGCACTGGAGGTCATAAAAATTGAAGTCCCCCTGGTGGTCAGACTTTCCGGAACAAACGTGGATGTTGGCCGAAGAATGATTGCCAACAGCTCGCACGACATTATTTCGGTCAATACCATTGGTGAAGCAGCGGAACGTGCAGTACAAGCGGCGAAGCTTTTCTCGGCTGAGAGGACAGGACAATGAGCATATTGCTAGACGGTGAAACCCGCGTAATTGTGCAAGGCTTCACCGGCCGCATCGGTTCATTCCACGCCAAGGAAATGATCGACTATGGAACCAATGTGGTGGGCGGGGTCACCCCCGGGAAAGGCGGTCTGTCACATTTGAACAAACCGGTTTTCAACACAGTAAGGGAAGCGGTTTCTGAAGTAGGTGCCACAGCCAGCATTGTTTTCGTGCCGCCAATAGCAGCAGCAGACTCCATCATGGAAGCAGCAGACGCCGGGATACGCTACTGCGTGGCAATTACCGATGGCATACCGACGCTGGACATGATGCGCGTAAAACGTTTCATGCGTCGTTACAAAAAAGAAAAGAAAATGGTTCTGACCGGCCCGAACTGTGCTGGAAGCATTAGCCCGGGAAAAGCCATGATGGGCATCATGCCAGGACATATCTATATTCCGGGAGTTGTGGGCGTCGTAGGCCGCTCAGGTACCTTGGGGTACGAGGGGGCTTCCCAAATGAAGGCACTTGATATCGGCATTAGTACCAGCATTGGCATTGGCGGGGACCCAATCAATGGTAGTTCCCATCGCGATATCCTGGAAATGTTCGAGAAAGACGAGGAAACCCACGCGGTCTTGATGATCGGAGAGATCGGCGGGCCGCAGGAAGCTGAGGCTGCCGAGTTCATCCGCACGAGCATGAGCAAGCCGGTAGTGGCATACATTGCAGGGATGACAGCGCCTAAAGGACGACGCATGGGACATGCAGGAGCCATCGTTACCACGAAAGGCGAAAGTGCCCATGAAAAAATAGAGACGCTAAAAAAATCAGGCGCGCATATCGCCCTCAGCCCGGCTGAACTTGGTTCAGGCATTCAGAAAGCACTACAGGAGCTTGGATAATGAACAATCCAAAAATAATTGTTACGCGGCGGTGGCCCAAAATTGTCGAGCGGGAGCTACTGAAAATGTGCCCGCAAGTGCAACTCAACGAAGAAGACCAAGCCATGGATAAAGATGGTCTGAAAGCCGCGCTATGTGAAGCAGACTGCGTGTTACCGACAGTGACAGACCCACTCGGCCAGGATGTGTTGGCAGTTGAAGGTCGTCGTTGCAAGTTTCTTGGCAACTTTGGAGTGGGATTTAACCACATTGACATTGCTACAGCAAAAGAAATTGGCATTGTGGTGACCAACACCCCGGAAGTGCTGACCGACTGCACGGCAGATACTGCAATGATGCTCATACTCATGGTGGCGAGGCGAGGCGGTGAAGGAGAAAGACACGTTCGTAGACACGCTTGGGTCGGGTGGAGGCCAACGCACATGATGGGCACCAAAGTTACCGGTAAAACACTCGGTCTCGTTGGTTTTGGGCGAATCGCTGTGGCCGTCGCGCAAAAAGCACATTTTGGGTTTGGAATGAAAATTCTCTATCATGATCCCTTCTACTCTGGGGATCCTGATATCCCAAAGCGCTTGGGCGCCGAACAATGTGAATCTCTCAGCGACTTACTTGGCAATTCAGATTTCGTGTCCCTGCACTGCCCGGGTGGAGATGCGACATACCATTTGATTTCCGGGCAGGAACTACAATCCATGAAGTCCGGGGCTTTTCTCATTAACACCGCACGAGGCGACGTGGTTGACAATATCAGCCTTATTGATGCTTTGAGATCAAAAACGATCAGGGGCGCAGGCCTTGATGTCTACGAGGGTGAACCCAACCTTGACAAACGTTTTGCCGACCTCGAAAACGCAGTACTGCTACCGCATTTGGGTAGTGCTACTCATGAAACCCGCGAAGCAATGGGTCTACGCGTTCTGGAAAATTTACGCGCCTGGCTTGACGGCAAACGACCCCGAGATCAAATCACCTGAACAGGAACAGCTACTGCTCAGACAGTAGCCACTGTGTTGGCAGACAATTTTTCATGGCCTGCCCCTGACAGGTGAGTACTAGTTGAAGCTTATGTCAATTGGGAAGGTTTCCAAAACACTCCCAAAGATATCAGAGATTTGCACACTGAAATCGCTTTCTGAGCCAGATGCTTTCCCGTACGGCCGATAGTAAGAAAAACTGCCGGTGGTTTGACCCACTCCATAAGGCGCAACACCGGTTCCGGTTCTCCATGTTATGGCACCGGTTGCCGCCCCAATAGTTTCCCAGGACAGGATTTTCGACCCGTATTCCATTGCAGCGGCCAACTTAATACTGACTTGCGTGTGCACAGTAGTCGAAATAAGGTCGTGCACAAAGCCGCCACCGCCGCCGCCACCGCCGCCGCCACCACCGTTACCACCGCCACCGCCGCCCGAATCGTCAGAAGCTCCGACAAAATTCAAGGTAATCGTATCGGATTGGAATCCATTGGAAACCGCTACTACAAAAGATGCCTGTGAATCTTCAGTCCATTCCGACCCTGGGCTAAAAGTTGCATCTTCTACTCCACTTCCCGTGGCTAAAGAAAACCTGTGATCCGGCGGTGAGAAATTCCAGCTTGGGTTTGCGCCACCTACAGTCTCAACCCTTGCAGTCAGGCCAACAACAACCGGGTCTGAACCGGGCGCGACCATAGTCGTCACGGGATCTCCGTTATTTGTCAGAATCATGGGGGCTTCGCTACCTGTCAAAGTTATCTGTGAGTTTTTGACAAAAAGTGAGCCACTCAAAAGCTCGTCTGCGTCCAACGCTGAAGACCTGTTAATAAATCTCAAATGCAAATTAATCGCCGTACCATCAGAAACGTTTAGTTTCCCCTGTGGGTTCAGAACCAAGGCAAGCGTCGCTGTTCTCACATCCTTCGCAACATCAGCGTCAGCAACCACAGCACTGACAGAGAAAAATTTTTGCTGCTCTTCTGTCTGACTAACCACTTCAACATCAACTGTGCGATTTTTACCGTTCCCTTTTCCAACGCTTACATTAAAGGGAAAACAAACCGTACCCTCAGGAATAACTCCACCCAACGCATTTCGTATTGGTTCGCAATTCACTCTCGCGTCCTTGGGGTCTGCCAAATCCAGGTTGATCTTGTCAGGATAGTCCGTGAACTGAAGTGGGTAATTTCCGTAAGGTGATCCGACAATATCAAGGGCAAAAGAAAGCTGGGCAAAATATGGATTACTGCGATTAGCGTAGGTCATAAGCCTTATGTTCAAAACTCTCCCCGGCCAGGTAGCTGACCCGGCATACTGGTTGAATGCGCTGATTGGCAGTGACAAAAACCCGTAAGAGAAAGAATTCAGAACACCCTCAAGAGCCTCTTCACTCTTTATCCCATTTCCAGTAAACCTGGTCTCGCCTCCAAAAATAGACCCAGGAGCCGTGAGCTCTGTCTCCAGGTCAATAGCAATCCTCGCCACATTCAAGTCATATAAATGCTTTCCATTGTAGTCATGATATGGATAGACTTTGTCTTTTACGATACCAACCTTCCAGCCGGTCACGTTGCTACTTAAGTTACCTGAGCCAGCCCAAACCCTAAAAGAATCAGCCATACTTTCAGCTTGTGGCACTGAAAGACCCGCTACGGAAATCTCAATTGTGTACTTCGGAAATTCAACAAATACAGGGTGAGCATAGGAATTGCAATCACTGTAAAACAAAACACCGGAAGTTAGGTACGTATCTATATCTATTTGGTTATTTACATCCGGGATACGTACGTATGTCAAGCCTCCCGTGTAGTTACCCAAGGCTCTCCCGTAAAATGGTATCACCTTGGCAACTTTTGCCATTGATCCCGGATCCAAACCATTACAAACCGAGTGAATACGGCACACAGCTTTTCCCGACTTCTTTACACAGGCGGCCAAATCCATATTTCTAAATCGGGAGCACGAGTAAGCAGTCGTCGTCATGGGGCTGTAAAGGCTTCTATGAGCTATAGGCGCCTTGTGTAGTGCTGTACAGGTGAAGTTCGTAAGCTTCAATCCATATTTAACGCATTCTGAGTTGTGCACTATCCCATTTCTGTCATAGTCATACCACTGACCGACATTCTGTTGGGCTGTAAGCATGCACCTTCTCTCAGATGGATTCCACGGAATTCGAACACTGGCATCAAAAGCAAACACCAGGTCGGGAGTCAAAAAGATTAAAACAGCGACCACCGCCATTGTCCGACAGCCAAGGAAAATTTTGCGACTTTCAGGTGGTTCTGGAAATTGCATGACTCGACTCATGGATCATCAGAAGCCCGGTTTTCTGCACTTCTTATATCACGCCCTTCAGACATATATACTACGTGCTCAGTTACATTTTTAGCGTGGTCACCTATCCGTTCAAGGGAGCGTGTAAAAAGCACGATGTTCGGTATGTTCTGCATATTGATTTTTCCCTTCTTCCCAATAAATTTATAAAGAACTTTCCTGCTTATAGTGTAAGTTTTGCGGTCTTCCTTAGAAAATTTTTTAAATGTACTGACATCAGTCTCTGAGAAAAAATGTATCGCCAGAACAAGCTTCTGTTTGACGTTTTTAGCCAGTTTTACGAGCCCCTTATAAGTTTCTTTCTCAATATCTGTGAGACTTTGTCCCACGACAGTTACGGCAATTTTCTCTGTTTCGTCCCCAACCCTCTCCAAATCTGTGGCAATCCTGAGCGAAGCAACCACAAGCCGAAGATCTCGAGCCACCGGGTGGTGTACGGTTAAAATATCAGCACATCTTTCCCCTATTTTGTGCTCGTATTCATTTACGAGGTTATCAGTCCCAATAATTTCCCGTGCCCGATTGGGATCCCAAGGATCCATTGCCTCAACAACTCTCTCTAGCCGTTCTTTTACCACCCTGCCCATTTCAGATATTTCTTCATGCAAGTCTTGCAGACTCTCTTCAAAGAAGGATAACGTGTGTTTGATCAACTTCAAAATCCCTTACAGAACTACCCCCACCATAACCGCTATTCAGTCTACATTACAAACCACATTGCGTAAAGAGGCGTACTCTTTCAGCCCATGATTTCCTGACCACTATCCGTGCCGAAAGAACAAAGTGGCGCACCGTACGTGAAACGAGGGCAGTTCAGACAAAGGAAGACCTGTAGTCCAAAAGATTGGAAAGCAACAAGGCAACAGGTCGTGAAGACTCCCAAACGACAAAGGCCTCACTGTCAAGCGAGACCTTTACCTGTGTGCCACAACAGCTCTGTGGCAAGAACCGGCGTCCCTTGTGGGCCTACATCATCCCGTCCATGCCACCCATGCCACCCATGCCGCCACCGCCACCGCCACCGCCGGGCATAGGATCTTCTTTCTTTGGAAGCTCGGCAACCATTGCCTCAGTAGTGATCATGAGACCGGCAATCGAACACGCGTTCTGCAAGGCAATCCGAACCACCTTGGTCGGGTCAATGATGCCAAGTTCCGGCAGGTTCCCGTATACCCCTTTCGCAGCGTCGTATCCGTAGTCCAGCTCCTTGCCTTTGACCTTGGACAAAATGACAGAGCCTTCCTCACCAGTGTTGGCAACAATCTGCCGGAACGGGTCTTCCATGGCACGTCGCATTATCCCAATGCCAACATCCTGGTCAGCGTTGTCACCCTTGAGATCCCGAATCCCTTCAATCGCACGAACCAAAGCAATCCCGCCGCCGGGAACCACCCCTTCCTCAACAGCCGCACGCGTCGCATGCAATGCATCCTCAACCCGCGCTTTCTTCTCTTTCATCTCAATTTCGGTCGCTGCGCCTACGCGGATGACCGCAACCCCGCCCGCCAGCTTCGCCATCCTCTCCTGCAGCTTCTCCTTGTCATAATCAGACGTTGCTTCTTCAATCTGCCGCCGAATCTGCGTAACCCGCGACTTGATCCGGTCAGTGCTCCCTGCACCGTCAACGATTACCGTGTCTTCCTTGGAGATCGTGACACGCTTGGCACTCCCAAGACTGTCAAGTGTGCACTTCTCCAGTGACAGACCTGTCTCCTCGGAAACCACCGTCGCATCCGTCAATATCGCAATGTCTTCAAGCATCGCCTTGCGGCGATCCCCAAATCCGGGCGCCTTGACCGCCGCCACTTTCACCACACCGCGTATCGAATTTACCACCAATGTCGCCAGTGCCTCACCTTCTACATCCTCAGAAATGATCAGTAAGGGCTTGCCGCTTTTCGCAACCGCTTCCAGTACCGGCAACATGTCCCGTATCCCGGAAATCTTCTTGTCGTGCAAAAGTATCAGCGGATCCTCAAGCTCAGCACTCATGTTGCTCTGGTTGTTGACAAAATACGGGGATAGATAGCCACGGTCAATTTGCATGCCCTCAACAACTTCCAGCTCATTCTCAAGCGTCGTGCCTTCCTCAATCGTGATCACCCCTTCCTTGCCGACTTTCTCCATCGCCTCAGCGATGATCTTCCCTATCTGTGGATCAGCATTGGCGGATATGCTCCCAACCTGCTCTATCGCACGGCTGTCCGAACACGGCTTCGAAAAACTCTTGACCGCCTTTACCGCATGCTCGGTTGCCCTGTCCAGACCGCGTTTGAGATCCATGGGGTTCATCCCCGCAGCAACCGCCTTCATCCCTTCGCGAATAATCCCCTGCGCCAGTACGGTCGCCGTGGTCGTGCCGTCACCGGCAATGTCCGATGTCTGGGAGGCAACTTCCTTTAACATCTGCGCACCCATATTCTCGAATCTGTCCTGCAACTCCACTTCCTTGGCAACGGAAACTCCATCCTTGGTCACCGTCGGTGCACCAAATGATTTCTCCAATACCACGTTCTTGCCTTTCGGCCCCAGCGTTACTTTCACCGCGTTGGCAAGTATATTGACGCCCGCTACCATGCGGTGCAATGCGTTATGTCCAAATTTGACTTCCTTTGCACTCATTGTTCTGTTCTCCAGCTCTAGTCTAAAACCGCCATGATGTCGCTTTCGCGCATCACAACAAGATCATCACCGTCCAGCGTGACTTCCGTGCCTGAGTATTTCCCAAACATGATGGTCTCACCTACCTTGACATCCATTGGCAATCTCTTGCCGTCATCAAGCACTTTCCCTTCACCTACGGCAAGAATCTCTCCCTTCATAGGCTTCTCCGCAGCACTGTCAGGTATGACAATGCCACCAGGACTCGTCTTTTCTTCTGCCACCCGCTTGACCACAACACGGTCATGCAATGGGCGTAATTTCACACTCATTTTCTTACTCCAAATTTTGTTGGCTCAACTATTTTTCTTCCACAATAAGAACTCAGACGCACCGCACCTGCCACACAGAAAAAAAACAAAATTGAGAACCAGTAACAACAGCTTCTGACCCTGCCAAAAGCAGGAGCCACAGCAACCCGTCGAGCCAAAGCACGACACCATTCAACCCACCCTAACAGCCGGGAACAGCTCTACAGGTCACAGTACTACCCGTAGCGGATCCGTATTGTACGTGGCCACTCAGTCTTGTCAATGAGCCGTACCTTTATCGACCTGCGGAACCCGGAGCCAGAGAGCCGCACTAAGGAACCAGAACTTACATATTTTCGGCAAAATTCCCTGCCGGCAAGGCCAAATACCAGAACAAGAGCTAAACCGTAAGCCTCCAGATGCCCCGGGAACAAAGCCCTGCAGAAAACGGAAATCACCCCACTTGTTTTTTTTAGTCACTCCCCCAACTTAAAAAGCGTAATTGGCTACTCACAAACAATGGAGGAAGAGACAATGCTTCAATTAACACGCAACGATTCAGGTTTGGGCAAATTATCTGGAATACCGGATTTTCTGTGGAGCCCTTTTTCAAGGGAACTTTATGAATCACGCTCTAGCTTTCCGGCAACGGATGTCATTAAAACAGACGCTGGCTGGGATTTCCTGATCGAACTGCCTGGGGTGGAAGCCTCGGACATCAAGGTCGAAGTCAAAAACGCGCACTTGGAAATCACGGCGACTTTCGCAACAAACCCAGGGGAACAGCAAGATGGTACCGTATATCGTGAACGATTCTCTGGCAGCCTGAGCCGGCGTTATAAGCTCCCGGAAAGCGCGGATCCCCAAGCCGTAAGCGCGGATTTGCGCAATGGTGTCCTGCACGTGCGTGTGCTGGAAGAACCAAGCCGCCAGGCACGTCTGGTTCCTGTCAAGACAGACCAGGATAAAGTCGGGTAAACTGAGGAAAGCTACCGTGGCAGCGGTCATGGAATTCGGTGCTGGTTACCTGGCTCGCCTTCGCAGAGCAAAGGCTTGTTGCCAACTTCGGAACATGTAAGATTTCCGGGTAGTCATTAGACACCGCAATAATCATAAAGAATTCAGTATGGGATATACGAAAATCAAGAGTCCGGATTCGGACGTCAAAACAAGCTTGCACCGAACGCTGGCAAGTGGGTTAACCGCGCTGGTTTTCATGTTTTCTTTAACCGCTGCCCCGGCATTGCAGAGCCCGGCAATACCTCCTGTGCCTTCCTTTGCACCCATCCTCAGGAACACCATGCCCGCCGTGGTGCACATAGGGACGGAATCCATGGTTCGGGTCAGACCACAAACGAGAATCCCGGACGCTTTCAAATGGTTCTTTGAATTGCCTCGGAACGGGGCACCGCCAGCGCAAAGAAGACGAGGGTCTTTTGGCTCCGGAGTCGTGATTGACAGCAAAAATGGCTATATCGTGACCAATAGCCACGTAGTTTCCAAAGCTGACAACATCAAAGTTACGCTTGGAGACGGAAGAGAATTTGACGCAAAGCTGATCGGTGACGACAAGGCCGCCGATATTGCGGTTGTGCAAATTGAGGCAGAGAACCTGGTCGAAATGAAACCCGGCGACTCTTCACTTTTAGAGCCGGGCGATTTTGTTTTGGCAATTGGCAATCCTTTTGGCCTGCAACAGACCGTAACCTCCGGGATAGTCAGTGCCTTGGGCAGAAGCGGGCTGGGCATTGAATCTTACGAGGACTTCATTCAAACAGATGCTTCCATAAATCCGGGCAATTCAGGTGGTGCCCTCATCAATCTGAAAGGTCAACTGGTAGGGATCAACACCGCAATATACGGCCCTAACAGAGGTAACGTGGGCATCGGGTTTGCCATCCCCATCAACATGGTGATGGAAATTTTTTCGCAACTCATCGAGCACGGAGAAGTAAAACGAGGCAGGCTCGGAGTCGTCATTCAAACCTTGACGCCAGCCCTGGCGAAAGCGTTTAACCTTGAACGCAAAAAAGGAACCGCCATCGTAGAAGTCGAGGAGGACTCGCCAGCGGCAGATGCAGGTCTTATGCCTGGAGACATCGTACTTTCGGTGAACGGCGAAAAAATGGAAAGCTCAGCTGATATGCGCAATTTTATCGGCCTGCTAAGAGTTGGATCGCGCATCTCCCTGGAAGTGCTGCGAGATGGAAAAAAACTCTCTCTTAATGCAACCATTGAGGAGACCAAATACCGAAACAAATCGGGCGAGTCACTCAGCCGGTTTCTCAAAGGCGCGACTCTGGAAGTTGTGCGAGACGATGCAGGAGAAACAACCATCAAGGTCAAAGAAGTCAAGGAGGGTTCTCCGGCCAACCGCGGCGGGTTATTCGCAGGGGACTTGATTCTGGGTGTCAATCAGCGCCCGGTCAGAAATTTTGATGATATGCGCGCGGCAATGCGGAAAAATGACTCCCTTCTGTTACGCTTGAAGCGCGGAAACAGTTTTTTGTACCTGGCCATGCGCAAGCAGTGAACTCGGCCAGGCAGTGAAGTGAGCCTGTAGGCAAGTTCATGGATGACCCTGGATTTCCTGCGTGTTACCCCCCGGTAACCGGCGGGAAAAAAGCGACTTCGTCTCCAGCACTGACCGGGGCATCAAAAGATGCATAGGTTCTGTTCACCGCACAAAGCACCGACTGACTTTGCACCCATTCCGGCTTTGCAACAGTGTCCCAGACATCTCTGGCACTACGAATACCCGCAATTGAAATCACTTCCTCTGATTTCCCCAAAACATCACGCAGACTGGCAAAATACTTGACCGTGACCGACTTTTCCATAGCTCCACCCATACTCTCTCTTGGCATTTACCCATCTTAACAAATCAGGCGAGGCGTTTATGGTTGACGTCGGAGAAAAGGCTCAAACCAGACGGCTAGCCATGGCAGAAGGTTTTATTTCCATGGGAAAAACAGCTTTTGACATGCTCAGGGAGGGCAGCCACACAAAGGGAGATGTCCTTGCTGTGGCTCGGATCGCTGGTATTACAGCTACAAAGAAAACTTCCGCGCTTGTGCCGCTTTGCCACCCGGTGCGCCTGAGCAAAGCACAGGTCACGTTTGAAATGTTGGAAAACACGCACCAAGTCAGGTGCCAGAGCGTTGTCGAAGCAATCGACCGCACCGGCGTCGAAATGGAGGCGCTGACCGCAGTTCATATTTCCCTGCTGACCATTTACGATATGACAAAATCCATAGCAAAAAACATGCCAATCACAAACATTCATCTGCTCAAAAAAACCGGCGGCAAGTCGGGTGAGTGGAACTGCCCGGCAAGCTGATGCGTACCATTAAAATTCTTTCTCTTTTCATAATCGTGCTTTTTGTAGTGGCTCTGCTTGTCGTTACGAATATTGATGTGAACCGCTTCAAGCCCGAAATTGAGGCACAGCTGGAAAGCCTGGTCGGCCAACCGGTGGAACTCAGCGGAGAAATGGTACTGGAGCTTTTTCCGCCACTGTCGCTGGACGTCGGTTCCGGCCAAATTGCGAACCCGCCGGACTTCCCCACCGGACAGATGTTTGCTTTTAAGGAATTGAGCGTTGGCGTGGACTTAATTGCCTTTCTGTTCGGAGAAATCAAAGTGGAACAGTTGGTTTTACTGGGTGCAGAAATCCATATTTTCGAGAATTCAGCCGGACAACTGAACTGGTCAACTCTCGCCGATGCACAGGAAAGCCCAACTCCGCAAGGTGACACCAACGCAACACAGGCTGAAAAGCCATGGACAGATACGTTGAGCGTGGCGGGAATAAGCTTGAAAGAATCCCGGATTCTTTGGCACGACGCAAAGGGGAAAATAGTGGCAGATTTCAGCAAGCTAGATCTTGAAACCGGCAGGATTGAGATTGGCAAGCCGGTGGATTTACAGCTAACAAGCGACCTTCGCAGTGATGTGTACCCCTTTTCAGGTAACGTTTCCCTAGTCGCTGAGGCCTTGCTGCCAAAAGGCAATGAACCGCTTGAAATTAAAAACCTTGCCATCACTGGGGACGGCACTTGGCAAGATACGGGAGGCGCAGCGATTTCACTGGAAAAGATGAAAGTCGGTGGGAACATTTCAGCGAAACTGGACAGTCAGATGATCGTAATGCGAGCGCTGAACGCGAGTGTTGTCATAAAAAACCCGGAACTCCAGGAAGCCTTGGCACTTTCTCTGGCGACAGACGGGACAGCAGATTTGAAAGCGGGAAAGCTTGAGTTGGGAAACATAAACGGCGCCGTGGGGAAAGCACACTACAAAGGTGCTTTGAGCGTCGTTGCTCTGAACACAAAACCGCAGGGAAGTTTTTCTTTACAAACCGGGAGCTTTGATCCACAAGAGCTGGCGCGGGCACTTGGGTTGGAACTGCCGGAGCAGGCTCCAAATAAAGCACGCTTGGATGCAAAGCTTGGTTTTGACGCAAAGGGGCTCACTGTACATGAGAGCAATATCGCCTTGGGTGACACCAATTTGACCGTACAGGGGAGATACAACTGGAGCCCCAACCAGAACCTCAAGGGAAAAATAAAACTGGATCGCATAGTCCTTGACGACTACCTGCCACGAACTAACGAAAAGGAGGAGGAGGAGAAAAAAGACCCTGCGCCGCTTTCCGGGATTTTCCGGTTTCCTGTTTCGCTGACTCTGGATATCGGGAAGCTCCGCTACAAAACAACTGAGGCTGACGAAGTCCATGCCAGACTAATCGCCAGCAAAAGGATGTTTTATCTGCAGGATTTCCGGGCAAAGGCTTTCACAGGCGAGCTGAAAGCCGACGCAATCCTGAACGAGGGAACAAAAGCCTCACGTAGCAAAGGACGCTTGAAAAACATTGAACTACAAAAAGCCCTGAAAACATTTCTGGGCGATGAATCGTGGCTGGCGCGCATAAAAGGACAGCTGAACTCCAATTGGGAGCTGTCGGCAAAAAGCGCTGAAGTGGTGAAAATACCAGAAAGCCTGAGCGGCAAGGCTGATGTGCTTCTGGAAAACGCCACCATCTTTAACAAGAAATTTATAAAGAAACTGGAAACTGCCGTGCTCTTGCTCAACGGAGGGAAAGCCGTTACAGAAAACCTCGAAGCCATCCATTCCCTGGCTGGCGCTGTCACTTTTGTCAACGGAATTGGCAAAATCACCAAACTGAAGGGAAACACAGCACTTTTTAACATCAATGGCAGAGGCAATATTGATCTCAAGAGAAACCTCCTGGATTTGCGCGTGTCCCTACACCCCAAAAAGCTGTTGCAATTTGACCAGACTATTCCCCTCAGAATACGAGGAGACATGAGCGACCCGACTTACTCTCTGGATGTCAAAGATATTCTGAAAAAAGAAGCGGAAAAGAAGATAAAGGAAGCTGTACAGGAAAAGATAGAGGAGAAAATAAAGGAAGGTGCCGGCAAAAAAATTCAGGATCTTTTGAAGGAAAAACTGAATTTCTAGAATGCCGCGGAATGAGCTGACCATCCAGGAAAATTTCAGCGCAGCCCTCCTGAAGTGGTTCGATATAGCGGGACGCAAGAACCTGCCTTGGAACAAAAGCCGCACAAGCTATCGGGTGTGGGTGGCGGAGGTCATGCTACAGCAAACACAGGTTAAAACGGTGTTGCGCTACTTTCCTGCCTTCATGAAAAGCTTCCCGACACTTGAACGGCTCTCACGCGCCAAAATTGAGACCGTCCTTGCCCATTGGGCAGGCCTCGGCTATTACGCCAGAGGACGAAACCTGCATAAAACCGCGTACCTGGTGCGCAAGGAATTACCGACGACTTACGATGAGCTTGTTGCCTTACCTGGTATAGGTCGCTCAACTGCAGGAGCCATACTGGCTCTCTCGGCAGAACAACGCTACCCCGTACTTGACGCGAACGTCAAACGACTCCTGGAAAGATATTTCAAACCGTCGGATGATCTAAACCGTTCAGCAAGGTTGAAAAAGCTCTGGCAACTGGCGGAAAAATTGCTTCCGTCCACTCGTGTTGCCGATTACACCCAGGCACTTATGGACTTTGGAGCAACAGTCTGCACACCGCACCCACTCTGTCTGAAATGCCCGCTGGCACCCGACTGTGCGACGCAGGGAAGCACTCAGGCGCAAGTACGGGAGCGGGCGATGCTTAGCAGAAAGAAACGACCAACGCTGCACAAATTCGTCGTAGTCGCACAACAGGCAAACAAAGTGCTATTACAGAAACGGCCTCCGCGTGGTGTCTGGGGCGGCCTGTACAGCCTGCCGGAATTCAACGACAGCATGGCTTTGCAGCATTGGTGTCGCATATATATGACGCCAAAAGCAGCACCGGTAGCGCTTGATTCCTTTTTCCACACACTGACACATTTGCGATTTTGTATTCACCCTTTTGTTCTGAAGCTGCCAGACGCCAAGCACAACCCAAAGGTCGAAAAAGACATGCTGTGGTATAAACTACGCTCTGTTGTGGCGGTGCCAGCGCCGGTCAAAAAGATACTGGCAAATCTTTAGTCAGGAGGCTTCAGTTTTTGGAAAGACAGGTGCGGTGCGCGAAGCTTGGTCGTGATCTCCCGGGGCTCAAATATGTGACATATCCAGGCGAGCTGGGAAAGCGCATCTACGAAAATGTCAGCCAGGCAGCCTGGAAGGAATGGTTGGGACACCAAACCATGCTGATCAATGAATACCGCCTGACTCCCATTGAGCCGAAAGCAAGAAAATTTCTGGAAGACGAAATGGAAAAATTTTTCTTTGGGGAAGGCTCGGAAAGACCAAAGGAATTCCAGCCACCAGAGTAACCCTTCCCATCCTGGACAACGCTTCTTTTTGGCAAAAGAAGAAGGCCAGATAGCTCAGTCGGTAGAGCAGAGGACTGAAAATCCTTGTGTCGGTGGTTCAACTCCACCTCTGGCCACCACTTCCGGATATGCGACTACAAGCTACCAGCCTCGGCTCCCGTTTCGCCGAGCTTATTCACAGAACAATCGTATGCACTCTTGCCAGAACGCACCAAGAGAGCCGGGCAATACAAGAAGTGCCCACGTGAAGCTGGCACCAGAAAAGTCCCGGCGAATATTGCAACGGGATGGGTTCGTCCGGTTTTGCATTTATCCCCCCCGATTCAGAAAATTGTTCATAATAGATTGATGGCAAACTGCGCAACGAGGCACTGGCACAAAACCCCGGACGGTCGCTATCAATGCGACATCTGCCCGCGACTCTGCAAACTCCATGAAGGTCAACGTGGAATGTGCTTCGTACGCAAATGTGAAGGAGGGGAAATCGTCCTGACTACGTGGGGACGTTCCAGCGGATTTTGCGTTGATCCAATCGAGAAAAAACCGCTCAACCACTTTTTGCCTGGCACCGCGGTCTTCTCCTTCGGCACTGCCGGCTGCAACCTTGCCTGTAAATTTTGCCAAAACTGGGACATCAGCAAGTCACGGGAAATGGACACCCTGGCAGACAGCGCATCCCCGGATGCGATAGCAAATGCAGCCCACTCGACCGGATGCCGCAGTGTCGCTTTCACTTACAACGACCCGGTTGTCTTTCATGAGTACGCAATTGACGTGGCACGCGCGTGCCGCCAGCAGGGATTAAAGGTCGTAGCGGTGAGCGCCGGATACGTGTTGCCGGCTCCTCGGAAAGAATTCTATCGTCACGTAGACGCGGCCAATATTGACTTGAAGGCGTTCAGCAATCGCTTTTACAAGAAAGTGTGTGCGGGCTCCATGCAGCCGGTTTTGGACACTCTTCTATATCTCAGGCACGAAACAGATCTCTGGCTGGAAATTACCACTCTCCTGATCCCCGGTGAAAATGAATCCCCTGAAGAGCTTGAAGCACTCGCAAGGTGGGTACGGAAAAATCTCGGCGAAAACGTTCCCCTGCATTTCTCTGCCTTCCATCCTGACTGGAAAATGCTGGACAAGCCCTCCACACCACCAGAAACATTACAGCTCGCGCGTAAAATCGCGCTCGAATGTGGCTTGCGTTACGTCTACACAGGCAATGTGCACGATTCAGTCGGCGGGAGCACCTGGTGTCACAATTGCGGCAGCCAACTCATTGAGCGGGACTGGTACAAGTTGGGTCTCTGGAATTTACGTGCAAACGGCAAATGCAAATCCTGCGGGATAACTTGCGCGGGGGTGTTTGAATCTGACCCAGGCAATTGGGGATCCCGGCGCATGCCAGTCAGGCTGAGGAGTCACTGACCGCTCAGTGGCGGTACAGCAGTACTTTGCGCCCGACAAACAGCCTTGTGCTGAAACCTGATGCTCCGGATTACTGGGAACACGCCTGCCAGGAGCTTTCAGACAGGGACGAGCGCATCAAGGAAATCATTGACCGGCACCGCGAAGAATACCTGCGCAGCAGTGGGGATCCTTACCTAACCCTTCACCGCGCCGTAGTCGGTCAACAGATTTCGGTCACCGTAGCAAGCCGAATAGGCGAACAGATTGAACGTTGCTGTGAGCAGGATATTTCGCCATTGAAAATTTCCCGAACTTCTCCCGAAGCCCTTCGAAATTGCGGCCTGTCATGGCGAAAAGTGGAGTATCTCCAAGGCATTGCCTGCTACTTTGTCAAAATCGGGAACGACCCGGAGTACTGGCAGGCAAAAGACCTGGAAGAAATTCGCCAAGAGCTGTTATTGCTACGTGGCATCGGAGTGTGGTCCTTCAATATGTTCGCGATTTTCTTCCTTCGCCATCCGGACATACTGCCGCTTGGCGACAATGGTCTGGTACGAGCCATGCGCAAACTCTATTCATGCGCACCGGGAACACCTGAACAGCTTGTCAGCATCGCCGCGACCTGGGCACCATGGCGCACGGTAGCAACGTGGTATCTGTGGCGTAGCCTGGACGGGGAGGCCATAAACTACTGAGAGGCTCAATGACGAAACTGCAAACACAAATGCCCCGTCGCGAAGAACCGACGGAGCTCATGGGTGAAGAAGCACAAGTCAATGCCTACGCTGCGGCCGATTTTGAAGCAGCCCATTCTTACATCATGCGCTGCTTCCTGGAACACTTCAGCGTGCCGCATGGCGGTTTTCGCGCCTTGGATTTGGGGTGCGGGAGCGGGGACTTCACTCTCCGTCTTTTGCAATCCTGCGAGCATTGCCAAGTTGACGCGCTCGACGGCTCCCTCGCCATGCTTGCCAAGGCAAGAGCAGCCCTGGAAGCGACCGACCAACAGCAGCGTGCACGGCTACTCCACTGCGTATTGCCAAACAAGACACTGACCCCCAATTCTTACCGGCTGATTTTCTCCAACAGCCTCCTTCACCATCTGTACAAACCACAGATCCTGTGGGAAAGCTGCAAACAGTTTGCCTCAAGCGGCACCTTTCTTTTCGTGTGCGACCTGTTACGCCCCCCTGACGAGACCCAAGCCAGGAAACTGGTCGAACTGTATGCTTCCACTGCGCCGGAAATTTTGCGCAGGGATTTTTACAACTCCCTGCTTGCAGCATTCACGCCAGAAGAAATAAAAAACCAGCTTGAGGTCGCTGGCCTGTCGCATCTCAAAGTGGAGCGCATCAGCGACCGCCACATTACTGTGTATGGCTGTCTTAACGACCCGGAACAACCGCCCGCGTAATCATCTCACTTCTTGTACGTACGAAAGTCCAGGACTATTTCTGTTCCCTCCAGTAACATGGAACGGCGAAAAAAACCCATCAGGAAGCGCCGGTAACTCTGCGGCAACAGTTCCAGGTGGCTTCCATGGATCACAAAGCGAGGCGGACAGGCACCGCCTTGATGAGCATGGCGCAGTCGCGGCTGCTTGCCTTTGACCCGCGGAGGAGGCTGATAGGCAAGCGCTGAGCGGAGCACCTGATTACATTTTGACGTAGTGACCTTGGTGCTTGTCGAAGACCAGGCGCGCAATGCGGCGCGAAGCAATTTTTGAATGCCTTCGTTGTGCAAGGCCGAAATTGAGCATTGCACAATGCCTTCACCCAACTTCATTCGATCAGCGAAGTCCGCTCGGACTTCGCGCAACTCCCGCCCGTTAATCTGGTCGCACTTGTTCAAGGCAACGACCAAGGCGCGTCCACTTTCGATCACGCGCGCAGCCAGTGAGGCATCCTGATGAACCGGAGGCTCAGTCACATCACAAACCAGAACGACAACATCCGCGCCGACCATATTTTCCAAAGCTTTCAGGGAGCTGATTTTTTCCACCCGGCTCCCGTATTTCCCGCGTCTTCTGAGCCCGGCGGTATCAACCAGAACGAAATTCTTTCCGTAAAAAGTGAATTTAGCTGCAACAGAGTCTCTGGTCGTCCCTGGAATCTCTGCAGCCAACATGCGGTCCTCGCCCAGCAAGCAATTCACCAACGTGGACTTCCCAACGTTGGGACGGCCAAGGAAAGTAATCCTGAGCTCGTCAGCCGGGCCGGATACTTCCTCTTCCGGGCAGACCTCAGCCATCGCACCACGCAACTTTATAATGCCGCGCCGACGTTTTGCAGAAGTCAGAAATACCGGATCCAAGCCCAGTAGCGAGTATTCAGCGAGTAACATGCGCTCATCTGCGCCGTCCATTTTGTTGACCACAAGCCACAAAAGCTGGTCGCTTCGGCGTAATTTCGAAGCCAACTCTTGATCATCCGGGTGCAAACCAACGTGCGCATCCACAACCAGGCATACCAAATCAGCTTCCCCAATAGCAATATCTGTCTGGACGGAAACGACTTCCTGCATGGAGTCTGGATTCTGTAAAATGCCCCCGGTATCCACCAACAACCATTCCTTGCCGGCTATGGACATCCGGCGATATATGCGGTCTCTGGTCAGTCCGGCTTTGCCGTCAACCAAGGCATCCCGACTTCCGGAAAGCGCGTTGAACAATGTCGATTTGCCAACATTGGGTCTGCCCACCAAAACAATTTTAAACACTTCGGGAACCCGCTGTGCGCGAAGCAGGCTACTGTTTTACTTTCAGTCCTTTCGCGAAAGACATGGCAAGATCCCCGTTTTCACCCAAGCTGAAAACGTGAACCTCATCTGCAAGTCCCAGTAACGCCTGTAAAGGATGTCTCGTCACTCGTTCGCGAGCCAAAGCGATTCCACTTTTTTCCGAAAACCAGTACAGATACCCAAGATCGTCACCAACTACAGCAAAAGGATAGATCGCAAGCGGCGTTGCCAGCTTGCGGCGGGAAAACAGCTCAGTTGCCCATAGCTGCACACCACTGACCGAATTCAATGCCCGGAGTTGCCCATTTCGATCTATCAGATAGAGAATCTCATCTCCCAGGGCAACGCCGAGGTGCGAGCCTTCTGCGTAGACCCAGACAAGACTTTGCCTGGCAAGATCGAAAGCCACAGTGCGGCCAAGCGCACTGGATGCGTAAGCAATTCCGTCACGGATGACCATCGGGCCATCCACATCGGCAAATTCACTCACGTTTGCCTGCCGTGCCCCTCTCCCAACCTGAAACTCGAAAGCCAGGGAGCCATCAGCCAAATCAAGCCCCACAACCCGACCATCATCGAGTCCGACTACCACGGTATTTACAAAAAACAGCGGAACACTCATGCCACTCAGTGTCACTATCGGCAAGTCAACAGTGACCCGCCATTGCTCCTCCCCGTCATCGCTTGCAAGCAGAACGATGGCTCCTTCCTCAACCCGTGCAGCGATATACCCTTTATGGCCGGAAGATACGGCTGTGATACGCCGATCAGACACGCGCGCATCCCAAAGTTTTTTGCCGTCTTGCGCATTAAGGCTGATCACTCTGCCATTTGCGGTACCGACCAGAACCTGTGAGTCGGCAATCCCGACACCAAAGGACACCGCACTTGGAAGAGCGGTGCGCCACAACAATTCGCCGCTTAGTGCCTCATAGGCAGCGACCTCATCTTCGCTACTGACAAAGAGTACGTTCTCATCAACCGCGGGGATGGATTTGAAAAATTCGCCGTCTACAGTCCCTATTGAATTGCTCCAGCTTTCTTTGATGTGCAAGGCAGGGTTAAAGTCATCAAAAACCGCCACCACCGGGTCATCCTGCGGCTCAATAAAGCTGTCACCAAACCAGACTTGCATTTTCCTGTCGACCCAACCGCAAGACGAAAGCACAGGTACGAGTGCAAAAAGCAACGCATAAATCAGAAAAGTCTTCCCGGGAACATTCCCGGTAACAGCAGTCATTCGCCCAGATTTTCCAACTTCATACGCAGAAAGTCTGAACGAACCCTGGTGTTTTTAATGGCGGTTTCGTAAGCACCTCTTGCTGCCTCAAGGTCACCAGTTCTGGTAAAGGCGTCGCCACGCAACTCCTCGGCCAGGGATCTCATGCCGGGTTGAGAACGAAACTCATCAACTAACCTGAGTGCCTCCTTCGGCTTATTCATGGCAAGCAAGACACGAGCCTGCCTTAAAGTTATCAGAGCCAATCGTACGGGGTCGTTAACCTGCTCCACCGCCTTTTCCATCGCCTCGATGGCTTTCTCGTTTTCGCCAGCTTCCACATGGGTTTTGGCAAGCAGTTCGTAAGCCAGAGACGCATAAGGGGTGTCACTGTATTCCAGTTCCAGCAACTCTATCAGCGAAGCAGCGTGCCCGGTTCCTGAACCGTCGTTTTCTTTTTGCAGTTCTTGCCGATATTCAAAAAAAAGTTCGGCCGCCGTAGCTCGGTATTGCTCAGTCCAATATTCCCAGCCTTTCCACCCGCTTACAGAAGCAAGACCCAAAATGCCGCCAAAAATGATGTAGCGACCATTTTCGCTCCACCAGCCTTGTAGCTTGGCAAGACTTTCCTCTTCAGTTTCCGTGAGATTCTTCCTTATATTCATAGTAAAAGACCGTATATTAAAATTGTCCTTAGCCTGAAGAGACCGCAGTCTGACTCAAGCTGTGGCGTAAAAACTGTGGAATCTCTTCGCAGCTGAGATTCCTCTGACTTCTGGCTTCCCGCAAATATTTCACGCTGACTCTCTGGTTCTGCAGTTCCGATTCACCAACTATCAATGCAAATCGGGCGCCCACTTTATTTGCGCGCCGCAACTGCGACTTGAAGCTACGTTCAAAATCAGAAACCATCACCACTCCGGGAAGCTCCCTGTGAATGCGCTGTGCTGCTTTTTGCAGCACCCCTACTGCCGCGTCTCCCTGCGACACCAGAAACACATCAGCCTGGCTGTCACTTTTCCCAAGCCCTTCAGAAACCAAAGCTACCAACCGATCAATGCCGATAGCCAAGCCGGCAGCTGGAGTGGGGGAACCGCCAAGCAATTCAAATAATCCATCGAAGCGACCGCCGGCGCAAACCGTCATCTGATCCTCGTTTTCATCAAGCACCCACTCGAAAACCGTACGCGAATAATAATCAAGTCCGCGCACCAGGCGTGGGGCAATTTTGTATTCAATGGAAAGAGCATCCAGCAATCCAAGGAGTCTGGCAAAATGGTCGGCACAGGGTCTGGAAATGTAATCCTGCAGCTTGGGTGCGTTCCGGAATTTCCGGGCAGCTTCGGGATCCTTACTGTCAAGTACCCGCAAAGGATCTTTTTTTGTTCTTTGCTGCTCCCCTTCTGGCAGACAGTCCGGGTTTCCGGAAAAAAAATCAGCGAGATCACTGCGATAGGCACGTCTGGCTTCCAAATCTCCGACGGTGTTCAATTTCAAGGTCAGGCGCTTGCTGATCCCCAAACTTTCCCAGGCAAGAGCTGTTGTCATCAACAGTTCGGCCTCTACCTCCGGACCAGCTGCCCCAAAGCATTCTGCCCCTATCTGGTAAAACTGCCTATAGCGCATTTTTTGCGGGCGTTCCCGCCGAAAGAACGGGCCACTGTAAAAAAGGCGCTTCATTCCCCCTGTTTCCAGCAAACTGTTCTCCATGGCTGCCCGTACGCAAGCTGCCGTTCCCTCGGGACGCAAACACAGGGACTCACCGCCTTTATCCACAAAAGTGTACATCTCCTTTTCCACCACATCGCTGCTTTCGCCCAGAGAGCGAAAAAACAATTCGGTTTTTTCCAGGATCGGCAACCGTATTTCCTGAAAGCCAAAAGCCATCAAAACTTTTTTTATTGCCGTCTCGCAAGTGCTGAACTCTTCACTGAACGGTGCCAACAGGTCACGCATCCCTCGTACAGAACGGAATTGGCCGCTCATTGCAAAATAATTTCGTCTACAGAAAAAATCTTGAATTTCGCTGTGCCCGTGCGGCGCATATAGTCAACAGCGCGGATTTCTGTGCCATCTATTAGCAACGTCACATGCTCGGCGTTTCCCAGCCTGACAAGGAAGGGGGTCACTCCACGAATGGAACGTTCGTAACCTGGCGGCATCTCACGCTCCAACAGGTGTTTTCCGGCACCATCCACGATTCGCGCCCAGCACTTTCGGGAAGTGCGAACGAGCATGGTAACTTCGGTACCTGTCGTGGCTGAAGACAGACCGCCTTCATCTGGCTCCGGCACCGCCAGAGTGGGGGTCACCGAAACATCTGCCAAAGACTCTTTTTCCGTAGAATCCAAGCCGAAGAACCCCAGGTCGTAAGACGACTCATCACGGGGTGAGCCTGGCGGTGCTTCACTGGAGTTTGGCAACTCCTGTTCTTCCACTTCGTCAGTACCTGTGGACAAAAGCGGAGTCGTCACGAGAACCTCGTACAGATCAATGTCGATAAATTCAACTACTGGCTTCTCTGTTCGGACGGAAGCCGCTTCCTCCGGCTTTGCAGTGGGTTCCACAGGTGGCTGTTCGGAAGCACTTTCCTCCTGCATGATTTTGGCATCAGAAAAAAAGTCCGAAAAAAGCAGGTACACGACAAATGCCACCACCACCAAGGTGCCAAAATACCTGATAAGCCTGAGTTGGCGCACATTTCCAACAATCAGCTGGGCGTCTTCATTTTCCCCCCGTTCCTCATGATCCTTCAGTGCTTCCAGGATGGGTTCGGGATCAACACCAAGCAGGCGACTATAAGAATTGATGTAACCACGAACAAAAACCTTGACAGGCAAGCGCCCGTAGTCACCAGACTCAAGAGCATGAATGGTTGCCACGGAAAGTTGCAGCTCATCAGCAATGGCCTTGACGTCCAGATTCAATTTCTGGCGACGAGCCTTTAGCGATGAGTGTGGTGTTTTATCGTCTGATTCGTGCATAGTTCTCATGCGTTTTTTGCTGCGGGGAAAAAGTAAGCAATTTCGACGGCGGCTGTACCCGGCCCATCGGAACCATGCACCACATTTTCAGAAATACTTTTGCCATAAGCCGCGCGTATCGTCTCCGGTGCTGCCTGAGCAGGATCAGTGGCTCCCATAACTTCCCGGTTTCTCAAGATCGCGTTTTCACCCTCCAGAACCGTCACCATGATCGACCCTGAACTCATATACGCCACCAAATCACTGAAAAACGGCCGGTCTTTGTGCACGCTGTAAAACTTCGCCGCCTCGGCCTGACTCAATCTTCGCATGCACGCTTCGACAATGCGCAAGCCCACCGCTTCCAGTTTTGCGATCACCTTGCCAGACAGACCGGCAGCCACAGCCTCCGGCTTGATGATGGACAGTGTTCTTTCTATAGCCACTTTATGCCCCGTTCATTCGTTTTCTGCCCCTCGGAAGCTCCATATTCTGCATTCATCCGGACGAACACAACTCACAACATGCCATGGATGAACTGAAAACGCCGCCTTCCAGCGGCAAAAAGTAATCCGGGAAACCATTTTCCATACTGCACCACGACAAAACCCATAGCCCGTAAAAGGCAATGACTCAGTTATGTTCTTCAATCCAGGCAGTCTGAATTGCTTCGAGTATCCGTTCCCCGCAATGCTGGGGGTCGTCATCGAATTCCTCCAAAGCACATACCCAGCCACGAAGGTCGGTAAACCGAACCAGGCGCGGATCCCGGTCGCCGTACGCTTCTTCCAAAGCGATGGCAATCTCGTTACTGTCAGTCCACTTTAGACCCATAAGCTTGTCTCATGTTGGATTTCTGTCGCCAAAACTAGTTGCTCTCGGAAACCATGTTTATAGTGTACTTTGGAATTTCCACCACCAAGTCCCCATGTCGGACTTTGGTCTGACAGCTTAGCCGCGAATCCGGCTCCAGACCCCATGCCTTGTCAAGGTAGTCCTCCTCCCGCTCAGAAGCTTCATCCAGGCTCTCCAGACCTTTGCGCATATACACATGGCAGGTCGTGCAGGCACAGGATTTTTCGCAAGCATGCTCAATTTCAATTTTATTTTGCAAAGCTACATCGCAGACACTCACGCCTTCCTCCGCTTGTACCGACAAACCTTCGGGACACAATTTGTCGTGTGGCAAAAAAGTGACTTTCGGCATCAGGAATGATTCTTGACAGCATCTGGAGACTTCCCTTTCAGAACCTGGCATATAGCACGGTTCATTCTTCTTGCAACGAAGGCTTCACTGCTTAGCTCAAGATTTTCAAGATTTTCGCGAATTTTATCCGGATCATTTCCATTCACAGCCCCCTGTAAACTATCTCGGGCAGAAAAAATATTTTCCCTTTCCTCAAGGGACAGCAACAGCTCCCCATCTTCCTGTATTCCTGAAGCAAGCGCTTCGAGCACACGTGTCGCTTCTACACGCTGCTCAAGCAATTTGCGCTTTTGGGCATCAGCGCGGGAATGCGAAAAAGAATCTTTCAACATTTTTTCAATCTCCGCTTCGTTGAGCCCATAGCTGGGAATCACTTCTATTTCTGCTTTCACCTTCGTGGTTTTTTCCTCCGCAAGCACGCTCAGCAAAGCGTCCGCATCCACCTGAAAAGTGACCCGAATACGCGCCTGCCCACGACCCAGGGGAGGAATACCTCGCAATTCGAAACGGGCAAGCGAACGGCAATCACTGGCAAGCTCGCGATCTCCTTGTACGACATGAAATGATACGGCAGTCTGACCATCCTTCTGCGTCGTATATTCACGCGTCTGCAAACAGGGGATTGTGGAGTTACGCGTGATCAGCTTTTCTGTCAAGCCACCCATCGTTTCCAGCCCCAGTGAAAGCGGGATCACATCAAGTAGAAGAGGGACTTCCTCATCTTGGCGGTTACCAATCAGGACGTCGGCATAAATCGCCGCTCCGTACGAAACAACCTTGTCAGGATCAATTTCCTGCAAAGGTTCTTTCCCCAATGCCTCGGCCACACGCTGCCTGAGCAAGGGCATTCTGGTCGAACCTCCCACAAGGATGAGTTCATCGATGTCTTTCGCTTCCAGGCCAGCATCCGCGATCGTTTCCAGGCAAATATCAACTGTCGTTTGTATCAGCGGTTCGACCAATGCATTCAATTCGCTACGGTCAACGTGAAATTCGCTGCTGCCCGTTGCCGGAAAGCTGATTCGCCCCTGCGCTTCTTCTGCATCGCTTAGCAGTTCTTTCATTTTTCTGGCCTCGCGCTCCACGGCTCTCAGCAACGGCTGATCATCTCCATACCCGATCCCTGATTTAGTCAACAAGCACTCGGCAAGCAGGCGATCAATATCATCTCCACCAAGCGCGGTATCACCTCCAGTCGCCAGTACGCGAAACATCCCTTCTTCCAGGCGCAGAATGGAAACATCAAAAGTTCCCCCGCCCAAGTCATAAACCAGCACGGTTCCCTCCGCTTTCGTGTCAAGACCGTATGCCATCGCCGCCGAAGTAGGCTCGTTCAACAAGCGCAACACATTGATCCCGGCGAGTTTGGCGGCATCTTTGGTCGCTTGCCGTTGCGCGTCGTTGAAGTACGCAGGCACAGTAATCACAGCACCGACGAGCGGCTCACCCTCAAAGTAATCCTCAGCCCGATTCTTGACTGTTCGCAAGATTTCCGCGGAGACATCCGTTGCAGTCCTTGAGCCGGCGACGGTGGACAAGCGAATAACTTTCCCGGAATTTTCTTCCAGCTTCCATGGAAAGCGCGAGCGAAGTGCTTTCACTTCTTCCGGGGCACGTCCGAGCAAGCGCTTTGCCGAAAAAACCGTGTTTTCCGGATCCGCCACTACCCCGGCAATCGCCTCCTCTCCTACCAGGCTCTTCCCATCCTTCAAAAATCGCACAACCGAAGGCAGTGAATGCCCACCTTGTGCATCTTTCAAAGTAACGGGCACACCATTTCTGGCAACAGCAACCAGAGTATTCGTGGTTCCCAAGTCAATTCCCACAGCGGCGCGGCGGCTAGGGGAACCGGGTTCGCTAATCTCTAGCAGCGCCACCTTGAGTGCTCCGTAGTCCGGACTTAATTTCCTTTTTCAATTTTTTAAGAAATTGCATTTTCTGCACTGTGGCTTCGGCATCCAGAAATCGTTTCTCTCTATATTCGTTTTCGAACCTGGACACCACTTCGGCAACGCACGCATTGACATAATCATCAAGCTTCTCCATGGCTTTTACAGGCTCAGAAGACTGCCTGCATAATTGCAACTGCTCGCGTAAATCCATTTGCTCGGCCAGGAAGGTCACATCCGACACTGTCTGCTCCCCGTCTGACACCACCCCTTCAAGTTCCAATAGATACGCAGCTCGCTCGGCTTCATCATTGAGTACCAGATAGGCCTTGTTGAGGTGCGCAGTTGCCAGCAGAGCCATGCGTCGTTCTTTCGCCCCGGCCGCCGCGAAGCGATCCGGGTGCACTAGCAGCAACAGCTTGTGATACGTACTCTCCAAACGGGGAGCATCCAAGCGAATACTGCGATCGCAGCCAAGCAGGGAAAAGTAGTCGCCGTCAAAAAGACTTTGAGGAAACATCTCTTTATCCAAACAGCCAACCGGGAAGCCATGCTCCGAAAGTTGCGAGAAAGCAGCTGTGCAAGATCAGATTAAGTGCTGAAACTCTCTCCGCAGCCACAACGAGCCTTCTCGTTCGGGTTAATAAACCGAAATCCCTCGTTTAATCCTTCCCGGGAAAAATCCAGCGTGGTTCCTTCCAAATACACCAGACTTTTTTCGTCCACCACGATCTTTACACCGCGATCTTCAAACACCGTGTCACCGACACCAACCTTGTCCACGTACTCAAGGGTGTAGGAAAGTCCCGAGCAACCAGTCGTTCGAACACCAAGGCGGACGCCAAGACCACTCCCGCGCTTTTCCACGAAGCGACTGACTCTATCAGCCGCCACGGCACTTAAAGTGATGCCCGCTGAATCAGATGCTTTGTTCGCCAAGATCCCTCTGCTTCCGCTTGTAATCACTGACCGCCGCCTTGATGGCGTCCTCAGCCAAAACAGAGCAGTGAATTTTTACCGGCGGCAAAGACAGCTCTTCAACAATCTCGTGGTTCTTTATCTGTTCCGCCTGCTCCAAAGTCCTGCCTCGCACCCACTCCGTCAACAAGCTCGACGATGCTATCGCAGAGCCGCAACCGTAAGTTTTGAAACGAGCGTCCTCTATAACACCGTCAGAACCCACCTTGATTTGCAACTTCATAACGTCCCCACAGGCAGGGGCTCCTACCATACCGGTTCCGATGGTCGGCTCCGATACGTCAAAAGACCCAACATTGCGCGGGTTTTCGTAATGATCCAAAACTTTTTTTCCGTAAGACATAATATTAACTCCTCTAAAACAGGTACAACTTGCAGGCTGCGCACATCAGTGGGTAGCCCAGTCAATCGTACTTAAATCTATACCATCTTCATACATCTCCCACAAAGGAGACATCGACCGTAATTTTTCTACGGAATCCCTGACCAGCGAGACGGTATAGTCAATCTCCCCGGCAGTTGTGTAGCGACCAACTGAAAAACGAATGGAGCTATGCGCCAACTCGTCGTTTCTGCCCAAAGCGCGTAATACATAACTCGGTTCCAGTGAAGCCGAAGTGCACGCGGAACCGCTGGACACTGCAATGCCTTTCAGCGCCATGATCAGTGATTCTCCCTCAACATGGTTGAAACTCACGTTCAGGTTATTGGAAACCCGATGTTCCATATCCCCATTGAGATACACTTCCTCCATCCCCTTTAGACCATTCCACAAACGGTCGCGCAAACCTGCGAAACGTTCAGGTTCGGTCGACATTCCCTCGTGGGCGATACGAAACGCTTCTCCTATTCCCACAATCTGGTGAGTCGGCAAAGTTCCGGAACGCATGCCGCGTTCATGGCCACCCCCGTGCATCTGGGCTTCAATGCGAGCGCGGGGCTTGCGTCGAACGTACAAGGCGCCAATCCCCTTGGGGGCATACACCTTGTGCCCGGAAAAGCTCATGAAATCCACCGGAGTTTCGGCGAGATTGATCGGCACCTTTCCGGCACTTTGAGCCGCATCCACGTGAAACAGAATGTTACGTTCCCGCAACATCTGCCCAATCTTGCCAATATCCTGAATCACCCCGATTTCGTTATTCACGTGCATGACTGAAACCAGAACCGTATCATCACGCAGCAACCCTTCCAGACGTTCGATATCCAGCAACCCACTTGGCATCGGCTCAATGTAATCCACATCGTAACCCTGCCGCTCCAGTTGCCGGCAAGTATCCAGCACGGCTTTGTGCTCTGTTTTCACAGTCACAACGTGCTTCCCTTTCTTGCTGTAAAAGTGCGCCGCACCTTTAATCGCCAGGTTATCCGACTCCGTGGCACCACTCGTCCAGACAATTTCCCGAGGATCAGCACCAATCAGCTCTGCCACCTGTTCGCGAGCTGTCTGTACAAGCTTTTCGGCCTTCCACCCAAACTCGTGACTACGCGATGCAGGGTTACCATACGCCCCGCTGCGAGTCATGCACTGCATCATTTTCTCTGCCACCCGCTCATCGACAGGCGTAGTCGAGTTGTAGTCCAAATAAACGGGGGACTCCGCTTCAATTATTTTCGCCATAAACCATTAACCTCAAATTAACCATCCTTGCCTACTCCATACGACACACGGACGGGTAGGCATTATGGAACAAAACCACAAGAACTTCCATACCCGCAACACGGAAAACACCTGATTGGGAATAACCTTCCTTGTCAGACACCGGACACAAAAACGCACCCAATGACCCGGCTTTTATGTTGGGCATTTCTCTGCGTACACGAGCCCTCCCCTAAGAACCCGGCAAAGGAATAATGTGCAACTTGTTTTCTTTAAACGAAGGCAAAACCATAAAACCCCGATTCTTGTCCAAAGCGAAATCTGCTGGCGAGGGGATGTCCTTGACCACTACCTCAGCTTCTTTGCCCAACTCAATCCTGTATACCCCGCCAAGTCCCCAACTGGAAACGTACAGTGAGCCGTCATCATCTTTTTCAATACCATCCAGATTATTTTCGGGAAGACTGCTCAGCAGAGTCTTCTCGCCGCGCCTGGTCACCCTGTAGACTTCTGCCTCGGGATGAAAGTTCACAACCAGCACGTTGCCGTCGCTCTCACAAAATACTCCGTTGGGATGCCTGAGATCAGGAGACGCCACCACAGTTTTGACTGTTCCATCAGAAAAGACCCGATAAATCGCATCTTTCATTGAGTCAGAAAAATCCGGGTTGAAGCCGCTGTCAGACACGATGACAGAACCATCGGGAGCCGCACAGACATCGTTCAGAAAAGTGCTTCCGGGAATGGGGATCGGACGTCCAAGCGACTTGCCCGTGGCGGAATAAAAGCGGCGCATGGTGTCAATATCCGCCACCCATAACACACCATTACTGATCGCCATCCCTTTCGGAGCATTCAAAGTGACTCCGTTCTCCCCACCGCTAGCCCAGCGTTTCACCTTGAAGCCATCGGCAGGATCAACAACAAGGATGTAGCCGTTGTTATCCGCCTCGCTCGGGGAGCCATTAATGTTTGAAACCAGATAAACATCCCTGTTCTGATCGTAAACAACGGACTCTGGAACAGCCAGTCCTTCTGAAATTACCGTCCCGGCAACAGCTGAGGCACCGGTTGCAAGCATTGGCCTGAGCTTCAGGCTCCTTGGCTTCCTCTGCGGCACCGGTTGCATCTGCAGCATTGGCCTGAGCTTCAGGCTCCTTGGCTTCCTCTGCGGCACCGGTTGCATCTGCAGCATTGGCCTGAGCTTCAGGCTCCTTGGCTTCCTCTGCGGCACCGGTTGCATCTGCAGCATTGGCCTGAGCTTCAGGCTCCTTGGCTTCCTCTGCGGCACCGGTTGCATCTGCAGCATTGGCCTGAGCTTCAGGCTCCTTGGCTTCCTCTGCGGCACCGGTTGCATCTGCAGCATTGGCCTGAGCTTCAGGCTCCTTGGCTTCCTCTTCAACAGTGCAGGCAAACAAAAACAAGGCACACGCCAACAATATCCATTTTTGACAATTTCGAAACATAGACCCTAGCCCTCCATGCATACATATAACCTGGACACGTCATCATGGTTGCCGAAAGCTAAAAGCGCAAGAGGCTTCCCCGCTAAAGTCGTCATAATTTCGGCAGCAAATCAGCCAGGTTGCATGGCTTGGTTTCTCTGTCCAACTGCTTGCGAATCAACTCATCCCACGCCTGAGCGCAGGCTCCACGGGAACCGGGCAGGCAGAAAATGTATTTCCGGTTTGCCACTCCGGCCAGCGCCCGCGATTGCATGGATGAGGTGGCAATGGTTTTGAAAGAAAGCGCCCGGAACATCTCGCCAAAACCATTAATTCTTTTATCAAGCAAGGGGGCAATCGCTTCCGGCGTCACGTCACGTACCGCGAACCCGGTACCACCGGTCGTGATAATGACATCCAGCCGATCCTGTATGAGCCACTGCGAGATCATGGCGCGAATCTGGTAAAGGTCATCTTTTACAATGGCGGTCGCAAAGCACTCGTGGCCAGCACCGCACAAACGTTTTACCAACAAAGGCCCAGACGTGTCGGTGTCCCGGTTACGCGTGTCCGACACCGTCAAAATGGCGATTTTCAATGCTGGCAAGTCCTGTGGCATCATAGTGGGTGCGGCGATTATAACCAAAGCGAGGCACCTTGAAGCTCCCGGGCAAGATCTTGAAAGTAGACATCATCAACACCCCCTTTGTTCCACTTGAGCGTTTGGCCGAGTACCAGAAGGAACAGGCGAAACACCTGAAGGAACAGGCAGGTGCCACCAGCATTTTTATCGGAACAATGCGTGACAGCAACGCAGGCGAAGCGGTTTTATCCATGCAGATTGAGCACTACCCAGGAATGACCGAGTCCTATATTCTCGGACTTGCCGAGGAAACAAGCAGACGCTTCGAATTGCTGGACGTCTTGGTGGTGCACCGAGTCGGGGAAATTTTTCCGGGTCAGGCAATTCTCCTGCTGGCAACCTGGGCCAGCCACAGGAAAGCAGTCTGCGAAGCTGAGAGGCAAATGTTGGAAGTACTGAAGGGGCATGCACCCTTTTGGAAAAAAGAACATCTCAGGGAACGCTCTCGCTGGGTTGAAAAAAACACACCCGGAGCAACAGCTCCGGACTAAAGGAGGGAATGCTTTTGTCTAAACAGATTTTTTACGGGATTTGGGGGCTTTGCTTCCTGGTTTTTTCCCAAGAGTTGGTAGCAGACTGGGTTCTTGACGACAGACAGTCTTCGCTGAACTGGTTGTCGAGCAAGCTGGTTCAGAAAAGCCACAAAGCGGTGTACGAGCACAACCGCTTTCGAAGTTTCTCGGCGACTGTAACTACGGCTGGTGCCATACAGCTTGACGTGGACTTGAACAGCGTAGACACGGGGGTGCTGATCCGCAATGAACGCATCAGAAAACACGTTTTTCTGACTGACAAATATCCCCAAGCGAGCTTGCGCGGAAAAATTTCTCTGACCGGGATCACCGCCTTGGCAGTTGGCGAAACGCGGATAGAGTCACCAAAAACTACGCTGGAAATGCGCGGCGTGTCGCGAGAAATCACTCTGAAAATCAGCATTACGAAGCTGGCAAACCAAGGCTTTGCGATACAAACCATTGAGCCAGTCTTCGTGGACGGTGCCGCATTCGGTATGTCAGAAGGTTTTGAAACACTTCGGGAACTCGTTAATCTTTTCAACATTCCCACTGTGATCCCAGTCAGCTTCAGGATGGTTTTTCTGCAGTCTCCCTAGTCCTCATTGAAGCAAATCCGGGAATAGCAGCACCTCCACAGCTTGACCAGCCGCTACGCCATCAAGGGCGGTATCCAATTCAATCAGGCAGTTGGCATCGCGTAGCGAGCTGAGGATGCCGGAACCCTGGGCTCCGCTTTTGTGAACCAGGAAGCCGCCACCCGGCCTGGCCTCCAGAATGCCGCGCTGGTACTCCATTCGCCCTTTCCTTTTGCGCAGCCTGGAGGTGCAGTGCGCCTGTAACCTCAATGGCTCCCATTCTCCGTTTCCCATTTTTTTGTTTAAGGCCGGTTTAACCAGAATGCAGAAAGTGACCACTACGGAAACCGGGTTGCCAGGCAATCCGAAACAAAGCGTATTGTCTATGCTGCCGAAAGTGAAAGGTCGCCCAGGCTTGACTGCGACTTTCCAGAAGTCCAGCTTCCCCAGTTCCGCGATGATGCCGCGTGTGTAGTCAGCATCACCCACCGACACGCCTCCTGAACAAATAATCGCGTCCGGAGACAGCTCCATGGCCTCACAAAATTTTTTTCTGAGCTCTGCCTTGCTGTCTTTGACGATGCCCAAGTCATGGCTTTCGCAACCCAGCTTTTTCAACAGGCCAAACAAGCTGTAACGATTGCTGTCGTACACCTGCCCGGGACTTGGAAGCTGGGCGCTTCCCAAAGGGCAAAGCTCGTCTCCAGTCGAAAAAAATACGCATTTACATTTTCTGAATACGCGTAACCGCTCCACACCGATGGAAGCCAGCAACCCCAAGTGTGAGGGGGTCAGCCTGGTTCCCCGAGTGAGTGCAGTCTCCCCGGCTGCCAAATCTTCTCCGGCTGCCCGCACATTTTGGCCAACGGTATGGCCAGCACCGATAAAAACGCTTTTGCCACTTAGGCGCACCTGCTCCTGAATGACAACAGAGTCAGTGCCGGCGGGCAAGACTCCGCCAGTCGTGATCCGCACACAACTCCCTCTCGACAGCCTTCCCGACCATGGCGCTCCGGCGTAGGAACTTCCCGCTCGCCTGAGTTCGCATTGGCCGCTTTCCGGTATGTCCAGCGAAGATATGGCGTAGCCGTCCATGGCCGAGTTCGCTTGCCCCGGAACATCATGCAATGCACGTATGTCGTCACTCAGTATGCGACCAAGCGAGGCGCGCAAATTTACGCTTTCACTTTCTGTGATGGCAGAAACAGCAGCAGCAATACGCTTTCCGGCTTCTGCTACCGAAATGGATTCCGGGTCGTATTCGTCTTGGCAACTGGCAGCCGACGGCGCGTCAGTTCCGGAATTTTGGCTAACATCAGTCACAGTTTTATTCTCACATACGTGGCTCCCGTACCACCCTTTTCGATAACTGCCGGACAAAAAGCCTGTACTTCCAGATTCTCCGCAAGAAAGTGAAATGTCACAAGTCTCAGCACTGCCGCGCCTGATTGAGAATGGATTCCTTTGCCGTGAACAATCATGGCGTAGCGCTTCTGCCGTTCCTTGCACGTCTTGATGTAGTCATCCAGCTTTCTCAACGCTTTGCTACGGGTACAACCGTGTAAATCAAGCGGTTCTGCGTGCGGAAACGCGTTCCGTTTTATTTTTTTCCATATTTTCACTTGGAGACCATGAACACAAAAATATTCTCCGCCTTCCCTATAGCCTGTTGCGAGTTCGGGAACAGCCAGCACAGGTCTTGAACCGCCAGGGATTGCCTCGAAAACCTCGCCCGGTCTCAAGCGGAAGCTGCGTCTGACCGGTGGCGGATCTGCCCGTTTTCCTTGAGCCTTTAAGGGAACACTCGCTGCGTTCTCACAGCTTGTCGTGACCGGATCAACAGACAGTTTCGTTTTTCCGGATTTTTTCACCCGAGACAACCCGTGGGCAGCCATTAAGTCCTGAAATGTTTGTCCCCCTTTATTCCCCATTGCATTCCCCCGATAAACAACCACGCCTGCCACGAAACACACCAAACATTCAACGGAAAGTAAAAACCACCCACAGATCACAGGCAACTCCAGCAGTCTAAACTTTTTTATGGCAACCAGCCTTCCACATTGGCACCCGGCTTCCTTATGAAATGAGTTACTGGCGGCATTGGTCGTGTCAACCGTGGTCAACGCCCGCTTCCCGCGTCATCTCTTTTGTACCGAATAACCACGAAGCCCCGGGCTCGGCGAGCATCCTTGTGTTATATTTCCAAGCGTGTTCGAGCCTGTGAAAATCAAGCCGGCATCCCTGATCAAAAGCAAGGAGCAGAGGGCGGCACTGCTGGCTCTTTGCATGTTTTCCCACTTACCGGCCTTTGCAATATGGATGAGCCGCGCATGAGCGACGCACCTGATCAAAGGCTTTTGCGCTATCTCACCGCCATGGACACCGACATTTACGTAAAACGCCAAAGGGTCACCGTCCCTGCCACTGCCAGCATTCCCAAAGCCACACATCCTGTTGCAAAAGCTGGAGTACAAATGATGGCGTGGGAGCCGTTGCTCGAAACAATGAACGGCTGCCGTGCCTGCAAGCTCCATAGCACACGCCGCAATGTCGTGGCAGGAGTTGGCAACCGGGACGCCAGATGGATGATTGTGGGAGAGGCGCCAGGCAGTGAGGAAGATCTGCGTGGAGAGCCCTTTGTGGGTCGTGCCGGACAGTTGCTCAACAAGATGCTGAAAGCAATCGGCCTTAATCGGGAAAATGTATATATCACCAACACGGTAAAGTGTCGCCCGCCTCAGAATCGCAACCCTGAAGACGATGAATTACAAGCCTGCCATGGCTTCCTGCTGCGTCAGGTGCAACTGGTGTCGCCCCGCATTTTGCTCGCTCTTGGCAAGGTGGCCGCAAATGTGCTCCTTTCCCACGACGGAGCGCTCAAGGGATTGCGTGGCACCGTGCATACCTTTGCGGACACCGGGATTCCCGTGGTGGTCACGTATCATCCAGCCTACCTGTTACGACAACCAGGACAAAAACGCGGCGCGTGGGAAGACCTGCAGCTAGCTGTGCAAGTCCTCGCAGATGCCACCCACGACCAAGATGAGGCGGACAAGGGGCACAGCTGATGCAGGACAAGCCTCCGTCGAAGCCACAAAGCACGGAAACTGAAGAGCCACAGCAACGGGCAGAAACCTTAGGCGTACAGATCAGGCAACACAACCGCAGCTACTTCGAAGAAGACAATCCCCAAATTACCGACGCCCAATACAACGAACTGAGGCACGAACTGGAAACACTTGAAGCGCGCTATCCGCAATTGCGCACGGCAGATTCTCCTCTGAGCGAAATCGGTGCGCGACCGTCCGAGAATTTTTCAGCTGTCGAACACAAGGTTCCAATGCTGTCTTTGGCAAATGCCTTCAACGATGAGGAACTGGCAAAGTTTGACCAGCGTGTCCGAAAAATGCTTTTCCCTGACGATACGGAGAAAACCACTACTTACACCGGGGAGGTGAAAGTCGATGGCTTGGCACTCAGTCTGGTCTACCGCAATCGTCGCTTTCTCAGGGCGGTAACACGCGGCGACGGGATGACCGGGGAAAATGTGACGGCAAATGCCAGGGAAATCCAGAACCTGCCCCTGACGTTCAAAGCCGACTTTCCTACAGCAGAAATCGAGATTCGCGGTGAAGCGTATTTGCCGTGGGAAAGTTTTGCGTCCCTGAATGCACGGGGACACCAAACCGGAGAAAAAACTTACGCCAATCCTCGCAATGCGGCAGCCGGGAGCATCAGACAGCTGGAACCGGGGGTAGTCGCAAGCCGAGGATTACATTTTATTGCCTACGCGGCCTTCGCAGAACCAGACATGCTGCCCGAAAACCACTACGACACCATGCAATGCCTGGGCGAACTTGGCTTCACACTCAGCCCCCACCTTCAGCGCTTGAGCAGCCTGGAAGCATGTGCAACCTATTACCGAAAAATGCTTGCCACGCGCAGCACCATTCAGTTTGACATTGACGGCGTGGTGTTCAAGCTTGACAGCCACTTGCAGCAACAAGTACTCGGGCAAAGGAGTCGCTCACCCCGCTGGGCCATTGCCTGTAAATTCCCGGCGACACTAACCCAGACCCAGGTCGTGGACGTGCATTTCCAGGTAGGACGATTGGGGACTTTAACACCCGTTGCCGAAGTGGTGCCCGTATTTGTCGCCGGCGCCACTGTCAGCAGAATCTCCCTGCACAATATGGCAATCATTCAGGAGCTGGATTTGCACATCGGGGACACTGTGGAAGTGAAGCGGAGCGGAGACGTGATCCCGAAAATCACTCAGGTGATCAGCAAAGAGCACCCGGAAAATTCGTGCGCAATTGTGGTTCCGGACAAGTGTCCGGGCTGCCAAGGGAAAGTATTCCTGGCAACCGACAACAAGCTGGCGCGTTGCGAAAGCGGGAACGCGTGCGCGAGCCAGCAAAAAAGCGCCATCGTTCATTTTTGCTCACGCCAGGCGATGAACATAAAGGGACTGGGCAGCAAGCTGGTGGAGCAACTGGTGGTAAATAAGCTGATCGGAAGCGTTGCTGACCTATATGAGCTCACGCCAGAAAAACTCTGTACGCTGGATCTTGTGGCCAAAAAGCGAGCCGAACTCCTTATGGAAGCCATCCAGAAGCGCACGGAACCTCCGCTGAACCAATTCATTTACGCCCTGGGAATACCTGCAGTCGGAGAAGAAACCGCGAAACTGCTGGCTCAATCATTTGGCGACATGGATTCCCTGCTTGCTGCAAAACAGGAGAACCTGAAAAAGCTGTCCGGTATCGGCCCGGAAACTGCAAAAAATATCCTTGATTACTTCAAGGAGGAACACAACCGCACTGTGCTCGAACAGTTGTTGAGGCACGTGCGCCCGAAACCGACGCAACGAGGTGGCGGGTTGGCCGGAAACCTTTATGTGTTGACCGGGCGCATGGAAATGTCACGAAAAGAAGCCGCAGTCCGATTGGAAATGCTCGGAGCAACTGTGAGCGGCTCAGTCACTGCCAACACCACCACTTTGATCGTGGGCGACAAAGCCGGGAGAGAAAAACCCGCCCAAGCCAAAAAATTGAACATCCCCACCATGGATGAAAGCACTTTTAACGTTCTTCTGGAAACCACAGAAAAAGGCACAGGCAAAGAAAAACAGGTACCTGAAACACAAAAAACCGAAAACCTCCCACTTGGCGTTTAGGCCCCTTTTTACCTGACAACAGGCTTCGTCTCGAAAACCAGACGCTCCCGTCAAGTACCCACAGGCTGAATGACCTACCGGCTCCCGAGTTTGAAAGCTCGGCGGCGGCGGGAAGCCTCAGTGTATCTGCCCGAGCGAGCGCTTGGCGACCGACGTGCAGGCAGGCTCAAGCACCCTCATCTCAAGCAGCAGGGCAACCGAGTCTCCCCGGATCAACACCCTGTCCGATAGCCTTCGCTTCAGACACGCGCAAGAGAATTGCGTCGTGCGTTTGCTATTATCCGACTCAGAGTTCACCATCCCGGCAAAACAGGCAAAAATTGGAAGCATTCACTTCACAGAATCATGAAACATCAACCGACAAGGCTTGGGAACCCCCCATCTTCAACATAGGAGACTGACACATACATGTCCGGAACTCACAGTAGCTCTAAAGCCAATTTCGGCCGTGAAATCCTCATCATTGGTGGGGGTTTTGCGGGAACCTATCTGGCTCGCTACCTGCGCAAAACCATTCGTGGGCAGGCGAAAGTGACCCTCATAGACAAAAATAACTATTTTGTTTTTCAACCACTTCTGCCTGAGGTTGCTTCCGGCACACTGAGCGCACAGGACGCGGTTGTGCCGCTTCGCGCCATTCTGAAAGACACGCATTTTCGCATGGCAGAAGTGCACAGCATTGACCTGGAGGCAGAAAAAATAACGGTACTTCAGGGTAGAAAACGACGCCTAATTGATCTGAAATACGATCAGCTGGTGGTTGCTTTTGGCCGTGAAACCAATCTCAGCCTGTTGCCAGGTTTTGCCGAACACGCCTTTTCCATGAAAAACCTCGCGGATGCCTACATTTTACGTAACCATGTGCTGGACTGCCTGGAAAGCGCGGACATTACCGAGAACCTGGGTTTCAAACGCCGGCTTCTGTCTTTCGTGGTTGCAGGAGGCGGTTTTTCCGGAGTAGAAACGGCAGGGGAGCTGGTAGAAATGCTTGAAAAGGCTCTGCCTTTTTACCCGAATATCAAGAGGGATGAAATCAAGCTGTACATTGTCCACATTGGGCCATGCATTCTTCCTGAGCTACCGGAAAGGCTAGGGCGTTACGCGCACCGTGTCTTGGGAAAGCACAAGCTGGAAATAGTGCTGAACACCGCCATTGAGTCGGCTACGTCCACCCATGTGACGCTTGATGACGGAACGAGACTGGAAACTTTCACGTTGATTTCCACAGTGGGTACCGTTGCCAACCACCTGTTGAAGGATTTCCCCGTCCAGCTAATCAGGGACAAGTTGCCTGTAGACAGCAAGTTGCGAGTAAAGGGATACGAAAATGTATGGGCCATTGGTGATTCCGCGTTGATACCACTGGGCAATAAGGAAGACCACTGGGCTCCACCGACCGCCCAGTTCGCGCGCCAAGAAGCCCGTTGCCTGGCCAAAAATCTGGCTGCGACAATCAACAATAAAGCCTTGGCAGACTTTCACTATGAACCCCTCGGAAGCATGGCATCCATAGGTAGCCACAAAGGCGTTGCCACGATAAAGAATGTGCACTTCGCTGGATTCCTGGCATGGTTTGTCTGGCGATCTCTTTACTTGTTCATGATCCCCGGTATTGCAACAAAAACGCGAATCATGTTCGATTGGACCTTGGATTTCCTTCTCCCCCGCTCCATCGTAAAAATGCCACAAAGGTCGGCCAATGCCTGCAGAGGCATGCGTTTTGCCAAAGGCGACGTGATCTCCCAGCCCGGCCAGCTGGCAAGTGGTTTTTATATGGTGGTGTCCGGCTTGCTGGAGCTGGTGGTAGAAAACCCTGAAGGCGGCAACCCGTTCAGGAGACTGTTCAAACCGGGCGACCATTGGGGAGAGCGCGTGGTTTCCAGCAAAGTGCTGACTCGGGGAACGGTCACCGCACTTGCCGAAACTCGCACTCTGGTATTAGGCAAGGAGGACTTTCTTTTTCTCAGAGAGTCTTTTCCGGCACTTGACGAGTATTTCCGGAACATCCCGGAATCTTATTACGCAGATTATCTTCACGTAAACAAAAAATCAGAGAAGCCCGGCTCGCCTTAACCTTCATATCAGTTCGTGGCGCGTGGGCTTCTGCTCTGTCACAGTGAACTCATTGCCAACTGGAACTTAACAACCTGCTCCGTACTTTTAGGCTGCCGGGCATAATCAGAGACCTCCCTGAAATACAGATGCATACGATGCTTCCCAACGCTAAATTCGGGGAACAAGGCGCGCTTTTTTTGCATTTGCAGACGCAGCATGGAAAGCGGCCTGTTTACCGGAAATACTTTGCTGAAACAACCGTCTTCCGTATACGCGGCTTCAAAATGTCCACTTTGGCGGGTCAGCGAAAGGCTACTGCTGATTCCTGCGTTCAGCTTCTTGAATGGCTCGTACCAACTCCGTATATCCTGATCTTTTTCACCCTGGCTGGTGTGCAACCATGATGAAAACACAGGAAAATCAAAGCTGCATGTTCCGGCAGCCACACCGCTACGCCTCTTAATCGCCTCCCGTAAATAGTGCTCCTGTTCTACGCGGGGAATGAAGAATTCGTTCACTTGTTCCTGGGCTTCGCCAATCAGGCTCATTTGCTCAAGCGTTTTTTTTCGGTCGGCTTTTTCCCCTTCACTAAACCTTTGCAGGGCGTCAGCCTGATTCTGCAAGGCAATGAGCAAAATGTTTTTGGTATTGCTGTTGGAAACCAGCGAAGACAACTCCTGTAGAGCCTTAATGGTTTCCAGTTCCAGACCTTTATGCGCCATTAAATTCTGCACCGCCTTTTGCAGATATTCGTAGCGCAGAAATACGCGCACCTTCGCGTCAACGGGGCACTCAAAAATCAGGGATTCACGAACCATTGCAGATAAAGTAAAGGCGATGCGATTCTATTATGTTGATTGACAGAATGACTTCTCAATGGCCTCAAACCAAAATGCCGGGAGACACGGGAGCAGACAACGCCCAACAACCCCGGCAACACTGTCCGAGCTACCGCTTATTCACCAGCAGCTCATGGAGCAGATGAACCTGCGAGCGGAGTTTCTCCAGCCCGCTACCGTTTTCTATCACAAAGTCCGCAACTTTCAACCGTTCACGGCGGCTTGCCTGCGCTCGCAACATCGCAAGCGCCTCCTTTTTGCTACATAAATCCCGCTGGCAAAGCCGCTTGATTTGTACAGCCTCCTCGCAATCCACAACTGCTATTTTGTCGGGAAAATCCGTCATCCCGCTTTCCACTAGCAAAGGAATGACCAGTACGCAGTAAACCGAATCAAAAGTGGAAGCAATCTCTTCCATCCGGATGCGCACCAATGGATGACAGATTTTGTCCAATTCTCGCCTGCGCATCGGATCAGCCAGAATCATTTTTCGCAGACGAGGTCTGTTTATGTTTTGTTGTACATCAAATACTTCTGAACCAAACAGCGACCTGACTTTGGCGTGAGCTTGCGTCCCGGGTTCGAGTAACGTTCGCGCCACGATGTCCGCATCAACTGTCGGCACTCCGAGAGCGCGAAAAAACCCTTCCGCCTTACTTTTGCCAGCCGCTACCCCGCCTGTCAGACCCAACCGCATCATGAGAAAAAATACTGTGTGAAAGACCCCAGAGGGAGCGTGACGAGATGCACCCATCCGGCAACGGACAACCACGGACCAAAAGGAACCGGCTCACTACGCTTGATTTTACCCTTGGCAAGCAAAAAAAGGTTCGCACAAAGACCAGAAAGAGAAGCTGTCAGAATCAACTCCGGCAGAGCTTGCCAGCCAAACCAGGCACCAAGAGCTGCCAAAAATTTCATGTCCCCCTGCCCGAGCCCTTCTTTTTTGGTGACCAGAAAAAATACCCAGAAGACCAACCTGAAGCCCAGATAGCCTACGATTGCCCCGAAAATCGCAGACTCGGGTGGCACAAACATGGCAAAACCGTTGACCAGCAGCCCGACCCAGAGCAGCCCCATAGTCAGCTCATCAGGCAGAATATGATGTTCCAGATCAATAAAAGCCAGACAGATCAAAGTCCAGCCCATCAACAATGCCGGCAGCAAAAGCACTGACCCACTAAAAGATACGGCGAGCGCAACGGTCACGCATAAGGTGAGCAGTTCAACGATTGGATAGCGCCGGGGGATTCTTGCGCCGCAAAAACCGCAGCGGCCACGCAGAAACAAAAAACTGAATACGGGAACCAAATGTTTGAGCTCAAGCCGCGTGCGGCATGTCGTGCAATGCGACCCCGGCCTCGACAGCGTCAATGATTTTTCGTATTCCCTGACAGCCTCTTCACCATTTGCGTAGCCGCCCCAACGCGCGGCAAGCATCCGCGGCAGCCGCCAGATGACCACGTTCAAAAAACTGCCGACTATCAGGCCTAGCACCATCATGGAAACCAGAAGTCCCAAGACCGAAAAGTGCGGTTCAGCTGAATCCAAACCGGAGATTATTGCGGGCGCATCCATTTCGTCACCCGCGTCTTAAAAAAGTAGTGGAATGAAAGACATACGACAATGAAAAGCTTAAAGGAAATGGCAGAGTTTTTCCGCCCAAAGCCCAACTTTCGATCGCGCTTGCCTTTCCAGTATGTCAGCAACCAGACCTTCCCGACTATCAGCCATATTCCCTGTCAAGACTGAGGTGGCAGAGAGCCCCGTCGTTTGGCGTGTGCCGATAACTTGCCCCTCTTGGGCGGCAACAGAATGCACCGTGCCTGCGCCTGTAAACCCAAAGTGCTTACAAAAAGGCTATAGCGCAAACCCCAGGCTGAAAATTGGCGTGTACATGCTGACAACGGTCCAGCCAACCAAGACTGAGACCACAATGACCATGGCAGGCTCCAGAATCTGCGTGGCAAGCTTGGCGTAATCCTGAATCTTCTGCTCATAATGTTTTTCTATATGGGCGAAAACCTTGTCCAGTCTTCCGGAACTTTCCCCAATGGCGACCATTTTTTCTACAAAAGGTGAAAAAAATGCCGTGTCGCTGATCGCCTTATGCAAACAGACGCCACGCAACACAGCCTCACCCAGGTGCTCCAAAGCCGCTCGATAGTGGATATGGTGAGCCGTTCCGGGCAACCAGGTCAGTGTCTCTCCCAATGGCATTCCTGACTTGTAGATCAAGTGCATGCAGGTTGCGAATTCGTAATACACGGTTGCCCTGCGCAACGCGCCAAATCCCGGTATCCACCACGCCACAGTGGCGAGATGCCATCTCAATCGCCAGTATTTTTTGCGCAACAGCCAAAGCCCGGCAACCAGCGCCGCAAGAGCGAGCACAAACCAGCCTCCTTCCTGCGCAACGAAGTGGGCAATCTCCATGGTCAGGCGCGTATGCGCCGGAAGTTCAGCATTAAAGCTGTGATAGATTTTTTCAAATTCTGGCACCATGACAGTCGCCAGAACCCAAAGCACGAGCAAAGACACCACTATCAGCAAGGTCGGGTAAATCATGGCCTGCACAACATCTTTGCGCATTCGTGCACGCCTTTGACGCTGCGCAACCAAATGTTCCAGTATGGATTCCAGGTGGCCGCTCTTCTCACCAAGTACCACCATGCGAGACAGGATTTCATTGCCACGACCCAGGCGATACTGAAAACTTTCAGAAAGTGCCTGCCCTTTTTCCAAATCCAGTTGAACGCAGGCAGCAAGCGCGCGCAGTCGGGATTTTCCCCGTCCCTTTTGCATCAGCTCCAAAGCCTGCGAAAGAGGAATGCCGGACTGCATGAAAGACAGCAACTGAGACAAAAAAACAGTAACGTCAGCACCACTTGGAGTCGCCGTCAAAAAATATGCCTTGAACATTGCCAACTTCAACCCTTGGCTGTTTCCGGCTCGCGCACAGTGTGCTGGTGAAGAATGCGGGAGAAGAAAAAATTGACCCTCATCCGTTTTTCGGCTGCTCGGATGTGGTGAGTGCCGGGAAGAGGCGGAAACAGCGACACAGCAGTCAGATCAGCACTCTGCAGACCCGGTGCACCAAGCGGCTTTGCGTGTCGCGAAACGAGACATTTTGGAATGTCACCACTGCATTGCTTTTTAATGAACGCTGAACTTAACGACAGCTTGACGGCAAATACTTCTTTTCCAGGCCATTTGTCGTGGCCGGGGCACAGTCCCACGCCAGGGAAGTGTTATTGTTGGTCGGCGTGGCGGTGAGCGTAATTTTTTTACCCTCACTGTCGGCACTGACCGCTGCCGTCAAAACCATGGTGATCGTGCCGCCATCACCGACCTGCTCATATTCAAGCCCGGAAACATAGCGGGTGACCACAGCTCCGATCCCGGCTTCATCAACATCATTCGGGAAGCGCGCGTTGCTGATATAGAACTCCGAAACCGATATTTTTGCGGAAGAAGCCAACTGTAGTGCCTCACTGGCTTTGGCCCTTATGGTATAGTCAAAGTAAGCCGGGACAGCCAAGGAAGTCAGAATCCCAACGATTGCCACAGCAACCATCAGTTCGATCAAGGTAAATCCGTTTTTTCGCATATCCCTCAGTTTTGCGCTTCAAAAGTGCACTCTGAAGCAATGAACGCACCCACTTTGGGAAATACTGACAGGCGGTTGTTTCACCTTGCCTACGGGTAACAGGATGAGCGGGAAAATACGCATCGCACTGGCTCAACAGAATTTTTTCGTTGGCGACGTCGAGCAAAACCTGGCAAAGATCGTTCGCTGCGCACAGTTGGCGAACCGGCAGAGAAAAGTCGACTTGGTCGCTTTCCCGGAACTGTGCCTGACCGGCTATCCACCCGAAGACCTGCTTTTCCGGAAGGACTTTCTTGAGCAGTCAGACCATGCGCTGACTCGCCTGCTGCCAACCAGCGTCAACACTCCCCTCGTTGTCGGGGCACCCCGCCTGCATGGCGAGAAACTGTACAACAGTGTGTTTTATCTGGCTGGTGGCAAAATTGTCGCTCACTGTGACAAGCAAAATCTTCCCAATTACACCGTTTTCGATGAAAAACGTTACTTCAGCACCGGAAGCGGTCACTGCGTAACAGAAATCGCCGGGGTGCGTTGCGCCCTGCTGATTTGCGAAGACCTCTGGTTTCCGGAGCCAGTGGCAGAGGCTCGCGCAACCGGAGCGGAAATTCTGCTCAGCCTGAACGCCTCTCCCTTCCACACAGGAAAGCAGGAAAGCAGAGAAAAGCTGCTGGAGAAACGGGCATCAGAAGCGCAACTTCCCATAATTTATGTGAATCAGGTGGGTGGTCAGGACGAACTGATTTTCGATGGTGACTCCTGTGTTTACGATGGGCTTGGGCTTTGCCGCTTCCGGGCACCAAGTTTCGAAGAATCCGTCGCCGACGTTCTCATTGAAAACGGAAGGGTGGCAGGTGAAGCACCCACCTCTAAACGCTTGTCGGACGCGGAATTGATCTGGCTGGCACTCGTAAACGGTCTGCGAGACTACGTGCTGAAAAATGGTTTTCGGAAAGTGGTGCTGGGGCTTTCCGGCGGCATCGACTCGGCCTTGGTGCTCGTGTTGGCGGTAGAAGCCTTGGGTGGCGGTAACGTCACCGCAGTCATGATGCGCTCGCGCTTCACTTCTCCCGAGAGCCAGGAAAGCGCCCGCCAACTGGCTGAAAACGTGGGAGTGAGATATCACGAGCTGGAAATAGACGGCATCTTCACAGCCTTCATGTCGCAACTGAAATCAGTCTTGGGCGGAACGCCCGCGGACACAACTGAAGAAAACCTGCAGGCACGTATTCGCGGCAGTCTGCTAATGGCAATCGCAAACAAACGGCATGAAATACTTTTGGCGACCGGCAATAAAAGCGAAATGGCAGTTGGCTACTCCACGCTATACGGTGATATGGCGGGCGGCTTCGCGCCACTCAAAGACATCAGCAAAACCCGTGTTTACGAGATGGCGAAATACTGCAACCGAAACGGTGACCGCATCCCCGAATTCATTATTCAGCGGGCACCCACGGCGGAGTTGGCAGAAGGCCAACTGGACCAGGACACTTTGCCGCCTTACGAAACGCTGGACGCAATCATTGAGCATTTCGTAGAACTCGGAGTGTCCGCCGAAACGCTGGTGACACAGGGTGTGACACCGACAACCGTGAAACACATCCAGAAAATGATCCTAGCCAGCGAACACAAACGCCGGCAGACTGCGCCGGGCACAAAAATCACCGAGCAGGCCTTCGGCAAAGACCGACGCTATCCAATCACTTCCGGATTCAAACCCTAAGCCAACAAAACCAAAACACCAGCGCACTTTCTCTGCATTTCACCGCAATAAATCTGTCACCAAACAGTGCCATGACAACCGTGTGCTCCGGCCATGAATCAAGCTGTGCGAAGGAAGATTGTGGTTTGCCGGAGAGAGGAATCGAACCCCCAGCCTTCGCATTACAAATGCGCTGCACTACCGTTGTGCTACTCCGGCCAAGAAAGCGTGAATTCGTAAGTATAAAGGGTTCGGAGCCTTGCCGAAGGCATGAACAACCCATTTGGACGGGAGTGCCGTAGGGAGGGGGCAGCATCGAGAAAAACTTGCCGTGGGGCTAGTGGCCGGCCTTGCCGGGAAATCAGCAACTCACCGTGGACAAAGAGCTCGAAAATTTGCGGGCACGAGCGGACTGGAGCAGGTCGTCACTGCATGCAAAACGGGTCGTTTTGGCTTTCTGTCACCATGGGGTTCCCCGTGGCTGTACTCATTTAAGCCGTCTCGTCAATGTTTTGCCAATATTCACAACTCGTTTCCGCAGCCACGAGGTCTGCGTTGGACTCCCGCTGCCGAATCAGAAAGTCTTTGCCGTCATGAATGAGTACTTCGGCAACTCTTGGCCGGCTGTTGTAGTTGTGGCTCAGCACGAAGCCATAAGCTCCTGTTGAAAGGATCACCAGAAGATCATTTTTACGCAGTGAAAGTCTTTGTTCCCACGCCAGAACATCGCTGCTTTCACAAATTGGTCCGACCACGTCCCAGACTTTTGCTGTAACCACCTGACCTTCCTGCGCCGCCAGCACCTCGTGTTTGGCTCCGTAAAGGGACGAGCGCATGAATTCGCTCATTGCCGCGTCGACAATGGCAAAGTTCTTTGCTTCCCCTTCTTTGAGGTGCAAAACGCGCGTCAACAGCAATCCGGCGTCGCCGACTATCGCCCTTCCTGGCTCTATAAAGACACGGTATGGCCTGCCGGCAACCGCGCGCTGAGTTTCGGCCACAAGGTGTTGTGGCTCAGGCGGCGATTCATCCAGATAACGGATGCCAAGCCCGCCGCCAAAGTTCATGTCGGAAAGATCGATGCCAAGGTCGCGTAGCTCGTCGGCAACCGCAACCACACGCGCGAAAGTGGTTCTGAACAGCCCGAGATCATGAATTTGCGAACCGATGTGGCAGCTCAGGCCTTTCAGCACCAGGTTTGAGCTTGCATCGGCACGCTTGGCGAGCGCCTTTGCCTGGGCAATTGAAACTCCGAATTTGCTGTTGTGTCCGCCAGTCGAAATATAGGCGTGTACCCCGGGTTCTACATCCGGGTTAACGCGGATCGCAACCGGCGCCTTTCGTTCCTTTTTGGCGGCGGTCATCTCGAGCAGATCCAACTCCGACTCGGACTCCACGTTGAAGCAGGCAATACCAAAGTCCAGGGCGGCAGCCATTTCGTTTGCTGTTTTGCCAACGCCGGAGAAAACAACTTTGTCCGGAGACGCCCCCGCTCGCATAACCCGGGCTAATTCGCCCCCGGACACGATGTCAAAGCCGCTTCCCAGCCGCGCGAGTCGTGCCAGGACTGAAAGGTTGGAACAGGCTTTGACGGCGAAACACACCAGGTGATCGGTACCATTGAACGCCTCGTTAAATGCCCGCCAGTTATGCTCCATCGTCGGCCACGAGTAGACGTAAAGTGGTGTGCTGTATTTTTCTGCCAGGCTTACCAAGGGCAAGCCTTCAAACAATAGTCCGTGCGGGCTTTTTTCAATATGCCGCATCAGAAACGGAGAACTCTCCCTCGGTTTTTTGTATTTCGCCCTGCTTGCTGTCAGAACCCGGCAAATACAGATCCCCCGTTTGCCCACAGGAGCAAAGCAAAAACACCAGAGGGAACCAGGCTCTGCGGGCGCGTTTCAACGATCCGGCGATGGAGAAAAACAGCGTTGTCGGGCGGCAGCCTGCCGTCATCACGTCATCTGGCTGGGAAAGCCTTTGCCTCATGGTCGTGCTGAAAGAACGTGGAAAACCGACCATCTCCGGCGGCTTGACCTCTTGGCAGAAAGTGAGCGCCGACTCATGACAGCGCTTTGTTTTCGTAATCGCACAAGTCGTTGATCAGGCATGCGGTGCACTCTGGCTTGCGCGCGGTACAGACGTACCTGCCGTGCAGAATCAGCCAGTGATGTGCATCTCGAAGATAGGCAGGAGGCACTCGGCGCAACAACATATCTTCCACTGCGCGAGGGGTATCCCCGGTCGCAAGCCCGGTGCGTCGTGCCACACGGAAAATATGGGTATCAACCGCCAGTGTGGGTTCTCCGAACGCGGTGTTTAGTACCACGTTGGCAGTTTTTCTGCCCACGCCCGGAAGTTTCTCGAGATCGATTCGCGTGCGGGGAACCTCCCCTTTGTGTTCCTCCACCAAAATGCGGCAGGTGGCAATAATATTCCGCGCCTTGGTGTTGAAAAGCCCAATCGTCCGGATGGCTTTTTTCAGCCCGCCTTCCCCAAGCTTCAGCATGGTGCTTGGTGTGCGCACCTTTCTGAACAGTTCCTTGGTTGCCTTGTTAACACTGATGTCTGTTGCCTGCGCTGAAAGGATGACTGCGACCAGCAGCTCGAATGGGGACTGATAAACCAATTCTGTTCTCGGTTTCGGGTTCGCGTTTGCAAAGCGGGCAAAAACCGTTTCTCTGGCGGCGGCGTTCACCGCCCACTTGATTGTCTGGCAAGCCGTTTTTTTATAGCCTCTCGTGCTTCTTCAAAAGCTGATTTCTCATGTGCCGCTTGATTGGCCAGCCGCCGCTTCCGTGCCAATAGTCGGTTTTTAGCGGTGGCGAACTTTTCTGCGGCAAGTACCGTGTTTTGGGGTTCCATGACGATGCAGTCCACCGGGCACTTGGGCACACACAGCTCGCAGCCCACGCAGGCTTCATCCAGCACTTCATGCAGCCAGCCGTATGCACCGACAATGGCATCAAAAGGGCAGGCTTTAATGCACAGCACACAACCGATGCAGTCTTCCGAAACGATGCGCGCCAAGGCCATTGGGCCATGGCCGGAAAAGCGGTCGCGTAACGACAAATTGCTCACGAGATCCGTGTGCCCGGCTGAGCGCCGCTGTCAATACCGAGCAGGAAGACCTCATCGGCTCCTGCGGCCAAAACCATTCCTTTGGAAACCCCGAAACGCATTTTTTTCGGCTCCAGATTGGCAAGATATACCACCAGCCTGCCTTCAAGCTCCGTCACACTGTAGTGTTTTTTGATGCCGCTGAACACGGTCTCGGGCTCGCTTTCTCCCACGTCAAGCGTGAGCCTGAGAAGTCGGTCGGCTCCCGGCACTTCCTTGGCACGAAGCACTTTGGCGACACGCATATCCAGTTTGGCGAAATCACCTATCGCAACGGTTTTCCGGTCTTCAGACGCTTTCTCTTCGGGCATATTGCCTTTCTCCTCAACTGCAGATTCTGCCAGCATGGCCGCAATGGTTTTTTTCTCGATCCTGCCCATCAAAGGTACGAATTTGCCGGCCTGGTATCTGCCTGCCATTGAGCGGATTGAACCGGTCAAGGCAAAGCGCATTTGCAAATACTTTTCCGCCCGTTCACAGAGCTTCGGTAAAACCGGGTGCAGCAGCACCATCAGGAAAGCAAAAAGCACCAAGGCATGACCACAAACGTATTGCCAAAGGTTTTTGTAGGGGCGCAACGCTTCTGCCTCGATTTCTCCCGGAGTCTGCGGCTGCCCCGACCAGCGCCATGGTTTCCAGGCATCGAGCCAGCGGTTGATCTGATCGGCAAAGCCCATAATGTCACGCATCGCCCGTGAGTACTCCAGAGATTCGTATGCTGCGAGCACCGACTCACGCAGATGCTCCATTTCTGCAATAAAACCCCCTTCGCCGTGTCTAATCCCGGGGGGCAAGGCGTCGGCACCAGACGCAGAGGCAAAACAGAGATCGTGCAGCCGTTTATGCGTGGACTGCTGATACTCAAAAACAACCTCGTCATCGCAACGTTCGGCCACATAGCGCGCACAGCGGCTGGCAATATTTACCAGCTTGCCGATCAGGTCGCTGTTCACGCGCTTCAAAAAGTCATCAAGGTTCAGGTCAATGTCGCCAACGCCATTATTGATTTTGCAGGCGTAGTAATAGCGCAAATACTCAGCGTCTTTTACGTGCCGAAGGTAGCTCCGGGCGGTAATGAAGGTTCCCCGGGATTTGGACATCTTTTCCCCGTTCACGGTCAGGAAGCCATGGCAATGAATGGCGCTCGGCGTCCGGAATCCGGAACCCATCAGCGTGGCGGGCCAAAACAGCGTGTGGAAATAGGCGATGTCCTTGCCAATGAAGTGATGCAGCTCCGTGTCGTTTTGCTCACCGGCTTCCCAGTAGTCCGAAAAAGCCGGCCCGTCTTCGCCGCTTCGGGCAGCACAAAAAGCCTGAAAAGCCGCCATGTAGCCAATCGGAGCATCCAGCCAGACATAAAAGTACTTGCCCACCTGCCCGGGAATCTCAAAACCGAAATAAGGGGCGTCGCGTGATATATCCCAGTCTTTCAGCCCGTCTTCAAACCATTCTTTCAGCTTGTTGCGAACGGGGTCTTGCACGTCGGCCTGTAGCAGCCATGCGCGCAACCGTTCGGTGAAGTCGCCCAGGCGAAAAAACAGGTGCGTGGATTTTCTGTACTCGGGCGGCAGACCGCTGAGAACCGAACGCGGGGATTTCAGTTCTTTGGTATCGTAAGTTGCCCCGCAGCCTTCGCAGGAATCGCCGTATTGATCGGGATTGTCACAAAACGGACAGGTACCGCGAACATAGCGGTCGGGAAGAAACATTTGCGCTTTTTCGTCGTAAGCCTGAGTAATTTCCCGGGAAATAATGTGACCGGACTCATGGAGCTTTTGGTAAATATCCGTGGAAATTTTTCGATTTTCTTCCGAGTGGGTGGAGTGATAATGGTCAAAGGAAATGTGGAAATCGGCGAAATCCACCTGATGTTCCGTGCTATACTTCGCGACTAGGGATTCCGGGGGAATTTTTGCCTCCCGAGCCTTGAGCATGATCGGTGTGCCGTGCGCGTCATCTGCGCAAACGTAAAAGCAAGTGTTGCCTGAAAGTCGCTGTAAACGTACCCAAATGTCGGTTTGTATATACTCAAGCATGTGCCCCAGATGCAATGACCCGTTCGCATAAGGCAAAGCGCTTGTGACCAGGATTTTTCTTGGGGGGGTTCTCATTATGGGGACTGATACTGGCGGGCAACACCCTGATTGTAATATGAAAGTCCGGCGGATACCGGCGGCAGAAAACAGATAAATTCATAGTGTTCTGTATCTCCTACAGCAGATTTGGCTTCCTGGCAGTTGACCTGTTGCCTGCCTCGTCCGACTGACACGTTTTCACGCCGTCATGGGCACAGAGAAAATTAAAGCCATTGAGCAAGTGCTGAAATCTGTCCATGACCCACATACCGGAAAAGACCTTGTTTCCGACGGGGCTGTGCGGAAAATCGATTGCGCAGACGGCACCTGTAACATCGACATTGTGCTGGGCTACCCTGCCTATTCCTGCCGCGGGAGTTTCACGGCAATGATCCGAGAGGCGATACAGGCATCCGGTCACGCCCGTGAAGTGGAAGTCTCCCTGAATTGGGACATTCAGTCACACACGGTGCAAAAGAACCTGAAGCCTTTGAAATCCATTAAAAATATTATTGCGGTCGCTTCCGGCAAAGGCGGAGTAGGCAAATCAACCACTGCAATAAATCTGGCGCTGGGTCTGTCGGCTGAAGGCGCGAATGTGGGAATCCTGGATGCTGATATTTACGGGCCCAGTCAGCCAACCATGTTGGGTCTGAAAGCGCAACCAGACACCAAAGATGGTAAAACCTTGGAGCCACTGGAGAACCATGGTATCCAGGCGATGTCAATCGGCTTTCTCATTGACGAAGCCACACCAATGATCTGGCGCGGCCCGATGGTCACCCAGGCACTGGAACAGCTTTTAAGCGACACCAACTGGCGAGACCTGGATTATCTGGTGATTGATTTGCCGCCCGGTACCGGCGATGTGCAATTGACGCTTGCGCAAAAAATACCCGTCAGCGGGGCGGTCATTGTGACCACGCCGCAAAACATTGCTTTACTGGATGCCCGCAGGGGAGCCAAAATGTTTGAAAAAGTCGACGTTCCGATACTGGGGATCGTAGAGAACATGAGCACTCACGTCTGTAGCAAATGCCATCATGAGGAGCCCATATTCGGTGGCGGGGGGGGGGCGGTGCTGGCCGAAGAATACGGGATGCAGCTTCTGGGATGCTTGCCGCTTGACATCAGCATTCGAGAACAAACAGACAGTGGCCGTCCCCCGGTCATTGCCGAGCCTGATGGAAAAATTGCTGCGATCTACAAAGAAATTGCCAGAAAGGTAGCAGCACAGCTGGCTGGCAGGCGTAAAGACTACTCAGCCAAATTCCCCAAAATCGTGATTGAAAGCACTTGAGCGCACGCTTGGGAGTGCTGCCACTTCAACTTGAACCGGAGACTTTCGTGTGTCAATAAAACCAGATCGCTGGATACAGAGAATGGCGCGAGAGCACCGCATGATCGAGCCTTTCACCGCTTCCCAAGTCCGAAATGAAGCGGAAACAAAAGTCGTTTCCTACGGATCATCAAGTTACGGCTATGATGTCCGGTGCAGCGAAGAGTACAAGGTTTTTACCAACATCAGTTCTACGATCGTAGATCCAAAAAAATTTGATGAACGCAGCTTTGTCAACGTGACAGGAAAAGTGTGCATAATCCCACCCAACTCCTTTGCTCTGGCCAGCACAGTCGAGTTCTTTCGCATACCTCGGAATGTTCTGGCTTTGTGCGTTGGAAAGTCAACTTATGCGAGGTGTGGCATAATCGTCAACGTGACCCCACTTGAGCCTGAATGGGAGGGTAACATCACCTTGGAATTTTCAAACACGACCCCTCTGCCAGCGAAAATTTATTCTGGAGAGGGAGCAGCACAAGTATTATTTCTGGCAAGCGATGAGGTTTGCGAGGTCTCATACGCAGACCGCAATGGAAAATACCAGCGACAATCGGGAGTGGCTCTGCCGCGCCTGTAGTTTGGTGAAAGAGGGCAAATAACTTTGAACATGGAAGGAGGAACAACGCTATGCGACTAGTGGTTGCAATCATTCAGCGTCATAAGCTGGATGAAGTAAAAAGAGCCTTGGCGAAAGCCGGCATTCGGGGCATGACCGTTACTGATGTCAAAGGCTTCGGCCTGCAGGGAGGAAGAACGGAACACTATCGGGGAACGACTTATGTTGTCGATTTGTTGCCCAAGACGAAGATTGAAATTGCGACTCCGGCGGCGCAGGTGGAGTCGGTCATCAAAACGATCGTACAGGCCACAAGAACCGGAAATATCGGCGATGGCAAAATTTTCGTCTTGCCACTTGAACAAATAATACGTATACGCACTGGCGAGAGCGGACACGACGGTGTTTAGCCTCCTCTTTCCCCACAAGGTAACTTTCATGAGAAATATTTTTACAGTTTTGCTGCTGGCAGTTCCTGCCTTGGCTCAAGCCCAAGAAGCTGACAGCGGTGATACCGCTTGGTTGCTGACATCCACTGCTCTGGTTTTGTTCATGACCATCCCCGGTTTGTCACTCTTTTACGCAGGGCTGGTCAGAACCAAGAACGTGCTGTCGATTTTAATGCAGTGCTTCACGATCACTTGCGTTACAACGCTACTCTGGTTTGCAGTCGGCTATAGCCTCACTTTTACGGATGGAGGCGAGCTGAACGGTTTCATCGGTGGATTCAGCAAAATATTTTTAGCTGGTGTACATCACGGAAGCCTTTTCGGCACGGTTCCGGAAAGCCTTTTCATCATCTTCCAGATGACTTTCGCCATCATCACACCTGCCTTGGTAATCGGTGCTTTTGCAGAAAGAATGCGCTTTCCAGCCGTCCTGCTGTTCACAATCCTATGGTCCTTGCTGGTTTATTTCCCGTTGGCACACCAAGTCTGGGGTGGCGGTTGGCTCGCTGAAATGGGCTTCATGGATTTTGCCGGTGGCTCTGTGGTTCACATGACTGCCGGAGTCGGTGCAATCGTCACGGCTCTGTTTTTGGGACCCCGCAGAGGTTTCGGAAAATTGAACATGGCACCGCACAACATGGTCATCACCATGGCCGGAGCCGGCATTCTTTGGGTCGGCTGGTTCGGCTTTAACGGCGGTAGCGCCATTGCCGCAAACACCAGTGCCGGCATGGCGATATTGGTCACCCACATTAGCGCGGCAACAGCATCCATTTCCTGGATGCTTATGGATTGGTGGCGCTTCGGCAAGCCAAGCGCATTGGGCATCGTGACCGGGATGGTGGCCGGGCTTGGTAGCATCACGCCCGCTTCCGGCTTCGTGGGACCGATCGGGGCACTTTTCATTGGCTTAATCGCCGGTATTGTCTGCTTCACGGCAACCAATTTCCTTAAAGAAAAGCTGAAAATCGACGATTCTCTGGACGTATTTCCCGTACACGGGGTGGGGGGGATGCTGGGCTTGCTTTTACTGGCGGTCTTCACTGCCACAGAGTGGGGAGGCGTAGGTTTTCCCGAAGGCGGAGGGATCGGCGGACAGTTCGGCATCCAGTTGATTGGAGTCTTGGCGGTGCTGCTGTGGACCATTGCGGGAACCTGGATCACGCTTGTCGCTGTGAAAACCATCACACCGCTACGCGCAAGTGAATCGGAAGAAGTGGAAGGATTGGACACCACGCAACACAACGAGTCCGGATACCAGTATTAGGAAACGATCTCGCCAAACACAGCCTTCAGCTGCCACCCCTGAAAGAGGGTGGCATCATTTCGCGTCCGAGCCACAGGTTCTGCCCGCCAACACGAAACAGTGCCTGGCTCCCTGCTTTGCACCAGGAAGCCAAAAACTTTCATGGTCTGGGATCATGACCAACGGGATGCGGGGTCGGGGGAGGAAATTTCTTCGCCAATGCGGATTCCCCTGGCACTGCTGACCACTGCCGCGCTTCCCGGAAATCTTCAGGTCTGGCTTTTCTGGCTTTGTGACCCTTGGTGAGGTCATAAGCCAAGATTGCGGCTGCCAACCTGAGAGCTGCGGCTATTCTGTTTTTTTGCAGTCGTGGTGGGAACTGTGAACTACGTGATTCCTCAGTGTCCCCAATTTTTCAATTTTGCACTCCACCACGTCCCCGGGTCGCAAGTACTCTGGAGGAGTCCTGGTATAACCGACACCGGCCGGGGTTCCGGTTGCAATGATATCCCCGGCCTCCACTGCCGGACTTTTTGACAGCACAGAGATGACAGTCGCCACGCTGAATAGCTGAGAGCCGGTATTCGCAAATTGCTTGAGTTGCCCGTTCACGCTCGAAGAAATATCCAAATTCTGGGGGTCAGAAATTTCATCCTGGCTGACAATACATGGTCCCATAGGACATGCGTTCGGAAGACTTTTCCCCAGGTAGAACTGGCGATGGCGTTTTTGCAGATCGCGGGCGCTGATGTCGTTAATGATCGTGTAACCAAAAACGTGGTCGAGTGCTTTTTCGGGAGTTACTTTGTGGCCAGGCACACCGATGATGACCCCAAGCTCCACCTCCCAGTCCATTTTGAGGGAAATATCCGGATCACAGGGAATCTCGTCTTCCGGACCGCAAACACAGCTGGCAGCTTTGCTGAACATGATGGGTGCAGATAGCGGGTCTTGCTTCAGGGCAGTCCCTGCTGTTTCAGTAATGTGGTCACGGTAGTTCCAGCCCATGCAGACAATGTTTTTTCGCGGTCGGGGGATTGGAGGCAAGAGGCGTACTTTTGCAAGCGGCAAGCGGGTTTCATCATCCGCATGATCCAGAAAGTTCCGGAGCTCGTCCAGCCCCCTTTCTCCCGAGCAAATCAAGCTCAACATATCCGGGTAACGCGCCTGCCAGCGGTCACTTAAAGCAGGCAAACGAACAAAATCCACGTCCAGTACTCCGATGTGGATTTCCCCGGCAAGGCGGCAACTAATCAATTTCATAGGCGGAATCTCATGCTCGTATCACCCGTGCCCCGTAATGAAGCCATGGCTTGCCACCCTTCAGTGGCAGACATTGTTTGCCATAAGTTTTGAGTAATCCGGGATATTATAAGACGGTATGTCAAGCCCCCCTGACTTCTCAAAATTGTGCTGCTGGCCCAACCCCTTCTCGTAACCTTGTTCCTGGTGCTTGTGTACACCACAAACTCTCAGGCTCAACCCCAAAATTCTTCATTTCCGACTGTCGTAGTCAGCAAAGTCACTGAAGCCTATTTGCGTAAAACCTTGTGGTTCAACGCGACTGTCGTCAGCCAGAATGACGCGATCCTGTCTTCCGAAAGTGACGCGCGAATATTGGCAATCGCAGAGGTCGGAGATCGCTTTGTCGCAGGACAAACCGTAGCGACACTTCATGACCCCCTGCTTCAGCCCGATCTAAAAGAACATCGCGCCACCGTTGCCAGCCAGCAATATCGTATTGATTTCCTGAAAAATGAAACGGGGCGCTTGCGGAAACTGGCGAAGCAAAACAATGCCTCAATCAACAGGCTGGAAGAAGTGCAAGCCGATCTCGGCTCCTCTGTCAGTATGAAAGAGGCAGCCCAGGCTCGTGTTTTGCGAGCGCTGGAAGTCATACATCAACTGACAATCGTCGCGCCCTTTTCCGGTATCGTGACAAACCGCATGGCAGAACTTGGCGAGTGGGTTAAAGCCGGTTCGCAACTGGTGGAGATCGTGGATCTGCAAAATCCGGAAATCCAGGCGTGGCTACCTTTTCACGTCCTGCCTTACGTTGCAGAAGGGGCTCATTTGGCAATCAAATGGCGAGAACAGCAACGTGCCGCCACGGTGCGTGCCATCATTCCGGTTGGCACCGAAAAATCACGCCTCTTTGAAATCCGCGTGGATCCCGGAGCAGCTCCCGTACACATCGGTGAGTTGGTGCAGGTGGAAGTTCCGGTCGAACCCCCCCGGCAAGTACTCATCGTGTCAGAAGACGCATTGGTCATTCGCCATGACGGCATTACGGTGTTTGTTGTGGACGAAAACATGAAAGCCCGGCGAGTGGCGGTCACCCCCGGCCTGTCGGACGGAAATGGCAACATTGAAGTAACAGGAGCCCTGCAAGCTGGAAACACAGTGGTGATTCGTGGTGGCGAAAGACTGCGTAGTGGCCTCCAGGTCAGCTTGCAAAAGGCAGCACCCTGAACGCAACAAAGGCAGTCCTCGAAAATCCTGTTGCGGGATATGTAGTCATCATCCTGCTTGTGATTTTCGGTGTCATTATGGCATTGAGCCTGCCGATACAACTGACCCCGGATCTTCAGAAGCCGGAAATATCCATTACCACCAATTGGCGTTCCGCCACTCCCGAAGAGGTGGAATCAGAAATTATTGAGCCCCAGGAAAATGCTTTGAAGGGCTTGCCTGGAGTGGAAAGCATGCTTTCCGAGGCGAGTTTTGGCTCGGCCGTCGTCAGGCTGACTTTTGAGCTTGAGCACAACCTTGAACGAGGACTCATCGATGTGCTGAACCGCCTGAACAGTGTCTCTTCCTACCCTTTTGACGCGGACGAACCCATTCTGAACACCGTGGGGGAAAGCGCCCGGCCTATCGCCTGGTTCCTGGTTACCCCGCTCCCCGGCAACACCAGAGACATTGAAAGCTATCGCCGTTTTATTGAGGACAATCTCAAAGAACCTATCGAGCGTATTTCAGGGGTCTCCCTTTCCGAGGTGAGAGGAGGCCTCGACCAGGAAATACAGGTCGTCATAGACCCCCATAAGGCTGCGAATTACCGGGTTCTGGTGCCGGAAGCCATGCTGAAAGTTGCAAAAAATGAAAACGCTTCCGGCGGCTTGAAAGACGCTGGAAAGCGCAGCTACACCATCCGCTACAGCGGCGAACTCAAGCCCTCCGAGCTCGATTCCATGATCTTGAAATGGCAGGAAGGCCAAACCATCCGCTTGCGCGATGTGGCAAAAGTCAAAACCACTTTTGCTGACCGCAAAAGCTTTGTTCTGACCAACGAAGGCCGCTCCATTGCTTTGAACGCCTACCGTGAACCAAACGTCAACGTGATTCAGGTCATGCAGCGGCTGAAAAGCAAGGTTCAGGAAATTAATGAAGATGTTTTGCAGCCTGCCGGCTTGATTATTGACCAAGCTTACGATGAAACCATTTACATTGATAACGCGATGGAACTGCTGTTCAGCAACCTTTTACTCGGAATCTTGCTGGCAATCAGCGTGCTTTGGCTGTTCATGCGGAGCATCCGGTTGACTTTGATTGTTTCTCTCAGTGTGCCTCTGTCATTGTTTGCGGCTCTGATTATTTTGGAACTGGGCGGGCGGACGCTGAATGTCATTTCTCTGGCAGCTCTCGCCTTTGCCGTTGGCATGGTGCTGGACTCATCCATTATTGCCATAGAAAACATTTCGCGACTGCGCGCGAGTGGACGTTCCATGTTTGATTCCGCACTTCAGGGCGTGGCTCAGGTTCAAGGGGCACTGGTCGCATCCACGGTCACTACCGTGGCGATTTTCCTGCCCATTGTTTTGCTGAAAGGAGAGGCAGGGAAGCTGTTTGGAGATTTGGCAATCGGGTTATCGTCTGCCATTCTTGCTTCCTTGTTCGCCTCCCTGGTCATCGTCCCCGGCATGTCCAACCGCTGGTTTGGGAAAAAGCCGCTCACGGATCCATTCGAAAAAATCTGGGAGAAACTGACCATCGTGATCATGCGATTTACAAATGGCCGGAAGCGGCGGGTTGTCATCGTGACGGTTCTGCTTCTGGTTCCCTCGCTAATGACTTACACCTGGCTTCCCAAAGCAGACTACTTGCCGTCCGGAAACCGCGACCTGGTCTTCGGCTACGTGCTGTCACCACCCGGGACGAACCTTGAAACCATGGAAAAAGAAATGGGAGAGACCGTTGTCCGCAAAATCAAGCCGCATCTTTCAGGCGGAGTCGAACCGGAGATAGAGCGCTATTTTTTCGTCGCTTTTCCGTCTGGCGCTTTCATCGGGGCGCGTGCCGTTGACCCTGAAAAAACCGCACAACTGGTTCCGGTCATCAACGGGATATTTGCTGATTTTCCCGATACTCTGGCCTTTGCACGACGCGCTTCCTTGTTTAGCCAAGGAAACACCCGAGCCATAGACATTAATCTGCGTAGTCGCGATATTGATGCCCTCCTCGCAGCAGGACGAACGGGATACGGCCTGATACAACAGCTTTTGCCTGGCGCAAGGGTTCGCCCGCGACCAGGCCTGGAGCTCGCCTCGCCACAATTTGTGGTGTCACCGCGGGAAGAGCGCATTGCTGAAGTCGGCTGGGATCGGGAAAAGGTCGGAATGCTGATTCGTTCTCTGGGTGAAGGACAGTACATCACCGATTACTTCGATGGCGACAGAAAACTCAACATAATCAGCCGGATTAAGAACTGGGACACGCTTGAAGAAATGCAGGCGCTTCCCTTCTGGACTCCCGAAGGGGACTCCGTGCCACTGGGTGAACTGGTTCATGTTGAGCGAGACGCTGGCCCCAGCAACATTCGCCGACTCAACCGCCGCCGGACGATCACTCTGGAAGTCATCGCCCCGCAACATCTGTCTTTGGAAGAAACTCTGGAAACGATTAAAAACAAGGTGGAACCAGTGTTACGCCCCATCCTGCCCCCGGATGGGCAAATATCCTACGGGGGAGGTGCCGACAAACTGACTGAAGCGTTGAGCAGCCTGAGTGCCACTTTCATTCTCGCCGTTGTGGTTTTATACCTGTTGATTTCTGTGTTGTTTCGTTCCTTTACTGACAGCATTTTGATGTTGCTTAGCTTGCCTCTCGCGACCGTTGGCGGAGTATTGTTTTTGCACTGGGTCAACCTTTTTACGTTTCAACCAATGGATATTCTGACCATGATCGGCTTTGTCATTCTTTTGGGTTTGGTCGTGAACAACGCCATTCTGCTGGTTCATCAAACCCGGCAGGCGGAGCGCAACGGCTTGAACAGAGATGACGCAGTTCGCCAGGCGGTTCGTTTGCGCCTGCGCCCCATTATGATGAGCACGCTGACCAGCCTCTTCGGCATGCTGCCCCTGCTGCTTGCACCTGGCTCCGGGTCAGAACTGTATCGGGGAATGGCCGCTGTCATTGTCGGGGGACTGTCGGTCAGCACCGTGTTCACTTTGGTTCTGCTTCCTGCCATGCTGAGATTTGGCAGTGCTCCGGTAAGGCAAAACAATATGGAAGCCAGCGACACGAATCTGTGACGAAACCTGGCTTTTGTCTTCACTCGGCCGGAGCCATCCGGTGCCAGGCAGCTGGTCTATGGAAACATTTGGCCAGCAGGCACCCCCCCACCTGAACAGGTGTCTGTACACAGTTTCCCGTTCAAAGCCCAAACTGACCGTGAAAGTCGGGGACTTGCCCACGGCAATGTCTTAAACTCCGTTCATGATGTTGTTTCACATTCGCTGAGCAGCAAGCGACCCAGAACCGATCAGAGTATGGTGAAATGAAGACGCAGCCACCGGTGGCTAAGCGGTGAAACTCCCGACCAAAAAGATCGCCACCGTGACAGAATTGACCGGCTTCAGACCGGTGGGGGTTGAAAAAACCATCCGCCTGATGAGGCTGCTCAATACCATGCACCAGCATCCCTTCCTGAAAAAAAAGCTGGCTCTCAAGGGAGGAACCGGATTGAATCTTTTTTTCTTCGACATTCAAAGACTATCCACCAGCCTCTGCTTTAATTACGTCAGCAATGGGGAGGAAGGCACCCTGCTGGAAGAAAGCGCCACACTCGAAGAACTGCTCCCGGTTATCTTCACAAAAGAGGGCTTCACGAGCAGCCTCCTGCCGAAGAAATCAGTAAACAGCGCGTGGTCGCTTGAATACCAAAGCTCTTTCGGGCAGCACGGTGCTTTTAGGGTGGACATCGATTTTATGTGCCACACCCCTTTATTTCCTGTTAAAACCATGAACTCCCGCCCGCTGGGAAGTTGGCAGGCACGCGGTATTCGCGTGATGGACATTCATGAGATCGTGGCGGAAAAACTGGTGGCGTTGCTGTCAGGCAGCAAAACAGAGGACTTGTTTGACGTTCACCGGATTCTCCGCAAAGGAAGATTTTCTCCTGAGTGGCTTCGAATTGCCTGCCTCGTCTACGGCGCGGCAATCCAGAAAGACTGGCGGACGGTTACAGCTGCAGACATGGTGCTCAGCTCTGCCTCACAGACAAATAAACTGGCACATATACTCCCCCTTGGCACGATACGGCAGGCTGGGGGGGCGGAGTATTATGGCAGTAAGCTTGTCGGGGATTGCCGGCAAGCATTGTCCATGGTGTTGCCTTTGTATGATTTTGAGCGGGAATTTCTGGATTTGTTGCTCGACAAAGGCGAAATTGATGCGGCGATTCTGACTGCCGATCCGTCCCTTCGGAACCAAATCCAAAAACACCCACTCCTGGAGTGGAAAGTCCGCAACGCTCGGCAACACAAGGCCTTGCCCTGACGGCATAAAGCCACAGCCCAAGGCATCTGCAATCAGACGAGCCTTCGCCTGCTCCCCGAGTCGCAAACTCTTGCAGGCAGTGCTGCATCCGGGGCACCAGAAGTCCATTCCGAAAAATGGCCTGTCTCGCACTCTCCCTCAGGCTCAAGCCATGGTTTGCCCAACACTCTCATCCGCTATAATGACCGACCATATCTCAGTCGAAGCCGGAACCAGAAAAATTTATACAGACAGGGAGCAACATGTCAGACAATATTATTTCCCGGAACAATCGCGTCGTCGGCAGTTGGAACGGCACGGATGCCAAAAGCTTGAAAGTTGAGCTTGGCCGCATCAAGAAGCAATTGCGGGCGGAGAGGGGCGACGTCCGGGTTGAGCCTTCCGGAATTCCGCATAAGGAACAATTTCCAGAAGACTTGAAGAATTTTACTCCCTATATTTTGTGGGCTTGCGACAAAAATTCCATCTGCCTTACGGGGTCAGGCGCCAATCGCCTGGAAGCGGTGGAAACCATTCGCGAGTATTACGCAAACGACATCGCAAAAGACGCGATGAGGCACCACAACAGCTAAAGTCAATTTCAACGATGCGGGTGCGTAGCTCAGTTGGTTAGAGTATCGCCTTCACATGGCGGGGGTCGCTGGTTCGAATCCAGCCGCACCCATTGCGCAAAATCGAAGAAAAACTGAAGGATACCAGGCGGCGAACCTTGTTTGCCTGGCTCTACCACAGCACTTTCCACCTTGGTGAACAAGAAACGAAAAGCGATCCAACAGCAGCTTGAGCTGCGGGCGCCTCAGGACTGTGCTTGCTTGCTGCGCAACAACGCCAGAAGAGACTGGTTCAGGTTGCGCTTGTGCCGCGCCCCTTTGTTTTTGTGTATCAATCCCTTGCTGACACTTGCGTCAATAACCGGCACACAGTCCCTATACGCAGCTTGTGCTGACTCAAGATCCCCTGCGAGGAGTAACTTCACAACTCTCTTCACACTGGTGCGGAATTTTGAACTCAATCCTGCCCGACGCTGCCGGGCTACTTCTGCCTGGCGCGCACGCTTTGCTACTGAACTTGTATTTGCCATATATTTTCTCCTGAATCAGGTGGCGGATTGTAATGAGAAAATTTGCTGCCTGTCAATCTTGAAGACCCCGCCGGTTCTGGCGCACTCCGGCGATAGCGTTCCGTACATCACTCAAGCCAATGCCAGGTTGTCGCGATGTATGGCTTCCGTTTCAAAATCCGTACCGATGATTTCCCGGGCCCTTTCGCTGTTCATGCCAATAATGCGTCGCAAGTTCTCCGAAGAATAATTACTCAGACCTGTCGCAAGGGTTCGGCCGTGTTCGTCCTGACACTCTACGGGATCCCCGCGCCTGAAGTTTCCGCTCACTTTGCTAATTCCAACCGCCAGCAAGCTCCTCCCGGAACCCGTCAAAGCTTGGCTGGCTCCCGCATCCAGTAACAGGACACCCGCAGGAACCAGGCTGTTAAGCCACTGCTTTCTGGCATTTACCGGCGTCGCAGCCGGATGCAGATGAGTTCCGATTTTTTCACCTCTGGCCACGCGCACTATGATTTCTGGCTCCCGCCCCGAAGCAATGACCGTCGAGGTGTTTGCGCGGGCGGCAATGCGGGCAGATTTGACCTTGCTGACCATGCCGCCCCTGCCAATACTCGTATTGCTGGGTCCGGCAACCTTGTCCAACAAGGAATCGTCAACCCGAATGTCGTCAATGATTTCCGCACCCGGGTTCAGGCGAGGGTCCATTTTGCGTAAACCTTGCTCGTCCGTGAGCATCAGCAGAACATCCGCCTCCACCAGATTGGCGACCATGGCGGCAAGGGTATCGTTGTCCCCAAAACGAATCTCTTCTGTGGCCACGGTGTCGTTTTCGTTCACTACCGGAACGATGCCCAGCTTAATCAGCATGTTCAAGGTGTTCCTGGCATTCAGGTAGCGCTCTCTGTTGTGTAAATCTCCATGCGTCAAAAGCACTTGGGAAACACGTCGCCCCAGACTTCCGAATTCTTTTTCAAAAGCAAAAACCAGACTCATTTGACCCACCGCAGCAAGAGCCTGTTTTTCACACAGGTTTCTCGGTGACCTCTCCCACCCCATCCGGTAAACCCCGGCGGCAACAGCTCCGGAAGAAACGATCACAATTTCCTTGCCTTGATCAATGAGCGCGCTGATTTGCCCACACCAGTCACGGATCGCGTCGTGATTCAGCCCTGTCTGAGGGGAGGTAATCAAAGAACTTCCTATCTTCACGACCCATCTGGTAGTGGACTTCATGTCGATTCTATTCATGGCTCGTACATACACCCTTCACTTTCAATGAAGACAAGCATGGCGCGCTTCAGAGCCTCAAGACTTGCCGCATCATGAACGGAAATACAAAAATGTCTCCCCTGCCACTGGAGTCCGTCAAGCAATTCTGCGGCCTTGCAGTCAAGGCTTTTTCTTTCCTCCAGCAGATCGCACTTGGTCAGAACCAACCAGCACTCCTTCCTGGATACGTCCGGGCTAAAACTGCTCAACTCAGACATAAAAGTTCTCGCGTCTTCCAAGGCTTTCTGAAAACCAGCGCTACCAACATCGCACAGATGCAGTAGCAAGCGAGATCGCTTCGTATGTTTCAGAAACTGTGCTCCAAGCCCTCTGCCTTGGCTGGCACCGCTAATAATTCCCGGCAAATCAGCGACAACAAACGTTTTCCAGCCATCCATACACACCACGCCACGGCCAGGAAACAAAGTTGTGAACTGGTAGTCCGAAACCTTGGGTCGGGCATTGCTGAGAGCCGCGAGGAGTGAAGACTTGCCTGCATTTGGCAACCCTGCCAATGCGACGTCAGCCAACAATTCCAGTTCCAGAAACAAGGCACGGTTATCACCATCCAAGCCTTTGGTGCTCCGTTTTGATGCCCTGTCTGTGGAACTTTTGAAATGGACATTCCCAAAACCGCGACTGCCTCCTTTCGCAACCAGTAAGCGGGCATTTTGATGGTTGACCTCGCCGATCAATTCGCCCGTATCGGCGTCCCGCACAAACGTTCCCACAGGAACGGGGATATCCAGGTTCGCCCCGTTCTTGCCGCGCAGACAGCTTCCACCACCGGCCGATCCGGCGGTAGCACAAAACAGGCTACGATGGCTAAAAAGGGACAGGGAACTCCGCTTACGGTCCGCAACCAGGTATACCGAACCTCCATCGCCTCCATCACCTCCATCCGGCCCACCATTTGGATTGGCCCGCTGCCGTCTGAAGCTGACCACACCTGCTCCACCTGAACCACCTTTCACCAACACTCTCGCTTCATCGACAAAAGGAATCGCTTTTTTCATGATTCGGTTGCTTCTGGAAAATCAGGACGGGGGTTCGGTATTTTTCCTGCCTCGGTAGCGGGAAACCGAGGCAGGATGGTTCGCGGCGATTTCTCAGTCACTCACGAGCCCACCACAAAAGGGCTCGGCTGCCCCAAAGTGACTACGGCTTTTCGTCTGGGGTTCCCATCGGGAAAATCTGTTTCGCCAACCCGTACCCAAGGGCAAACTGCTTCAGCGGGTTATTCGGACAAAAAGCGTGGTGTTGGTACAAAGACAAGCCGCAGTGCTGGCTGTCATGGTTGCACCACGTTGACGTAGCGGCGGCTGCGAGGACCCTTTCTTTGAAAATCAACATGACCCGCAATCAAAGCAAACAAGGTGTGGTCTCTCCCGCACCCGACATTCTGACCCGAGTGAAAGTGCGTACCTCTTTGCCTGACGATGATTTCTCCCGCCTTGACGTACTCGCTGCCAAACTTTTTCACACCCAGCCTCTTTGACCTGGAATCCCGACCGTTTCGAGTACTCCCACCTGCTTTTTTATGCGCCATTTTCTGCTCCTGGAGAATGAATTGCTGAAACCCTGAGCTTGGTAAGCTCCTGCCTGTGCCCTTGGTGTCTGGTATATCCCTTGCGTCTGCGGAATTTCACCACCTCAATCTTTTTCCCTCTGTAATGCGAAAGCACTTCACAGGAAACGTAAGCCTTTTCCACGTGCGGCGTACCGATTAGCAATTCTTTTTCAGTTTGTAAAAGTAAAACCTCGTCAATTCGCAAGACTTCCTTTTCGGCCAGATCCAGCCTGTCCACAGAAAGCTCTTCCCCTTCCACAACCTTCAGTTGCTTTCCTCGATCACTGATCACGGCATACATCAAAACATCTCCAGACTATCCTGCAAAAAACGGAGCAACCCGTCATACGGCTAAGACAATGCCACCCTTGAGGCGAATGACCCTGGCATAAGAAACCACATGCCCGCCCATTATACCGACCAAACACATCTGGCGGGGAACAGGAACAGCCAGTCTGAACCGTTGCCCTGACCGGTTACGTTATTTTTAACCACTTGGCATACAGCCTGTTGACCCAATCGACACCCGAGGGCTCCGAGGAGCGGTCAGACGCACCTGCATCAGAACCAGGTTGCGTGACAACATCGCCATTCTCCATACCTGCCGTGAAGCTTTCATTCCAGAGACTGTTCGGGACATCCTTGGGAACAAATTTCTCAAAACCTTCTGGCAACCCACGAACGTCTTCGTAGTATTCGAGAGAGTTATCCAAACCCTCTATGCTGTCAGGCAGCGGCAGCGGTCGATCGTTCATGTCAAAAACCTCCCTTTGCTGTTTCGCCGAGTCAAGCACCAGTTGCCCTTTAGATGCAGCGTATCGCGTAACCATGGCATCTCTTGCTCGGGAGGTGGTCTCGCGCACCGTAACATTGGCGGAAAAAGTCACCGCCTTCTGCTGAGCCCCAACTTCCGTGTTTTCCACATTCAGTCGTTCGCCACCAGGTGGACGGCTCAAGCATAGATCCAAGGCTGTCCGTACCAGCTTTTTGGAGGGAAGCAAGCGATCCGGCTCTGCAAACGAGTCCGGAATGGATACTGCAGAATTCTCGTTAAAGAGCGACTGAAATTGCTCTGGCAATTCACCTCTCCCGGTAAACTTCTTTTGCACCTCCTTGCGCAAAAAGCAAAGAAAATCCACCACTTGTTGCTCATTCACTTCATGCTCACCCTCCTGTCTCTTGCTAACCTCAGACGTGACCCGCTTCTCAGCCTGTTTTCTGAAATCCACCTTGTTCCATACTTTGTCCGGGGTGCTGGATAGGGGGCCGGGGGGTTTATCTGAAATGTCATAAACAGCACGGTCCAACCGCTTTTGTCGCGCTTTACTCGCCTCATACGATTGTTCCGGATGATCCCTGGCTTCTTTCTCGACATGCTCAATCACCCTATCAACATGTACATCCAGGGCTGGATCAAAAAACCGTACCCGAGCTTGAGAGCCATGCAGTCTTTCGCCAGAATCTACACGGTAATCCCTAGCGAAAACATCCCTTCCTCCTGAAATGGCACCGGCAGTTTTCTCATATATGTCCAGAGACTTCTTGTATTTCCCAAGAACAATCTTTTCGCCACCCGTGCTTTGGTCTATTTGCTTTCTTAAAGGTTGACCCGGCACAAAACATTTGGGTGCAACAGGCTTCCTTACGAACATTGCCCTCTTCGAATCTTGCAGGAAATTCACAGCTTCCCTGTTGAAGACATCGTCCGTAATTTCGTCCAGAAATACCTCGCCAAGATCTTCTTTCCTTTCTGTACCACCCAGAGTCCGTCTCGTTTCCTCCCTGTTTTGTATATACGAGGACAAATGTGCTTCGATTTCTTCTTGCACATCCTGGCTAACCTCCCTGCCTGGAAAAGTACCCAGAATAGCTGCTTCTCTGCTCTGCCTCGCCAAGGTTTCAAGCTTCTGCAACACTTGCGCTCTAATCACTCTTCTCTCACCTTGCAGATATCTGCCGTGGTTCTCTTTAGAGGATGCTCTCAGCTTGCATTGCAAAAACAAACTACCGAAAAATCCAACGACTTTAAGATTTCCCTTTTTGCCAACTCGCAACTGCCTGCCACTTGTCTCTGCTTTCTGAACAGTTGCCAACGCCCGATCAAATTCGCTGGGGTAACTCCCGGATTTTCGTATTCCCGGCACGCCTCAAGTCCTCACCTGTGAGCAGGCATCCGGGGCGTGTTCATGACCCTGATGATGGTGCTGCCCGTCATAAACCCTTACACCCTGGCTGCCCTTATCGCTAACTTTGTTCGCTGGCGAGCCAAGTCTCATACTGTCCTTTTAGCCAAGAGCCACTGGATACCTCAACCCTTTCTTCGCCGCCACCGACCAAGCCGGGTTCTGCTAACGAAGTATCTCCGTCATCAAAATTTACTGCGGCAAGACCCCCTCCCCCATGCGGAACATGCTTCTCAAAGTCATCGGGTAAATCCTTTTCCTCATAGTGAAATGTAGACTCGGTCAGAGTCTCTTCTGCAGTAATCGGATTTGAGTCTTCCATATCATTCGTAGAGTCCTGAATGACGCGCTTTTCAATTCGCGAGGCTTCAAGGTGTCCGTCTTTTATAGCGTCCACCCGGAGCTGCTTGGCAACATGCCGCGAATCAATCTCTCGCACCTTGACATCATCCGAAAAAGCCAGCCCCTTCTTCTCAGTAGCTGCCGCTGGTGCAGTCTCTGTACCGCCCATGCAGATATCAAGTGCTGTTGCAGCCAGCTTTTTAGACGGAATCAGCCGATCCGGCAACGAGGAATTAGAACCCCGAACGGAAACTGCCGAGTTCTCGTTGAAAAGCGTTTGCAACTGCCCGGAAAGACTTCCGTCCTTGGCGAGTTGTGTTTGAATATTTTTGCGCAAGAAACAAAGAAAATTTACCGCCTTATCGCTAATATCCTGCTGGGGGACTTCCTGCCCCAGACGTTTACGCTTATTGACTTCGCCCAAAAGCCGTTTCTCTGACTGGGCTTTAAAATCTGCCTGATTCAACACCGTTTTGCTGCTGGAAAACTGCGGTACCATATCCCTACGAGGTGGGGCGGCATAATAAGTAATTTCGTCCAGCTTTTCGAGGACTTTAGCAGGCCCGTCTCTCTCTCCGAATTTCTCTGCGTCTCTGAGCACCGCCTCCCTAGTCCCGGAAAAAAATTGCACCCGACTTTGGGGAACCCTCGGGAAAGGATTCGGAGGCTCGCGAAACTCTGAATGCTCAATAATTTTTTTGCTCTCAGCCGTGCTAGCGTAGGCCTTCAACGATTTCTGGTAGGATTTTATTTGGGTTTTCTGCTGCCCTGTAAGTCCTTCATGATTTGCGATTGTTTTGTTGGGGTCATAAAAATCCGGGCACACCGGCTTTCTGGAATAGGTGACCGTTTTTGAGCCACTCAGGAAATCAGCTGCTGCCGAGTTGAAATCTCGGCTGCTGAGTTTGATGCCTGTCAGCCCAACTTTCACGTGATTTTCCTGCGCCTTTTCTATATAAAGATCCAGGAAGTCATCGAGCGCTGGTTTTTCTCTATCAGGATCCAAACTTCCCTGCCGGGCATTCAGTATCGCTTCTTGCCTGCTTTGCCTCGCTAACCCTTCAAGTTTTTTCAAGACTTTTGATCTGACTTGGGTTCTATCGCCCTCTACGTACTGCTTGTATCCTTTCTCAGAATAACAACTAACCTTGAGACGCAGGAAAAAATTACTAAAAAACCCCTGACATTTCAGGTTTCCCTTTTTGTCAATGGTAAGCTGCCGACCCGAGGAGGCAGCTTTTTGAACCGTTGCTAAAACCTGCTCGTACTCACTTTTCTTCGGACTGGATTCAAGAACTTTCACTCAAAATACCCCCATCTCCTTAATAACAATGTGCCGTACATTTTACTAAATTTAACCACTCCCCTGCAAGCAAGGACGAGACAAAGCGGTCGGATCACCTACGGTGGACGGAAAAGGATATGAAGCGATACTCACAAAGGGCTTTTAACAAGTGGTTTCAGGCACTTTTCAGGACTATGCCACCGCCAACCGGAACAACTCTTGTGGTCGGTAAAGAAGCACCAGACTTCTTTTTGGCTGACCAGAAAAATAACAGACACAGGCTGGCACACTATCGAGGGAAATGGCTAGTACTGTATTTTTACCCAAAAGACGACACTCCGGGTTGCACCATGGAAGCCTGTGCTCTAAGCGACTTCATCGTTAAAATTCGGGAACTTGGCGCACGTGTCGTAGGCATCAGCACGGATGACGTACGAAGCCATGCAAGATTCGCAAAAAAACACACCTTGCATTTTCCGTTGCTGGCAGACACCGACGGCATGGTTGCCAAAGCCTACAACAGCCTTTGGAGACTCCCGTTTTTCAAGATCGCCAAACGCCACACTTTCATCATTTCTCCCGATTCACGAGTGGCGAAAATCTATCGTCACGTGAACCCGAAAACGCACGACAAAATATTGGTGGCCGAATTGGAGCATTTGGTTGAGCTGAGGGAATAAGCCCCACGTCTTGGCAAAAATCACCTATCCGGTAAACTCGCCAAGAGTAGTGTGCGGGAGCAGTTTCTTCCCTGTCACCCGGTTGACAGGGAATAGGCAGAGAGGCGTTCGCTCTCTATTGGCTGGCGTCGGATATGATTTCGGCAAAATTGACGGACAGTTGAAACCGTTTATTCGCAGGCTTCGCACTCCCCATCAAGGGCGCAATTCAGAGCGGCACTCGAACGCTTAGGCACCGCGTTCAATTTGCTTTCATATCCCTCAACCGTACTGGCCTCAACATCCGAGGCTCCCAAGGATCGCAAATAATATGTTGTTTTCAATCCTTTGACCCAGGCAAGACGGTATAAGGCGTCCATTTTCTTGCCCGAAGGCGTGTCCATGTACAGGTTCAGAGACTGGGACTGATCAATCCATTTTTGCCGCCTGGCTGCCGCCTCAATCAGCCAGGAAGGGTCTACCTCAAAAGCCGTGGGATACAGTTCCTTCAAGTTCTTTGGCACCCTTTCTATTTTCCGGACGCTCCCGTTGTAATACTTCAGGTCATTCATCATGACATCATCCCAAAGGTTCAAGGCTTTAAGGTCTTTTACCAGATGCTCATTCACGACCGTGAACTCACCCGATAAATTGGACTTCACGAACAGGTGCTGATAGGTCGGTTCGATGCTTTGCGTTACGCCACATATATTGGAAATCGTCGCAGTTGGGGCTATCGCCAAAGAATTTGAATTGCGCATTCCGTTGCTTTTTATTTTCTCCCGCAAGGCAACCCAGTCGAGCGTGCTGTTGCTATCTGCATCCAGGTAGCCGTCTCGTTCTTTGGCAAGCAATTTCAGAGAGTCGATAGGCAAAATGCCCTGATCCCATAAGGATCCATGGTAACTGGAGTACGAACCGCGTTCACTGGCCAGATCCGCAGAAGCCTCTATGGCGTAGTAGCTGACGAGCTCCATGGAGCGATCCGCAAATTCAACTGCCGCTTCTGTGCCAAGGGGGATACGCAATTGATAAAGGACGTCCTGAAAACCCATCAATCCCAAACCCACAGGTCTGTGTTTCATATTGGAAGTCCGAGCCTTGGAGACGCTGTAGTAATTGATGTCAATCACGTTATCCAACATCCGCATCGCTCCCCGTATTGTTTCCTGCAACTTTTCGGCGTCAAGATTCCCTTCCTTAATGTGCAAAGTCAGGTTTACCGAACCAAGATTGCAAACCGCAATTTCTTCATCAGAGGTGTTTAGCGTAATTTCCGTGCAAAGATTTGAGGAATGAACGACTCCCACGTGGCCTTGGGGAGATCGAATGTTGCAGGGGTCCTTGAAAGTAATCCATGGGTGTCCGGTTTCGTACAGCATGCCAAGCATTTTGCGCCACAGATTCACAGCGCCAATGGTTCTGTGATTTTTGATCCTCCCTTCCTTGGCTTCCTGTTCGTAAAACAGATACCGTGTAACGAAAGCCTGACCGTAAAGATCGTGCAGATCGGGAGTGTCCGCTGGAGAAAAAAGTGTCCAGTTCCCATCTTCCATCACTCGCTGCATGAACAAATCCGGAATCCAGTTGGCCGTGTTCATGTCGTGAGTTCGCCGCCGGTCGTCTCCACTGTTTTTTCGCAATTCGAGGAATTCTTCGATATCCAAGTGCCAGGTTTCCAAATAGGCGCACACCGCGCCTTTGCGCTTGCCCCCTTGGTTGACTGCCACCGCAGTATCACTTACCACTTTCAGAAAGGGCACGACCCCTTGGGATTTTCCGTTTGTGCTTTTGATCCTGGAACCCAGCGCACGAACCGCTGTCCAGTCATTGCCCAAACCGCCAGCATATTTTGAGAGCAGCGCGTTGTCTCGCATGGCAGTGTAGATGCCATGCAGGTCATCTGGCACAGTGGTCAGGTAACAGGATGATAACTGGGGACGCCGGGTACCAGCGTTAAACAGGGTGGGGGTGGAGCTCATGAACCTGAAGGAAGATAGCAGTTCGTAAAACTCAATTGCGCGTTTCTCGCGATCTGCTTCGCGAGAGGCCAAACCCATCGCCACACGCATGAACATCGCTTGTGGCAGCTCAAAGCGAACATCATCAGCATGGAAAAAATAGCGGTCATAGAGCGTTTGCAAACCGAGAAAAGTGAAGTTGAGATCACGCCCTGGAACCAGCGCTTTGCCGAGACGCTCAATATCATAGTCAAGCAGCTTCGGATCCAGTAATTCCAACTCACAGGCACGCTTTATGTACGCCACAAAATACTCCGGATAACGTTGTCGCATCTGCTCCCCGGAAAGCTGTTCTGCCTTGCCAAACAGAAAAGAAAGGGCTTCTGCACGCAATTTGTCCATGAGGAGCCTCGCGCACACCCGCGAGTAATTCGGCTCTCGCTCAACCAGAGGCCGCACACTCATCAATAAAACCGAGTGGACGTCCGCCTCAGCCATACCATCATAGAGGGCGGCGATAACTTCACTGAAGATGAAGTCAGGATCGGTATCTTCTATTCCTTCACAGGCTTCCGCCAAAAGTTCTTTCAAGTGCTCCAGATCCAAAAACCTGGTTTGCCCATCCGAACCTACAACTTGCAAATTTCGTGTGCCAACATCAGGCTTCGCAGACTGACTTTCCCTTTCTTTCGCGCGCGATTCCCTGTACAGCACGTATTCTCGCGCCACCCGGTGGTATTCATTGCGCATCAGCGCCAGTTCCACGAGATCCTGAATATGCTCGATATGAAAGGTGCCGCCTTCTGGCCGGCTTCTGCTCAAGGCTGCGGTAACTTCGTGCGTCAGGCTCTCTGCGATTTCACGAATCCGGGGAGAGGCCGCGGCGTTGCCCTTTTCCACTGCGAGGAACGCCTTGCTGATGGCAACAAATATCTTGCTTTCATCAAAGGGGGTGATTTTCTTGTTGCGACGAATCACCCGGCACACGCCAGGTTCGGTCGCCTTTACTTCTACCTCGAGCAAGGAGCTATCTTCGACTATTCCCATTCTCCACGGCTCCTTCAGAAAAAACGGTAACCACATCCAAGGGACATGAACCCATAAATAGCCTGCGAGCCGCGGAGCCAAAAGGACTCGTGACGCACAGCCCCGATAGGCTGACTAGCCTATCATAAAGTATTGCAAAAATAGCTCAGTGACGCTCGGGATTTTGCATGAAGAAACCTGCGACAACACTACTTTGGGCGACTCACTTGGCTACGGGGGTACCGCCCGGACTAGTCTGTGAGCTAAGTGGCGGACTTCGGCGGCAGGTACAAGCGTGAGCCGCGCAAAAAATGGCGGAACCACAGGCATTTGGGAGCAGGTCTGACCGAAGAGCCAGACGTGGAGCATGCGGGGCGCGGTCTTTGACTGGCAAACCAGAGGTGCCTCCTTGAACGGATGGATGAAGTAACCCGCCACCACACACCAAGAGTGCCGCCGCATTGGGCGTCACTCCCGGTGTGACATTCAACCGCGCTGGCGCATTCCGCCAGAGCTGAAAGTCAGCACACGGCTGAAATGGCGCGTACGCAAAGCACCGGAAAGCGATTCAGATCAAATTTACAATACTGGTGGCTCTTCATTTGAAGAACCTGCCGGTGCTTCTCCACCCGAGGACTGTGAATGAACCAAGGGATAGCCATACTCCTGCAAATCGTATGTGACACCGGTTCGGGCTATGTTCCAGATCACCCTTCCGTCTCTTTCAATAACTTTTATCTGCCACGTGACCAAGCCGTTGGTTACAGACTTTGTGTGGTCATCCAAGTGCTTTCTAATGAGATCAACCGGAACCGCGTACGCAACATCCTTATCCAGACACCCCATTACGTAATAGCCATTGGGAACCCCAGACATATAATCCACCTGCGTTCGTGTCAGCGAGAACATGTAATAGGGCTTGCTCCTGCCATAGTGCCTTGACACGCCCAGACAGGCGCGCACAGACCCGTCCGTACTGCCATAGCTGCTGCCGGAGCGGCGTTTCTTCTCGAACTTGAGCCCCTTGGATGCCGCCAGACCATTGATCAGGGGCAGACGTTTCGCCACCAGGTCACTCCTTTTGCGGGCTTTCCGGACTGGCGCTTTTCGCGATTCCTTGGCACTTTCCACAGATGCTTTCACACTCGGAGCCTTGACGGCTCTTTTTGTTTTGCTACCAACCGACCCGCTGAGCTGACCGAACAAATCCAAAAGAGAATCGACCTGGGTGTATTCCACAGGTGCCAGAAAACCACGTGCGACCCGGACAAAACCTGCAGACTCGCCTTCCGTCTTTTCGGCAAGCCTGGCCAAAGCCTGGCAACTAACCAACCTGGTATTCCAGCCATATCTACTTCCCCGGATTTGCGCAGCCAACGCCGGCTCATCCTGTAACACGACCACAAGCACCTTGTTTGGCGCACTCTCAGGAGAACCAACCCCTGCCACGCCCCGCGAAGCCGAGGCCGGGAACACCAAATTCACATCCAGACGCAAATCATCTACCCGCCAGGCTCCGATTGAAGAACCACGACCATCGTAAGAACCGTATGTCACTTGAAAACCAAGCCGCCTGCCAAGTTCGTGAGCCACATCGAACAAGACACGGGCACGCTGATCATTTTCCTGATCAAAACTGCTTTGAAGAAACCCTGTCAATTTTGCGCCACCAATCGTTCGCAAAACTGCGCGAAATTCCCTGGAGCACTTGGAGCCATCTTTCAGACTCCCGTCACCACAGAACATGAGCATATCTTCAAGCCGGGCAACGCGCCCGGCAACATCACTGATTTTTGTCCCCGTTCGAAACAACTTGAGTAAATTCACGAGTTCAAAGCCTCCTCAATACATAGCAAAAACGCCTACAAAAAGCATTTTTAATAACTGAAAAAATCACCACTTAAATTCGTATATACGAACCTCAGCAAGCCTCCTTTGCGGTCAAGACGCCAACCTCTACGTTAACTTATACAAAGAACCACTGCGCGTGGCAAAGGTCGGGCGACTATATCACAACTTGTCAAAAGGCAACACCAAAAACCGCTACGTTTTTTGATTTTTTCCCAAAGCCGTGATGGGGGGATTATGCACACAGTATATGGTATGAGAAAATCAAAGGCTTGCCTCGGAATGACAACAGAGGGCACAATCCGGCAGTATGTTTATGTCTCATAAATATCCGTGAGGGCGCATGACCGCTGCGGCAGATAAGTCCCGACGCACATTTCTGTTACAGCTTGGCTCGGCGGCGGCACTCTGGCTTAGCACCTGGAAAGCGTTTTCAGCCTGGCCCAAAGCACTTTTCTCGTCGAACAATTTCACAAAAACGCTTCATGAGCTAACCGCTGACCAGAAAATACAGGAAAGCCCGCAGCTAAACCTGGAAGTGGACGATCAGACACAGAACGGAGCCCGAGTCAGAGTGTCAGTTGCGTCTTCTTTGCCTGATATTAAGCGCATCAGCATCCTGGTTGAGAACAATCCTGTACCTTTGATATCACAGTTTCTCCTTCACGATGAAAGCGAAGCTTATATTCAGATCAATTTGAAAATGCAAGAGAGTTCAAACATCCTGGCGTTGGCTGAAGCGGGCGGGAAATTTTATAAAAGTGAAAAGTTTGTAAAGGTTGTCGGCGGAGGCTGCTCTTAAAAGCAGGAGAGATCCGGAAACCTTTTCCACGCGGCGTTATAACACCCTGAACGAAGCCTGACAAAGCCAACAACTTTCCAACAATGAGCAAGTGTCCGGCGACACCTGCCTCCCATTATAAAAGGCGCAGCTGAGTTCGCCTTGTCCGAATCCCGCTCAATGAACCGGGTACCCAGAGCCACCCACTTCACATCACTTCCCTGATGTGATGCAGTAACCATAAGGTAGACGGAATAAACAACACGCCCCTTCGTATATAATTTTAAGGAGGAACCAAGCTGTTTCCAAAACCGGATTTCTGCACCAGACAGTAATATAGGCAGCGTATCTCCTGAACTTCAGAATTACAGGCAAGAAAAAACAAAAAAGGACAATCTTGAAGAAACATGCAGACTGAGGCACTGGATCCGGCAAAAACGCCGCTGCCGTGTCACTATCTTGGCGAGCGCAAGCGCCCACAAAGCGCGATCATTTTGCTACACGGCCTAGGTGCCGACGCAAGCGACTTGATGGGTTTTGCGCGGCTTCTCCCTTTCGTGCAGGACAACAAAACACTTTTGGTCTTTCCCCAAGCCCCACTACTCCCGGTCACGGTCTGTAACGGAGCCTTGATGCCCGCCTGGTTTGATATTTACAGCTTTGAAAAGGAGGGGAAGCAAGACCACCAAGGGTTGCTACATAGCTGTGAAGCGGTGGGGGCGATCAGTGCCGAACTTCAGGAAAGCGACGTCCCGCTCAGTCGCATTATGCTCGGTGGCTTTTCCCAGGGAGGTGCTGTGGCTCTTTACTATGCCTCGCACGGGACAGAAGCAATCGCCGGCGCCGCAGGGTTTTCAGCCTACCTGCCGCCAGCTGAAGAGCCGCTGTCTTCCACTTCGCCGCGTGTGCCGATTTTTATGTCTCACGGAATTTACGATGAAATCATCAGCCCGGGGGTTTCCCGGTTGAGCCGCGACCGTTTGCGCTCGGCAAACCATACCGTGTTTTACCAAACCTATCCGGTTGGCCATAGCCTGGATAAAGATGTGGCAACAGATTTCTCCCGTTGGTGCGCGCGGCTTTTGGACTATGGAACATTGGACAAGTCCAGCTTTACTTCTTAGTCCAGCCCTCTCTTTTGGCGGGACAATTCAACGATGCTGCCTTCTACTCCCAGGTTGATCAGGAGTCGGGGGAAACACCTGCTGGTTCTCGTCAAGAACTTCTCCACCTAACTGCCCTTTCGCCGCGTGTGCCGATTTTTATGTCTCACGGAATTTACGATGAAATCATCAGCCCGGGGGTTTCCCGGTTGAGCCGCGACCGTTTGCGCTCGGCAAACCATACCGTGTTTTACCAAACCTATCCGGTTGGCCATAGCCTGGATAAAGATGTGGCAACAGATTTCTCCCGTTGGTGCGCGCGGCTTTTGGACTATGGAACATTGGACAAGTCCAGCTTTACTTCTTAGTCCAGCCCTCTCTTTTGGCGGGACAATTCAACGATGCTGCCTTCTACCCCCGAGGTTGATCAGGAGTCGGGGGAAACACCTGCTGGTTCTCGTCAAGAACTTCTCCACCTAACTGCCCTTTCACCGCGTGTGCCGATTTTTATGTCTCATGGAATTTACGATGAAATCATCAGCCCGGGGGTTTCCCGGTTGAGCCGCGACCGTTTGCGCTCGGCAAACCATACCGTGTTTTACCAAACCTATCCGGTTGGCCATAGCCTGGATAAAGATGTGGCAACAGATTTCTCCCGTTGGTGCGCGCGGCTTTTGGACTATGGAACATTGGACAAGTCCAGCTTTACTTCTTAGTCCAGCCCTCTCTTTTGGCGGGACAATTCAACGATGCTGCCTTCTACTCCCAGGTTGATCAGGAGTCGGGGGAAACACCTGCTGGTTCTCGTCAAGAACTTCTCCACCTAACTGCCCTTTCACCGCGTGTGCCGATTTTTATGTCTCATGGAATTTACGATGAAATCATCAGCCCGGGGGTTTCCCGGTTGAGCCGCGACCGTTTGCGCTCGGCAAACCATACCGTGTTTTACCAAACCTATCCGGTTGGCCATAGCCCGGATAAAGATGTGGCAACAGATTTCTCCCGTTGGTGCGCGCGGCTTTTGGACTATGGAACATTGGACAAGTCCAGCTTTACTTCTTAGTCCAGCCCTCTCTTTTGGCGGGACAATTCAACGATGCTGCCTTCTACCCCCGAGGTTGATCAGGAGTCGGGGAAAACACCTGCTGGTTCTCGTCAAGAACTTCTCCACCTAACTGCCCTTTCACCGCGTGTGCCGATTTTTATGTCTCATGGAATTTACGATGAAATCATCAGCCCGGGGGTTTCCCGGTTGAGCCGCGACCGTTTGCGCTCGGCAAACCATACCGTGTTTTACCAAACCTATCCGGTTGGCCATAGCCTGGATAAAGATGTGGCAACAGATTTCTCCCGTTGGTGCGCGCGGCTTTTGGACTATGGAACATTGGACAAGTCCAGCTTTACTTCTTAGTCCAGCCCTCTCTTTTGGCGGGACAATTCAACGATGCTGCCTTCTACTCCCAGGTTGATCAGGAGTCGGGGGAAACACCTGCTGGTTCTCGTCAAGAACTTCTCCGCCTAACTGCCCTGCCATCAGCACAGCACGATCCAACAGGTATTTGCGCACTAGCCGTGCATCACTGTTGGGCTGAAAAACAGCAATGAAACTCAAGCCTCCGGTGCGGTATTCATCCATCTTCTCCCACTCAAATTCCCCTGGCTCATACATGCTCGCTACCAGAAACCTGGTTTTCTTTTCTTCTTGCCCGTCCACCACAAAACGAAAGCTTCCCCGGTGCTCTCCAAAAGCTTCCAGCCCGGCTTTTTTGGCGGGACAATTCAACGATGCTGCCTTCTACCCCCGAGGTTGATCAGGAGTCGGGGAAAACACCTGCTGGTTCTCGTCAAGAACTTCTCCGCCTAACTGCCCTTTCGCCGCGTGTGCCGATTTTTATGTCTCATGGAATTTACGATGAAATCATCAGCCCGGGGGTCCCGGTTGAGCCGCGACCGTTTGCGCTCGGCAAACCATACCGTGTTTTACCAAACCTATCCGGTTGGCCATAGCCTGGATAAAGATGTGGCAACAGATTTCTCCCGTTGGTGCGCGCGGCTTTTGGACTATGGAACATTGGACAAGTCCAGCTTTACTTCTTAGTCCAGCCCTCTCTTTTGGCGGGACAATTCAACGATGCTGCCTTCTACTCCCGAGGTTGATCAGGAGTCGGGGAAAACACCTGCTGGTTCTCGTCAAGAACTTCTCCGCCTAACTGCCCTGCCATCAGCACAGCACGATCCAACAGGTATTTGCGCACTAGCCGTGCATCACTGTTGGGCTGAAAAACAGCAATGAAACTCAAGCCTCCGGTGCGGTATTCATCCATCTTCTCCCACTCAAATTCCCCTGGCTCATACATGCTCGCTACCAGAAACCTGGTTTTCTTTTCTTCTTGCCCGTCCACCACAAAACGAAAGCTTCCCCGGTGCTCTCCAAAAGCTTCCAGCCCGGCTTTTTTGGCGGCTTGAAGAATCCGTGTACCAGAAAAAAGTTCGCCGCTTGCCGCACGAAGGCACACAACCAACGTTTTCGGCGGCTGTGAAACGGCAACAGGGGTCGAATCCCGGGGAACAGGAGGCGCGGGGGGGGGCTGACTTTTGGGAGAGACGCGCTTTTTGAAAAAACGGGATGGGTACTTTGTGAACCAGAAAACCCCAATCAGAACCACCAGACCCAGTAACAGCAAATAGCCACGTAATTCTTCTTTCGGACTCACTTTCCCTCAACCCTCAACGAACTGCAAAGCTCTCTCAATGTCCACCGATACAACTTTTGAAACCCCCGCTTCTGCCATTGTAACCCCCACCAGAAAGTCCATGGCCTCCATGGCGATTTTATTGTGCGTCACAACCATGAACTGGGTCTGCATTTTCATTTTCTGCAGCAAATCGCAAAAGCGCATGACGTTGTTTTCATCCAGAGAGGCGTCGACTTCGTCCAGGACACAAAAAGGAGCCGGGTTCAATTGAAACATGGAAAACACGAGTGCCAGTGAAACCAGAGTTTTCTCACCACCAGACAATAGTCCTACCGAGACGGCTTTATGACCGGGGAGGCACGCCGAAACACGCACTCCGACTTCCATCCAGTCCCCGTCTCTCCCTTCCATTTCCAGACAGGCATATCCACCGCCGAAAATAACCGGAAAGAGACATTCCAGGTTGGCATTGACTTTCTCGAAGGTCTGGTTGAATTTAGTCCTCGTTTCCCGGTCAATTTTGGTCATGGCTTTCAGTAGCGTTCCCGTGGCATCGCTGAGATCCTCGTGCTGACCGTCCAAATACGCTTTTCTTTCTTTCAGCCCGGCCAGCTCATCCGCAGCGGCAGCGTTGGTCACGCCCAAGCTCTGAATACGGGCTTGAATCTGCTCCAATTGTTCACGGTGACTGCTTTCACTCGCATTTTCAGCCAGCGCAGAACGCACAGATTCCGAATCCTCTTCCGTTTCCGCCAACCTGTCACGCAAATCCTCACAGCGCGTCGCGCTGACTAGCAGCTCCGACGAGATCTGCTCGCAGGATTTCTGCGCAGAGTCAACCTCTTTTTCAAGAAGGGAGTGCCTGTCTTGCAGCCCGGCAACGAGGGCTTTCAACTCGGCACCATGTTCATTCGCCTCAACCAGGTGCTTTTCCTCCCTGCCGTATGCCTCACGCAAGCTCGCAAGTTTTCCGTCAGGCGGGTCTCCGACCGACAGCCCAAAGCCTTGAATGGAGCGTTGCAGATCCGCCAAATGTTTCTCGCTCGTCTGCACACTGTCCTGAAGGAACTCAATATTGTCAGTCCTTGTCTTTTGTTGCTGGCAAAGCGACGCAAGCTCCGCTTCCCGGATCTTGCGTGTCTGCAGAAAAGAATTCAGCTCTTCCCTTGCGGCCAGAAGTTGCGCTTCAAGCAATTTTTCGCGTTTCTGCAAAAGGGCTCCTTCCTGTTCCTGTTCAGACAGCCTGGTCTCGGCCTGCCGCACGTCAGCTCCGGCTTGTTGACGCTGAAGCAGCAATGTTTTTTCTTGCTCCTGAAGCGCGCGCTCGGTCTCGACAAGCGCAGACTGGCGCTTGTTTTCCTGCGCCAGCGACTCCTCGTGGCGCGCGTGCTCTGCCGCCAGTGACGCCACGGCTTGAAACGCCTTTTCAGCAGCAGATTGCTTGTTATCGCGGCTTTCTTCCAAAGCGATGCGGTTCAGGCGCGCCTGAGCACTTTCATCGCGAACGCTCTCCAGGTCTTTTTTTGCGTTTTCCAGGCGCTCACGCAAATTATCAATGCTGCGCGCACGAAGCAGAACCTGACTCTCCCGAACCTCACTGCGGCTGATTTTCAACCAGTGCTTTCCAATCCAGATGCCGTCCGGCGTCAGCAAGCTTTCGTGGGGCAGCAAGGTCTTCCGCTTCGCCAAGCCCTGATCCAGACTGTCGACAAAGCCGACACTCGCCAAAGGGTGCTCCAGGCAGACAGGCGAATCGACTTTCGTGGCCAACGTTCCTGTTGCTACCGGCACATTGGCCTCTTCCACTATGAACAGTTCGCCCTGACCGAGCTGCCCCACCACTGCCTGCGCGTAATCATCCAGAGAAGGCACACAAACCGCTTGCAGCCAATCGCCGAGCACAGTTTCCACCAGACTTTCCCAACCTTTTTCAGCACGGATGTGTTCGCAAAGACAGTCTCTGCTATTTAATCCCGCACTTTCCAGCCAGGCGGCGAAGGTCTTTTCATCGTGCCCCAGTCGGGATTTCTGGAGAGCCTCCAAAGAAGCCAGTTCCTGCTGCAACACCATGACTTTTGCGGTTGCCTTTTCAAGTTGCTCGAGCAGAGTCCGTTCCGCTCGCCGCAAGTTGCTGGCGTCTGTGCGTAGTTCTTCGAGCCGCACACGGCTCAATTCGCAGGCTTCCCGGCCAGACTCAAGTTGTTTTTTTCGCTTCTCCTGTTCCGTCAAAGCGCGCTTGACTGTCTGCTCATCTTGCTCATCCCGGGTCTTTTCCCCAGCCTGACGCACGCGCTTCAGCTCCTTTCCAAAAGATTCGGCAGCACTTTTTTGCCGCTCTGCATTTTCGTATGCAGCGCGTAGTTCTGCCTGATGCGACTGCCGTTGTGCGCGAGCAGATTCGTGATGGTTCTGACAGCCACGCACCTTTTCCTGTAGTGTGTTTTCTCGTTCAGCAAGTCCGTCTGCGGGTTTTTCCAATCCCTGAATGGATTTATGCAGCTCCTCAAGCCGGCTTTTTTGTTTTTCCAGCTCAAGTCGGTTTTTAGCCAACACGCGCTCCGTTTCTTCATGGTTTTTATGCAGTTGCGCCAGGTTACGTTCGCGGTTTTCAATTTCATGCTCCAGAACAGCAATTTCACGTTCCAGTTTCAGACAGTCTTCTTTGCTTTCTTGTTGCTTTCCGTTGTTTTCCCCTAAACGCTCCTGTTGTTCTTTCCGCTCGGCACCCAGCCGTTTCAGTTTCTTTTCAAGTTGCTCACTCCCGTCTCGCAACTGCTCCAGCTGTTCCCTAAAATCTCTCTGCTCTTTTTCCCGACCCAGCAGTTGCAGGCAAAGCAATTCTGCCTGCAGTTGTTTTTGCTGCTCCAGAAGTTTTTTGTATCGTTCGGCCTGCCGCGCCTGTCGTGCGGTTTTCTCGAATTGCTTCCTGACCTCTTCGCGAATGTCTTCCAAGCGTTCCAGATTTTCGCGTGTCCGGCGCAGGCGCAGTTTGGTATCACGCCGCCGATCCCGATATAGCGAAAGCCCGGCAGCTTCTTCCAGGTAATTGCGCAAATCTCTGGGCTTGGCTTGAACAAAATTCTCAATCACGCCTTGACCGACAATCGCGTAACTGTTGCCACCCAACCCGGTTCCGGAGAAGAAATCCACTATGTCCCGCCGCCGACAGCGGGTTTCGTTTATAAAGAAAGCGGACTCGTTGCCACGTGAGACCTCACGGCGCAAAACCAGATCCGAAAAACCGGCGTATCTTCCCGGAAAGCCACCCTGTTCGTTGTCAAAGTGCAGTTCTACGCTGGCTCGCCCAAGCGGCTTACGGATATTCGTGCCGTCAAATATGACCTTGTCAAGCGTGCCGGCACGCAGGGAATGGGCAGCATCGCCGATCACCCAACGGATGGCGTCCACAATATTGGACTTGCCACAACCATTTGGACCTACGATACCTGTCACCGAATAGGCAAAAATGATGCTCGTTGGCTCGGGAAAGGTTTTAAACCCGGATATGCGTACCTTGCAAAGTCTCACTGAACTTGCGGTTTCCAGAAAAAAACGCGATATTAACAAGGGGTCAGGAACGACCCCCCTCACTGCTCCCTGACGATACCATGACACCTGTAGAGCTGCAAAAATCCGGAAGTTTTGAAGTCTTCCCTAACCCGAAGCCGAGCCGAAATTACGAAATTCGCATTGACACGCTGGAATTCACCTGTCTGTGTCCACGCACCGGACAACCAGACTTCGCGACTTTGTCACTGGAATACGTGCCGGACGCGCTCTGTGTGGAACTGAAAAGCCTACGCGAGTATCTACGGTCTTTTCGCAACACCCCCGCTTTTCATGAAGCAGTCACCAACGAAATTATCGATGCTTTTTGCGCGGCACTTTCTCCTCGTTCTGTGAAGCTAGCGGCTTCTTTCAACGTCCGGGGCGGGCTGTCTACCACCATCGTGGTCAAGCACTCCAAGGATCAGTAAAGCAGCGCAAAATTGCCGGGATCTTTTAGCGGTCTCCGGCACTCCCGATCCTCTCACACGAAAATGGGTGTTGTAAAATGGCCGGGCAACAAACCGGAGCAAAACATGACTTTTACAGACGATTCAGGAAACCACTTTCACGGGACAACCGTCCTTGCGGTGCGCCGTAACGGCATCGTGGCACTCGGTGGAGACGGACAGGTGACCATGGGAAACATAGTGATGAAATCAAACGCCCGAAAAGTGCGACGGCTACACAAGGATCAGATTTTAGCCGGGTTTGCCGGCGGCACGGCAGATGCCTTCACCCTTTTCGAACGCTTTGAATCCAAGCTGGAAGAATACAACGGTCGCCTTTTGCGCGCCTCCGTAGAGCTCGCCAAAGACTGGCGTAAAGACAGAGCTTTGCGCCGCCTTGAAGCATTGCTTGCCGTTGCGGATATAAACAACACGCTGATCATCTCTGGAACCGGAGACGTCATCGAACCCGAATACGGATTGATCGCTATTGGCTCAGGAGGGGGATTCGCACAGGCAGCGGCACAAGCCATGCTCGACACGACCGAGCTTGACGCCCCCACCATAGTGAAAAAAGCACTGGACATTACGGCCGACATTTGCATTTATACCAACCAGAACACGACCGTGGAAATCTTGCCGAAGCCGGAAGGCACCACCGAGTCGCCATCCAAGCAAAGCTGAACAGGCGATATACCATTTTGAGGATTGAACCATGACAACCATGACCCCCCGGGAAATTGTCCGTGAACTGAACCAATACATCATCGGTCAGGAAAAAGCCAAGCGAGCGGTCGCGATCGCGCTGCGCAATCGTTGGCGCCGAATGCAGCTGGATGAAGTCATGCGCTCGGAAATCATGCCCAAAAACATCCTCATGATTGGTCCGACCGGCGTCGGAAAAACGGAAATTGCCCGCCGCCTTGCCAAGCTCGCCGACGCCCCTTTGATCAAGGTGGAGGCGACGAAATTCACCGAGATCGGGTACGTAGGACGGGACGTGGAGTCCATCATCCGGGATCTGGTAGACGTGGCCGTAAAAAGGAACCGCAAAAAATTGATGGGGCGCAATCATTACCGCGCCGAGGAAATCGCTGAAGATCGTATTCTTGACGCCTTGCAACAGCACCCTGATTTCAAAGATTACTCCCGCCAGGAGTTGCAGACAAAGCTGAGAAACGAAGAACTGAATGATGCCGAGATTGAGCTGAACGTATCCAACGCGCCTGTCGGCATTGAGATCATGACGCCGCCAGGGATGGAAGGCATGGCGCAGCAGATTCACAACGCATTCAAGAACCTGGGCGGCACTCAGAAAAGACGGCGCAAAGTCTCGGTCGCGCAGGCGCGCAACATCCTCGGTCAGGAAGAGTCACAAAAAATGATTGACGAGGAAGATTTGAAAAGTGGTTCCATCCACGATGTGGAACAAAAAGGCATCGTGTTCATTGATGAAATCGACAAGGTAACCAAGCGCTCCGGCATGCAGTCTTTGGAGGTATCACGCGAAGGAGTACAAAGGGATCTTTTGCCTTTGGTGGAGGGCAGCACGGTCACCACCAAGTACGGCGTGGTGCAAACCGACCACATTCTGTTCATCGCTTCCGGTGCCTTTCACACGAGCAAACCTTCAGACTTGATACCGGAATTACAGGGGCGTTTTCCGATTCGCGTGGAATTGAACGCCTTGGATGTCCAAGATTTTATTCGCATCCTGACCGAGCCGAGCTACTCGCTTACCCGTCAATACACCGCGCTTCTGGGTGCAGAGGACGTGGAAATCGAGTTCAAGGAAGATGGGGTGCGGCGCATCGCAGAAATCGCTTTTGGAGTCAATGAAGACGCCGAAAACATTGGCGCACGCAGGCTTCACACGGTGCTCGAATACCTGCTGGATGGCTTGCTCTTCTCGGCTCCTGACATCAGCAACACCAAAACATGCATTGACGCAGCTTATGTGGACAGCCAATTGTCCGAACTGGTCAAAGACAAGGATCTCGCGCGATATATCCTCTAAACCACACCTGGGCCTGTCCCTCGGGATCCCTGCGCCTGCCAAAATCTCTCGCCAGCTTGATGCCGGCTTGGATGACGGGAGGAAATGCCCCACGGGCTCGCCTTCGGGCACACTCATTTTCTTGCTGCCAGCAAGCATTCGGACATGAAGCATGATCCGTACAGGGCATTGGTGCCACTGACGCAGATGGCCGCAGCCCGGACTGGCAATAGACCAGGGTCTGCCACCCCGGAAACCATGTCCAAAGGAAACCATGTCCAAACATATCCCAGTTTCGTTGCGCTTGCGTAAAATCTCTCGCCAGCTTGATATCAGCTTTGATGACGGCAAGCAATTTTCCCTGAGCTGTGAATACCTCCGGGTGTATTCTCCATCTGCGGAAGTCATGGGACACGGACAAGGTCAGGGGGAACTGCAGACAGGCAAAGAAAATGTCAATATTTTTGCCATTGAACCAATCGGAAACTATGCCGTGCGCCTGGAGTTTGACGACAAGCACCGTACCGGTATTTTCAGTTGGGATTACCTGTACGAACTGGGAGAAAATCAGAATGTTTACTGGGAGCAATATTTGCAACGTCTTGCCAAAGCTGGCCATGTTCGAATCCCCCGGTCTCGGCCATGATGCCTCATGGCAAAGCCCCTGAGGCATCATGAGCAAGACGCATTCTTTCGGCTATCGTCAGGTGACGGCAGAGAACAAAACCGCTCTGGTCGGTGATGTTTTTGACTCAGTCGCCCCACATTACGACCTGATGAACGATCTGATGTCGCTGGGAATTCATCGCTTGTGGAAGCGAATCACGATACAGCTGTCCGTATTGCAGCCCGGTCAGAGGGTTTTGGATCTGGCGGCAGGAACTGGCGACTTGACCCGGCAGATTTGCCACCAGGTCGGTACCGGCGGTTATGTGGTTTCCGCCGATGTCAACCAGAAAATGCTCACAAAGGGGCGGGATCGTTCATTGGATGGTGGGCTCCGTCATGGTGTGGGCTTTGTGCAGTGCAATGCTGAAAATCTGCCGTTCCCCGATCATTTTTTTGATCGGGTCATTATCGGGTTCGGACTACGCAACGTGACGGATATGCCGCGTACCTTGGGAGCCATGCACCAGGTTTTGAAAAGGGGTGGCAGAGTGCTTGTTCTGGAGTTTTCCCAGCCGCTGAAGGCCATCTCCCCGCTTTACGATTTGTGGTCTCTGCACTGCATTCCAAAACTCGCACGAAGGATCGCCCGGGATGAAGAAAGTTACCGTTATCTGGTGGAATCCATACGCACACATCCTGACCAGGAAACACTAAAAGAAATGATGGGTGCCGCAGGTTTTGAACGTTGCGAATATTTTAATCTCAGCGGCGGGATCGTGGCCATACACCGCGGGTGCAGAATCTGACCCCCCCGGACAGCAACCGCGAAAACAACCCGCCATGGGTCAGGCCACTCGCTGTAGCCATTCAGAACACGCTGGATGTTTATCTGTCGACTGACCCGGAGGGGGCGGCAGAGCTGGAAAAGCTGCGAGGTGCAACGGTTCGGGTTTCGTGCGAACACCCTTTTTTCAGTCTGTATTTCACCGCCACGCAAAATCGAATCGAAGTCGACTGGACGGGTTCCGTAAAACCTCAGGCGTGTGTCAGTGCCGCACTGGGAGACTGGCTTCAAATCGGCCTGTCGCGCGGCAAATCACACTCCGGGATCAACCTGAACATCTCTGGCGATGTCAGCATGGCACAAAATTTTCTCAAGATACTGTCGAATGTCGCTTTCGACTGTGAAGCTCTGATAGCCCGTTACGCAGGAGATCGTGCTGCACACCACCTGGGTCAATCGGCACGTCGGCTTGGAAGCTGGCAGACTCGTGCCCGCCAGGTATTCGCGGAAAGCTTCAGCGAATATTTGCAGGAAGAAGCGCGGTTAACCCCTTCCCGTTACGAACTGGAAGGCTTTCTGGATGAAGTGGACAAGGCAAGAAATGACATTGAGCGGCTAAGCAGGCGTTTTGAAAGCATGTTGAACAAGAAGGGTAAATGAACGCGCTGCGGCACCTCCTCCGTCTGTTTTCCATAAACTGGATATTGCTGCGGTATAGCCTTGACGAAATCATTTTTCGAATTCCTCTCCTGCAACCCGCGCGCTTCCTTTCCTGGCTGTTCCCCTGGCGCTGGTTCCCCCTTTCCCGCAAGCCCCTGGAGGTGCGTATTCGTCTGGCTGTTGAAGACCTGGGACCCATCTTTGTGAAGTTTGGCCAAATGCTGTCCACCCGCAGGGACCTGCTCTCGAAAGACTTGTCTCGGGAACTGGCAAAACTGCAAGACCAAGTGCCGCCCTTTCCGGAAAAAGAAGCGCAGGCCATCATTGAGAAATCCCTGGGTGCTCCTGTGGGCGTGATGTTTAAACACTTTGAAAGCAAAGCGCTGGCCTCCGCTTCCATAGCGCAGGTACACGCCGCACAATTGCACGACGGCCAGGAAGTGGTCGTAAAGGTGTTGCGCCCGGAAATGAAGCGCATCATAAAACGGGATCTGGCGCTGCTGTATCTTTTGGCTCGGATGGTTGAGCGCTGGTGGCCGGAAGGGCAACGCCTAAGACCCGTGGAAGTCGTCTCTGAATACGAAAAAACCATCATGGGAGAACTGAACCTGATGCAGGAAGCTGCGAACGCAAGCCGCCTGAGACAGGATTTTGAAAATTCGCCGCTGCTTTATGTGCCCAAAATTTTTTGGCGCTGGTGTCACGAGGAAGTCATCGTCATGGAGCGCGTGCGTGGGGTACGCATCAGCGATATCAAGGAGCTCAGGGACAAACAGGTAAATATGAAAAAACTGTCAGAAAACGGCGTGGAAATTTTTTTCACGCAGGTTTTCAAAAATAATTTTTTCCATGCTGATATGCACCCCGGCAATATTTTTGTGTGCATACAGGATCCCGAAAACCCCAAGTACCTGGGCGTGGACTTCGGCATCATGGGCACGCTGCCGCCTAATGACCAACGCTATCTTGCGGAAAATTTTCTGGCATTTTTCAATCGGGACTACCGAAAAGTCGCCTCGTTGCATATTGCTTCGGGATGGGTGCCAAGAGAGACCCGCGTCGAAGAGTTTGAGACCGCAATCCGAACTGTGTGCGAACCCATTTTCCAACGCCCTTTGAATGAAATTTCTTTTGGCCACCTGTTGCTCAGGCTTTTTCAGACCGCGCAACGTTTTCAGATGGAAGTGCAGCCGCAACTGGTTCTGTTACAAAAAACGCTTTTGAATATAGAGGGGCTGGGGCGGCAACTGTATCCAGAGCTTGACCTTTGGCAAACCGCGAAACCCTTCCTGGAAAAATGGATGGCTTCCCGGACAGGAGTGCGCTCTCTATGGCATGGCATGCAGGAAAACCTGCCAACCGCCATAAATCTGCTCCCTGTGATGCCGGAGCTGGCACGCGAAGCGGCCACTGAGTTCAAGCTCTACCGCCAGGAGTCGGCAAAAAACGCCCAAATCCTGCGCCGTGAGTTGCGCTCTTTGAAAAAGTGGGGCTTGGCTTTGGTCAGCTTACTCGTGATTGCCTGGCTGCTGACCTCGTTCCCGGTTTTTTGATTGTGCCGCTTAAAACCGCCACTAGCGGGAGGCTTGCACCGCTTTTTCCAGGTTGACGTTTTTATAAACAACGTGCTGCTTCTCAAAAAGCCGGGCACCATGAACCTGAACCCAATCGTGGTGATACGAAAGCTGCCCGGGAGCCGGCGGACGGATTTCAAAGTGCACCGTGTACAGGTCTGTGGGCTTGCCTGGCAAAGCAATGTTTCGCGCGTAGTGAACCGCATCCACAAAATTCACATGCGGAATCAGGTCAGCCTGAAGAGACTGTCCGGTTTTCTCATTGACCACAAGCGCGCTGATGCTCAAATAAGGAACGAAGCCCCCGGAAAACGATTTCCCCAGACCTTCCTTCCGGGACACCCAGCTGGCGAGCACTTCCAGGTGAATATCGGTCTTGGATTTCGGCAGGTGATAACCGGCTGGCGCAATCGTGTCCTCGGGTGCGGCTTCAAAAATAAAGTGGATTCCGGGACGGATAATCCTTTCACCCAAGACGAATTCCTCAGCTGAGACGGTTCCCTGAAATCCTGAAACCAGGCACAAACAAAACAGGAGGTGAAAGACTCTGTACATAATGAAACTCCGGTTTTGGCAATTAAAAGTGAACGGTGAAAGCAATGCCACCCCAAGTCAGTGAGTGGTATTCCTCCCGCAGTGAATTCAAAGCGATCAGGTGAGCAAGCGTAGCCTCAAGCTCCAGAGAGTCCGATAACTGTCGGCTGACGCCAAGGGACAGTTGCACTGAGCTTAAGGTGTCCTGTTCAATGAAGCCAAAGTCACGAACCAACTCAAAACCAGGGTGTATCCCAAAGCCACCGACCTCGTACTCACCCTCCAGCGCGAAGGAGAGCACGTCTCCGTCATTTCCCGTCGCGTATGCGTAGTTCAGAGACGCGACCCAGTTCGCCAATTCGTATGCAAGGCTCGCTTCCACCTCATATTCATGCTCGTGCCCGCCGTCTTCAAAGGCATCGACACGCACGAAGGCAAGCTCCGCGCCCAGGTCGTCTGCCAAAAGCCACTCATAACCCAAACTCAGGCTCGTTTCCTGGAAATCAACATCCTCAGCATCCGCCAGCCAGAGCTCGACAAAAAATCCGTCTTTTTCCACCTCAAAGGCCACTGAGTACAAGCCGCCTTCCTCCATCTCATTGTCCCCCCACCCCACGTGGCGACCCTCATAACTCACGTTGGCGGACAACTCCCAGTCCTCCGCCTGGACAGTCGGTAACGACAGCAGGCAGGCGATCAGAAGGGCAAAAATCCCTTGCGAAACATCGCTTGCTCGATGACCGCAAAGCAGGCTAAACACGTTTTTTCCGCACACTCCCTTAAAACAGTGTAAATAAGTCCGATTTCCAGTCAGGATGGCCGCGCCGCATACAGGAAAACAGTGGTTTCTGCTTCACGGAAATACAAAAAGTGATGATTTTTATCAAAAAAAAGAGCTTGTCAAGCCCTGCAGATTGGTTCGCAGGATCACGTCTTTTTTTTTTATTTCACCGCCAGGCCGTTCTTGACCGCGGTGCAATTGGTCTCGCCCCCACTTTGGTGACTCGTGCTATCCATAAAATGATCGCCTCACATGAGCGGAACAGGGAAGCCTCGTTCCCAATTGGCAGATGGCGGAGTGCCGTTGACCCATAATTCCTAAAAGTGGCTTTTTTGTTATTTTCCATGTCTTTAATGCCCATTTTGCAAATGAATTGCATTAGAATCATGACTTTATGAAAATTCTTCTCATTCATGGACCCAACCTGAATCTTTTGGGCAGGCGCGAGCCAGAAGTCTATGGCAGCGAAACACTTCACCAAATTAATGTGCGCTTGCAAAAACTCGCAAAAAAGCTGGATGTGGTGCTGTCAGACTTTCAAAGCAACCACGAAGGACAACTCATTGATCGCTTGCACGAATGCATGGACGACGGTACGAACTGTATCATCATCAATCCGGGCGCGCTGACGCATACGAGCATTGCCCTGCGAGATGCGCTTTTGGCAATCAACATACCCTTTGTTGAGGTGCATTTGTCAAACGTCTTTGCGCGTGAAAAGTTTCGCGGAAATTCATTCCTGTCCGGAGTCGCAAGTGGCGTTATTTCCGGTTTGGGCGTACTTGGCTACGAATTTGCCCTACGCGCAGCCACAAGCCTGGGAGACTCTTGATGGACTTCAAAACGATCAAACGGCTGGTGAAGCTCGTGAACTCTTCCGGTATCGCCGAAATTGAAGTCCGCGAAGGCACACAGACGATTCGCGTCCGTCGTACTTTTGAGCAAACCGGGCAGGCACAGCAGTATTTCACGCAGGACATGGAAAGCAAAGGAGCTGCAAACCCACTGCCGGCCAGCGCAGAAGCAAGCTCCGGAACCCATGAAACCTCTGCCGATGAACCTGCGCAGCCGCCCGGCTCCGTAGCCGTCAAAGCTCCCATGGTGGGTACTTTCTATATTTCGTCTGCTCCGGATGCCCAACCCTTTGCCAAAGTCGGGCAACAAGTGCACAAAGGGGACACCCTGTGCATTGTCGAGGCCATGAAAACCATGAATGAAATTCCCGCACCCCAGGATGGCGTCGTCATAAGTATTCTGGCGAACAACTCCACGGGCGTGGAATATGGACAGACTTTGATGATCCTCAACTCGTCATAGCGAGCCTTTTTCTTCTCCGTAACTCACTGGCGCATGTTTGACAAAATTGTCATTGCCAACCGTGGTGAGATTGCGCTTCGTATCCTCAGGGCCTGCCGGGAACTGGGCGTGAAAGTAGTCGCCGCCCACTCGGAGGTGGACGTCGATCTCATGCACGTGAAGCTGGCCGACGAAACCGTCTGCATAGGCCCCGCCGCACCTGCCGGAAGCTACTTAAATATTCCCTCTATCGTCAGCGCAGCCGAAGTAACAGATGCCATGGCCATTCACCCGGGCTACGGGTTTCTCGCGGAGAATGCAGCTTTTGCCGAACAGGTAGAAAAAAGCGGCTTTGTCTTCGTCGGCCCCAAACCCGAAACCATCCGCCTTATGGGAAACAAAATTGAGGCACGAAACACCATGACCAAGGCCGGTATCAAATGTATCCCGGGAACCACGACCGGGCTCGGTGACAGCATCAAAATCAATATTGGGATCGCCCAGGAACTCGGCTATCCGCTCATCATTAAAGCAGCCGCAGGGGGGGGCGGTCGCGGGATGCGGGTGGTGCGCACGGAAGGTGCTTTGGCCAACGCTTTGTCGTTGACGCGTTCGGAGGCGGAGGCGGCATTTGGAAATGGTGAAATCTATCTGGAAAAATTCCTTGGCAACCCTCGCCATATTGAATTTCAGGTAATAGCAGACCGTTACGGCAACGTTATTCATCTGGGAGAAAGAGATTGCTCTTTGCAGCGCAGGCATCAAAAGGTGATCGAAGAATGCCCGGCTCCCGGCATTGGCGAAAAGCAGCGCCAGAAAATGGGAGAGCTGGTAATCAAAGCATGTCGCTCAATAAACTATGTGGGGGTGGGGACTTTCGAATTTCTTTACGAAGACGGGGTGTTCTATTTCATGGAAATGAATACTCGCATACAGGTTGAACACCCTGTCACCGAAATGGTGACGGGTATCGACATTGTCAAAGAACAATTGCGTATCGCTGCCGGGGAAAGACTTGGCATTAAACAAAAAGATGTGTGCATGGACGGGCACGCACTGGAGTGCCGCATCAACGCGGAAAGCCCAACGACTTTTACGCCTTCTCCCGGAACCATTAAGGAGTTTCACGCTCCAGGAGGACCCGGCATCAGAGTTGATTCCCATATTTATGGAAACTATAAAGTCCCGCCGCATTACGACTCTCTGATTGGTAAGCTCATCGCCCACGGTGACAACCGCACGACCGCCATCAACCGAATGCGCGGCGCATTGGATGAAATTTACGTCAACGGCATTGAAACCAATATCCCATTACACCGCGAGATCATCACAGACGCGGCTTTCGACAAAGGTGGCTTGAGCATTCACTACCTGGAAAGAAAATTGGCACAACAACACCATTGAATATTTACAGGATATTTCACTTTCGTTGTTTCGTCTCCCCGGGCACGACGACATGAACTCCTTCCAAACTTTTCCCCGCCCGTGAAACGCGTTTTCAGGCACGGTCTCTCTTCTATATTGCTTGCGGTCACTACGGTTCTGGCGTTGCTCGCCGCCTGGGTTCTGCCCCAAACCACTAAAACGCTCCATGAATCACCATGGTTTAAGACACTTTGTGAACAAATCACTTGTCCACCCGTTGCCAGCACCAAAATGGCTCACTCCTTTGTGCAAATACAAGAATTGCGCATGATTGCCCGGAGCGAGGAAATGTCGCTCATCGCAAGCCTGGTCAATCTGCACGAAAAACAACAACCGTTTCCGGTTCTGGATGTTCAGTTGTTCGTTGCCGAAAACAAATTACAAAAACGTTTCTGGATTGATCCTGCCCTTTATTTGCAAACAAAAGAAGGGAACGAAGGAATGCTGCCCGGTCAGGAGTACCCGGTGCTCACTACAGTTCCTCACAGTGACGATGCAATATTTTGGTACAGGGTTCTTCCCAAAAAAGGGTTTCCATCTCTGCGATCCCCCGTTCACGACACAGAAAAGAAGGCATTGCCGTGACCCAAGCCAGGAAAAAATCATCCCCGAAAGTAAAGCAGAAAAAAACAGAAGGAAACTGCCTTAGCGCAAGGTTTAATGAAGCTTTGGAGGCGTCTTTATCCTTTTATTTCGAGACAATGGACGCGCAATCCGAGGCACGTCTGCACTCCTTGATCACGATGAAAGTCGAACACACGCTGTTCCTGTACGTGCTGAAGAGAACGGACTACAACTTGAGTAAAACCGCCACCATACTCGGGATGAATCGAAGTACCTTAAGCAGCCGCCTGAAAAAGTACAAAATCAGCGTGCCAGCACTTCATAAAAAATCGCAGGGTAAGTAGCGTGGATCCAGGCGCAGCGGCGGGGTGTGGGCGCAGGGGGGTTACCTCGCGCCTTTCTCTTTCAGCTCGGGTTCTCCTTGTGGGCCTTTTCCACCAATGCGTCGACAACACCAAAAAATTCCTGGTAGCAGGAAGCAAGGTCGCCTGAGCAGTCCAGCATATTGGGCGCAGTCATGTATTTTCCGCCAACCACGAGTACGGGCACGCTCCGTAAGCGATATCTTTTGGCGAGCGCTTGCGCGCTTCTGATTTCCAGATCAACCGACAGTGATTTCATCGCAGACCTGAGCCGCTCACGCGGAACACCGTGTGCAGAAAAATAATCGGCAATTTCTCCGGACGTTCTCAGTCTCAAACGGTCTTTGTGAATGGCATCAAAAAGCATCTGGTGAAAAGACCCGCCTTTGCCCAAGCCACGTAAAGCGTAAAAGGCACGGGCATGACTCTCCCAGTCCTTCCCGAGCACAGCGGGGGTCTGAATGAACGTCACATAGTCCGGCTTTTTCGCAAGCCAGCTTCTCACAAAAGGTTCCAGCGTGTAGCAGTGGTGGCAGCCATACCAGAAAAATTCCCTGACTTCAACTTTTCCTTTGACCCCTCCTGAAAACCCTCTCTCCTTCAGGCGGACGTATTGCTCTCCCTCAACCAGCTCTCGCTGTTCGGCCGCACAGGCGGGAAAACACAGAAGCACGGCTGCCAAAAGCAAAAAGGCAGATCGTGAAAACAAAGGGAATGTCAAGATTAGTGAAGCCCTTCTATGTACGAGGCAACGGCTTCTATTTCCTCATCGCTGAGATTTACAGCGATTCCATTCATCATTTCCGAACCGCGGTAGGAGTAAATCCCTTCCCGGTACGCTTTTAATCGTATTTCCACGTAGCGAGAGTGCTGAAAGGACAACTTGGGAAACTTGGCGGCCGGATTCCCGGCACCCGTGGGGCCGTGACAGGAAAGGCATGCCGGGACTTCTGTGACGGAGTTGCCCCCCCGATATATTTCCCGGCCTAGTGACACCAGTTCCTTTTTGGCGGAACCAGGGGATCTGACTTGCGAGGCAAAGTAAACTCCCAGATTTTCTATGTCCTGATCGCTCAACCGTTTCGATATCGGACCCATAATTGGATTGCTCCGGTCACCCGTCTGAAACAGCTTGAGTTGTTTGATGATATAGAAAGAAGACTGTCCAGCTAGCTTGGGCCAATCGGGATTGACGCTGTTTCCATCCGGCCCGTGGCAAGCAACGCAAGCAGCTGCCTTGACTTTTCCTGCAGCGATGTCCCCGGCGGCAAAGGCGAGCGAGCCAAAAGCCGTCAACAAAGCGACAGAAAGAGAGAGATAAAGCCGTGTCATAGTCATGAACCGGGCATTCTATACGAAAAAATGTCGCTTTTCATCATCCAATTTCGTCCTCTGCCGGCAGGCAGCACACGCAGGTACCACCCCCCGGGTCACTTGTCAGCTCACCAGAAAAAGCGACCTCACAGTGCTTGTGGCAATTGCTGGCTAAACGCGTCACCAGCTGGTATGAGCTTGTTTTGTATAAACTCTTCATCTCTGTCAACCTTAATCAGAATATGTTCGTCGAGATTATCAGGGTTACAGCACCAGTAATCTATTTCTCCCAGCGCCGCCACAAACATGATGTGCTGTAGTTGGCACTGATAGTACTCAGGGATGATTCCTTTACTCGCTTTCTGGTACGCCGCCTTGCCGGCTTTTATTTCTACAGCGTAGTGCGACTGCACGTTGAAACCGTCCAGGCTGGCACGCGCCCAGGCAAAAAAAACGTGTTCCAGGCACACCGGTTTAACTGTTTTTTTGGTGCAACACATGTACAGATTCCTGGCCGCAGGCTCCAGCTGCTTTCCTCGCAGCATTTTCATATTGGGTCGGCTCTCTGCCGCACCCCACTTGCTGGCAATTACTTCACCGGGCTTGCCTATTCCCATCCCCAGCAAAGCCGCCATATCGGAAGAACCAAAGCCACCACGCCGCCATGCGTGCCACTCAGGGGTATCCTGCTCAAGCCCCAGATGGTGATAGTTTTTTGGTAGTTCTTTCATGCGGCTATACGCGAAATTGCGCCACGACCGGAACATGATCCGAAGGACGAACCCAGGCTCTAGGGTCTGAGTCAATCCAGCTTTTTTGACAATCGCGAGCCAGGTTTTCTGAAGCGAGAAGCAGATCAATACGCAAGCCGGCGTTTTTCCGAAAACTCCCCTGGCGATAGTCCCACCAGCTAAAAGACTGGTCGCCTGGATTGAGAAGGCGAAAAACATCCTGGTAGCCCAGGTCTAGAAGCGATTGCAAGGCTGCGCGCTCTTTATCACTGCACGGAATCCTGTTACGCCACACTTCGGGGTCGTGCACGTCCAGGTCAGTGGGAGCAACGTTGAAATCACCAAGCACGAGTACACGCTCAAATCGCGCGCTTTCCTTTTCCAGCAGCTGCTTCATCGCGCAAAACCATTCCATTTTGAAAGCAAACTGCTCACTACCGATCTCTGAACCATTGACAACATAAAAGTTCAAAACACGCACCCCGCCATACGTTGCCCCCAAAAATCGTTTTTGTGGCGTTTTTAGGCCTGGCAGCTCATTTTCCACATCTTCTGCTTTCTTTTTACTGAATATTGCCACGCCGTTGTAGCTTTTCTGGCCACTGTAGATCGCGTGATAGCCCATGGAAGCAAACACCTCAGTCGGAAATTCGTGATCCTGCAACTTGGTTTCCTGCACAGCCAGAACATCGACTTTGTTTTGTTCCAGCCAATCGTGAATATGCTCGAAACGAACCCGCAGCGAGTTCACGTTCCAAGTGGCAAAAGTCAGCATCGACAATATTTTCGGGATGACCGGGCGAGCGAACCCTGGAAACAAAAAATCCCCGAAAAGGGGGTCACGAAAAATATCGGAAAGGCTCAGACATCCAGGTTGCCGGTCTGCAAGGCATGCTTTTCAATAAACTCCCGGCGGGGTTCTACGTTTTCACCCATCAAAATATCAAAAGTTTCTTCCACTGCCCGCAAGTCATTCACCCGAACCTGAACCATTCTTCGTTTTTCCGGATCCATCGTGGTTTCCCAAAGCTGGTCAGGGTTCATTTCACCAAGACCCTTGTAACGCTGAATCATCAGCCCTTTGTGCGAGTCTGCGAGCACCCATTCGGCTGCCTCTTCAAAAGAGGAAACCTGTGTGGAGTTTTTCCCGCGTTGAATCCTGGCGCCTTCGGCAATTTCCACATCATCCTGGTTGGAAGCGTGGTCATAAATCTCCCGGTACTCTTCAGACTGGAAAAAGTCGCCGCGATATACGTCGGTTTTTTTTCGTCCGGGGCTATGTATTTCAAAAACCAAAGCATCCCATCCTCCTCCGCCATTTTTCTGAATCTGAAAGCTGCAAGTTCCAACTTTGGATGCCTCGGCTGACTTGCACAAAAGCCCAGCCCACTTATGAAGGGAGTCCTGATCCTGCAAAACAGCTTCCGGACTCAGTCCGGGAATGGCCAGCATGTTCCTGATCAAACCGGCATTGTGCTGGCGAAGCAGCCTTTTTCCCGCACTGTGTGCTTTACGATAACTCAACATCAGGCTTGCAAACTTCTCCTCCGGCAGTGCTTCAGACGTGTCTGAGCAGAAAAAACGCGATCCTTTGGTCGCAATCTTTGTCAAAGTCTCGTCTAACTCCCGCTCGTCTTCGAGAAATTTTTCAGTTTTTCCAGACTTGACTTTATAGAGCGGCGGCATGGCGATGTATAAAAAGTTATTGATGACCAGGCTATGCATAAAGCGATAAAAAAACGTCAGCAAAAGTGTCAGGATGTGCGCTCCGTCTACATCCGCGTCGGTCATGATAATGACCCGGTCGTAACGAAGCTTGGAAAGGTCAAATTCCTCACCTGTTCCGCAACCAAGCGCGGCGATCAGCGTCACGATTTCGCCTGAAACCAATACCCGGCTCGGATGAACTTTATCGACATTCAGAATTTTTCCTTTCATTGGCAGTACTGCCTGCGTTTTTCGGTCTCTTGCCTGCTTGGCGGAGCCTCCGGCTGAATCCCCTTCTACCAGAAATAATTCCGTGCTTTTTTGTTCACCTTTCTCGCAGTCTGCTAACTTTCCGGGCAAAGTGCCCGGGTATCCCAGGATTTTCTTGCGCTCGATGTCCCTAGCTTTGTGCGCCGCCTCTCTCACTCGAGCGGCTTCGCAGATTTTGCCAATAATTGCCTTACTGTCTTCAGGGTTTTCCATAAGAAAGTCGTAGAGCTTGTCGCCAAAGGAATTGCTCACCGCAGACTCCACACCGGAAGAAACCATCTTGGTTTTCGTTTGCGAGGAAAATTTTGGGTCGCTTAAACGGACGGAAATCACAGCAGTCATCCCTTCCCGGGTGTCCTCACCTTTTAAATCCAGCTTGCCTTTCTTTTCATAACCTTCATTTTTTATGAACTGCTTGATTTTTCGGGTCACAACGCTACGGAACCCTGTGACGTGTGCCCCTCCATCAGACTGTGGAATGCTGTTTGTATAGCCAAAAAGTCGCTCCTGAAAAGATGCACACCACTGCAAGGCCACCTCTATTTCAATTTGCTCCACCGTGCCCGAAAAATAAAAGACGTTGGAGTGAATCGGGTTGTTGCCTATGTTGAGCGATTGAACGAAAGCCCTGAGACCCTCCGTGTTTAGATATTCTTCTTTGTCCCCAGTGCGAAGATCGCTGATATCCAGCTTTAATCCGCCGTGTAAAAAAGAAAGTTCCTTGATGCGTCGCTTGACAATTTGATAGCTGATAGCCCGATCCTTGAACACTCCCGGGCTGGGGTAAAAACGCACCGTTGTCCCCATTAAAGTGCTGTCTCCGACTACGCGCAAATCACCCTGAGGCTCACCTTCACGGTAATCCTGATGGTGTTCTTTTCCGTCTCTGTAGATGGTCAGGGAGAGGTGCTCGGAAAGAGCGTTGACGACTGAAACGCCGACCCCATGCAGTCCTCCGGCCACTTTGTAACTGTTTTGATCAAATTTTCCACCGGCATGAAGAGTCGTCATGATGACTTCTGCTGCCGAGCACCCGCCTTCCTCGTGAAAATCCACGGGAATTCCGCGACCGTTGTCCTTCACTTCTGCTGAGCCATCTTTATGGAGGATCACTGATATGTCCGTACAGTGACCGGCGAAGTTTTCGTCGACTGCATTGTCTATCAGTTCAAAGACGAGTTGATGGAGACCGGCTCCGCTATCGGTATCCCCGACAAACATGCCTGGCCGCTTGCGAACCGCTTCAAGCCCTTTCAAAACCTTGATTGAGTGCGCTTTATAGCTTGCTTTGTTTATATCCATCCTGGCTATATTGAGAGATTAAGAAAAGAATCAGTTCAGTGTTCTGAAGCGAACAAACAAATCTTTCAAGGGGACTGAATCAATAAGAAAAAGTCTTCTTTCTTTTGTTTGGAAACCGCGTAATCTCGGCAAGATGATGCTAGCAAAAATGCGCGACAAGGGCAAGCAGAAGGGATGTTTTCAGACCCTCGTGTCGGGTGAATTTACGCACCTCCTCACGCCTGATTGCCTGGCTTTTACAAATCTCTCATCAAGCTGTGTGTTTGTTTCACGTGAAACAACCATTCCAGACCGGCATCAAGCGGCTCAGGAAACACCGATAGCTCCGTCTTCCATCACAAAAAGCCGTTTTTCAACGTCCAGGTTTTTTAGAATGTTTTCATCACTGGAGCCGATGAATACCTGGAAGAAATTCCTTTTCAGCTCTTCAAGAACCCAGCCTTGTTTTTGTTTGTCCAGCTCGGAACCCAGGTCATCGACGAGGAAAACGCATTTTTTCTCCGTCAAAGAGCAAAAAAAGTGGGCAGCGGCAAAAATCAGGATGCAGACAATCAGCTTGTGCTGCCCTCGGGAAACGTAGCGGGTCGCAACTCTCCCTTCCCAAAGCACCTCAAGATCTGCGCGGTGCGGGCCACGACTCGTGTAGCCAAGATGTCTGTCGTGTTCACGGCATTTACGGAGCACTTCTTGGTAAGAAAAGCGCTCATCCCAGCCGCTTTTGTAACGGATATGCAGCGGTTTTTGAAAAACCTCAAAGGCCTTCAGTTTTTTGGAATGCTTCGAAAGCCCGGAAACATATTCTTTTCGCGTCTCCGTCAACTCTTTGCTTAATTCCGCTACTTTTTGATCCCATACATTCAGAATATGATTGCCTTCTTCGTTCCTCAACGCCATGTTTCTTTGTCTGAGAGCCTGATAAAACTGGTGCCATACGAGACTGTAACTATGTTTCACGTGAAACAAATTGCGATCAATGAAAAGCAGGCGCGTCTTCGCAGACCCCTGTAACAGCAAGTGGCTGGCCGGATGAAAAGAAAAAACCGGAAACTCCTGATACAAAGCTGACTGTTTATCCACGACTTTGCCGTTTATTTTTTGGCAGCTTCTTCCTACACCTTTTTCAATCCCCAAAACATGCCCCGAAAAAGTCTGACCCACGACCTGAAGACACTTTTCCCCAAATTTAACCAGTTGCCTTGCGTAACGGCTGCGAAAAGTCCGCCCGTGCCCAAGCAGGTATAGCGCTTCGAGAACGGTGGTTTTCCCGGCACCGTTATCGCCCACAATTAAATTAAAACCGGGTGAAAAAAGAAACTTTGCACCGGAAATATTGCGAAGGTTGTAAATCTGAAGTTTGCGAATCATGTAAAAAATACAAACCCCGGCTTACCGTCAGAGTCTGGATGTTTAACCGGATAATTTCCGCTCTGCCAATAAGAAAAGGAATCTGCCAGATAAAGCTTTTTGGGATGCCCCGTCTTTCCCCTCTTGGCCTAATTCACAAACAGTCTGCCCGTGTTGAGCCTGAATACTGACCGCTATCAGAAATTTACTGGACTTGTAAGCGTCATGGCTTTCAGCGTTCAGTGCTCAAGCTACCAGGCACTTGCCACACTCCTTAAATTGGCTCCGGGTCGAACGGGGAGTGGCTTAACGGTTCAGTGACATGATCACGTGCTTTGGGTAGCCATCTTCAGACACCCCGGTCATTAACATGCCTCCCCTCTCATCAATTTCCACTTTTACTTCCTCAGTAGACAAAGATTCCAAAGCATCAAGAAGGTACTGAATATTGAACCATATCACCCTCGAATCTCCTTCCAGGCGTGCGCTTAAAGACACGTCAGTCTGCTCACTTTCTGAATTTCTGCTAACGACTTTCAGCTCTTCACCGCCGAAAGAAAATTCCGCTACGGGTGGTTCGTTGCCATCATAAATCGCGACGGCCTGGCGCAAAGCGACTATAAAATCATCACGGTCCAGAAAAGCTGTGTTAAGTGCCTGACCAGGGTAAGTCCTGGAAAAGTCTGGATACTGATCTTCAATGGGCTTTACTTTATAAACCATTGTTTTGCTGCGAAAAATAACTTGCGACTCAAAAACTGTAACCTCAACCGTTTCCTCATTTTCCTCGTTCCCGGGCAGTATCTTGTCAAGAACCTGAACTGTTTTTCGTAACAGTACAGGCTGACCATGATCACCATCTTTACCATTTCCGGTAGAAAATTTACTCGTAGCTAAACGGTGACCATCTGAAGACACGCATTGCAAAGAGTCATCCTTGAACACGAAGGCCATCCCGTTCAGATAAGGTCGCACGTCATTGATCGCCATGGAACGTTGCGTGGCGAGCAAGGCATCCTTTAACTGCTTCACCTTAAGCTGAACGGTAAAACCGGCAGTTTCTTCAGGAAGTAACGGGAATTGTTCGGACGGCAAGGTTCTTAAAATATTTTTGTAATTGCCGCACTCTAGGTGCACGTCTCCTTCTGAAAATCGAAAGGAAATTTTCTCCGCATGGCAATTTTGGCAAAAGTTGAAAAAAGTTTTTGATACCAAGCCATTTCCCCCTTCCCTGATAATGTCTCCAGCCACGAAGCAGGACAATTGGGATTCCATGTTCCCTGTCGTTAACCAGACACCTTTCTCTTCAGGCTGCATCAAAACCATTTTGTAAGCCGGAATAACCTGAACACGGTCGACCAAAATACGCAAGAGAGGTGCAACTTGTTTAAGTCTGGCTGTTGATAAAACAAATTCCATATTATTCATAATAGTAGTAGTAGGGAACGCCTCCATCTGTTGAAAGAAAATTTAACCTTCTGTTATATCGAAATTTATTGACAATAAAACCGCAGTACAAAGCCTGTAAAAAATGTGGAAAAACACGGGATAAACCAAGCTCCGGAAGGTGTTCACATTTTCTGCACATTTTTTACACCTAGTTTCCCAGCATGCTCCGCAATCTTTTGTATTCTTCGTGAAGCTGTGGATCTGTCTTTTGCAGTTCTTTTACTTTTCTCAACGAATGCAACACGGTGGCATGATCCCGACCGCCAAAAGAATCTCCAATACGGGACAAACTCAAGTTGGTCGTTTCTTTTGATAGGGAAATGGCAATTTGGCGGGCACGCACCACTGCTCGGTTTCTTTTTGGAGACAGCAGATCAGAGACCCTGATGTTGTAATAGTTAGCCACTGTCGACCTAATATTCTCCACAGAATTTATGGTCGCATTGGCCGCCACAAGATTTACCAAAGCCAATTTGGCAACATCCAGGGTGATTTCCTTGTCATCGAAAAACCCGGAAAAAGCAGAAACGGTTGCCAGGCAACCTTCGAGCTCTCTAACGTTCGAACGCGCATTTGAAGCAATAAAAAAAGCAACGTCTTGTGACAGGGATATCCCTCTTTCCTCGCTTTTCTTCTCCAGTATTGCGACCCGGGTTTCAATTTCAGGAGGATAAACTTCCTGAACCACCCCACAGCCAAACCGGGATCTTAGACGTTCTTCCACGCCTGTCAGTTTTTTTGGATATCTGTCACAAGTCAAGACTATCCGGTTCTGTTTTTCGAACAGAGAATTGAAAGTGTGAAAAAACTCTTCCTGCGTCTGCGTCTTTTTTATGAACAGCTGGATGTCGTCAACCAGAATTGCATCCAGAGACCGATAGTAGTTTTTAAATTCGCTGATGAGTCCGTTTTTAATCGCGTGCACCATGCCGGAAACAAAGTTTTCGGACTGGATGTAAACGACTTTCGCGGACTGATCCAGCTCAATCATCCGGTTGCCGATGGCGTTCAGTAAATGGGTTTTCCCAAGCCCCACTCCACCGTATAAAAACAGCAGATTGCTGCCATTTTCTTTCGTGTTGGCATTTTTGTCTGTGTTGGCAATGTTTTTCGCCATCGCCAGTGCCATCTGATTGGATTTTCCTTCAACAAAATTGTCGAAACAGTACGCCGGGTTAAATTTACGTGTTGGTGGCAGAAAAAAAGACTCTTTTCCGTTGTTTTCTTTTTTGACTGTTGCCCTCTTTTCGTTGACCCCGCCGATTTTCAGGAAAATTTGCCAGCTGTCTTCAAGTTTCTCCCGAAAGAATTTTTTAATTTTATCCAGGGCATGTTCTTCCACCCAATCCCGCGCGTATAAATTTGGAGCCAGCAAAAACAGGTTGTTTCTTCTCAGTTGCAGTTGCAGTGGACGGATCCAGGTGTTTATGTTCTCCTCACCTATCTGAACTTCAAGATCTTCAACGCATTGAAGCCAGAGGGTTTTTAGGGGGGAGCGTGAGCTTCTTTTACTGTTTTCTGTCACAAACTACTGGTTGAAACGGACTTGGAACGCCCAGATTTGGAAAAATCCGCGCTGGCGGGGATTGTATAAACATTGCTTGTTCTTGACAAGAATGAATAATATGCTAGCGTTCACTGCCGCAGGAAAAAGTAATGAAAAGAACATTTCAGCCAAGCATCAGGAAGCGTAAAAGAAGACACGGATTTCGTGCCCGTATGCAGGATTGTGCCGGTCGCGCAGTCATCGCGAGGCGGCGTAAAAAAGGGCGAACACGCCTCTCAGCCTGACTTTAGTTACCTATTACATAAGGTCGTGGTGTCCGGGTTCGTGGGCGCACAGGAAAAGTTTCCAAAGACCGGAAGGATTTGCCGCAAAAAGGACTTTGATGCGGTTTTCAAGAGCACAAATTTAAGACCGCAAAGGAGCAGGATCTTTGTTGTGCATCTAAAAAGAAACGGCTTGGGTCATCCCCGTCTGGGTCTTTGTGTTTCGCGTCGTGTTTCTAAAAAAGCAGTGGAAAGGAACCGTATAAAAAGAGCGATACGTGAAAGTTTTCGCAGGTACGCGCTTGCTGACCTTGACATGGTTGTGGTTTGCAAGCCAAGTGAAAAATCCCCGTCTCAAGCTCAATTGGGTGCTTATTTGCAAGCAGTCTGGGAGAAAATTTTGCAGACAGAGAAGATGAGCAGCCATGCTTGACAGCTTACGGTTTCCCTTTTATCTGGGTTTGGGTTTCGTGCTGGTTCTCCTTTTTCAGAACTGGCAGGAATTTAATGAAAAACCACTGCCGGGTTTCGAACCTAATGAAAGAACGGCTTCCTTTCCTGCGCATGAGTCCGCACCTGAAGACCTTCCGGACGCGGGATCTGCTACTCCATTGCAAAGAGATTCTGCTTCCTCTCTGGATCTGCCGGATGTCGTTGCTGATCAAAATCAGTGGCTTCGCGTTGAAACGGATACATTTATTGTCTGGCTCAGTCCCCGAGGTGGTGACATCAAGCAGCTTGATTTGCCTAAAATCGCCCTTTCAAACGCACAGCCTGACAAGCCTTTCAGTCTGCTCACTTCCACAGGCAGACACTACAACATGCAAAGCGGTCTGTTACATGACCGGCTGTCCGGTATTTCCGCCGAAGGCACCGCCCGTCTGGCTCCTTCACACCATGCGCTCTTCCAAAGCAGGAAACAGGAATACCGTATGGAAAACCATCAGGACACGCTGACCGTCCCGCTTTTCTGGCGCAACGATGTGACGGGGGTGGAAGTGGTAAAGCGCTATGTTTTTGACAGAGGAAAATATCTTTTCAGCGTTGAACATGTCGTCAAAAACTTGGGAAATGTTGCCTGGACAGGGCGCCAATATCGCCAATTACGCCGCGCCGAACCAGCTGGGGGAGGTGAGACAAAGCTCATTTATACCTATACGGGGCCGGCCTATTACGACGGGTCGTACCACAAAGTGTCTTTTGAAGACATCCAGGAGTCGCCGTTGGGAGAGTCTTTGAACGGTGGATGGGCAGCCATGCTGCAGCATTACTTTCTGTCAGCGCTCATCCCGGCACAAAGTGAAGTGAACGATCTTTACACGAAAGCAGTCAGGGGTTCTTCGTATGCGGAATACCTTATTGGGATGCGCTCTCAGCCGCTGGTCGTGCGTCCAGGTGAATCCGGAACCTTCACGACACAGGTTTATGCGGGTCCCAAGCTACAAAACCGGCTTGAAGAAATTACCGAGGGCTTGGAGCTGTCCACTGATTACGGGATTTTTAGCATTTTTTCCAAGCCTTTGTTCTGGTTGCTGGACAAAATTCACACCTACGTTGGGAACTGGGGCTGGTCAATTATTTTGTTGACCCTCATTATCAAGCTGGTGTTTTACAAACTCTCGGAAACGAGCTATCGGGCGATGGCGAAGATGAAAAAATTTCAGCCTCGTGTTGCTACGCTCCGGGAACGTTTCAAGGATGACCGAAGCCGCATGCAGCAGGAAATGATGGAGTTGTACAAGCGCGAAAAAGTCAATCCGCTTAGCGGCTGTTTGCCGATACTGGTGCAAATCCCCGTTTTTATCGCCCTGTACTGGGTACTCCTGGAAAGCGTGGAGCTGCGCCAGACACCGTTTATGCTTTGGATACAAGACCTTTCCACGCGCGATCCCTATTTTGTGTTACCGCTCCTGATGGGCGCCTCCATGTTCGCGCAGCAGAAAATGAGTCCGGCGCCCCCGGATCCCATGCAGGCGAAAATCATGATGGCTTTGCCAATTGTATTCACCGTTTTTTTCGCTTTTTTCCCGGCAGGCCTGGTGCTGTACTGGCTGAGCAACAACTTGCTTTCAATTGGCCAACAGTCTTTAATCAATCGGCGCTTTCAGGCAGAAGAGAAAGCCCGAAACGCCTGAAAGCTTTTGAACAGCGACGCTGACACCATTGTTGCTGTTGCCACACCGCCGGGCAGTGGCGCCATCGCCATAGTGCGTCTGAGCGGCTCGGCAGTCCCCGACATTGCAAGTACAGTTCTCGGGTCTTTGCCGCGCCCAAGAGAAGCGGTATTCCGGCGCTTTCGCGATGCATCGGGAAAGGTCATTGATGAAGGAATTGGGCTTTTTTTCTCCGCACCACACAGCTTCAGCGGAGAGGATATGCTCGAAATCCACGTCCACGGCAGCCTTGCCGTGCTGGATCAGATCAATGCGCTGTTACTGTCTTTGGGTGCCCGCATGGCAAGTCCGGGTGAATTTAGCCGGCGCGCATTTTGTAACGGCAAGTACGACTTGCTACAACTTGAAGGCATTGCCGATCTGATCAGCAGTGCCGGAGCGAGTGCAGCGCGGGGAGCGCAACGCTCCTTACAAGGTGAATTTTCAAAAACGATCCGGGGTTTTTGCAAAACGCTGGAAAGCCTGCGAGTGGAGGTGGAAGCGGATATAGATTTTTTCGCCGACGATCCGCACGAAATTACCGGTGAGACTCTGAGTTCGCGTCTTAACGCCTTGCACGAAGGACTTCTGGACACCTTGCGCAAGGCACAGCGCGGCAAAAGGCTCAGTAGCGGCGCGCAGTTGGCAATTGCAGGGCAACCCAATGTCGGAAAATCGACGCTTTTTAACTGTCTTGCGGGGCGTGATGAAGCCATCGTCAGCGACGTTGCCGGAACCACACGCGATGTTTTGCGTTGTGAGGTCTTGCTTCGGGGTATACCGGTCACGGTGCACGACACGGCTGGTTTGCACGCAGGAAGTGCTGATGCCATCGAAGCGGAGGGCATGAAACGGGCGAGGGACACCTTTTGGCAATCCGATTTAGTGCTGCTTTTAGTGGCTGCAGAGACCGGCTTTGGCAAGGAGGAAAAAGCGTTGCTTTCGGCACTGACAGATGAGGATATCAATACCATCGTGGTTTGCAACAAGGCGGATTTGCTGGACGACCTCACGATGCAAAATTTGCGTTTTGGGGATTTGGAGACACCACCACTGATGATTTCTGCAAAAACCAGGGGGGGCATTGGTACTTTGATCGATCAACTGCTGTGTTCCTTGAATGCGCCAGGTGAGACCGAGGACGTCTTTGTTGCCAGGGCGCGGCATATCCACGGCTTACAGAGCTGCATTCAGTCTCTGCAAAGTGCGCGTGGTGCCCTTGGTACCGGGCTTTTGGAGGTGGTGGCTGAAGAACTGGCGCAGGGAAGGCAAGCACTGGCCGAGCTCGTTGGAGAACAGACAACGGAGGCTCTTCTCGGTGAAATCTTTTCAAGCTTTTGTGTGGGCAAGTAGCGGGTAATTCTGGCTAAGCTTGCCCGATTGAAGGTCGCCACGGTTAAAACAAGGCAGAAGAGCCCGCTACAGGGAAGAAGGATGATTCGGTCACGAGCGCAAGTGGTACGAAGAGATGCAAGTGGGGCGGGAGGAAGAGCATGGCAATCAGTTATGACAAAGGAAGTCCCTTATAATTCCCACGGTTTTTTATTGGTCGTTTCCCTTTGGATCCGCGCTTCTTTTGATGCCTGAATTTGCAATATGTCAAAGTCTTTTGTTTATGACGTTATCGTAATCGGTGGTGGTCACGCCGGCTGCGAAGCGGCTTTGGCTGCAGCTCGCTGCGGAGCCGAGACCCTTCTGGTTACGCATAGCCTGGACACCTTGGGGCAAATGAGCTGCAACCCGGCGATTGGGGGTGTGGGAAAAAGCCAGCTGGTTGCAGAAATTGATGCTCTGGGGGGAATGATGGCGACTGCCGCTGATCGTGCCGGCATCCATTTTAGAACGCTCAACATGAGCAAAGGACCCGCGGTGCGCGCCACCCGGGCGCAAACAGATCGCCAGATTTACCGGAAAGTGGTTCGCAGCCTGTTGGAAGAAGAACAAAAGCTGTATTTTTTGCAGGAAAAAGTGAACGATCTTCTGCTGAAAAACCAGGCTGTGCAGGGTGTGGTTACGGGTTTGGGTCTGCGTCTTTATGCACCAGCACTTGTGTTGACCGTCGGCACCTTTCTCGCCGGACGTATCCACGTCGGGGATTCCCAGGAGACCGGCGGTCGTGCCGGAGCGCCGGCGTCCAATCGCTTGGCTGCGCGTTTGCGAGAGTTGAATGCAGGCACACAGCGCCTGAAAACGGGAACACCACCACGAATTGACGGACGCTCAGTCGATTTTACGGGTTTGGAGGTGCAGGAAAGCGAGCACCCCCTTCCAGCGATGTCATTCCTCGGCAGCGATGCCGATCACCCCAGACAGGTGCCCTGCCACCTGACTCGCACCAATGAAAGCACGCACGCCATCGTTCGAGACGCACTCGCCAAGTCGCCTCTGTTCAGCGGCGCAATCAGTGCTCCCGGCCCGCGTTACTGCCCTTCCATTGAAGACAAGGTAGTGCGTTTTGCACAGCGTGACTGGCACCGGATTTTTATTGAGCCTGAGGGGCTCAGTACCAGCACCGTGTACCCGAATGGTATTTCCACGAGTTTGCCTTACGACTCACAAGTGGCGATGCTGCATTCCATAAAAGGTTTTGAGAATGCGCGAATCACAGCTCCGGGCTATGCCATCGAATACGATTATTTTGATCCACGAAGGCTACATAGGAGTTTTGAATCGAAGGATATTTCCGGTTTGTTTTTAGCGGGTCAGATTAACGGAAGCACCGGGTACGAGGAAGCGGCGGCGCAAGGTCTTCTGGCAGGCTTGAACGCGTCTCGCAGCAGTGCCGGAAAGGAGCCTTGGTTCCCGATGCGCTCAGAGGCCGCCATAGGGGTTTTGCTTGATGACTTGACGATGAGAGGAATTACAGAGCCATACCGGATGTTCAGCAGCCGAATGGAGCACCGTCTTTGCCTGCGCGAAGACAATGCGGATTTGCGCCTGACCCCCCGCGGTCGCGAACTGGGTCTGGTGGATGACCGGCGCTGGCGGATGTTTGTCGACAAGCAAGAAGCGATTGAACGCGAACAGGCGCGTTTGCGTGCAACCTCTTTCAACCCTGCGGTGGTAAAGGCGAAATTTGCTGCCAATGGCGGGTCACTGCCGTCATTCTGTACCGGTGAATCTTTGTTGATGCAGCCCGGCATCAGTTACGCGGACGTGGCGCAGCAGGCAGGCTTTTCTGAGCCGGAACAGAACCCGCAAGTCGTGAAGCAACTGGAAATTCAGGCACTTTATGCGGGACACATCAAACGCCAGGAACGGGAAATTGAAAAACTGAAGGATCGGGAAAGACAGCACATCAGCGCGAGCTTTGATTTTTCCAAAATTTCCGGCCTGTCGAATGAGGTTCGGGACAAGCTGGAGAGATTTCGCCCGCGAACCGTCGGGCAGGCAAGCCGTCTTGAAGGTGTCACGCCAGTGAGCATGTCGTTACTGCTGACGTACTTGAAAAAAGAGGAGGAGGCCTGTGGACGAGTCCCGAAGTGAGGTGCAGTCGCATGTCATGGACAGCTTATGGAGCCCTGCTGTTGAAAAGTCGGGATTTGGACTTGCCGCTGAAGCCGTTGATTCGGCAAGACGGGTGAACAGGTGGTCTGGATCAGTTGCCGAAAGTTCTGCTGCTTAAGGGGTGTCGATGCTCTTTTTGAGCAGATTGAACAGGTTTGCGGAAACGACTCAAGCGCGGCTGCACACTAGACGGGCGACACCTTTGACGAGAAAAATAGCGATTGCCAACCAAAAAGGTGGCGTTGGGAAAACCACAACGGCGATCAATTTGGCAGCTTCTCTGACGGTTGTGGGTTCAAGGACTCTGGTCATAGATATGGACCCACAAGGCAATGCGACCACGAGCAGTGGCATTGATAAAAACAAAGTCGAAAACACCGCGGCGGATTTATTGCTCGGAAAAAAGACCTTGCCAGAGTGCGTGATGATGGCGGCGGCCGGAAATTATGCGGTGGTTGCGGGAAACGAGACCCTGATAGCGGCGGAGATGGAGCTGCATGACGTTGAGAACAGGGAGCTTTGTCTGCAAAAAGCATTGTCTGGTATGCTTGATGACTATCGCTTTGTTTTGTTCGATAGTCCCCCGACCCTAAACTTGCTGACGGTGAATGTTCTGGCAGCAGCGGATGAAGTCCTCGCGCCCATACAATGCGAGTTTTTTGCGCTTGAGGGGATTTCCGCTTTGCTGGAATCGATCCGGGAAATTCGAACCCGAGTGAATAGTGAGTTACGTTTAACTGGGGCATTGCGCACGATGTTTGATCCGAGAAATAATTTGGCACTGGACGTCTCGAGACAGCTGGAAGCGTATTTTGGAGACGATCTGCTCCGCAGCATCATTCCGCGTAATGTCACCCTGGCTGAGGCACCGAGTCATGGCATGCCTGCGCTTTGTTATGACAGCAAGGCACGAGGTAGCCAGGCTTATATGATGCTGGCTGGCGAAATTCTCAGTCGCGAAGCAGCCAGGAGATGCCAGTGAAACGCACCCGCCGCAACGCGCTCGGTCGTCTGGGCATGGACGCCCTGTTATCGACCAAGCGCCCGAGCGAATCCCACGCGCAGGAACTGAAGCACCTGTCCATAGCCGCGATTCATTCCAACCCCTACCAGCCACGTACGCATATAAACGAGGCAGACCTCGTGACTTTGGCGGACTCCATAAAAAAACAAGGGATTTTGCAACCCTTGCTGGTTCGCGCGGTAAAGGATGGAAATTATGAGCTGATCGCCGGGGAGAGACGGCTGCGCGCCGCCAAAATGGCGGGGCAGGAAAAGGTTCCGGTCTTGGTGAAGGAAGCGACTGATCAAGACTTGGCAGTGCTGGCTCTCGTCGAGAATATTCAGCGTTCCAACCTGAATGTCCTGGATGAGGCGGAGTCGTACAGGAAGCTGATGGCCACTTTCAAGTATACGCAACGGGTGGTTGCCGATCTGACCGGACGGTCACGTCCGGCAGTTGCCAACTTGGTGCGCCTGCTGGAACTTTCCGCAAAACCCCGCGAGTTGTTACGACAGGGGAAGCTGGAAATGGGTCAGGCTCGGGTGCTTCTGCGTCTGCCGCCCGAGAAACAGGTTGAAGCAGCAGAAGTCATTGTTACAAAACAGTTATCGGTGCGGCGGAGTGAGGCTTTGGTTGACGCGCTCCTGAATCCACGTCCTCCAAAAGCCGTCGACGTCGCAGTAGCTGACCACGAGACGGCCAGTCTTGAGAAGGAGCTGAGTGATCGCCTGGGTACGCCGGTCAGCGTGTCGCATCACAAAAGCGGTCGCGGAAAACTGTTGATACGCTATGCCAATCTGGATGTTTTGGAAGGAGTCCTGGAGCTGTTGCGTCGTCGATGAGGCTGGTTCGCGGCCTACATAACCTGAAAGCGACAGAAGCCGACTGTGTCGTGGCTTTGGGGGGCTTTGATGCCATGCACCTTGGGCATCAGGCTGTGATCAGGCAGGCTCAGCTTCTGGCGAAGGAGCGAAAGATCGAGGAGGCGGTGGTGTTCTTTGAACCCCTGCCCAGAGAGTTTTTATACCCCGGGCAGACGCACTCGCGAATTTACAGTTTTGCAGAGCGAGCGCGACTGCTTGAGTCATTTGGTGTCAAGAAAGCCATCTGTGTGCGTTTTGACGCAAGACTTAAAAACCTCAGCGCGCAAGCATTTGTGCGGGAAGCATTGGTCAACAAAATTCGTGCCAGGCACATCGTGGTGGGAGAAGGGTTTCGTTTTGGCAGCGTCCGTCAGGGAACATTGGAGACGATGCGCAGCTTGGGGAAAACCTCGGGATTTTCTGTGACAGCAGTGCCGGCGGTGTCTTGCCAGGGAAGCGTGGTCAGCAGCACGCGCATTCGCAGGGCAGTGAGCAGCGGGGATTTTTTGCTTGCTGAACAGTTGCTGGGTCGGTCTTATGCCATTTCAGCACGGGTGACGCGCGGGGATCAGCGTGGCACCAGATTGGGCTTTCCGACTGCGAACCTGCAAACCGGGATGCGCCCATTGCGAGGTGTTTATGCGGCGTGGGTGACAGGTGCCGGGACAAAAGCGTTGCGAGGGGTGTTGAATGCCGGATGCCGACCAACCTTCAATGGGAAAGATTATGTCGTGGAAGTTCACATTGCCAACTATTCAGCCAATCTCTATGGCCGGCGACTGGGGCTAAAAATTGTTTCCAAAATTCGTGGCGAACGACGCTTTTCTTCTGTCGAGGCGTTGCAGGCACAAATCAGCGACGATGTGCAGACCGCCACACAACAGCTACTGCTGTGAGTGATTACAAGGACACCCTGAACCTGCCGCGCACGGATTTTCCGATGCGTGCCAACTTGCCGCACCGCGAAAAAGAGCGATTGGCGGGTTGGCAAAAGGATCGGCTTTACGAGTCGGTGTGTCAGGCGCGGAAGGGACGGGAAAAGTTTATTTTGCACGATGGACCGCCATACGCGAACGGAGACATACACATCGGCCATGCGGTCAACAAAGTCCTGAAAGACATGGTTCTGAAGTCACGATTGCTTGAAGGCTATGACGTGCCCTTTGTTCCGGGTTGGGATTGTCATGGTTTGCCAGTTGAGCTGGAAGTTGAGAAGCACCTGGTGCGCACTAAAAAATCAGTGAACGATACCGAGTTCAGAGAGCACTGCCGGGCACACGCGCAACACCATATTCGGCGACAGCGAGAAGGTTTTATGCGACTGGGCATCCTGGGCGATTGGGAACACCCCTACCACAGCATGGATTTTCAGACCGAGGCAGACATTCTGCGGGCTTTGGGCAAAGTCATTGAGTTGGGCTATTTGGAAATGGGGATGCGCCCGGTCTTGTGGTGCCCAAACTGTGAATCGGCTTTGGCAGAGGCTGAAGTGGAGTATATGGACAAGGAATCTCTGGCAGTCGATGTTTTTTTTCCCGCGCTGAGTCCCGTAGCGGTCGGTGACTGCTTCGGCGTTGCGCTCCCGGAATTGCCAGCTGGTTTTGCCGTCTGGACCACCACACCGTGGACGCTGCCGGCAAACGAAGCGGTGGCGGTACACCCCGACCTGGTCTACGAATTGCTTGAAACACCCGAACGGGTTTTGATTCTGGTACGGGAAATGGTTCCCGAGTGCCTGGAAAGATGGAACATATCTTCCGCAAATCTGCTAGGCAGCATTTCGGGCAGTGCCTTGGCGGGTATCAAGCTCAGTCGTCCCTTCCCACCTACGCAGGGCGCGGAAGAGGTTAAAGTGATTTGCGCCAAACACGTTTCTGCAGACTCAGGAACGGGTGTGGTGCATACCGCTCCGACGCACGGTCCGGATGATTTTCTGAGTTGCCGCGAAAATGGCATTGCGTTCGGAGAAACACACGTGGATGGCAAAGGGCGGTTTGATTCCGGCAGCGCTGTTTTCCCCGGATGTTTTGTACATGACGCAGACGAAGGCATTGTCGAATGTCTGGCAAGCAGCAAGTGCCTGCTTCACTGCTCCCCGCTCCTGCACGCCTACCCGCATTGTTGGCGGCACAAGACTCCGACTCTCTATCGTGCCACTTCGCAGTGGTTTTTGAATATGGAACACAAAGATTTGCGGAATAGGGCAATAGCTGCGTGCGAGCGCGTGCGCTGGTATCCAAAATGGGGAGAGGAGCGGATAAAGAGCATGGTCGCCAGTCGTCCGGACTGGTGTCTGTCTCGGCAGCGCAGGTGGGGGGTGCCGATCGCGGTGTTCAGACACCGTGAAACACACAGGCTCCACCCGAACAGCCTGGAAATTTTGGAGTCAGTGGCGAAAAAAATGGAAAAAGCGGGCGTGCAGGCATGGTTTGATTTGCAAGTGGAAGACGTGCCAGGCGTAGCGGCTTCGGAATATGAAAAAGTCGATGATGTTCTGGATGTATGGTTTGATTCGGGAACGACCCACAGCTGTGTTCTGGGGAAGAGAGAGGAGTTGGCTGTTCCCGCCGACCTGTATCTGGAAGGGTCGGATCAGCACCGTGGCTGGTTTCAGTCTTCTTTGCTCACGGCCTTGGCGGAAGGGAGTGCAGATGCCCCGTACAAAGCAGTGCTGACCCACGGCTTTGTGGTGGACGTGAATGGGCAAAAAATGTCCAAATCACGAGGGAACGTTGTTTCTCCACACGAGGTGATGCAAAAGCTGGGAGCGGACGTTTTGCGGCTTTGGGTCTGTGCCGCTGATTACAGCAGCGAGATGGTCATCTCTGACGTCATTCTGGGTCAAATGAGTGATGCTTACCGCCGCATTCGTAACACGGCAAGGTTCCTGTTGGCCAATCTGTATGACTTTGTTCCCGGCCGACACCGCCTGGCTCCAAACCAGCTTCTGCCGCTTGATGCCTGGGCAGTTCACAGGGCGTGGGAAGTCCAGAGCGCCTTGCGAATGGCTTATGAGGATTACCGGTTTCCTCAGATTTATCAGCAGTTGCATGGGTTTTGTGCTGTGGATATGGGGTCGTTTTATCTGGACATCATTAAAGACCGCCTCTATACATCCCGGGCAGACCGTACGCCCAGACGATCCGCGCAAACTGCCATGTATCTGATCGTGCAGGCGTTGGCACGCTGGATAGCTCCTGTTCTGAGCTTTACCGCAGAAGAGTTGTACCAGGCGATTCCCGAAAGAAGGCAGGATTCTGTGTTTCATTGTGAGTGGCAAGAGGACTTGTGCCCGATTGGAGAGCAGGCGCCACTTTCGGTACAGGACTGGAGACGGCTGATCCGCCTGCGCGAGATGGTCACGGAGAAGCTGGAGATTTTGCGCAAGGCCGGGGATATTGGCTCTTCCCTGGAGGCAGAAGTGACGCTTTTTTGCGGCCAGGATGACCGACGACTGCTGGCCACTTTTGGCGACGAGCTGCGGTTTGTTTTACTGACCTCGGGAGTGGAGGTTGTTGCTGCCAGCGAGCGACCTGCTGATGCGTTGTCCTGCGACGAAAACCTCTGGATGCTTATGCGTCCCTCCCCGTACGAAAAATGCGCGCGGTGCTGGAATCGTTGTCGCGATGTCGGCGCCAATGATGCGCATCCGGGAATTTGTGCGCGGTGCGTGGAGAACCTTGGGGAGGGAGAGGTGCGCAAATATGCTTAAACGGATGCCGGTCATTGTGGTGGTCGTAGGGATAATATTGTGCGATCAGGTGAGCAAGATTTTTGCCAACTGCAACTTGGTTCTGCACGAACCGCAGAGCATTGCTGAATACCTGAACCTGACCTTGGTGTACAACCGTGGTGCGGCTTTCGGGTTTTTAAGTGAGGCAGGGAGTTGGAACCGCTGGCTTTTTGTCGTTTTGACCATCTGCATTGTCCTGTTTCTGATGCATTTGCTCAAAGACATGGAGTCCGAGCGTAAATCAGTGACCTTTGCCATCGCCTTTATTATCGGCGGGGCACTTGGTAATCTGATAGACCGAATATGGCGGGGGCACGTGATCGATTTTGTTGACATCCATTATTCTGGCTACCACTGGCCTGCGTTTAACGTGGCAGACAGTGCAATTACGGCAGGAGCACTGGGATTGCTTCTTTTTGCTTTTCGGGGTTCAAAAAATGAAAGTTCTTCTCGCTAACCCCAGAGGCTTCTGTGCCGGCGTGGATCGCGCCATCGAAATTGTTGAAAGAGCGCTTGATTACCTGGGGTCACCCGTTTACGTGCGCCACGAAGTCGTTCATAACCGCCTGGTAGTCGATCGCTTGCGCAAGAGAGGTGCAGTTTTTGTTAACGAACTGTCGGAAGTTCCTGCGCGCGCCCAAGTGATATTCAGCGCACATGGGGTTGCCAGATCTGTCGTGGAGGAGGCGCGTGAACGCCAGCTGAAAGTGCTGGATGCCACTTGCCCTTTGGTCACCCGGGTTCATTTGGAAGTGTTCAGATATTGTCAAAAAGGTCTGGATGTGATTTTAATCGGGCATCGTGGACACCCGGAGGTAGAAGGGACTATGGGTCAGTACGACACCTCGCAAGGAGGCAAAATCTATCTCGTGGAAACGGCTGAAGATGTTGCGGCATTGGTGGTGGAGTGCCCGAATAAATTGGCTTATGTCACCCAAACCACGCTTTCAGTGGATGACACCGCCAGGATTATCAGGGCACTGAAAGGGAAATTTCCCGGCATCTCCGGCCCGCGCAGGGACGACATCTGCTATGCCACACAGAACCGTCAGGATGCGGTGAAACGCCTGGCAAAATGCTGCGACCGCATATTGATCGTAGGCTCAAAAAACAGCTCGAACTCTAACCGGCTGTGTGAGATTGCGCTGAAAAACAAAGTGCCGGCACGTTTGATTGACGATGCCGCAATGATTGACGAAGAATGGCTCGCAGGAAGCGAAGTACTCGGTATTTCTGCCGGGGCTTCAGCCCCCGAGGCACTGGTTCGCGATATCGTGCAGACCTTATACCGTTACGGAGCCAAGGAAGTGCAAGAAGCTGACGGTGTTAAAGAAAGCGTGATTTTTCCGATTCCGTCTGCCTTGCGCCCGCCCTACAAAGAAGCGACCACAGCGTGTGGGGTAAAGCCCGCCCAAGGGGCGAAATAACGGCTCCCTCACTTCCTGGCGAGGCAATTCCAGAGGTTAAGATACGCAAACCACCCTGAAAGACAATGGCGAAACGGATTCATCAAGCCTGAGGGGTACCCCTCCAAGGTTGGATTGGGGTTGGATTGGTCTCTCAGTAAGGGGTTTTCGGCTCCTCGTTGCTTCCATCATCATCTTCCGGGTGCATGTCGTCCATGTCGCTGCTTCCTTCATCTCCTTCCGGGCGCATGTCGTCCATGTCGCTGCTTCCTTCATCTCCTTCCGGGCGCATGTCGTCCATGTCGCTGCTTCCTTCATCTCCTTCCGGGCGCATGTCGTCCATGTCGCCGTTTCCTTCATCTCCTTCCGGGCGCATGTCGTCCATGTCGCCGTTTCCATCATCATCTTCCGGGCGCATGTCGTCCATGTCGCCGTTTCCATCATCATCTTCCGGAGCAAACACGAGCCCAAGGTTGTCCAGCCCTCCTCTGTAGACGCTTTTTATGGCTCCAAGAGAGGTCTCATCTCTTTTTTCCTGATCCATGTCCTCGTTTCCGGCGCTGTTAAAGCGACTGGACCAGACAACCAGGCTGTGTCCTGCGTCTTTGCCAGCTCCCACACGCACCTCGGACACATAGTCCATTACTGGCAGGACTTTCGGGTCAACTGCCAGGATCCGGTATTCATAAGATCTAGCCTGTCCGTCATATCCCAAAAGTTCTTCGCTAATCGTTATGTCATCCCCCAGGTAGAGAGTCCGTTTTGCACCCGGGGTATTCCCTCCCTCATGATCAGATTTCACAATAGCGGGGTGCCATGCCTGCATGTTGCCGAAGTCCCCGAGAATAGCCCAGACCCCTTCAGGTGGTGCCGCAACTTCAACGCTTTCAGAAACCATAAGAAGTTCTTTCGGCTGTTTTTCGCCTTTGTCGCGTTCACACCCTTGAACGAGTACGAGCGACAACAGGGAGAACGTTAAAAGTGTCAACCATTTCGGATTTTTGGAATTCATGTTACCTCCGGGAAAAGCATTGAAGCCAACGGTGCTTCAGGCGTACCCACTGCGGGGGATTCTATTGGCGGCGTGGTGATTCGTCAACACCATGAAGGAAAGTGCCGGATGCTCACTTCTGGCTTCTGGTGCCCGCGTACAAGCTGCCGGCGTTCAAGGAAAGGAACTCGTGGCACAGCCTCGTATATTGAGGCTGTACAGCCAGAAGCTGTGGCCGTATAGCGCTTTGAGTTTTTTGTTGCAGGTGAGCCAGGCTTGAGGGACAGGGCAACACCCGGCAAGCTTCTTGCCTAACGAACCGCGCCGCCCAAGAGAACCCGCATTCGTAGCGACGCCGATTCTGGAGTCACAGGATCAGGCTGCATTGTGGCACTGCCTTGTTGAAAATTCAGGAGCATCTCGTTGCCGGTCACCTCATTGTTATAGCCTTGAAGCTCAAAATCAAGTTTAAATTTGCCGGTTCGCTCGGGGGAGTCAGAGTGCCTTCTATTCCCAAAGACAGTGTTGCTGGAGCCTGCATCAATGATATGGCCTGGAAGCTCAAAACCAAGTCTAAATTCACCGGTCAGACTGGAGCCAATGGTTCCCGCTATTCCTAAAGACAGCATCAGGTTAGCCACACCGGTGCTACCGGCAGGAACGCTGACTGTGTTGGTTCTGTCGTCGTTGATGAACAGATAAACGCAATTGACGAAAGTATTGACACTGCACACCGGAATCGTACCGGAAGTTAATGTGACCCTCAGAACGCCAGCTCTATCAAGGGCAGGATCCAGCGTGGCGCTCGCGGTTACCGGTGCAGGCTCTGAGCCAAAAGCAAATCCCAGTGTGCTTCCTGAAACCTCTACAGTGATCTGAACCGTAGAAGCCTCGGGAAGTCCAACAAGTTGGGGCAATTGTTGGGCATTCCCGAAGTCCCAAATATTCGAATCCCAGTTTTTAAAAGGAACGATGCCATCGCAGACGGTACCAGGAGTGGTTGGACATTCCAGTTGGTCAAGCTTAACCGTGGTGACACCATCTTGTTCCTGTGTGCCAACGTAATAGTTTCTGGTTGATGTGAGTTTTCCGGAATCAATTATGCGGTAAATGAACTTGTGTTCAGTGCTCCCTGCTGCAAAACTGTTTTGCACACTCCCCGTCCCGAGCGTATATCCTAATAAACTTCCAAACCTGGCACCATCTAATATGATGTCCCCTGTTGCGTAACTGTTCCTGACCAACCAGATTTCCTGTAGCTCGCCAATCAGCCCACCTGCCCTTACTAAATTTACGCTGCCACTAGGTGCATTGACATCTCCCGTTGAGTAGGAGTTCAGCACTGTTGAATTTCTGTTGGCACCCTCACTACGTTGCAGACCCAGGGTACCAATCAAGCCACCTGCATTCCGTGAAGCGGTCACTGTCCCGCTCGCATGGCTTTCGCTGATTACGGCACTTATTGCTCGACCGATCAGTCCTCCAGCTGTATCTGCCCCAGCGTTGATCTGTCCGGTTGCGGTGCTGTTTTGCACGTTCGATCCTGTAGCAAAGCCAATCAATCCTCCGACAACTCTCTCTGTCAGATCAACACGCCTTTGCCCTTGCCCGGATACCACCAAATCACCAGTCGCTGAGCAACGGCTAACCGTCGCCGTGGAAAGCTGACCGACCAGTCCCCCCAAGTACTCTTCTGCGTCTGCTGCTGCGGTCGGTGATGTTGGCCGTACGATCACATCGCTTTCACAGACACTCAATATGGCATTGCTGAATGCTCCCACGAGTCCGCCGACTTGGTGACGTCCCGCTACAGTTCCCGTTACGGAGACACCTTCCATGTCCCCCAGGCTTTCCCCCACAAGGCCACCGACCTGATCTATGCCCGTAACATCCACGTCTACCAGGTTAAGGTTTTGAATTTTTCCACCGGCAGACAGTTTGCCAAACAGCCCAACTCTTGATGATGAGGGGAGACTGATGGTCAAATTGCGGATGGTCATGCCGTTCCCGTCGAAGGTTCCGGAGAAGCCCTCAGTGCCTCCAATCGGAACAAATACCGTGCCAGTGGCATTGATGCTGTCGCACAGCACATAATTGACCGTCGAACCCGGAGTGATTGCCTGCAATTGGCTGATCTGTGTGGTTGCGTAAGGAACGTCAACCCCGTCCCCTGAGGAGGGGTTGACACACGATTGTTGTGCATATGCAGAGCCTGCAATTGCCAACATCGCAAAAACGAGCACACCGTAACGGCACATTGACATCACCAAGGAATGGAAGGGTTCGTGGCGTATAACCCTGTATTGCAACTTGGCGGCCGCATTCTTCATGAAAATGAAGCTTGAGACGCCTTCGCCCCTTTGAAATGCTCCCCAAACACAGATTTCAGCATTGGGCGGGAGTCTGACTTCGGGAATTTCTCTTTAGACCGAGCCTGAAGGTGGCACGCCTGCAAAGAGCTATCAAGTCCTGAAATGATTTGTTCCGACACCGCAGTTAACCCTTCCACTACAAAGGGCAAATATTAAAGACACACGAGAGTCGTTAATTGTACGGGTTTCAAGGGAGTTTGTCCATAAATGCAGGCGGATGTTGAAGCTCATGGATACTTCGCCTTTTTTTGGCACACATTTGGGGCGAATTGTCGCGTAATACCCGTTGTCCGGAAGACACAGGAGTTTAATTAACGTCGGTTTTTCGTGTTTATGACACGGTATCGTGATGCCCTGCTTCTGGCTGGATATGGCTGGAAACTGCGACCGGTCAACACTTTGAAATTTTTTGTGGTTTTTGTGGGCGGGCTTGGCTTGTGGCAGTGAGGGAGGGGGGCGTGGCAGTGCCGTACAAGTCTCTCGCCTAACGTACTGCGCCGCCCAAGAGAACCCGCATTCGCAGAGACGCCGATTCTGGAGCCTCAGGCTGCACTGTGGCATTGCCTTGTTGAAAATTCAGGGGCAACTCGTTGCCGGAGCCTTCATTGATATAGCCTTGAAGCCTAACATCAAGTTCAAATTCGCCGGTCAGACTGAGGGCAATTTCCCCCGCTATACCTAAGGACAGCGCCAGGCGAACCGCACTCTTGCCGGCCAAAACAGTGGCTTCATTGGTCCTTTTATTGCCGATGATCAGATAAACGCAACCGGTGTCAGAATCAGACCTGCACACCGGAACCGAACCTGAGGTTTTTGTCAATATAACTCTCAGAGTGCTATTTCTATCAGGGGCAGGGTCCAGCCTGACGCTCGCAGTTACCGGAATGACTGTAGGCGTTGCGTCGGCTGTAAACCCCAGCGTGCTTCCTGAAACCTCTACAGTGATCTGAACCGTAGAAGCCCTGGGAAGTCCAACAAGTTGGGGCAATTGTTGGGCATTCCCGAAGCCCCAAATATTCGAATCCCAGTTTTCAAAGGGAGCAACGCTAACGCCCCCGCAGACGGTACCCGGAGTGGTTGGGCAGGTCAGCTGGCCGAGCTCTCTCTGTTCCCCTACGCCGCTGTTGCCAGGTTCCGATACGCAATAATTATGGTCGTTCAAGGTTCCTGGTCGGGTTTGGCGCAACCCAACCAATCCGCCTCTATTTTGTGTTGCCTTTACAGTGCCCGTTGCAAAAGTGTTGTTAATCACACTCCCGGCGTCAACCCGCCCGGCCAACCCGCCCGCCGTCCAAGAGCTTTCGACTTGCCCAGTTGCATAACTGAATCTTACGGTGGAACCACCCTCTGTCCAGCCGGTCAGCCCGCCCGCATACGCACGACTTTCCGTTTCCGTAAGATTTCCTGTTGAGCTGACGTCTCCGGTTGCCACGCTGTTTTCCACGATTGCACCCTCACCCACTCTGCTGACCAGCCCACCCGCATTGGCACTAAATCCTGCTGCGCTGACGTCTCCGGTTGCCACGCTGTTTTTCACTGCTGCGCCCTTACCCATTTCACCGACCAGTCCGCCCGCATAATTTTCCGCTGTGCTGACGTCTCCGGTTGCCACGCTATTTTTCACCATTGCACCCTTACCCATTCCACCGACCAGTCCGCCTGCATAATTTCCCGCTGCGCTGACTTGGGCGATCGCGATGCTCGCTTGCACCGTCGAATTCTCCATTCTGCCAACCAGTCCGCCCGCATAATTTCCCGCTGCGCTGACGGTTTCCTTTACCAAGCCGTTTTCCACGGTTGCACCCTCGCCCAGCGTACCAACCACTCCGCCAACTTCTTGCCCTCCAACGACAACTCCGGTCACTGTGAATCCCGATATCGTTCCGCCACTGTATCCCGCCAGCCCACCGACCTGATTCATGCCTGTAATTTTCACGTCTTCCAGGTTAAGGTTCCGAATTTTTCCACCGGGAGAAAGTTTGCCAAACAGCCCAACTCCTGATACGGCGGCGCGACTGATGGTCAAACTGCTGATGGTCATATTATTCCCGTTGAAGATTCCGGAGAAACCCACATCACCGTCCCCGATTGGTATAAAGCCCATGCCGTCATTCCAAAGGTTGGCTTCTGTGGCGTTGAGGTCTGCCACCAGTTCGTAGTGGGCAGACAGGGCATTCTGCACCGCCTGCAGTCGGCAAACCGTATCAACTTTGTAAGGGGAATCCTCCTCACCACTTCCTTCTGCGTAGCTCATCTCGGCCTCAGGGCAATCTGGGGTGTGAGTTAGCACAGGCAATTCCGTTGCAGCCCCGAAGTCCCAAATATTCGAATCCCAGTTTTTAAAAGGAACGATGCCATCGCAGACGGTACCAGGAGTGGTTGGACATTCCAGTTGGTCAAGCGTAACCGTGGTGACACCTTGTTGTTCCTGTGTGCCAACGTAATAGTTTCTGGTTGATGTGAGTTTTTTGGGATCCTCTATGGAGTAAATGAACTTGTGTTCAGTGCTCCCGGTTGCAAAACTGTTTAGCACACTTCCTGTTCCGAACACAAACCCTAATAAACCTCCAAATCCAGCACCTCCCAGTGATTCGGCACCCCCTGTTGCGTAACTGTTCCTGACCAACCAAATTTCCTGCAACTCGCTAATCAGCCCACCTGCCCTTACTATATTTACGAGGCTATCAGTTGGTGCCTTGACATCCCCTGTTGAGTAGGAGTTCAGCACTGTTGAATTTCTGTTGGCACCCTCACTACGTTGCAGACCCAGGGTACCAATCAAGCCACCTGCATTCCGTGAAGCGGTCACTGTCCCACTCGCATGGCTTTCGCTGATTACGGCACTTATTGCTCGACCAATCAGCCCTCCAGCTGTATCTGCCCCAGCGTTGATCTGTCCGGTTGCGGTGCTGTTTTGCACGCTCGAGTTTTGCGCAAAGCCAATCAATCCTCCGACAATTCTCTCTGTCAGAAGCTTACGCCTTTGCCCTTGCCCGGATACCACCAAAGCACCAGTCGCTGAGCAACGGCTAACCGTCGCCATGGAAAGCTGACCGACCAGTCCCCCCAAGTATTCTTCTGCGTCTGCTGCTGCGGTCGGTGATGTTGGCCGTACGATCACATCGCTTTCACAGACACTCAATATGGCATTGCTGAATGCTCCCACGAGTCCGCCGACTTGGTGACGTCCCGTTACAGTTCCCGTTACAGAGACTTCTTCCATGTCCCCCAGGCTTTCCCCCACCATACCTCCCACTAAATTACGCCCTGTAACTTCCACGTCTACCAGGTTAAGGTTTTGAATTTTTCCACCGGGAGACAGTTTGCCAAACAGCCCAACTCTTGATGATGAGGGGAGACTGATGGTCAAATTGCGGATGGTCATGTCATTCCCGTCGAAGGTTCCGGAGAAGCCCTCAGTGCCTCCAATCGGAACAAAACCCGTGCCAGTGGCATTGATGCTGTTGCACAGCACATAATTGCCCATCGAACCCGAAGTGATTGCCTGCAATTGGCTGATCTGTGTGATTGCGTAAGGAACGACAACCCCGTCCCCTGAGGAGGGGTTGTCACACGATGGTTGTGCATGTGCAGAGCCTGCAATTGCCAACATCGCAAAAATGAGCACACCGTAACGGCACATTGACATCACCAAAGAATGGAAGGGTTCGTGGCGTGTAACTCTGTATTGCAACTTGGCGGCCGCATTCTTCATGAAAATGAAGCTTGAGACGCCTTCGCCCCTTTGGAACGCTCCCCAAACACAGATTTCAGCATTGGGCGGGAGTCTGACTTCGGGAATTTCTCTTTAGACCGAGCCCGAAGGTGGCACGCCTGCAAAGAGCCATCAAGTCCTGAAATGATTTGTTCCGACACCGCAGTTAACCCTTCCTTTTTCACTACAAATGACCACGGGACTCCAAAGAGTACAGGTTGCTCGGTAATTTGTCTATAAATGCGGCGGATGTTGAAGCTTGATTGCAGTTTCCACACCGCAACTTTGGGCGACAGACAGTCTGGCGATGGCCTTGCCGGGTTGTACTTTGGAGCAATATCGTGGTGACCTGACCTCATCTGCCAATCAGACTTCCGGCTGCCCGGGGTTTTTGTTTTTTCAACTTTCCCTTTTCGCTTAGAGGCACAATGCGATGAAATGGGGAGCCCCCCTCAATCTGAGGCCTGTTTTATCCCGAAGGCTTCCAGGCTTCTGATGGATCGGGTGCGGTGCAACTCATCATGCGTGCGTATAGGTCTTGCAGGGCTTTCTGCCGGGAAGGTGCAGCCTACGGTCTTCCCACAACGAGACAGTTGTTCCGGGTTGAGTACGCGCTTGTGGTCGTCTATTGGCGTTTCATCCATGCGAATGCTTGGCGTAAAAATTGCAAATTCCCGACCATTCTGCCTGCGTGCCGACGCCACTTCGCTACCGGATGCCACGACTCCGTGACACCCCAGTGCTTTGGCCTGCCGCGCCTGCCCACAAACCAACGCATCAAGACTTCCTTCATAAGCCATATTTTTCTGCATCTTTTTGATCCAGGCTGCTTAAAAACGTAACCAACAGAATCTTCAGGTGTGGGTCACAGTTTTCCACCGCCGCTTCCAGCATGGCCTCATGACTATGTACGCTGAGAAAAGAAGCTCCGCTGTCTGCCAGATTTCGCACTGCGGCACCCACCGTTCTTGGAATATCATGAAGCTTCAAGTCCACAAATACTTTTGCGTCACGCTTCAGCAGGCAGTCAAGCCAAAAGCACCACGATCTGTGAATGTTTCCAGCCCGAGTTTGAAAAAACGCACGCTGTCACCCAGCTCAAGCACGACTTTTTTGGCTTCACTGACGGGCAGGTCCAACGCCAGAACCAGACGCCCGGTGATTTCAGCAGGAATATTTTGAGACATGCTTTTACCCTGTCAGCCAGCTATGCGCTTTGGATTTTCTGGAGTTGGGAGAAATAATGGCTGATGTACCCGTCCAGCGACAGAACATCCCGGCTTTCAATATCAGCTTGCGCCTGTAAAGATTCAGCAGCCAGAGGTTGGTGCGCGAAATAGTCACTGGATTCCATGGTTTTACTCCCGGAGAAAACCGCGAAGCTTTCTCCTGAAGTGCGCATGTGCTCCAGAACGCGTGCCGATGGCATCTGTTCCGGCGTCTGGAATGTTTCCATTTGTGTGCTCAATGCCTGGCTGAACCGTGTGCTGCCGTGTGTCTTGGTCAGTAACTCGCTGACAGGGAGCATTTGTTGACATATTTCATTGCCCCACGCACGCAATGACCTTTTGCGCCCCTGAGAGTACAGGAAAAGATTCGGGTCGCGTCCCCGGTGTGCAACGCGCACTTCGTTTTCCCGGATTTCTCCTGCTGCGGCCTCATCCGGCAATGGGCTGTCATTGGCCAACAGGTAATAGGTCACGAAAAGCTCCAGGAAATCCAGCTGCGCTTCTCCGGTTCCGCAAGGTTCAAAAGGATCTACGTCCAAAGCGCGCAACTCCACGCACGCAACTACACCACGCACGCTACACCACGCCGGTGCAGGGCGGTTTATGGACATTTCGCCTTTTTTTGGCACACATTTGGGGCGAATCGTCGCGTAATACCCGTTGTCCGGAAGACACAGGAGTTTAATTAACGTCGGCTTTTCATGTTTATGACACGGTATCGTGATGCCCTGCTTCTGGCTGGATATGGCTGGAAACTGCGACCGGTCAACACTTTGAAATTTTTTGTGGTTTTTGTGGGCGGGCTTGGCTTGTGGCAGTGAGGGAGGGGGCGTGGCAGTGCCCTACAAGTCTCTCGCCTAACGTACTGCGCCGCCCAAGAGAACCCGCATTCGCAGAGACGCCGATTCTGGAGCCTCAGGCTGCACTGTGGCATTGCCTTGTTGAAAATTCAGGGGCAACTCGTTGCCGGAGCCTTCATTGATATAGCCTTGAAGCCTAACATCAAGTTCAAATTCGCCGGTCAGACTGAGGGCAATTTCCCCCGCTATACCTAAGGACAGCGCCAGGCGAACCGCACTCGTGCCGGCCAAAACAGTGGCTTCATTGGTCCTTTTATTGCCGATGATCAGATAAACGCAACCGGTGTCAGAATCAGACCTGCACACCGGAACCGAACCTGAGGTTTTTGTCAATATAATTCTCAGAGTGCTATTTCTATCGGGGGCAGGGTCCAGCCTGACGCTCGCAGTTACCGGAATGACTGTAGGCGTTGCGTCGGCTGTAAACCCCAGCGTGCCTCCTGAAACCTCTACAGTGATCTGAACCGTAGAAGCCCTGGGAAGTCCAACAAGTTGGGGCAATTGTTCGGCATTCCCGAAGTCCCAAATATTCGAATCCCAGTTTTCAAAGGGAGCAACGCTAACGCCCCCGCAGACGGTACCCGGAGTGGTTGGGCAGGTCAGCTGGCCGAGCTCTCTCTGTTCCCCTACGCCGCTGTTGCCAGGTTCCGATACGCAATAATTATGGTCGTTCAAGGTTCCTGGTCGGGTTTGGCGCAACCCAACCAATCCGCCTCTATTTTGTGTTGCCTTTACAGTGCCCGTTGCAAAAGTGTTGTTAATCACACTCCCGGCGTCAACCCGCCCGGCCAACCCGCCCGCCGTCCAAGAGCTTTCGACTTGCCCAGTTGCATAACTGAATCTTACGGTGGAACCACCCTCTGTCCAGCCGGTCAGCCCGCCCGCATACGCACGACTTTCCGTTTCCGTAAGATTTCCTGTTGAGCTGACGTCTCCGGTTGCCACGCTGTTTTCCACGATTGCACCCTCACCCACTCTGCTGACCAGCCCACCCGCATTGGCACTAAATCCTGCTGCGCTGACGTCTCCGGTTGCCACGCTGTTTTTCACTGCTGCGCCCTTACCCATTTCACCGACCAGTCCGCCCGCATAATTTTCCGCTGTGCTGACGTCTCCGGTTGCCACGCTATTTTTCACCATTGCACCCTTACCCATTCCACCGACCAGTCCGCCTGCATAATTTCCCGCTGCGCTGACTTGGGCGATCGCGATGCTCGCTTGCACCGTCGAATTCTCCATTCTGCCAACCAGTCCGCCCGCATAATTTCCCGCTGCGCTGACGGTTTCCTTTACCAAGCCGTTTTCCACGGTTGCACCCTCGCCCAGCGTACCAACCACTCCGCCAACTTCTTGCCCTCCAACGACAACTCCGGTCACTGTGAACCCCGATATCGTTCCGCCACTGTATCCCGCCAGCCCTCCGACCTGATTCATGCCTGTAATTTTCACGTCTTCCAGGTTAAGGTTTTGAATTTTTCCACCGGGAGAAAGTTTGCCAAACAGCCCAACTCCTGATACGGCGGGGCGATTGACGATCAAATTGCTGATGGTCATGCCATTCCCGTTGAAGATTCCGGAGAAACCCACATCACCGTCCCCGATTGGTATAAAGCCCATGCCGTCATTCCAAAGGTTGGCTTCTGTGGCGTTGAGGTCTGCCACCAGTTCGTAGTGGGCAGACAGGGCATTCTGCACCGCCTGCAGTCGGCAAACCGTATCAACTTTGTAAGGGGAATCCTCCTCACCACTTCCTTCTGCGTAGCTCATCTCGGCCTCAGGGCAACCCGAGGTGGGTGAGGTGGGTATGGGAACCTGAGTTAGCACAGGCAATTCCGTTGCAGCCCCGAAGTTCCAAATATCCTGATCCCATTCTACAAAGGGAGGAACGACACCGCCACCGCAGACGGTACCAGGAGTGGTTGGACATTCCAGTTGGTCAAGCAGAACCCGGGTGACGCCTGGCTCTACGTCCTGTATGCCAGGTGCTTCAAGATAATAGTTCCCGCTTGATGTGAGTTTTTTGGGATCCTTTAGGTAGTAAATGAACTTGTGTTCAGTGCTCCCGGTTGCAAAACTGTTTAGCACACTCCCTGTTCCGAATACTAACCCTAATAAACCTCCAAATTCAGCACCTCCCGGTGATTCGTCACCCCCAGTTGCGTAACTGTTCCTGACCAACCAGTTTTCCTGCAGCTCGCTAATCAGCCCACCTGCCCTTTTTCCAATTACCTGGCCAGTCAATGGTAGCTCGACATCCCCTGTTGAGTAGGAGTTCAGCACTGTTGACTTTCTGACAGGGAGTTCGGTTCCGCGCTCCTGACCCAGTATGCCAATCAAGCCACCTGCATTCCGTGAAGCGGTCACTGTCCCACTCGCATGGCTTTCGCTGATTACGGCACTTATTGCTCGACCAATCAGCCCTCCAGCTGTACCTGCCCCAGCGTTGATCTGTCCGGTTGCGGTGCTGTTTTGCACGCTCGAGTTTTGCGCAAAGCCAATCAATCCTCCGACAATTCTCTCTGTCAGAAGCTTACGCCTTTGCCCTTGCCCGGATACCACCAAATTACCAGTCGCTGAGCAACGGCTAACCGTCGCCGTGGAAAGCTGACCGACCAGTCCCCCCAAGTATTCTTCTGCGGCATCTTCTGCGGTCGGTGATATTGGCCGCACGATCACATCGCTTTTACAGACACTCAATATGGCATTGCTGAATGCTCCCACGAGTCCGCCGACTTGGTGATGTCCCGTTACAGTTCCCGTTACAGAGACACCTTCTATGTTCCCCAGGCTTTCCCCCACAAGGCCACCGACCTGATCTATGCCCGTAACTTCCACGTCTACCAGCTTAAGGTTTTGAATTTTTCCACCGGTAGACAGTTTGCCAAACAGCCCAACTCTTGATGATGAGGGGAGACTGATGGTCAAATTGCGGATGGTCATGTCATTCCCGTCGAAGGTTCCGGAGAAGCCCTCAGTGCCTCCAATCGGAACAAAACCCGTGCCAGTGGCATTGATGCTGTTGCACAGCACATAATTGCCCATCGAACCCGAAGTGATTGCCTGCAATTGGGCGATGTTTTTGATTGCGTAAGGAACGACAACCCCGTCCCCTGAGGAGGGGTTGTCACACGATGGTTGTGCATGTGCAGAGCCTGCAATTGCCAACATCGCAAAAATGAGCACACCGTAACGGCACATTGACATCACCAAAGAATGGAAGGGTTCGTGGCGTGTAACTCTGTATTGCAACTTGGCGGCCGCATTCTTCATGAAAATGAAGCTTGAGACGCCTTCGCCCCTTTGGAACGCTCCCCAAACACAGATTTCAGCATTGGGCGGGAGTCTGACTTCGGGAATTTCTCTTTAGACCGAGCCCGAAGGTGGCACGCCTGCAAAGAGCCATCAAGTCCTGAAATGATTTGTTCCGACACCGTAATTGACCCCCCCACATACAAAGGGCAAAGAAAAGACACACGCAAGCTTTCAATTATACGGGATACCCGGGGATTTGTCCATATAATGTAGGCGAATGTTGAAGCTCGGTGCAATTTCCACACCGCAACTTTGGGCGACAGACAGTCTGGCGATGACCTTGCCGGGTTGTACTTTGGAGCAATATCTTGGTGACCCGACTTCATCTGCCAATCAGACTACCGGCTGTCCGGGGTTTTTGTTTTTTCATACTTTCCCTTTTCGCTGAGAGGCACAATGCGATGAAATGGGGAGCCCCCCTCAATCTGAGGCCTGTTTTGTCCCGAAGGCTTCCAGGCTTCTGATGGATCGGGTGCGGTGCAACTCATCATGCGTGCGTATAGGTCTTGCAGGGCTTTCTGCCGGGAAGGTGCAGCCAGTATCGGTCTTCCCACAACGAGACAGTCAGCCCCGGCGCGCAGTGCCTGTTCCGGGTTGAGCACGCGCTTGTGGTCGTTTATTGGCGTTTCGCTCATACGAATGCCTGGCGTAAAAATTGCAAATTCCCGACCATTCTGCCTGCGTACCGATGCCACTTCGCTACCGGATGCCACGACTCCGTGACACCCCAGTGCTTTGGCCCGCCGCGCCCGCTCACAAACCAACGCATCAAGACTTCCTTCATAAGCCATATTCTTCGCATCTTTTTGATCCAGGCTGCTTAAAAACGTAACCAACAGAATCTTCAGGTGTGAGCCACAGTTTTCCACCGCCGCTTCCAGCATGGCCTCATGACTATGTACGCTGAGAAAAGAAGCTCCGCTGTCTGCCAGATTTCGCACCGCGGCGGCCACCGTTCTTGGAATATCATGAAGCTTCAAGTCCACAAATACTTTTGCGTCACGCTTCAGCAGCCAGTCAAGCAAGCCAAAAGCACCACGATCTGTGAATGTTTCCAGCCCGAGTTTGAAAAAACGCACGCTGTCACCCAGCTCAAGCACAACTTTTTTGGCTTCACTGACGGGCAGGTCCAACGCCAGAACCAGACGCCCGGTGATTTCAGCAGGAATATTTTGAGACATGCTTTTACCCTGTCAGCCAGCTATGCGCTTTGGATTTTCTGGAGTTGGGAGAAATAATGGCTGATGTACCCGTCCAGCGACAGAACATCCCGGCTTTCAATATCAGCTTGCGCCTGTAAAGATTCCGCAGCCAGTTTGCAGAAATGACTGCGGAATTCAGGAGCCAGAGGTCGGTGCGCGAAATAGTCACTGGATTCCATGGTTTTACTCCCGGAGAAAACCGCGAAACTTTCTCCTGAGGTGCGCATGTGCTCCAGAACGCGTGCCGACGGCATCTGTTCCGGCGTCTGGAATGTTTCCATTTGTGTGCTCAATGCCTGGCTGAACCGCGTGCTGCCGTGTGCCTTGGTCAGTAACTCGCTGACAGGGAGCATTTGTTGACATATTTCATTGCCCCACGCACGCAATGACCTTTTGCGCCCTTGAGAGTACAGGAAAAGATTCGGGTCACGTCCCCGGTGTGCAACGCGCACTTCGTTTTCCCGGATTTCCCCTGCCGCGGCCTCATCCAGCAATGGGCTGTCATCGGCCAACAGGCAATAGGTCATGAAAAGTTCCAGGAAATCCAGCTGCGCTTCTCCGATTCCGCAAGGTTCAAAAGGATCTACGTCCAAAGCGCGCAACTCCACGTACGCTACACCACGCCGGTGCAGGGCGGTTATGGACATTTCGCCTTTTTTTGGCACACATTTGGGGCGAATCGTCGCGTAATACTCGTTGTCCAGTTGCAAGACACAGGAGCTTAATTGCTGGAAAACACCGTTGTTTTTAACGCCAATCTTTTCGTATTTATGACACGGCGTCATGATGGCCTGCTTCAGGCTGGAAATGTATTGTCGCAAGCTGTTGTAAGAGGCAGCAAAGCCCATTTTCGCCCCTTGGTTGTTCTGATAGCCAATGTCGCCCATTCGCAATGAAGTGGCGTGGCGACCGTAAAGTGTACTGTTGTCAAAGTGGCTGAGCTTGCCGGTGAACCCCACGAAACTTTTACAAACAGCCGGGGAAGCCCCGAACAGGTAAGGAATGACCCAGCTGATTCGCATGAAATTGCGTACCAGCCCCATGTAGGCTTGGGAACGAAATTGCGCGATCCGGGTTTCGGGAGCGCGCCAATCTTTCAGCCAGTCCAGAAGCGCGTTTCCGAATGAATAGTTGAAATGTATGCCGGCTATGGCCTGCATATCCGAGCCATAACGGCAGGCCAGTCCACGACGGTAAATTTTCTTCATTTGGCCGATGTTTGAAGTCCCGTAATGCGCAATAGGAATTGTGGTTTTTCCTTTGATGATGCACGGCATGCTGCTGTTCCATAACGCCTCGTCCCCGATTTTCGAGTAAACAAAAGTGTGCGTGTTTTCAAGAAATGCCTTTGCCTTTTTGGTACTGGTCATGACTGGCGTTACCATTTCCAGAAGTGTTTCCGAGTAGTCGGTGGTGATATGGGGATGGGTCAGCGCCGAGCCTAAAGATTTGGGATGGGGTTCCAGAGAAAGCGTGAACTCCGGCGTAACTCGCAGGGATTCCTTTTCCAGCCCTATTCCGCGACCATCAGTCAGCAGAGACAGGTCGCCAACGGTTGAGAGGGCTTTTACCGTCGCTTCGGCGTTCAAGTGGCCACCCGAATGCGCCCAAAGCGCTCAAGAAAATCCCACTCGAAGAATGATCCAGGGTCGGTTTTTCTGCCAGGTGCTATATCTTTGTGGCCGACAATGCGCCGTTCGTCCAGGGTTTCATGGCATTCCAGAAGTGCCACCGTCACTTCCGCCAACGTTTCGTATTGCTTCATCTCGAATGGTTGATTATCAGTGCCTTCCAGTTCTATGCCTACCGAAAAATCATTGCAGTCTGCACGTTCCCGGTAGCAGGACTTGCCAGCGTGCCAGGCACGCCGGTGAAAAGGCACATATTGTATGACTTTCCCGTCTCGGCGAATCAAAAGGTGTGCAGAGACTCGTAAGCAGGAAAGGAAGGCGAAAGTCGGATGCGCGGCGGGGTCCAGGGAATTGGTGAACAATTGTGTGATGCCGGTTCCGCTGAAATCGTTTTCCGGGACACTGATGGCGTGAATGACGATTAACTCCGGTGACATGCCGGCTGGCCGCTCGTTAGCATTCGGAGACAGCACAAAACGCGCACCATCAAGTCGGTTGCTTTGCCTGTCAATTTTCAGCAAGGTTTGCGTCTCCTGTACTTCAGACGCGGCGTCAAGCCCTGATCTGCTTTTGATACAGCCGGAACACTTCTTCCTGAAAACAAACAAAAGTCACATGAATCATGGCTTGGCGTCTGCTTAGGCAAGCGCGGGTGGCTTGCACGGCAACACGCACTGCGTCTCTGTATGGATAACCATAAGCGCCGCAGCTGATTGCGGGGAAAGCCATGCTTTTTACAGAATTCACGCAAGCCAGGCCAATGGCATTTTCATAGCAGGCCGCGAGCCATGCTTCCTCGCCATGTTCCCCACCCTGCCAAACGGGTCCAACGGCATGGATTACAAATTTTGCCGGGAGTTTATAGCCTTTGGTGATTCGAGCCTCCCCGGTCTGGCACCCCCCGATTTTGCGGCAGGCATCCAGCAGCCCTGAGCCGGCGGCGCGGTGAATGGCGCCATCTACCCCACCGCCACCAAGCAGTGAGGCGTTGGCGGCGTTGACAATTGCATCCACATTGAGGCGTGTGATGTCGCCTTTCACAGCCACAAGCTGCGCAGAATGTTTGGTATTTTGTCTGGCTTCAGTCATTTCCCTTTACGGTGGGCAACTTCTACAGTGGTCTGACCGGCGCGCATCCATGGCTTGAAGTGAAGTTTGGCAGGCATGGATTTCGGGCAGGCCATGCTCATCGTGGCAAGCTGCGCAAACTGGTTTATAAGGCCGTTTGCTTCCAACATGGTGCTGGCCATATTACTTTACCTGCCGCAACCCAACAGTTCACGCTGCGCTTCAGGATTTGTGGTGGCTTGTACTGAGTTGTTGTTTTCGCAGGCTCCCCGACACCTGCCTAGCGCCATGCTTCGGAAGGCAGTTTCCTGCCCATGGTATCGAGCGAAAGAACCACTCCTTCGCCAGTGACGGGGATGGCGGTCAGTTGGCAGCAGTGCTGTAAGCCCTCACCACAGGACTCCCCCGTGATGTGATAGTTCCCTCGTGCAGAGACCGCCTGACCTGCTTCCTCGGTGACACCAAGTTCCGAAACCAGGTCAACGGTATAGCGTTGGTGTTTGGCAAAGTGGCGAGCCTGCAAAACCATAATCCTGGAAAGTGCCAACCGAGCCTCAGTCAAAAACAAGCGTTGGCGGTGTTGGTCATAAGCGGGATATGCCAACAAGCTCAGCACAGCGATGATTCCCATGGCGACCAGCAGTTCCAGCAATGAAAAGCCGCGCACTCGGCTCCATCTCTTGGGCTTGCGAAAAGAATCAGGAGTCGGAAGCGGCGTCTTCAATAGCTGAAATCTGCTCCCTCAAGCCGAACCATACCGGCAGGGGATTTGCTGAATAAAAGCAGAGCCGTAATTTTGTTTCCGGCGGCATCCGAGACGTGGGTATTCAACAGAATCTGGGTGTTCACGCGGCGGTCTTCTTCTGTGCCATCTGGCCTCCAAAGGGGCGGGATCAGGAGCGAGGCAGTGCACCCGGAAGTGATGCCCTCGCTGTCCCCAAACTTGCCGCCGCAGAGCTTGGTGTGAACAAAATTCCCGTCGAAGCCCGGTGTGTCGGTGTTCAACAGTCGCAGCCGCGAAGAGGCTTTCAGGACGGCGTTTCTCATCGCCGCGTGCAAATCAACTTTCCTCTCAAAAGTGCTGGCGATCCGTGACAAGTCTCCAGTTTGATGCAGGCTGGTGGTGATGAGCATGTTTCCCAGAAGCAAGAGCACGATTGCCGGAATCAGAATGCTGCCGTGCGTTCTTGTGCTCACGCCACCTTCAGGGCACCACTGTGAATGTATGCCACGCGGAGCTTGCCGATTCTTCTTCAGCCTGCGTGGGTACGTATGGTGACCTTTCTTCGACCTGCAACTGGATTTCCAGCGCTAAATCATGGCTCTCAGCGCTTTTCAGTGCTGCGACACGCAGGGAGGTGATTCCCTGTAGCCATTCCTCGCGCAACATTTCGGCTCGCTTGTAGTGCCCGTAATCTGCGACCACGAGCCGCTTTCGAAACAGAGAAAATTGTGCGTTTTCAGCATGGCTGCCTGTTGCCAGATAGATGGCCTGTGGCCGATAGGGAATCAACAATGCGCCGCGCGGGAATGTGTGGCTTTCCCGCGCCCGGCAAGCCCTGCCTGCGTCAAAGACCACTGCGCAGTTGCCAGGCCTGACCGCGGAGTCCTCGTCGTAATGGACGCGAGTCCCACGTCTGCTGACCCCGGTAACCTGAAACAAGGCGGCCAGGTCTTCATGGCACGCCACCGCCAGCTCGCCGACTTTTACTTTGGTGGGGATCGCGAGGTCAAAAAAACGGTTTGGCTCTCCGTGTTCCAGCACCGGTGCAGGCAACGAAGTCTGCAGACCAATGAGTACATCGCTGAATTCATTTCGCCCGTCCGGGTGAGGTGTCATTCTTGCAACTGCCCGGGCTTTGTTGCTGGTAGCGGAATGGGCGAAACGAAATTCCTCAAAAGGAGTCGCCCAGTAGTCGTAAGAGGAGCGATTCACCAGGTTAATGCGCTGCGCCGCATAAGGGCACAAGGCACGACGATTGCCATGGAATGCGTCCTGCAAGAGACGCTCAGCGACAAAAGCGGTTTCTGTCATGGAAAGGCGTTCTCTGAGCCAGAGGTGATTCGCCAGCAGGCTCTGGTGCGCCTCGATCATGACCAAGGTTATAAACACCCCAAAAGCCATTGCCAGCAGCACTTCCAGCAAAGTGAAGCCACGAGCGAAAAATTCCGGGTCTCTCAATTCTTTTCAGGGTGTGATCACGAGATTCCTGTGCAGAGTTTGTTCTCCGCCTTCCAAGTCCTGCCACTTAATCGAAAGCTGAAGCGAGTGCCCCTGAGCCACCAGCCTGGCATCCCCTTGGCGGAGAACAAGCATGGGACGGTTGATGTCGCTACATGCCGGGTTGTCGACCCAAGTGCCGAGCCGACATTTCCAGTGCCTGAGAAAAAATCTGGTGCGCTCTGGCTGGCTACAGGCCGTGACCACACAATCATCGCTCGCTTCAGGGATGTTGCGGTAATCACTGCCGGACACTCCCTCCAGCACATTGTTGGCGGTATCTGCCCAGCGCAGGAAGTCATAAAACATGAGATTGGCTTGGATACGGTGTAGCAGCTCCTCATCTGCTTTCAGCAAGTCGTTTTGCAAATGGATCATGCCCAGCAACCCGAAAGAGACCAGACCCATTGCCAATAGCAGCTCCAGAAAACCGTACCCCGCCCGCTTGCGAAACTGACGACCATCTCTCATGTTCCGCAGTCGCTCAATTCACTTTCCCGGGAGGAGCGCATCCGACCACTGCGGATGATGACAATGCCCGCTATCGCTTTCCGGGCACCGGTTCGGCAGAAAAAGAAATGACCGTTTGTGTGGGCGCGCCCTTGCTCTGAAAAACGAATGAAATCTGAAAAAACGTTGGTTTTTATTGAGAAGTCAGAGAGGAGAGGCGACCCCACGTTGACCAGTCTGGCGTTTGGTGGCGGGGTCGTAAAGTTGCCCGGGTCTGGCACTTCCAATACGACCCAGCCCTGTGCGTAGTCACGGGAAAGGCATCGTGCCTGGTTTTCTCCGGGACAGACAAAAATGACCCGCCCGTTCGTCAGGGCATAAGAACGGGCAAACTTCAAAGCATTGATGAATTTGCGCGGTTCCTCCTTGTTCGTCCGGTTTTGAAACAGTTCGCGATAGCCATAGACACCCCACGTCAGGAATATGGCGATAAGCGCTGTGACTGCCAGTAATTCCAGCAGCGAAAAGCCTGTGTTTTTAAGCGTGGCCGGCTGGCTAAACCCAGCAGCCTGATGTGTGAGTGCGTTGATTTCCCTGTTGTTTGGCACCGCATTTGCAACCGTGTTCCGGAATACTGTCAGGTGAAGTGGCAAAAGCCCCACAGTCCGGGACAGGCGGCTTTATGTCTTTGCCAAGTGGCTGACTTCTGGCCAAGCTGTGGCTGTACAGGCCGATTTGCCCAGGTAAAGCCAAGACGCCCCACATTCTGCAAAGTCGCTTGCTGGTCAGAAGCGAATGGGACAGCCGGGAAAAGCACCTGCTTCGGAGAGAATGCTTCCAGCCCGGATAAAAACTGAAGACAACACTGGGAACAGAGTGCCTGTGCGCGAAAGCCGCACGGCATCGCCGGACCCGGGGCTTGAGGGCAGATCCAATGGAACTTCGCATTGCCATTACGATTGTAGCGGCAGACAGATTGTTGCCTGTCTTGAAACTTTCACCTGTCAGGCTGCGGATTCAATATTGGCAAACAGGCGCCTGTTTTTTCTTTTGCAGAGGCAGATTGATGAACTCCTGTTCCCTGCCCCGTTTCCCGAGATCAGCTCAGGGAACCGTTTCTGTGCTTAATGGTGCAGGATCTGGCTCAGGAATTTTTTTGTTCTTTCGTGTTTTGGCTGCGAAAAGAAATTTGCGGGTTTGCCCACCTCCATAATCTGCCCATCGGCCATGAATACAATCCAGTCCGCGACTCGCCGCGCGAACCCCATTTCATGACTGACACAAATCATGGTCATGCCCTCGTCCGCCAAGGAAACAATGACGTCCAGAACTTCGGAAATCATTTCCGGATCCAGTGCCGACGTAGGCTCATCAAACAGCATGATGCGAGGGTGCATGCACAGAGAACGCGCAATGGCAACGCGCTGCTGCTGGCCACCGGAAAGCTGGGCGGGATACTTATGTGCCTGATCTGCAATGTGTACGCGCTCAAGGTAGGACATGGCAATTTTTTCAGCTTCAGCCCGCCGCTTTTTGCGCACCCAGACGGGAGCCAGAATCAGGTTTTCCAAAACGCTTAAATGGGGAAACAGATTGAAGTGCTGAAACACCATGCCGACTTCGCTGCGCACCTGATCAATGTTCTTCAGGTCTTCGTTCAGCTCCACACCGTCAACCACAATGCGGCCTGTCTGGTGTTTTTCCAGGCGGTTAATGCAGCGAATCAGCGTTGATTTTCCGGAAGCAGACGGCCCGCATACGACTATGCGTTCCCCTTTGCTCACCGTGAGGCTGATGTTTTTTAACACGTGCAGTTCGCCGTACCACTTGTTCACTTTTTCAAGTTGGATTATCGGCTGGTCAACGAGGTTATGCATTTAACGATGTTTCAATGGGTTACTGACTGATGCAAACGATCCGGCTTCTTTTCCAGACCTTGACTGTATTGTGATATGGCGAAACAGAATATCCAGAAAACCAAAGCGGCAAACAGATGCGCTTCCGGTTCACTGTTCCGATCGTTAATCGGCTGCTGTTGAGCTATCAGGATATTGTCTCCAGGGATTCGACCCCGCTTTCTGTTACATCTGCCCGGAAGCACAGAATCATCATCATACAGCCTTCGGTTTCAGCATGTTGAAGACGGTAATAATAGTATTGACAAGGTTCTTACTTCATCCTTGCATCTAAAACTTCTTGTAACATTTTTATGCTTTTCTTTGATCATCATCAAAGCTATACCAAATTGCCTGTTTTTCTATATCGGAAAGCCAAGCCCAATCTATTTCCCCACTCTCTATCAAACCAATAAGTTGATCTTGGAGAGTCGTAATACCTGAAATCATACTTTTTCTTAATGTATACACTATACAATTTATATCCTATGCCTTCTCTCATCTGGATCATAAACTATCTCGTATGAAACTCCAAAAAAAGTTCCCGTGGTTGGAATAATTTCTATCGGTCCAGATTTAGTTTCAGGATACAATTACACATTTGGATAAATTTCATTTAAATTTTTTGAGTTTCATAACGAACATCAAATCCTTCCTCGGTTATTCCTCCTCTTATTTTATGCTCCATTTCCTTTGCCAATCTAATGGCATCTTCTTTGTTTCCACATAGCTTAGTGTTGTAATCTGTATAATATCTATTTTTATAACGATAGTGCACTTCCCTTTCTTTCGCCAAAGCAACATCGGTGGTCATGCCCCAAAGAGCAAACGTCAAAAAGACGGGAGCAATGCCCATACTCCAAAGAGCAGCCGCCAACATGAGAAATTTTATTGATTTATGCATAGGTGCCTTCCCAACCACTTCAGTTTACAGGCTGGACTATCGGTTTGGCCAACGGGTCACGCATTTGGTGAAGTTTCAATGGGTTGTAGCCTGGTGTGAGCGATCCAGCTTCTTTTCCAGACGTTGACTGTATTGTGACATGCCGAAACAGAATATCCAGAAAACGAAAGCGGCAAACAGATACGCTTCCAGTTCGTAGCCTTTCCATTCCAGGGAACGGCTTGCTGCCTGCGCCATGTACAACAGATCCAGAAGTCCGATGATGGCGACCAGAGTCGTGTCTTTGAACAGTTCAATAAATGTGTTCACAATCGCAGGAATGGAGATTTTTAACGCTTGGGGTAATATGATCAGCAACATTTTTCTCCAATAGCCAAGACCCAGAGAGTCGGCAGCTTCATGCTGGCCAGCAGGCACAGCCTGCAAGCCCCCTCGTATGGCTTCTGCTGTGTAGGCAGCTTTGAACATGCTGATTCCAATCAGGGCACGAGCCACTTTGTCAAAATCCACCTGCTCCGGGAAAAACAAAGGCAGCATGACTGAGGACATAAACAATACGGTTATGAGTGGTGTACCCCGCCAAAACTCGATATAGGTCACAGAGAAGTAATGAATGAACGGCAGACTGGAGTTGCGCCCGAGTGCCAGTAACACGCCTAAAGGCAAAGCCGCGGTTGTTCCCACGCCAGCCAGAATGAAGGTGAGCATGAACCCACCCCATTCGCTCGGCTCAGCCACCGGCAACCCTAGCCACTCGCCGTGGATCAAGGCAAAGGCCAGGAATGGAAAAATGAAAAACGTGAATGCGGCGATTTGTCGCTTATACGGAGTTTTGGGATAGAGGAGCAGAGCCAGGAGCAGGCCGCTCGCCGCGAACATCACCGTTGGTCGCCATACCTGGTCGGCGTGTGACGCGTAGTAGAGACCAAACATGAGCTGCAGGAATCTGACTTTGACGAAAGTCCAGCAAGCACCATCAGGATGTGCTTCGCAGGCAGCGCGACTCGTGCCATCCCAGGACGCTTTCAGGAATAGCCAGTCGATGATTCCGGGCACGCTGGAAAAAATCAGCCACATCGCCAGAATCGTGAACAGGGTGCTCATCGGCGAGGCAAAGAAATTTTTCTTTAGCCAAGCGTAAGTGCCAGCAGAGCGACTTGGGGCGGGGAAGGCTTTTTCCTTTGGGTATATCCTTTCTTCGCGGTTCATCTTTCCACCAGTCGTGCGCGCTTGTTGTACCAGTTCAAAAACGCGGAAGTCAGCAAACTCAGGGTTTCGTATACGGCGACGGTCATGGCCATGATGATCAGCGCCTGCCCGCTCTGGTTCAAAGCAATGCCGGACCAAAGATTCACCAGTTCCTCATAAGCGATTGCAACAGCCAGGGAAGAGTTTTTGATGATGTTCAGGTACTGGCTGATTGTGGGCGGGATAATTACGCGCAGAGCTTGTGGAAGGATGATCAGCCGTAAATAGATCAGCTTGCTTAGTCCCAGCGAGAGGGCGGCCTCCGTTTGACCGCTCTTGACAGATTGAATGCCGCCGCGCACGTTTTCGCCTATAAATGCCGCAGTGTAGAGAGTCAGGGAAAACCAGAGTGCCAAAAGTGAAAGCGGCACTGTGAGCCCACCGGAAAACGTGAAGGTTCCAAGTTCAGGATACTCCAGAAGCAAGGGGTGGCCGGTCAAAAAATACGCCACTGTGCAGGTGGCGGTCAGCCCGGCAACGATCAGAACCTTTCTCGGCAAACGGCTAAGGTAGTCTCTTTTTTCCAGCTGTTTCGTGCGCCAATAAATTCTCAGGGCAAGCAGACTGGCAATACCGGAAATGAAGAAAAACCAGCCAAGGTCTGCGGCAGGGTTCAATATTGGCAGAGGGGCAAAAAAGCCGCTGTTGTTCATATAAATACCCATGCCCAGCTCATAGCTTTCCCGTGGCGAAGGGAAAGCCGTCAGGAAAACCACGAAATACCAGAACATGACTTGCAAAAGCAGCGGGATGTTGCGGAAGGTTTCAATGTAAATCAGAGCGAAACGTGCCACAAACCAGTTCGAGGAAATCCGCATAACCCCAATGAGCAAGCCGCCCAGGCTTGCCGTGAGAATTGAGAGAACGCTGACCAGCATGGTGTTTTGGATGCCGATGACAAAGACTTCCCAATAGGTGCTTTTTCCCAGCTCAAAATCCCAGAAGGGGCTGAAAGACAAATTGAATGGGGCGACTTCATGCAAGAAGTCCAGGCTGACCTTTATGTTGCGGGCTTGCAGGTTGTGCAAGGTGTTTTCGAACAGCGAGAGAACTGCCCACAGCAGAAGCCCTGCCACAAGCACCTGGCTGATGATGCGCCGAACCTGGTGGAGACGCAGCCAGGACAGGGCGGACATCACGGATGCCTTCTGACCGGCAACGCGTGCGTCAAAACATGTCCGCCGCAGCTTGCCGGGGGGCTATGGGGTCTCTGCCTTGTTAGCGGATGGGGGGGGCGTAAAGCAGCCCTCCCTGGTTCCATAGGGCATTAAGGCTGCCTGCGCGCTTCAAGCCAAGTGGTTCAATGCTTCTTTCGTATATCTCGCCGTAGTTCCCCACCTGCTTGATGATCCGAAAAGCCCATTCATTGTCCAGACCCAAGCCTTTGCCAAGATTTCCTTCGGTTCCGAGCATGCGGCGAATTTCCGGATTCCGGGTCGTCTCTTTCAACTGCTCCACGTTTTTTGAAGTCACCCCGAGCTCCTCAGCGTTCAGTAAAGCGTACAGGCTCCATCTCACGATGTTGAACCACTGCTCGTCACCTTGTTTGACTGCAGGACCCAAGGGTTCTTTGGAAATCGTGGCGCCAAGAATGACTGAATCGTCAGGGGATTTCAGTTCCGAGCGTATGGCTGCCAGTTGGGATTTGTCAGAAGTCAGGGCATCACACGAACCTCGCTCATAACCTTCACGGGTTTGAACGGAAGTGTCGTAACCAACAGGGGTAAACTTCAACCCTCGGGAGCGGAAAAAATCAGCCAGATTTAACTCAGTGGTGGTTCCGGACTGCACACAAATCCTGGCACCATCCAGGTCTTCAACGCGGGTGACGCCAAGCTTTTTCGGTACCATAAACCCTTGTCCGTCAATGTAGTTGTAGTAAGTAAAGTAGATGCCATGGTCAGTATCTCTTTTCAGGGTATGAGTCGTGTTGCGTGACAGGATGTCAATTTCTCCCGAAGAGAGGGCGGTAAAACGTTCCTTGGCGTTTAGTGGCGTGAATCGTGTTTTCTTCGCATCTCCGAGTACTGCCGCAGCTACGGCATAACAGACATCCGCATCGATCCCTCTCATCAATCCCTGGTCGTCCGGTGCGGCGAACCCCGGGAGGCCACCATCGACTCCACAACGCACAGTGCCACGCTTTTTGACATCATCAAGTGTGGCGGAAAACGCGACAAAAGGTGCCACGAGTAAAACAAACAAAAACTTTATTCTCAACATGCTGTTCTCCGGTTAATACTTTTTGTTTTGACACCGGGTTTGTTCCGACATCTCCCTCGAGTATATCCCTTGAACAGCCCGGATGTGACTACTTGCAATTCTTTGGCGGGTCGGGGCGTAACCAGGCTCTTTGCACCAGATCTTGCCCGCCCCACGCCGTGAAGCCCATGCCGGAGTTGGGGATCCGGTTCCTTCACGCCGGGCTTTCCTGTCAGATGGTCTCGTACGCTCGTGTGAAGTCCTTTCCGGGCAAAAGTTCCAGCACAGAAACGGGGAGATTGCCAAATGGATATTTCCAAACGGAAACAAAGATTTTTGTTCACGCTTGAGCTGTTGCCTGGTCTGGGGCAGGCTTGAGTTTGTAGTGGGGCTTTGGTACCATACGTACCGTATCTGTTAACGAAACATGGAGATAAAGGTATGGGGTTAAATTTTGACTCAGTTGCGAATTCCTTGGGAGCCGCTGCTGCCAAGGAAGAGGAACAGGTAAACGCATTCTCGAAGAGCATGGATCCTACCAATATGCGGGATCAGATTGTATTCCAGCAAAAGTTCAACAAGATGATGCAGACATACGAATTTACCGGGGCTTTGATGAAGTCTCTGCGTGAAGTCAATGACTCATTGATCAGGGATATCCAGTAAAACGGAAAACCCTGAGAATCAGGCTTGATTGGACTATGAAAAGGTGCTAGCCAAGGCAAATATGGAGCAGGTATGGAAGTAGGAACAGAGTGTTTGCAGTTGCTTGGAAAGGTGGGCTTTATGGCCTGCCTGGAAGAGTCTCTGCCTAAGGAAGCCGAAAAGATTTTTTCGGCGGCAGTTCTGGCCAGACCGGAACAGCCAACTCCCTACATTGGCTTGGCACTTGCGAACATGGGGATCGGAAAATTTTCAGACGCCGTTGAATTGCTCAAGGACAAGGCTTTGAAAATCGACCCGGAACATGATCGCGCAAAGGTTCTGTTGTCTATGGCACTCAAAATGGATGGTCGGGATTCCGAAAGCCAGGCGCTGTTGGAAGAGTGCATGAAAAGTGATGACGACAGAGCCAAGGACTTGGCTGCCAAGCTGTTTGAACAGAAATGACCAAGGAAGAGAGATGGAAAGCGGTGTGGTGATTGATTGTTGCGCCTTTGCGGACGGCTCCCTTAACCAGACTTTAGATATCCCAGGAGAGGTGAAATAGCGATGATACAAAATATTGCACAAAACGTTGCACAAAAAATTACTGAAAAAACCACGGAAAGCGTAGGGCAGGCAGGCACCCAGAATTTGGCGCAGGCAAGCCATACTGATTCCGAAAAGTTTGCGAACCTCATGCAACAGACCCAGGCAGGGCCTGTTGCTCAGGGGCAGCAACTTGCGGCGGGTTCCGCCGGCGAAGTGCATGGCAAAACGATAGGGGAACGGATCCTTCAAGGTATTGCAAATACCGCGCATAACCAGGAAGCCAAATACCAGGATGCCATGGGCAAAGTCATGGACGCCACAAAAACCGGTATGTCTCCGGGAGATATTATGCAGGCACAAGTCGGGTTGATGAAGGTCGAAACCATGCAGCAAGCGGAAGGCAAGGTGGTGAGCAAGGTTGACCAAACAGTCGAAAACCTTCTTAAGGGAGGCTGATCTTTACTACTTTGCTCCAAAAGCAGTGAAAAATTTCATGAGGGGTCAAGCTTAGAAGAGTTGAGCAGGTGATAGTTGCCCCTCGTTCGGTCACGGCGTTTCACGCGTTGACGCCTGAGCCGGTTCGCTGACCCTTCTCTTATCGCGTGGCTTGATTCATCAACCTTTGATGCTGTCGCGACACACTCCGATGTGGCATTATAGGTCGCTGCTATAAAACCGATAAACGTCATAGAGCAGTTGTCTGTTTAGCCCGCGACGATGCCCCGTCATGGTTCACTCACGGGCTTGGTAGCCCGGTGAAGTGATAAAGTTCCACAATTACAAATCAGCCTTGAAGTTCTTTCTTGTGATTCTTGTTGTCGTGCTTCTTTCGGGTTGCAAGACGGAGTTGTATTCAAAGCTTTCGGAACAGGAAGGCAATGAAATGTTGGCACTACTTTTGACACAAGGTGTCAGCGCAGAAAAAGAAACGGACAAAGACGGGAATGTCAGCATTTTTGTCGATGAAAACGAAATTGCCGTATCTGTGGAAATTTTGACGAATCATGGTTACCCCAAAAATAAGTTTCAGACCTTCGGAGATATTTATAAACAGGAAGGGTTGGTCTTTTCGCCGCTGCAGGAAAAAGCACGCTATATATACGCCTTGTCTCAGGAAATTTCCGGGACACTCGCTGAAATAGACGGTGTGCTGGTGGCTCGTGTCCACGTTGTGTTGGCAGAAGAAACGCACCCAGGTCAAATCGGTATTCCGGCGTCTGCCTCGGTATTCGTTAAACACGTGCAGGATGTTTCGCTTGACCACATGATCCCGGGCATCAAAAACATCGTGACCAACGCGATCGAGGGACTCAACTACGAAAAAGTTTCTGTCTCCCTGTTTGCTGCCACGGAGCAGTCTCTGGAACGAAATCTCTTGCCACAAAAAGCGCTGTTTTTTCTGAACGTATCGAGGGATTCCGTCATTTCCGTATACGTCCTGTTTGGCACGATGCTTTTACTGATTCTGCTTTTGGCAGCGAGCACCGGGTTTATGCTTGCCAACTTTGGCGGTGAAGCGAAGACCCTGCTTTCGAAGAAACTCAGATTCGGTACACAGATACCAGGAGAAAACATGGACGCAGACCAAGACGGTGCTGCTGGCAAAACGGCAAATAAAGTTGCGCCGGAATCGGGCAAGAACTAGCCTGGGGTCGACGTTTCGTGTTTCCTCAACTCGATGCCAATACACAGTTCCCCCTGCCCCTAATGGTGGTTCAATTCAACTATTTTCCGTCTTTTTACGCTGATGAAAGCTGGTGGAGTGCTTTCAGGCTGACGAATATCCACAAAAAACTTGCGAAAAGACCACAGGCGCACCGGCGGCTTTCCAGAGCCTTGCTGGAACAACTGAAAATTAGCGGCCAATACGACTTTGATTTCGATCGCAAAGCCAAAAAACTGGCGCTTCTTCCGGCCAGCGATTTGCGCAGGCTGGTAAGGGTGTTGGGTCTGGTTTCACACTCGGCACAACTGCGCCGGATTGTGCTCGGCTCTGAATTGAGACACTTGCATAAATTCGTCAGTAAAGAAGATCACAACCTGGCTTTACGGTTGTCCTTTGCCTGCGAGAGTCGTTTTCCCCCGGTATCCGCGGAGTTGTCTCAAGATGGGCTGGTTGGAGCGATTGCTTCACACGTGGAAGAGCGAGGTCTGTCAATTTTGGACAAGACTTTTGGGGCTGGCCTTACCGGAGCCTTTGTTAAACGTTTTCTGCTAAAAATGCCGAAGCATTTGAATGGTTCCTACAGCCAGGATTTTGCGAACGTCCCGCTTCGCTGGCTGGAAAATTTTGCTGTAAAAACCATGGTTTCCATGAATCCGAAATGGCGCGCTTTGCTCTCCTGAAGACCAATACATTACGTCCGGTTCCAGGTCAGCGTCTGCTAAAGAAATCGGACTATGAAGTTTTTCACGAATCTGAAAAGCTGCTGGCCGAGGCAAGAGCTCAAGCTGAGGAAATAAAAAACCAGGCACGCGCTGAATACGAGGCTGAAAAAATACGCGGCTACCAGGAAGGAGAAAAGCGGGCTCAGCTGGAACTGAGCGAAAAAATGTTCGCCATGGCGACGGGCACGGTGGACTATTTTGCAAGTATAGAGTCGCAAGTCACTGAAATTGTTTTGACCTCCGTCCGAAGAGTGCTGGACTCTTTCAGTGATGATGATCTGGTTGTGAAAGCTAGCCGCAAAGTGCTGCATACCTTGAGTGGCGAAAGGCACATCAAGATGCGCGTGTCTCCAGACATTGAAGAAAAAGTGACGAAACGCGTTGTTGAAATCACGGAAGGATTGCCGCACTCCACGTTTCTGGAAGTGGTGTCCGATGCCCGCCTCTCAGGTTCTGAGTGTGTTTTGGAAAGCGAGTTGGGAACCGTTGAGACGAGTGTTGATTTGCAGTTTCAGGCACTTGAAAAGAGCTTAAGAAAACGTTTTGAGAGAAAACAGAAAAGATCTACTCACAGCTAGATGAGGTCTGGCCGTCAAATTTTAGAGCCAATGTCTGATTGCCATCCGGAAAAGACTGATGTCGAGCGCAGCCCCCGCCTTTCCCGCTCCCAAGCGAGTCCCCCCGGGGAATACCTTGCTGATTGGAGGCTGACGCCGGACTGGCTTTGGTGCAACGGTGGGGGGCAAGGCTCCTTAATTTATACGCTTGCCTTGGTCGGGGTTTGTCTTGCTCGAAACAGGCGGAAAACAAAAATGGTTTGTTTCAGACGGATTTGAACATGCTTGTGACTGGCAGCAAAACAGCTATTTGTTGGTATCACCCACCTGAACCCTGATCTTTCCAACACCAAGAGTGGTGCAAAAAGACGAATATTTCATGCAACTTGCCTATGAGCAGGCACTGATGGCCGAGCGCGAGGGGGAAGTGCCGGTCGGAGCTGTGGTGGTGCATGGAGAAAAGCTGATCGCTTGCGGGCACAACCTGACTGTTTTTAATCACGATGCTTCTGCGCACGCTGAAATTATGGCTCTGCGTTCTGCCGGTCATGCCCGCTCAAATCACCGTTTGGCAGGATGTGAGCTTTTTGTAACTTTGGAACCTTGCGTGATGTGCCTTGGCGCAATTGTCCAAGCCCGTTTGAAACGTGTGGTCTTCGGAGCCACGGATCCTAAAAGCGGGTCGCTGGGGGGCGCCCTTGACCTGCGTGACAGCCATGTTTTCAATCACGGGATTCAAATCAGCAGTGGCATACTTGCCGCGCAATGTGGCAACCTTCTTGAAAATTTTTTTCTGGCGCGCCGCAAAAAAAGCGCAAACAAAAGCTTCTGAGCTATAATAAGGGGACAAAAGGTTGTGACGGCTTCATACTTAACAGCAAAAATGAAGGAGGAGCAGTCCCGGGCAAAGCAAGGAGTTAACTCTGCACAGCGAGCGGATTGATTATGGTTTCACTGGATGCGTTCATTTCTGCCTGTCGGCAGGCAAGAGAAACAGGAGGGAACGTCCGCATTAATCAGTCAGGTGTTCCCTGTCACACCACTAGCCGGATGCCGCGTTTCATGGCCATGTTGGTAAGGTGGTTCAAGGATCGGTATGCGCCGGAAAAAGCCGTGCGTCAATACGAGGAAGTCACAAAAGAACTGAATGCCTATATCGAAAGTAACAGCTTGCAGCCCGGTTCCGAGGTTTCCCGGATCCGGCACAGTTCAGGGCGGCAAGCATTTCTTAATGACTTGGATGGGTATCTGCGTCAGGTTAAACAGGTCAAGGATGAGCGCACTCGCATTATTGCCTGGCGAAGCTATTTCGATACTCTTGATGCCATGAGAAGACCAGACAAAGCGGATGTTAATGGTTTGGAAAGGCGTGAAAACTTTGAAAACTTCTGTCGCAGTATCCACGCGCGGGGACGATATAACGATGACAGCGGGGAACTCCATTTCCGGTATATTACCAGTGCCTACGAGATGAGTGCCCACGCGCCTGAGAACATAAAAGGCAAGACATTCAAGCTGAAGTCCCTGCGTTCCATTCCCAAGGGCGAGTGTCTAACCCTTGTAAACGACTACCACAAAATTGCCAGACAGGACACCGAGACCAAGCTATAGCTTCTTCCCGTCTTCTGTCGAAACAGCCGAAGTTCGACACAGAAAAAATCTGAAAAACCAAAGGAATGCCCGTATTCTTCCCGTATTTTCTCGCGTCACATCGGCGACCCCGTGGTCATAAATATTCGCATTTCAGTCGCTTGACCGGATGGACGAAGAGCCATGGTTTCAGTGTGTGCAGGATCTCAAAAAATGCGCATTGTCTCTCTTAACGCCAACGGGATCCGGGCGGCTACACGCAAGGGTTTTTTTCAGTGGCTTTCACGGCAACGCGCGGACATAGTTTGCCTGCAGGAAATCCGGGCACAAGCCGAGCAGCTTTTTGAGCCGATTTATCACCCCAAGTCCTACCATTGCAAATATTTGCCATCCGCGCTCAAAAAGGGCTACAGCGGAGTTGCCGTGTTTTCTCGCGTCGAGCCTGAAGACTGGGTCGAAAAATTCGGGAGCGCGGAGTTTGATAACGACGGTCGCTATCTGGAGGCTCGATTCCCCGGACTTTCCGTGATCTCCCTTTATATGCCTTCCGGCTCATCAGCACCTGAGAGGCAGGAAGCCAAGTATCGCTTTATGAACACTTTTGAACACTTGCTGCAATCTTTCCGTGACACCAAGCGGCACTATATTATTTGTGGCGATTGGAACATTGCGCACAAAGAGGTGGACTTGAAAAACTGGCGCGGGAACCTGAAAAACTCCGGGTTTCTTCCCGAAGAGCGCAGCTGGCTGGATCACGTTTTATACAAACTGGGCTTTAACGATGCCTTTCGCGAAGTTTGCCCGCTCACTGACCAATATACCTGGTGGTCAAACCGTGGGCAGGCGCGTACGAACAATGTTGGGTGGCGCATTGATTACCAGATCACTTCGCCTGGATTAAAAGGAAAATCCCTCAGCGCCCGTATTTACAAGGGGAAGTTTTTTTCCGACCATGCCCCTCTGATCATAGACTACGCCATTTAGCCTTCAGCCTTATAAATGGGAACCGGCATAGGGACACGCAGCTGGGGTGAAGCGTTTAGCGTTTATCGCCAGCCACGCGTCATTTCCATGCTCTTTCTGGGTTTTTCTGCCGGTGTTCCCTATCTCCTGGTCTTTTCGACCCTCTCAGCCTGGTTAACCGAGGAAGGACTGAGCCGAACAGCGATCGGTTTTTTCAGTTGGGTGGGCATCACCTATTCGATAAAAGTTATTTGGGCTCCATTTGTGGATCGTTTGCGTCTGCCATTCCTGCATCAATGGTTGGGCCGCCGCCGCTCCTGGATGTTGTTGTCTCAGTTATACGTTGCTGTCTGCCTGCTGTCTCTGACTTTGGTTGATCCGCAGGAAGAAATTGTTCTTTTTGCCGCGCTGGCGGTTCTGGTTGCTTTTGCTTCCGCGACTCAGGACATTGTCGTGGACGCTTACCGTATCGAGGCTTCTGAAATACGTTACCAGGGAGCTATGGCCACAAGCTATGTATTGGGGTATCGGCTGGCCTTGCTCAGCTCGGGTGCCGGAGCGCTTTTGCTGGCTGATCAGTACGGATGGTCGCTGGCATACATGGCGATGGCGGGAAGTATGCTGGTTGGCATCATCACGGTGCTGGTCATCGCAGAACCGGGTGGCGACACGAAGAAACCCCATCCTCGTTCCGAAGACCAGGGACATGGGTCTCTGAATCAGGCTGTCAATAGTCCTACTGCCTGGATATTAGGCGCAGTGGTCGAGCCCTTTTCTGATTTTTTCAGACGCTACGGACGGCAGGCATTGCTGATACTGCTTTTTATCGGACTGTACCGCATCAGCGACATCACGATGGGTGTCATGGCAAATCCGTTTTACCTGGATTCCGGCTACAGCAAAACAGAAATCGCTGAGATCAGCAAACTGTTTGGCTTTTTCATGACTATCGCCGGGGCAGCTTTGGGCGGTGTGCTGGTTGTGCGCTTTGGGGTGGCGAAAATTTTGTTTCCCGGGGCGCTGCTTATTGCCATGACAAATCTGTTATTTGCCGTGTTGGCGGGCATGGAGCCAAACCTGGGCATGCTCGCCTTGGTCATCAGTGCCGACAATTTAAGCGGCGGTCTCGCCACCTCTGCCTTTATCGCTTATTTGTCCAGCCTGACAAGCGCGTCTCATACAGCGACCCAATACGCGTTATTTAGCTCGCTGATGACTTTGCCTGCGAAGTTCATCGGCGGTTTTTCCGGTCTGCTGGTTGACGGCTTCGGAAGCTACCCGCTGTTTTTTATCTATACCTCAGCCATGGGTATTCCTGCCATACTGATTTCTTACTGGTTCTACCGCGAATCAGTCAGTCAGCAAGCGACTCATGACTCGCAGGCGAAGCTCGCCAACACTATCCACCGAGAACTTTGATTGCACTTCTGCAAGCGGTGTCGCGCGCTGCGCTCCTGACAAAGCAAGGAGACTGTGCCGAAATAGGGCGTGGACTCCTGGTTTTCCTCGCTGTGGAAAAACAGGACGCTGAATTGGATTGCAAGCGGCTCACAAAGCGTATTCTGTCTTTTCGCCTGTTCCCGGACGAGGGCGGAAAAACCAACCTAAGCGTGGCTGACGTCAATGGCGCGATACTGCTGGTTCCACAATTTACGCTTGGTGCCAACACGCGTAAAGGAAACCGACCCAGCTTTGGCAACAGTGCTCCACCAAGTGAGGCGCGGCGGCTTTTTCAATTCACTGCCCACTTGCTGGGTGAAAGTGAGTTGACAACGCATACCGGTTACTTTGGTGAATATATGAGAGTGGAGCTGGTGAATGAGGGTCCCACCACGTATCTCCTGAAAAGCTGAGCCAAATACAGTTGTCTGTATGGGGGAATTAAAATCCGCGGAACATCTTGCCGAATTGGGCAGAGCGCGGTTTGGACATCATTTTTCGCACCTGAGCGAGTTGCGCAATCAAGCGGTTGAGATCTTGTAACTGCGTGCCGGAGCCGGCCGCAATCCGGCGTTTTCGTGAGGCTTTAAGAAGCTCGGGCTTACGTCGCTCCAGAGGAGTCATGGAATCAATAGCTGCCGAAAAAACGCGCATGTCTTTTTCCGCAGAGGCCAGTTGCGCCTTGTTCACGTTTCCTCGGCCTGTTTGTGGGAGATGCGAAAGCAAAGCTCCCAGACTGCTCTGTTTTCTGACCGCTTCAAACTGCTTGCGCAGGTCGTTGAAATTCAATTGTTGCCTGGAAGCTGCTTTCTTCAGGTCTCGAGGCTTGGTGGGCATAAGCTGGCGATTCACTTGATCCATGAAACCTTTCATATCACCCATGCCAAGCACTCTTGAGGCAATACGGTCGGGGTAAAAGACTTCCATGTCTTCCAGTTTTTCACCGTTGGAAACCAGCTTTATCGGGGTTCCAGTGACTTCTTTCACTGACAATGCGGCTCCACCCTGTGCGTCCCCGTCTGCTTTGGTCAAAACAATCCCCGTCAGTTTCAGGTGGCGGGAAAAATTTTGCACCTCGCTCACCGCGCCTTGTCCCATCATGCTGTCCATGACAAAAAGGACTTCGCTGGGTTTGACGTGCTCTACGATGCTGGACAACTCCGCTGCTTCCCGGTCGCCAACATGGGGATGGCCGGCTGTGTCCATAAGCAAAACATCCACCAGTTGTTCCCGGGCGGCGGCAAAAGTTTCCCGAGCCACATCCGTCGCCGTTTCAAACGGTTCCGGGTTTATAAAGCGGGCATCTGCTTGCTTCGCCAACACCTGTAGCTGTCTGACAGCAGCCGGACGGCGCTTGTCACAGCTGGTTACGGCAACCAGTTTTTTGTGCCTGTTTTTGAAATGCATGGCAATTTTGGCACAGGCTGTGGTTTTACCCGAACCTTGCGGGCCGACGAGCAAAATGACTGCAGGCGACAAAACGTTGGTGTTTAGTGCCACTCGCTTGTTCCCTATGAGTGCCGCCAGGTTATCGCGGATTTCCTTTGCCAGCAGGCTGCCAGGGTTCATTTTCTGGGCAAGCCTCTTTTGCCTGACCGCCACACGGATTTTTTCCGTCAAAGACTTGACGACCGGAAGCGAGACGTCTGCGTCAAGAAGAACCCTGCGTAATTCGCGCAATAAAGACTCAAGCAACTCGTCATTCAGGCGCCCGGTGTCACGCAGGCGGGAAATCGTTTTGCTGAGTTTCTCGGTCAGTGCGTCAAACATCAGGCGTGAACCAATGGTAAGGAGAGCTATGGCAGGGAATTCGCCGTCTCGCGCTTGACAGATACATCCTGATACCATGTTCCATGGACGATTGAACCTCCGGTACTCTCTGAAATCCTTTTATCGGCACAGGTTAACGGCCTCCATTTTAACGGTCGGCCACGCGCTTGATCACAAAAGCATGTTAGCATGGCTATTCCGAGTGGTAACCAAGGAGCTTGTCCATTCGTTGCCTTGGTTGCGTGGTTCTAATTCCAGTATCAACAAAATCAGAAATTTAGGGAGATTTTTATGTCTGTAAAAGATGCATTGAAGCTTATGGCGACCAGTGAGTCTCAGTTTGTAGACCTACGTTTTACAGACACTCGTGGAAAGGAGCAGCACGTTAGTAGCCCGGCAGAAGTCGTTGATGAAGTATTTTTTCGCACCGGAAAAATGTTTGACGGTTCATCGATAGCAGGGTGGAAAAGCATAGACCAGTCGGACATGTTGCTAATGCCGGATCCCAGTACCGCAGTTGTCGATCCCTTCTTTGCGCATCCAACTGTTTCTGTTCGTTGTGACGTTCTGGAGCCGCGTACGCGCAAAGCCTACAAACGTGATCCGCGATCTCTTGGTAGACGCGCAGAAAAGTATTTGTTGTCAACCGGAATCGCTGACGCGGCCTGGTTTGGCCCGGAACCGGAGTTTTTTGTTTTTGATTCCGTCGACTGGTCTCTGGAAATGGGGGGAGCCCACTACGAAGTCAGATCAGATGAAGGTTCGTGGAGAAACAATGGTGACGAAGATGGGTGCAGCACCGGACACCGGCCTGCTGTGAAGGGCGGATACTTTCCAGTGCCGCCAGTCGATTCATTGCAGGACATCCGTTCCGGCATTTGTGAAATCCTGAAAAAACTGGGAGTTACGCCTGAAGTCCATCACCACGAGGTTGGCACAGGGGGTCAATGTGAAATTGGTACGCGCTTTGATACTCTCGTTCGCAGGGGCGACATGAATCAAATTCTGAAATACGTGGTTATAAATGTTGCGAATGACTATGGCAAAACTGCCACATTCATGCCCAAGCCGCTGGTAGGGGAAAACGGCAGCGGAATGCACGTCCATGTCTCCATGAGCAAAGACGGAAAGAATATCTTTTTTGGTGAGGAATACGCAGGACTTTCAAAAATCGCCTTGCATTTCATAGCCGGAGTCTTTGAACACGCGCAAGCTGTGAATGCTTTCACAAACGCAGGAACAAACAGCTATAAAAGACTGATTCCTGGTTTTGAGGCACCGGTAAATCTGGCTTACTCGCAGCGAAATCGCTCGGCTGCAATACGTGTCCCATTGATCAATTCCCGGGAGGAAACGCGTATTGAAGTCCGTTTCCCGGATGCGCTTGGCAATCCCTATTTGACTTTTGCCTCTATTCTGATGGCTGGTCTGGACGGTGTAGAAAGGGAACTCTCTCCAGGAGAACCAGCTGATGTTGATTTGTATGATGTTTCTGTAAAAAAGGGCAAAACCATTGCCAGCGTGTGTGGTAGCCTGCCAGAGGCGCTTGCGGCATTGAACGATGATCGCGGGTTTCTCAAAAAAGGCAATGTGTTTTCAGACGACATGATTGATGGATACATCGCGTTAAAAATGCAGGAAATAAACCGGTTTCGAGCTTCCACTCATCCCTTGGAGTTCGACATGTACTACAGCTGCTAAAGCGTCTCACGCAGAAAGCATTACGGGCAAAAGGCACCCGCGTCTGCGTGTAACACGGGTTCCTGGGTCGGGATGCGTTGCTGTCAGAGGCACTCCCCACTCGTCATTTCGGTTACACCTTGGGTGATACAGGGTTGAGCAAAGTGGTGTTTTCTTCTTTGGATCAATCGTCCATTTGGTTGCTGCCATCAGAGGGTTATTGCGGGGCGGGGCGGCGCTTGGCGTTTTTTTATCAGTTCCTGTAAGGTTTCTTTTTCTTCGCGGCTGAGTTCTGCTGCTTCAGCTTTCTTGATCAGTGCTTCCAGCTTGGTCATCTGCGCATGATTTTCAAGTGCCTTCATGGAATCACTAAACTCGTCCCGGGTCGGAGCCTTCTCGTCCAGTAGTTCCAGGAGACGCCGGTAGTGTTTGTGGTCACTCAGAAGTTGCAACAAAGCCCCGGTATTCGCCGGCTGCCGGCTTTTTATCGTGCTGATGATTTCTGCCAGCAGACCGGCACCCTTTATTCCGGTTTTCACTATGACCGCTGGCTCAAGGGCGTCCTTTACCTGTGAAGGGTTATGCAGCAGACATGCGATGGCCACGCGTGCCGAGTTGTACTGGTGTTGTCGGGATGACTTCTGTGGAGACGCTTGCAACAAAGTCCGGGGCGGTCGGAGCGCGAGATCTGCTGCTGGCAGGCCGGCTTTTTTGGCAAGCTCCTCCGTGAGAAAGTTTTTGAAAATGGTCTTTGGCAATGGGTGAAGCAATTTTCTGGCACGTGCAACGAGCTGTGTGCGGCCTTCCAGATTTTCCAGGGACACGCCTGCCGCAAGATTTTCCAAAATAAAGCGTGACAGCGGGACTGCCTGGTTCGAGTCAAATGCGGATGGCCCTTGTTCCTTCACCAGATCGTCAGGATCGCGGTTTTCCGGAAGCAAGAAAAATCGCACATCTTTCCCGTCTTTGAAAAGCGGCAGCAGAGTCGTGGATGCGGCCAAAGCGGCTCGTTGTCCTGCAGCGTCACCGTCAAAGCAGAAGACGATCTTGTCGGACATTCTGAACAGGCTTGATATGTGGTAGGTGGTTGCCGCGGTGCCTAGTGTGGCAACACAGTTTCTCATGCCATGAGAGGCAAGAGAGACCACGTCCATATAGCCTTCAACCACCCACACTTCATTGGAGCTTTTTATGGTACTGGCTTCAAGAACCCCATAAAGTTCTCGGCGTTTTTGGAACAACGGGGTTTCGGGAGAGTTAAGGTATTTGGCAGGCGCTCTCTGATCCAGCGCCCGACCACCAAAAGCGATGACTCGACCACGCCGGTCGCGAATCGGAAAAATCAGGCGATTAAAAAAGCGGTCGTTGCAAGTTTTTCCTTTTATGACCACCAGGCCGGCAAGCTCCAAAAGGCGCATGTCAAAATCTTTTCCCAGCTGTGTGGCAAGTATGTTTCTTCCCTGTGGGGCATAGCCGATCATGAAGTCCATGGTGGTGGCCGGGTCAATTTCTCGGGAACGAAGGTAGTCCTTGGCTGTGGAGCTACGGGATAACGCGTTCTGATAAAAAAGCGCGGCTTTTTCGAGCGCTTTGAACAGGTCTGCTGTGTGTGTTTTCGACTGCTCCGTCTGCGCCGGTGAAGCACCGCTGCGAGGCACAGTCACGCCATAGCGGTCTGCCAGGGATTCGATCGTTTCCACAAAGCCCAGGTTTTGATAATCCATGAGGAAGCGAATGATATTGCCCCCTACGCCACAGCCAAAGCAGTGGTAAAACTGTTTGTCACGGTCGACGCTGAAAGATGGAGTCTTTTCCTGGTGGAAGGGGCAACACGCTTTGTAGCTGTTCCCTTGCCGTTTCAGGGGAACAAACTCCTCAATGACGTCAACAATGTCGGCTCGGGAAACCAAGTCGTTGATAAACTGCTTAGGAATTTCGCCGCGTTGTGCCATAGGGTTCAGTGAGCTTTGAGACGCGTGGAAGGCTAACTTGCAGACCTGATTCTGCTCCTGATGAGTTGTGCGGCTCGGCACGCTCAGGAAGGGGAAGAGGCTTGATTTTCCTCACCGCAAGCAACAGCGGGAAAGGGGTTTCGATAACTTAGAGACAGGCAAGTTGAGGTTGCAAGGCGCCGTTTCCAGAAACAGCAGCGCAACTAGGCTGCTTCGAGCAGACTGTCAAGCAGGGTTTCAAGTTCTGTGGCTTTGGGCTTGACGAACCAGAATTTGGGCAGAAGCATGCCAAGATCGGTGCTGATGTTTTGGCTCCATTGGCTGTCGGTCTTGCTTACGTGTTCATGGATGCAGCAATGCAGATATTCCACGTAAGACTCCATAACTTCAGTGTCCAGCCGGTTAATTTCTACCAGCTCCTGGTTGTATCGGTCACTGAAACTTTGTTCCCGGTCAAAAATAAATGCCATACCGCCTGTCATTCCAGCCCCGAAATTAATGCCGGTTCTTCCGAGCACGACAACTACGCCGCCGGTCATGTATTCGCAAGCATGGTCTCCCGTTCCTTCAACGACTGCAATTGCCCCGGAGTTTCGAACCGCAAAGCGTTCCCCGGCTGTTCCGGCGGCAAAGCATTTGCCACCCGTCGCCCCATAAAGGCAAGTGTTCCCCATAATCGGTGTTTCCTGGCTGAGGGTTCGAGCCGAGTGCGGCGGCAACAAAACCAGCTCCCCGCCTGCCATGCCTTTGCCAACGTAGTCATTGGCATCCCCTTCCAGGTGCAGATTCAGCCCGGCAGAGTTCCACGCTCCGAAGCTTTGTCCGGCGGTTCCTTCAAACTTGACCGTAATGGGCGTGTCAGCCAAACCTTTTTTGCCATGGTGTTTGGCAATTTCTCCGGAGATGAGCGCGCCAATGGAGCGGTCTGTATTGAAGATTTCGTAACGATATTCCCCACCATGACCGGCAATGATCGCCTCACTCATATCTTTCAGCATGCGATTTGCCAGTCGAGCCTTATCCGAGGGCGGGTTTCCTGGCTCTGTGCAAAACACGGGGTGTTGTGTGCTTTTCTCCTTGTCGAGAAGCACGTCGACAGAAAGGTTTCGCAAGCGTGGGTTCGTGCTTTTTGTCTCTTCGAGCAACTCGGTTTTGCCAATCAGGTCTGTAAAATTTCTGATCCCCAAAAGCGCCATCCATTCACGCAATTCTTCTGCGACGAATCTGAAATAGTTTGCAACCATTTCTTTTTTACCGATAAAGTACAGGCGTCTTAACACGTTGTTTTGGGTTGCCACACCGGTCGCGCAATTATTCAAGTGGCAAATTCGCAAGTACTTGCATCCCATGGCAATCATCGGGGCGGTTCCAAATCCGAAGCTTTCCGCGCCAAGGATGGCGGCTTTCACAATATCCAGACCGGTTTTAAGGCCGCCATCGGTTTGCAGGCGAATTTTATGACGCAGGTCGTTGGCGACCAGTGCGTTGTGCGTTTCACGTAGCCCAAGTTCCCATGGTCCGCCAGCGTATTTGATGCTGCTCAAGGGGCTTGCGCCGGTACCCCCGTCGTAACCGGATATCGTAATTAAGTCTGCGTACGCTTTGGCAACTCCGACGGCAACTGTTCCCACTCCAATTTGGGCAACCAGCTTGACCGAAACCAAAGCTTCGGGGTTGACCTGTTTCAAATCGAAAATCAGCTGCGCCAAGTCTTCAATGGAATAAATGTCGTGATGGGGTGGTGGGGAAATCAGGGATATGCCAGGTTTTGAAAAGCGGAGTTTCGCAATCATGTCGTTGACTTTGTGCCCTGGCAGTTGCCCGCCTTCGCCAGGTTTTGCGCCTTGGGCAATTTTTATTTGCAGAACTTCCGCGTTTACCAGGTAGTGTGGCGTAACGCCGAAGCGACCCGAAGCGACCTGCTTGATTTTTGAATTTTTCGGCGTGTTGAAGCGTAGCGATGATTCTCCGCCTTCGCCCGAGTTTGAGCGACCTCCCAGTGAATTCATGGCTTCGGCAAGCGTTTCATGCGCTTCAGGTGACAGCGCGCCAAGCGACATGCCGGCGGAATCAAAGCGCGGCAAGATGTTTTCCGCAGACTCGACCTCAGACAAAGGAATTCCAGTCTCAGGCGGTTTCAGAGCCAGCAAATCACGCAGCACCATTGGCTGGCGGTGATTCACGTGTGCTGCGAACACTTTGTATTGTTCGTAGTCTCCACTACTGGCGGCAGCGCGCAGGGACATGACAACCTGCGGGTTGAAAGCGTGGAACTCACCCTCTCCGTGATATTTCAAAAGTCCGCCTTGACGAATATGGCGGTGCGGGTTCCAGGTGCGGCGTGCCAGCTCAACCTGATCCTGTTGCAGGTCGGAAAACTTCATGCCCTGTAAGCGGGGGGGTGTGCTGGCAAAGCAGAGTTCCAGTATCTCCTGGTGTAAGCCGACGATTTCGAACAACTGCCCACCACGGTAGCTGGTGATGGCGGAAATACCCATTTTCGAGAGAATCTTGTACAGCCCTTTGTTGATGGCCTTACGATACGTCCGTCCGGCAGCGTTTTTCTTTTCGTCGGATGCCGGATCTTTCTTCGATTGCAAAGCGTGCAGTATCTGGTATGTCAGGTAAGGATGTATGGCGGTGGCACCACTGCCGATCAAAATTGCAAAGTGATGGGGATCCCGAGCCCAGCCGGTGTTGATAACGATGTTGACCCGACAGCGCAGTCCTGCGCGGATGAGCCTGTGGTGCAAAGCCCCACAGGCCAGTAGAGAGTGCATGGGGACGTACCCTTTGCGTATGTTTTGGTCGCTGAGCACCAGTAGGCGAACCCCGTTCTCCTGTACGGCACGGGTGACACTGTCACACAGTGCGAGTAACCCGGATTGCAGGCTGAGTTCTTCACGTATATTGAGATCAAAAACCTGGTGTTTCAGATAGCCGACCGGGTTTTCCAGAAGAGCGTTGTATTTGTGTTCGGACAGCACGGGAGAATCCAGTGCCAGCCGCCGGGCGTGTTCCGGTCTTTCCACAAATGGATTGGCTTCCTCGCCGAATGAGGTTTCCAGGGACATTACGATTTTCTCTCGCAAAGAATCGATCGGAGGATTCGTGACTTGTGCAAAAATCTGTCTGAAGCTGTCAAAAAGCGAGCGAATGGATGTGGAAAAAACCGGCAGTGGCGTGTCGTCTCCCATGGACCCGATTGCTTCCTGCCCAATTTTGGCAAGGACTTTTATGACTTGCTCGCATTCTTCCGAAGAAACGTCAAACATTTTTTTGTAGATTTCCAGTTTTTTGGGAGTGAACGCGGTTTTTAACAGCAAGTCATCATTGATTGGCGTCGTCAGACGCCGGGTGTGGGTTTTGACCCACTGGTAATAAGGCTGGCGAGACTTTAGCAAGTCGTCTATTTCCTCCGGTAAAATCAAGCGACCCGTGAGGGTGTCTGCCGCGATCATTTCGCCGGGTTTCAATCGCCCCTTAAGCACCACGTCCTGTGGCTTGTAATCGCATACGCCTGCTTCTGTGGCCAAGGTAATGAAGCGGTTACGGGTGACCACGTAACGCGATGGGCGCAAGCCGTTACGGTCCAAAGCGCATGCTGCATAACGCCCGTCAGTCAGGGCGATTGCCGCCGGCCCATCCCAAGGTTCGCTGTGCATGGAGTGATAGCTGTAGAAAGCGCGCAGATTAGGGTCGCTGTGGCCGGTGTTTTGCCACGCTGGTGGTATCAGCATGCGCATGGCGCGAAAAATATCGAGCCCGCCAGCAAGCAGCAATTCCAGCATATTGTCCAGGCTCGAGGAATCGGAGCCCTTCTGGGCAACAATGGGAGCCAATTCTGTCAAAGCCGGAAGCAATGGCGTGCTCATAATGTGTGCGCGCGCGTTTGCCCAGATCCGGTTGCTGCTTATCGTATTGATCTCGCCGTTGTGCGCCAAAAAACGAAAGGGTTGTGCCAATTTCCATTGAGGCCAGGTGTTGGTTGAGAAGCGTTGATGAAACAGGCAAATAGAGCTTTGCAGGAGGCTGTCGCGTAAGTCTTCATAAAAAACCGGCAGGTTTTCCGGCATGACAAGCCCTTTGTAAGCGATGACGCGGGAGGAGAGACTCGCGACGTAAAATGCTTCGTCCGAAACGCCAAGGGCAATTTCGGCACGCCGCCTGGCGATAAAAAGCCGACGCTCGAAGTCTTGGCTGTGATTATTTGTGGCGTTGACAAAGATCTGCGCAATAAAAGGCAGGGTTTCCAAAGCTTTTGCGCCGCAAGCCGAAGTGTCTGAAGGAACCTCGCGCCAGCCGGCAACCACCAACCCCTCACCGACGAGCTTTTGTTCCAGGATGTGCGTGCATTTGTGGCGCCGCGCCTTGTGGCGCGGCAAAAACACCGTGCCAACAGCGAACAGCTTAGCGAGCTTCACTTTTGCTTCTTCTGCCTTGGTGCGTAAAAAGAGTTCAGGTTTTTTTAGCAGCAGGCCACACCCATCGCCAGTTTTTCCGTCTGCCGCAATCGCGCCGCGGTGTGTCAGTCGGGATAGGGCTTTGATGCCTGTAGTGACCAAGTGATGGCTCGGTGCGTCGTCCATGTGCGCGATCAGACCATAGCCGCAACCGTCTTTTTCGAAGGCAGGGTCGTAAAGTCTGTTATTGTGTTGCAAGCTTACGCACAGTAGAAGGGTGGGCGACTCACTTTTGAGTATATCACGGTCTCGCTTGGCATCCGTTTGGCGCATTGACCGGCCGAAGTTACCGTGTTTCCTGTGCTGGCGTGACGGGTTGCAGGTTCCTTCCTGAAAAATGCGTGGTATAATTCACCCCAGCGGGGGTTGTTGTGGGTTACGCTTGTTGCAGCCGCCCGGGAAAGAGGTGGCGCTTGCGGGTGCTTAGGGAATGTTTTTGTGCTTTTATTGAGCTTTGACTTGGCTCGAAACTTGGGGGTGTGCTTGTGTTTACAGACAGTTATGGATTTTTTGCCGCTTGCAGGAAAATTGCTTGCCTTGCCATTTTGCTTGCTGTCTCATCGAATGCCCTGGCGGTGCTTGTATCGACACCATCCGTGCTTTCTTTCGGCACACCAACAACAATAACATTTGGACACCTTGCCCAAGAGTATAGTTTTCTGGTGGAAGAATTGACAATTGAAGGTGGCAGCACACTGACTCAATGGCGCTTGTCGAAACCGGAATATGGTAGAGCCGATTTTGTTCGTTCCACCTCACCAGAAGATGTCAGGACCGATACCGTGACCCGAATGGCCACAGGCAGGACGGTTATTATCAGGTATCTATTGCTTAGAGATCCCGTTCCCAGTGGAAGCGACGCAAATGCTGGAAACGACGCATTTTCCGTGATGGTTGAGGATACGTCGAAAAGTACCACGTTTCCGGTCAGGCTTGGTACCTTTAACCGTCCGCCAGTGGTACTTGACTCCAGAGGAACCACGATCACCGGTGGTACGTTTATAGCTCCGTTTCCTGTTGGTGGGACTGTGACCACGACCGTATTCAAGGCAGTAGAAGGTAATTATGAAATTAATTTATATCCCGGATCTGCCCCCTATTTTGGGTGGTCAGCTACTCCTGTCGATGTTGGGGGGGGCGTTACTGTGTTCTTCTTCGATGCCGGTAATGGAGCGCAAATCACTACCGCTCGCCCAACCACAGAAGTAGCAGTGACGTATAAAGGTTCGTCAGATGTAACCATCGCGGACGGCGGGTATACGCTGGTGGTAACAGATACCTTGGGCAGAGAAACCACCGTTGCTGTGTCATTTACGTCCCAGAGACCGGTGATTGGATATGAAGGCTCCCCGGTTGAAGACGGTGAATTGAATATCAGTGTGCACAGGCTTGCTCTTAGTGCTGCAAGAGAGTTTTCGTTTCAGCTTTCAGCTGAATACGCCTGCCCGCCGGCGACGAAATGTTTGTTTTGGGAAGCCCCCCGTGAACGTAGTACTAGTTCCTACTGAAACTGCAGGGGGAGCCCCGGTCACAGTCACAGTCACAATACCAGACGGTTCGGGTTCATCAGTCACTTTCCTTATTGAGGTTTCGGGCACCGAACCACTCTTGAAGAGTAGTGTTCTTGTTAACGTAAACGTAGTGGAGAACGAGCCGCCCACAATTGTGTCGATAGACGGGCAGCCTACTAAAACAAAATTCGTTGTTTCACCAAATTTACAAACTGCGCGATTCTCTGTCGTCGCTGAGGATGATTTTCAGCCAGAAAACATGATATGGGAGATTTCCGATGCTGTGGGTGCTGAAGTCAACTTTGTCGTGAATGAGGAGCTGCGGACAACAGCCACAACAGCTAGGGGGAGTAACCCCTCAGTCAGCTTTGTGAGAACGCCTCCGACGACTGAAGCAGGTCTTGCGTTTACGCTCGCTGTGACGGAAGCTGGTAGGGCAGGACTTGTTGATACGGTCAGAGTGACTGTCATGGTGGGTACTACCAGCACTGCTGGATCTCCGGTGCCGGGGACACGGTGGAGATCTCTGTATAGGGTGGTGACAAATTACCCGATCTACATTCTGACGCCCAACGCAACAGACCCTGGGCTTGGAGAAACAGCGGCGCTGGATTGGACTGTAACCGCTGACGACGTTGTAATTACGGGCGCAGATGATGGTGTCTTCACGGCAAAGGGTTCGGAAGTCACGATTGCGTCAGCTGTGGCTAGTCCAAGAACGACACTTAGCGGGGAGTATATTATTGAGATACGAAATTCCTACGGAAAAGTTTACAGCCATAGAATTATGCATTCCAGAGCAAATGAGCCTCCCTCTGTGACGTATTGGGTCGGTAATGATTTCGGGGCGGGGAAGACTCGCGGACCGCGTGACGGAAGACCGATAGACTTGCCACTGGGTGAGGCGACAACTGTCACGTTTAGTGCTGATGATCCAGTTGGTGAGCCTGTAAAAGGTTCCACATTCATGTGGACATTAGAGGAACAGATGGGCTTGACAGCAACTTTTGTCGGTGTAACTACCTCAACGAGCGGTGTAAGCACAGCAACTACCACAACGGGCAGTGTAAGCACAGGGACGATTGTTGTTGTCCAGTTCGAGGAGGAGATACCTGAGCTGGGAGGCTATTTTTATATTACGGTCAGCGATGGTCGTGGCAATGTAAATGGTGGAGCCGGTGACAGAAGCATACGTGTGAACTTGCCCAGGGCGGCGGCGGCGGGGGGGGAGCTCAGGATCAGAATGTTTCTGGGTGGTGCCGTCCGCTAAGGAATTGATCCTGGCGCCCTCGGGGGGCAATATGCTTACCCGATGGTGTGGCTCTGGTCTCGGTTCCTGCCCGGGAACCGGCGCGCCACGTCATGGCCTTGGATATGTGCGGTTCTTCTGACTCAGACCAATAAGGTTTCTTTGAAGTATTGGGAAAGGTCGGTACAGCCTATAAAGGTCAGCAGGATTGGATGCCCTTTTCTTGTCCTCTCGTGTTGCCTGGCTGTTTCCCGAATCATCTTGTTGCACTCTGAGTTGTAAAGGCGCAGCAGGAACCTCGTGACATGGTGGCTTTTTGCCAACCGACGCGATGCTTGCCTTTGTTGCAGGGTAGCCCGGGTTACAGTTTTTTCGAAACGTTTTGTCTGCGTGCGCGTGGGTGCGCTTTGTCATAAACCGCCGCAAGATGTTGAAAGTCAAGATGGGTATAAACTTGCGTCGTGCTGATATTGCTGTGGCCTAAAAGTTCCTGTACCGCTCTCAACTCACCCGAAGACTCCAGGAGATGGCTGGCGAAGGAATGCCTGAGTATATGTGGGTGCAGGTGTTTGCCCAAGTGGTATTTTCTTGCCAGTCGGGCGAGTCGGGTTTGCACGTTTTTCGGTGTCATCCTCGTCCCATTTCGCGAAACGAAAAGTGCTTCTTCTCCGGATTGAGCATAACGGTTTCGAATTGGCAGCCAACGCATGATTGCCAGGCATGCGTGGTGACCGACAGGTATTTCCCGTTGTTTGTTGCCTTTCCCTGTTACCCGAATGCTCCCCTGTCTGCGCGGCTGTACGGATCCCAGGTTCAAGTTTTCAAGATTGCACATAATCAGTTCTGACAGTCGCAGCCCCGAAGAATAGGCCAGTTCGACAATGGTCTGGTCACGAATTTCCAGGGGATCATCGCTTTTCTTGTCGAGCAACAAGGAAAGCTCTTCACAGCTCAGCGTGTTCGGAAGCCGTTTTTTCGCGCGCGGGGCACGAATCCCGGTGGTGGGATTGTTTGCCGTCTGCTGCGTTGCCACGCAGTAGCGATAAAAGCCACGCAAGCTTGATGCCTGGCGCTGCAAGGTGCGACCGCTTATGTTTTGAGAAGAACGATGAGCCAGATAGCCTCGTAGTACTTCCTCACCGATGGTGTGCCAGTTCTCCCCCGCTTTTTCCAGGAAGGCGGCGAAACCTTGTAAGTCTTGCCGGTAACTCGTGATGGTGTTCTTGGCACAAAAACGCCCGTTGGCAAGCATGTGTAAGTATTTTGAAAGTGCGTTGGCAAAGCTGGTCATCTGATTACTTTTCCGGCTTCTCTGATGCAATGGCAGTCACCCCAATCAATAAGCCAAGCTGCGTTAGAAACAGGGTGCCCATTTGGGGGGCGAAATGGTGGGGGTCAGCACTGCCCAGCGAGAGCACCGCCGCCGGAGTTTTCTTTTCGGGGCACATAATCGGAACAATCACGGTGGAGGCCAGTCTGCTGACAGGTTTGCCAAACAATGCGATTTTTTGTGCATCGTTCAGCGGCTCGCAGCTTGGAATGCCACTTCCGAATACTCTGTGAAGCAGCCCTGCCACCCGCTCATCCTTGACGCTGACCGTTTTGCCCAAGTGGATGGTGCGGGTTTCATTGTTGCTGAAACTGTCCAGCCAGCAGAGGGCAAGGCGCAAATCCGGGAAAAACTCATTGAACACGGTTCGGCATATTTGACTCGTGGTCAGGGTGTTCGGGTAGATGCCCGCCTGCTCTTTTAGCGCTTTCAGGCTTTCTTTCAGAAGACTCGCAGACAGGGCATGGAGGCAAAAAGAAACTTTTTGATTGGCCCCAGCCAACTTTGCCCAGGAGTTTAATTTTTCGTGTAACCGTGAATTCTTTTCGCGCAGGAGCTGAACCTGTTTTTTATGCAGAGAGGTGACGTTCTCGGTTTCAAAGGCAATCTCCAGGTGGGTCAGAAATTCCGGATATTTTTTCAACATATCCGGATTCTTCCGAAGCCAGAAGACGGCAATCTCTTCTTCGGAAAGCTCTGTTTTTGAGTGGTTTTTGAGTGGTTTCCTTTCAGCCATCGAACCACGTCCCAGTGAAGACTTTTACGGGTCGCACGGTCATCTCTACCCTCCCCGAAGCGTCAGGGTAGCAGACTGTCGTGATGCCCCCGGGCAAAGTGACCTGCACTTTGCTGTCCAGTAATCGCCATTTTCTGCCGATACATACCGCAGCGCAGGCTCCGCTGCCACACGCCGATGTTTCGCCAACGCCACGTTCAAAAACGCGCAGGCGGATTTGTCTGGATGACAAAATTTGCATGGCTCCGACGTTGATCCCTTCAGGAAAATCAGGGCTTGCCTGGAGGGCTTCTCCAAGTTTTTGTAATGGAGCCTTCGCAATATCGGAAAAAACCATCACGGCGTGTGGATTTCCCAAATTAACGAGTCCTGCCTCATACTCCGTTTTGGCTACGCAAAAAATGGCTTTGCCATTGCGGACTTTTCCAAGATAGGAGATTTTGTTTGCCAGGAACTCTGGTGGCTCAATTTTGGCGGCAACCAGGCCGCTGTCCAAGAGCTGCAAAAACACTTTTTGTTTCCCAATGGCAAGTGTGATCTCATTTGTCTCGCATAAGTCATGATCGTGCAGAAAGCTGGCAACACAGCATACGCCGTTTCCGCATTGCTGTGACTCGGAGCCGTCCGGATTGAAAACTTTCAGCCTGTTGTGCGCCTGCGAGTCCCTTGACAGCCACAGGAGCTGGTCAAACCCGATGCCGGTTTCCCGGTTTGCCCACTGTCGCACCTGCCTGATGGATGGCTTTCTGGTTTCAAGCAGTGCGAGAACAATCATGAAGTGATTGCCGTTGGCGTGGTACTTGGAAAAATCAATCTTTGCCATCACGCGTGCTGTTTGCGTTACTTGTTTCCCGCATACGGGTCGGAGGTCAGTGATTTTGGAGAAAGTTTCCCGATGTATGCAGTCGTCCCCTCTTTTGCCAAAATCACCCCATCCTGTCTATGCCCTGATTTTTCTTCTAGCAACAATCGGCGTATGGCTCTCATGCTTGCCACTCACTTGCAAGACGATGGGTCATAAAGTACGTGTTTTGGTCATTCTTTAAACGTAGAGATTTCCTTAGGACTATGCGCGGGCAAAGTCAGAATTATGCACCAGCTTGTGAAGTTTTTTGCCGGACTTTTCCTCTCGGTCGGGGATGGGCTTCGTCCACGCACGAAGAGCGGATTGTCAACAACACTGAATCCCTCTGCCAATGAGGGTTTATTCTTTGAAAGTGGCGTTTTTTCAGAAGATAACCACGTTTTTTGCGTGCCGGCTATGGGAACTGCTTTTAACCTTGTCGCGTGCGTAGTGGCTGCAGACGCAACAGGCGATGGTATAATCAGAACGTGAACCGGTCTTTGGATATTGCGTTTTGGGGGTGGAGTTGCGCTCGGGTTCCAGAGCGTAATCATTATTTGACCTACCATAGAGTATCTGGTCTGAATGAGGGCTGAAAGTTGGCAAGAGTAACCGTAGAAGATTGTTTGGAGGTGGTTGGCAACCAGTTCAAACTCGTATTGATCGCAAGTCATCGGGCAAGAATGCTTTTGAATGGCGACAAGCCCTTGGTCAAAGCTGAGGGAGAGAAACCTGGCGTCATTGCCTTGCGTGAAATTTCAGCCGGTCTGGTTGATGAAAGCATCCTCAAGCAGCCACTGGGTCTGTCAGACAGAGACAGCGAGTACCCAAGATTCCTGACAGATCCTGAGCCGGATACTGGCTTCTTTCTGGATGGCGAAGGCTCTGTAGCGAAGGTGCCTGAGCTTTCAGGCAGTGTTGAGAAGGCGGGTTCAGGTAATTTGGCTCCGGCCGCCCCGAGCGAAGCCTTGGGTGCCAGCCCGAAACCAAGCAAAAGCCAGGAGAGCTGACTCCGCCCCCTGACCCTCTCATAAAAATGACAGGAGAAGGCGCAGCAAGTACCTTGTTGGGGGAACCTTCAGAAACAACAGAGCTTGTCGCGGGTGCCTGCGATGAGCTTTATCAGGTGCTTGCCGAAAGGTGTGGCGAGAGCGAACTGGACACGATCAGGAAAGCGTGTGCCTTTAGTGCTGTTGCGCACGAAGGACAGATGCGCCTGTCAGGGGAGCCGTTTATAACGCATCCTTTGCAGGTTGCCATCACGATGGCACGGCTGGGCATGGATTGCGACAGCATAGTGGCTGGCATATTGCACGACACGGTTGAAGACACCGTGGTCACCATTGAGCAGGTCAGAGAGAAATTTGGCGACACCATAGCCAAAATTGTCGCCGGGGTCAGCAAAATAGAAGGCCTGCAGTTTGCGGATCGCCAAGTAAAACAGGCGAAAAACTTCCAGAAAATGATACTGGCTATGGCCGAGGACGTTCGGGTCATCCTCGTGAAGCTTGCTGACCGTTTGCACAATATGCGAACCCTCTGTCACATCCCGCTGTCCAGACGCCGGTTCATTGCCAGAGAGACGCTGGAAATTTATGCCCCGATTGCCCGTCGGCTGGGCATGAGCAAAATGTCCAGAGAGCTGGAGAACCTGGGTTTTTCGTCTCTCTACCCCTTTCGCCACAAAGTCATCAAAAAAGAGCTTGCCAGGCTATTCGAAAGGCGCAAGGAATTACTTTCCAACGTGCAACAGCTGCTGGAGACATCGCTGGATAAAGTCGGCATCAGGCACAAAATTTACATGCGATACAAACGTTCTTACAGTATGTATTGCAAAATGCGCCGCAAAGGTCGTGCTTTTTCCGAAGTGCTGGATGTTTTTGCCTTACGGATAGTCGTTGACACGGTGGATGAATGCTTCAGTACACTGGGGCTGGTTCACGGGATGTATCGACCGCTGCCTGGTCGGTTCAAGGACTATATTTCTCTTCCCAAAGAAAACGGTTACCAATCGTTGCACACGGTTCTGATGCTGCCGGGAATCCACTCCATGGAGATGCAGATTCGCACTGAGGCGATGGATCGGGTTGCCGAGGAAGGTGTTGCCGATCATTCCGCTTACAAGCTTGGTGAACAAGAACCGTTGCCGTCAGGCTATCTGAAAGTGCGCGCTTGGGCGAGGAGGCAGTTGGAGACGGATCCGCACGTCGCCAAAGACCCCCTGAATTTCTTTGAAGATGCCAAGCTGGACTTTCACGTAGACGAGGTTCATGTTTTTACCCCGCAGGGAAGAATTATGGTCTTGCCGCGTGGTGCGCGGGTCATTGATTTCGCTTTTGCCGTACACACGGACGTGGGTCTGAGTTGCCAGGAGGCGCTGGTGGATCAGCTGCAGGTTCCACTTGGCGAAGTGCTGCGTAATGGCCAAACCGTTGAAATCAAGACGGCGCCGCAAGCGCATCCGGAGCCGGAATGGCTAGGCTTTGCCAAGACTTCCAAAGCCCGCCACGCAACCCGTGGCTATCTCAAAAACATGCGTGACGAGCAATCGGTGTTTCTTGGAAAGCGCTTGTTGAATAGAGCCTTGGCACAACATGGCACCGGTCTGGAGGCCATTTCGCCGCCGAGACGGAACGCGGCGTTGCGCGAGTCCGGTTTTAGTGAAATGACCGAGCTTCTTCGGGAAGTGGGTCTGGGCAAGCAGCTACCCGCCTTGGTTGCCGCGCGCCTTGTTGGCACGAAAATGCCCACTCCGGGCGATTCCGGCTCTGAGACCTCATTGTCCATTGCCGGAACGGAAGGGGTTGTGGTGAATTATGCGCGGTGCTGTTATCCCATCCCTGGAGATCAGATATGCGGGAAGCTGAGTGCTGACAAAGGGCTGGTCGTACACCGGATTGGGTGTGGGAATCTTGGGCACAAGGAGCAAAAAAATATGTCCTCCATCCCCCTGGATTGGCTACTCCATCAGGATTCGGAGCACGAATTTCAGGTGGTGGTGAAAGTGGGGGTCACGCACAAGCGAGGAATGCTCGCCATCATTGCGGATCGGATTTCCGAAGCCAAGTCCAATATAGAAAACATTGCCTTGGAAGAAAAGTCGGGCTCTCTGGCTGTCCTGACGTTCACTTTGAGCGTTAGGAACGAGGAACATCTGGAGAACATTTTGAGTCGCATCCGTTCCGCAGGCAAAGGCCTCCGCGCCTCACGCGCTTAATGAAATTGACGGCCTGTCCTTTTTATGCTTGAAGCAAGAAGCTGTCATATATGACAGGGGTCATCAGAGATATCAGTTTTCGATAGATAATTTGTCTGCCTGTCGCTCGCTGGAAGTGGCTGGCCGGACTTTCGTGATTCACCGGGAGTGCTGAATTGACCTGGATGTGCGGAGCCTGCCCGAAACAGCGAGACGTGGACATCACTTTTCGAAGCATTAAGTGATGGGTGTCTGGATGGATGATCGAATAGGACTTATAGTAGCGAAGCTCTGACTGTTCACTGGCAGAGTGGTCGTGTCGTCAGGCGTTTCGTTTTGCGCCATGATATTCCCGACAAAAGCCTGTTCCCCGTTTTGAGAGGTAGCTGTTCATGATTCCAATTCACACCGATGTGGCACCGCAAGCGATAGGTGCTTATTCACAGGCAGTACGCGCTGGTGACAGCGTGTATATTTCAGGGCAAATCCCACTACACCCGAGTAATATGAAAATCGTTGAAGGAGGTTTCGAGAGCCAGGCGCGTCAGGTTTTTCGCAATATGCAGGCGGTTGCCCGTGCGGCACACGGTGACCTCAATCGGGTGGTAAAAATCACGGTTTATTTGACCGATCTTGAGAATTTCGTCTCGCTGAACGCGGTCATGTCGGAATATTTCAGGCCTCCTTTCCCCGCGCGCGCGGCGGTTGAGGTCAGCGCTCTTCCCAAACAGGCTTTGCTTGAAGCGGATGCCATTCTTTGGTTGCCCTCTGATTCCGATTCGTCCGGAGATAGCGGCGTTTAGAGCAGATCCCGTTCGGCAAAGGAAGTGACTTTTTCGCCGACTACAAAATGATCCAGCACTCGCACGTCAATCATTGCCATCGCGCGCTTCATTTCCTGGGTGATTTCTTCGTCGGCACGGCTGGGCTCATGTGAGCCTGAAGGATGATTGTGAGCCATGATAATGGCTGCCGCGTTGTAGTGTAACGCGCGCTTGACGACCTCTCTAATATGGACGGTTGAGCCGTCAATGGTGCCACGAAACATTTCCTCAAACTTGATGACTCGTTGCTGCGAATCCAGGAACAGGCAGGCAAAAACCTCGTGTTCATAAGCCTGCATTTTCAGGCTAAGGTATTCGCGCGCCTTGCGTGGATTGCTCATGATGTCCTTTTTTTGTATTTTTTCCAGCAGGATACGGCAGGCGAGTTCCTTGGCCGCGTGTAGCAAAACGTATTTGTTTTTGCCGATTCCTTTGACGCTGCACAGCAATTTTTGTTCGGCCTGCATCACCGCGCGCAAACTGCCGAAGCGTATCAGCAGTGCCTGTCCTACATCCACCGCGTTGGCTTCTTTTGTCCCTGATCCGATGAAGATTGCCAGCAGTTCCGCGTTAGACAGCACTTCTGCGCCTCGAAGCAGAAGTTTTTCGCGCGGGCGTTCGCTGGCAACCCATTCTTTGATGTTATGAGCCATATTCCAAGGCAATTCTGTTCCCGTCTCAACGTCCGGGCGTGTCACAGGGGGATAATCGGCAGCTTACGTTTGCCATACGTCCTTGCGATTACACTTCAGCCCTGTATGGGTTCAAAAAAACGCAGGCAAACGCGGTGATACTTCAAAACAAGCAAATTTTGCTGGGCGTGTGCGGCGGGATTGCGGCTTATAAAAGTATAGAGCTGGTGCGGGAGCTGCAGCGGCTCGGCGCAGACGTCCGGGTCATCATGACCGAGTCGGCTCGGGAGTTTCTCGGAGCCCTCAGTTTTCGGGTCTTGACAGGACACCCGGTTGAAACGGAGATCTTCCCCGAAGAAGGCACGCAAATGCGGCATATTGAATTGGCGAGATGGGCCGACTTGCTGCTGATCTCCCCTGCTTCTTCGAACACAATCGCAAAAATGGCGTGTGGTATGGCAGACAACCTGCTGCTTTCCACTTGCCTGGCGGGAGACATGCCGATAGCCGTTTCACCGGCAATGAACGCCAGGATGTTTGCGCACCCGACGATGCGCGACAATCTATGCAGGCTGGTTCGTCATGGGGTGCAGGTGTGGGGACCGGAAAGCGGAGAACAAGCTTGCGGAGAAGTAGGGCAAGGCAGGTTGTTGGAAACAGGCACTTTGCTGGAACGGGTCTGTAGTATTTTCCCCCCTCCTCTCGATGCGCTCAAGGTCGTCGTCAGTGCCGGACCCACTTTTGAGAAAATAGACGAAGTTCGTGGGCTCTTCAATTTGAGTTCGGGGAAAATGGGTTATGCGATTGCGCAGGGAGCCAGAGAGCTTAATGCGCAGGTGACGCTGATCAGCGGGCCGGTAGCGTTGCCCACACCCTTGGGTGTGCATAGAGTGAACGTGCTGAGCGCTGATGAAATGTGCTTGGCAGTGCTGGAGCACACGAAAATGGCTGATATTTTTGTGGCCTCTGCGGCAGTTGGTGACTATCGTCCGGAAACCCGCTTCCCGGGGAAAATAAAAAGTGACGAGACGCAGCTTCTGCTGAAATTGTTAAAAACGCGGGATATTCTGAGCGAGGTTGCTGCGCGAAAACCATGTCCTTTTCTGGTGGGTTTTGCAGCCGAGGCGGAAAATATGGAAGAAAATGCCCGCGCCAAATTGCGGAACAAGCGTCTGGATATGATCGTGGGGAATCTGTTGTCTGACGGAGTCGGGACCGATGCCAATCAGCTGGAAGCTTATTGGCAAGAAGGCGGAAAAAAACCATTCGGTCCGACTGTGAAACTCGAACTTGGACGACAGCTGGCGCGCTTTATTTTTGATTTCAGGAAAGAGCAGCTCGGCGCAGCCGGTCGTCAAGGCGGGCGAGGCGCCCGCACTCCAGGGGCTATGAGTGACGGGCATGAATGAGACCACATTTGCCTCTGCTGTATTGGATCCCGGCGCCTTTAAGGCTTATGACATACGGGGCATCTACCGGGAACACTTAAACGAGGAAGGCTTCTGTCTGATTGGCAGCGCCTTGGCTGGCCTGTACCCGGAAACGCGGCGGTTCGCGGTGGGCTACGACGGCAGACACTCCAGCCCTGCTTTGGCAAAAGCGCTTTGCGAAGGGCTTTCATTCGCGGGAGTTGAAGTTGTACAGGTCGGTCAGGTGCCAACGCCATGCCTGTATTTTGCGGCTCATCAGCTTTGCGATGGCTCGGGTCTCATGGTGACTGGCAGCCACAATCCCAAAGAGTACAACGGATTGAAAATGACGGTCGCCGGTGAAACCTTGGCAGGCCCTTCGATAAAGAGACTGCGCGAAGCCAGTCTGCTTGGGCACAAGAAAGCTGCCGAAGCTGGTGCACAGGAGTCAGTACAGATTAGCGAGGCATATTTGGAGGCGTGCCTGTCAAAAGCAAAGTTAGGGCGCAAGTTCCGCATCGCCATCGACGCCGGAAATGGCGTTGCCGGGCCGACAGCTGTAGCACTTTTTCGTCGCCTTGGTTGCCGGGTCGTGCCATTGTTTTGCGAAATAGACGGGGATTTCCCAAACCATCACCCCGATCCTGGTGACGTGGGGACTTTGCAGGCGCTGCAGCAATGCGTGCGCGAACAGCAGTTGGACTTTGGTTTGGCTTTTGATGGGGACGGAGACCGTTTGGGTCTGGTGGATGAGCGAGGTGAAATTGTTCGTCCCGACCATCTGGCAATGGTTTTTGCCACAAGTGTGCTGGAGAGGCACCCTGGAGCCACCATTGTCTATGAGGTGAAGACATCGCGGCACTTACGGGCGTTGGTTCACAGGCTTGGCGGCAATCCGCACTTGTGCCGCACTGGACATTCCTTCGTGAAAGCCGCTTTGCAGGAAACCCAGGCGTTGTTTGGCTGCGAAATGAGCGGACACTTTTTCTTCAATGACGATTGGTTCGGTTTTGATGACGCGCTTTACACGGGTGTGCGTTTTCAGCAAATTCTGTCCTGTGACGACCGCCCTTGCAGCGAGCTTTTTGCGGCTTTGCCGCAGAGTTTTGTCACGCCGGAGATTCACATCCATTTTGAGAAGGAAGGTGAGCAGCACCGTTTTGTTTCCCGGGTGATTGCGGAAAACACCTTTCAGGACGCGCAGCTTTGCACCGTGGATGGTTTGCGGGTTGAGTTCGATGAGGGTTGGGGTTTGGTCAGGGGATCAAACACAACCCCAAGCCTGGTGTTGCGATTTGAAGCCGATTCAGAAATGGCGCTGGCACAAATACAGTCTCGTTTTCGTGAGGCACTGCATAAAGTCTCCGCTACTTTATGTGTGCCCTTTTAAGCAGAGTGAAGGACAGGAATTTTGATTGACGCAAGAAGCAGGGTAAAGGTACTTTCGGAGTCTCTCAGGTACATCCAAAGGTTTTACGGAAAAGTGATTGTCGTGAAGTACGGAGGGAGTGCGCTGACGGAAAAAAGGCTACGGCAAAGCTTTGCGCGTGACGTGGTACTGCTCAAGCGTGTCGGAATAAATTTGGTTATTGTGCATGGCGGGGGATCCATGATTACCCAGGCGTTCGCTGAGCGAGGAGAAAAGAGTCAGTTTTTGGACGGGATACGCATCACCGATGGAAAAGGAATGGAACTCGTGGAGCAGGTGCTCCGTCAAGTGAACCGGGAGATTGGCGAGCTGGTTGCTGCCAACGGAGCTGTGCCGGTGGGTCTATGCGGGCAACTGGGGAAAGTGATCCGCGGGAAACGTTCATCCCCCGGTGGTGCAAGCGTTCCTTCGTGTCAGGATGAAGATATGCGAAACGGTGAAGTTGTGGGTATCGACCCAGGGTTTTTCAGTTTGTTGACCCAAAAGGATGTTGTCCCCGTGGTCTGTCCAATTGGGGTGACAGACAGAGGTGTGAGCCTGAATATCAACGCGGATCATGCAGCTTTGGCCATTGCCATTCATTTGCATGCGGAAAAACTGATCATGATGACCAATGTGCCGGGGCTTATGGCGAAAAATGGTGAGCTGCTTTCTACCGTGAACTATCAGGAAGCGGAAGACCTGGTGGAAAAGGGTACGGTGCACAGCGGTATGCTGCCAAAACTGCAATGCGCCATAGATGCAGTTCACGCTGGTGTGAAAGCCGCGCATATTACCGATGGGCGTGAGGAGCACTCCTTATTGCTGGAATTGATGACAGATGCAGGAATGGGAACTTTGATTGAGAGGAACTGAGCCACGCCTGTTCGCTCTGTTTTCCCGGCTCCTTATGGTGTTTCCTGTGTCGTGCGGTCGCTTGTTCGGGTGTCTGGCGTAAGCGTATGGGGTCAGCAAAGCAACCGTTGCTGTATAATATGACGAAGGGATATACGGGAGTTTCACAGGAAGTAAAGGATTGTGCGAAAAGACATCGTGGGGGACAGATCGTAAATGATGTTTTGGAGAGGTTTTTCAGTGGATGGAAATTGTTATGACATCAATAGTTGAGGCATACACCCAGCAGGTCTCAGAGATCCACAGGGGGGGGAATTTGGCAGCTCCCGGGGACTCATTTGCAGCCAACTCTCCACGCGAAGTCCGGGTCAGCAGGCTGGGCTGGGTCATCATCTGGTTCAAGGATCGGCTCATGCCTTCAAGCACACGTGCAACACATGAGCAAATATTGAGCCAACTGGAGCGAACCGTCCAAAGCGATACCGGCTGTCCGTTGAAAGGGGATGGGGCTATTGGTCTGATAAACCGGTCGTTTGACAGAAAAACCAGAAATCGTTCCTGGCCCTTTGTACAACGTCTGCAAAAAGTGTCAGAGGAATTACAGAACACTGTTGACGATCCTCTTTTGCAGGGTCTGGATGGCTCACAAATGCAATTCACAATGGAAACGTACCCGACTGAGGATAACTTTCGACAAATGCTGCAACAAATGCAGCTGGCTCATGAGGCTCGAAGCAAAGCGCAGGCACCCGATACCGCTTGTCAGGGGTCCAATCCACAGTTTGGCCAAATTTCGGAGATCTCCCGAGAGGACTACATACAATTTTTGAAATATATCCATAAAAACACATCACTTGGTGATCGTGAACAGAGTAAAAGCGAGCCACAGCTGGCTTTGGCAGCCATGCTGACTTACCGGCTTGCGTTTCCCAGCCCGACCCAGGGGAAGCGGAGAAGTAATGATCATTGGGATCGCTCTTTGGATGGTGCGTTTTATGGTTGTCGGGATATGAATACGGCAGGACGGTATTACACGCAATACATGAACTACAACAAGAACAGACCAAGAGGCGGACGCACTCTTCCAGTTGCAGGACGTGAGGGTGGACTTTTCACAGATCTTGGCCGAGTGGCTCAAGAGCCTCCGATCTCCTCCCGGAATGCCAACAACCCGGAGAGTGAAATAGAACCGGTGCAAGTTGTGCCTACTCCTGTTTCTGATTCTGTCACTGGTTCTGTTAGTGATGAGAGCGTGGCTCTCTTCTACGGGTCAGGAGTGGTTTTGGGTGCTCTTAGTAAGTTGTCCAAGCAGGCACGAGCTGCCGGTGGTGCGGTGAATTACAATAAAAGCACCTCAGAATTGACAGTCAGCCACTGTTCAAGATTTGGAAAGCTGGTTGTTCGCTTGCGTGACAAAGCCATGCCGGGTCGATCGTCAGAGAAAAATAGCGAGGTTTTGCGGGAACTGGATCGCGTTTTGAAACTCCAATTCGGATTCAGCAAGGAAAACGCCCAAGTCTTTCTGGATCGCGAATTTACACCTGACGTGCTTTCCGATACTCCGAGATTCGTGAATGTGCTTGCGGAAACAACCAGCACGCTGTTTGGGGCAAAGAATCGTTTTGCGTCTCTTGGCAGCACCAGCCTGGTGTTTGGTGAAAACAATGTTCCGACTTACCAGAACTTCGAATTCAAGGCATCAACACTGCTGCCTGTGCTAAATAATAAAATTGGAAAATCTGCAACCGGTGCAACCGGTGATCACTCTCCGGGAACGAGTGTGCATCAAGGAGTTGCAAGCCCCAGCCTTGCTGAAAACCAGGCTTTTATACGCTACCGGACAGCAGCGTTGGGAGACGTGAAGGCTTTTTGGGGGAAGTACCTCGATTTTTTGTGCTACCTTGATAAAAACATGCCTCAGGATCAACGTATCAACGACTTTCTTTACAAGAGCAGAGAAGCTGATATTGCCTTATCGGTTTTCCTGCTTCATGAGGGGCTTGATCACAAATACGCTTCCGCCAGTATGCACTCGGGGGATCTTGTATCATTTTCTGACTCTCCCGGACAGGTGATTGGCAATTTCACGGACTGCCACAGACAATTTGCCGAAGAGACGGGGCGCAACACTACTTAGTATTTGCCTGAATTTTTCTCATTTTGATAAAATAGTACTCATAAGTGGCAGAAGTCTTCCCCTCGTTGGACCAGCGCTCCATGTAGTACCTCTCCACTTTTGCAAGCACTCCTGACTTGATGGCGCGCACCCTGCCTTCCCTCAGGTCTTTGACACCGCAAGTGCGAAGATACGAAAGCAAGTCAGAAAAACCGTCATATTCAATCACCTCTCTTTGTGTGTGAAAAATCTGGACTTGTAAATCCTGTTTCTGAAACAAATCATGAAGGAAAGCTTTATTCGGAAAATCCAGAGTCCTGCTTTCTCCTTCCACGGCTTCCCAACTGCTACGTAGCTCACGAAGGGTCTGGGGCCCACAAACGGAAAGCAGCATCATGCCTTTGCTGCGCAATACGCGCTTGCACTCTGCTATTGCAAGCCCAGGTTGATTGCACCAATGCAGGCACAGATTGGAGAACACCAAGTCAAAGGCAGCGTCTTTGAGTGGCAATTTTTCCATGTCTGCGCAGATGCAGCTTGTGTTATGTCGCCGGGCAATGTGCAACATTTGCAATGAAAGATCCAAGGCTGTCAGCTCGGCAACTGGAAACAATCTATGCAGAAAAGAAAGCTCGGAACCAGAGCCAACCCCCCCAGCCAGTATTTGCTCCGGTTTGCAGGGAGCCGCAAGGGATAGTAGCCGTGCGGCGACGGCGCGCTGCATGGTTGAGTTTTTGGCGTATTCCGGAGCCGCCCGGTCAAAAGAACGGCGGACGGCTGTCTTGCTGATCCTGTCAACCATGAGGGAAATGCCCCATCTGGCAAAAGAAATTACGCAAAGTGGCTGTGAAAATTTCTGGATGGGAAAGGAAGGGCGCGTGGCCAGCACCGGGAATCTCGGCGTATTGGACGTGCGGCAAGCTGGAAACGCTGGTTCGTAACGCTGCGGGATTTGTGACCTGATCGTGTGTTCCGCTTATGAACAGTGCCGGAACCGCACACTGTTTCATGGCAGCGTGCAGATCAGTTTTTTTCAGGAAATCCAGTCCGTCCTTTTCTGGCAGGCTTGCCGATGCTTTCAGTAGCTTTCGGGTCACGCGAGCGTTTGAGCTGCCTAGCGTCTGGAGTGCTATGAAGTAAAGCAGAGCGTGGTCCGTTCCAGCGGTTTTGCAACATAAGCGGTCGAATGTTACGTCAGCTCCGGGTTCAAAGCTGGTTCCCATGGAAATACTCACCAAAGCCTTAACGTGCGCCGGTTCAGCTAATGTTGCCAGCTGGGCGAGCAGACCACCGAGTGACCAGCCAATCCAGATTGCGTTTTTGGGTAACTCCAAAAGCAGTCTGTGCACAAATGACTCGGGTTGAGACAAGGAATATTTGCAGTCCGCATTTTTTCCATGACCGGGTAAATCAATCAAACAGCACTGGTAATCGGCAGCAAGGCTCTGTGCCAGGCTGTCCCAGCAAGTACTGCACATCATCCACCCGTGTAAAAATACCAGCGCCCGGCCGTCTCCAACTTTTTCAATGTGAAGCGGCGGCTTCTGCACAGCTTCATGGTGCTGGCACTGCACAGCTGCTTTCAATGAAGTGGCGACCAACTCTGCCGGTTGGTGAGAGTCCAGAGCCATTGAGGGAAGGTATTTTGTATCAAGAAGGTGAGGTATTGGCAGTGATGGATTTTTTTCCTCTGCTGGGCGGATACCTTATCGGTTCCGTTTCCGCCGCTGTGTTGCTGAGCTGGGTATTGGGGTTTCCCGACCCGCGCCACGGTGGGTCCGGGAACCCGGGTGCAACCAATGTCTTCCGCCTGGCGGGCAAAAAAGTTGCTTTGCTGACGTTGCTTTTCGACGTGGCAAAAGTGTTTATTCCCATGTGGGTCGTGGCGGCATCCGGTTTTAGCCACCATTTGGTTTTGCTCACCGGCTTTGCGACTTTCATGGGGCATTTATATCCTCTGTATCACGGTTTCAAAGGAGGCAAAGGGGTTGCTTCTTTCGTCGGTTTTCTGTTGTACGCAAACCCCCTTATGGCGCTGGTCTGGTTCCTTGCCTGGCTGGCTATTTTACTGCTGAGCCGCTTCGTGTCACTTGCGGGCATTCTCGCGCCCTTGCCAGTTATTGCTGTGCTGGTGTGGGATGTCGGGTCTTCTTCCTTAACCGCTTTGGTGGCGCTAATGTCGGTCATGCTGGTTTTGCGTCATGCGGGAAACATCAGGAAGATGTTGAAGGGAACCGAGGATCGTATTTTTTCTTAGAGCTTGCTTACCTGGCTAAAGGTGGCAGGCTGTCCAAAGGCCAGCGCGGTCGTGGTTGTGGCCACTTGTCTGGTGCCTGCCCGGCGTTGAGGCGTACCAAACCCGCGTAAGCGATCATGACGCCATTGTCCGTGCAAAAATCTTCCCGTGGCAAAAAAACGTGGAGGCCTTTTTTTTCCAGGGCGACAAGGCGTCTGCGCAAATTTGTGTTGGCACTGACCCCACCCGCCACGACCAGGCGTTTTAACCCGGTCTTTTCCAATCCTCGCTCCAATTTGCACATTAGGCTGTCGATCACAGCTTCCTGGAATGCAAGGGCTATGTCAGCGCGCGATTGTGGGTCGTGGCAGTGATTATGTATTGTGCGGAAGGTCTCGGTTTTCAGTCCACTAAAGCTGAAATCAAGTCCCGGTTTGCGGGTCATTGGCCTGGGTAAAGTAAAGCGTCCTTTTTGGCCACTCTTCGCCAAGTGCATGATTTTTGCTCCCCCCGGATAACCGAGTCCCAAGCATCGGGCGACCTTGTCAAACGCTTCCCCTGCTGCGTCGTCCAGGGTTTCTCCCAGTAGCTTGTAAGCTCCCGGGGCGCTGACTTCAAGCATTTGCGTGTGACCTCCGGAAACCAGTAAGGCAAGATAGGGAGGGTGCAAGCCTGGTGCATCCAGCATCGGAGAAAGAAGGTGTGCTTCCAGGTGATGGACACCGATTGCCGGCAAGTCAAGTGCCCATGCCAACCCGTGCCCAAATATGGCGCCGGTCAACAAGGCGCTGACAAGTCCGGGACCAGTGGTATAGGCAATGGCGTCGATAGAGTCCAGGCAGTGCGGCTTTAGCGCAGCTTCCAGTACCGGAAGCAGCCGCCGAACGTGATCCCGTGCCGCCATCTCCGGAACAACCCCACCGTGTGGTGCGTGCATCTCTGCCTGACTGTACAGGGCTTCACCGACCACGCCGTGCTCTGTGTCCACGACGCCTACTGCGGTTTCATCGCAGGAGCTTTCAACGCCAAGTACTCGCATGTTCAGCCTGGTCGTTGTTAAGGAGCCAGGGAATGAATCAGAATCAGCACCACGTACAGACCTACGAGTGCCAGCATAGGGCTGAAGTCCAGACCCCCGGATTGTGGGATTATTTTGCGGATTGGCCTGAGAAGTGGGCTCGTCAAGCTATGCAACAGGCTGAGAATAGGGTTCGAATGAGACTGGCCGGCGCCTATAAACCAGCTACTCACTGCCAGGATGATGAGCGCAATTATATGGATGTAGACCAAAGTTTCCAACAGTCTGACAAAGGCAACAATTGCCAGAAAAGAAACTTCGTACTCGATATTCTGAAACTGGGAAATGGAGAACAGCTCCAGTATTTTTGCAAGGTACGCGAGCCCCCAGCAGCCGAAATCAACGCGACCCACAAAAGGGGCTATGGGTCTCACCAGGCGTAAAACAGGGTTGGTGATGGTGAAAACCGACTGCGATATTGGGTTGTGAAAACTCGCCCCACTAAAAGCCAGAAGAGCACGCAGAAGAAAGAAAAAAGCGGCGAGAGAAAAAAACAGATCCGCCAATAGAGTGGCGATGTTGTCAAGAGTGCTCATGGAGTGGTTGTCCTGGCGTCGTATTGCCTGGAGATTTCGCCAGCGCGGTGCGCGGCAGCCTGCACTGCATTTTTGAACAGCTCGTCTACTTGTCGCTCGAGAACTGCGATGCCTTGTTCCGTCGTGCCTTTGGGAGAAGTGACTTGCGCGCGAAGCGTCTTCAGATCTCCGGTTTCTGCCAGCGCGACACTGCCAAGTGCCGTTTTGAGAACTAGTTGGTGCGCCAGTTCGCGCTCAAGCCCAAGTGCATGAGCGGCTTTTTCCAAGGCTTCCAGAATGCGGAAAAAATAAGCCGGACCACTCCCGGAAACTGCTGTTACGAGATCCATCAATGATTCTTTCTCAATCCAGTGGACATCACCGACAGCAGAAAAAATCTGTTTGCAAAGAGATTTCTGATCCTCGCCAACGTGTGCATTCCGACACAGAACACTGACCCCCTTGCCAAGGACGACCGGAAGGTTGGGCATGCAGCGGACAATGGGGAAATCGCGTTTTAAGCAGTGCGACATGGATGTTAGTGTAACCCCGGCGGCGAGGCTGACCAGCGTTGTGCGTTGGCCCGCCAGTGAGGCTCTGATCTCTTTGCAGAGATCGGGAATTTCTCCAGGCTTGACGCACAGCAGGACGACATCGCATTTGGAAATCGCTGTGAGGTTATTTCGTGAGGCTGAAACTCTTGGACAGCGTTTGCGAAAGGTCTCAAGTGAGGCAGCGCTGCGAGTGCTTGCAAAAATATTTTCCGCTGCCCAGCCAGTGTTCAGCAGACCCTTGGCGATGGCCGTACCCATGTTCCCGGCACCAATTATCGCAAGCTGTGTCATCTCTTTTCCTGCGCCTTTATATTCGGAGTCCTCAGCAGACTGAGTGTGGCAAGAACCCAAAGGATCATAAACAAAAGCAATGTTTGTTGCGGAATGGTGAGTCCGGAAAAAGTCCAGTCAACTTTGGCGCACTGACCGGTAGTCGTGAATATGGTTTCCAGCGTTTCCAGTACCGGAAAATTATCCAGCATGTAGCGAAGTCCGGGGATGCAGTCGGGAATGGCATCACCGGTCTGGCTTTGCAAATAGATATGCCGACCGGCGACGGCAATCCCTGAAGAGGACAAGAGAATGTTTAATGTCGCGTAACCACGCTGTCTGCCAATGGTGCCTTGGCTGTGCAATAGCCCGACGAGTGAGACACCCGCAATAAGGACGCACAACAAGCGGTCAATGATGCAGAGATGGCAAGGTGCGAGCCCGAGGTGCAATTCCATAAAGAGGTACGAGACCAAGAGGGCACACACGCACAGAACCAAGCTCGAAAGCTGCAAAAAGCGGAACGAGAGCAGGTGGGACGCCATGGACGTTTGTTCCTAGGCGTAGCCAGGCGCATGATTCGTCACCATGGCCAGACTGGAAAATGCAGGCGTCTCCCGCGTTAATCCCAACTGAGCGCGCCACCAGTCTGGTATTCGGTGACGCGGGTTTCAAAGAAATTCTTTTCCTTTTTCAGATCTAAAATTTCCGACATCCATGGGAAGGGGTTGGTGACGCCGGGGAACAGTTCCTCAAGTCCGATTTGTACGCAACGTCGGTTTGCGACGAACTGCACGTATTGTCCGAACAGACTGGCGTTCATGCCTAGTATGGGGCGCGGCATGGTGTCTTGTGCGTACAACTGTTCGTGCATCACACCATCGTGAATGATCTCACGGGCTTCCTGTTTTGCGGCTTCGTTCCACAGATGCGGGTTTTCCAGCTTGATTTGGTTGATGACATCTATGCCAAAGTTCGTGTGCATGGATTCGTCGCGCATGATGTACTGGAATTGTTCGGAGACACCGGTCATCTTGTTGCGCCTGCCCATGGAAAGAATCTGGGAAAAGCCCACGTAAAAGAAGATTCCTTCAAAAACAACGTAAAACGCGATCAAGTCTCTGAGCAGGAGCTGGTCATTTTTTTCGCTTCCGGTTTTGAAGTTGGGATCTCCCAGATTTTGTGTGTAAGGCAAGGCCCACTCGACTTTACGCGCAACCGAGGGAAGTTCCCGGTACATATTGAAAATTTCAGCCTCATCCATAGCCAGCGATTCGACACAATATTGGTATGCATGGGTGTGGACAGCTTCTTCAAAAGCCTGCCGCAACAGATACTGCCGACACTCCGGATTCGTAATGTGGCGGTACAGCGCGAGAACCAGATTGTTGGCAACAAGAGAGTCCGCAGTGGAAAAAAACCCAAGATTGCGCTTGATCACGCGGCGCTCGTCCTCCGTTAACCCTGTCGCGCTTTTCCAAAGCGTAATATCGGCACTCATGTTGATTTCCTGAGGCATCCAGTGGTTGCTGCAGGCAATTAAATACTTTTTCCACGCCCACTCGTATTTGAAAGGCACAAGCTGATTCAAGTCAGCACGGCAGTTGATGATTTTTTTGTCATCTACCTGGATTCGACGTGCACCCATTTGCAGTGATTCCAGGCCAGTATGACCCTCATGCTCAATTTCTAATGCAATCATAAAGCTAAGCCTTCAGTTTTCAGAGTGAATAATCGGCGCGGTCGCCCGTGTCTTCGGAACGTTGAAGAGACAGTTTGCAGCCGGGAAAGAGTGTTTTGAAAGAAGTTTCGGTTTAGCGGCTGCGAACGAGTCTTCGCCAGCCTCCAACCTTGAAATCAGAGAATCAGCGAACTCAGACAAACCCGCGCATCCTCAAAATTGTACGAAATTTCATGCCAGACCCTCACGGTTTTTGTTTCCACGCGAACAAAAACCTAATCCTGGCATGCCGGTACGCCAGCATGCTCAAGAACATTGGTCAATTATTACACAGAAAGGGAGCTTCCAAATGCGTTTTTCCGGTTATTAAGTTTGTGTATGCTCTCAGCGAACCATGCCGCCCAAAAAGACTTTAAGGCGCAATTCCTTGGCGTGATGTGGGCCAGGTCTTGGCGTGGTCGGGATCTCGGGATCCCAGTTGATAAAATGGCCCACTCCTGGCGCTTCAGCCACGCCGTCCCGGGGGAATGCCCGGACTTCGTACGCAACACCACCTTGCAGCCCCGTAAATTCCATCTTGACGGCTCCCCCCGGTGAAGGCATTGCAATAAACCGTTCCTCCATCAGTTCTCCAGACAAAAGCAGCTGTACCCGATATCCCAAGCCGAGCAATATTCCATCAACCGGAGCTCCGAAGTCGGCGTGATCCGCAGTGCGTCCGTATCCGTCATTTCCCGAATAATCCAAGTGTACCTGCACGCGGCCATTCGCTTTGTGCACCAGCTGCATGGCCAATGTCCCTTCAAGAACGTCGAGCAAAGTAAATGCTGCTGTGCCCATCGCGCCTGCTCCGGCGCGGTTGACTGCCTGGAGCGAATAGCGTATCTGCCCCCCTCCTGCGTACGCCTCGCGCAGCTGCGCCAAGGCATGGCTCGACAGCACATAAGAAGTGCCGGTTCCCGCGATGGAGTGGCGTTTTCTGTCCAGGAAAAGCCGGTAACTGTCTATCGTCGCCCCGTTGCTGCTCGCCGCTTCCCAACCCAGGTTCACCCGATTTGTGGACTCCCATCTGACCCGCAAACCTGAAGGTCTGCCAGGCACCGCTATGGTGCTGAACGTGCCCCAGTTTACGGATCCCCGGGCGAGCACCCCAACGCCCTTTCGGTTACTCGCATAGACCTGTAAGCCATAGCTTCTGTGCGGCAGCAAGTGACCAATCTCAATCTCGGTGGCAAAAGCACCTGCCGGGAAAAAAGTCTCGGTGCTGCGCCCTGCAGCACTCACAACCACCACGTAGCCAAAACCGGAGCCCGCAGTGCGTCCAGGAGAAGCCGCAGACACATCGCCCGCCAGGGAAGCGCAACCGTCATGTCCCATGGTCGCCAACACCAGGCGAGCAGTGGTCTGACCGGGCACAAGCTCCGTTATCGTCGTCGCACCCGGAAGCCCCGGCAAATGGAAGTAAGCGGCGGCCGGATAGCCCACCAGATCTCCGTGCACAGCGCGAAGCTGGTACGGGTGGGGGCAAGCCCTTTGGCTGTTTTCCCGAAACCCGGCCAGAAAATCTCCGTCAAAGTCAAAAGTCAGCGCTGTGACTTTCCGCATTGTTCCTGCCAGCTCGAGTTCGTAGTAATCGACCGCTGAACTTCCCGCCGCCCACGTGAAGCGCAGGTGATCCAGAGATTCCCAGCTCACCGCCAAATCAACCGGTGTGGCAGGAATATCGGCAAGCGCACGCAGCAATGGCAGCGTGCGGGCATTGCCAAAATGCCAGGCTCCCGGTTCCCAGCCGGCATAAGTCGTGGCGCCTTCGCATTCCTGCCCCGCCACGGTCGGACAACGCAGCTGGGTCAGAGTACGGGGTGAAGCACCACCCGTTGGGCCACTGCCCACCAAAGCTGCCCTCGCAGACACGGGGGCGTAACTGCGGTCAATCGCAGCGTCTGGACCAGAATGGCCCACCAGACTGCCAATGCTGCCCGATTCCCCAACAACAGGGTTCACCGCATAGCTGTCCTGAATTCGGTGGACATTGGTTCCGACCAGCCCTCCGGTGAAGGAACGGCCCTGTACCGTACCGAGCGCATAGCCCGCATGGACAGAACCGGCGTTGAAGCCCACCAATCCACCAACACGCGTATCCCCGCTGACTGACACGTCGGCATAGCTGTATGCAATGGTGCTATTGCTGAAGCCAACCAGACCGCCGACGTGATCCCCTTCCTCAGCGGTGGCCGAACCTGTCGCATAACAGTGCAAAATCGTGCTTCCATGGCTGTAGCCAACCAGGCCGCCGGCGTAGTCCCGCCCTTCACCCGAGACGATCACCGCCGCGTCAGCGCTGCTGTGCAAAATGGTGGCTCCCCGGATCCGACCGGCCAAACCACCGGCGGACTCGAGCCCGCGTACCTGCGAAGCCCTCACCGTGCTGCCCACGACCCGGCCTTTCCCTTTCACATAACCGACCAGGCCGCCGACGTATCTGCCTCCATCAACCACGGCACTGGCACCACTGTTGACCAGCAAACCCCCGTTGCCACCCACCAGCCCGCCAACACCGGAACCGACCGTGCTAAAAACCTGTGCAGACCTCACGACGCTGTTCATGACAGTTCCCCCGTTAAAGCCGACCAAGGCTCCGACTCTGTTTTTTCCCCTTACCCGTGCGTCAACGAGCACCATCCCCTTGACAGTCCCGCCTTCTGCAAGCCTGGAAAACAGGCCAACCTCGTCCGTTTGCGGGCGGTCAATGTGCAAGGCAGAAATTTGCCGTCCTGCCCCGTCGAAGGTGCCTGAAAAATTCCCTATCGGATGAAAGCCGGCACCGCCTTGCCACTCCCGACTCGGGCCGGCGTCTATGTCTGCCGCCAGTACGTAGTGAGCCTGCAGATCAGAGCGCACGTCCTGTAACTGGCACAACGTGGCAATTTGCCACGGGTTGTCGCTGTTGCCGTCACCCGGTGCGCTTTGCAGACCTTTGCCGGCGCATTCCGGAAAGCGGGTCACCGTCCGGACCGTTGACGGCGACCCGGTACCCACCGTGTTACGGGCGAAGGCTTCCAGCCGATATTCAGAGGCACCCTCCAGTTCCGAAAACTCCACCGTGACCGAAGTCAGAGGATCCACCGGCACAACGTCGCGTTCCTGTACCAGCTCCCCGGACGCATACAGGCGTATCCGGTAAGCCAAACGCAAAGCCAGGCCTTCCGCAGACGCTGCGTAACCGGCGTCACCCGGCCTGCGGCCATAGCCATCATTGGAAGGGGGTGCAAAGCTGAGTCTCAGCGTGGAGATCCCCGGCACCAACCGCACATCAGCCGGAGAACCGGGAACGTCCAGCAGGCGCACGGAAACACGGGCGGCTTCGCCAACACCGTAAAGGTTGTAGCCACGAACCGTTAAAAGAAGCGTGCTCCCGCCTTCATGATGGGCGCGCAGCTTCTGCAGCCAGTCCGGTTCCGCCATGAAGTAATCCGAGAGCGTCTCCCCGGAAAGCGCTCCGCTTTCCACGCGGTGACCGATTCGTTCACGTCCGTCCAATGGGCGTTCCCAGCGCAGCAGCAAGACAGACGGGGATTTCCACTGTGCCTGCAGGCGCAAGGGTTTGCCGGGAGTCTCAAAGCCACGCAGAACCGGCAGCGCATTGTGATCGCCGAAGGACCAGACCCCGGCACTCCAGCCCGAGTACGTTGACCTTCCCGCACACGCCAGGCCAGGGGCGGTGGGGCAACGCAACTGCTGCAGCGTCCGCAGGGAGCCTGATCCCTGCACGGTGTCATCTGCCACAAAGGGCACGATGCCAGCATTGACGCGGGTCAATCCTGCTGCATGGCTGTCGATGATGCTTCCCGGGCTGTTGCCGGCAAAGCTTCCGGGCTGTCCGACTCCGGACACCGACCCTGCCGCGTAGCTGCGGCTGACGGTGCCCTGGTTGTTCGCCACAAGACCCGCAACCAGACCTTTCCCAATCACAGAGGCTGTTGTGTAACTGTCAGTCACCGAGCCCTGGTTGTCTGCAACCAGACCACCCGCCAGGGCTGTTCCCGACACCGAGCCTCCGGCATGACTCGTGTCGATGCTCCCGCCTGTCAGGTTTTTTCCGACCAGGCCACCCGCGACCTGGGATCCCGGCTCCATCGTCAACCGGGCCGCGCTGCCTCTGACCGTGCCTGCGTTAATGCCAACGAGTCCTCCCGCCACCTGCCCGCCAAAAAGTGAGCCTGTTGCTCCACTGTTCACGACCCTGCCTCCCACGTTCCTGCCCACCAGGGCTCCCACGTTGACGCTTCCCCAAAGCTGCGCGTTCACCAACACCACCTGCTGCAACAGACCGTCCTGAAGCTGCGCAAACATGCCGACATCTTCCAGTGTCTCGGAGCGCACCCTTAAATGGAAAATCCGATAACCGGCACCATCAAGGGAACCGGAAAAACCGGTGATCGGCGCAAAGCCTTTTCCGGCCCGCCAGTTCCGGGATGGACCCGCTTCAATATCGCCTGCCAGCCGGTAGTGACCTGCAGGGGCAGAGCGAATATCCTGCAATTGGCACAGCGTGGCAACCTGCCAGGGATCGTCCTCGTTGCCAGGGCTGCCAGGGCCACTTGCCGATGCCAGGGCTTCCCCGTCGCACTGCCAGGGACGGGTAAATACCGGCAGGGAAAATGACGGTCCTTCCCCAACCCTGTTATAGGGCGTCGCCACCACTTCATAGTGGCTGTCGCCTGCCAAACCCGAAAATTCCACGGCCACAGATGTTTCTCCGTCTGTGTGCGTACGCTCCCGTTCCTGCACCGGGTCCCCCCCGGTGTACAGCCGTACCCGGTAGCCCAGACCTACGGAAACCCCGACACCTGCATATCCGTAAGCCGGGTCTTCCGGTAACTGGCCATAGCCGTCGTCAGCCGGAGCCATAAGCAACACACGCAGCGAGAACGCCTGCGCCGATGCCCGAACGGCTGTCAGTTTACCTGGGGAGTTCAGCAGCTTGACCGCAAGCGTCGTTGCTTCGCTCACACCGTGACGGTTATATCCACGCACGCTGACCTGCAGGGAGTCACCGCTCCCATATTCGGAACGGAGGCTTTGCAACAGGTGCCCGCCAAGCGTAAAAGACGCGGACTCCATTTCCAGGGAATGCCCTCCCACCTCCACCCAATAGCCTGCGTTGAGGCTTCCTGTTTTCGCGGCTGTCCAGCTCAATTCCAGTTTACCTTCCAGGTTCCATCCCGACTGCAGGCGGGATGGGGGAGATGGTGGCACCGGTTGCAGGGCGTGATGGACCGGAAGCGTCTGCCCGTCTCCGAAATACCAGACTTGGGTGCTCCAGCCGGAGTAACTGGCCGTTCCCTGGCACGTCTCTCCCGGCAAAAGGGGACACTGCAATTGTGCCAGCGTGCGGGAAAAACCGTTTCCTGCGGCGGCGTCCTCCCCGCTGCCCACGGGTTCCAGCGCGCTGCTGCCGGCACCCGGCTCCAAGGCATAATTTGCAGCCATCCCGGTGCCGTTGGAACGCCCTACCAGCGTGCCCGTCTGACCATTCCCGCTGACCAGGCCAGTCGCATAACTGTCCAAAATCCTGCTGTTATTGTTGGTGCCGAGTTCACTGTTTCCCGCCAAGCCGCCTACCTGCTCATTTCCGCTGACCGATCCGGCTGCGTAGCTTTCCTTAAGCAAGAACCCGTTGTGCCCCACCAAGCCACCTACCCGGAAATTTCCGCTGACCGATCCGGTCGCATGGCTTCTGAGGATTGACCCCGAGCTGGTGCCCACCAGACCTCCCACACCATTCCCTTCGCTGATAACCGTGCTGTCCGAGTGGCTGTCAACTATGGAACTGTAATAATCATGCTGACCACCCACCAGCCCACCCGCATTTCTTTTCCCGTTTACTGCTCCTGCCGAATAAGATCCGCTTATGGAACCATTGTTATAACCCACCAGCCCGCCCACATAACGATGCCCGTTCACCGTTGACTGCGCGTGACTGTGATGGAGCGGAGCCTGATTGAACCCCACCAGACCTCCCACGTGATTTGCCCCGCTCACGCTTCCTCCCGCGTGGGAACTGCGAATCTTCGCGCCCGGGAAGTTTTTGCCCACCAGTCCGCCTGTCATGTTGCCGTGACCCTGGGCGCTGACCGTTCCGGCAACGGTAGACCCCGAATGGCTGAGCTTGATCAATCCATGGTTCTCACCTGCCATTCCTCCCACACGATCCCGCCCGACTGTCAAGCCCGTCACCGTGCTGCCCTTGATGCTGCCATTCGCCTCAACGCGTCCTGCCAGAGCCCCTACCGCATCTCTGCCCCGCACTGTGACATCCACCAGCGCCAGGCTTTGCAGGGCACCGCCGCTGAGCCTCCCGAACAACCCGACATGGTCTACTGACCCGGGATTGATCAGGAGATTCAGAACGCTGTGGCCACTCCCGTCCAGAGAACCGGAAAAATATTCAATCGGTGGGAATCCCTTCCCGTCCCGCCAACCGTGGCTCTGCTTCGCGTCTATATCGTCTGTCAGCCGATAATGCGCTGCAGGGTCGTAACGCATTTCCTGCAGCTGGCAAAGTGTACCGACCTGCCATGGGTCATCCTCACTGCCAGAGCCTGCTGCCGTTATCACCGCTGCCCACGGACACGCCGCAACGTAGGTGAAAACCGGCGCTTCCACCGTTGGGCCTGCACCCACTTTGTTTTCGGCAAATATCCTGACTTCGTACCTGGAACCACCCTCCAGACCTGAAAATTCCACTACGGTTGAATTTGACGGTTCCTGTTGTGTTACACGCCGCTCTTCCTTCAACAGGCCTTTTGAAAACAGCCTCACGTGATATGCCAGATCCAGGGCAATTCCGCCTGCCGGTTTACCGTACATGCTGCTGCCCGGAGCACGCCCGTAGCCGTCCCCGGCAGTCCCGACAATGGTGAGCCGTACCATCGACAGCCCTGAAGCTATCCGGGTTTCCACCGCCCCCGGAACTTTCATTAAATGGAAACTTCCCGACGCTGCATCTCCCGCAACGCCTCCCCTGCTGCCGCGTATGGAATAATGAATTTCACTGCCGCCCGCGTAACGCCCACGCAATTCAGCCATCAATGTACCGTCAAACGTAAAATGGGATGCCCTGGTATCCTGAATGGTTCCGTCCACCTCCACCTCAAAGAAATTCACGGCAGCTCCCCGATGCTCCCACTGAAGCGTCAATCCACCCTCTGAACCCCAGCCTTTCCGGACTGCAAGCGGTGCAGCGGGAACATCCGTAACTGCCCGGAGCACGGGCAGCATGCGGGAGTGCCCAAAATGCCAAATTCGCGAGTCCCAGTCCAAATACACGCCAGCTTCCCGGCAAAGATTGACGGGCGGCGCCATCGAACACTCCATTTGCTCCACAGTGCGTAAATCGCTGTCCTGTACTGCGCCGTCATTCACGCCCACGAGGCTGTCCCCGTCGCCCAGCCTGCTGGCATAACTGCGGGCTATCGTGCCACTGTTGACTCCGGCCAGCCTGCCTGGAAAATTCGCTCCGGCTACAGCACCGGTGCTATAGGCGCTTCTGACCAAACCGCTGTTTCCCCCCACCAGACCGCCTGTCTGACTGTCTCCGGTCACTGTGCCCTGTGAGTAGCTGTCACTGATGCTTCCTTTGTTTTCGCCGACCAGACCTCCGACTTGGCTGACTCCGGTCACTGCTGTACTTTTTGCATAGCTGCCACTGATGTTTCCTTGGTTTTCGCCGACCAGACCTCCGACATGATTCTTTCCTGACACACGTGCTGACACGCCTACATGGCTATTCACGATGCTGGCGTTGACTTCGCTTACACCCACCAGCCCACCAGTCCCGGGGGCTGCTCCGACAACCTGGCTATGTGCGAAGCTGCCGCTGATGGTGCCGCCAAGGTGCCAACCCACCAGACCACCTACGTAGCCCCCTATGGCATGAGTGCCGGTCACATTTCCAGTCGCATGGCTGGAGGTGACCGAACCCATGTTTTTGCCCACCAGACCCCCGACTTGATTGCCTCCTGTTACTGCCCCCAACGCACGACTGCCTTCAACCGTGCCACCGTCGTTCTGACCCACCAGCCCGCCGGCAACAAATATGTCGCGGGAGTTCTCCCCAACCCTTACCGTCGCCGTGCTGTTGCGGATGACACCACCCTGATTCAGGCCAACCAGTCCACCGATGGTTCTGTACCCGTCAACCTTGCCATCAACTTCACTGTCCTCAATCGTCCCCCGATCATTCAGGCCAACCAGAGAACCGACATTCACTCCCACTTTCGTCAAAAAGTTCACCAGCTTCACGCGCTTTAGAAGGCCACCCTGCAACTTGCCAAACAGCCCGATACTCTCGAATTCTTCTCCCGCTATGTTGACCTTCAAATTGGAAATTTGGTAACCGTTGCCATCAAAAGTTCCGGAAAAATACTTGATCGGTGTGAAGCCGTTTTTCCATCCATGCGTCATTGTCGCTGCGTCCATATCTTTGACCTGGACGTAGTGTGATTGGGGCGATGCCTCCATGTCGCGTAAATGGCAAATATTTTCTACCTGATAGGGGTCGCTTTCAGTCCCGGAACCTGCCATGGCTTGCGAACTAAAAGAGCACGCGAGCTCAGGATCCATATAGGGAAATTGGCTGCCATGAAAATAGGCATCCCCGTAGTTCAGGGCACTGAAGACTCTTGGGTTATTATAGATATTGCCCATCCCGGCAAAACCGGAAAAGCACTGGTTAAATTTGTTATAAGTTCCCACCACGGATGACGTGTCCTCATAAAATGCCGGCGATCCGGAGCCTCCAAACTCAGCACGGTAGCCCGTAAAGAGTCCAATAAACCGCCCCGCACAAACGGGTCCTGAGCAAATGGCTGATTCCGGTGCACCCCGTGGTCTGAGCAAAAACCTGTTTCCGTATGGTCCGAATGGGGAATATTGCTGCGCCAGCAAATAGGAGTGGTGCAGTACATAGCCATCGAAGGCTTTGGGGCTATGCGTCTTCCAGTCCAGTAGCTGGTAACTCCCCCAGCCACTGAACTGCTCTTCGATGCGCACCAGTCCCCAGTCATTTGCAGCACTCCCAGCTATAAATCTTGAGCCGTCTGCCCGTGCCCGTCCCGCTGCTTCACCTTTAAGTACAACGCTGAAATCACTATTGATATAAGGCTTGTCATCGGTGTTGGGGTCATCCACTTCTACCACGAAAAGATGCCAGACAGACAAGACGTAGAGCGCCCCATCCCCTGACTTGTTTTTCAGTAAACTTCCGGTACCGCAACCCGCTCCCTGTTCGCCATACACGCAGATGAGCACAGTGCCCAAGGAAGCCTTGCGTACGTGCTCTGGCATGTCGCCGTTCACAAACACAGCAGTGTTTTCTGTTTTGTCGTGATACTGGCATGGTCCAGACCGCGCCTGGAATTTTTGCAGTTGCGTGCCGGGCAACCCACCGTTCCTGTCTTTGAAAGTGTGATTGACTTTTTCTACGGCGAACGGAAATGCATCGGGTTCCAGACCGGACGCCGAGGGAGTCCGGAACTCCACCACTATGGCGTCTCCTGACATCGGATATGACCAGAATCCGTCTCTGTTTCCGGCTCGACCCTCGCCGGTATATTCCTCAACAGGGTCTTGTTCGTCAGTTAGGCTGTACAGCTTCACCGCCATGCCTGGATCCAGATGAAAATTCCTGAGGTACACCCCCAGACTGACGGCTGCAGGGGAATGAATATGCGCCTGCCAGACATCGATGCCATCTTCCTGTTTGACCAGTGCCCAGTTGGCGCGCTGCAAACGGACTTCCCGGTAGATGCCGGTGTAGTTGACCGTGCTCACGCTGAGCAGCTCCAGGATTTTATCTTCTTCCTGCGTGCTGAAGTCTCCCAGATCCAGTCGCTGTGCTCTGGTGGGATACACGCTCCGGGTGGCCTCACGCGCGTGTTGCACCTCCGGCAAGGGGCTGGCCGAGAAGCCTTGATCTACCAGAGATTCCTGATCCTGGCCAAAAACGGGCGCGTTTGACGTGATGATGAATACACCCACGAGCAACCACTTCAGCCAGCCGCTGAAGCTCTGCGTATCCGGAAATCTGTAACTTGCTTTTTTCATTGTGAATGGCGAGCCATGCGGGCAGAGAAATGAGGGCATAACCCACCTGCAACGTTAAATTCCTGCCACAACATTCGCTGTCTGTTCTCCTAGCTGACGCACCGGGCGATCCCCTGACTTCTGACCTTCACCTACTTTGCCCTGATGTCCCGGCACAGCTGTACGCGCCGGAGAGTCACTTAGTGGGTCAATTGTACAGAATGGCACCCAATCTGGCAAATTATTATGAGAAAATATCGGCTACATCTAACCGGGAACCCCCGAAAACAGCATTTTTAACCGCGAAAGGCAGCCTTCACCAAAAAACAAAACCTTTTCGCGCTTAAAAAACAAACAGACTTACGCGTTTTTCCGGTTATTAAGTTTGTGTATGCTCTCAGCGAACCATGCCGCCCAAAAAGACTTTAAGGCGCAATTCCTTGGCGTGATGTGGAGCCAGGTCTTGGCGTGGTCGGGATCTCGGGATCCCAGTTGATAAAATGGCCCACTCCTGGCGCTTCAGCCACGCCGTCCCGGGGGAATGCCCGGACTTCGTACGCAACACCACCTTGCAGCCCCGTAAATTCCATCTTGACGGCTCCCCCCGGTGAAGGCATTGCAATAAACCGTTCCTCCATCAGTTCTCCAGACAAAAGCAGCTGTACCCGATATCCCAAGCCGAGCAATATTCCATCAACCGGAGCTCCGAAGTCGGCGTGATCCGCAGTGCGTCCGTATCCGTCATTTCCCGAATAATCCAAGTGTACCTGCACGCGGCCATTCGCTTTGTGCACCAGCTGCATGGCCAATGTCCCTTCAAGAACGTCGAGCAAAGTAAATGCTGCTGTACTCATCGCCCCTGCTCCGGCGCGGTTGACTGCCTGGAGCGAATAGCGTATCTGCCCCCCTCCTGCGTACGCCTCACGCAGCTGCGCCAAGGCATGGCTCGACAGCACATAAGAAGTGCCGGTTCCCGCGATGGAGTGACGTTCTCCGCCCAGGAAAAGCCGGTAGCTGTCTATCGTCGCCCCGTTGCTGCTCGCCGCTTCCCAACCCAGGTTCACCTGATTTGCAGACTTCCATCTGGCCCGCAAGCCTGAAGGCCTGCCAGGCACCGCTATGGTGCTGAACGTGCCCCTGTTTTCGGACGTTTGGGCAGGCACCCCTCCGCCCCCCGGTTGCGCGCATAGACCTGTAAGCCATAGCTTCTGTGCGGCAGCAAGTGACCAATCTCAATCTCGGTGGCAAAAGCACCTGCCGGGAAAAAAGTCTCGGTGCTGCGCCCTGCAGCACTCACAACCACCACGTAGCCAAAACCAGAGCCCGCAGCGCGATCAGGAGAAGCCGCAGACATATCGCCCGCCAGGGAAGCGCAACCGTCATGTCCCATGGTCGCCAACACCAGGCGAGCAGTGGTCTGACCGGGCACAAGCTCCGTTATCGTCGTCGCACCCGGAAGCCCCGGCAAATGGAAGTAAGCGGCGGCCGGATAGCCCACCAGATCTCCGTGCACAGCGCGAAGCTGGTACGGGTGGGGGCAAGCCCTTTGGCTGTTTTCCCGAAACCCGGCCAGAAAATCTCCGTCAAAGTCAAAAGTCAGCGCTGTGACTTTCCGCATTGTTCCTGCCAGCTTGAGTTCGTAGTAATCGACCGCTGAACTTCCCGCCGCCCACGTGAAGCGCAGGTGATCCAGAGATTCCCAGCTCACCGCCAAATCAACCGGTGTGGCAGGAATATCGGCAAGCGCACGCAGCAATGGCAGCGTGTGGGCATTGCCAAAATGCCAGGCTCCCGGTTCCCAGCCCGCATAAGTCGTGGCACCTTCGCATACCTGCCCCGCCACGGTCGGACAACGCAGCTGGGTCAGAGTACGGGGTGAAGCACCACCCGTTGGGCCACTGCCCACCAAAGCTGCCCTCGCAGACACGGGGGCGTAACTGCGGTCAATCGCAGCGTCTGGACCAGAATGGCCCACCAGACTGCCGATGCTGCCCGATTCCCCAACAACAGGGTTCACCGCATAGCTGTCCTGAATTCGGTGGACATTGGTTCCGACCAGCCCTCCGGTGAAGGAACGGCCCTGTACCGTACCGAGCGCATAGCCCGCATGGACAGAACCGGCGTTGAAGCCCACCAATCCACCAACACGCGTATCCCCGCTGACCGACACGTCGGCATAGCTGTATGCAATGGTGCTATTGCTGAAGCCAACCAGACCGCCGACGTGATCCCCTTCCCCAGCGGTGGCCGAACCTGTCGCATAACAGTGCAAAATAGTGCTTCCATGGCTGTAGCCAACCAGGCCGCCGGCGTAGCCCCGCCCTTCACCCGAGACGATCACCGCCGCGTCGGCACTGCTGTGCAAAATGGTGCCCCCCCGGATCCGACCGATCAAACCACCGGCAGACTCAATCCCGCGTACCTGCGAAGCCCTCACCGTGCTGCCCACGACCCGACCTTTCCCTTTCACATAACCAACCAGGCCGCCGACGTATCTGCCTCCATCAACCACGGCACTGGCACCACTGTTGACCAGCAAACCTCCGTTGCCACCCACCAATCCGCCAACACCGGTACCGACCGTGCTGAAAACCTGTGCAGACCTCACGACGCTGTTCATGACAGTTCCCCCGTTAAAGCCGACCAAGGCTCCGACTCTGTTTTTTCCCCTTACCCGTGCGTCAACGAGCACCACCCTCTTGACAGTCCCGCCTTCTGCAAGCCTGGAAAACAGGCCAACCTCGTCCGTTTGCGGGCGGTCAATGTGCAAGGCAGAAATTTGCCGTCCTGCCCCGTCGAAGGTGCCTGAAAAATTCTCTATCGGATGAAAGCCGGCACCGCCTTGCCACTCCCGACTCGGGCCGGCGTCTATGTCTGCCGCCTGTACGTAGTGAGCCTGCAGATCAGAGCGCACGTCCTGTAACTGGCACAACGTGGCAACTTGCCACGGGTTGTCGCTGCTGCCGTCACCCGGCGCGCTTTGCAGACCTTTGCCGGCGCATTCCGGAAAGCGGGTCACCGTCCGGACCGTTGACGGCGACCCGGTGCCCACCGTGTTACGGGCGAAGGCTTCCAGCCGATATTCAGAGGTACCCTCCAGTTCCGAAAACTCCACCGTGACCGAGTTCAGAGGGTCCACCGGCGCAACGTCGCGTTCCTGTACCAGCTCTCCGGACGCATACAGGCGTATCCGGTAAGCCAAACGCAAAGCCACGCCTTCCACAGACGCTGCGTAACCGGCGTCACCCGGCCTGCGGCCATAGCCATCATTGAAAGGGGGTGCAAAGCTGAGTCTCAGCGTGGAGATCCCCGGCACCACCCGCACATCAGCCGGAGAACCGGGAACGTCCAGCAGGCGCACGGAAACACGGGCGGCTTCGCCAACACCGTAAAGGTTGTAGCCACGAACCATTAAAAGAGGCGTGCTCCCACCTTCATGATGGGCGCGCAGCTTCTGCAGCCAGTCCGAACCTCCCACGTAGTACAGCAATGCGGTTTCCCCGGCAGTGTGCGATGGAGCCTCAATCCGGTAAGCGATCAGCTCTCTCGTGTGTTGCGGAGGTTCCCAGCGCAGCAGCAAGACAGACGGTGATTTCCACTGTGCCTGCAGGCGCAAGGGTTTGCCAGGAGTCTCAAAGCCACGCAGAACCGGCAGCGCATTGCGATCGCCGAAGGACCAGGTTCCGGCACTCCAGCCCGAGTACGTTGACCTTCCCTCACACGCCAGGCCAGGGGCGGTGGGGCAACGCAGCTGCTGCAGCGTCCGCAGGGAGCCTGATCCCTGCCCGGCGTCATCTGCCACAAAGGACATGATGCCACCATTGACGCGGGTCAATCCTGCCGCATGGCTGTCGACAATGTCTCCCTGGCTGTTGCCGGCAAAGCTTCCAGACTGTCCGGCTCCGGACACCGACCCTGCCGCGTAGCTGCGGCTGACGGTGCCCTGGTTGTTCGCCACAAGACCCGCAACCAGACCTTTCCCAATCACAGAAGCTGTTGTGTAACTGTCAGTCACCGAGCCCTGGTTGTCTGCAACCAGACCACCCGCCAGGGCTGTTCCCGACACCGAGCCTCCGGCATGACTCGTGTCGATGCTCCCGCCTGTCAGGTTTTTCCCGACCAGGCCACCCGCGACCTGAACTCCCGGCTCTATCGTCAACCGGGCCGCGCTGCCACTGACCGTGCCTGCGTTGATGCCAACGAGTCCTCCCGCCACCTGCCCGCTAAAAAGTGAGCCCGTCGCGCCGCTGTTCACAACCCTGCCTCCCACGTTCCTGCCCACCAGGGCTCCCACGTTGACGCTTCCCCAAAGCTGCGCGTTCACCAACACCACCTGCTGCAACAGACCGTCCTGAAGCTGCGCAAACATGCCGACATCTTCCAGTGTCTCGGAGCGCACCCTTAAATGGAAAATCCGATAGCCGGCACCATCAAGGGAACCGGAAAAACCGGTGATCGGCGCAAAGCCTTTTCCGGCCCGCCAGTTCCGGGATGGACCCGCTTCAATATCGCCTGCCAGCCGGTAGTGACCTGCAGGGGCAGAGCGAATATCCTGCAATTGGCACAGCGTGGCAACCTGCCAGGGATCGTCCTCGTTGCCAGGGCTGCCAGGGCCACTTGCCGATGCCAGGGCTTCCCCGTCGCACTGCCAGGGACGGGTAAATACCGGCAGGGAAAATGACGGTCCTTCCCCAACCCTGTTATAGGGCGTCGCCACCACTTCATAGTGGCTGTCGCCTGCCAAACCCGAAAATTCCACGGCCGCAGATGTTTCTCCGTCTGTGTGCGTACGCTCCCGTTCCTGCACCGGGTTCCCCCCGGTGTACAGCCGTACCCGGTAGCCCAGACCTACGGAAACCCCGACACCCGTATATCCGTATGCCGGGTCTTCCGGTGACTGGCCATAGCCGTCGTCAGCCGGAGCCATAAGCAACACACGCAGCGAGAACGCCTGCGCCGATGCCCGAACGGCTGTCAATTTACCTGGAGAGTTCAGCAGCTTGACCGCAAGCGTCGTCGCTTCGCCCACACCATGACGGTTATATCCACGCACGCTGACCTGCAGGGAGTCACCGCTCCCATATTCGGAACGGAGGCTTTGCAACAGGTGCCCGCCGAGCGTAAAAGACACGGACTCCGTTTCCAGGGAATGCCCTGCCACCTCCACCCAATAGCCTGCGTTCAGGCTTCCTGTTTTCGCAGCTGTCCAGCTCAGTTCCAGTTTACCTTCCGGGTTCCATCCCGCCTGCAGGCGAAATGGGGGAGCTGGTGGCGCCGGTTGCAGGGCGCGATGGACCGGAAGCGTCTGCCCGTCTCCGAAATACCAGACTTGGGTGCTCCAGCCGGAGTAACTGGCCGCTCCCTGGCACGTCTCTCCCGGCGAAAGGGGACACTGCAATTGTGCCAGCGTGCGGGAAAAACTGTTTCCTGCGGCGGCGTCCCCGCTGCCCACGAGTTCCAGCGCGCTGCTGCCGGCACTCTGCACCAGGGCGTAATTTGCCGCCATCCCGGTGCCGTTGGAGTGCCCCACCAGCGTACCCGTCTGACCATTCCCGCTGACCAGGCCAGTCGCATAACTGTCGTCAATCCTGCTGTCATTGTTGGTGCTGCGCACACTGTTTCCCGCCAGTCCGCCTACCTGCTCATTTCCGCTGGCCGATCCGGTTGCGTAGCTTTCCCTGAGCCAAGACCAAGACCCCTCGTGCCCCACCAAGCCGCCTACCTGTTCATTTCCGCTGACCGCTCCGGTTGCGTAGCTTTCCCTGAGCCAAGACCAAGACCCCTCGTGCCCCACCAAGCCGCCTACCTGTTCATTTCCGCTGACCGCTCCGGTTGCATGGCTTCTGAGGATTGGCCCCCAGCTGGTGCCCACCAGACCTCCCACACCATTCCCGTCGCTGATAACCGTGCTGTCCGAGTGGCTGTCAACTATGGAACTGTAATAACATGCTGACCCACCAACCCGCCCACAGCTTCTTTCCCGTTGACTGTTCCTGCCGAATAAGATCCGCTTATGGAACCATGGTTGGAACCTGCCAACCCGCCCACAGAATGATGCCCAATTACCGTTGACCGCGCGTGACTGTGATGGAGCGGAGCTTGATTGAGCCCCACCAGACCTCCCACGTGATTTACCCCGCTCACGCTTCCTCTCGCGTGGGAACTGCGAATCTTCGCGCCCGGGAAGTTGTTGCCCACCAGTCCGCCTATCCTGTTGCCGTGACCTTGGGCGCTGACCGTTCCGGCAACGGTAGACTCCGAATGGCTGAGCTTGATCAACCCATGGTTCTCACCTGCCATTCCTCCCACACGATCCCGCCCGACTGTCAAGCCTGTCACCGTGCTGCCCTTGATGCTGCCATTCGCCTCAACGCGTCCTGCCAGAGCCCCTACCGCATCTCTGCCCCGCACCGTGACATCCACCAGCGCCAGGCTTTTCAGGGCACCACCGCTGAGCCTCCCGAACAGCCCGACATGGTCCATTCGCCCGGGATTGATCAGGAGATTCAAAATGCTGTGGCCACGCCCGTCCAGAGAACCGGAAAAATATTCAATCGGAGGAAATCCCTTTCCGTCCCGCCAACCGTGGCTCTGCTTCGCGTCTATATCGTCTGCCAGCCGATAATGCGCTGCAGGGTCGTAACGCATTTCCTGCAATTGGCAAAGTGTGCCGACCTGCCAGGGGTCATCCTCGCTGCCAGAGCCTGCTGCCGTTATCACCGCTGCCCACGGACACGCCGCAACGTAGGTGAAAACCGGTGCTTCCACTGTTGGGCCTGCGCCCGCTTTGTTTTCGGCAAATATCCTGACTTCGTACCTGGAACCACCTTCCAGACCTGAAAATTCCACTACGGTTGAATTTGACAGTTCCTGTTGTGTTATGCGCCGCCCTTCCTTCAACCGGCCTTTTGAAAACAGCCGCACGCGGTATGCCAGATCCAGGGCAATTTCGCCTGCCGGTTTCCCGTACATGCTGCTGCCCGGAGCACGCCCGTAGCCGTCCCCGGCAGCCCCGACAATGGTGACCTGTACCGTCGACAGCCCTGAAGCTGTCTGGATTTCCACCGCCCCCGGAACGTTCATCAAATGGAAACTTCCCGACGCTGCATCTCCCGCAACGCTTCCCCTGCTGCCGCGTATGGAATAATGGATTTCACTGCCGCCCGCGTAACGCCCACGCAATTCAGCCATCAATGTATCGTCGAGCGTAAAACGGGATGCCCTGGTGTCCCAAATGGTTCCATCCACCTCCACCTCAAAGAAATTCACGGCAGTTCCCCGATGCTCCCACTGAAGCGTCAATCCACCCTCTGAACCCCAGCCTTTCCGGACTGCAAGCGGTGCAGCGGGAACATCCGTAACTGCCCGGAGCACGGGCAGCATGCGGGAGTGCCCAAAATGCCAAATTCGCGAGTCCCAGTCCAAATACACGCCAGCTTCCCGGCAAAGATTGACGGGCGGCGCCATCGAACACTCCATTTGCTCCACAGTGCGTAAATCGCTGTCCTGTACTGCGCCGTCATTCACGCCCACGAGGCTGTCCCCGTCGCCCAGCCTGCTGGCATAACTGCGGGCTATCGTGCCACTGTTGACTCCGGCCAGCCTGCCTGGAAAATTCGCTCCGGCTACAGCACCGGTGCTATAGGCGCTTCTGACCAAACCGCTGTTTACTCCCGCCAGTCCGCCTGTCTGACTGTCTCCGGACACTGTGCCTTGTGCGTAGCTGTCACTGATGCTTCCTTTGTTTTCGCCGACCAGACCTCCGACTTGGCTGACTCCGGTCACTCTGCTTTGTGCCTGGCTGCTACTGATGGCTCCCTTGTTTATGCCGACCAGCCCCCCGACTTGGTTCTTTCCAGTCACACGTCCATTCCCGTGTGTATGGCTATTCACGATGCTGGCGTTGCCTTCGCTTACACCCACCAGACCGCCTACCTGACTGTCTCCGGTCACTCTGCCTTGTACATGGCTGTCACTGATGCTTCCTGCGTTTATGCCGACCAGACCTCCGACCTGGTTCTTTCCTGACACACGTGCTGACACGCTTACATGGCTATTCACGATGCTGGCGTCCCTGTCGTTCAAACCCACCAGCCCCCCAGTTCCGGGGGCTGCTCCGACAACCTGGCTACGTGCGAAGCTGCCGCTGATGGTGCCGCCAAGGTGCCAACCCACCAGACCGCCTACGTAGCCCCCTATGGCATGAGTGCCGGTCACATTTCCAGTCGCATGGCTGGAGGTGACCGAACCCATGTTTTTACCCACCAGACCCCCGACTTGATTGCCTCCTGTTACTGCCCCCAACGCACGACTGCCTTCAACCGTGCCACCGTCGTTCTGACCCACCAGCCCGCCGGCTCCAAATGTGTCGCGGGAGTTCTCTCCAACCCTTACCGTCGCCTTGCTGTTGCGGATGACACCGCCCAGATTCAGGCCAACCAGGCCACCGATGGTTCTGTACCCGTCAACCTTGCCGTCAACTTCGCTGTCCTCAATCGTCCCCCGATCATTCAGGCCAACCAGAGAACCGACATTCACTCCCACTTTCGTCAAAACATTCACCAGCTTCACGTGCTTTAGAAGGCCACCCTGCAGCTTGCTAAACAGCCCGATATTCTCGAATTCTTCTCCCGCTATGTTGACCTTCAAATTGGAAATTTGGTAACCGTTTCCATCAAAAGTTCCGGAAAAATTCTTGATCGGTGTGAAGCCGTTTTTCCATCCATGCGTCATCGTCGTTGCGTCCATATCTTTGACCTGGACGTAGTGTGATTGGGGCGATGCTTCCATGTCGCGTAAATGGCAAATATTTTCTACCTGATAGGGGTCGCTTTCAGTCCCGGAACCTGCCATGGCTTGCGAACTAAAAGAGCACGCGAGCTCAGGATCCATATAGGGAAATTGGCTGCCATGAAAATAAGCATCCCCGTAGTTCAGGGCATTGAAAACCCTTGGGTTTTTATAGATATTGCCCATCCCGGCAAAACCGGGAAAGCACCAGCTAAGACTGTTATAAGTTCCCACCACGGATGACGTGTCCTCAAAAAATGCCGGCGATCCGGAGCCTCCAAGCTCAGCACGGTAGCCCGTAAATTCACCAATAAACCGCCCCGCACAAACGGGTCCTGAGCAAATGGCTGATTCCGGTGCACCCCGTGGTCTGAGCAAAAATCTGTTTCCGTATGGTCCGAATGGGGAATATTGCTGCGCCAGCAAATAGGAGTGGTGCAGTACATAGCCATCGAAGGCTTTGGGGCTATGCGTCTTCCAGTCCAGTAGCTCGTAACTCCCCCAGCCACTGAACTGCCCTTCGATGCGCACCAGTCCCCAGTCATTTGCAGCACTCCCTGCTATAAGTCTTGAGCCACCCGCCCGTGCCCGTCCCGCTGCTTCGCCTTTAAGTACAACGCTGAAATCGCTATTGATATAAGGCTTGTCTTCGGCGTTGGGGTCATCCACATCTGCCACGAAAAGATGCCAGACAGACAAGACGTAGAGCGCACCGTCCCCTGACTTGTTTTTCAGTAAACTTCCGGTACCGCACCCTGCCCTCTGTTCGCCATACGCGCAGATGAGCACAGTGCCCAGGGAAGCCTTGCGCACGTGCGCAGGCATGTCGCTGTTCACAAAATCGGCAGTGTTTTCCGTTTTGTCGTGATACTGGCATGCTCCAGACCGCGCCTGGAATTTTTGCAGTTGCGTGCCGGGCAACCCACCGTTCCTGTCTTTGAAAGTGTGATTGACTTTTTCTACGGCGAACGGAAATGCATCGGGTTCCAGACCGGACGCCGAGGGAGTCCGGAACTCCACCACTATGGCGTCTCCCGACATCGGATATGACCAGAATCCGTCTCTGTTTCCGGCTCGACCCTTGTCGGTATATTCCTCAACAGGGTCTTCCTCGTCAGTGAGGCTGTACAGCTTCACCGCCATGCCTGGATCCAGATGAAAATTCCTGAGGTACACCCCCAGACTGACGGCTGCAGGGGAATGAATGTGCGCCTGCCAGACATCGATGCCATCTTCCTGTTTGACCAGTGCCCAGTTGGCGTGCCGCAAACGGACTTCCCGATAGATACCGGTGTAGTTGACCGTGCTCACTCTGAGCAGCTCCAGGATTTTATCTTCTTCCTGCGTGCTGAAGTCTCCCAGATCCAGTCGCTGTGCTCTGGTGGGGTACAAGCTCCGGGCGGCCTCGCGCGCGTGTTGCACTTCCGGCAAGGGGCTGGCCGCGAAGCCGTGATCTGCCAGAGATTCCTGACCCTGGCCGAAAACAGGCGCGTTTGACGTGATGATGAATACACCCACGAGCAACCACTTCAGCCAGCCGCTGAAGCTCTGCGTATCCGGAAATCTGTAACCTGCTTTTTTCATTGTGAATGGCGAGCCATACGGGCAGAGAAATGAGGGCATAACCCATCTGCAACGTTAAATTCCTGCCACAACATTCGCTGTCTGTTCTCCTGGCTGACGCACCGGTCGATCCCCTGACTTCTGACCGTCACCTACTTTGCCCTGATGTCCCGGCTGTACGCGCCGGAGAGTCACTTAGTGGGTCAATTGTACAGAATGGCGCCCAATCTGGCAAATTATTATGAGAAAATATCGGCTACATCCAACCAGGAAACCCCGAAAACAGCATTTTTAGCCGCGAAAGGCAGCCTTCACCAAAAAACAAAACCTTTTCGCGCTTAAAAAACAAACAGACTTACGCGTTTTTCCGGTTATTAAGTTTGTGTATGCTCTCAGCGAACCATGCCGCCCAAAAAGACTTTAAGGCGCAATTCCTTGACGTGGTGCGAGACAGATCCTGACGTAGTCGGGTTCTCGGGATCCCAGTTAATAAAACGGCTCATTCCTGGCGCTTCAGCCACGCCGTCCCGGGGGAATGCCCGGACTTCGTACGCAATACCACCTTGCAGCCCCGTAAATTCCATCTTGACGGTTCCCCCTGGTGCCGGCATTGCAATAAACCGTTCCTCCATCAGTTCTCCAGACAAAAGCAGCTGTACCCGATATCCCAAGCCGAGCAATATTCCATCAACCGGAGCTCCGAAGTCGGCGTGATCCGTAGTGCGTCCGTATCCGTCATTTCCCGAATAATCCAAGTGTACCTGCACACGGCCATTCGCTTTGTGCACCAGCTGCATGACCAATGTTCCATCAAGGACATTGAGCAAAGTAAATGCTGCTGTGCCCATCGCGCCTGCCCCGGCATGGTTGACTGCCTGGAGCGAATAGCGTATCTGCCCCCCTCCTGCGTACGCCTCGCGCAGCTGCGCCAAGGCATGGCCTGACAGCACATAAGAAGTGCCGGTTCCCGCGATGGAGTGACGTTCTCCGCCCAGGAAAAGCCGGTAGCTGTCTATCGTCGCTCCGTTGCTGCTCGCCGCTTCCCAACCCAGGTTCACCTGATTTGCGGACTTCCATCTGGCCCGCAAGCCTGAAGGCCTGCCAGGCACCGCTATGGTGCTGAACGTGCCCCTGTTTTCGGACGTTTGGGCAGGTACCCCATCGCCCGCCCGATTGCGCGCATAGACCTGTAAGCCATAGCTTCTGTGCGGCAGCAAGTGACCAATCTCAATCTCGGTGGCAAAGGCACCTGCCGGGAAAAAAGTCTCGGTGCTGCGCCCTGCAGCACTCACAACCACCACGTAGCCAAAACCAGATTCCGCAGTGCGTCCAGGAGAAGCCGCAAACACATCGCCCGCCAGGGAAGCGCAACCGTCATGTCCCATGGTCGCCAACACCAGGCGAGCAGTGGTCTGACCAGGCACAAGCTCCGTTATCGTCGTCGCGCCTGGAAGACCTGGCAAATAGAAGTAAGCGGCTGCCGGATAGCCCACCAGATCACCGTGCACAGCGCGAAGCTGGTACGGGTGGGGGCAAGCCCTTTGGCTGTTTTCCCGAAACCCGGCCAGAAAATCTCCGTCAAAGTCAAAAGTCAGCGCTGTGACTTTCCGCATTGTTCCTGCCAGCTCGAGTTCGTAGTAATCGACCGCTGAACTTCCCGCCGCCCACGTGAAGCGCAGGTGATCCAGAGATTCCCAGCTCACCGCCAAATCAACCGGTGTGGCAGGAATATCGGCAAGCGCACGCAGCAATGGCAGCGTGTGGGCATTGCCAAAATGCCAGGCTCCCGGTTCCCAGCCGGCATAAGTCGTGGCACCTTCGCATACCTGCCCCGCCACGGTCGGACAACGCAGCTGGGTCAGAGTACGGGGTGAAGCGCCACCCGTTGGGCCACTGCCCACCAAAGCTGCCCTCGCAGACACGGGGGCGTAACTGCGGTCAATCGCAGCGTCTGGACCAGAATGGCCCACCAGACTGCCAATGCTGCCCGATTCCCCAACAACAGGGTTCACCGCATAGCTGTCCTGAATTCGGTGGACATTGGTTCCGACCAGTCCTCCGGTGTAGGAACGGCCCTGTACCGTACCGAGCGCATAGCCCGCATGGACAGAACCGGCGTTGAAGCCCACCAATCCACCAACACGCGTATCCCCGCTGACTGACACGTCGGCATAGCTGTATGCAATGGTGCTATTGCTGAAGCCAACCAGACCGCCGACGTGATCCCCTTCCCCAGCGGTCGCCGAACCTGTCGCATAACAGTGCAAAATAGTGCTTCCATGGCTGTAGCCAACCAGGCCGCCGGCGTAGCCCCGCCCTTCACCCGAGACGATCACCGCCGCGTCGGCACTGCTGTGCAAAATGGTGCCCCCCCGGACCCGACCGGCCAAACCACCGGCAGACTCGAGCCCGCGTACCTGCGAAGCCCTCACCGTGCTGCCCACGACCCGACCTTTCCCTTTCACATAACCGACCAGGCCGCCGACGTATCTGCCTCCATCAACCACGGCACTGGCACCACTGTTGACCAGCAAACCCCCGTTGCCACCCACCAGCCCGCCAACACCGGTACCGACCGTGCTTAAAACCTGTGCAGACCTCACGACGCTGTTCATGACAGTTCCCCCGTTAAAGCCGACCAAGGCTCCGACTCTGTTTTTTCCCCTTACCCGTGCGTCAACGAGCACCATCCCCTTGACAGTCCCGCCTTCTGCAAGCCTGGAAAACAGGCCAACCTCGTCCGTTTGCGGGCGGTCAATGTGCAAGGCAGAAATTTGCCGTCCTGCCCCGTCGAAGGTGCCTGAAAAATTCTCTATCGGATGAAAGCCGGCATCGCCTTGCCACTCCCGACTCGGGCCGGCGTCTATGTCTGCCGCCAGTACGTAGTGGGCCTGCAGATCAGAGCGCACGTCCTGTAACTGGCACAACGTGGCAATTTGCCACGGGTTGTCGCTGCTGCCGTCACCCGGCGCGCCTTTCAGACCTTTGCCGGCGCATTCCGGAAAGCGGGTCACCGTCCGGACCGTTGACGGCGATCCGGTACCCACCGTGTTGCGGGCGAAAGCTTCCAGCCGATATTCAGAGGCACCCACCAGTTCCGCAAACTCCACCGTGACCGGGCTCAAAGGATCCACCGGCGCAACGTCGCGTTCCTGTACCAGCTCCCCGGACGCATACAGGCGTATCCGGTAAGCCAAACGCAAAGCCAAGCCTTCCGCAGGCGCTGCATAACCGGCGTCACCCGGTCTGCGGCCATAACCATCATTGGAAGGGGGTGCAAAGCTGAGTCTCAGCGTGGAGATCCCCGGCACCACCCGCACATCAGCCGGAGAACCGGGAACGTCCAGCAGGCGCACGGAAACACGGGCGGCTTCGCCGACACCGTAAAGGTTGTAGCCACGAACCGTTAAAAGGGGCGTGCTCCCGCCTTCATGATGGGCGCGCAGCTTCTGCAGATGGTCCGATCCCGCTATGAAGTAATCCGAGAGCGTCTCCCCGGAAAGCGCTCCGCTTTCTACACGGTGACCGATTCGTTCACGTCCGTCCAATGGGCGTTCCCAGCGCAACAGCAAGACAGACGGGGATTTCCACTGTGCCTGCAGGCGCAAGGGTTTGCCGGGAGTCTCAAAGCCACGCAGAACCGGCAGCGCATTGTGATCGCCGAAGGACCAGACCTCGGCACTCCAGCCCGAGTACGTTGACCTTCCCGCACACGCCAGGCCAGGGGCGGTGGGGCAACGCAGCTGCTGCAGCGTCCGCAGGGAGACTGATCCCTGCCCGGCGTCATCTGCCACAAAAGGCACGATGCCACCACTGACGCGGGTCAATCCTGCCGCATGGCTGTTGACGATGCTTCCCGGGCTGTTGCCGGCAAAGCTTCCAGACTGTCCGGCTCCGGACACCGCCCCTGCCGCGTAGCTACGGCTGACGGTACCCTGGTTGTTCGCCACAAGACCCGCAACCAGACCTTTCCCAATCACAGAGGCTGTTGTGTAACTGTCAGTCACCGAGCCCTGGTTGTCTGCAACCAGACCACCCGCCAGGGCTGTTCCCGACACCGAGCCTCCGGCATGACTCGTGTCGATGCTCCCGCCTGTCAGGTTTTTCCCGACCAGGCCACCCGCGATCCGGGATCCCGGCTCTATCGTCAACCGGGCCGCGCTGCCACTGACCGTGCCTGCGTTGATGCCAACGAGTCCTCCCGCCACCTGTCCGCCAAAAAGTGAGCCTGTTGCTCCACTGTTCACGATCCTGCCTCCCTCGTTCCTGCCCACCAAGGCTCCCACGTTGACGCTTCCCCAAAGCTGCGCGTTCACCAACACGACCTGCTGCAACAGACCGTTCTGAAGCTGTGCAAACATGCCGACATCTTCCAGTGTCTCGGAGCGCACCCTTAAATGGAAAACCCGATAGCCGGCACCATCAAGGGAACCGGAAAAACCGGCGATCGGCGCAAAACCTTCCCCGGCCCGCCAGTTCCGGGATGGCCCCGCTTCAATATCGCCTGCCAGCCGGTAGTGGGCTACAGGGACAGAGCGAATATCCTGCAATTGGCACAGCGTGGCAACCTGCCAGGGATCGTCCGCGCTGCCGTCGCTGCCGTCGCTGCCCGAGCCGCTTGCCGATGCCAGGGCTTCTCCGTCGCACTGCCAGGGACGGGTAAATACCGACAGGGAAAATGACGCTCCTTCCCCAGCCCTGTTATAGGGCGTCGCCACCACTTCATAGCGGCTGTCGCCTGCCAAACCCGAAAATTCCACGGCCGCAGATGTTTCTCCGTCTGTGTGCGTACGCTCCCGTTCCTGCACCGGTTCCCCCCCGGTGTACAGCCGTACCCGGTAGCCCAGACCTACGGAAACCCCGGCAACCGTATATCCGTAAGCCGGGTCTTCCGGTAACTGGCCATAGCCGTCATCAGCCGGAGCCATGAGCAACACACGCAGCGAGAACGCCTGCGCCGATGCCCGAACGGCTGTCAATTTACCTGGGGAGTTCAGCAGCCTGACCGCAAGCGTCGTCGCTTCGCTCACACCATGACGGTTATATCCACGCACGCTGACCTGCAGGGAGTCACCGCCCCCATGTTTGGAACGGAGGCTTTGCAACAGGTACCTGCCGAGCGTAAAAGACGCGGACTCCGTTTCCAGGGAATGCCCTGCCATCTCCACCCAATAGCCGGCGTTCAGGCTTCCTGTTTTCGCGGCTGTCCAGCTCAATTCCAGTTTACCTTCCGGGTTCCATTTCGCCTGCAGGCGGGATGGGGGAGCTGGTGGCGCCGGTTGCAGGGCGCGATGGACCGGAAGCGTCTGCCCGTCTCCAAAATACCAGACTTGGGTGCTCCAGCCGGAGTAACTGGCCGCTCCCTGGCACATCTCTCCCGGCGAAAGGGGACACTGCAATTGTGCCAGCGTGCGGGGAAAACTGTTCCCTGCAGCGGCGTCCCCGCTGCCCACGGGTTCCAGCGCGTTGCTGCCGGCACCTGGCTCCAAGGCGTAATTTGCAGCCATCCCGGTGCCGTTGGAGTGCCCCACCAGCGTGCCCGCCTGATCATTTCCGCTGACCAGGCCAGTCGCATAACTGTCGTCAATCCTGCTGTTATTGTTGGTGCTGCGCACACTGTTTCCCGCCAGTCCGCCTGCCCGGGAATTTCCGCTGACCGGTCCGGTTGCGTAGCTTTCCCTGAGCCAGGACTCGTTGTGCCCCACCAGTCCACCTACCCGCTCATTTCCGCTGACCGCTCCGGTCGCATGGCTTATGAGGATTGACCCTGAACTGGTACCCACCAGTCCACCTACCCGCTCATTTCCGCTGACTGACCGGTTGCGTAGCTTTCCCTGAGCGAAGACTCGTTGTGCCCCACCAAGCCGCCCACAGCTTCTTTCCCGTTGACTGCTCCTGCCGAATAAGATCCGTTTATGGAACCATGGTTGGAACCTGCCAAGCCGCCCACAGAATGATGCCCGATTACCGTTGACCGCGCGTGACTGTGATGGAGCGGAGCCTGATTGAGCCCCACCAGACCTCCCACGTGATTTGCCCCGCTCACGCTTCCTCCCGCGTGGGAACTGCGAATCCTCGCGCCCGGGAAGTTTTTGCCCACCAGTCCGCCTATCATATTGCCGTGACCCTGGGCACTGACAGTTCCGGCAACGGTAGACTCCGAGTGGCTGAACTTGATCAACCCATGGTTCTCACCTGCCATTCCTCCCACACGATCCCGCCCGCCTGCCAACCCCGTCACCGTGCTGCCCTTGATGCTGCCATTTGCCCCAACGCGTCCTGCCAGAGCCCCTACTGCATCTCTGCCCCGCACCGTGACATCCACCAGCGCCAGGCTTTTCAGGGCACCACCGCTGAGCCTCCCGAACAGCCCGACATGGTCTACTGACCCGGGATTGATCAGGAGATTCAGAACGCTGTGGCCACTCCCGTCCAGAGAGCCGGAAAAATATTCAATCGGAGGAAATCCCTTTCCGTCCCGCCACCCGTGGCTTTGCCCCGCGTCTATATTGTCTGCCAGCCGATAATGCGCTGCCGTGTCGTAACGTATTTCCTGCAATTGGCAAAGTGTGCCGACCTGCCAGGGGTCATCCTCGCTGCCAGAGCCTGCTGCCGTTATCACCGCTGCCCACGGACACGCCGCAACGTAGGTGAAAACCGGTGCTTCCACTGTTGGGCCTGCGCCCGCTTTGTTTTCGGCAAATATCCTGACTTCGTACCTGGAACCACCTTCCAGACCTGAAAATTCCACTACGGTTGAATTTGACGATCCCTGCTGTGTCATGCGCTGCTCTTCCTTCAACAGGCCTTTTGAAAACAGCCGCACGCGGTATGCCAGATCCAGGGAAACTCCGTCTGCCGGTTTACCATACGCGCTGCTGTTCGGAGCACTACCGTAGCCGTCATTGGCAGCCCCGACAATGGTGACCTGTACCGTCGACAGTCCTGAAGCTGTCTGGATTTCCACCGCCCCCGGAACGTTCATCAAATGGAAACTTCCTGACGCTGCATCTCCCACAGCGTCAAAATTTCTGCCGCGTATGGAATAACGGATTTCGCTGCCGCCCGCGTAACGCTCACGCAATTCAGCCATCAATGTAACGTCAAGCACGAAACGGGATGCATAGGTGTGCCGAATGGTTCCGTCCACCTCCACCTCAAAGAGTTTCACGGCAGCTCCCCGATGCTCCCACTGCAGCATCAATTTGCCCTTTGAATCCCAGTCTGCCCGGATTGCAAGCGGTACAGCAGGAATATCTGCAACTGCCCGGAGCACGGGCAGCATGCGGGAGTATCCGAAAAACCAAAGTCGCGTATCCCAGTCCAGATACACGTCAGCTGCCAGGCAAAGATTGACGGGCTCAATTGAACACTCCATTTGTTCCACAGTGCGTAACCCGCTGTCCTGTACTGCGCCGTCATTCACGCCCACGAGGCTGTCCCCGTCGCCCAGCCTGCTGGCATAGCTGCTGGCTATCGTGCCACTGTTGACTCCGACCAGCCTGCCTGGTAATTCAGCTTTGAATATATGAGCAGCGCTATAGGCATTTCTGACCGAACCGCTGTTTTCCCCCACCAGCCCCCCTGTCTGACTGACTCCGGATACACCGTTCCATACGTAACTGTTACTGATGGTTCCTTTGTTTTCGCCGACCAGACCTCCGACCTGGTTCATTCCGAGTACTAGCATGCTTGCGTGGGTATTCACGATGCTGGCGTTGCCTTCGTTTACGCCCACTAGCCCACCAATCCCGGTGCCGCCCTTTCCGTGAACCGTGGAGCCAGTCGCGTAGCTGTCACTGATGGTGCCGCCAAGGTGCCGACCCACCAATCCGCCTGCCTGTTTGTATCCGACCACTAATGTACCTCTTGCGTGGCTACCACGGATAGATCCTTTGTTTACGCCGACCAGACCCCCGACTTGACTGCGCCCTGACACACCTCCCAACGCACGACTGCCTTCAATCGTGCCACCGTCGTTCTGACCCACCAGCCCGCCTACCTGACTGACTCCGGACACCGAGACTTGTGCCTTGCTGTTGCGGATGACACCACCCTGATTCAGGCCAACCAGACCCCCGACTTGATTGCGCCCTGCCACACTCCCCAACGCACGACTGCCTTCAATCGTGCCACCGTCGTTCTGACCCACCAGCCCGCCTGCCTGACTATTTCCGGACACCCAGCCTTGTGCCTCGCTGTTGCGGATGACACCACCCTGATTCAGGCCAACCAGACCCCCGACTTGATTGCGCCCTGACACACCTCCCAACGCACGACTGCCTTCAATCGTGCCACCGTCGTTCTGACCCACCAGCCCGCCTACCTGACTGACTCCGGACACCGAGACTTGTGCCTTGCTGTTGCGGATGACACCACCCTGATTCAGGCCAACCAGTCCACCGATGGTTCTGCTCCCGACAACCCTGCCGCCGGCAACTTCGCTGTCCTCAATCGTCCCTTGATCGTTCAGCCCAACCAGAGAACCGACATTCACTCCTTTGTTCGCCAAAACATTCACCAGCTTCACGCGCTTTAGAAGGCCACCCTGCAGCCTGCCAAACAGCCCGACATTCTCGGATTCTCCGCCTGCCACGCCAATCTTCAAATCGGTAATTTTGTAACCGTTGCCGTCATAAGTGCCAGAAAAACTCCTGATCGGTGTAAAGCCGATTCTCCAGCCACGCGTCGCAAGCGCTTCTATATCTTTGATCTGGACGTAGTGTGATTGGGGCGATGCCCCCACGCCGCGCAAATGGCAAATATTTTCTACTTGGTAGGGATCACTTTCAGTCCCGGAACCTGCCATGGCTTGCGAATTCACAGGGCATGTGAACTCAGGATCCACATAGGGAAATTGGCTGCCATGAAAATAGGCATCCCCGTAGTTCAGGGCATTGAAGACCCTTGGGTTTTTGTAGATATTGCCCATCCCGGCAAAGATGCCATTGCACCCCCCAAAACCGACAGAGACGCCCACCACGGATGACGTGTCCTCATAAAATGCCGGCGATCCGGAGCCTCCAAATTCAGCACGGTAGCCCGTATAAGGAGTCCGAAACCACCTTGCACAAACGGCTCCTGAGCAACTAGCTGATTTCGACGCATCCAGACTCGAAGTCTGCAGATACGCGTTTCTGAATGGGGAATACTGTTGCGCCAGCAAATACGAGTGGTGCAGTACATAGCCATCGAAGACCTCTGGGCTATGCGTCTTCCAGTCCAGTAGCTCGTAATCCCCCCAGCCACTGAACTGCCCTTCGATGCGCACCAGCCCCCAGTCATTTGCTACACTCCCCGCTATAAATCTTGAGCCTCTTGCCCGTGCCCGTCCCTTTGCTTCGTTTTTAAGTGCAACGCTGAAATCGCTATTGATATAAGGCTTGTCATCGGCGTTGGGGTCATCCACTTCTGCCACGAAAAGATGCCAGACAGACAGGGCGTAGAGCGCGCCGTCCCCTGACTTGTTTTTCAGCAAACTTCCGGTACCGCAACCCGATGCATGTTCGCCATTCACGCAGATGAGCACAGTGCCCAAGGAGGCCTTGCGCACGTGCGCAGGCATGTCGCTGTTCACAAAATCGGCAGTGTTTTCCGTTTTGTCGTGATACTGGCATTCTCCAGACCGCGCCTGGAATTTTTGCAGTTGTGTGCCGGGCAACTCGCCGTTCCTGTCTTTGAAAGTGTGACTGGCTTTTTCTACGGCGAACGGAAATGCATCGGGTTCCAGACCGGACGCCGTGGGAGTCCGGAACTCCACCACTATGGCGTCTCCCGACATCGGGTATGACCAGAATCCGTCTCTGTTTCCGGCCAGACCCTCGCCGGTATGTTCCTCAACAGGGTCTTCCTCGTCAGTGAGGCTGTACAGCTTCACCGCCATGCCTGGATCCAGATGAAAATTCCTGAGGTACACCCCCAGACTGACGGCTGCAGGGGAATGAATGTGCGCCTGCCAGACATCGATGCCATCTTCCTGTTTGACCAGTGCCCAGTTGGCGCGCTGCAAACGAACTTCCCGGTAGATGCCGGTGTAGTTGACCGTGCTCACGCTGAGCAACTCCAGGATTTTATCTTCTTCCTGCGTGCTGAAGTCTCCCAGATCCAGTCGTTGTGCTCTGGTGGGGTACACGCTCCGGGCGGCCTCTCGCGCGTGTTGCACTTCCGGCAAGGGGCTGGCCGAGAAGCCTTGATCTACCAGAGATTCCTGATCCTGGCCGAAAGCGAGTGCGCCTGACGCGATGACGGATAACAAGACTGGAGCCAGCCACTGGTAACTGCCACCATGGTGGCGAAAAATCCCGGCTTTGTACGTCCTCGGCCTTTCAAATCCTGCCCTGCTCATTTGAGACCGGGCGATAAAAACACAATCCTTCCCTTCATCAATCACTAACCAAGACAGAGCACGGTATCAAGGACTGCATAATAGCATGGACAGTGGCCTTCGAGACTTTTTGCCTCTTATTTGAGGCTTGTCCGGGGTCTCAAAAAGGACACCGACAGGAACTTTTATGTTGCTTTCTTCTGAGAGCTTGAGGCGATCCGGTCATTCGTACGGTTTCGGCACAGACCTTTGAGTCTGTTGCGAATGTGGGCTACGGTACACCCCGTCCGGAGTTTTAATTCAGGAGACATTCTGTGACAGTGAGACAAAGTATTTGCGGATTATCCGCTCTACCCGGTCAGCTCAAGTTGCTGCGAGATGCCTTTGTGCGGCTGATGTCCGTAAAGGATGACCGTGGCTATCAGTATCTGGCGGGCATTCATGGCTTTCCACCACCTCGGTGGTGCAGGCAAAACAGCCATCTGTTTCTTCCTTGGAATCGCGCCTATCTGTACTATTTCGAGTTGGGTTTGCAATCGAGGCTGGGTCAAAACCTCAGCAGTCAGCCACCGCATGAGCCGGCTTTTTCCAGCGTCGGGATCCCGTGGTGGGATTGGACTTCGGGCGAATCACACGAGGCAGGATTACCGTCTGTGTACAGCAATACACGCGTAGACGGACGACCCAACCATCTGGCCTCGGTTCCTGTAATTTGGCCGGAGTCTGTCTTGAAGAAATTAAGGGCGAGCGGGATCAGAGGGTATATCACTGACGGGAATCCTCCGGAAATCATGCGTGATCCCGGGTCGCCAAAAGCGTTACCTTCGTGCAGCCACGTCGAGCACATTCTGGCTGCCCCCACTTTTGCTGATTTTTCAAGCCGGGTTGAGGAAGCCAACAACCGGGTTCACGCGTGGGTGGCAGGAAGCATGTCAGATATCAACGTGGCCGCGTTTGACCCGATATTTTGGTCCCACCGCGCCATGATCGATCGCCTTTGGCACCTCTGGCAAAATGGATCTTATGGTCGCCCCCCGCCACCAAGTCTGATGGGGAAAGTGCTGAGCCCCTTCCCGATGACGGTGGCGCAGATGCTGGATATTCATGAGTTGGGTTATGGATACGCCGTGCAGGCATACGGATACGACAAAAAAGCTGTCAGGGCAAAAGGCAGGCAGGAAGGGGTGACAGCTACGATCGACAGGGCGACCGCCATTGAGCATCTGGCATTTGAGCCCGGGTCGGAGCAAGGTGCTTCTTTCGCCCGCGCAGAGTTGGTTTTCGAAGGCGTTGATTACAGTGCGCACTCGTACGAGCTTCGGGTATTTCTGAACAACCGTTCTGCGGATGACAAAACGCCATGCACACTGGAGACGGGTTATGCCGGAAAATTCACGGTTTTCGGTCAGGGAGGATGCTACGGAGACGCCGGACACTGCGACATCCCTGAAGCGCAGTCACGCGAGGATCGCTACACCCGGCACCCGCTCGCACCCAAACGTTTTAATGTTTCTGTTACCGAGGCACTTCAAAAAGTGCTCCTTGCCCCAGGTGGAAAGCTGAGATCCATGACCTTCGTCCCCATTGCCAGAATGCCTTTGCGTACCACCCAATGGCAGGCAACGGCTTTGCTCAAGTACGACAGCGTGACGCTACAGACTTATCGCTGACAGAAATGGGTGAGCTGGGCATCCCGGGCTGGGAAAGGGAAGTTCGGGAGCCTGGTTTCTTCCAGGAATTGTCGGTCTTTCGGCATCCCCGGCAACACTTGCTCCTTCGGTTTCGGACAGTCAACAGTTCGTCCTGAAGCTTTTTTGGCCTGCTACCGCTGCGCTGCCGGGTAGTCGATTGGCAGAGGCCGCATGTTTCTCCTTGACAGGCTGCCCGCCAAAGCCTGTGCCTTGACTGACTCCCACCCACTTTTATTGCTGATATTCGGAGGCCGGAGTCCCTCCGGTCTTTGCGAACCCACCTCTTGTCAGGGCGTTCCCGTGCGCTTCATGGATTCGTAGTGTTCTACGCACACCAATGCCTAAGATCACTCAAAAACTTCTGCCCGCCTTTCATGTTTTCCGGGTCTCCTTTAGCCTCTTGGGTCTCGTTTGTACTCAAGCTGCCTTGGCCGGAATTCTCTACGGTGACAGGGTGCCGGAAAATCGGCAAGGCATCAGTGTGCCCGCTGCCACACTGCCTTCGACTGTCACTGTCAGAAGAAATTTGACCACAACGGAGTCCTTGCGCAGCGAAGCGCTGGATGGGCTTGAGGAAATGGTCGTTGCTCACTTTGAAGCCATCAGCATTGAACGTTTGGCAAACTTTCTGGCTCCGAAAGGATGGGAGGTGCATTTTGACTTGCCGGGTTCCCTGGCACAGCAGACGGTGGTGTTTCACGCCGAAACCACGCGCGAAAAGGCTCTTGATACGATGCTGAAGGGCTTGAACCTGAAGGGAACAATCTACTCCCAACGGGGCATCGTCTTCATCAGTGGGGGGAAGTGGTGATGTCAGTGCGCCTGATGGTTCCCTTCCTCTTTACCCTCGTACTGTGTGCGTGCGCAACGCGTCTCACTGACGATGACTCGTACCGTCTGCAGTTGGAACAATCCAGGCAGGAAGCCAGGGAAAGCGCAGAGCTTCCGCCGGTCTATATGCGGAAACGGGGAGATGGTTCTCATCCCTTGCTGCTCAGTACGGTACAGGTGAACTTCCCTCCAGGAAAAGTGGCCTTACAGACTGTCTTGGTGCAAGGTCTGGGATTTCCTGTCACTGTGATTGCCATGGATGAGGGGGTGGATTTGCAACTCGGTGTGTCTGTGCGGTCTGAAGGGGTGACGGTGCGTTCCTTTTTGGAGCAAATTGAAGGGGTGACCGGTTACGACCTGGTTTTGTTGCCTGAGCGGGCAATAGTGGAAGTGGCTTCGCTGGTCGTGAAAACCTGGACCTTGCCGGCGATGGCAGGCATGAGCCGGTTTCGGGCAAGGATTGGCTTTGAAGCGAGCGCTGACAGAAATGACTCCGCTACGGTTCAGGGGACTAACAACTCGAATCGCAGTCATGACATTAGTGCCAGGATTGATCACGAGGAAGACGCCTGGAAGCATCTGGTGGACCACGCGCATTGTCTGCTGGAGACCTTTCAGTGCCCAAACAGTCACGCCGACAATCGATCCGGCAATCAGCCGCGGACACCTGTGGCCACACGGGTAGCGACTCCCTGGCTGGCGGACAATCCCAGGCTGGGGACGATTACCGCCTCGGCTCCGCCGCGAAAAATTGCCGTGCTGAATACATGGTTGCAAGAGACCATGAAACAAAGTCAGCGTCTGGTGCGTCTTGAGTGCCTCATTCTGGATTTGAACTTACGCAAATCGAGTGAAAAGGGTCTGGATTTTGATGCGATATTTGGTGACGAGGGTAGCCGCTTGCTGTTTGGCTACAAATCGGAGGGCAGTTTGCAGGATGGCCTGTCTGTAGGAGGCGAATGGTTGCGCGGAGAATTTAGCCTGGACTTCATTCTGAAGAGCCTTGCCAAGCATGCCGACGTGAAAGTCAAAAGCCGTATCTACTTGGCGGTGACAAACGGCGCGACTGCATATTTGAATACTGGCGAGGTTTTTTCCTATATCTCCAACTCCGGCTCCGTCGCGAATAACGGAGTGACGACCACGACTTTTGAACAGGGTCGCCTGCAAGTCGGACTGGAGTTGGCAGTCACCCCGCGTTTTCTGGAAGGCAGCAAGAAAATGCTGATTGAAGTGATTCCGATTTTGTCTTCTCTGGTTCGTTTTGATGTTCTGAGTGTCGGGGATTCACGGATTTCAGCCCCGGTGATTGCTTTGCGTCAAATGATGACCCAAGCTCTGACAGTCAGTGGCCGACCGATCACGATTGGGGGCCTGAGCTCAAGCCGTCTTGCGAAAAATTCCAGCCATCTGTTTTCTGGCAAAGGCCTTCTCGACTCTGTGCTCGGTGAGTACCAGGATGTTTCCGAAGACCATGAACTGCTGATCGTCATTACCCCACGGGAGGTCGCCGTATGAACGAGGTGGTTCCTAACCGTCTTTATCACATACGAGGCAAGGACTGTCTGTTTCTTCCGGACGCGATTGCTCCCGTTTTGCCTCCTCTGGGGCAACAGGTTGTGGTCTTGGAAGAGCACCCGGAGGGGATGGTCTTTTGTTCCAGTGAAGGTCTTCGGGAGGTACGGAAAACGTGTCCGGAAGCGCAAATTTATGGCTATTGGCAAATGCTGTTGGCTTCGGGTTTTGTCGACCGCGACACGCCACTGCAGGCCGTGTATTTTGGCGACCAGGACACAGGTCAGTATTTTATGCGGGACAGTGGACGCCGGGGCGGTGCCACGGGGGAGATACGGGGGGGTCGTCCGCTGGATGTTAGTGGCCGGGAGATTTTGCTCAGCACGGCTCGCCAGATACATCCCAAACTGCAACAGCTTTGTCTGCCTGCGCGTGCTGCCCAAAGCTACGAAGATCGTTTGCGTGAAAAAACCCGTCGCCGGAATCGTTTGCTGCTGGCTTTCTCTGCTTTCCTCGTACTGGCTGTCGTGACCGGATATCTGGGACAGGCTTACCAGGAAAGAGAGGCGGCAAAGCGCGAATTATTGGCTCGCGAAATACAGGATTTGCGCTTTACCAAAGAAGCGTTGCTGAAGGAGCGCATCGTCCGCCTTCCTCGCCAGGAGCAAGTTTTGGATCGCTTTTTCCAGGTGTTTTTGCACTGGGATCAGGTTGAGGTTCCTGAACAGGGCTTTCATCAAAAGCAGTTCAGGGCAAGTCTGGGGAAATCAGATCGGGATTCCGGGATTGATGCCAGGCATGCCAGGTCTCTGAACTACACCTACGAATACGAGCCAGGGACAGGGGCACAGTTGCAATGGAAGATCGGCTCATGAAATACCTGTCGTTGTTTGTCCTGGGGATGCTACAGGCGTGTGTTCTGACTGGAGCGGGAGAGACGCAAATAGAGACGCTGGTCGACGAAAAGAAGACCTTGCATGAGGAGATCACAGATTTGTACGCCATGCCAGTGTCTGCAGACGTGCGTTTGCACTGGCAGTTTGCATCTGAGTGGTTTGGGAAACATGACAGGATGGTGATGAACCCTGTGGCAACGAAGCCCGGTTCCATAACGGATGTTTACGGTGGAGTCTGGTGGGGCGGCGTGGTTAGCGGGCCGGCAATGGAAGTTTTGGTCGCGGCACGTCAGCTACAGTCTGTCGTGCCAGTATTTTTTGATCGCTTTTCGGGCAGCAAGGTGCAGGCAAGCCTGTTTTTTTACGTCCTGGGCGCGGAGAAGGCGACCGATGCATAGATGTGTTGCGCATATTGGCAAAATTTTGGCGCCGCATCGTTTCGGCCGGTCTGTATCCGTCACCGTCAAGCTGGCAGTGGTGGTAATTTCCAGTCTGTTTCTTTGCGCTGCCACACACGCCACGCCGCTATCCACGACCGCTACCGAAAGCGGTACGCACGCGCTGCAGGCTGACAGTGAAATGCGTCGCTGGCAAGAACATCAAATGTATTTACGAAGCTTGAACGATTTGCACAAGGCGGTAGCGAAGGAGTTGGAAGTGGTCAGGCTGATGCGCGACTGTGAGGCCATGGGGCTTCGCTGTACGGGATGGGGTATCGCGGAAAGTATTGCGCGCAAGCCCCAAAAGGTTGAAGACGGAGCTTCCCGGGCGACAGGAAAGCCACGACGACCTGAACCGGCTGCCTCCCGCCCATTGCCTGAAGTCCTGGCGGTTTATCGGGGGCGTGTCAGCTTGCTGGTTGGAAGGCGAAAATACGAAGTGGCCGTGGGAGATCGTGTTGAAGGCTATCAGGTGGAAGGTGTGCAGGTTGACGGGGTTGTCGTTCGCGAGGCAGGTCGCAAACTCCTTTTGCCGTTACGGTGGCTTCCCAGCGAAAAGGTGCCCGTTCAAGTGGCAAGACAGTCACGATGAGTCACAAGTATGAACAGCTGCTGCTCGTGCTGGATCGCCAGAAAATGCTGCCCGTTGCAGTTGCGCAGGCGACTTGTCCCGAACGCCCGGAACAAATCATTCCCAAACTGCTGGAGCTTGGGGTTTCTCCCGCCGCCTTGACGATTTCCCTTGCGGAAGTTTTTGATTACCTGATTTACGACCCGGCGAAATATGGAACATTTTCCTGTCGGAACGAGGCTGCGGGTTGGGGCTATGCCAACGGAGTTCTTTTTGTTTCTTCGCCGTTCAATATCGGTTTACAGCCTGCTGCTTTGCTGCCTGAAACGGCTTGGAACGACTTGCGTGGTGTCGGGTTGATGCCGATCAGCGACACCGGCATGACCTCTGGGCGACAGGTTTACGGACAGGTGCGGGCCGAAGAGATCATTGATAGGTGGCTGCGCGATGCGTTGGCAGCGGCGGCGACGGACATCCACATTACGCCTCTGACGCCAAAATATGTTCGGGTGCGTATCCGTGTGGATGGCCAGCTACAGACGCTTGAAGAGTTTGAAGGCGATGGCCAGGACAGCAATTACGAATTTATTTCCAACGTTTTGCTACGTCTGGCGAACAGTCAGACGGGCAGTTTCGTGCATCCCGTGGATGGCCGTTTTGAAAGGAGACCGGGAGGCAGAAAAGTTGAAGTTCGCTTGGCCATGCGTCCGGTGAACGTAGAGGGAGGGTTTTCGCGTGCCTTTTACTTGCGTCTGCTGTACACAGGTAAAAGCTCTGTGCCGGAAACCCTGTCGGCATTGGGTTTTTCGCAAGGCTTCCTTGGCGTCCTGGCTGTTACCAGGCGCCTGAATCAGGGGCTGGTTTTGATCACCGGGCCGACGGGTTCCGGAAAAACCACGACGCTTTACACCAATCTGACGGAAATCATCAAAGATGACCCGTGGCGTTCCATACAAACTCTGGAAGACCCGGTGGAGCAAAACATTCGGGGCGCTGAGCAGACGCAAATAAACGAGCAGGCGGGTATGGGCTTTCACATCGGGCTCAAAGCACTCATGCGCAGTGACGTGGACGTGATCCTGGTCGGTGAAGTCCGGGATCCTGAAACCGCACGACTGGCAATACGGGCCAGTTATACCGGGCACCTGGTGTTCGCCACCTTGCACGCACAGAATGCGGTTTTTTCGATCGAAAGGCTACAAGACTTTGGCATCAGCAGCAAAACCCTTTCTTCCGTATTGGCCGCAGTCATCGCCCAAAGGCTGCTGCGTAAGGTTTGTCCACACTGCGCCACTTCGATGCTGTTTCGGGAACATCCGGAGCAGGAAGATTTTCCAGGCCTGTTGGGTTATGAAGAGGCAGTACGCCGTGCCAGCCCAAAGGGTTGCGGTCATTGTTATTACGGTTACAAGGGGCGGCAGGTGGTGGCAGAAGTGTTGTTTCTGGATTCAGCTTTGCAGACTGCCGTTGCTGGCGAAAGCAGTGCTTTGGAGTTGACGGAAAAGGCAGTGGGGCAAGGTTACCGAACGCTTTGGGATGAAGCTACAGAACTTCTCAGAAGTGGCAAAACCACGATTGATGAGTGTCGCCGTAACCTGCCTCCGTACCATGGCTCACGCCATTACAAGGAGCCGACTCAGGCTCAGGAGAAAACATGTTGATTCAGACAGTGGGAACGCAGAGCATAGGGGCAGACAGAAAGGCGCACGGGAGGCGAGCGCGCCGGCATGGGCAACTGGGATTTTCTACACTGGAAGTCTTGGTGGCGACTGTGATGATTGCGACATTGGTCGCAGGGGGAATCTATTACGCGAATATTGGTGAAAAAATAAACGCTGTAAATTTGGTGTCTATCAAAACTTCGGCGGTCGTACGTTTTCCCGAAGCAATTACGACTTCGTATGCGCTGAGAAACACGCTCGCCAACGTGACCCGGACGCACCTATCCGATACGGGTTCTGTGAGAGAAGACAAACCGGTTCCGTGGGCCGTGGTGGCAGAGGGAAATGATGACCCATACTCTGTCCAAATGCGGTTTACGTTGGATACACAGGGGCAGGCAGAAGCATTGAACGCTTATTTGAACGGCAATGCGCAAACGACTTTGATCAGTGACTCCAGAATGAAAAGCTGTAGCCCGAAATACTGCGTAGACGTTAAGTACGCCATTGACTGAGACGGTTTCTCAAGCCATGTTTGATCGCTTTTTTTCCGGACTGAGCTACTGGCAGCTGACTTACTGGGACAGGCATGCCCTCCAGGTTCAAAAGGTTTACGCCAGGAATCGTGCCCAGGCGCTGGAGCAGGTCGGCATTCCGCGGGACCGGGTGGTGGAAATACGGCGGTCAGTACGGTTTTCCTGGCGGGATTTGGTGATTCGCAGAGCCAGCACCACGAATGCGCAATTGCTTTTTCTGGTTCAATTCTCGGCCTTGCTTTCCAGTTACCGTAACCTTGGGATCAACTCCCTGATTCAGGCCAGCCCTGAGTTCAGGCGTATTGCGGTAAAGAACCCCGAAGCGTTGCGTGAAGACTTGGGTTTTAGCGTGAAGTTGACGCATCTGGGGTTTCCGAGACCGGTCACCGCCATCGTCAGCGCTGGCGAAAAAACGGGTCGCGTCAAGGAATGCGTTGAGGAAGCAGTGAAGTATTTGAAAACGGAGCTGGATATTGAGCGTAAGTCTTCCAAACACCTGGTGTTAAGTTTTTTGCTGTTTGGTCTGAGCGTGTCGGTTTTTTTCGGATTGCCTTTGTTTATAGGCGAGCCGCTGGCAACCTTGCAGTCAATTGACGAGATTCACTTGTCAGCGACCTGGGCTACAGGTGTGCTTTTGGCTACCAGCGAATTGTTGCGTGATGACTGGCTGCTTTTGATTGTCGGCGTGCTCGCCTTCCTGGGTCTGTCCTGGTTCTTCAGGGAGCGGTTGCTTCGCGTGTACCCGTTCAGGATTTTCGAACGTTACGCCAATTGTTCCCGTTCCATACGCCTGTTGATGGTTTGGCGCCCGTATCGCTTGGCGGGAGTGCCGTTGGAGCAGGAAAGTGCGGTGTTAAGAGCGGTGCTGGGAGAAAAAACCGGAACACAATTGCTGGTCGCCATGAGGCGGGGGGTTTCCCTCTACAAAGGGCTTGACGGGAGGTATTTCAGCCCATCCCTGATTGCGGTGAGTGGCGAACTGGCAAACACCAATTCGGAGGACTTCGATCGTATAACCGGGGTGCTCCTGGACTCACTGAGCGAGGAAAAACAGCTGATTTCGGAAAAGCTCGCCGCGTCACTTTATCTGGCGAGTATGGCACTTGCTTTCGGGATGATCGCGTTTCTCGCGCTTGGCCTGATTTACCCCATTCTCGGTGCCACAACGGGGATTGCTTTGTGAACTTTGGGCGTGGGCAGCCGAGCGATTCCTTGGTGGGGGGAAGGGGGTACACCATTCTGGAGCTGCTGTCGGTCATGGCGACTGTGAGCGGGGTGTTAATCATGATGTTTGTCAGTCTTGAGGGACGGATGCAGGCTCTTTCCTGGAGCAGTGCGGCCCTGCAAAGTCGCCATCTCGCCACCCGGAGCCAGTTTGTGGGTCTGCCTTCGGGTTTTACAACAACTCTGAATGCCGGCAAGGTTGAAGTGACGGTGCTTCGCGACAGCAGCGGTGTGGGGGCAGTGCACTTTTCTGCGCCCACCGGGGTGTTGCCAGCCTGGGCTGTGCGAAGCGCGGGCGGTGGGCTCACGGTCTTTTCGCAGCCGGCAAACACGATCCGGGCGCAGATCGACAAGAAAATTCTTTATGAAGAATAAAAAACTTCTTGGCCAAGGTCGAACTTCCGGCTTTACGCTCCTGGAGGTCATGGCCGCCACGGTTTTACTCTCGTTGCTGGCGGTTTTCTTTTATGCGCCCCAAGTGGCATCAGACGCACTACGCTTGCGCCGTATGCAGGCGGAAGTGGCGGTTGAGGAAATGAACCGCGTCGCGTATCTGTCTCAGCAGTGGGTTCTGAACAGGGATGGGCAATGGCCTGGACAAAGCGGTGGTTGTGTTCTGGCGATTGCTGAGTTGGCGAGCACGGGCTTATTTGAATTGTCCGCCGCACAATCGCCTTTTTTTCGCGCCGGGGTGAAACGTTTTCCACGAGGCGCGCCGCTTGCCAGAGGCGAATACGGTCGTTATTACACGAGTTGCGATGCGCGAGTGTTTTCTGTGTCGCTCATGCTGGATGCAGAAAATGCGAAATGGGGAGACTACATCGCCAATTTGCTGGTGGGTTCGCGAATCGGTCGACACGAAGGTGGGACAGTCGTTTCCGTCGTGGCAAACTGGCCTCTTCCGGGAGCGATTCCGGCACTGGCCGCGTATGTAAGAAGAGACGCCCCCGCTTTTACCGGAGCCATGGGTTCCAACGTTGATCTTGGCAGGCATGCGATTCTCAGCGCCAGCGACGTGGTGCTGCACAACGGGCATTCTCTGGGCAAGACCCTTCATTACGGGGCACAGCTTACTCCCGGAGCGTCGGTTCCCGAGCCGAATTGTGCGCCCGGCCTGGAACCCCAGATACTGACATCTTTCAATCATCTTCTGCACCGTAGCGGCAAGCCGCTGCATCTTGCAGAAGCCACGGTGCAACGGCTTTCGGACGGATGGGTCGTTGGCAGCAGAACCGTGGACTCTGACGGCACACTTGACGTCAATAACAACAACGTCAGGATCAATGTGCTGATTTACTGTAGCTGACCTTGATGGAGGAAATTATGCAAAAACAACTGTTTATTTTTATCGTGCTCGCATTGCTTGCCGCCAAGGCCTTGGCCTTTAGCTACACGAGTTGTTTGGCCGAGTCACAAGCGGCTCCATACGACATGAGTGTGGTTGCTGCTGCGTCGGTCTGCGACGCAAAAACCCGGTCTGGGGGGAGAGGGAAAGTCGGCAACGTGCTGCACTCCCTTAGTCCGCCGGGAAGCACCCTCAGTGCTGCAGATTTTGCCAGGAATTTTGACGAATATCTCAATAAGGCGAATCTCCGCACTGCCATATGCTATGACGGTTGTACGTACAAAAAGGTCACAATGCAGACCAGAAGGTGCTCTGGGTACAGCCCCCGATGCAAGGATTGGGTGACTCGGGAGGTCTCGACGTACGTGCCCCAGTGCCCCTCAGGTTATGAACTGTTGCCGAATACGCTCGGGAATCTGACCCGGGCACATACCAGCCAGTTGCATGGTCCTCATGATCCGATGCGAACGGCCTTGTGTCGAAAAATTTGAGGGTGGCTGTTGGGGAGGCAGCTTGGCGGTAAAAGCCGGAGAACCATGAGATTTAGACTCAATAGACAGAGTTCCGGTTTTGCGTCTGACAGCTTGCTTCAGGAGGCAGTGGCAGTGCGTGACCTGAAAGAAATGTCGTTGCAGTGATTTTCAGCGGTACTTTCCGTAAATTTGCGCAAGCGAAGCACGGTAGTGCTCAAAGATTTTGGCTCGCTTCAGTTTCATGGTGGGTGTCAACAGGTCATTTTCCACGGTCCAGGGTTCCTGATCCAGAATGATGCCTCTGATGGCGGCGTGTGAGGAGTATTGTTCTGACAGTTTGGTGAAACGCTTTTTGATTGCCTTGTGCAGTTTCGGGTTCTGCAACCGCTCCGGCGATTTTGGGTGGATTTCCAGATGTTCCAGTTCTTTGGCGAGCTGCGCTTCGGAGACGACGGCCAATGCGACCAAAAACGCCTGTCCCTCGCCATACACCATGACTTGCGACACGAGGGGATCGGTGAGCAGTTTGCGTTCCACGTTTGTCGGGGGGATTTTTTCGCCATTGCTCATGACGATGATGTCCTTTAGCCTGCCGATAATCGATATTCTTCCGTCTCTGGAAATACTGGCCTGATCGCCAGTGTGTAGCCAGCCTTGCTGATCCAGTACTTGGGCAGTTGCCTCGGGCTTATTCCAGTACCCCAGCATGACGGAAGGGCCACTGACCAGTAACTCCTGATTTTTGCCGATCCGGACTTTGACTCCCGGAATGGCTTCCCCGATGCTGCCAGGCACTGTGTCCCCAGGGCGGTTCAGAGAGACGACCGGGCTGTTTTCAGTGAGCCCGTAGCCTTGGCAGACCATGAATCCCAAGGCAAGCAGCTTTTTTTCGGTTTCCGGGAATAACGGCGCGCCACCGCTGATGGCGATTCGCAAGTGTCCTCCCAGTCCAGCGCGAACCCGTCTGGCAAACAGTCGGTCAAGCAGCGGCCACAAAGCCGCCACCACCCATTTTGAGACACCGGGTGCGCGTATCCGGTAACAGCAGTTCAACAGGCATTTCGCAAGCTTGCCTTTGTGGTTTGCCGTCGTTTCCACACGTGTCAGAAACTGTTCATAAATTCTCGGCACCGACACGAGCATGGTCGGTTTGAAACGTTGCAAGTCGGTGCCCAGCTCCGGGATGGAGCGGTTGAACGCCACTTGGGCTCCAACGTATAGCGCCAGATAGTAGCCGGCAGTTCTTTCAAAGGAGTGTGAAAGCGGCAAAAAAGACAGCAGCAGGTTGTTGTTGTCTATTTTGATCGCCGACGCCGTGGCGCAGACGTTGGCGAGGATGTTGCGATGTGAAAGCATCACCCCCTTTGGTGCGCCTGTCGTTCCGGAGGTGTAAATGATGGTTGCCAGTTGGTCTGGCTTGCTGCGTATGGGTTGGTGCAGCATGGACGTCGTTTCAGGCAACCATGAATCCAGTTTGGCGACCCGTTTGTCCGGAACCCGAGCCCCGTTTTTTGGGACTCCTCGCAGATAGAGCACTTTCCTCAAAGTGGGCAGACTTTGAGGTGTGGGCAGCAGTTCCTGGGCGTGGCGCAGTTTGGGCAGCAGCAACAGGCTGGCACCAGAATCAGTGACAATGTGTGACCAGTTGGCAATGCTGTCATCGTGAAACAGCGGTACCGAGACCATGCCTGCGGCCAGAGCCGCCTGGTCAAAAGCAATCCATTCAACGCAGTTTCGTAAGGCGATGGCAACCCGGGTTCCGGGCAGGAGGCCTTGCCCGTCAAAAGCGTTTTTCCAGCGTGCTGCCCGTGCGGCCACTGTCCTCCATGTCCACTTCTTCCACTCTTGTTCTTCTTCCTGCCATTGCCAGTAAGCAATGCGATCAGGTGTTTTCCCGACCCGGGCTGCAAATAAGGTGTGAAGCGTGTCCCGTTCCCAATTTATTTTTACTCGCCGACTGTCCGCTTCCATACCTGGCAATTCTATCCGCATCCTGAGCCGTTTTTTCTGAACAAAGCCATAGTGCCAGCCATTTCCGGGGTCGCCGAGATGAGGGCTGCCGAATCGTCCAGAGGACAGCTTGCCTTCCCGGAGATGGGGATATCGTGCAAAAGCGGGGTCACGCCACTGACTTTGTCTCCAAGCTGGCTTCAAACCAGGAAACCACTCTTTCTTCAGGTCGAAGGAAATTTTTCCAGGCTGATATCGGCGTTGATGTACCAGGTTTTGCAGGGATTAAAGCGTTACTGATTGACATTGAAATAGAAATTTTGTAAAAGATAGTGGCTTTATTGTATGGGATATGGATAAGAAAATAGAAAGGTCAAACAGTTTTCGATTGAAAGACGCCTTTCAAGGCATAAATAAATATCGTGTTGATGCCCGCGGCAGGCTGACTGTTCCGACAAAATTTCGGGAAATTATCGATGGGAAATATGGTGGGAAGCTTTTTATCACCATGAATGTTATGGGCATGTCAATCTGTGTCTACCCTTACAGCCTTGCCGAAGAGATGTATGAAAACAGCCCAAATGTTGCTGCTCACGGAGACACAGTAAGCACAGGATTTAATGAATTTGTCCTGCCGGGAGAGGAATGCGAACCCGATGCGCAGGGCAGGCTTCTGATTCCCCTTATGTTACGTGAGTCTGCCGGCATTGCTGTGAACCAGGATGCTGTAGTGGTAGGCAAGGGAACCAGATTTGACGTCTGGAATGCAGAAAAATGGCAACTGCAAAGAGAGTTGTGGAAGAAAGAAATATCTGTGGCCAAGCCTGAAGAGTTCAAATCGGTGCTGACGGCGCTGGGGATGTCGAATCTGTGAGTGTTTGCGGAAAGATGTTTTGTGCTGTCTTGGCAAATTTGCGCACTGTTTGCCGGAAGCAAGAGACTTTTTGTGTCCGATTCTGTTGATGATGCGGATTTTCATCGCCCGGTAATGGAGAAGGAATTGCTGGAGGCTCTGCAAATAAAACCGGATGGATGCTATCTGGATGCAACTTACGGGCGCGGTGGGCACAGTCAGGCAGTCCTTGAGCGACTGGAACCGAGCGGTCGTCTTTTGGTTTTTGACAAAGACCCGCAGGCATGCGAGCACGCCCACAGGCGCTTTGCCCGCGACCCGCGCTTTAAAGTTCGGCAGGCCTCTTTTGCCTGCCTGGCAGAACTGGTAGACGATGGTTCTCGCTTTGATGGTGTGTTTTTTGATTTGGGGGTGTCGACCCCGCAACTCAACGATGCGCAAAGAGGTTTCAGCTTTCAGAAGGATGGTCCTTTGGATATGCGTATGGATCACACCCGGGGTTATCCGGTTTCCGAATGGCTGGAAGAGGCTTCGTCAGCGGAGATTTGCCAAGTGTTGCGAAAATACGGAGAAGAACCACGGGCGATGCAAGTCGCCCGAGCCATCAAATCTGGCTCGCCTCCCAAAACGACTCTTGATTTGGTACAAATCGTCAAGGCATCGGTAGCGACGGGATCGGCAATGAAAAAACACCCTGCAACGCGGGTTTTTTTGGCTCTACGCATGTTCCTGAACAGGGAACTTGAGGAGTTGCAGGAAGCCTTGGAAGCGGTTCTCTGTCTTTTGAAACCCGGCGGCAAGGTGGTGGTGATCACTTTTCATTCGCTGGAAGACCGTATTGTCAAACAGTTTATGCGCAGGCATGGCACACGCTTCAGTCCCGACCCTCACAAGGCGGGTGCGAAAAAAGAAAGCCGCTCCAATAAAACTTTGCAATGGAACGGAAAGTGCCTGTTTTCAAGCCACGAAGAAGTAGCGGCGAATCCCCGCGCACGCAGTGCACGTTTGCGCGTGGCGGAAAAAGTGTCACAGACCTGTGCCTGACAGGCAGACGAAAACACCGTTGGCGTACTTTTTCGGCTGGCAGGGAATGGTTTTGTTGCTTTTTTTGTCGCTCATGCTGACCCAGATTTTTGTAAAGCACCGCTATCAAAAGCTTCAAAGTGAATTGCAGGCGGCGATGCTCCAACAAAATCACCTGGAACACGAGCATCAACAGTATTTGCTGGAACGTGAGATTCACCTGGACAGTGACCGGATAAAGAGACGGGCAAGAGTGGAACTGGGCATGCAAACTCCGCAAAGGCTTACGGTGGGGAAGCTGTCGCTATAGCCATGGTGCGCAAGCCAAAGCGGGGGAAGAAATCCGGAAGCATTTCTCGCCCTTGGCGATATATTTTTGTGCTGTGCCTGTTTGCGGTTGCCAACCTGGGCGTGCTGGCGCGGGTGCTGTATTTGCAGCAGTTTTCCGGCGACATGTTGTTGGCGGAGGGAAAGGCACTGTATCAACGCACGGAGACCATTCCTGCCAAACGCGGAAAGATTCTGGACCGGAACGGCAAGTTGCTCGCCATCAGTGCGCCGGTCGTGGATGTCTACGTGGACAGGGCGCGGTTTGATTTCTCGGACAAGAGTTACAAAACACTTGCCGGGGCGCTGAAGCTTTCGGTTCGCTCTTTGGAGAAGAAGGTGCAATCCTCCGCCAAGAAAGGTTCCGTATCCGTGAAATTGGGTCTGCCGCCAAGCCAGGGTCAAAGCCTGAAAGCCTTGAGAATCCCCGGTCTTTCCATCGTCGACCGGTACGAGCGTTATTACCCCTTTATGGAAGTCGCGGCGCACGTCACGGGCTATCTGGAAAGATATGGTGGTGGAATTGAGGGGATTGAGAAATCCTTTGACGGTGTTATGAAAGGGAGTGAAGGCAGGCGTGTGGTTTGGCAGGATATTCTTGGGTGGAGGGTTGATGAATCAGACACAGCAGGAAGCCATGACGCGAAACCAGGTCAGGACGTTGTCTTAAGCATTGATACCCGCATCCAGCACCTTGCCTACCGCGCACTGGATAGGGCTCTGAAGCAGCACGATGCCGAGTCAGGCTCTGTGGTGGTACTGGATTGCAAAACGGGTGAGGTGCTGGCGATGGTGAACCTGCCTGCCTACAACCCCAACTACCGCGGTGACATGTTCCCCGGCAGGGTGCGCAACAGTGCGCTGATTGACGCTTACGAACCGGGCTCAACGATCAAGCCTTTTGTCATGGCGGCTTTGTTGGAGGGAGGACACGCCACGCCTGAAAGTGTTGTGGACACGTCTCCCGGACGCCGAAGAATTGGCAATTTCGTGATTGGTGATATACGCAATTACGGGAAATTGAGCCTTGCCGCGGTGATCGTCAAGTCCAGCAATGTCGGGATCAGCCGCTTTGCGGAAAGAATGCCTGAGAAAACACTCAGGGAGGTTTTCAGCCGGATAGGCTTGGGACAAATGCCTGGCACCGGGTTCCCCGGGGAGAGCATGGGGAGGTTGCCTCACTTTGATAAAAATACAAAAGTGGAGTTTCTCGCGGCTTCCTACGGTTATGGCTTCTCCTCTTCTCTGTTACAGCTGGCTCACGCTTACACGGTATTCGCGAACGATGGCTGGCAACCGTACCTGAGCCTGTTGAAAAACGAGGTCGGTACCGGTCGGCGTGAAATTTTTGCCCCGAAGGTCGCGCATCAGGTCAGAGCGGTTTTGCGCGAAGTTGTGAGTGCCGGAGGCACGGGGTCAAGAGCGCAACTCAGCGGCTATTCTGCGGCTGGAAAAACTGGAACCGTTCGTGTTTACGGCAAGGGGAAATATCAGGAAGGGGAATTCAATTCCACTTTCGCGGGATTTGCCCCGGCGGTTCAGGCAAGATTGTCGGTGGCGGTGATGATTCGCGAGCCAAGCAAAGAAGCGTATTTTGGCGGCGAAGTGGCGGCACCGGTTTTCTCTGAAATTGCGGAACAGGCTTTGCGGATTCTTGGGGTTCCGGAAGACATGCCGATCAATGACTGGGAAAAATGGTCACGCCTTGAGGTGGTGAATGCTCGCTGAGCGCACTTTGGATTCCCTGTTGGCTGGCATTGTCGACGTGGGCGAGCCTCATGCAAAAACTTTGGTACGGGGTCTTTCCTCCGACTCTCGCAGATTACGCGCAGGCGATGTGTTTTTTGCCTGCAAGGGTGGGACTTTTCACGGCCTGGAATTTGCAGGGGAGGCGGTCGAAAAGGGTGCCAGCTGCGTGTTATGGGAACCTTCGGCGGAGGAACCTTACCGCTTGCCTGCAGGAGTTCCTGCCTTGGCGGTTCCGGGACTGCGGGCGCAAATTGGGGTGATTGCTGACCGGTTTTATGGCCGCCCTTCACGGGGTATCCCCGTCGTTGCGGTAACCGGAACCGACGGCAAGACTTCCGTTAGCCATTTCCTGGCAGAGTTCCTGGAGCATCTTGGCAAGAAGCACTGCGGCCTGATCGGCACGCTTGGCAGTGGCTTTATCGGGGCACTGGAGAGTACCGAAATGACCACTCCTGATACCATTTTTCTGCACCGTCGTATCCGGGAACTGCGTGATTCCGGCGCCGTTTCTATCGTGATTGAGGCTTCATCCGAGGGCCTTTCGCAGCACCGGCTCGCCGGTTTGTCAGTCAATGTAGCGGTGTTGACCAATCTGGGACACGACCATCTGGATTATCACGGCTCGCATTCCTCGTACGCTGCCGCCAAGCGCAGCCTGTTTGAGCGTACTGATCTGGAAACAGCAGTGGTGAATGCTGATGACGCTTTTGGCAGGGAACTGGCAGAGCATTGCCAGCCGCGTTGCCGGGTGTTTCGCTATTCGGCGAAGGGTGCCGCCGACGCTGAGCTGTGCGCGGAAGAGATTGTCGCTGACAGCCATGGCCTTCGTTTTGACGTTCGTTACGGTGACCAAAGAGCCACGTTACGCAGCGTGTTGCTGGGGCAATTCAACGTATCGAACCTGCTTGCCGTTTTGAGCGTCCTGCTCACGACAGGCGAGGGGTCGCTTGCCAGGCTTGCGGCTTTGGCAAAAAAGATTCAGCCGCCCGCCGGTCGTATGCAGCGTTTTTCAGTGGCGAATACCCCTGTTGTCCTTCTCGATTATGCGCATACGCCGCAGGCCTTAAACGAAGCCCTGTTGAGTTGCCGAAAGATGACGGGCAAAAAGCTGCATTGTGTTTTTGGTTGTGGTGGTGAGCGGGATCGTGCCAAGCGACCGCTGATGGGAGCCATTGCTTCGCGTTTGGCCGACTCGGTCATATTGACGGATGACAATCCACGCCGGGAGAATCCGGAAAAAATTTTGCAGGAAATTCTGGCGGGGGCGGCGGGAGCAGGGAAGTTCTCGCTTATTCACGATCGCCGTGCCGCGATCAGGCAACTTCTCAATTCTGCTTCAGTTGACGATTGCGTTCTGGTGGCTGGTAAGGGACACGAAACCTTTCAGGAAACCGCCGTGGGCAAGCAGCGATTTTCGGATGCCGAGGTGATTTCGGAATGCCTCTATGCCCGACGTAGGGAGCGGGAATGCACGGCTTGAGTCTGGAGGAAATCAGGATCATCTGTGGTGGGGTGATGTTAGGTGCCAATTGTTTTCCGGACAAGGTCAGCATTGACAGCAGAACCGTGCAGAAGGGGGAACTGTTTGTGGCTCTGAAGGGTTCGAATTTTGATGGCCACGACTACGTGGCCGATTGTGCCGCCAGAGGGTGCTGTGCTGCCATGGTCAGTCGACCCTGCGCCGTTGCTTTGCCTATGGTTTTGGTGCCCGACACGCTAAGCGCTTTGGGGAAATTGGCCGCGGCATGGCGTGAGCGTTTTGCTTTGAAAGTTCTGGCTTTGACCGGCAGCAACGGGAAAACGACGACCAAAGAAATGCTTGCTTCCATACTGCGCGTTCTGGGCAATGTCTTGGCGAATCACGGAAATTTTAACAACCATATCGGAGTGCCTTTGACCTTGTTGGGTCTGCGTGAAAAACACCGTTTTGCAGTGATTGAAATGGGAGCCAGCCGGCGTGGTGACATTCGTGAGCTGTGTGCTTTGGCAAAGCCTGAGGCGAGCTTGGTTACCAATGTAGCTCCGGCACACCTGCTTGAATTTGGCACTTTGGAAGGTGTGGCAGCGGGCAAGGGTGAGATTTTTGAAAGTTTGCCCGATAACGGAGTCGGAGCGATCAATCGTGACGACCGCTTCTATTCTTTTTGGCAACAGCTACTGGGCAAGCGCCGCCGGATTACTTTTTCGATAAAGCAGGAGGCAGAGCTCAGAGCAGACACGACAGCGTTCAGGGAAAGCGGAAATTTTTATTTGACAATTGGAAAAGAAAAACGCGCGGTTCGCCTGCAATTGAAAGGAGAGCACAACGTGCAAAACGCTTTGGCGGCATCCGCGCTTGGGCACGCGGCGGGTGCAGACATTGACGCGATTGTCCAAGGGCTGGAAGCGACGGTTCCACTGCCGAGTCGTCTGTTTTTTCTTTCCGGGCCTCGGGGCATGAAGCTGATTGATGACAGCTACAACGCCAACCCAGGTTCCCTGCTCGCGGGCTTGCAGGTTCTGGGCGAATGCGAAGGAGAACGCTGGCTGGCGTTGGCAGATATGGTGGAGCTTGGCGATGCCACCGACTACTGGCATGAGCAGTGCGGTCACGAAGCGAAGCGATATCAGGTAAAGCGTCTGTTCGCCTGTGGCAGTCATGCGCAAAAAGCCGCTCACAGTTTTGGACAGGGAGGCGAGTGTTTCAGTTCCTTTGCGGACATGTCCAAAGCCATGAAAGCACTGGCACACCCGGGCGTGACTTTGCTGGTGAAGGGATCGCGCAGCTCCCATGCCGAGGAATTGATTGCCGAGCTGACGCGTGGAGGGACTGTAAGATGCTGATAGTTCTGGCCGATTACCTCACGCAATTTCACGATGGATTTCAAGTCTTCCAGTACATCACTTTGCGCGCCGTGCTAAGCGTCCTGACTGCCTTGTCGCTGAGCTTTGTTTTTGGCCCCAAATTGATCGCTTCCCTGAATCGGCACAAAGCCGGACAAAACATCCGGACAGATGGACCGCCAAGCCATTACTACAAGCAGGGGGTTCCGACCATGGGCGGCGGGCTGATTATTTTTTCTGTGGTGGTCAGCACTTTCCTGTGGGCCGATCTGGGCAATCGCTACGTGTTGATCGTGCTTTTTTCCATGCTGGCCTTTGCCGTGATTGGCGGGGTGGACGACATCACCAAATTGCGCTCCGGGCAAAGCCAGGGCTTGCGTGCCAGAGAAAAATTCGCGATGCAGGTGGTCGCCGGAGTCGTCGTGAGTCTGCTGATCTACAGCACCACAGAGCTGCCAGTGGAAACCCAGCTGATTGTGCCTTTCTTCAAAGAACTTGTCCTCTCGATGGGTGCTTACTTCCTGGTGCTGACTTTTCTGGTTATTGTGGGATCCAGTAATGCGATGAATCTCAGTGACGGTCTGGATGGTCTTGCCGTCATGCCGACCGTGATGATTGCGGGTGGGCTGGCAGTCTTTGCTTATGCCAGTGGTCACATCACTTTCTCACAATATCTGGGAATTCCCAACTTGCCACTGGCTGGAGAGCTGGCGATTCTTTGTGGAGCCATCATTGGTTCCGGTCTGGGCTTTTTATGGTTTAACGCCTACCCGGCACAAATGTTCATGGGGGACTTGGGTTCTTTGGCGTTGGGGGCGGCGTTGGGAACGATTGCCGTGCTGGTTCGCCAGGAAATCGTTTTTTTGATCATGGGCGGTGTGCTGGTGGCGGAAACGCTGTCTGTCTTCGTGCAAGTCGGCTATTTCAAGCTGACCGGGCGGCGTGTTTTTCTGATGGCGCCCTTACACCATCACTTGGAATTGCTGGGTTGGCCCGAGCCACGCGTCATTGTGCGCTTTTGGATTATCACGCTGATTCTGGTGCTGATAGGGCTATCCACTTTGAAAATCCGGTAGCTGGGATGGTACTGGACAACGGTTACTCGGTGGTTGTTGGGCTCGGCAAAACCGGCCTCTCGGTCGCGCACTACCTGTTGCGAAACGGGCGGAATTTCGTGGTCATGGACAGCCGTCCAAAGCCGCCTGAACGAGAGGCTTTGAAGCGGCATGCCCCGCAGTTAAAGGTTGGGCCTTTGGATGAGCAGCTTTTGCGCGGCTCCGATGAAATTATTTTAAGTCCCGGCATGCCACTGTCACACCCTGCGATCGCCGAGGCTTCGCGTTCCGGAGTGCCGATTATCGGAGACGTGGAACTTTTTGCCCGCGCGATTCATGCCGGACAAAAAGTCGCCGCGATTACCGGCACCAATGGCAAAAGTACGGTTTCCCATTTGCTGAACAATATGGCAAGAAACTGTGGTCTGAAAGTTGCGCTCGGTGGCAATGTCGGAACCCCCGTTCTGGACTTGCTTGCCCAACCCGGTCCGGAACTGTACGTGTTGGAACTGTCGAGTTTTCAGTTGGAAAGTACGCATTCCCTGCGCGCCACAGTGGCGGCAATTTTGAATGTTGCTGAGGATCACCTGGACCGTCACCGGAATCTGGATGCCTACGCAAATGCCAAAGCGCGCATTCTCGATGGCTGCGAGTCGGCGGTTATCGGGCGAAGTTGCGTAGAAAGATTCGCGTCCCGTACACCCGGGAAAACGGTGACTTTTGGTGAAGATGAGCCGGGTGAAGGGCATTTCGGCCTGCTAGAAACGGAGAATGGTCGGGAAATCTTCCGTGGAAACACACGGCTGGTTGCGGGTTCTGAGCTTGCCGGATTGCCGGGAATGGACGGCTTGCAAAACGCGCAAGCGGCACTGGCACTCGGGGAGGCATTTGGCCTCCCCTATCCTGGCATGCTGGAGGCACTCGCCGCTTTCCGGGGTTTGCCACACCGCTTCCGCGAAATTGGAACTTTAGGTGGTGTGATCTGGATTGACGATTCCAAGGCCACCAATGTTGCTGCCGCCACTGCTTCTTTACGGCGTGTGAAGGGTCACTGTGTATGGATTGCCGGCGGTGATGGTAAAGGAGCTGATTTCAGCCCCCTGGCTGCGGCGGCAAAGCAATGGGCGCACAGTGCCCTGCTGCTAGGTCGTGACGCACGGCAAATCGCAAAAGTGATCGGCAACGCGATTCCGGTTCATCTCTGTGACGATTTGGGTGAAGCCGTCAGATGCGCCGCAGGGCTTGCGCGGGAAGGAGGTTGCGTGTTGCTGGCGCCGGGGTGTGCCAGCCTGGATATGTTTGAAAACTATGCCGACCGTGGCCGATGTTTTGCCAAAGCTTTCGAGTCTCTTCGCCAGGAACATTTTGCCAAAAGTGAAAATGATGCAGCTTAAAAGGCATTCGTTTGCATTGGATTTGCCACTGTTGTGGGTGACTGCGGTTTTGCTGGTTTTTGGGTTGCTCATGCTGCTTTCGACCTCAATGTTTCCGTCGGAGACCAGTCTTGATTTCGGCAGCCCCTGGACTCTGTTTTTCCGGCAGCTGATGTTTTTGGGTCTTGCCTTGGTCTTGTCTGTTCTGTTGTTTTACGTGGCGGCAAGCCATAGGGCTTTTTCTCTGTTGCTGGGACACAGCTTCTTTTTGCTGGCCTTTTGCTGTGGGCTGTTGGCTATGACCTTGAGCGAACGTTTCGGGTACGAGGAAGTGAACGGGAGCACGCGTTGGCTGGATTTGGGTATTTTTCTCGTACAGCCGAGCGAGATTCTAAAATTGGTGCTGGTCATTTACCTGACCTACTGCCTGACTGCCGGGAACCAGAATTATCGAAGCAGCGTACTTGCCACGCTGTGCTTGCTTGCCCCTCTCGTGGTTCTGGCGTCTTTTTTGGCGTTCCAGCCAGATTTCGGAAGCATCGTGGTGTTGTTTGCAGTGGCTTTGGGAATGTTGTTTGTTTCTGGCATCAAGTTGCGCGTGCTAGGTGTCATCGCCGTGCTGGTCATAGTGCCTTTGGGAATTTTGCTGGTGACGTCTGAATATCGCCTCGAACGCGTTCTGACTTTTTTGGATCCCTGGCAGGATCGTTGGGACACTGGCTACCAGCTGGTTCAATCCATGATCGCTGTAGGCAGTGGCTCGTGGTTTGGGGTGGGCTTGGATGGGAGCATGATGAAATTGGGCTATCTTCCCCAGGCTCACACCGACTTCGTGTTCCCTGTCATTGCTGAGGAATTGGGCTTCTTTGGGGTGCTGACCGTTGTGGTGCTCTTTTTTCTGCTCGTGGTTCGCTGCCTTCAAATTGCCCGCCGGGCAGAAGAAACGGGATTTATGACAGGAGGGATCTTTTGCCATGGGGTCGGGATTTGGTTGGGGTTGCAGACCTTTATCAATATGGCAATGACGGTAGGCATTCTGCCGACTAAAGGAATCACTTTGCCGCTGTTCAGTTTTGGGGGCAGCAGCATGGTGGTGACCTTGATGTCATTGGCGCTGGTGCATTGGGTACACCATGAAACGTGTCGGCGTGGCAAGGCGATGGCTCCCTACAGAGCGAGATGAGCTCCTGATGACGAAAGCACGAAAGCCGGTGGTGGTGATGATGGGTGGAGGAACAGGCGGACACGTTTTCCCTGGGCTGGCCGTGGCCGAGGATTTACGTGAGCAACAGGTAGAAGTGATCTGGTGGGGAACGCGTAAAGGTTTGGAGTCGCAAATTGTTCCAGGGGCAGGTTTCAAACTTCAAATTTTGCCGGCTGCCGGTGTTCGGGGAAAAAAGCTGAAAATTGTCGTGAAAGCCTGTTTTTCTTTATTGCTGGCTTTTTTCAAGGCACTTCGCATGCTGCTCAAACAGCGCCCGGACGTTGTTGTCGGGATGGGTGGCTATGTCGCTGTGCCGGGTGCGCTTGCCGCTGTGCTGTGTCGGACCCCTTTGCTGATCCACGAACAAAACGTAGTGCCTGGTCTGGCCAGCCGTGTGCTTGCGCCGTTTTGCAAAACAGTTTTAACCGGTTTCCCAACGCGCTCGCTCGGTACAGATGCACGTTGGGTGGGAACCCCCGTCCGTAGAGACATTTTGCGCTCACCGGCTCGCCGCAAACCATCACAAAACACCGCTGCCCCGCTGCGCGTGCTCGTCATAGGCGGCAGTCAGGGAGCAGAAGTGTTCAACCGGCTTGTGCCGGAAACAGTCGCTTTTATTGCTGCCGAGCATCGGCCTCAGGTATTGGTACAGACCGGAGCTGTAGAGCAGGAAAAAGTCAGAAAGCGAGCCCATGAGCTGAATGTGCCTTTGAAGCCGGTTGCTTTCATAAAAGACATGGTTGCCGTATACGCTTGGGCGGACGTGTTGTTATGTCGGGCAGGGGCTTCCACCATTGCGGAAATTTGCGCGGTTGGGATTGCCTCAGTGCTGGTTCCTCACCCCCATGTTGTGGATGACCACCAGACGGAGAATGCGCGCTATTTGGCGTCCCGTGGTGCGGCGGTGCTGTTGCCTCAGGGACACTTGTCCGTCGCGGATTTGGCCGAAAGACTCATGCTTTTTCATTTCGACCGTGAGAGATTGGCGCGTATGGCGGCGCAAGCGCGCGCCTTGGCGTGCCCGCGTGCCGCTGTGGAGATTTCCGCGGCAGTGCGTAGGTTGATTCGCCCGTGAAGTTTGGCTTGCAGTCGCGGCTGGTTCGTGAACTCGGATCCGTGCATTTTGTCGGCATCGGCGGCGTGGGAATGAGCGGTATTGCCGAAATTATGGTGAAGCTCGGCTGGCAGGTACAAGGTTCCGACCTGGTTGAAAGCGCCGCTACCCACCGCTTGCGCATGCTGCAAGTCAAAGTGTTTATCGGGCATCAGGCCGAAAACGTCATTGGTTGTGCGGTACTGGTGATTTCTTCTGCGATTCCCGACACGAATGTGGAAATACGGGAAGCACAAAAGCGGCGCGTGCCAGTCATCAAACGTGCGGAAATGCTGGCAGAGATTATGCGCTTGCGTTATGGCATCGCAGTTGCCGGAACGCACGGAAAAACGACTACGACCAGCTTGATATCAGCTGTTCTTTACGAGGCTGGTCTGGATCCCACATACGTGGCCGGGGGACGAATTGAGCATCTTGGCACCAACGCCAGTATTGGTGAGAGCGAGTATCTGGTAGTGGAAGCGGATGAAAGCGATGCGTCTTTTTTACATCTGCATCCGATGCTCTCCGTGGTCACCAACATAGACGATGATCATTTGGATCATTATGAGAACGACCCGGAGCGGCTGCGAAACGCGTTTGAGATTTTTCTGAATAACCTTCCTTTTTACGGGATGGCGGCAATTTTCGGCGATGACGAAGGCCTGATGGAGTTGAGAAACCGGGTTGCCCGGCGTTTTGTGACTTACGGGTTCAACGCCGGCAATGATTTGCGTGCCCGACAGATCGCTCCTTCCGGAATGCGCATGCAGTGCCTGATCGATTTGCCGTGGCGCGAGAATCCCCTGAAACTGTCACTGAACCTTGGCGGCTCCCACAATGTTCTAAATGCTTTGGCGACGTTTGCGACTTGCCATGAGCTTGGGGTTTCAGACGATGACATCGTAGGGGTGCTGGAAACTTTTCAGGGGATCTCCCGCCGCTTCCAGAGATACGGAAACTTTTTCTGCGCTGGTAAACAGGGCGAACTCGTCGATGACTACGCCCATCACCCGACCGAAATCGTCATGACATTGCAGGCGGCCAGAGGGATTTGGCCTGAACGGCGCATCATTCTGGTTTTTCAGCCGCACCGTTATACGCGAACCGCCTTGTTGCTCGATAAATTTGTGAAAGTGCTGGCAAAAGCTGATGTGCTGTTGCTGTTGCCAGTGTACCCGGCGGGAGAAGCGCCTTTGCCCGGGGCGGACAGCGCAGCCTTGCAAAGAGGCCTGCAGGAAACCGGGTTTTCACAGACACGACTCGTCGGTGGTCTTGATGAGGTCCCGGAAGTGTTGGGAGATGTGCTCCGGGATGGTGACATAGTGCTGACCATGGGAGCGGGAACGGTTGCTTCGCTGCCACGCAGAATCATGGCTGGTGGCAGAGCAGGAGCATGACCCGGATGCCTGTAGGTGATTGCCAGCTCTGGGGAAAGATGTATTACGACCGCGATTTGTCCGAGCTGAACACCTGGCGGGTTGGTGGTCCTGGTGAATATTTTTATTGTCCCCGAGACACTGCAGACCTGTCCTGTTTTTTGCGGCATTGCCGGTCGGTTATCCGGGTGTTTTTTCTCGGTCGCGGCAGTAATGTTTTGATCCCGGACGCTGGCATTCGTGGCTGCGTGGTCGGGCTCACCAAAACGCTGAACAAGCTTGAGCATGAAGGTGAAACCGTTCGGGCTGAAGCGGGGGTCAGCTGTAGAGGGCTGGTGCGCTACTGTGCAGCGAATGGGTTGGGAGGACTGGAGTTTCTGGTTGGCATACCGGGAAGCATAGGTGGGGCTTTGGCAATGAACGCAGGCGCGTTGGGCAATCAAATCTGGAGTTTGGTTCGCGGGGTGACCACCATCGACCGCCAAGGTCAGGTGCATGAGCGTTTGGCGACGGATTTTAGCTATGGCTACCGGACTGTAAACGGACCGGAAGGGTGGTTTCTTGCCGCCGAGTTTGGGATGCAGCGTTGTGACCCCAAGGAATCGCGGGAGCAGGTGCGGGAAATACTCAGGGAACGAAAAGCCACGCAGCCGGTGAACACCTTTTCCTGTGGCAGCGTTTTCAAAAACCCGAGCATGGGTTTTGCCGCCTCTTTGATCGAAGAATGCGGGCAGAAGGGACGTCGTGTGGGAGATGCCGAAGTTTCCCGTCAACACGCGAATTTTATTATCAACCATGGCCAGGCGACCGCCAGCGACATCCGCACGCTGATTCTGGAAGTACAGCATGCGGTGCAGGAGAAAATGGCTGTGTTGCTGGAACCGGAAGTCATCATTCTTGAAGCGTGAGGCGGGCGTGAAGGATTTTGGCAAAGTGGCGGTGCTGATGGGGGGATGGTCGCCAGAGCGTGAGATTTCATTGATTGGAGGAACGGCAGTCCTGCGCGCCTTGCAGGATTCGGGCGTAGATGCGAGTGGTCTGGATTTGCAAAAACCCGGGCGCGATTTGTTGGCAGGTGCCACTTTCGAACGTGCTTTCATCATGTTGCACGGTCGTGGTGGGGAAGATGGCACTTTGCAGGGCATGATGGAAATGCAAGGTCTTCCGTATACCGGTAGCGGTGTGGCGGTTTCGGCGCTGTGCATGGACAAACTGTTTTGCAAGAAGGTGTGGCGTGGGGACGGCTTGCCAACTCCGGACTTTGTGGAAATTCAAGCGGGTGGGGCGGGGCTCGGGTCACTCATTGCCAGGCTTGGGTTCCCGCTTGCGCTCAAACCGGTTTCTGATGGTTCCAGCCTGGGAGTGCATAAGGTGGATGATGAGGCGACCCTGACAGACACGCTGGCAGATATGGAAACGACCCGGCGTTCGATGTTCGCGGAACAGTGGATTGACGGTGAGGAATATACCGTTGGCTTTATTGGGGACACCTTGCTCCCCCCCGTTCGTATCCGAACGAAGCGCACTTTTTATGATTTTACGGCCAAGTACGAGGACGACAGCACCAGCTTTGACTGTCCTGGGGGTCTGGGTGAAGGAGAAATCACCAACCTTCATGAATTGTGTGCCCATGCGTGCCGTGCCGTGCACGCTGAGCACTGGGGCAGGATTGATTTGATGCGGGACGGGCAGGATGGATGGTGGCTGATCGAAATAAATACGGTGCCGGGCATGACGAGTCATAGCCTCGTGCCAATGGCTGCCAAAGTGGCCGGTAAAAGTTTTTCTGAACTGGTGCTGGACATTCTTGCGACCAGCGACCGGGACAAACACTGATGGCGCGTTCCTGGAAACATTTTGGCAAAAAAATGTACAGCCTGACTGAGTGGCTGATGTTTCTATGCGCTTGCGGAGCACTGGGCTACGTGCTGGTACAAACCGCGCCGCAATTGCGCAGCCTTTTATCGCCACCGGTGGCGAAAATTATTCTGGACGGAGAAATGGCGTACATCGATCCGGAAGAGGTGTATTCGACGTTTGCCGGACTTGAGAAACTGGATTTCTTTCGCCTGGATTTGCGGCAAATAAAAGAACGTGTTGAAACTTTGCCTTGGGTGCATGCAGCGACGATTGAGAAGGTTTGGCCACAAACCCTACGGATAAAAGTCACTGAGCACGTGCCGGTATCCCGGTGGGGAGAAGGAAAATTGCTTGCCAGAAGTGGGGTCGTTTACGACTCGGGCAGCTTTGACAGCGAAGAGCTGCCACTCTTGCTTGCCATAAATGGTCGCAAAGGATTTATTTTGTCTGTTTACGAAAGACTTTCCAGTCACTTGTCACAATACGGGATGCGCGTGCAGGGTCTGGAAGAAGATGAACATGGCTCGCTCAACTTATTGCTTGCCAATGGGGTTCTGGTGTCCTTTGGGCACCATACGCCCGAAAAAAACATACAACGTTTTCTGAGTGTTTGTGCGATTGCGCCAAAAGCATTGTTTGCTCACACAGCGCGGATGGACTTTCGGCATTCACACGGCTTTGCAGTGTCCTGGAAAGACGGACTCGACGCCGCCATGAAGGAGGTATTCAGGAGTGGAATCCAGACTCTGCACGGCACTTGATATAGGCACGAGCAAGGTTGCCGTAGTGGTTGGGGATATCAACGAGCAGATCACCATCCAGGCTGTTGGTACGGCTCCCTGTTATGGGCTGAAAAACGGCGTGGTCACCGATATTGAGGAAACAGCCAAGGCGATACGCCACGCGGTGGAAGAAGCGCAGACTGTGTCCGAATCCCGTATCCGTATTGACCAACTGTATGTAGGGGTTTCTGGTGAACATGTACGAAGCTACAACTCCCGTGGTACAGCGTCTATAAGGGGTTTGGAAGTCACCGAAAGCGATAAAGAACGGGCTATTGACGCGGCACGGGCGATAGGTATCCCGGACAAACAGTTGGTTCTCAACGTCATGACCAGTGACTACGATATCGATGGCCAGGCCGGGATTAAAGAGCCCTTGCAAATGTCTGGCAAGCTCCTGAATGTCAATGTGCATCTTGTGACGGGTTCAAAGTATGCGGTACGTAATATTGACAAGTGTGTCAAGCAATGCGGCTTGGAAATGATGGAAACAGTTTTGGAGCAGATTGCGTCAAGTATGGCAGTCTTGACTGAAGGCGAGCGGGAATTGGGCGTGTGCCTGGTGGATATTGGCGGAGGGACTTCCGATATTGCCGTGTACAGAGGAGGCTGCATCATTCATTCAGAGGTGATACCGCTGGCTGGAGACCACGTCACTCGCGACATTGCGGTGACCTTGCATGCGCAAAAAAAAGTGGCCGAAGACATCAAACTGAAATACGGAAGCTGTGAACCGGAAAAAGTCATAGACGAGAGCATGATTTCTGTTCCCGGAGTTGCCTCCCGCCCGGCGCAAAAATTCAAGCGCAGCTTTCTGAATCAAATCATTGTGGGTCGCTACGAAGAACTATTTAGGCTGTTTCATGAGCGATTGGCAGTTGCCAACATGACCGAACTGGCTGTGTCCGGATTTGTGTTGACCGGCGGTAGTTCGAAGATGGAAGGCCTGGTTCATCTGGCAGAAGAAATATTTAACGCGCCGACTCGCCTGGGACGTCCAAAAGAAGGGATTACAGGTTTGGTCGACTTGGTAGAAAGCCCAATTTATGCCACCGCCGTGGGTCTTTTGCATTACGCGAAAAAATACAGTGACGGGAGCAGATTAAAGGTTGGGCGGTTGTCGTCGTACAGGCGATTTTTTCCGTGGCTGGATTCGCATCGGCCTAAATATTTTTGGTCTGACAACCAGTAGAAATAAAGGAGTAATTGTTATGTTTCAGCTTTCAGAAAGAGGCGTGCAGCCAATTTCCATTAAAAAGGCTGGTGTGCAGCCAACAAACATCAAAGTGGTCGGTGTAGGTGGCTGCGGCTGTAACACCATCAACTTCATGTACGACGAGAAAATTGAAGGTGTTCAATATATCGTCGCAAATACTGACCTTCAGTGTTTGCAGGCAAGTCGGTGCGAAGACACGATACAACTTGGTGCCAGTAGTTCTGGTGGTCAAGGCGCTGGTGCCGACCCGGAAAAGGCACGCGAGTTTGCCGAAGAGGATCGAGAGGAGATTCGTGAACGGCTAGAGGGCAGCAATATGGTTTTTATCGCCGCCGGTATGGGTGGTGGTACGGGAACCGGAGCGTCACCGGTTTTTTCTGAAATCGCACGCAAATCTGATGCGCTCACAGTGGCTGTGGTTACCATGCCTTTCGATTTTGAGGGAGGTGCGCGCAAGAAAATTGCCGAGGAAGGACTGCGTGAGTTACGTAAAACAGTTGACTCGCTCATCGTGATTCCGAATGAACGAATGTTGAGCATATTGGATAAAGATGTGTCTTTTTCTGAAGCTTGCGCATCTGCCAACAAAGTTCTTTATGACGCGGTAAAGGGTATTGCAGAATTGATTACACGGGTAGGTTTCATTAATTTGGACTTTGAAGATGTCAAGAGAGTGATGACCAAAATGGGAGATGCCGTGATCGGTACGGGAACCGCAAGTGGAGAGCAACGTGCATACGACGCGGTGACAGCTGCCATTCAGAACCCCTTGTTGGATGAAGTGGATCTCCAGGGTGTTCGAGGCGTCCTGGTCAACATCACTGCCAACGAAAAATTTGGGCTGAGAGAGGCTGAAGAAATTGGCAAGGTTATCAGGACGATTGCTGACAAAGACGCCCTTATATCAATAGGTGTGGTAATAGAGGAAAGCATGGGCGATGATCTGCGTGTCACCTTGGTTGCCACAGGGTTGGTTGGCAACACCAAAAAGGAGGAACAGGACTCTCCCGCAAAAGACAGGGTCTTTGCTACACCAAAGCCAGTGTCGCTTACCCCAAGCCCGACCCTCAACTACGATGCCTATGACTCACCTGCCTTTGAGCGCAAAAGCAAATATGGCGTTGAGGCGCCGAGTAGTCCTGGGTCTGAGGTTGGAGAACTTCTTGACGTGCCCGCTTTTCTGAATAAGCAGGCGGATTAACCAACTGGCATCGTGCCGCCAACAAAATATTTTTTTTGGATTGTCTTGCCTGCAGTACGCACTTGTCACGGTCTGTAAGACCGGTATGTATTGTCCGGGCGACTGCCCAGTGACACAGCCTGCAATTTCACAAGCTGGTGGAATGTTCGTTGTGTCGCTGGTGCAGTAAGGCGTCCATCCTGTCAGGACGGGTGTCTGTCATTTTTCCCGTGCGGCGTTTCTGCCATGGCCTTACAAAGTCTGGCTTAATGGCCAAGCCCCCATCTTCTTATAAACACCAAATACGCCCCTGAGTCACGTGGCCTTCATTAGAAAACAAAGTCTTTGAGCGCAAAAGCAAATATGGCGTTGAGGCGCCGAGTAGTCCCGAGCCTGAGGTTGGAGAACTTCTTGACGTGCCTGCTTTTCTGAATAAGCAGGCGGATTGACCAACTGGCATCGCGCCGCCAACAAAATATTTTTTTTTGGATTGTCTTGCCTGCAGTACGCACTTGTCACGGTCTGTAAGACCGGTATGTATTGTCCGGGCGACTGCCCAGTGACACAGCCTGCAATTTCACAAGCTGGTGGAATGTCCGTTGTGTCGCTGGTGCAGTAAGGCGTCCATCCTGTCAGGACGGGTGTCTGTCATTTTTCCCGTGCGGCGTTTCTGCCATGGCCTTACAAAGTCTGGCTTAATGGCCAAGCCCCCATCTGCTTATAAACACCAAATACTGCCCCTGAATCACGTAGCCTTTATCAGGAAACAAAACCTTTTCGCGTCTTGCGCGCTTAAAAAACAAGCTGACTTGTGTCCCAACCCCACCGATACACTGCCTCAAGAAAACCACGCCCCCCCACTTTATAAACATCAAATACTGCCCCTGGATCGCATGGCTCTTATTAGAAAACAAAACCTTTTCGTGTCTTTTACGCTTAAAAAACAAGCTGACTTGTGTCCCAACCCCACCGATACACTATCTCAAGAAAACCACGCCCCCCCACTTTATAAACATCAAATACTGCCCCTGAATCACGTAGCCTTTATCAGGAAACAAAACCTTTTCGCGTCTTTCGCGCTTAAAAAACAAGCTGACTTGTGTCCCAACCCCACCGATACACTGTCTCAAGAGAACCACGCCCCAACACTTTATAAACATCAAATACACCCCTGAATCACGTAGCCTTTATCAGGAAACAAAACCTTTTCGCGTCTTGCGCGCTTAAAAAACAAGCTGACTTGTGTCCCAACCCCACCGATACACTGCCTCAAGAAAACCACGCCCCCCCTCTTTATAAACACCAAATACGCCCCTGAATCACGTAGCCTTTATCAGGAAACAAAACCTTTTCGCGTCTTGCGCGCTTAAAAAACAAGCTGACTTGTGTCCCAACCCCACCGATACACTGTCTCAAGAAAACCACGCCCCCCCACTTTATAAACATCAAATACTGCCCCTGAATCACGTAGCCTTTATCAGGAAACAAAACCTTTTCGCGTCTTGCGCGCTTAAAAAACAAGCTGACTTGTGTCCCAACCCCACCGATACACTGTCTCAAGAAAACCACGCCCCCCCACTTTATAAACATCAAATACTGCCCCTGGATCGCATGGCTCTTATTAGAAAACAAAACCTTTTCGTGTCTTTTACGCTTAAAAAACAAGCTGACTTGTGTCCCAACCCCACCGATACACTGTCTCAAGAGAACCACGCCCCACCACTTTATAAACATCAAATACACCCCTGAATCACATGGCCTTTATCAGGAAACAAAACCTTTTCGCGTCTTGCGCGCTTAAAAAACAAGCTGACTTGTGTCCCAACCCCACCGATACACTGCCTCAAGAAAACCACGCCCCCCCACTTTATAAACATCAAATGCTGCCCCTGAATCACATGGCCTTCATTAGAAAACAAAACCTTTTCGCGTCTTTTACGCTTAAAAAACAAACAGACTTGCGCGTTTTTCCGGTTATTAAGTTTGCGTATGTCTTCAGCGAACCATACCGCCCAAAAAGACTTTCAGGCGCAATATTGGCTCTGGCTCTTCCAGCACCTGGATCAGGGGAATCAGGCTGCCAGAGTGACTCACTCCTGGCGCTTCAGCCACGCTGTTCCGGGGGAACGCCCGGACTTCGTGTTCAGCACCACCCGGCACTCCCCAAAAATTCACCATGCCAGCTTCTGCCGATGTCGGCAAATCAATATGCTGCTCCATTATCAGATCTCCAACTGACAGTTGTATCCGGCACTTCAGGTCAAGCGGCACTTCATCAACTGCGGTTGCAAAGTCAGCATGGTGCGTGGCGCGTCCATAACCGTCATCTCCCAGATATTTCAGGTGTACCCGTACATGGCCATGTGCTTCGGATGTCAGTTGCATGGCCAATGTCCCTTCAAGAACGTCGAGCAAAGTAAATGCCGCCGTGCCCATCGCGCCTGCTCCGGCGCGGTTGACTGCCTGGAGCGAATAGCGTATCTGCCCCCCTCCTGCGTACGCCTCGCGTAGCTGCGCCAAGGCATGGCCTGACAGCACATAAGAAGTGCCGGTTCCCGCGATGGTATAGCGTTTTCTGTCCAGGGAAAGCCGGTAGCTGTCTATCGTCGCCCCGTTGCTGCTCGCCGCTTCCCAACCCAGGTTCACCCGATTTGTGGACTTCCATCTGGCCCGCAAACCTGAAGGTCTGCCAGGCACCGCTATGGTGCTGAACGTGCCCCAGTTTTCGGATCCCCGGGCGAGCACCCCAACGCCCTTTCGGTTACTCGCGTAGACCTGTAAGCCATAGCTTCTGTACGGCAGCAAGTGACCAATCTCAATCTCAGTGGCAAAGGTACCTGACGGGAAAAAAGTCTCGGTGCTGCGCCCTGCAGCACTCACAACCACCACGTAGCCAAAACCAGAGCCCGCAGCGCGATCAGGAGAAGCCGCAGGCGCATCGACCGCCAGGGAAGCGCAACCGTCACGTCTCATGGTCGCCAGCACCAGGCGAGCAGTGGTCTGCCCAGGCACAAGCTCCGTTATCGTCGTCGTGCCCGGAAGCCCCGGCAAATGGAAGTGACCGGTTGCGGGGTAGCCAACGACATCTCCGTGCACAGCGCGCAGCTGGTACGGGTGGGGGCAAGCCCCTTGGCTGTTTTCCCGAAACCCGGCCAGAAAATCTCCGTCAAAGTCAAAAGTCAGCGCTGTGACTTTCCGCATTGTTCCTGCCAGCTTGAGTTCGTAGTAATCGACCGCTGAACTTCCCGCCGCCCACGTGAAGCGCAGGTGATCCAGAGATTCCCAGCTCACCGCCAAATCAACCGGTGTGGCAGGAATATCGGCAAGCGCACGCAGCAATGGCAGCGTGTGGGCATTGCCAAAATGCCAGGCTCCCGGTTCCCAGCCGGCATAAGTCGTGGCACCTTCGCATACCTGCCCCGCCACGGTCGGACAACGCAGCTGGGTCAGAGTACGGGGTGAAGCGCCACCCGTTGGGCCACTGCCCACCAAAGCTGCCCTCGCAGACACGGGGGCGTAACTGCGGTCAATCGCAGCGTCCGGACTCAGAATGGCCCACCAGACTGCCGATGCTGCCCGATTCCCCAACAACAGGGTTCACCGCATAGCTGTCCTGAATTCGGTGGACATTGGTTCCGACCAGCCCCCCGGTGTAGGAACGGCCCTGTACCGTACCGAGCGCATAGCCCGCATGGACAGAACCGGCGTTGAAGCCCACCAATCCACCAACACGCTCATCCCCGCTGACCGACACGTCGGCATAGCTGTATGCAATGGTGCTATTGCTGAAGCCAACCAGACCGCCGACGTGATCCCCTTCCTCAGCGGTGGCCGAACCTGTCGCATAACAGTGCAAAATCGTGCTTCCATGGCTGTAGCCAACCAGGCCGCCGGCGTAGTCCCGCCCTTCACCCGAGACGATCACCGCCGCGTCAGCACTGCTGTGCAAAATGGTGCCCCCCCGGATCCGACCGATCAAACCACCGGCAGACTCAATCCCGCGTACCTGCGAAGCCCTCACCGTGCTGCCCACGACCCGACCTTTCCCTTTCACATAACCAACCAGGCCGCCGACGTATCTGCCTCCATCAACCACGGCACTGGCGCCACTGTTGACCAGCAACCCCCCGTTGCTACCTACCAACCCGCCAACACCGGTACCGACCGTGCTAAAAACCTGTGCAGACTTCACGACGCTGTTCATGACAGTCCCCCCGTTAAAGCCGACCAAGGCTCCGACTCTGTTTTTCCCCCTTACCCGTGCGTCAACGAGCACCACCCCCTTGACAGTCCCGTCTTCTGCAAGCCTGGAAAACAGGCCAACCTCGTCCGTTTGCGGGCGGTCAATGTACAAGGCAGAAATTTGCCGTCCTGCCCCGTCGAAGGTGCCTGAAAAATTCTCTATCGGATGAAAGCCGGCACCGCCTTGCCACTCCCGACTCGGGCCGGCGTCTATGTCTGCCGCCAGTACGTAGTGGGCCTGCAGATCAGAGCGCACGTCCTGTAACTGGCACAACGTGGCAATTTGCCACGGGTTGTCGCTGCTGCCGTCACCCGGCGCGCCTTTCAGACCTTTGCCGGCGCATTCCGGAAAGCGGGTCACCGTCCGGATCGTTGACGGCGACCCGGTGCCCACCGTGTTATGGGCGAAGGCTTCCAGCCGATATTCAAAGGCACCCACCAGTTCCGCAAACTCCACTGTGACCGGGCTCAAAGGATCCACCGGCGCAACGTCGCGTTCCTGTACCAGCTCCCCGGACGCATACAGGCGTATCCGGTAAGCCAAACGCAAAGCCACGCCTTCCGCAGGCGCTGCGTAACCGGCGTCACCCGGCCTGCGGCCATAACCATCATTGGAAGGGGGTGCAAAGCTGAGTCTCAGCGTGGAGATCCCCGGCACCACCCGCACATCAGCCGGAGAACCGGGAACGTCCAGCAGGCGCACGGAAACACGGGCGGCTTCGCCGACACCGTAAAGGTTGTAGCCACGAACCGTTAAAAGGGGCGTGCTCCCGCCTTCATGGTCAGCGCGCAGCTTCTGCAGCCAGTCCGGTTCCGCCATGAAGTAATCCGAGAGCGTCTCCCCGGAAAGCGCTCCACTTTCCACGCGGTGACCGATTCGTTCACGTCCGTCCAATGGGCGTTCCCAGCGCAGCAGCAAGACAGACGGGGATTTCCACTGTGCCTGCAGGCGCAAGGGTTTGCCGGGAGTCTCAAAGCCACGCAGAACCGGCAGCGCATTGTGATCGCCGAAGGACCAGACCTCGGCACTCCAGCCCAAGTACGTTGACCTTCCCGCACACGCCAGGCCAGGGGCGGTGGGGCAGCGCAGCTGCTGTAGTGTCCGCAGGGAGACTGATCCCTGCACGGTGTCATCTGCCACAAAAGGCACGATGCCAGCATTGACGCGGGTCAATCCTGCTGCATGGCTGTCGACGATGCTTCCCGGGCTGTTGCCGGCAAAGCTTCCGGGCTGTCCGACTCCGGACACCGACCCTGCCGCGTAGCTGCGGCTGACGGTGCCCTGGTTGTTCGCCACAAGACCCGCAACCAGACCTTTCCCAATCACAGAGGCTGTTGTGTAACTGTCAGTCACCGAGCCCTGGTTGTCTGCAACCAGACCACCCGCCAGGGCTGTTCCCGACACCAAGCCTCCGGCATGACTCGTGGCGATGCTCCCGCCTGTCAGGTTTTTTCCGACCAGGCCACCCGCGACCTGGGATCCCGGCTCCATCGTCAACCGGGCCGCGCTGCCTCTGATCACGCCTGCGTTAATGCCAACGAGTCCTCCTGCAACCTGCCCGCCAAAAAGTGAACCTGTTGCTCCACTGTTCACGACCCTGCCTCCCACGTTCCTGCCCACCAGGGCTCCCACGTTGACGCTTCCCCAAAGCTGCGCGTTCACCAACACGACCTGCTGCAACAGACCGTCCTGAAGCTGCGCAAACATGCCGACATCTTCCAGTATCCCGGAGCGCACCCTTAAATGGAAAATCCGATAGCCGGCACCATCAAGGGAACCGGAAAAACCGGTGATCGGCGCAAAGCCTTCCCCGGCCCGCCAGTTCCGGGATGGACCTGCTTCAATATCGCCTGCCAGCCAGTAGTGGGCTGCAGGGGCGGAGCGAATATCCTGCAATTGGCACAGCGTGGCAATCTGCCAGGGATCGTCCTCGCTGCCCTCACTGTCCGGGCCGCTTGCCGATGCCAGGGCTTCCCCGTCGCACTGCCAGGGACGGGTAAATACCGGCAGGGAAAATGACGGTCCTTCCCCAATCCTGTTATAGGGCGTCGCCACCACTTCATAGCGGCTGTCGCCTGCCAAACCCGAAAATTCCACGGCCGCAGATGTTTCTCCGTCTGTGTGCGTACGCTCCCGTTCCTGCACCGGTTCCCCCCCGGCGTACAGCCGTACCCGGTAGCCCAGACCTACGGAAACCCCGGCACCCGCATATCCGTATGCCGGGTCTTCCGGTGACTGGCCATAGCCGTCGTCAGCCGGAGCCATAAGCAACACACGCAGCGAGAACGCCTGCGCCGATGCCCGAACGGCTGCCAATTTACCTGGGGACTCCAGCAGCTCGATCGCAACCGCCGTTGCTTCACTCATGCCATGACGGTTATATCCACGTACGCTGACCTGCAGGGAGTTACCGCCCCCATATTTGGAACGGAGGCTTTGCAACACGTGCCCGCCGAGCGTAAAAAACGTGGACTCTGTTTCCAGGGAATACCCTGCCACCTCCACCCAATAGCCGGCGTTCAGGCTTCCTGTTTTCGCGGCTGTCCAACTCAATTCCAGCTCATCTTCCAGGTTCCATTTCGCCTGCAGGCGGGAAGGGGAAGCTGGTGGCACCGGTTGCAGGGCGCGATGGACCGGAAGCGTCTGCCCGTCTCCGAAATACCAGACTTGGGTGCTCCAGCCGGAGTAACTGGCCGCTCCCTGGCACGTGTCTCCCGGCGAAAGGGGACACTGCAATTGCGCCAGCGTGCGGGAAAAACTGCTTCCTGCGGCGGCGGCGTCCCCGCTGCCCACGGGTTCCAGTGCGTTGCTGTCGGCACTCGGTTCCAGGGCGTAATTCGCAGCCATGCCGGTGCCAGTAGAGCGCCCCACCAGTGTGCCCACCTGATCATTCCCACTGACCAGGCCAGTCGCATAACTGTCCAAAATCCTGCTGTTATTGTTGGTGCCGAGTTCACTGTTTCCCACCAGTCCGCCTACCCGCTCATTTCCGCTGACCGGCCCGGTTGCGTAGCTTTCCCCGAGCCAGGACACATTGCGCCCCACCAGGCCACCCACAGCTCTTTCCCCGTTGACCGTTCCCGCCGAATAAGATCCGCCTATGAGACCAGAGCTATAACCTGCCAACCCGCCTACCTGCCCACTTCCGGTGACAGATCCGGTCGCGTGGCTACTGAGGATTGACCCAAAGCTTTCTCCTACCAGCCCTCCCACACCTCCTTTCCCGTTGACTGTTCCTGCCGAATAAGATCCGCTTATAAAGCCACGGTTAGAACCCGCCAGCCCGCCCACAGAATAATGCCCGTTTACTGCTGACTGCGCGTAACTGTGAAAGAGCGTAGCCCAATTGAGCCCCACCAGCCCACCAACATGTTCTACCCCGCTCACACTTCCTCTCGCGTGGGAACTGCGAATCCTCGCGCCCGTGAAGTTACTGCCCACCAATCCGCCTGTCATAATGCTGCGACCCCAGGCACTAACGGTAGACTCCGAATAGCTGAGCTCAATCAACCCACGGTTCTCACCTGCCATTCCTCCCACACGATTCCGCCCGACTGTCAACCCCGTCACCGTGCTGCCCTTGATGCTTCCATTCGCCTCAACGCGTCCTGCCAGAGCCCCTACTGCATCTCTGCCCCGCACCGTGACATCCACCAGCGCCAGGTTTTGCAGGGAACCGCCGCTGAGCCTCCCGAACAGCCCGACATAGTCTACTGGCCCGGGATTGATCATGAGATTCAGAACGCTGTGGCCACTCCCGTCCAGAGAGCCGGAAAAATATTCAATCGGAGGAAATCCCTTCCCGTCCCGCCAACCGTGGCTTTGCCTCGCGTCTATATCGTTTGCCAGCCGATAATGCGCTGCCGTGTCATAACGTATTTCCTGCAGCTGGCAAAGTGTGCCGACCTGCCATGGATCATCCTCGCTGCCGGAGCCTGCTGCCGTTACCACCGCTGCCCATGGACATGCCTCAACGTAGGTGAAAAGCAGCACTTCCACCGTTGGGGTTGCGCCCGCTTTGTTTTTGGCAAATACCTTGACTTCGTACCTGGAACTATCTTCCAGACCTGAAAATTCCACTACGGTCGAATTTGACCATCCCTGTTGTGTTACGCGCCGCTCTTCCTTCAACCGACCTTTTGAAAACAGCCGCACGTGGTATGCCAGATCCAGGGCAATTCCGCCTGCCGGTTTCCCGTACATGCTGCTGCCCGGGGCACGTCCGTAGCCGTCACCGGCAGCCACGACAATGGTGACCCGTACCGTCGACAGCCCTGAAGCTGTCTGGATTTCCACCGCCCCCGGAACGTTCATTAAATGGAAACTCCCCGACGCTGCATCTCCCGCAACGCCTCCTCTGCTGCCGCGTATGGAATAATGGATTTCACTGCCGCCTGCGTAACGCCCACGCAATTCAGCCATCAATGCACTGCCAAACGTAAAACGGGATGCCCTGGCATCCCGAATGATTCCGTCCACCTCCACCTCAAAGAAATTAACGGCAGCTCCCCGATGCTCCCACCGCAGTGCCCATCTACCCTTCCAATTCCAGCCTGCCCGGACTGCAAGTGGTGCAGCGGGAACATCCGTAATTGCCCGGAGCACAGGCAGCGTGCGGGAGTGCCCGAAATGCCAAATTCGTGTATCCCAATCCAGATATACGCCAGCTGCCAGGCAAAGGTTGACGGGTTCTATCGAACACTTCATTTGCTCCACGGTGCGTAAGTCACTGTCCTGTACTGTGCTGTCATTCCTGCCCACGAGGCTATCCCCGTTGCCAAGCCTGCTGGCATAACTGCGGGCTATCGTGCCACTGTTGACTCCGACCAGCCGGCCTGTCAAAACAGCTCCGCCTACAGCACCGGTGCTATAGGCGCTTCTGACCGAACCGCTGTTTACCCCCGTCAGTCCGCCTGTCTGACTGTCTCCGGTGACTCTGCCTTGTGCATGGCTATCACTGATGATTCCTTTGTTTTCACCGACCAGACCGCCGACTTGCTTCTTTCCACGTACTTCCCGGTATGCATAGCTATTCACGATGCTGGCGTTGCCTTCGCTCACACCCACCAAGCCCCCAATCCCGGAGGCTGTTCCGACAACCTCAGTATCCGAGTGGCTGCCACTGATGATGCCGCCAAGGTGCCAACCAACCAGGCCGCCGACTTGACTGTCTCCGGTCACTCTGCCTTGTTGTGCATGGCTACCACTGATGCTTCCTTTGTTTTCGCCAACCAGGCCGCCGACTTGACTGCCTCCGGTCACTCCGCCTTGTGCATGGCTGTCACTGATGGTTCCTTTGTTTTCGCCGACCAGACCGCCGACTTGACTGGGTCCGGTCACTCTGCCTTGTGCATGGCTATTCACGATGCTGGCGTTGCCTTCGTTCACACCCACCAAACCCCCAACCCCGGTGGCTGTTCCGACAACCTGGTTATGCGCGTAGCTGCCACTGATGGTGCCGTCAAGGTGCCGACCCACCAGACCGCCGACTTGACCGGATCCGGTCACTCTGCCTTGTGCATGGCTGTCACTGATGGTTCCTTTGTTTTCGCCGACCAGACCGCCGACTTGACTGGGTCCGGTCACTCTGCCTTGTGCATGGCTATTCACGATGCTGGCGTTGCCTTCGCTCACACCCACCAAACCCCCAACCCCGGAGGCTGTTCCGACAACCTGGTTACGCGCGTAGCTATCACTGATGGTGCCGCCGCCAAGATGCCAACCCACCAGACCGCCTACGTAGCCTCCTGTGGCGTGAGTCCCGGTCACATCTCCAGTCGCGCGGCTGGAAGTGACCGAACCCATGTTTTTGCCCACCAGACCCCCAACTTGATTGCCTCCTGTTACTGTCCCCAACGCGCGACTGTCTTCAATCGTGCCACCGTCGTTCTGACCCACCAGCCCGCCGACAACGAATGCATCGCGGGAGTTCTCCCCAACATTTACCGTCGCCGTGCTGTTGCGAATGACACCGCCCTGATTCAGGCCAACCAGTCCACCGATGGTTCTGTACCCGTCAACCTTGCCATCAACTTCGCTGTCCTCAATCGTCCCCTGAACGTTCAGCCCAACCAGAGAACCGACATTCACCCCTTTTTTCGTCAAAAAATTCACCAGCTTCACGCGCCTTAGAAGGCCGTCCTGCAGCTTGCCAAACAGCCCGACATTCTCGAATTCTCCGCCCGCCACGCCAATCTTCAAATTGGAAATCTGGTAACCGTTGCCATCAAAAGTACCAGAAAAATCCTTGATTGGTGTAAAACCGTTTTCCCAGCCATGCGTCACAAACGCTTCTATATCTTTGATCTGGACATAGTGTGATTGGGGCGATGCCCCCATGTCTCGTAAATGGCATAGGTTTTCTACCTGATAGGGATCACTTTCAGTCCCGGAACCTGCCATGGCTTGCGAATTCACAGGGCACGCGACCTCAGGATCCATATAGGGAAATTGGCTGCCATGAAAATAGGCATCCCCGTAGTTCAGTGCACTGAAGACCCTTGGATTTTTATAGATATTGCCCATCCCGGCAAAGAAGCCATTGCACTTGTTAAAAGAGACATAGACGCCCACCACGGATGACGTGTTCTCATAAAATGCCGGCGATCCGGAGCCTCCAAATTCAACACGGTAGCCCGTAAAAGGAGTCAAAAACCGCCTTGCACAAACGACTCCTGAGCAAACAGCTGATTTCGGCGTATCCGGATCCAAAGTGAATGTAAACGCGTTTCTGAATGGGGAATATTGCTGCGCCAGCAAATACGAGTGGTGCAATGCGTAGCCATCGAAGACCTCTGGGCTATGCGCCTTCCAGTCCAGTAGCTCGTAATTCCCCCAGCCACTGAACTGTCCTACGATGCGCACCAGCCCCCAGTCATTTGCAGCACTCCCTGCTATAAATCTTGAGCCACCCGCCCGTGCCCGTCCCGCTGCTTCGCTTTTAAGTACAACGCTGAAATCGCTATTGATATAAGGCTTGTTTTCAGCATTGGGGTCATCCACATCTGCCGCGAAAAGATGCCAGACAGACAGGGCGTAGAGCGCACCGTCCCCTGACTTGTTTTTCAGCAAACTCCCGGTACCGCACCCTGCCCCCTGTTCGCCATACGCGCAGATGAGCACAGTGCCCAGGGAAGCCCTGCGCACGTGCGCAGGCATGTCGCTGTTCACAAAATCGGCAGTGTTTTCCGTTTTGTCGTGATACTGGCATTCTCCAGACCGCGCCTGGAATTTTTGCAGTTGTGTGCCTGGCAACTCGCCGTTCCTGTCTTTGAAAGTGTGATTGACTTTTTCTACGGCGAACGGAAATGCATCGGGTTCCAGGCGGGACGCTGTGGGAGTCCTGAACTCCACCACTATGGCGTCTCCTGACATCGGATATGACCAGAATCCGTCTCTGTTTCCGTCTCTGTTTCCGGCTCGACCCTCGCCGGTATATTCCTCAACAGGGTCTTGTTCGTCAGTTAGGCTGTACAGCTTCACCGCCATGCCTGGATCCAGATGAAAATTCCTGAGGTACACCCCCAGACTGACGGCTGCAGGGGAATGAATATGCGCCTGCCAGACATCAAAACCATCTTCCTGTTTGACCAGCGCCCAGTTGGCGCGCCGCAAACGGACTTCCCGATAGATACCGGTGTAGTTGACTGTGCTCACGTTGAGCAGCTCCAGGATTTTGTCTTCTTCCTGCGTGCTGAAAGCTCCCAGATCCAGTCGTTGCGCTCTGGTGGGGTACACGCTCCGGGCGGCCTCGCGCGCGTGACGCACTTCCGGCAGGGGGCTGGCCGAGAAGCTTTGATCTACCAGAGATTCCTGACCCTGGCCAAAAACGGGCACGTTTGACGTGATGATGAATACACCCACGATCAACCACTTCCGCCAGCCATGGCTGGCGGAACTCTGCGTATCCAGAGATCTGAAACCTGCTTTTTTCATCGTGAATGGCTTATGGGCCATGCGAACCGAGAAAGGAGAGTGTAACCCACCTACAACATAAAATTCCTGCCACAACATTCGCTATCTGTTTTCCTGGCTGACGTTCTGAGCGACCCCCTGACTCTGACCTTCACCTACTTTGACCTTATGTCTCAGCATGGCTGAACGCGCCGGAGAATCACTTAGTGGGTCAGTTGTACAAAATAGCGCCCAACCTGGCTGCCATGAGAAGATGCCGACCTCATCCGACCGGGAAACCCCGGAAACAGTGTGCCAAAGCGTGCAGTCTTAGTTTGTGGGCTTTTTGGTCTCCAGGGAGGTGGGCTGGTGGCAATAGTCGGTACTGCGATTTCTTGTTTTTAAGCGGGAAGGCGCGAAAATCGCGGTTAAGAATAAAGGGCAGAGGTTCCCGGCTTACCACCAAAGTGGAGAGGCACCGGAAAAGCAATTTGGCAATAAGGCTTCATCACCGTCTGGTGGCTTGCCACCAAACCCTTTGGGTGCGTTGCATTACTCTGACCCAGCCCCCTCTCTGTTAAATTGAGAATTTTGCCATCACACCAAGAAACACATAAACGCTAGCCCCCATGCCATGTCTGACCCTCTTTTGAGTCGGTGAATGTGGTGCCCAAAACAGGAAAGAGAATCCATTTTCTGACCACCTGATGACCCCACCTTTTCAGGATCAAGGGTTCTGATTGTTTTCGCCAGAAAACAGATTTCTGTTTTACTTCCTTGGGTGTTAGAGTCATGTTTCAATGTCGTCCTTGAATCCAAAAAATAAAGCCACCAACGAGGCTCTTGCGTCATTGTTGGCCGTGTCCCACCTGGACGGACGCTACGTCTCACAAACGCGGGAACTCAGGCAGTTTTTCAGTGAATACGGCTTGATTGCGCACCGGGTTCGGGTAGAAGTCGAATGGCTTGTTCTCCTGTGTCGTGAAGGCATTTTCTCCTGCGCTACCGGCGTGCGCGAGGCTGAGGCATGGCTACGGGACTTGGCCGCCAACTTCGATGAGCAAGACGCTCTGGAAGTCAAGGCGATTGAATCCCGCACCAACCACGACGTTAAGGCGGTCGAGTATTTTTTGCTAAACAGGCTTACGGAGAAGGAGGGTCTGCTTGCGTTAAAGCCTGCGGTTCATTTTGGGTGTACGTCCTGGGATATCACCAACGTCGCTTACGCGCTGATTCTGAAAACGTTTCGTGAAGATCTTCTTTTGCCAAAGTTGGAGAAAATATCCGAGGCGCTCCTGTCCCTTGCCGAGCGTTACGCTGATCTGCCGATGCTGGCAAGAACCCATGCGCAGCCCGCCTCACCAACTACTCTTGGTAAAGAGTTCGCCAATTTTGCCTACCGCCTGCACCATCGAAGCGAGCGCATTGCGCAGCATCGATTCACTGCAAAAATGAATGGTGCCGTTGGCAACTACAACGCGCATTTTGCGGCGTGCCCGGATGTGGGCTGGGAGCGACTGAGTGAAAAGTTTTTGCAATCCTTGGGGCTGGTTGTCAATCCTTATACAACCCAAGTTGAACCGTATGACAACTTCGCAGATTTTTTTGACGCCTGGGCGCGGCTGAATACCGTTTTAATTGACCTTGTCCGTGACATTTGGGGCTGGTTTGCGTTGAATTATTTTCGCCAGGAAGCAGCTTCTCTGGAAGAAGTTGGTTCGTCTACCATGCCTCATAAAGTGAACCCGATAGAATTTGAAAACGCGGAAGGGAACCTTGGGAGTGCCAATGCCTTGGCGCAGCACTTTTCCAATAAGCTGCCGATTTCCCGCTGGCAAAGGGACTTGTCGGACTCCACTGTTTTGCGCCAGCTGGGGTTTGTGTCTGGCAATAGTTTGATTGCGTACAATTCCTTGCTGAAAGGTTTGGGAAAGCTGCGGGTGAATTCGCAACTCCTGGGCACAGAGCTGTCTGAGCATCCGGAAGTGCTCGCCGAGGCAGTACAGTCCGTGCTGCGCTTTCACGGGGTGAGCGACGCTTATGAAAAACTGAAAGCCTTGACCCGCGGCAAGAAGGTTTCTTTGCGGGACTTGCGCGGTTTTATTCGCGCAAGTTCACTGCCAGAGGATGAGAAAACCCGCCTGATCAATATGACCCCGGCTGACTACACGGGTATTGCGGTAAAGCTGGCGCGCAAAGTGAGGGCTACAATCACGCGCGAAAGCCAAGACTGCAGAAGGACTGAATAGGGGCGATGAACTTCTGTTTTTATTATTCGACTAACATATAGTCCCCTTCTTTTTTTCTCAAGTCTGCATAAATTTTGTCTGTGACCCGGTAGAGCCAGGGTCGCAGTTTTTTGTCCCGGATTTTGGCTTCGAGTCGGTTTTCTGCGTCTGCCGTGGCGAGTGCGGTGGAACTGATGGCAAACCAAGGCTGCGAATTTTCCATGTAAGCGTCTATTGTGACAACCTGCCCATTGAAGGTTTCGTACACCGCCCTGACAGTGTTACGGGGCAAATCCCTCACCGTACTTTCCCGGCTTTTCACATCCAGAAAATTTAAGGGATCCACCAGATAGCTGATTTCATTCAGGGCATTTTCATTGACGGTGGTTTCCGATGGCAGGGAGACAATGCTTAGACTCCCAAGGGCTTGTTCGCGCTGAATGAACAGGGGACGCACATGGTTATCACCGGTAATTTTTATTTCTCTGATATCTCCGGCGAGCAGGCTTAGAACCAGATTATCGACCCAGTCCAGCGCTTTCTCCGGTACTTTCAGCGACCGGTTTATCAGCCAGACTACATCTTGCCCGTAAATCCTGACGAAACGCGCATCGTCCATTTTTCTGCTGGTCTTGCCTATGATCAACTGCCATTGATCCTCTCCGTACATGCTGAAGAGAGTATTTTTTGCACCCGGATCCTGCGGGTCTTTAACCCCCAGTTCTCCGTAAAACCTGCTGTCATCTGTTTTTCGTTCAATGATTTTTGCTTCCAGAATCTCTTGCAGAAGTTTCCTGATTTTGTTGGTGTCCGCAGGATAGCCAGCCAGTTCCGAAACTTCCCATCCGCGTTCAAAAGAACGCTTGATTTCGGTCTTTTCACCTTCTCTCTGTATGACGATCTTCGTCAAACTGTTCAGACTTATGAGTGAGAAATTGGCAAAAAGCGGATCCTCGCCAGTGGCGTAGATCTCTTCTTTTTCTGCCCGGAAAAAGAAGATTGCCATAACGGTCAGGACGATGCCGAGTATCAGCAACAGAATGTTTCTCATATCAAAAGATTCCTCTTGCGTTTTCTGAACAGGGCGACGATAAGTGCCACGAGTACTACCAGTGCGGGGATCATGCCGATGTTGAAAATTTTGAGCCGAGTGCCCAATTCTTCTATGTCTTTATTCTGTTCATGGCGTACTTCGCGGAGTTTTTTGCGAACGAGCACGACATTTTCTCTGAATTTGTTGATTTCTCTTTGCTGTTCTGCCGTCAGCAAAGGGGAGTTTGCGTCACTGCGTTTGGCTTGCAACTCGGCTAACTTGTCTTCGGTTGTCCCCAACTCCGCTTGCAGCTTCTCTTCGGTATTCCGATAGCGTTTATTCGCGGCGTTTTCAATTTCTGAAACGCGCGTGAAGGGACGGAAAAATGCTTCGCGCCCGCGAATGCCCAACAAGTCTGAGCTACCGGACAAATTCTCAAGTACGTTGAGTACGAAGGTGCCGTTGCCAGCGAAAGCCTGCACAACGCGTTGGCCGAAAAAAGATTGCACGTTGACCCACATGCGGTCGCTCAGTATGTCCACGTCCGCAACCACTACCATATTTGCTGGCGACTGCGTGTTTTTCAGGTGCGTGGATGCCGTGTCTGGTGCCACAGGAGGGGTTTCAAAAGCGCTTTTCAGGTCAGCCGATATTCTGGCGATGAGGCTGAGATTCGGTTCCTTTTTCGCGCCTCGAAATATGTTGTGCAGCATTTCCTGCGAAGACAGAAAGGGAGCCGAGGAGACGGACAGCAGTGCCGAGTCCTGCCCGGTATGAACCAAGGCTTTCAACTGAATTTTTGAGTCGTCCGGGTAGGGTTTCACGTATGAGCTCAGCGCGAAATTGAGTATCTGAAGGTGCTGCATGACGACGTCTTTTTTATCGAAATCCGCTTTGATCATACCCAACATGGAGAAATGGTCGAAACGTTGCTGGCTTTGCGTACTGACCTGCAGTGAGCGTGGTGGATCTGCGACGATTCTCTCCGGAACCTCAAACCCCCATTTTCGAAACAACCCATTCAGCGAAGAGCCCCGCTTTTGCGGCGAGGCAGGATCCTGTGCTTGCAGGGGGGTGGGATCCACTTCGGCGAAAGGGTCAACGAAAAACAGCGCGCGGCCACCACGCATGACAAATTGATCAATTGCGTACAAGGTTTTGGGTTGCAAGTCTTTGGGGTGAACCACCATCAGCACTTTGGCTTCCGGGTCAATGGTCTCGACGGTCTGGTGGATCAGGCGAAGATCAAAGAGCTGGCGTATTTGTTCGGCAATGACCCATGGGTTGTTGCGTTGCCCGGTGGTCGTGTCAATGGCGGGAGGCAACATATCCAGCGATGTCATCAGGGCGACCACCGGCCGTTCTGTTTCCACGAGCCGGTAAATCATTTTGTCAATTTCGTATTCCAGAAGATCTTCTTTTTCCGGTCGCAAAAACGGAATGACTTCAACTCCGTCCAGGGAATTGCTTGCCGCCAAGCCAAAATACAGCACTTCGCCGTTGGGCAAGGCGACAGCCTGTATTCCCAAGCGGGTTGCACGGTCTTCAATTTCCGAGAAAGGCTTCGGGTCAGCAAAATGCAATTTTATGTAGCCATGGGAGTTAGCGGCGAACTCTTCGAGTATTTCACGGACCCGGAGCGCGTAATTTCTGATTTCCGGACGATCCTTCGAGGCTTCCTCCGAGAAAAAAAAGTAGAAATTCAACGACGAGTCCAGCTTGTTCAGCAGCCGGTATGTCCCTTCGTTGAGCGTGAACAACCTGTCTTCGGTCAAATCCAGTTTGTAGCCTTGCAAAGTCAGGTTGCTCAGAGCGATCAGCGTGACGAACAACACGGCCAGTAATGGCAAGGTCAAGGCGTGATCTAAACCCTGCAACTTGAATCTGTTCACGACGCCTTCCGCTGTTCAAGGACAATCACATTGGCCGTCAGCCAGAAAGCAATCATCAGCAGGAAAAAGACAAAGTCCTGCAAATTGATGACTCCTCTGCTGATGGCCGCAAAATGAGAATAGAAGCTCAAGGAAGAAATCGTGTCTACGACTACCTGAGGGAACCATAGCTGGAAAAAATCCAGAACCAGCGGCAGGCTGCTTAGCAGAAAAGTAAAGCAAATGACCAGGCTGACGATGAAAGCGATCACTTGGTTTTTTGTGCTCGCCGAAATGCAGGAGCCAATTGCCAGGTAGGATCCGGACATCATAAAGCTGCCTAGGTAGGCAGCGAGTATCGCTCCGTTGTCAGGCGACCCAAGGTAGTTCACGGTGAGCCAGATCGGGAATGTGAGTGCCAGAGCCAAAGCCAGGAAGAGCCAGGCGGCAAGGAACTTTCCCAGCACCGCCTGCGTCATGGTGATTGGCAGTGTCATGAGCAATTCTATGGTGCCCGTTTTGCGTTCCTCTGCCCAAAGACGCATGGTGATGGCGGGTATCAGGAACAGGTACAGCCACAAATGGAAATTGAAGAAGGGAACCAAGTCTGCCTGGCGACGTTCGTAAAAGCCGCCCAGATAAAAAGTAAATGAAGCGCTCAGCACGAGGAAAATCACAATGAACAAATAAGCCAGCGGCGAAGTGAAATAGCTTGCCAGCTCACGACGCATGATGGCCAGAATAGTACTCATGAGGTTTTCCCCGCCGTTAACTTTCTGAAAACGTCTTCGAGGCGTCCCGTTTCCGGACGCAGGTCATGAGTAGGCCATGACTGGGCAAACGCATACTGCTTCAAGATCGGGTAAATGTCTTCGTTTTCATTTTTTGGGAACACGATGACGCGTCCATTGACTGGGTCAGATTCCAGTTTTCCGACTTCCTGTAGCCTGCCGAGTTCTTCAAGCAGCTTTTGATCCGTGCAAAACATGCTCGCAGCATTGCGGTAACCGGAACGGAGCAACATGGCGTCCGGTGTCTCGTCGATCAGCAGTCGGCCTTCGGAAATGATCAGGACGCGGTTACAGACCGCAGACACTTCTTCCAGAATATGCGTTGAAATGATTACAGTTTTTTCGCTCGTCAGCGTGCGAATCAAATTTCTGACTTGGTGCTTCTGATTGGGATCCAGACCATCCGTAGGCTCGTCAAGAATGAGTACTTTCGGGTCATGCAGCAAGGTTTGGGCAAGGCCGACCCGGCGTTTGAAGCCCTTGGAGAGCGTGTCAATGGGCTTGTTGAAATTTGTTTCAAGCTGCAGAAGCTCCACAACGTATGCGATGGCGTTTTTGGCAGCCGCCCCTCTCAACTTTCTGATGCGCGCGACGAATTGCAGAAATTCGCCGACAAACATTTCTCCGTACACGGGTGCCCCTTCTGGCAAATAGCCGATTTCCCGTTTCACGGATACGGGGTCAGTGGCGAGGTCGTGGCCGCAGACCTTGACGCTTCCGGAACTGGGCGGGAAAAAGCCGGTTATGATTTTCATGGTGGTTGACTTGCCCGCGCCATTGGGGCCGAGAAAGCCCAGCACTTGACCGGCTTCAGTCTTGAAACTCAAGTTGTCGATCGCAAGTACCGAGCCAAAGCGCTTGCTGAGATTGTTGACTTCAATCATGGTTTGACGCGACTGGTTTTGAACCCGTAAATTTTCTCCCAAATGCTTGCGTGCCACCGGATGCCCACTGGCTTTTCGGTTTCGCTGCTGCCGGTTTCGCTTGTCTCACGATCTTACGCAATTGAAACGTGAAACCGCTTCCCGGGTGCGCCCGCAGATTCTTGCCAACGGGTCACTGCCCCGGCTGTTTGGAAGGTTTTTCATAGCCATGCTCCGGATAACTCCAAAGTAATCCCGATCGTTTGTTCCCGTGCTTGTGCCAGCTTTCCCTAAGAGTTTCGAAAAGCCGTCTCAATTATAGTCAAAATTCACAGCTTTCAAGCGGGGGGAATCGCCCGAATGATTGATGAACGCCAATGTGGAGGTGGAAACCGTGCTGCCTTTCACCCGTTACACGGACTCAAGCATGCGTTCGGCCTGGCGTTTTTGTGACAGAGGCTCCAACAATAACTCAAGAGCACCGTTCATCAATTCAGGCAGGCGGTAGAGCGTCAAATCTATGCGGTGATCAGTCACGCGGCGCTGTGGAAAATTGTAGGTTCGAATTCTTTCCGAGCGATCGCCGCCGCCGATCAGGTTTTTTCTCTGTGCGTCCAGATTTGCTTTATTTTCCTGCTCAATTTTATCGAGGATGCGGGCTTTCAGTAATGACATGGCTCGATCTTTATTGCGGTGCTGCGAGCTTTCGTCCTGACATTCCACTTTTATTCCGGTAGGCAGGTGGACGATGCGAATGGCAGAGTCGGTTTTGTTCACGTGTTGTCCGCCAGCACCGGAAGCCCGAAAGGTGTCGATTCTCAGTTCAGATGGCAGCAGTTGGATTTCGTCTGTTTTTTCGTTTTCGGGCAAGACCGCAACCGTGGCGGCCGAGGTGTGGACGCGACCTTGCGACTCGGTTTCAGGGATCCTTTGGACACGATGCACTCCGGATTCTGACTGCAGCAGATTGTAGACTCCATGACCCCGCATCCTGACGATGGCTTCGCGAAAGCCTCCGTGTTCTCCTTCGCTGAGGGTGATGGTTTCTGTTTCCCAGTTTTTACTTTCAGCGTAGCGGCAATACATACGAAACAGGTTGCCGGCAAAAATTGCGGCTTCAAGTCCCCCGGTTCCGGCACGGATTTCCAGGAAAAGGCTCTGAATCTGTTGCTTGTCACCCTGGCCAAGGCAGTCGTGTAATTTCTCCGTCGTCACCGCCAGCTTGTGACGCAAGACTTCTGCCTCCTCGGTGGCAAACGCGCGCATTTCCTCATCCGGATCGTCTTGTATTTTTTCCGCACTGCTCAGCTCGTTTTTTGTTTCGCGGTAGGCGTGAAAGTGCTTCAGAAACGGCTGGTTGTGCGAATACTCCTGGCTGAGCTTCTGGTAGTTTTTCCGGTCATTTTGCGTGTCTGGATCGGAGAGCTGTTCGATGATTTCTTTCTGTCTCAAATCCAGCGCTTGTAAACGGGAAAACAAGGCGGGGTTCATTTTCGGGGTTCTGGCGAGAAGATTTTTTTCTCGGCTTCCGGGGGCAAAGGAATATTCAGTTCAGTCAGCGATTTCAGAAGCGTGATGGTTTGGTGCGAAAGCGCGCCGCTGAGTGACGTGCAAAGATAATCCACGACTTTTTCCGGAGTTTTTCCTTCCTGGATCATCGCCATCGCCGTGCTTTTAAGCTCTTCGCGCTTAGTAGCGGTGCTGGTCTGGTACGTGGCAAGGAGTTCGCCCAGTTTCTGCGCCCGAATCCAGGCAAAATATTTTACGACTTCCTGGTCGATGATTTCCTGGGCTTTCAATCCTTCTTCTATCCGCACTGCCTGGTTTTTCCTGGCGACTTTCGCCAAATGCTCCAGATCGTATAAAAACACGTCATCCAGATTTCCGACACGTGGGTCTATATCGTGCGGCACAGCCAGATCAGCCATGAGCACGACACGATGGCGGCGTTTTTTTATGGCTTTTTTTACGCTCTCCAGTTCCAGAAAACACGTCTCACTCGCGGTCGCACTGACGATGATGTCAAAGTTGTGCAGCACCTCGGGGAGATTCGCGACGGCCAAGGCTTCAACGCCGAATTGCGCCGCCACACGGGCGGTTCTTTCAGGAGAGTGCCCGGCAATGGCATAGCTTCCGAGTTGCTGTTTCTGCAAATGTTTCATGGCGGTTTGCGCGACCTCTCCGGTTCCAATGAGCAACACACGCTTTTGGGAAAAGTCGGCAAAGAGGTGTTTGGCAAGCTTGACGACCAATGCCGGAAAAGAAATGGATCGCTTGCCGATTTCGGTTTCATGCCTCACCCGCTTGGCGGCAGCAAGTGCGTGTTCAAAAAGCCGTGACAGCTGGGTTCTCGTACACCCGCTTTCCCGAGCCTTGTACAGTGCTGTTTTGACCTGTCCCTGAATCTGGCTTTCTCCGATCAGCATGGAATTCAGACCGCATGCCACTTCGATCAAGTGCCGCAACGCCGCTTCCTCTTTGTGCAGGTAGGCGTATCTTTCAAATATTGCGGTTGGGATGCCCCGATACTCGCTGAACCAGCTTACTGCCCTTTCGACGGGAACTCCCGACACATAAAGCTCACAGCGATTGCAGGTTGTCAAAACGAGTGCTTCAGCGCTTTTCGGGATTGCCTGGCGCAGGCTAAGAAGTCCCTCTTGCAGTTGGCGGGATGGAAGGCACGCCAACGCCAAAACTTTCATGCCAGCACTGTGGTGATTCAGTCCGGTGATTGCTATGGCCATTTGCTTGGAAATAACGCCATTTCGACCTGGGGGATAGTGCTACAATCCGCCTGTTATATGGGCAGGTTTCTTACTTGGCGTGGGCTAAATTGTACCAAAAGGCGGGCGCTTTTTGTAAGTTTGCGGCTTTGCGCGGGTTCTGAATGACCTTTCCGGTGCGCATAAAACCCCCAATTCTGATTCTTGCGGGTGCGCTTTGTCTTTCTGCGTGCACGGCAAGCAATGAGCTTGGTTCTCCGGCGATGCTTGGTTTCATCCTTCCGACCGCGCAGCACCAGAAAGATTCTGACTTGCTGTACCACCTCATGACCGGGCAGCTTTATTACCGCAAAGGAGACGCCGGCGATTCCCTGGAACATTACGCGCTTGCTGCCGAAATCTCCGATGATGCAAAGGTCGTGGGGATCGCTTTCATGAGGGCAGCCGAGCAGGGGAACTTCGTCTTAAGTTATCGCTTGGCAAACAAGTACCTGCGTTTGGGTGGTAAGGAGCTTGCTTACAGAGAAATGCTCGCAGTGGTCTACACCGTGGCGGATGACATTGATGCGGTCGAGAGACAGGTTCGCAGTATTCCCGAAGTCGAACGAAAGAAGGGCTTCTTTTTTTCACGGCTTGCCGAGCTGTTGGTGAAAGTGAAATCAGCCAGGGAAGCCACGCAGACGCTGGCATCAGTGGTGTCCCGCTTTCCGGATGCAGTTGATGCACAGTCTGCGCTGGCCGTGTTGGCCTTGAAGTCGCAGGAATATGACGTAGCGCGCCAGGCGGCGGAAAACGTAATACAGCTGTCACCGGAAGATCATCAGCATTACTTCATCAAAGCCCGCAGCCTGATCTTGCAGGGGAACCCGCAGGAAGGCCTCGCCATCGTCCGAGCTCACGCCCACGCACCAGAGTCGAGAAAGCACTATCTGACCAGGTTGAATTTCGTCAAGTTGCTTTTTGAGAACAATGAAGTGACTCAAGCGCAGGAAGAACTGGAGGATATGCTGACTATCTGGCCGCTCAATCCTGAAATCCTGGACAAATTGGCGATATCCAATTACCGGTTCGAGGTGATTGGGGCTGCCGAAAAATATTTTTCCCGGTTGACGGAATATTTGGCTTTCGTCGACAAAGCGCACTACTACCTGGGACAGATTGCTTTGCAGCGAGGCAATTACCAGGCTGCCACTGACCATTTCAGGGAGGTGCACCCGGGTCAATACTTCCGCATCGCGCAATCAGCAGTGATTGAAACGCTGAAAAAGCAGCAGAAGGCAGATTCGCTCCCGGAGTATTTTGAGGGCGAGCGAGCCCTGCAAAGCGATGCGTTTGCCAAGGCAACACTGTACTTGTTGGAGACCAACGAGCTGCTCGTAGACGAGCGGAGGGAAGAAAGCTACCTTCTCCTGCAAAAAGCGACAAAAGAGATCCCCAATAGTGTTGATCTGCTGTATTTCCAAGGGATTGTTGCGGCAGAACTGGGGATGAAAGCGGCAGCCAAGAACGACTTCAGTCTGGTGGTCAAACTGGAACCGAACCACTACGATGCCCTGAATGCTCTGGGTTATATGTATGCCGATGACAACGAGCGCTTGCCGGAAGCCAAGAGTCTGGTCGAGCGCGCCTATCAGCTCAAAATGGACAGTTCAGAAATTCTGGACAGCATGGGCTGGGTTTTGTTCCGTTTGCAGAACTTTGAGCAGGCCGAACATTTTATGCGCCTGTCCCTGGCTCTGACACGCAACCCCATTGTCGTCGGGCATCTCGTGGAAATCCTGTTGGCCATGGGGAGCGAAGACGAAGCGCGGGAGGAATTGTCTCATGGCCTGGCGGAATTCCCGGACGATGCCTATTTGCGAAGCCTTGTCACTCCATTGCCTCGCAGCACTTTAAAAGACGGAGAGGTTGAGACCTTATATTTTTAGCGTGTGGCTACCGATGAGAGTCTTCGATTTCTTCGTGGCATGGGTCAGCGCCTGCTGCCACGCTACCCCGGAGTGAGGCGCGAGCGGCCACTTCCTGAATTTCGCGCAGCTGCCAAAAGCAGGGCGGTGGTCGTTGCCGTTTTGCTTTCGGCTTTCCTGGGTGCCTGCTCATTGGATTTATTACGGCGTGATGCCATGCCTGAGCCCACTGGTGGAAGCTGGCAAGAGAAAGTTTCCCGGCTACAGAAGTTGACGGGTTGGCGCGCGCGCGGGAAGGTCAGTTTATGGCGGGACGGCGAAGGTTTCAGGGCACCATTTATTTGGGAATATCGTTCGGGGCATTCGCAAATATATTTTCTGGATGCGTTTGGTTGGCCACGTGGCAAGATTGAGTGGTCGGCAGATGGCACGGGTCATTTTAGCCAATCGGGGAAGCACCACCGCTTTGCTTCCTTACACGATTTTTCCCTTCGGCACTTTGGTGTTGATTTGCCATTGGCGGCAATCAGACATTGGGTGACCGGGGTGCCGCGCGTCCGGGATAAGATAGAAAACCTGCGCTTTTCTTCGGCGAAGGAAATAACGGACTTTGATCAGTCAGGTTGGCACGTGCAGTATTTGGCGCGCCATGATGTCGAAGGTTACTCGCTGCCAGCCAAGATGCGGGTGGAAAAACAAGATGCGGGAGTTTTGTTCTTGATCAGCCGCTGGCACAATTTGGTTTTTTCTGAGGAAGACCAGGAACATGCAGCTCAATGAGGGTCTGTGGCCCGCGCCCATGAAACTGAATCTGTTTCTGCGTATTGTTGGACGTACTCCACGAAATTACCATGAAATTCAATCAATTTTTCGCGTGCTGGACTACTGCGACGATCTGGAAATTGCAGTGACCCAATCCGGAGCACTCGATTTTGGATGCAGCGACCCGTCCATTCCGGATCACGATAACCTGGCCCTGCTGGCTGCGAAGCTGTTACAAAAGCGCTGCCATGTTCGTGCCGGGGCGAGAATTTTTGTGCACAAGAAAGTTCCGCCTGGCAGTGGTTTGGGAGCAGGGAGTTCCAACGCGGCAACCGTACTGCGAGTGTTGAATGTGTTGTGGCGTTGTGGCTGCACACCGGGCTTTCTGGAGAGTCTGGGTCACGAGCTTGGTGGGGACGTTCCTTTTTTTGTCCGCGGCGTGGATGCCTGGGTGGAGGGAGAAGGAGAGCGGCTGGTTCCAATAAGCCTGCCGCCTGCGTACTATACGGTGTTCATTCCCAAGGTTTCGGTGTCCACAAAAGCCATGTATGAAGAACCTGATTTGACTCGGGATTGCTCGCCCATTACAGAAAAGCTGTTTCGTGAAGGCAATACCCAAAATGTTTTCGAACCCTTGGTGAGAAAAAAATATCCAGTGATTCGGCGAATTCTGGATTGGTTGAAAGGCTTTTCGGAAGCGCATTTGAGCGGCACGGGCGCGGCGATTTTCGCCTCATTCCCGACTCGTGATGAAGCGCAGCGCGTTTGGAAGCTCCGACCCGTCGGCTTGCCAGGCTTTGTGGCGAAAGGATGTGGCAGATCACCTTTGCTGTCGTGTCTGGGGGTGGCATCGCCACCGCTTGCCGTTTGCTGAATTGCCAGGTGCATTCAAGTATGGTTTCCGAAGTAGCGGGGTTCGATTTCGATGCAATGTGGTTTTATGGGCCGTCGCCAAGTGGTAAGGCACCGGGTTTTGATCCCGGTATTCGCAGGTTCGAATCCTGCCGGCCCAGCCAATTTCCAAGGATGACAAGTGCTGACTGATACCCGAAAGCCCATCATTGTATCTGGCAACGCCAATCGTCCGTTGGCGACAAAGATCGCCCAGTACCTCAATCAACCCCTTGCCGCCGCCACTGTTGGCCGTTTCAGCGATGGAGAAATTCGGATTGAAATAGAAGAAAGCGTCCGCGGTGCAGACGTTTTTGTCATTCAACCAACTTGTGCGCCGGTTAATGATCACCTGATTGAATTGCTGCTTCTGATTGACGCACTGTACCGGGCATCAGCAGGCCGCATCACAGCTGTGATGCCTTATTTTGGCTATTGCCGTCAGGATCGCAAACCACGGTATATGCGTGTTCCGATTTCCGCCAAAGTGGCGGCAAATATGATTGGCAGCGTCTCGGCCAGCTGCATCCTGACAGTAGATTTGCATTCGGATCAAATCCAGGGGTTTTTTGACGTTCCGGTCGACAACGTGTACGCCTCACCGGTGTTCCTGAAGGACATCAAACTAACGCTTCGGGATGGTGCCCCCCTGGTGGTGGTTTCTCCCGATGTGGGAGGCGTGGTGCGTGCCCGTGCCGTTGCCAAGCGTTTGGGAGATGCCGATTTGGTTATCATCGACAAGCGACGCCCACGCCCCAACGAAGCAGAGGTGATGAATATTATCGGCAACGTAAAAGACAGGCGGTGCGTGATCGTCGACGATCTTGTGGATACCGCGGGAACGATATGCAGTGCCGCCGCCGCGTTAAAGAAGCAAGGAGCAGTGGAAGTTAAAGCTTATGCCACGCACTCGCTGCTGTCAGAGAATGCGGTGGACAAAATACAAAGTTCACAGCTCGATGAAGTCGTGGTGAGCGATACCATTCCCTTGCTTGCTTCGTCTGTAAACTGCCCGAAAATCAGGCAATTAAGCGTCGCAGAGCTGCTTGCCAAGGCCGTACATCGCGTCAATACATCCGAGTCTTTGAGTAGCCTGTTTGCGGGTTGAGCAGAGCGTGTGGAGGCTCACTCCATTGGTACTGCCTTTTTTTGGGAGCCTGCCACTGGTGTTGCGGGATCCGGTTTTTCAAGCCTTGATCTGATGGAAGAGACAAAAATCGAAGCTGTCCGGCACAAAACCATTCGTCTGGTTGTCGGCTTGGGCAATCCCGGAGATCAATACCGGAACAACCGTCACAACGTCGGGTTTTGGTTTCTGGATATGCTGGCCGAAAAATATGGGCTGACTTTCCGAAGTTCCCCGTACGGGAAAAGCTGTGGTTTGATGGGTGATGAAGGACATATCTGGTTCTTCCGGCCCGGTACTTATGTGAATCTGTCCGGCGGCGCAGTCTTGGGATTTATGAATTATTACGACCTGGACGCGTCCCGCCTGTTGCTCGTCCACGACGATATTGATTTGCCGGATGCAAAGATACGTTTGAAATATGGTGGTGGGCATGGAGGGCACAATGGGGTGCGAGACGTGATCAAACATTGTGGTGCCGATTTCTGGCGCTTGCGCGTGGGCATGAGCCACCCGGGAGACAAATTACTGGTGCACGACTATGTATTGAACGCACCATCACGCGCCGAAACAGAGCACATCAGAGAACGGTTAAGCCAGGTGATTTGCCATAGCGAAGAGCTTTTGGCAGGTCGCTTTGAGCGAGCACGGGAAGCGCTGCTTCAGGAGACAAAGAACTAATGGGTCTTAAGTGTGGAATCGTAGGCTTACCCAATGTTGGCAAATCGACGCTGTTCAATTTGCTGACCGACTCCGAAGTGGATGCAGTGAATTACCCCTTTTGCACGATTGAAGCGAATGTAGGCATTGCCCCTCTGTACGATACGAAACTTCAGAAAATCGCCGAAATCGCCAGCGCGCGCAAAACCGTACCCACCGTTCTGGAGTTTGTTGACATCGCGGGCTTGATACAGGGTGCTTCAAAGGGCGAAGGGCTTGGCAATCAGTTCCTGGAACACGTCCGTAACGTGGACGCTTTGGTGCATGTCGTTCGGTGTTTTGACAGCGAGGAAATCGTTCACGTCTCCGGGTCGGTCGATCCGGTGCGCGATTTGCTGACCATTCGGGATGAATTTTTGTTGGCGGATCTGGCGGTGGCAGAAAGGAACCTCACCAAAAGTCAAAAAATCGCGAGAGGCGGTGACAGCGTTGCCCGGGAAAGGGCGGAGATATTGGCTCGCTTATGCGATACGCTGAGCGAAGGAGTGCGACCTGACACTCTGGCATTGAGCAAAGAAGGAAACAGCCTGGTCAGGGAATTAGGCTTGCTCAGTCTGAAGCCTGAGTTGCTGGTTGCCAATGTCCAGGAAAATCAGGCGCACAGTCAGCCATATCTGCAGGCCTTGACGGGTTATCTTGATGGACATGACTCGGTGATGTTGCCGATCTCTGTGCAGCTTGAAAGCGAATTGCGAGCTTTGCCAAGGGCAGAAAAAATGGAGTTTTTCCGCGAATCAGGCTATACAGGCAGTGGACTTGAACGCATTGTGGATGCGGCCTACCGCCTGCTGGATTTGCTGACCTTTTATACGGCTGGAGAGAAGGAAGCCAGAGCCTGGACGATTCCGAAAGGTATGACCGCGCGATATGCGGCCGGTCGTGTGCACAGCGATTTTGAAAAATCTTTTATTCGCGCCGAAGTCGTGTCCTATCCCGATTTTGTTGGCTACGGTGGTACTGCGGATGCGCGTCGCGCTGGCAAAGCCAGGATGGAAGGCAAGCATTACGTGGTGCAGGAGGGAGATGTCGTTCACTTTCACTGTTCCTGAAACCGCCGTGATGCTGCACAGGGGTATCCCGCGTTGATTTGAAGGCTTTCGTGATGGACTGAAAAGCTCCTGCCTGCCGACGCGTTTTTTCAGTCTGTATAATTTCGGGCTCGGCTATGTAGCTCAGCAGGTTAGAGCACGGCATTCATAATGCCGGGGTCGCTGGTTCAAGTCCAGCCATAGCCACCACCTCTGTCCTGGTTTTAGTCTGGCTCGCGCCCTGTCAAAACATCCTTTCCCTGCCGTGCACTTTTCTGATGTCGGCAGTGGGTCGCCAAACGCGTATGTACGCAGACTTTATGTCTTACAACAGATCGGGCAGCGATGAGTACCAAGGCACTTTGAGGTGCTTGCCGCACCTGCGCAGTTGGTGCTTGTAGGCGTCAGCCAGACGTACAACTTTGTCGGTCGCGACGATCAATTTGGGGTTGTTACGCCAGCCTCCCCTGCGATAGCCGGTCCAGCCATCGTGGTATGCCAGATACAGGCTACGTGTGTCATTGGGGGACAGCTTCAGGTATCTGACGCTTTTTGAGTTGTACCAGCCAATGAAATCAGTTGCATCGCCAAAATCACTGCGGGAAGCAAAAAGCCTGTCGTTTTGCTGTGCGTAGTCATCCCAGGTTTCGTCCTTGGCTTGCGCGTAGCCTTTGGCCGAAGACTTCCGAAACCAGGGGATAAACCCCAGCAGCTTTTGTATCGGGGGTTTGGCATTGTGCCTGAAAGAAGATTCCTGGTGCACAAAAGCCAGAATCACGTGTTCGGGGATTGACCAACGCTGCGTTGCCTTGCGAATGTCCGCGAACCAGCTTCCGTGCTCCCTGAAAATATCGCAGGCGTTATGGGGATTCGCGGGCGGCGGTTTCGCACACGATGCTGTTATCAAAGCGCAGAAAACCAACAGCAACAGTTTTTTCATAATCCTCTCAATCCTATCAAATGGAAGCCAGCCGGTATAACAGATTATCCAGCATTCTGTCACTCAGGAAAGGTTTCAGCCACCACAGAACGTGGGAAGGCACCGTGACTCGATAGCGGCATTTGGGTCGTTTTGCAGACAGACAACGCAACAATACCCGGGTTACTGCGTCCGGAGGAAGCGTGAAAGGAACCGAGACGCCTTTTTCGTGGAATTTCCGCTCCATCGTCTGGTAGCGCAGGACATGCGGGCCGGACTTGGTGTCAATGGCGCGATTGAGAGCGAGCATGGCATTTTTGTTGAAATTGCTGTGTATGGGTCCTGGCTCAATCAATGTTACAAATATACCGGTGTTGCGCAGTTCCTGACGCAAGGTGTCGGCCCAGCCTTCCAGAGCGAACTTCGTCGCCACGTATGCTCCCCGCATCATAAACGCGGTATACCCCAAGACCGAGCTGTTCAACACGATGCGTCCGCTCTGTTGTGCCCGCATGGCCGGAATCATTCTGCGCGTCAGGTCATGCCAGCCAAAAAAGTTGGCTTCAAATTGGGCACGAAGGTCGCTCCTTTCCAAGTCTTCCAGTGCTCCTGGTTGCCCGTAAGCGGCATTGTTAAACAAGGCGTAAAGTTTTCCCTCGGCAAAATCAAGCGCCTGTCCGCAGCAGCTCTCGACGCTTTTTTCGCTGTGCAGTTCCAAGTGTAGTGCCTGTATCCCACTGTCTTTCAGAGCCTCCAGGTCTTCAGGCTTCCTGGCAGTTGCCAGAACCCGATAGCCCATTTGCGACAGGTGCAAAGCCGCGTGACGACCGATGCCACTGGAGCAGCCGGTAATCAGAACCGTCTGCGTGCCACGCAGTGCCCGGTTATTTCTTGCTGCAAACATACAACTGAAAGATCTGTGTGCCGCTGCCAAATCGTTCAGAGGGAACAACCGTGTCAGCACCGACGTGGGCGGCAAGATTTCGTGCTTCCTTCGCGATTTCGTGTGCAAGCGCCTCCGGCTTGTTTAGTGCCAGGCGTGTCACTCCTGAGAGCAGGATTTTGGTGTTACCAAGGTGATGGCAGTTGGTGGTTTCGGAGGCGGTGGCAACGCGAACCACCTCGCCTGCCGGCGTAATGTCTTTTTTGTAGGTACAGCCTGATAAAGCCAGGATGCATAAAGCCACAGCCAGGTACGGCAACAATTTCACGAAGTGATTTCCAGTTTGGGAACCAGATAATCGACGCAGTCATCCAAAGCGATTTCCTTTGTAAGGCCGGTGGCTCTTTCCGTGCATTCAACGATTTGTCGCTCCAGGTTTCTTGAGCCAACCGTCAGTCGCCAGGGGATGCCTATCAAATCGGCGTCGGCAAACATGACGCCTGGTCGCACATCACGGTTGTCAAGCAGCACTTCCACCTTGCGCTGCAGAAGTTCCTGGTAGAGCCTTTCTGCGGTCTCCAGTGTTTGCGGTGTGTGCCGGAAGCCCAGTGGGCAGATTGTCACAGCGAATGGTGCAATGGCGCGCGGCCAGATAATTCCCTGCGCATCATGGTTCTGCTCTATGCAGGCTGCAACGATTCTGCTGATACCGATTCCGTAGCAGCCCATGATCAAAGTCAGTTCTTCGCCCTGTTCGTTGTCTACTGTGGCTCCCATACATTCGCTGTATTTCTTTCCCAGCTTGAAAATGTGTCCGACTTCAATTCCATGCCTGATGGTCAGGCTTCCTGTGCCACTCGGGCTTGGGTCGCCAGCCACCGCGCATCGCAAGTCGTGTACCTCGTAGTCGCTGACGTCTCGATCCCAGTTCACTCCAAGATAGTGTTTGCCATCCTGGTTTGCCCCGCAGGCAAAATCTGACAGACATGCTGCCGACTGATCCAACAGGATAGGCACCTTGAGGTTCACCGGGCCGAGTGAGCCAGGAGACGCTCCTGCAACTGCCCTGATTTCTTCCGGGGTGCTGAAGCAAACCGGCTCTGCAATCAGCGGGTGCTTTTTGGCTTTTTCGGGGTTCATTTCGTGGTCACCACGCACAAAAACAGCGACCAGGGGGGTTGCTTTGCCCTTTAGAAACAAGGCTTTCAGACACCTGGAAGGCGGAATTTTCAACAACTCGCTGAGTTCCGCGATCGTGCTGACCCCCGGCGTGTCCACGAGCCGCATGGTTTCAGCAGGAGAGGCACGCTTGCCTGCATAAATAACGGGAGCCAACTCCACATTGGCCGCGTAATCATCCCCTGTGGAAAAGGCGATGGCATCCTCACCGCAATCTGCCAGTGCGTGAAACTCGTGCGAGCCAACACCACCTATATTTCCCATCTCTGCCTGCACATAACGGTAATCAAGCCCGATGCGGTCGAATATGCGGCAGTACGCTTTGCGCATGTCCTCGTATGTCTCATCCAGAGATTGCGTGTCGTAATGAAAGGAATAGGCGTCTTTCATGAGAAATTCACGCGCGCGCATCACCCCGAATCGGGGGCGAATTTCATCGCGGAACTTTGTCTGGATCTGGTAAAAATTTACCGGCAGTTGCCGATAGGTAGTGAGCCCGGAACGTACCAGTTCAGTTATCACTTCCTCGTGGGTCGGTCCCAAAACCATATCCCGCTTGTGGCGATCCTGGAATTTAAGCAGTTCCTCTCCGTACTCGTACCAGCGCCCGGATTTTTTCCACAGATCCGCCGGCTGCACTGTCGGCATCAGCACCTCCAGCGCCCCGGCACGATCCATTTCCTCGCGGACTATGGCTTCAATTTTTCGCAGCACCCGCACTCCCAAGGGCAGCCAGCTATATAGCCCGCTTGCCACCTTGTCAATCAAAGCGGCGCGTAACATGAGCCTGTGGCTTGTGGTTTCCGCGTCCGCGGGAGCTTCGCGAAGTGTGCTGAGAGGGTATCGGGAGGTGCGCATCAGTCAGGCAAATCCCGTTGGCTAAAGCTGGGTCGGGTTGGGTTGCCCGCCATACACTGTTTCCGGGTCAATCAATTTTTCGCGTATCGTGCGTTGCAACTGTATGGTCTCACTGGTTTTTCCAACCGGGATTTTCCGATAGAAGCAAGAGCGGTAACCGACGTGGCAACTGACAGTCCCGGCAACGATCACGCGTAGCCATAAAGCGTCCTGATCATCGTCAACCAGCATCTCCCGGACTTCCTGAACAAAACCGCTGACTTCGCCTTTGCGCCAGAGTGCCTTTCGGCTTCTGCTCCAGTAATGAGCCTGTCCGGTTTCGACGGTTTTCAAAAGTGCAGTGGCGTTCATATAAGCGTGCATCAGCACCTCGCCGCTGTGAAAGTCAGTCGTCACAACCGGGATCAGACCGTCTTTGTCAAACTTTGGGGCGAAGTCCGTACCTTCTTCCACTTGGGCGACTTCGAGACGTGGAGCGAAAGGCCCTGCTTTTATTTCAGCCATCAATTTTTAGCTCTGCTGCTTTTCTTTGGAGCGTACAGGTACGGGGTCATGACCCCCTTCGTTCCAAGGGTGGCAACGTGCGATTCTTTTCAACGTGAGCCACACACCACGCATGGTACCGTATTCACGCAGACATTCTATGGCGTACATTGAACAGGTGGGAGTGAACCGGCAATGCATTCCAAGCCAGGGGCTGACCAGATAGCGATAGGCTTTGATCGTCTCGATCAGCAAGTTTTTCACTGCCATCGCCGCCACACGGTTTTGGTGTGCAAATCTTCCAGCGTGACACCGGCTTCGTGCAGTTGCGCACGGATTTCGTCAGCGCGAGAAAAATCGCCCGCTTCGCGAGCCGCCTTTCGCTTGGTGATCCATTCCTCCACTTCCTGGTCGGCAATCTTGAATGCATGTTCCGACTCCCAGCGAAACCAGGTCTGTTTCGGGACGTGGAGCGAAAGGCTCTGCTTTTATTTCAGCCATCAATTTTTAGCTCTGCTGCTTTTCTTTGGAGCGTACAGGTACGGGGTCATGGCCCCCTTCGTTCCAATGGCAACGTGCGATTCTTTTCAACGTGAGCCACACACCACGCATGGTACCGTATTCACGCAGACATTCTATGGCGTACATTGAACAGGTGGGAGTGAACCGGCAATGCATTCCAAGCCAGGGGCTGACCAGATAGCGATAGGCTTTGATCGTCGCGATCAGCAAGTTTTTCACTGCCATCGCCGCCACACGGTTTTGGTGTGCAAATCTTCCAGCGTGACACCGGCTTCGTGCAGTTGCGCACGGATTTCGTCAGCGCGAGAAAAATCGCCCGCTTCGCGAGCCGCCTTTCGCTTGGTGATCCATTCCTCTACTTCCTGGTCGGCAATCTTGAACGCATGTTCCGACTCCCGGCGAAACCAGGTCTGTTTCGGGACGTGGAGCGAAAGGCCCTGCTTTTATTTCAGCCATCAATTTTTAGCTCTGCTGCTTTTCTTTGGAGCGTACAGGTACGGGGTCATGGCCCCCTTCGTTCCAAGGGTGGCAACGTGCGATTCTTTTCAACGTGAGCCACACACCACGCATGGTACCGTATTCACGCAGACATTCTATGGCGTACATTGAACAGGTGGGAGTGAACCGGCAATGCATTCCAAGCCAGGGGCTGACCAGATAGCGATAGGCTTTGATCGTCGCGATCAGCAAGTTTTTCACTGCCATCGCCGCCACACGGTTTTGGTGTGCAAATCTTCCAGCGTGACACCGGCTTCGTGCAGTTGCGCACGGATTTCGTCAGCGCGAGAAAAATCGCCCGCTTCGCGAGCCGCCTTTCGCTTGGTGATCCATTCCTCTACTTCCTGGTCGGCAATCTTGAACGCATGTTCCGACTCCCAGCGAAACCAGGTCTGTGGTGATTGTTGGAGCAAACCCAGGCAGGAGGCAGCTGACAACAAAGAAAATGCATCACCAGCATTCGCCAGGGCGTGCAGTCCGGTCAGCGCTTGCGGGGTATTCAAGTCTTCGCCAAGTGATTCCAGAACGATCGTGCCATCCTGTTTGTCGATGTTTCCCTGATTCTGAAAATCTGCGAAGTCCTGGTCGGAAAAAGCGCGATACAGCCGATCCAGCGCTGCCTTGGCGTGTACCAGTGTTTGCTTCGACCAGTCCAGTGGCTTGCGGTAATGGGTGTTCAGCAAGGCATAGCGAATGGTTTCACCGTGGTGCCTGCTCAGAACCTCGCGCAAAGTCACGAAGTTCCCGAGTGATTTGGCCATTTTTTCATTTTTAACGGTGACATGGCCATTGTGCAGCCAGTAACGCGCAAAAACATCGGTGCCGTGTGCGCGGCAACTTTGCGCAATTTCATTTTCATGGTGCGGAAAAACCAAGTCATGGCCGCCACCGTGAATGTCTATGGTTTGTCCCAAATGGGTTGCTGCCATGGCTGAACATTCGATGTGCCAGCCGGGTCTGCCCCGTCCCCAGGGACTGTCCCAGCCAGGATGCTCCGGGGTCGATGGTTTCCACAGCACGAAATCGGTGGGTGCCCGCTTGTAGGAAGCGACTTCCACCCGGGCTCCAGCACGCAGTTGCTCAGTCTGTCGTCCAGACAGGCACCCGTAGTGGCGCCAGGAGCTGATGTCGAACAGCACGTGCCCTTCGGCCTCGTAAGCGGAGCCATTGGCAAGCAGGCGTTCGATCATCGCGATCATGTAAGGCACGTGTTCGGTCGCCTTGGGCTCAGTTGTTGGGGGAAGCAGCCCCAGTTTCCCGGAGTCTTCCGAGAACGCACGTCCGTATTTTTCTGCGACATCGCTCGCTGTCACACCGGTGGCTTGCGAAGCAGCAATGATTTTGTCGTCTATATCGGTAACGTTTCGCAAATAGAGGACTTCTCTGTAGTATTTTTTCAGGAGGCGGTAAAGCGTGTCGAACACCACCAGAGGGCGGGCGTTGCCAATGTGAACGTAGTCATAGACAGTCGGACCACACACATACATGGTGACCCGATCCTTGTCCAGCGGTCTGAAAACGTCCTGCTTGGCCGAAAGCGTGTTGTACAGCCTGATCTGCATGGCTTTCAACGATGTGTACCGACTAGTCGGAATTATTCATTTTCGTCCGTTTCAACCTGTGTGTACTGTTTGGTCACCCGTGCAAAAGTGCTGCGTGGTTGCACGTCTTTTTCAGTGACAGCTTCTGTTTCCCGTGTGGCTTCCAGGTTGGCAGCGTAGGGTTCAGCGGAACCGGCCGCCGGTTCAGAAGTGCTGTGTGTTTGCGTGTCTTTTTCAGTGACAGGCTCTGTTTCCCGTGTGACTCCCAGGTTGGCAGCATGCAGTTCAGCGGGACTGGCCGCCGGTTCAAAGGTGCTGTGTGTTTGCGTGTCTTTTTCAGTGACAGGCTCTGTTTCCCGTGTGGCTTCCAGGCTGGCAACATGCAGTTCAGCGGGACTGGCTCGCCTGGGCCCGGTACCTGTCATCGTGCCAACTCTGCCCGCAGGGGCAAAGAATTTTGTTGTCCCATTATTTCGTTGCTGACCGGTTTTTCCAAAAGAAGACGCAGGTACAGGTGTGTTCCTGCTTTCTCCCGATGTCGGGCGTGACATGTTTTCCGGCCTCGGCTCAAATTGCTCCGAGCCTGTCTCATTCCGCCTTCTCTGCCGCGCAGGCTGCTGACGTTTTCCCATGCTTGCGGATCGCTGCCACTCCATTCCTACCGGTTCATGTCTTGTTTCAGTCCTCACGGAGCTCCGTTGCGAGGCTCTCTCCGGGCGGTCATGTTGGCGCTGTGACCCATACTGTTGACCAGCTCTTATCGGTTCCTGTTGCCGTTGCGCAGGCTCATACTGTCTGCCCGCCCCCACCGGTTCACGTTGCCGGCGAGTAGATCCATACTGCCGGTTTGTCCTGAGCGGTTCCTGTTGCCGCCGTACAGGTTCGTACCGTCCATCCTCTCGCACCGGCTCTTGTTGTTCATGCACTGCCCGGTGTTGCACTTGCGCGCCTCTGGATTGCGACGCTTCCTCACCAGGGAAGAGATTTTCTTCATAAGGTCTATTGGTTCGTCTGTTCATTTTTCTTTTGACACCGGGGTAACGCTCTGAGGCGAATTGCCTTCTGGAGTCGCCATTCTGATTTGCCTGGAAGTCATCCTGACCCTGCGAAGAACGGCGGGATTGACTTTTTTCAGTTACCGGTGGTGAAGCAATTTCCGAACCGGAGTCATAGCGGGAGGAAAATCCCGCATTATGCCTGCCGTAAGACGAACGTGAACGACCTCCTCTGATCGGCCGCCCGGCTGAGTCCGAAATTTGTCGCCCTCTCTCCTTGTACGTAGCCCTACTGGTTTGGTGACTGGTCGACGAGGCTCGGCCAGGAACTTGAGCACGGTCTTCCGGGGAGCTTTTTTGCTCCTTGACCGGCTTGGGTGACGAGGAGAAAAACTTGCCAAACCAGCGACCCAAAAGGCCGCCAACTTGCTTTTCCCCGTGTGCGGAAGCTTTTATCGGGGTCACTCCCGTCTGTTCAGTCTCAGGAGCGGAAGGTTGCGTATATCTCAGTTGCGCCGGGTAGTTGCCATTCGCAGCAGGTTTTGTTTTGAAAGCCTCTGGGGATTGGTCGGTACGAAAGCCCTTGATTTCAAAGTTGGGGTTTTTCATGCCCGGAACCGGGATCATAAACAGAGTGACTTTGTGCTGTGACTCAAGCTTATCCACCTCATTGCGCTTTTCGTTCAGAAAATACGCAGCCATTTCCACAGGCAGCTTTGCCACCACCGACACGATCTGTTCTTGCTCGGCCTCGCGCACAATGGAACGGAACACCTCCAAAGTATTGGATTCAATGGTACGTACCCAGCCGCTTCCATCACAGTGCTGGCAAATCAGATGGCTCGACTCGCTAAGTGATGTGCGTAGTCGCTGACGTGACATTTCAAGCAGTCCAAAGCTGGAGATATTGCCAATCTGGTTCTGTGCCCGGTCGTATCTCATGGAGCGACGCATGACGTCTTCCACGGTTTCACGGTCTTTATCCGAGACCATGTCAATAAAATCAACGACGATAAGGCCGCCGGCATCCCTCAGCCTGAGTTGCAAGGCAATTTCTTTTGCTGCTTCCACATTCGTGTTCAGAGCCGTGGTTCCAATGTCAGCCCCGCGGATCGACTTGGCAGAATTGACGTCTATGGACAGTAGCGCCTCTGTTTGGTCGAAAACAATTTTTCCGCCTTGGGGGAGGTCAGTTATCCGCTCAAAAGCGGTTCCAATTTTTGCCTCAATTTTGTAGGTGGTGAACAGCGGGGAGTCACCGTCATGCATCATGATTTTGTCGATCTGTGTAGGCATGGAAGTTTCCATGTAACGTTTCGCCTCTTCGTAGACATCCGGGTTGTCAAAAATCACTTTTTCAACATCGGATCCCATGTGATCGCGTAGCGTATGGATGACCACGTTTCCCTCACGGTAGATGAGGGACGGCGGTTTCTCGGTTCTCGCCAGGTTGACAATGTCTTGCCACAGGTTCCTGAGGTTGTTCAGGTCCCACATCAATTCTTCTTCACCGCGTCCAATACTTGCTGTTCTTAAAATGATGCCTTCGCTGGGCTGATACTTAGTATTCGAAAAAATATCCTGCATGTGGGCACGATGGCTTTCTTTGGCATGTTTGGTGATTCGCATGCCTGACCAAGGGCTGTTCGGCATCAAAACCAGGAAACGGCCGGGGATTCTTATGTAGGTAGAAAGCAGAGCCCCTTTATTGCCAATTTCGCCTCGATTCAGCTGTACAAGAAGCTCTTGTCCCTCTTTGACGAAGCCGCGGTTTGAGTCTTCCCCTTCAGAAGGCGACCCGATATTTTTGCTGAAGTCGCGGGCAATTCCCTTGAACGGCAGAAAGCCATGCTTTGCCTCGCCGTAGTCAACGAAGACAGCGTTCAGTCCCCTCTCTACGCGGGCGACTGTGGCCTTGTAGATGTTTCCTTTAAGCTGCTTCCGGTGAGAGCTTTCTATGTTGAGATCTTGTAATTCCGTCCCCTGGAGGATGGCTACGCGCACCTCTTCTTTGTGCGTAGCGTTGACAAGGATATTTTTCATTTCTATTCAATTTCCATATTCTGTTTGCACTGTGTTCAGGAACCACTAAAACCTCGGATAAAGACTTCCGCACGAACCATAAGGAAAGCGCAGCCAGCGTCGTGTCGACTTTTGTGAGACTCCGCCAAAGTGGCGCAAAGAACGCCCGTGTAATAGTAGTCACAGTGCTAAAAAAACCATAAATTAAGCCGCCTTGATACAAAAAAAGCAGGCGACAACACAAATCGGAGCGCACCTTCACGCAATATGGCACTTGGTAGCACATAAGCCGGGGCACCCACATAAATCGGCATCACATCGCAGATTCCCGTTCATAGTACAGCGTGGTGCCAGAGTTGGCAAGGCAAAGGACGCACCACACGGCCTTTGTCGCTTGCCTGGCGTACGGCTTTTTTGGTAGGAACCTTGCCGTTGGAGCCGCGCACGGAGCAAAGATGAGCCAGAGTTGGGGCACCCATTTTTTGCGAGACTGTCCGAAACGCCACAACACGTTCCCAGACACGCCGAGGCGCAATCCAAAGGGTATAATGCGGCGCAAGGGCTAGTCATCAAAATGGGCAACACAAACATTCTTGAGCAAATCGCGGAAGTTCTGGAAAATCGCAAGCGCGAGACACCCGACCGGTCTTATGTGGCATCGCTTTACGCACAGGGAAGCCAGGTGATTGAAGGGAAAATTCTGGAAGAAGCCCAGGAAGTCGTTGGCGCAAGCGGCGCGCAACAGGCTGAACTGGTGCACGAAATTTCCGATTTGTGGTTTCACTGCCAGGTTTTGCTCGCCTATCGCGGCATCGACGTTCAGGCAGTGTTCCGCGAATTGGAGAAACGTTTCGGCGTGTCCGGCCATGAGGAAAAAAATCGCCGCAAGGATAACAAGGAGGCAGTTTGCCAATGAGTTGGGGACCTTTACAGATTGTGGTGGTTTTGTTGATCGTGATTTTGCTCTTCGGGACGAAGAAGCTGCGCAACATGGGGGCAGACCTGGGCAGTGCCATCAAAAACTTCAAGCGTTCTGTCAGTGATACAGAAAAGGGGAATGAAGATTCCGCTAAAACGGAAGACCCCGGAGAAGATGGCAAGGGATCCAAGTAGCACCGATGTTTGATATCGGGTTCTGGGAACTTACGGCTATTGTCCTGGTAGCGCTGCTGGTTCTGGGTCCGGAGCGGATGCCAGCGATGGCCGCCAGGATTGGCAGGTGGGTTGGGTACATAAAGCAGCTCAGTTACGGCTTCAGAGAGGAGATTGAAAACGAGTTGCGGGTGCAGGAAGTCAAGGACACTGTCGGTTCGGTCAAAAAGTCCATCATGAGTCTTGAGACCGATGGAAAAGAAATGCTGAACACGATCGGCCGACAAGACCGGGAACTGCCGGAGCAGAGCGAAACGATTGAGCAGCAGATTGCTTCAGGACGTTTTGAAGCCGAAGAGCCGGCCAGCGGCAGTGATGAGAGCAATGTGGGAACGCATCCGCGGTAGGAAAAAGAAACCTGATCCAGGCTCTGAAACAAGCCTGGTGTCACACCTGATAGAACTTCGTGACCGCCTGATCCGGGTCTTCATGGTTACCGGCGTGGTCTTTCTGTGCCTGTTCCCTTTTGCAAACGACCTGTACGAGTACCTGGCTGCGCCGATGCTGCAACAGCTGACGCAAAAAGACACGACCATGATTGCCATCGAAGTGGCATCGCCGTTTCTGATTCCTTTCAAAATGACGCTTTTGATGGCAGTCCTGATCACGGTTCCATATATCCTGTACCAAGTTTGGTCCTTCGTCGCACCGGGGATGTATAAAAAAGAGCAACGACTCGCTCTGCCATTGCTGGTTTCCAGCACACTGCTGTTCTATCTGGGCATGTGCTTTGCCTACTACGTGGCTTTTCCGCTGATGTTCGGATTTTTCACCAGAATCTCTCCGGAAGGTGTTCGGGTCATGACGGATATAGGCATGTATTTTGACTTTGTCGCAAAGATTTTTGTGGCCTTCGGTGCGGTTTTCGAGGTTCCCGTCGCAACTTTCCTGCTGATCAGAATGGGGATGGTGAGCACCGCCAGCCTGTCACGCAAGCGTCCTTACGTGATAGTCGGGGCTTTCGTACTCGGGATGGTTCTGACGCCGCCTGACGTGGTGTCGCAGATTCTGCTCGCAATCCCGACCTGGCTACTGTTCGAAGCAGGTTTGTTTTTGGCAAAAGTGCTTAAAGCAGATTCCGGCGCCAGTGAAAACAGACCGGAAGGCACGTCAGACCATATTTCCCACTGAACCAGGAGCCAGCTGATGGTGACAAGGCTGGCCGAGAAGGATAAACCACCGCCACACTGACGCACTCAGGAGCAAGAGCACACATGAAAATTGATGGCACACGGGTCGTTTTGGTGGTTCTTGATGGCTACGGGATCAGCCCCGAAGAAGAGAACAACGCCGTCTTCCTGGCAAATACGCCCAACCTGGATCGCCTGTTTTCGCGCTATCCGAACACTCAGCTTGAGGCTTCCGGGACTGCGGTTGGCTTGCCTCCCGGGCAAATTGGCAATTCCGAAGTCGGGCATATGACCATGGGCTGCGGCAGCGTGTTGGAGCAAGACCTGCTTCGCATTAACCGGGCATTGGACAACCGCAGCTTCTTCGACAACTTTGTTCTGGCTGAGGCGATCGATAAGGCGAAACAAAATTCACGCCCCGTTCATCTGCTTGGCCTGGTGTCAGACGGTGGCGTGCACTCACATATTCGACACCTCGAAGCCCTGCTCGAGTTGTGCCGTTTGCGAGGCGTTTCCCCGCTGTTGCATTTCTTCTCTGACGGGCGAGACACCCCGGCGAGAAAAGCAATCGAGTTCGCCAAACAGATTTCCGAACCCCTGCGGGCAGCCAACGGGGAATTCGCGACTCTTATGGGGCGGTTTTACGCGATGGACCGGGACAAGCGCTGGGACAGGACGAACAAGGCATGGGATGCCATAACCTTGAACCAGGGCAGGCAGGCGGGAAGCCTGGAAGAAGCCATTCAGAGCTCCTACGCGGCCGGGGAAGGAGACGAATTCATTCAGCCCGTGGTTTTACCAGCCGCAGTACCCCTGCAAGATGGCGACAGCCTAATCGTTTTCAACTTTCGCAGTGACCGGCCCCGTCAACTCGTGTCAGCACTTTTGCCCCAAAGCTTCGACGGCTTCCACCGGAAGCGAAAGCCAGCGGTGAAAATCGCGACGATGACCGAACTTTCCAAAGTCCTCCGTTGCCCGGTGGCCTTTCAGCCATTTCCCCCCCTGACCACCCTGGCAAAAACCATCAGCGCCGCTGGCCTGAAGCAATTTCATTGCGCAGAGACCGAGAAATACCCGCACGTGACCTTTTTCTTTAACGGCGGCGACGAGAAACCACTGCACGGCGAAGAGCGAGAGCTGATCCCCTCACCAAAAGTGGATACTTATGACAAATGTCCGGAAATGAGCGCCCCGGAAGTAGCGCAGACCTTGATAAAAGCCATGGCAAGGGACGACCTGTCTTTTGCAATCGTGAATTTTGCCAACGCCGACATGGTCGGGCACAGCGCGTCTCCGACCCCTACCATCCAGGCAGTGGAAGCCATTGACAAGCAAGTCGGCGACCTTTACCTGGCGGCAAAAAGATACGGCTGGACCTTGGTCATCACCTCAGATCACGGCAACTGCGATGAAATGGTTGACCTGGAAACCGGAGAGCCAAACACCTGCCACACGGACAACCCTGTTCCATGCCTGATCGTGAATGACCCCGGACGCAGGCAGGTTCGTGCGCTCGAGCTTGCAGACGGATGTGCCATCAGCAGCATTGCGCCGACCGTTTTGGATCTGATGGGCATCAACATCCCGACAGAAATGAAAGCCCCCTCCCTCATCCTGAACCCAAAGGTACTGCGTAACAGAAAAACCACGCATGGTGCGTAATGTAGTGCGGCAATGCCGGAAAAACCCAGGCTTTATCCAGGTAGAACCAGTGGGATTCGCACACCTTGTTCGAATTCATTCTCAGCTTGGTTCCGTATTCGTCTTATGGCGCGTGCCACAAATCACGAAGGTCATTGTGTACCTGCCAAGGCATACGTTTGTTGAGCAAAAATCCGGTGTTTCTTTTCAGCTTCCAAGGTAAGTATTGGAAGGTATACGAGCAAAAGGCGTGACCTGTGGTGAAACCACCCTGCTGTGAAACCAGTGTTGATTTTCGTCCAGTCACTTTATTTCAAGGCGATGGATAAAAGGGTATTTTTTAATTTCTGAAGACAACAACAGATAAAGCAAAGAATATGGCGAAGCAGAAAAAAGAATTACCTAGGCGTGACATTTCTGCCTTTATAGGAGCAGGTGTGAGTGGCAAACCTTTAAGCAAAGAATCGGCCAAGCAAAACAGCAATCAAAACGAAGGGAAGCAAGCTAGCCTCTCCGGTGGACTGCACCGTTCAATTTATGGTTCCGCACCAATACGTTCAGCAATGCTGTTTGTGCTGATTTCTGCTGCCTACGTGCTTATCGTGATTGGGTCGACTACCGACATGATGCTTTTGAGGGAAGGGGAGATTATTTTGCCTTTTATCCAGGTTGGCGTTCCGGTCGTGGCATTTTACATAGGTGCTCCTCTGCTGATTTTATTTTTGCATCTTAATTTGCTTGGCAGATTAATTCTGTTGGCAAGGGATATATACAGACAGCGCGGTAATGACGATATTATGCGCAGAGACGACAAAACCCCTAAAGTCGAAGGAGTCTTCGACATGGTTTTGACCTTGTTATTTCCAACTGACCCGGAACGCCTCATGTCAGCCATGCGTGAGGCAACGCTTTCAACAGTCTTTTTAAGTATAACCTTTCTTTTACAAGTTACGGTGCCGCTACTCATTTTACTAGTACTGCAGGTGCACTTTCTCGCATATCAAGACGAGTTGATTACGCTGTCTCACCAAATAATGGTCACGATTGACCTGATTGCTCAATCTGTGTTCATGTTGAACTTTGGCAGACTTTGGATTGGTGGAAAGAAATTTCTACACATACCATGTTATTTAATTGCTTCAGCGTTGATTACCATCTTGGCTTTCTATGTTTGGGTGGTTTTCTATACTTGGGTGGTCGCTTTGGTTCTGGATGGCTATAGTGAAAATAAAAGCATAAGTGATGGAGAACGTTTTATTTTAGGGGTTGAGCGCTTTATTAATGCCCCAAATACAATTATTTCTTTACAAGATCCACCGCCCGAGATCGTTGGAGCCATAATTCAGGATGGAGGAGTCACTATCCCTGAAATACCCTGTGAGTATATTGGAGAGCTTGATTTGAGCGAACGCCATCTTCGTTATGCAAACTTCAGCGGCTCGAGATTTGAGTGCGTTAAGATGAAAGGCACACAATTGAATGGTTCCAATCTGAGTGGTTCCAATCTGAGTGGTTCCAATCTGAGTGGGGCTAATCTGAGAGGTGCTAATCTGAGATGGGCTGATCTGAGTTTTGCTGATCTGATCGGGGCTAATCTGAGAGGTGCTGATCTGAGTGGGGCCGATCTGACACGGTCTACTCTGATAGGGACTGTTCTGTATAGGTCGAAGATGTACGGTGCAAGGATATACGAAACTCAGCTTGGCGGTGCAAAGTTCAAGGGTACAAAGTTGTACGGTGCCAACTTTTCTGGATCTACACCGCGTGATATAAGCTTGGATAAAGCTGATGGAGAAAGACCAGAAGAATGGGATGATGTTCTGGATAATATCAAACTTGATCTGGAACGAGAGGGCTATCCGGAGGAGGTTGTTAACGCGTGGGTGGCAAATATTGTACAAAGCGCAGCTTCAGCACTAGGTTATGTTTTGCCAACGGGTACTGATCATTGTGGCTTATACGCTGGAAAAACTGAATGGGATTTACCTCCAGAGTGTACTGAAGTTGAGACACACTAATAAGCAAAGGTCACTTCGTTTAGCTGAGGCGGTGGGCATAACAGGGAGACAGGCGAACGAGTCTTATATTGGGCTTACGGGTTCTTGTCTGCGTAGAGCTATGAGCCAAACATCTTGTAGGAAATGCCGGTATTTTTATATGTCTCGGGATAATCAGTACGGCTTTGCTTTTCTATACGTGTCGTGCACCTTCAGGCGATATGCTGCTACTCTCTGTCAGATAGTTTAAGCGTTTCTCTTTTCCTGGGGCGTTTACTGTCTCCCGCTCTTCTGTGGAAGCATCGCTCAGTACTATTGATTGGACACCACAAAGAGAATGGGAAACAATTTCTTTCTTATGCTAACCGTTAAGATTTTCTATCCGAATAATCACTTGCTGGCTTCCATCAAGTAGCTGTTTACTGGTTCAAAATGAAACATCCGTGGCCTAGTCTCTTTTACTTTCTGGAACGGAATGGATGCCGCAAGCAGATAACGGTTGCACCTGGCGGATTGCCTGCTGTTTGATTGTATCCAAGCCTATATGCAGTTTTGTTTCTGGGTGTGGGTCTCGGCTTGTCTGCCTGCGTTGTCCAGGTTTCTACGATGCGAGTCAGTTAGGCTACCATTGGCTGGTTTGTAGGCTTATCCCTTCACCAACAGTGGATACTTATGACAAATGCCCGGAAATGAGCGCCCCGGAAGTGGCGCAGGCCTTGATAAAAGCCATGGCAAGGGACGACCTGTCTTTTGCAATCGTGAATTTTGCTAACGCCGACATGGTCGGGCACAGCGCGTCTCCGACCCCTACCATCCAGGCAGTGGAAGCCATTGACAAGCAAGTCGGCGACCTTTACCTGGCGGCAAAAAGATACGGCTGGACCTTGGTCATCACCTCGGATCACGGCAACTGCGATGAAATGGTTGACCTGGAAACCGGAGAGCCAAACACCTGTCACACGGACAACCCTGTTCCCTGCCTGATCGTGAATGACCCCGGACGCAGGCAGGTTCGTGCGCTAGAGTTTGCAGACGGATGTGCCATCAGCAGCATTGCGCCGACCGTTTTGGATCTGATGGGCATCAACATCCCGACAGAAATGAAAGCACCTTCCCTCATCCTGAACCCAAAGGCACTGCGTAAAAGAAAAGCCACGCGTGGTGCGTAATGTAGTGCGGCAATGCCGGAAAAAACCCAAGCTTTATCCGGGTAGAACCAGTGGGATTCGCACACCTTGTTCGGGGTCATTCTCAGTTTGGTTCCGTATCCGTCTTATGGCGCGTGCCACAAATTGGGAAGGTCGTTGCGTGCTCGCCAAAGCTACGTATGTTGAGCAAAAATCCGGTGGTTTCTTTTCAGCAGATAAAGCATAAAATATGACGGGGCAGAGAAGAAACTACCTAGGCTTTATATTTTTGATTTTCAGGAACTGATGTGGAAAAAATGAATGGCAGCTCTACAAACGAAGATACGATCAAGCAAAACAACGGTGAAAACAAAGACGACCGGATAGAAGAATTAGCACGGAAGTTACGTATGTCAATGTTGGTTGTGCTGATTTTTTTCTTTTACGCGCTCCTTGCGGTTTTATCAACCACCGACATGATGCTTTTAAGGAAAGGGGTGATAGCCTTGCCTATCATCCAAGCTAGCGTCCCGGTGGTGGCATTCTACCTAATAGCTCCACTCGTGCTTGTTCTTGTGCATCTTCATTTGCTCGCAAAATTAATCCTGAATGCCAGAAGAATATATTATAGTTGTGATTCTAAGCAAACACCCAATGAAGCACATGGTTGGTTCCACAAAGGCCTTATAATATTATTCTCATTTGAGCAAAAGAGACTTATTTCAGAGATGAAGAATGAGAATCTTAGAGGACTCTTTGTACGCGTAGTTTTTCTAATAATATTTGTAGCGGTCCCGCTGTTGATTTTATTGATATTGCAAGCGCGCTTTCTCGCTTACCAAGACGAGTGGATCACACTGTATCACCAATCCCTAGTCACATTGGATCTAGTTTCTCAATTCGTGTTTATGCGGAGTTTTTACAAACTTTTTAGGGTTGAAAAGGAACCTCCATGTGTACCACTACGTGTTATATTGGCTGGTTTAGCGTTTATTGTATTACCATTTCTCTTTGTTTGGACATTTGTTTGGGCAGTGGCATTGACTCCGGATGGTTATATTGAAAAAACAATCGAATTCGATTTACAACAATCAATTGCGAGATGTTTTTTCTTGGATTGGTGGAAAGAAGGAGGAGGAGGGGAAGGAAAAGATAATTTATTTTCGTGCCCTATAGTAAAAGGTGAGCGTTTTATTAATATCCAAGGTAAAGTCATCACTTTGCAAGATACACAGCCCGAGATTATTGGAGCCATAATTCAAGCTGGTGGTAACTTTACCCCTGAAATACCTTGTGAGTATACTGGAGGAATGCTTGTTTTGAGCGGCCGTCGTCTAAATTACGCAAACTTCAGTGACTCGGTGTTTGAGTGTGTTGAGATGGAAAGCACACAATTGATCCGTTCAAATCTAGCTCGTGCCAAGCTGAACGGTATCAGTTTGCAAAAAGCTGACTTGCGCGGTGCAGACCTGAGAAATGTCAAGCTTAGCACAGCAAATTTGATCGAGGCTAATCTGAGTAAGGCTAATCTGAGAGGGGCTGTTTTGAGTAGTGCTAATCTACGTGGTGCTAATCTGTTTGGTGCTAATCTGGTTGAGGCTAATCTGAGTGATGCTAATCTGTTTGGTGCTAATCTACGTGATGCTAAACTGTTTGGTGCTAATCTGTTTAAGGCTAATCTGTTTAAGGCTAATCTGGGTGATGCTAGTCTGGCTAATGCTAATCTGAGAGGGGCTGAGCTGACTGATGCTAATCTGAGTGGTGCTGATCTGAGTGGTGCTGATCTGAGTGGTGCTGATCTGAGTACAGCTATTCTGATTCGGGCTAATCTGAGTTGGGCTAATCTGAGTGGGGCTGATCTGAGTGGGGCTGATCTGGGTGGGGCTGATCTGGGTGATGCTAATCTGGTTGATGCTAATCTGAGTGGGGCTAATCTGAGTGGGGCTAATCTGAGTGGGGCTGATTTGAGTAGGTCTTATTTGATTGAGGCTGATCTGAGAGATGCTGATCTGATTGGGGCTGATCTGATTAGTGCTAGTCTGGGTGGGGCTAATCTCAGCAAGGCTGTTCTGAGTCGTGCTGATCTGAGAGGTGCTGATCTGAGAGATGCTGATCTGATTGGGGCTGATCTGATTAGTGCTAGTCTGGGTGGGGCTAATCTCAGCAAGGCTGTTCTGAGTCGTGCTGATCTGAGAGGTGCTGATCTGAGAGGTGCTGATCTGAGAGGTGCTGATCTGATAGAGGCTGATCTGAGAGAGGCTGATCTTTCGGGTGCTGATCTGTCGGGTGCTGATCTGCGTTGGACTCGTCTGACAGGTGCTAAACTGATAGAGGTTGATCTGAGTGGTTCTGATCTGAGCAGAGCGGAGATGTACGGTGCAAGGCTATACGAGGCTCAGCTTCACGGTGCAACATTAGAAGGTGCCAAGTTGTATGGTGCCAACTTTTCTGGATCTACACCGCGTGTTACAAACTTTCGAGATGTTGATGTGGATAAACCGGAAAATTGGGTCGATATTTTGAAAACTATCAAATTGCTTCTGGAATCAAAAGGCTATTCGAAGGGTGATGTTGACGCACGGTTGGCAGAGATTGAACAAAACGCAGCTTCACCATTAGGTTATGTTCCGCCGACAGGTACTGATCATTGTGGCTTATACGCTGGAGAACCTGAATGGGATTTACCTCCAGAGTGTACTGAAGTTAAGACACACTAATGAGCAAAGGTCACTTCGTTTAGCTGAAGCGGTATAACAGGCAGACAGACGAACGAGCCTTAACATGGGATTTTCAGAGCTCATGTCTGCGCAGAGCTCTGAGCCGAACACTTTGCGGGGAATGCCGGTATTTTTATATGTCTCGGGAAAATCAGGGCGGCTTTGCTCTTCTATTATGTGTCGCGCACCTTCAGACGATATGTTGGTTGCTTCTCTGTCAGATAGTTTAAGCGTTTCTCCTTTCCTTGGGCGTTTACTGCCTCTCGCTCCTGCGTGGAATCATCGCTCATTAAGATTGATTGGACACCACAACGAGCGTGTGAAGCTATTTCACCCTTGTGGTAGCCATTAAGCTTTTATATCCAAGGAAATATTTGCTGGTTCCCCTCAAGAGATTGTTTCCTGGTTCAAAATGAAACATCCATGGCTAGTCTCTTTTACTTTCTGGAACGGAATGGATGCCGCAAGCAGATAACGGTTGCATCTGACGGTTTGCCTACTGTTTGATCGTGTCCTTGCCTGATACGTAGTTTTGTTTCTGGGCATGGGCTTCGGCTTCGGCTTGTCTGTCACGTGTTGTCTAGGTTTCTACGGGGCAGGTCAGTTAGGCTATCGTTGGTTGGTTCGTAGGCTGAACCCTTCACCTGCCAAAGCATACGCTTGATGAGCGAAAATCCGATGGTTTCTTTTCAGTTTCCAAAGTTGGCAAGCACTGGAAGGCGTACGAGTGGAAGGCGTACGAGTGGAAGGCATACGGGCGAAGGGCGTGTTCGGTGGTGAACCCGGCCTGCCCTGAACCCGTTGTTGATTTTCGGCCAGTCACTTTAATTCCAGTGCGATGGATAAAGAAATCGGCAACAGATAAAGCATAAAATATGGCGGGGCAGGGAAAAAATGATCCAGGCTTTATATTTTTGACTTTCGGGAGCTGAGGTGGAAAAAATGAGTGGCAACCTTAAAAGCGAAAAGCTGTCGGGGCAAAACGGCGACAGCCGTGCAGGTGGCCGAGCTGATTTCGTGGACGAATTGCGCCAATCCATCTACGGGTCAGCCCAAACAATACGTTCCCTGATGCTCTTTGTGCTGATTTCTGTTGCCTATGTGCTCATCTTGGTTGGGTTGACCACCGACATGATGCTTTTGAGGGAAGAGGCGATTGTTTTGCCTTTTATCCAGGTTGGCGTCCCGGTGGTGGCATTCTACGTGGTCGCTCCTCTGCTGATCCTGTTTTTGCATTTTAATCTGCTCGCCAGGTTAACTTTGTTGGCCAGGGACATACACGCCTGCTTTGGCGATATCCATTCTCAGCCAATAACGCCCAATGCGGATGGTATGTTTGAGACGACTTTGACCATGTTGTTTCCAATTGATCCGGTGCGTCTCATGTTGGACATGCGGAAGGTGACGCTGGAAAGGGCTGTTTTAAGTACAGTTTTCCTCATTCAGGTTGCGACAGTCCCGCTGCTTGTTTTACTGATATTGCAGGCGCGCTTTCTCGCTTTCCAAGACGAGTGGATTACGTTGTTCCACCAAATAACGGTCACGGTTGACCTGTTTTTTCAGTTTCTGTTCATGTTGAACTTTAGCAGGCTTTGGGGAGGTGGAGGGAAATTCCTACGTATACCACGTTATTTGATTGTCTCGGTGTTGATTGTCATCCCGGCTTTCTATGCCTGGGCGGTCGCTTTGGTTCCGGATGGCTATATTGAAAATAAAGTCAAAAGTGACTGGCAGCAATCAGTCGCGGGGTGTTTTTTCCCGGATTGGTGGAAAAAATATGAAGGTGATCTGTTTCCGTGTGACTTTTTGGAGGGTGAGCGCTTTATTAATGTCCAAAGTAAGATCATTACTTTGCAGGATGTGCCGCCAGAAGTTGTTGGTGCTTTGGTGCAGGCAGGGGGTAAGCCTACCCCTGAAATACCTTGTGAGCATATTGGGGAGCTAAAGCTGAGCGAACGCCGTCTCTTTTATGCAAACTTCAGCGACTCGAGATTCAAGTGTGTTGAGATGGAGAATGCGCAGCTGTACGGGGCAAAGCTGGTTGGAACCAAGCTGAACGGTATTGATTTGCAAAGAGCCGAGTTGCGTGGTGCAGACCTGCGCCGCGCTGAGCTGAATGGTGCCGACTTGCGTGATGCCGGGTTAAATAATGCGAGTCTGCGCAATGCCGAGTTAAATTATGCGGATCTGCGTGGTGCCAGGTTAAATGGTGCGGATCTTCGCAATGCGAGGCTGAACAAGGCAGATTTGCGTGGTGCCATGCTACACGGTGCAGATCTGCGTACATCTGAGCTACATGGCGCAGACCTGCGCAAGTCTGAGCTGCACGGTGCAAGGTTACGCAGTTCCGGGCTACATGGTGCAGACCTTTCCGGGGCACAGCTGTACGGTGCTGATCTGAGCTGGGCCGAGCTGCACAGTGCTGACCTGAGCTGGGCCGAGCTGCACGGAGCTGATCTTTACGGAGCCGAGTTGCACGGTGCTGACCTGTCCGGAGCACAGCTCTACGGTGCAAATCTGTACGAGACTCAGCTTTACGACACGAAGCTCAGCAATACTGAACTGCACGGCACTAACCTCTCCGGAGCCAAATTACACAATACAAGCCTGGACGAAGTTGACGGAGAAATGCCTAATAGGGAAAGGTGGGTCAACATTTTGGGCAATGTCGAGCGTGGCCTGAAAGAAGTGGGCTATACGGAGAGTGAGATCGCTGCTCGCTTGGCAACGATTAAACGCAACGGAGCCTCAACGCCGGGTTTTGTTTTGCCTTCTTCTGTCAGCGACTGATCAACTCATCGCAACATGCCGGTTCGCAGTTATCGAAAGGGTGCGCTGAAGACATAACGCGCGAATAGGAAGGTGGCGCGTCATCTACCAGAAGCAGCAGCATAAAACGGGTAGACAGGTGAGCGAGCCTAATGTGGGATTTTCAGGTTGTTTTCGTGGGTCTGCGGGTCATGCCCTACGGCGAAACCGGTATTTTTATACGCTCCGTGTGGCTCAGTGCGAGTCGGCCTTCCCCCCATCTCTGGTACGCTGGACGTTTCTCTTCAGGCAGTTTCAGGCATCTATCCCTGGATGCTTGCTATTTCCCGTTTCAGAAAGAAGCCATTAACCGACGATACCCGGTGTGGCTGATTGAGTGCCCGGGTATGGGAAGCGATTTCCTTCATACGCCACCGTCAAGCTTTATATACGGGTAAAAGTACCAGCCAGTCTCTTTCAAGTGGCTGTTTCCTGGTACAAGGCGAAACATCCGTGATTCAGATTCTCAGCTGACTGGTTTTTCCTCCTGTTTGGGGTCGGGGGTTCCGGGTGTCGGCACGGGTGTCTCGGTCTTATTCGGTGCCTCGGTCTTCATGGTATCAATTTTACGCGGCGGTTTCGGCGGAGGCGCAGCAATGTTGTCTACAGGCCGCGGCTGTTGCGCACCATCATCACCAGCCTGTTTCCCAACCTTGTTGACCGTGGAGTAAGTATGGTCAGGTAGTTGACCATCTGTATCTTCCTTAATTCTATTGTGCCACTTCGTAGTTTCAGCTGTTTTTGTTGGATCACGAAGCGTGTGGGAACTGCCAATAGGACCAATAGATTCATACAGACCTGAATCCCTCGAGGCACCTGAACCTGAAGGCACATCAGGCAACGGCCGGCTTGGCGTAGCTTCAGTGGTTCTCTCAGGTTCATGAACCGTGCCAGAAGCATCATTATCATCATCAACTTCTGCATACGAACCTGAATACTCCAAAGTATTTACAGGCATAGTTGGCAACGGCTGATTTTGCTTACTTTTGGGTTCGGGATTGGCCGACGCTCGTCTGGTGATGGCAGATTCAAAGGCGGCTGGGTTTATTCTTCCCCCTCTGGTGTGCCTGCTTTTCGAGTGCTCATTCCTTATGGCAACATCCAGCTGTGCGTTCATATCCTGAGGACTTGCTTTTTCAAGCATCGCCACTCGAATATCTTCGACTCCTCCAGGCTTATTGCCACCTCTTTGCTGCTGTTGCGGATTAGCCATTTCTTGCCTGGTCGATACGCTCAGGAGGTGTTCTCCTTCGTCCCGCTGGATCTCGTTTTCTGGAGCAATTTCTGCTGCTGCCGCTATAAAAACCCGATGCAGGGAATCCAGAAATGCCTGCCTGTTTCCAACGTTCCGCTCGGCATTTTTGAGCGCTGTACTCACGTCTTTGGACAGGCCAGCGGGTGGCTGCCCATTTGCCCATACTTCACGGTGGGCTTGTGAGGGTCTGTCTCCTAGTGTGCGAATCTGGTTTTTTGGAACTTCCTGACCTTGGTAAGATTTCAAGCCCTGTCGGGAATATTTTGCCTGTGACCCGGAACTGGTTCGTATTTCATCCTCTATCATATTCAAAAGAGCATGTCGGTTTTCCAATTTCTTGTCACGATAGCCGGGTGATACAGCCCACATAAAGCTATGAAGCAATTGTGAAAGTGGTCCTCTCCTTCTGACGGAGTAGACGGCTTCCACGTTATTTGAGAATTTCTCCTGCTTGAATGCGGTCAGGGAGCTGTAGCCCATTTTGGGCGTATTCGCCTCATTTACTGCATGCCATGCATTCACATAACCTACTGTTGGTTTTATCTGGCTCATGGATCAAATTCCTCCGAATCTGTCTGTTGAATACCGGGCTTTTCGTTGCGCCCGTTGACTGGTTTTGCCAGTTCCTAAAAACATCTGCTCATCCTTCCTGCGACAGTTTCACAATGACACGTTGCAAAGTCACAGGCTGGACACGTTTGGATTTTTAACTGAACTGACACTAATTTCTGCTTCAGACTGCGGCTGTGGATCCTGCTTTGTCAGGGTCTATCCAGCCCTGCTCTGTATCCCGGCCTGCCACGGCTATTTCCGGGCTCACGTGCCCGTCTCCGTCAGACTGGATCGGTTGGTAGCGGTCGCCGGTCTTGCAGGTGCTAATCTTTGAGTTGCCGCCGTCTGTTTTGTAGTGGGCACTGTTTCAGGTGGCGGTGGTTCCACAGTTTGAAGCATTGACTCTAGAGATGGCGCCGGAGGTTCCGGTTGCACAGGCGGCAGAATTTCCATAGCTTTATGCAACGTAAGAACCCTTGTTGGCTTTCTGTCTTTTCGCTCAAGCAGCTGTTTTCCAGACGGCATGTTTCAGCCAGTTTCTCAACTGACGGACTCTTCCTGCTTGGGCTCGTGGGTTCTTCTGGGTGCCGGCACCGGTGTCGACACCTGTGCCGGCGTTCTGAGTTTCGGCTTCTCTGACACCTCTGGCGGCTCCCTCGGAGTCCTGCCACCCCGAGTCGTCGGTTTTTCCGGCGGACTGGTAGATATGACGTCCACAGACTGTGTCAGTTGGTCACGACGGCCACCACTTCCCCCAGTGCCAGTATAGGCAGGTAGTTGGCGACTCTCATATCTAGGTGGACGACTCTCATATCCAGGTGGTGTTGGATATCTAGGTGGTATTGGTGCCGATTGGGAACGTCCGCGCTGAGGTTCGGGTTCGCGTTCGAGAATAGGCTCGCGTTCAGTCCGTGCTTCTGTTTGTCTGGCGATGGCAGATTGAAAGGCGGCTGGGTTTATTCTTCCCCCTCTGGTGTGCCTGCTTTTCGAGTACTCATTCCTTATGGCAACATCCAGCTGTGCTGTCGTTTCCTGAGGATCTGCTTTTTCAAGCATCGCCACTCGAATATCTACGACTTCCTTAGACTTTCTCGCACCAACTATTGCTTTCTCAAACGATTCGGTCAGGAGTGGGGGTTCTCCATGATTCCCCCGGATCTCTTGATCTGGAGCAATTTCTGCTGCGGCCGCTATAAAAACCCGATGCAGGGAATCCAGAAATGCCTGCCTGTTTCCAACGTTCCGCTCGGCTTTTTTGAGCGCTGTACTCACGTGTTCGGACAGGCCAGCGGGTGGCTGCCCATTTGCCCATACTTCACGGTGGGCTTGTGAGGGTCTGTCGTCTATTGTGCGAATCTGGTTTTCTTGAGCTTCCTGACCTTGGTAAGATTTCAAGCCCTGTCGGGAATATTTTGCCTGTGACCCGGAACTGGTTCGTATTTCATCCTCTATCATATTCAAAAGAGCATGTCGGTTTTCCAATTTCTTGTCACGATAGCCGGGTGATACAGCCCACATAAAGCTATGAAGCAATTGTGAAAGTGGTCCTCTCCTTCTGACGGAGTAGACGGCTTCCACGTTATTTGAGAATCTCTCCTGCTTGAATGCGGTCAGGGAGCTGTAGCCCATTTTGGGCGTATTCGCCTCATTTACTGCATGCCATGCATTCACATAACCTACTGTTGGTTTTATCTGGCTCATGGATCAAATTCCTCCGAATCTGTCTGTTGAATACCGGGCTTTTAGTTGCGTCCGTTGACTGGTTTTGCCAGTTCCTAAAAACATCTGCTCATCCTTCCTGCGACAGTTTCACAATGACACGTTGCAAAGTCACAGGCTGGACACGTTTGGATTTTTAACTGAACTGACACTAATTTCTGCTTCAGGCTGCGTCTGTGAATCCTGGTGTGCCGGGGGATCTTCCAGTTGCAACTCCGGCTCCGAGTCTGATTGGGAAGTTTCCAGATTCGACCGCAGATCCTGGGTTGTCGAGGTTATTTCTTGGTTCGGGTCTGTCTGGGAATCTCCCAGACTCGACTGCAGAACCTGATCTGTTGTCACTGTTATTTCCTCTTTCAGGGCTGTCGGGTTTATTTGCTCGTATATGGGATCGCTTCCCTCAGTCTGGGTTGGCGGCTCCGGCGCCTGCCGTCTTCCAGGTTCTATTCCAGATGGCGCTGGCTGTATGTTATGTGCTGTTGGGGGTAGCGGGGGGGGGTCTACAGGTGGCAGAATTTGCATAGCTTCCGAAACATAAGAGCTTCCGGTGGCTTTCTCTCTTTTACCCTCGTAGGCAACTGTTTCCCGACGGCATGCTTCAGCCAGCCTGTTACAGTTGGTGTCTCGTGCGGGTTTGCGTAATTCTTTTTTTAAAGAGGAAATATTGGTTTCTTGACTGTATGGGGTTTTCGAAGCAATGCCGAGGAAAATTTCGTGCAGAGACGTCATATAGGCCTTTCTGTTAACTGAGGCGTTCTCGCGTGCAGCGTTAATCCGGTTGAACAGCACCTGGGATGGTCCTGTATCATCCCTAAGCTTTTCGTAGCATTTGGTCGGTAAGACAGGCGAACCGTCTACGCTGTCGGCCGGTTTTCTCCCTTGTACCACTTCCGGGTTTGCCAGGCGATGGCCGTTGGATGAATATTTCTTAACAAGGCCATAACTTGTTCTCACCTGGTCTTCCAGAACATTGAGGTAGGCATGTCTTTCTTCGATGCGATTGTTCCGGTATCCCTTTGAGATTTTCCACAGAAGACCGTGTAAAAGAGAAGCAAGCGGCATCCGATGTACAACATTAAACCCCTTGCCAGATTTGCGTACCTGGGGTTCAAGCATCACACCTTTTTGTGCTTTGAGCTGCGCAGCCCATGCCGTCACAACGTTGGGATTAAGTGAAAAATTATTCGCCATGATTCAACTCCTGAATAAGCCCTTCCTCAACTGCCTCGCAAAGACATTGCGTGCAATCCTTTTTGATTCTGTAGGCGAAAAAGACCTTTCCTAACATCTCGGCAACACCCATGACGAGACGGCAAACCGCCCCTATCACGGAGGCATAACCAACCTGAGATCACTAACGGAAATCCACTGTTAATGAGAAAAGCCCCCCTCCTAACGAATCACAGTGCATTATACAGCTTTATGGTGTTGTGCCGCAAGAGTTTGTGTGTGAGCAGCCATGGTCAGAGCTCCCTTTCCGCTGCTGTCGGTTTGTTTTGCGGGCAATCCATTGCCAAATCTCCGTGTTTTCGGAACTCGGCAGCGGAGCGGTGTACTCAGGGAAACGTCAGTGATTCTCAGACAAGCCGGTACTTTCCATTCCGAATAAATAAACGTGAAGCAGGGTTTGGTGCCGTTTGATCTGGCAAGGTCAGCGCGTGTCAACACATCATGCGAGCGGCGTTGGGTTGCGTGGGTCAGTTACGGCGGCAAATCAGGCGCCTTCGGAACGTGGCTAATATCGGTGGGCTCTGCAGGCAGGGGGAGCATCCCGGTTTGGGCGATTTTGGTTTGTGGGTGATTTTGCGGTTTGTGGCGTTCGGCACCACTCGGCTCTGCTGATTTCATAAACACAGGCTGGTCTCGCTTTGGTGGAGCCGCGCTGGTTTTTCCGGGAGTTGCCTGTATTTCGTGATGAGCTTTCCTTGTTTCGGTTTTGTTGGCGGGCGGCTGTGGGTCACCATTGGCTGTTGCCTGGGAGGATAAGTCTTTGCTGCCCGGGCATTTCGTCCCACGCAATGAAATTCTGGCCTGTTTGGCACCGCCATCCGTGAACGGGTAGAGAAAGGCTGCGGTTGATATTTGTGGTGCTTTACGGGTATAAGAATGGCATGTCGTTTCCGCTTAGTGCTTCACGGGGAAGTGTTTGCTTCGGAGTTTTCCGTGTCATCCCCGCGCTTGTTCTGGTGGCTCTCCTGGTCGGGTGTGGGGCGGATGAGCCGACCGTGTTTGGCGGTGAGACCATGGGAACAACTTGGTCAGTCGCGATCGCTGACCCGCTTTCTGAACAACAGTACGCCGAGCTGAGAGAAGAGACGAAGGCGTTGCTCGAAGGTGTCAACCAGAGCATGTCCAACTGGCTGCCTGATTCTGAGATTAGCCGTATTAACGGTTCCACGAGTGTCGATTGGCAGCCTGTGTCGCCGGGTCTGCTCGCAGTGTTGGCCGAATCTTTGGAGGTACATCGCTTCAGCAAAGGCTATTTCGACATTACGGTTTCGCCATTGGTGCGCCTTTGGGGCTTTGGCCCTGGGTCGGGTGACGTGACCTCTCCAAGTGAACAGGAAATCCACGCGGTTCTTCCTGAAGTCGGGAGCGAAAAATTGCAGCTACGCCCGCAGCCACCGGCTCTGCGCAAGAGCAATCCGAAGTTACAGCTGGACTTGTCAGCCATTGCCAAAGGTTATGCGGTTGATGTTTTGTCCGAACATCTGCATTCTTTGGGCTTTGATAATTTTATGGTGGAGATTGGTGGCGACTTGCGGGTTTCCGGACGGAATCAGGAAGGGGCGCCCTGGCGCATCGGGCTGGAAAGACCGGCTGCCGGTGAGCGGGCGGTATCCTTGGCTATTGCCCTGAAAAGCGGGGGGGGGGTGGCCAGCTCGGGCGGCTATCGCAACTTCGTGGAAGCGAACGGAGAACGATACTCCCACGGCATAGACCCGCACAGCGGCCGGCCGGTAGATCACGACACCGTTATGGTGACAGTCGTTGCCGACACTGCGATGTGGGCAGATGCCCTGGCGACCGCCTTTTATGTCATGGGAAGTGAAAAAGGTTTGCCGCTTGCCGCCCGGGAAAAAGTGGCAGCCGCATTTTTCACTCAGGAAAACGAAACACTGCGTAGCGTGTTCAGCGACGCTTTCAAGCCTCTTTTGGTGCAGTGATTGTTATAGTGCTGACTTTCGTCGTGATGCTGGTGGCAGCATCGCTTATGATGATCGGAATTTTGCGTGGCAGGAAGCTGAAAGGCAGCTGCGGCGGTCTCAACTGCGCTAACTGTAAAAACGTTAACGCGTGTCGGAACAAAGCAGTAAAACCGGCCAATACAAGGGAGGAACCTTAAAATGACTTACAACACCACAATTTCTGCAGAAACCGTACAACAGCACCTGAACGACCCGGACTGGGTCGTGTTTGATTGCCACTTTTTCCTTGGTTCTCCCGAGGCAGGAAGAGCGGCGTATCAGAAAGGCCATATCCCCGGAGCACGTTTCATGGACATGGACACCGACCTGTCTGCCTCACCTGGGCCTGCCGATGGCCGCCATCCTTTGCCGGATCCGCAAACGTTCATCGGGAAGCTTCGGGACTGGGGAGTCAGCAATCATTCACAGGTTGTGTTCTACGACGGTGACAAAGGCCCGTTTGCGGCACGTGGCTGGTGGACTTTGCAGTGGCTGGGACATGAAAAGACAGCTGTGCTTGAAGGCGGTCTGGCAAGCTGGAAGGACGCGGGATACACGGTCAGCACGGATGACCCGGAGTGCAGCCCAGGTTCGTTTTCTGGCACCCCCAATCCGGACATGGTCGTCGAAGTACAGGAAGTGGAGGAAATGCTGCGGAAAGATCGCGTGTCGCTTTTGGACGCACGGCCAAACCCTCGCTATCAGGGGGAAGGTGAGAACATAGATCCTTATGGTGGACACATCCCCGGCTCGCTGAGTTGCTTCTGGGGAGGGAACGTCGATGAGAACAACCGCTTTCTTTCGCCTGAGGCTTTGCGCCAGCGTTTTGCCCCGATGGCCGAAAAGGAAATTGTGCATTCCTGTGGCTCAGGGGTGACGGCGTGCCACAATGTGCTGGCAATGGACATCGCCGGCTTTTCGCGGCCAAGACTTTATGTGGGTTCCTGGAGTGAGTGGATTCGCTCCGAGGAAAGGCCGAGAGCAAGTGGAAGCGAACCTGGAAAGGTGTAACTTGGGCGACTCTGACAGAACCTGAAATTTTGAACTTCTGTAGTGGCTGTGGTTCGCCACGCGTAAAGGAGTGTGTGCCGGAAGGAGACACCCGGGTACGTGATGTTTGCCAGGCATGCGGAACAATCTTTTACCAGAACCCGAAAGTAGTGGCCGGATGCATACTGCACTGGCAAAACAAAATTCTTCTGTGCCGGCGCTCCATCGAGCCTCGCTCGAACTACTGGACTGTTCCGGCTGGCTTTATGGAGAACCACGAGTCCATCCAGGAGGCCGCCGCCCGTGAAGCGTGGGAGGAAGCACGGGCGAAATCGTCAAACCTTGCTTTGCATGGCCTATACGCCTTGAAACACGTGAGCCAGGTTTATGTGCTCTATCACGGCAATCTTGACGGCGGGCACGCGGAACCGGGGGTCGAAACCCACGAAGTGAAAGCTTTTCGGGGAAAGTGAAATTCCGTGGGACAGGATGGCTTTTCGGGTGGTCACCGAAGGGCTGAAAGACTTCCTGATGGACCGCAAGGAGCAACGCTTTCAATTGCACCAGGGTGAATTAAGCCGAAACACAAAAAATGAATTGTTGTACGCGGTAACTTCCTGAACAGGCGCGAGTGCCTGGAAGGTGTGATTTGCCGCACTGAATGGAGACGCTATGAAAAAAGCAGCTTTTTTGAAATCCCGCCTGTCAGGGGCAACGTCTGTACTTGTCCTGACGCTGGCTTTGTTGGTTGCCGGCGCCACAGCCACAGCCGGCCACCACGAAATACCAAGCCTGAAAGGCGTCTGGAAAGGAACGAACTACACCTTGTCCGACCTCAAAGGCTACAAGCAGTGGGAAAAGACCATACACATTACCGAGCAAAAGGATCGCCGATTCAGCGGGCACTTCGTTTACGCCGAAGGACGCAAGAACTTTTTCGGCATTGTCTTCAACGACAACAGAACCTTGTTGTGGGTGTCCAGTACCAGCAAAGGACTCAGCCCCGGCAGGCTTCTTGATAAGGACACGATGGATGTGTGCTACGTGGAGTCAGGAGCGGAAGCCACGGTTGGGTGCACTTTGTTCAAGAAACAGAAATAGCTTGGCTGGATTGGAAGTGTGGGGTGTGGGGGGCTACGTGTGGGGGGGGCGGTGCGGGTTCGTGAGCCGGGTGCCAGGTTTTAGGTTCGCGGCATGGTGATTTCGATGGCGGGTACGAAGGGCAACGGCCGAAGCCAAGGGGGCTGTAAAGCTTTTTTACGCTGGAAGTGAAATCCGTGGGACAGGATGGCTTTTCAGGTGGTTACCGGAAGGGCTGAAAGACTTCCTGCTGGATCGCAAGGAGCAACGCTTTCTATTGCACCAGGGTAAATGAAGTCGTACTATAAACAGATGTTGTGTGGTAATTTCCTAGACAGGCGCGAGTGCTTCGGGAAGTAAGACTTGCCGCATTAAAGGAGGATTGATGGAAACAGTAGCTTTTTTGAAACCCCGCTTGTTAGGGGCATTTGTACTTGCTCTGACGCTGGCTTTTTTGGTTGCCGGTGCTACAGCCACAGCTGGCAGTTATGAAAGTTATGGAAACTTGGAAGAACATCAGTAAGTCCGGGAGAAATACTAGAAAGTCTGAAAAAAGTACTAGAAAGTCCGGAAGCAATACTAGAAAGTCCGGAAGAAATACCAAGACTGAAAGGCGTTTGGAAAGGGACGGGTTCAGTAAAGACCATACACATTACCGGGCAAAGGAGTCGCCGATTCAGTGGGTACTCCGGGGGCGCCGATGAACCCAAGAATTTTTTCGGTACTGTCTTCAGCGACAACAAGACCTTGTATTTGGTGTACGATGCAAGCGGAGAATCCAACCCCGGCAGGCTTCTTGATAAGGACACGATGCGATGTGTGCCCCGTGGGGTCAGAGACGGAAGGTGTATCAGGGTGTACTTTGTTTAAGAGACAGAAAAGCCTGGCTACTAGGTAGCGTGGTGCGCGGGGTTCTGTGTTGAACTCGGCAGGTCTTAAGTTTGTGGTATGGTGATTTTGGTGGCGGGTACTGCTGGAGGCGTGTGAAGTTTTACTAAGGAAAGTGGAATTCTGCGGGGCAGGATAGTTTTCGAGTGGTCACCACCGAGGTGTAGGAGAAATTCCTGCTGGTTAGTCGGGCGCAACGCTTTTAATTGCACTAAATTATCGAAACACAGGAGATGAATTGTTGTGCGTGGTAACTTCTTAGGCGGTGCGGGTACTTTAGGTCTAATTTGCCCACTGAATGGAGACGCTATGGAAGCAGTAGGTTTTTTGAGTCCCCGCTTATCGGTGGTGCTTGTGCTTATTCTGCTCTGACTTGTTGGTTACTGGTACTACGGTCACGGCAGACCATCACGAAATACCAAACCTGAAAGGCGTTTGGAAAGGAACGGACTACACCTTGTCTGGCTACAAAGACAGCAAGCGCCTAGGTAAAGACCATGCACATTACCGAGCAAAGGGATCGCTGATTCCGCCACTTAAAAGACGCTCAGATAAAGTGATGAGTGTCGCCTTGTCTTGCATCACGTACGGCACTGAGCAAGAGGATCGTCAATCTATTCAGTGACCACTTTCATGACAGCGCAGGGTTCAAGGGTTTTTGGCAATGTTTTTACAGGCTTAGGGAGCGCACAGGCTCAACAAACACTAAAGGAGCCAAAAATCCAATGAAAAAATTGGTATTACTTACATTTATTTTTCTTTTTAGTGCAGAGATGGCTTATAGCCAACCTGACTACGAGATAATTATAAAATCTGCATACCGAGGCAATGCGGAAGCTCAATTTTATTTAGGCGAAATGCATTATGTTGGAGAAGGCGTCGCCGAGGATTATAAACAGGCAGCTTATTGGTATAGAAAAGCAGCAGACCAGGGGTATGCGGAAGCTCAATTTTATTTAGGCGAAATATATGATTTTGGAAAAGGCGTTGCCGAGGATTATAAACAGGCAGTTTATTGGTATAGAAAAGCAGCAGACCAAGGATATGCGAGAGCTCAAAATAATTTAGGCTGGATGTATAAAGAGGGAAAAAGCGTTGCCCAAGATTATAAACAGGCAGTTTATTGGTACCGAAAAGCAGCAGACCAAGGGAATGCGAACGCTCAATTTAATTTAGGCTGGATGTATGATTATGGGAAAGGCGTTGCCAAGGATTATAAACAAGCAGTTTATTGGTTATAGAAAAGCTAGCTGACCAGGGGCATGCGGATGGTCAAAATGGAATTTAGGCAATTTGTATGTATGATGGACAAGGCGTTGCCAAGGATTATAGACAGGCAGTTTATTGGTACAGAAAAGCTGCAGACCAAGAAGGGATACCAAGGATGATAAACAGGCATGGTCAATCTGCAGATTTAGGCAAATGATGTATGCATGATGAAGGAAAAGGCGTTGCCAGCAGGCATTATAAGACAAGGCAAACAAGGGTATGCGGCCCAAAATAATTTGATGTATGAAGATGGAAAAGTTGCAAGATATGGTGGTACAGACAAAGCAGACCAAGAGCATGAAGATGCCAAGCAGGCATTAGAGGAGCTAGGAGCGAGATGAAGACGGGCTTGCCTGTCTACGGAAAAATCACGGGCTGCTAGACAGGGAAAACCTTGGGTGCCCAGCTTGTTTGGGCATAATGTATGATGACAGAGTTGGGTTGCACCGGGCACCCGCCTTGCCAGGAAGCCTTGGTCTCTTACGCTGAGCGCCAGCCGTAAATTTTCTTTTTGGCTGTGCGGTGGGAGGCCGGGTGTCGGAACCTTCAGAACTCAGGAGTACTTTGCTTATGGGTCGTTTTTTTGCCAAGGAAAGCATCATTGCCAGGCCGGGCTACAACCGCTGGAAAGTTCCTCCGGCGTCAATCGCCATTCACCTTTGCATTGGTTCTGTTTATGCCTGGAGCATCTATAACCCGGCGCTGACAAGGGCTATCGGCGTGGTCGGCAGTGCTGCGGATGACTGGAGCCTGGGTGAGGTCGTGTGGATTTTTACCAACGGCAACTAGACCGTGTTTTTGGTGTCTGGCACTAGCAAAGGACTCAGCTCTGGCAGGCTTCTTGATAAGGACACGATGGGTGTGTGCTACGCGGGGTCGGGAGCGGAAGCTTCGGTTGGGTGACTTTGTTTAAGAGACAGAAATAGCTTGGTTGGTTTGGAAGTGTGGGGTGTGGGGGCTCTGTGTGGAGTTCGTGAGTTGGGTGCCAGGTCTTAGGTTCGCGGCATGGTGGTTTCGATGGTGGGTAAGGGGCAATGGTTGAAGTTGCGGGGAACGGGTGGTAGTGAAGCTCTTTGTGGGAAGTGAAATTCTGTGGGACAGGATGGCTTTTTGGGTGGTCGCAGGAGGGTAGAGGGATTTGTTGCTTGGTCGCGAGGAGCAACGCTTTTAGGTGTGTCAGGGTGAATGAAGTTGAAACGCAAAAAATAAGTTGTTGTGCGTGGTGGTTGCGATGGTGGGTGAAGGGCAATGGCTGAAGTTGCGGGGAGGGGGTGGTAGTGAAGCTCTTTGTGGGAAGTGAAATTTCGTGGGACAGGATGGCTTTTTGGGTGGTCGCAGGAGGGTAGAGGGATTTGTTGCTTGGTCGCGAGGAGCAATGCTTTTAGGTGTATCAGGGTGAATGAAGTTGAAACGTAAAAAATGAATTGTTGTGCGTGGTGGTTTCGATGGCGGGTACGAAGGGTAATGGTTGAAGTTGCGGAGGGAGCGGGGTGGTAGTGAAGCTCTTTGTGGGAAGTGAAGCTCTGTGGGACAGGATGGCTTTTTGGGTGGTCGCGGGAGGGTGGAGGGATTTGTTGCTTGGTCGCGAGGAGCAATGCTTTTAGGTGTATCAGGATGAATGAAGTCGAAACGCAAAAAATAAGTTGTTGTGCGTGGTGGTTTTGATGGTGGGTACGAAGGGCAATGGTTGAAGTTGCGGGGGGTGGGTGGTAGTGAAGCTCTTTGTGGGAAGTGAAATTCTGTGGGGCAGGATGGCTTTTTGGGTGGTCGCAGGAGGGTAGAGGGATTTTTTGCTTGTCGCGAGGAGTAATGTTTTTAGGTGTATCAGGGCGAATGAAGTTGAAACGCAAAAAATAAGTTGTTGTGCATGGTGGTTGCACAGGTGCGTGTGTTTGGGTATGATTTGCCGCACTGGATGGTTGCTATGGAAAAAGCAGCTTTTTTTGATGCTCCGCCTAAAAGAGGCATTTGTACTTGGGTATCCAAGCCAGTTTCTTGCTGGTGTTGCCAGACCATGGATGGCATTGCTTGCCTGTGCTTAAAAGACGCTTTGGGAAAGAATGAATGGCTTTCGCATCAAGGGCTTCAAAAAACGGTACCATGCACGGTGCTGAGAACGGGGATCGTTTATGGCGGTCACTTTCATTACAGCGGAGAGTCGGGGGGCTTTTTGACAATGTTTTTACAGGCTCATAGAGCACACAAGCCCAACAAACACCAAAGGAGTCAAAATCAAATGAAAAAATTGGTATTACTTGCATCAAAATCAGTTGACTTGCATTTATTTTTCTTTTCAGTGCAGGGATGGCTTATAGCCAACCTGACTACGAGCAAATTATACAATCAGCGTACCGAGGCAATGCGGCAGATCAATTTAATTTAGGCATAATGTATGGAAATGGAGAAGGTGTTGCCCTGGATGATAGACAGGCAGTTTATTGGTACCGAAAAGCAGCAGACCAAGGGTATGCGGATGCTCAATTTAATTTAGGCAATGGGTATTATAATGGAAAAGGCGTTACCAAGGATTATAAACAGGCAGTTTATTGGTACAGGAAAGCAGCAGACCAAGGGAATGCGAGGGCTCAATTTAATTTAGCCTTGGTATGAACATGGAAAGGCGTTGCTCTGGATGATAAACAGGCAGTTTATTGGTACAGAAAAGCAGCAGACCAAGGGTATGCGAATGGTCAATCTAATTTAGGCTTTATGTATGAAAAAGGAAAAGGTGTTGCCCTGGATGATAGACAGGCAGTTTATTGGTACAGAAAAGCAGCAGACCAAGGGGATGCGGATGCTCAATATAATTTAGGCTTAATGTATGGAAAAGGAAAAGGCGTTGCCAAGGATTATAAACAGGCAGTTTATTGGTACAGAAAAGCAGCAGACCAAGGGCAGTTTGCGAGCGCTCAAACTAATTTAGGCAATGGTATTATTTTGGAAAAGGCGTTGCCAAGGATTATAGACAGGCAGTTTATTGGTTCAGAAAAGCAGCAGACCAAGGGAATGGGTGCTCAATTTAATTTAGGTGAAATGTATTATTTTGGAAAAGGCGTTGCCCTGGATTATAGACAGGCAGTTTATTGGTACAGAAAAGCGGCAGACCAAGGGTATGCGAACGGTCAATCTAATTTAGGCTTTATGTATGGAAATGGAAAAGGTGTTGCCCTGGATGATAAACAGGCAGTTTATTGGTACAGGAAAGCAGCAGACCAAGGGTATGCGAGAGCTCAAGCTAATTTAGGCTTTATGTATGAAAAAGGAAAAGGTGTTGCCCTGGATATAGACAGGCAGTTTATTGGTACAGAAAAGCAGCAGACCAAGGGGATGCGGATGCTCAATATAATTTAGGCAATGGGGAATGGAAAAGGCGTTACCAAGGATTATAAACAGGCAGTTTATTGGTACAGGAAAGCAGCAGACCAAGGGTATGCGAGAGCTCAATCCAATTTAGGCTTTATGTATAGAAGGATGGAAAAGGTGTTGCCAAGGATTATAAACAGGCAGTTTATTGGTACAGACAAGCTGCAGACCAAGAACATGAAGATGCCAAGCAGGCATTAGAGGAACTAGGAGCGAGATGAAGACGGGCTTGCCTGTCTACGGAAAAATCACGGGCTGCTAGACAGGGAAAACCTTGGGTGCCCGGCTTGTTTGGGCATAATGTATGATGACAGAGTCGGGTTGCGCCGAGCACCCGCCTTGCCAGGAAGCCTTGGTCTCTTACGCTGAGCGCCAGCCGTAAATTTTGGCTGTGCGGTGGGAGACCGGGTGTCGGAATCTTCAGAAATCAGGAGTGCTTTGCTTATGGGTCGTTTTTTTGCCAAGGAAAGCATCATTGCCAGGCCGGGCTACAACCGCTGGAAAGTTCCTCCGGCGTCCATCGCCATTCACCTTTGCATTGGTTCTGTTTATGCCTGGAGCATCTATAACCCGGCGCTGACAAGGGCTATCGGCGTGGTCGGCAGTGCTGCGGATGACTGGAGCCTGGGTGAGGTCGTGTGGATTTTTACCAACGACAACGAGACCGTGTTTTTGGTGTCTGGCACTAGCAAAGGACTCAGCCTCGGCAGGCTTTTTGATAAGGACACGATGGGTGTGTGCTACGTGGGGTTGGGAGCGGAAGCTACGGTTGGGTGACTTTGTTTAAGGGACAGAAATAGCTTGGTTGGTTTGGAATGGAGTTCGTGAGTTGGGTGCCAGGTTTAGGTTCGCGGCATGGTGGTTTCGATGGTGGGTACGAGGGGCAATGACTGAAGTTGCGGGGAAGGTGGTAGTGAAGCTCTTTGCGGGAAGTGAAATTCTGTGGGGCAGGATGGCTTTTTGGGTGGTCGCAGGAGGTAGAGGGATTTTTTGCCTGGTCGCGAGGAGCAATGCTTTTAGGTGTATCAGGGTGAATGAAGTTGAAACGCAAAAAATAAGTTGTTGTGCGTGGTGGTTTCGATGGTGGGTGAAGGGCAATGGCTGAAGTTGCGGGGAGGGGGTGGTAGTGAAGCTCTTTGTGGGAAGTGAAATTTCGTGGGACAGGATGGCTTTTGGGTGGTCGCATAGGATGGTAGAGGGATTTGTTGCTTGGTCGCGAGGAGCAACGCTTTTAGGTGTATCAGGGTGAATGAAGTTGAAACGCAAAAAATGAATTGTTGTGCGTGGTGGTTTCGATGGCGGGTACGAAGGGCAATGGTTGAAGTTGCGGAGGGAGCGGGGTGGTAGTGAAGCTCTTTGTGGGAAGTGAAGCTCTGTGGGGCAGGATGGCTTTTTGGGTGGTCGCAGTAGGGTAGAGGGATTTGTTGCTTGGTCACGAGGAGCAATGCTTTTAGGTGTATCAGGGTGAATGAAGTGAAACGCAAAAAATAAGTTGTTGTGCGTGGTGGTTTCGATGGCGGGTACGAGGGGTAATGGTTGAAGTTGCGGAGGGAACGGGGGGTAGTGAAGCTCTTTGTGGGAAGTGAAGTTCTGTGGGACAGGGTGGCTTTTCGGGTGGTTATAGGAGGGTAGAGGGATTTGTTGCTTGGTCGCGAGGAGCAATGCTTTTAGGTGTATCAGGGTGAATGAAGTTGAAACGCAAAAAATAAGTTGTTGTGCGTGGTGGTTTCGATGGCGGGTACGAAGGGTAATGGTTGAAGTTGCGGAGGGAGCGGGGTGGTAGTGAAGCTCTTTGTGGGAAGTGAAGTTCTGTGGGACAGGATGGCTTTTTGGGTGGTCATAGGTGGTAGAGGGATTTGTTGCTTGGTCGCGGGGAGCAATGCTTTTAGGTGTATCAGGGTGAATGAAGTTGAAACGCAAAAAATAAGTTGTTGTGCGTGGTGGTTTTGATGGTGGGTACGAAGGGCAATGGTTGAAGTTGCGGGGGGGCGGGGTGGCAGTGAAGCTCTTTGTGGGAAGTGAAGTTCTGTGGGCAGGATGGCTTTTTGGGTGGTCGCAGGAGGGTAGAGGGATTTGTTGCTTGGTCGCGAGGAGCAATGCTTTTAGGTGTATCAGGGTGAATGAAGTCGAAACGCAAAAAATGAATTGTTGTGCGTGGTTATTTTCTGCACAGGTGCGTGTGTTTGGGTATGATTTGCCGCACTGGATGGTGTGCTATGGAAAAAGCGGCTTTTTTTGATGCTCCGCCTGTCAGGGGCATTTGTACTTGCTTTCGCGTATCCAAGTCAGTTTCTTGCTGGTGTTGCCAGCACCACAGATCATTGCTACGAGATGCCCGTACTTAAAAGACGCTTTGGGAAAGAATGAATGGTGCCTTGTCTAGCATCAAGGGCTTCAAAAAACGGTACCATGCACGGTGCTGAGAACGGGGATCGTTTATGGCGGTCACTTTCATTACAGCGGAGAGTCGGGGGGCTTTTTGACAATGTTTTTACAGGCTCAGAGAGCACACAAGCCCAACAAACACTAAAGGAGTCAAAATCAAATGAAAAAATTGGTATTACTTGCATTTATTTTTCTTTTCAGTGCAGGGATGGCTTATAGCCAACCTGACTACGAGCAAATTATACAATCTGCGTACCGAGGCAATGCGGCAGATCAATTTAATTTAGGCTTTATGTATGAAAAAGGAAAAGGCGTTGCCTTGGATTATGTATTGGTACAGGAAAGCAGCAGACCAAATGCGGAGCTCAATCTAAAGGCGTTGCGTTGCCAAGGATTATAGACAGGCAGTTTATTGGTACAGAAAAGCAGCAGACCAAGGGAATGCGAACGCTCAATTAATTTAGGCGTAATGTATGAAAATGGAGAAGGCGTTGCCAAGGATGATAAACAGGCAGTTTATTGGTACAGAAAAGCAGCAGACCAAGGGTATGCGAGTGCTCAATATAATTTAGGCTTAATGTATGAAAAGGAGAAGGCGTTGCTCTGGATGATAAACAGGCAGTTTATTGGTACAGGAAAGCAGCAGACCAAGGGAATGCGGTTGCTCAATATAATTTAGGCAATGGATGTATTAATGGAAAAGGCGTTGCCAAGGATTATAAACAGGCAGTTTATTGGTACAGAAAAGCAGCAGACCAAGGGCATGCGGGCTCCTAATTTAGGCAATATGTATCGTCTTGGAAAAGGCGTTGCCAAGGATGATAAACAGGCAGTTTATTGGTACAGAAAGCAGCAGACCATGCGAGCGCTCAAACTAATTTAGGCTTTATGTATAGAAATGGAAAAGGCGTTGCCAAGGAATAAACAGGCAGTTTATTGGTACAGAAAAGCAGCAGACCTGCGAGGGCTCAATATAATTTAGGCTGGATGTATGATAATGGAAAAGGCGTTGCCAAGGATGATAAACAGGCAGTTTATTGGTACAGAAAGCAGCAGACCAAGGGAATGCGAGCGCTCAATATAATTTAGCCCTGATGTATGGTGAAGGACAAGGCGTTGCCCTGGATGATAAACAGGCAGTTTATTGGTACAGAAAAGCAGCAGACCAATTGCGAGTGCTCAGGCATATTTAGGCAAGGGCATGCGTATGCTCAATATAATTTAGCCCTGATGTATGGGAGGACAAGGCGTTGCCAAGGATTATAAACAGGCAGTTTATTGGTACAGAAAAGCAGCAGACCAAGGGGATGCGGATGCTCAATTGTATTTAGGCTTAATGTATGAAAATGGGAAAGGCGTTGCCCTGGATTATAGACAGGCAGTTTATTGGTACAGACAAGCAGCAGACCAAGGGAATTCGCATGGTCAGCATAATTTAGGAGATTTGTATAGAGAAGGAAAAGGCGTTGCCAAGGATGGTAATCAGGCAGTTTATTGGTATCGAAAAGCAGCAGACCAAGGGGATGAGGATGGTCAATATGGTTTGGGATTAATGTATGAAGATGGAAAAGGTGTTGCCAAGGATTATAAACAGGCAGTTTATTGGTACAGAAAAGCGGCAGACCAAGGGCATGAAGATGCCAAGCAGGCATTAGAGGAACTAGGAGCGAGATGAGGTAGGTCTTGCCTGCCTACGGAAAAATCACGGGCTGCTAGACAGGGAAAACCTTGGGTGCCCAGCTTGTTTGGGCATTGATGTATGATGACAGAGTCGGGTTGCACCGGGCACCCGCCTTGCCAGGAAGCCTTGGTCTCTTGCGCTGAGCGCCAGCCGTAAATTTTGGCTGTGCAGTGGGAGACCGGGTGTCGGAATCTTCAGAAATCAGGAGTGCTTTGCTTATGGGTCGTTTTTTTGCCAAGGAAAGCATCATTGCCAGGCCGGGCTACAACCGCTGGAAAGTTCCTCCGGCGTCCATCGCCATTCACCTTTGCATTGGTTCTGTTTATGCCTGGAGCATCTATAACCCGGTGCTGACAAGGGCTATCGGCGTGGTCGGCAGTGCTGCGGATGACTGGAGCCTGGGTGAGGTCGTGTGGATTTTTACCGTTGCCATCGTTTTTCTTGGACTTGCTGCGGCGTTTGCCGGTCGGTGGCTGGAAACCGTTGGGCCACGCACGGTGGGAATTGTTGCTGCCTTTTGTTGGGGTGGTGGCTACATTGTCGGCAGTGTCGGTATTGCCACGCACCAGCTTTGGTTGGTCTATCTCGGCTATGGCGCCATTGGCGGATGCGGGTTGGGGTTGGGCTATGTTTCACCCGTGAGCACGCTCATTCGCTGGTTTCCGGACAGACGGGGCATGGCGACCGGTATGGCCATCATGGGTTTTGGTGGTGGTGCCATCCTGGCAACGCCTCTGAAGGGGTATCTGCTCCGCATGTTTTATGAGGCTCCGGAATATCTGGGAGTCGAGTCGGCGGTTAATCTGGTGACCAGGGGTGGGCGCCGTTTCGTGGAAATGGGCAACGAATTGAAAGAAGTTGTCGTTGTCGGCGCCAATGAGGTCAGCAAAATGGTGGTTCCTGGCGACCCTGGTGTCTATCTTGTGGGGACTGGCTCGGTCGGTGCCTGGCAGACTTTTTTGATCATCGGGATGATTTACTTCGTGATCATGATCATTGCTTCAGTGAGTTACCGGTTGCCTGCTCCGGGCTGGAAACCGGAAGGCTGGGTGCCACCGAGCTCTGATGTGGCGAAAAAGAAGATGATCAGTGACCGTAACGTTGATATCGATCAGGCGTTGAGGACTCCTCAGTTTTACCAGCTTTGGATTGTTTTGTGTTTCAACGTTACAGCTGGAATCGGTGTTATCGGTGTTGCCAAGACCATGATGACCGACATTTTTGGCACCACTTTGCCTAACATTGTTGATGGTACCTTTGCGGCTTTTTATGTGCTCATGATCAGCGTTTTTAACATGATCGGGCGCGTCCTCTGGGCCAGCACATCGGACTACATTGGGCGCAAAAACACCTACTGGCTGTTTTTTGTGGGCGGCATCTTGCTGTATCTCTCCATCCCGTACGCGGCGCAGCAGGTGAACGTCAATCCTGCGGTGTTCTGGCTGGTTTTCTTTTACGCCTCTACCATGATTATTTTCACTTTCTACGGTGGTGGCTTTGCAACAATTCCAGCCTATCTTGCGGATGTTTTTGGCACACACCACGTCGGCGGCATTCACGGCAGGTTACTGACAGCCTGGAGCGCGGCAGGGGTGCTTGGACCTTTGGCAATCACGACCCTCAGGCAGCACTCTTTGACGGAGTCCATCCATGATTTGGCGGCGAAAATCAGTCCGGAAAGATTTTTGGAAACCTTTGGAGCGGGAATTGAGCAGTTGAACCTGCTGGTCGAGCAAAAGACCGTCACCATCGCCAAGCTCATGGAGATCGTTCCGCCTGGCACGATTGACCCGACTGCGAACCTTTACAACACGACTATGTATTTGATGGCTTTTCTGCTTTTACTGGCGTTGGTATCCAACGCTTTCATGAAGCCGGTTCATGCCCGGCACCACTTGAAAGACACCACTTGAGACCGTTTCCCCTGTAGTGGCAGTGGGAGCAAGGCAGAAGGGAGGAACAGCAGCAACCCGAGTGCATGGGCTCCCCCGTGGGCGGGGAACATCCGATTATCCACCGTGGGGTAGCCAGGATCTGCGTTTAATCAGTCGGGGCTTGTGTTGTGTGCCAAGTTGGTGGTCGGGGGGGCTTGAATTGCTGAGTCCGCTTACTGCGCGTAGAGGATTTCAACCCGCCGGTTCAACTCGTAATCTTCATCGCTTTCCCCTTCTACGGCTGGCCTTTCTTCACCATAGCTGACCCAGGTGATTTGGGTCGCTGGCACTTGGTGCGCCAAAAGAAAATTTCTGACTGACAGGGCGCGTCTTTCTCCGAGGGCGATGTTGTAGCCTGCAGAACCTCGTTCGTCCGTATGTCCTTCGAGGATCGACTTGGCGTTCGGGTTGCTTCTCAGATATTCCGCATGGTTACGCAGCACCTCACGCCCCTCATCCATTATTTGCGAGCGGTTGTAATTAAAATAAACCACGTTGTAGCGCAGTTTGGGATCAAAGCTCACCGATTCTTCGTATGGCACGCCGAGCTCTTTGATCACTTCTTCTCCGTACAGGTCAGTGATAGTTCCCACCTCCCCGCTTTCATAGACCTCTGGCTCTTGCCATTCGGCGAAAGTATCCGGGGTTTCTCCCCCGTTTTCTTCCCATGGCTGAGGTGCCAACGTTCCGTCTGCTTCCATCCTTGTCGCTGTGCAGCTCACAAGAAAAATCACGGTTATCGCCGCTGTTGCCAAGGCGTATAAAAAGTGTTTGTTCATGTGCGGATTGTGTGGGCAGGGTGTTCCAATTCGGGCGGAGCATAGCAAAAACCGCAGCCTGTAAAAAGGGGGGTTTGGGTATGTCCGTCCCGTTGTATTGGGGCAGGTTGGTGTTTCATTGCTTATCCAGGTGAATCATGTCGGCGGGCCATCGTGTGCTTTGCCGCCGTGCACGGACTTAGAAAGTTCTTGCACCGGCCGGGTTCCCGCTTTAGTATGTGCCCCCCTACAGACGCGCTTTACGAATGCTGCCGCGGTCGGGAACACTGGCTGCCGGATTGCTTTTTAATTATCTCGGCGTGACGGTTTGTTTCCCCGATGTTTTGGGGTGCCGCTTGATAAGGACGGTTTTCATAAACAATGGAACATTACGAAATAGTTTTCATGGTGCACCCGCAGCACAGCGACCGGGTGCCATCGTTGGTGGACAAGTACAAGTCCATTGTTCAAGACAGAAATGGTCATATACACCGGCTTGAGGACTGGGGTTTGCGTACCCTTGCCTACCCGATTCAGAAGTTGAAGAACGCGCATTACGTGCTTTTGAACCTGGAATGTGATGCGGATTCTTTGGCGGAAATCAAAGAGGATTTCCGCTTTAACGAGATTCTTTTGCGGAACCTGATTCTCAGAAAAAGCGAGGCGATCACGGATCCGTCTCCGGTGGCACTTTTGATGAAGCGAGGTGCAGAAAGGGCAGCTAAACAGGGTGGACAGTCGGCGCCTGAAGGCAAGACGGAAGGTGAAGCAGATCCCAAAGCAAAACCCAGGGCTGAGTCCAAAGCGAAACCCAGGGCTGAGTCCAAAGCGAAACCCGAGGCTGAGTCCAAAGCAAAATCCAGGGCTGAGTCCAAAGCGAAACCCGAGGCTGAGTCCAAAGCGAAACCCGAGGCTGAGTCCAAAGCAAAACCCAGGGCTGAGTCCAAAGCGAAACCCGAGGCTGAGTCCAAAGCAAAACCCAAGGCTGAGTCCAAAGCAAAACCCGAGGCAGATCCCAAAGCAAAACCCGAGGCTGAGTCCAAAGCGAAACCTGAGGCTGAGTCCAAAGCGAAACCTGAGGCTGAGTCCAAAGCGAAACCTGAGGCTGAGTCCAAAGCGAAACCCAAGGCTGATCATGAAGCTGCCCCTGAGGAGCCAACTTCTCAGGGAGAAAGTTCAGGAGCAGGCAATGAGGTGGCTGAAAAACCTTTGGACGACTCTGATGGCGGCGCTTCGGAAAGTGCCAATGGCGAAACCGATAGCCACGAGGGTGGTACTGATACCAAGGAGGGAGTTTAAGAATGACTGACCAGGAACGGCGCTCAAGGCCGTCACAATGGAACGCCAAAAAAATTGCCGAGATTGATTACAAGGATGTTGATTTCTTGAGCAAGTTCACGGCCTCAACCGGGAAAATTCTGCCGCGCCAAATTACGGGTGTTGGAGCCCGCTACCAGCGCCGTGTGGCACATGCCATCAAACTGGCTCGTTTCCTGTCTTTGCTTCCTTATACGGAAAATCACCGTCCTTTCACCGAACCTCCCGCTACGCATGATCGCAGGTTTTCGTAGCCCAAAACCCGCCGGTCATTTTCTGCACAGCTTCATCGCCCGTACTTAAGTGAAACCACTCGCAGCGGTTGCTGTTTCCAGTGTGGGTGGGGCAACTACGCTGGTGGTGGTGTTCGGTCTGCTTTCCTTCGTTTTTCCGCCTTTGGGGTTGGTGGCCGGGGGTCTGCTTTCGCTGGTGGTTCTGAGCCATGGATTGCAGCGGGCGTTCACCGTCATGGCCATTTCGGCTTCTGCCTTGCTGCTGGTCGCGTACTTGTTGCCGTCTCAGGCGGACACAGATGAAATTTCCTGGTTGGGGATGATGTTCTTGCTGGGAATACAGTGGCTGCCTTTGGTGTTCGCTTCCGAGTTGATGCGGCGGTCCAATTCTTTGTCTTTCGCAGGTCAGGCGCTAGCGGCCTTGGGTCTGCTCATGGTGTTGCTGGTTTCCTGGTTTGTCCCGGAGCGCGCCGCGCTTTGGGGAGAACTGATTGATGATAGTGCTGGTGAATTGCTGCAGGAATTGTTTGCTGCCGACCCGCAAATACGTGATGTCTACGAGCTGGTTCTGCAACAGATGACCGGTATTGCGTTTTTTACTTTGGCGACGCTGATCTGGATTCCGGCGTTGATGGTTGGCAGGTGGTGGCAGAGCCAGTTATTTTCGCCAGGCAGTTTCAGTGGCGAATACGCGCATTTCAGGATGGGGAAAGTGGCTTCCATTCTGTTGATGGCTTTGCTGCTGCTTTCGGTTTTGGACGATAACCTGCTGGTTAACGAATTGCTGCTGGTGCTGATACCATTTTTAATCTTTCAGTTTGCGGCCGCACTTTATTATTTGGCAAAAAGCAGATTGCAGGTCAGCCGATGGCAGGTTTTTTTTTGCACTGCATTTTTTTTCTGGCGCTACTCGTAGCTCCGCTCCTGTTTGCGTTTGTGTTCAGTTTTCTAGGTGCCATTGATGGCTTGTTCAGTAAGCGCGCCAGGCTGAACAAGCAATAAAGCTTGTATTCAGGAATTTTTTAAGGGGGAAATATGAAATTGGTGTTACTGTCCGATGTTGAGAGTCTTGGCAAAATCGGTGATGTTGTCGACGTGAAAATGGGCTACGCGCGCAATTACCTGGTTCCGTATGGGAAGGCGTTGCATGCGACGGAAGAAAACCTGGCGTCAGTCCAGATCAAATTGGACGAGTTGGCGTGTGAAGCCGCCGAGGAGCTGGGGGTCGCCAGGCTTCGTCAGAAAAAACTCGACGGTTTGGCGATTGCGGTCAGCGTTCGAACCACCGAGGAAGGCAAGATGTTCGGCTCCGTGGGCAGCTCGGATATCGTTGCAGCCATACAGGAATCCTCTGGTCTGGATGTGCCAAGGAGTGAAGTGCAGCTTCCCGAAGGACCCATACGGGAGCTGGGTGATCATGAAATCACGGTCGCCCTCTATCCCGAAGTCACTGCGCTCGTGAAGCTAAGCCTGGTAAAACAGGAAGACTGAGGCCATGGCGGCGATTCCTCTACTTGAAGAATTGGAATCGCCGGTACTGGAAGACATCCGGCGTCCGCCGCACTCCTTGGTGGCGGAACAAGCTGTGCTCGGCGGGCTGATGCTGGACAACGATGGCTGGGACAAGGTTGCGGATCTGATAAGCGAGGCTGATTTTTTCGTCAAAGAGCATCGCCACCTGTTTTCGGTCATCAACGCGTTGGTGCAAAAGGACACGCCGTTCGACGCAGTCACCATTTCGGAACGGATCTCCTCCAGTAAAGATGGCGCCCGTGCCGGAAAAGCCGGAGCGCTGGCCTACTTGGCGAAAATCGCCAGCGAAACCCCCAGTGCCGCAAATATTCGTGCATACGCGGAGATCGTGCGGCAAAAATCCATTCGTCGTGCATTGATCGCGGCGGCCAACCAGATGATAGAAAGCTCCTATTCCGAGCAGAGTGAAGACAGCCGCATGCTGCTGGATAAGGCGGAAAAAGTGGTTTTTGAAATTGCGGACCAAGACAGCAACCGGGCAGGCGGTTTTGTTCCCATCAGCACATTAAGCACGACCGTCTTCGATGAGATTGACGCCTTGGGAGACTCTGGCTCTGACTTGACCGGGCTGAGCACAGGGTTCAAGGAATTAGACGAAAAAACTTCGGGACTGCAGAAAGGAGATTTGATCATCGTGGCCGGCCGCCCCGGAATGGGGAAAACCAGCTTCGCATTGAACATTGTCGAACAGGTGGCGATGAAGCGAAAAGATTGCCCGGTCGCGGTTTTCAGTATGGAAATGTCAGGCAGGCAGCTGGCGATGCGTTTTTATTCTTCGCTGGCAAGAATAAAACTGACTTCCTTACGCTCGGGAAGGCTTGAAAGTTATGAATGGCCGCGGATGACGTCAGCGATGAAAATGATGCAGGGCAGCCGGATACACATTGATGACAGCGGCACTTTGTCACCGGTTGAAATCCGTGCCCGGGCGCGGCGTTTGAAACGTGAGCAAGGTTCCCTGGGGTTGGTCGTCGTCGATTATTTGCAACTCATGCAGTCGTCTGTCAAGGCGGAAAACCGCACTATGGAAATCACGCACATTTCGCGATCCCTGAAAGCCATGGCCAGAGAGCTGGACGTTCCCGTGGTCGTGCTTTCCCAGTTAAATCGCAATGTCGAGCAACGTACAGATCACCGCCCGGTGCTGTCGGATTTACGGGATTCAGGAGCGATCGAGCAGGACGCTGACTTGATTCTCTTTCTGTACCGAAAAAAAGAAAATTCAGATGAGGACATTGAGCGGGACACTTCTTCCTACCGGGTGGAAATGGAAGCTGCAAAGCAACGTAACGGCCCGACCTTTACGACCAGCCTGACTTTCCTGGGCACGTTCACGCACTTCAAAGACTACATCAGCGATGAAATCGCGGACGGCGAGATTTACTCGGATGGTGGTGACCATGATTACTTTTAGCTCGCTTCATCTGCGAGTCCGGAGTGCCGGCAGCGGATGACGCGGTTCTGAGCGATTCCCCGGTTGCGGGCATTGTGGAAACGGGATGGTTTTCTGCGTAACGGGAATGGTGAGACGGGGACGGGACGGTGAGTCAGTGGGAGTGAATAGACATTTGGCAGTGGGCGCTCTGGAAAGTTGGCGAAACACTCGCCTGAAGCGCCGACTGACCGTCTGGTGTCTGGGGGCGGCTTTGCTGCTCGTATTGATCCTGGCTTCTACCCCAGGCGCCGTGCCGCTGCCATTTGCCGAATTGTTTCATGCGCTCGTCGGGGATGGCGATTTTCAGGATGGGGAAGGTGTGCTCGCCACGGTGAGTCAGTGGGAGTGAATAGACATTTGGCAGTGGGCGCTCTGGAAAGTTGGCGAAACACTCGCCTGAAGCGCCGACTGACCGTCTGGTGTCTGGGGGCGGCTTTGCTGCTCGTATTGATCCTGGCTTCTACCCTAGGCGCCGTGCCGCTGCCATTTGCCGAATTGTTTCATGCGCTCGTCGGGGATGGCGATCTTCAGGATGGGGAAGGTGTGCTCGGGACGGGACGGTGAGTCGGTGGGAGTGAATAGACATTTGGCAGTGGGCGCTCTGGAAAGTTGGCGAAACACTCGCCTGAAGCGCCGACTGACCGTCTGGTGTCTGGGGGCGGCTTTGCTGCTCGTATTGATCCTGGCTTCTACCCCAGGCGCCGTGCCGCTGCCATTTGCCGAATTGTTTCATGCGCTCGTCGGGGATGGCGATTTTCAGGACGGGGAAGGCGTGCTCGGGACGGGACGGTGAGTCAGTGGGAGTGAATAGACATTTGGCAGTGGGCGCTCTGGAAAGTTGGCGAAACACTCGCCTGAAGCGCCGACTGACCGTCTGGTGTCTGGGGGCGGCTTTGCTGCTCGTATTGATCCTGGCTTCTACCGTAGGCGCCGTGTCGCTGTCATTTGCCGAATTGTTTCATGCGCTCGTCGGGGATGGCGATTTTCAGGACGGGGAAGGCGTGCTCGGGACGGGACGGTGAGTCGGTGGGAGTGAATAGACATTTGGCAGTGGGCGCTCTGGAAAGTTGGCGAAACACTCGCCTGAAGCGCCGACTGACCGTCTGGTGTCTGGGGGCGGCTTTGCTGCTCGTATTGATCCTGGCTTCTACCCTAGGCGCCGTGCCGCTGCCATTTGCCGAATTGTTTCATGCGCTCGTCGGGGATGGCGATTTTCAGGACGGGGAAGGCGTGCTCGCCACTTATTCGTCTATTTGGTTCTCGTTGCGTCTGCCGCGCCTGCTGCTCGCAGCGGTGATCGGGATGGTGCTGGCGGGCAGTGGCGTGGTCATGCAAAGCCTGTTTCAGAATCCGCTCGGTGATCCGGCGTTGTTGGGGGTGTCAGGAGGTGCCGCGATGGGCACGGTTCTTGTTTTGGCATTGGGCTGGCATCAGGGTGGCGGTCTTTCATTTATGGTTTTGCCTTTTGCCGCCTTTATTGGGGGTCTGCTTGCCGTCCTTCTTGTCTACATGGTCGCGCGTCGTGTCGGCCGTACAGATATGGCGTCCTTGCTTTTGGGTGGTGTGGCGCTGAATGCGTTAACGGCGGCGGTAACCGGGGTGTTCATAGTTCGCTCCACTGACCCGGAATTGCGCGGATTCATGTTTTGGATGTTGGGCGGTCTGGACGACGCTGATTGGTTCCGGCTTGGCGTGGTGTCGCTTTTTGCCTTTCCGGCGCTCGCGGTGATTTTGGCGGCGGGCAAGGAGCTGGACGCCTTTGCCTTGGGAGAGCGCAACGCCTTCTGGCTGGGGTTGGCAGTTGAACGCTGGCACTTGGCGCTGGTCATCGCCGTTTCCGCTGCTGTCGGGATCAGCGTGGCATTTTGCGGAATCATCGGCTTTGTCGGTTTGCTGGCGCCGCACTTGGTGCGTGCCTTAATCGGGGCAAGTCATACGACCTTGTTGCCGGGGGCGTTGTTTCTGGGAGCCATCATTCTGGTTTTGGCGGATCTGGTTGCGCGCACCGCATTTTTGCCTGGAGAGGCACCGGTCGGTGTGATGACTGCTTTCCTGGGGGTTCCGTTTTTTCTGTTCCTGTTGCTTGCCAATCGGCAACGCGATTTCGCTTGAGCCTGGTTGCCGACTCGCTGAGTTACGGTGTCAGTGGGAAAACACTGATACGCGATTTCAGTATGGTTTTTCGTCGCGGGGAAATGGTCGCGGTGGTGGGGAACAATGGTTCGGGCAAATCCACGCTGCTGTCTTTGCTGGCTGGGTGCCCGCTACCGGACACGGGTTCGATTCGCCTGGATGATCTGGAACTCAGCGCTTGGAAGGTCGCAGCTCTTGCGCGCCGCCGGGTCATGTTGCCGCAGGCCTTTGCCTTGAATTTTCCTTACTGCGTGGCTGACGTGGTAAAAATGGGGGGCGTTTCAGGCGTTTTGCAACGGCGGGAAGACCAGGTTTTGTGCGAGGTCATGCACTGGTTTGACATTGGCCACTTGGCGAATGCGCGGTGGGACACGCTCTCCGGCGGTGAGCGGCAACGGACTCATCTTGCCCGGGCGGTGCTACAGGTCTTGACGGGAGACGCAGACGAATTTCGTTATTTATTGCTCGACGAACCAACGGCGTCTCTTGATCTCAAGTATGGCCATCGCCTGATGGAAGTGCTGGAAAAATTGTTGGAAGCAGGGGTGTGTGTGGTCTTGGTCAGCCATGACTTGGCACTGTTGCTGAACCGTGTGGATCTTGTCGTCATGCTGGAGTCCGGAAAGGTGTATTTTCAGGGTCCGCCGAACGTCGCGCTTAATCCTGAAAAGATCGGTGCCGTTTTTGGGGTGGGTGCCACTTTGCTTCGTGAATCGGCGAGTGGGCAGGTGGCGTTGCTCACGGAGCCTCTATGCGGGAACCGTGCGTGATAGCATAGACGGCGACCGTTTGTTCCGGTGTGAAGCCTTTCAGTCAGAGCAACGTGTCCTGATTGGGATGGTGCGTGAAAGTGCGCTTCGGGTCTTTGGTTCTGAACCCGCATGGTGCCGGTTTCTACTCACTGTAAAAAGCAGAATTTATGGCTAATTTGAAAAAATCATTAAGCGCCACCTTAAGTAAAATAGAACAGGATTTTGGCAAAGGGGCGGTGATCCGTTTGGGCAGCACAGAAACCATGCGCGTTCCTGTGATTTCCACGGGCTCACTGTCTTTGGATGCCGCACTCGGCATTGGTGGGTTGCCTGTCAAACGCGTGGTGGAAATTTACGGACCGGAGTCTTCGGGGAAAACCACTCTGGCTTTGCACGTGATTGCGGAGTGCCAGAAACAGGGAGGCGTCGCTGCCTTTGTAGATGCCGAGCACGCCATGGATCCCATCTACGCAGAAAAGTTGGGGGTGAACGTGGCGGAATTGCTGGTTTCACAACCTGATAACGGGGAACAGGCTCTGGGGATTACCGACATATTGGTGGCTTCCGGAGAGGTGCAGGTAGTGGTTCTGGATTCGGTGGCAGCCTTGACTCCACGCGCGGAAATAGAAGGGGAAATGGGTGACAGCCACATGGGCTTGCACGCCCGCCTGATGTCTCAGGCTCTGAGAAAACTGACTGCCAGCATCCAGCGTGGCAATGCTCTGGTGGTTTTCATCAACCAGATCCGCATGAAAATCGGGGTCGTGTTCGGTAATCCGGAAACCACAACCGGCGGCAACGCCCTGAAGTTCTTTTCTTCGATGCGGCTGGAAATCCGGCGTCAGTCCACGATCAAGGATGGGGACAAAGTCCTTGGCAACGAAGTGAAGGTCAAGGTGGTCAAAAACAAGCTTGCTCCACCGTTTCGCGTCGCGCATTTTGAAATCCGCTACGGCGAAGGCATCAATCGGGTGACAGAGCTGATCACCTTAGGGGTCGAAAATGATCTGTTGGAGAAATCCGGTTCCTGGTATTCCTACCAGGGTCAGAGGATAGGACAGGGGAAGGAAAATGCGCGTGAGTGGCTGAAAAGCCATCCTGAAGCCAGACAAGCACTGCGAGCGGCATTACGCGAAAAATTGTTGCCTCCTTCGAACGCGTCTAAGTAAGGCGCGGTCGGTGGAAGCAGCTACTGCTCCCGGTTCAGATTGTGCAAAAGCAAGGCAACAGAGTCCCGGTTTATGAAAAAGCACTCGTTTTGCTTGGCCGGCGTGAACACGCGCGATCCGAGTTGTGTGGCAAGCTGCTGCACCGGCACTATTCCAAAGCGGAGATAGACAAGACCCTGGATTCTCTGGAAGCGGAGAATCTGCTTTCCGATCACCGCTTTTGCGAAATGTACATCCTGTCCAGAAACCAGAGAGGCTATGGCCCCTTGCGAATCTCGCGTGAACTGTGCGCGAAGCAGGTGGCGAAAGACATTGTGTCGGCGGCGATCGCGGGTTGCGAATGTGACTGGGAGGCCAGTGCCCGACGATGTTTTGCAAAACGCTATGGCGAAGGGTGCATGCGCGCCGGAGAACCACCTGCGAAGCAACAGCACTATCTTTTTCAGCGTGGCTTTCCGGGCGAGGTCATAGCGCGCGTCCTGGCGGACGAGGTGTGAACAAGCAGGCCATGAATCAGACCGTCAGCAAAAGCTACGAAATTCGTTCGGCTTTTCTGGATTTCTTCCGGCAGCGTGGCCATCGGATTGTGCCTTCCAGTTCGCTCGTCCCGGCGGGTGACCCCAGTCTGCTGTTCACAAATTCCGGCATGGTGCAGTTCAAGGATATTTTTCTGGGCAATACGCAAAGCGAGTACCAGCGGGCGGCTAGCTGCCAGCGTTGTTTGCGCGCAGGTGGCAAACACAACGATTTGGAAAATGTGGGCTACACCCGAAGCCATCACACTTTTTTCGAAATGCTCGGCAACTTCAGTTTCGGTGATTACTCCAAGCGGGAAGCGATTATCTATGCGTGGGAATTTTTGGGGGAAGTCTTGCGATTGCCGCGCGAGAAATTGTGGGTCACGGTTTATGAAGACGACGATGAGGCGGCAGAAGTCTGGTCAAAGGAAACCGGAATTGACAGGCAACGCATTTCGTCTCTGGGAGAGGCGGACAATTTCTGGTCGATGGGAAAAACCGGACCCTGCGGCCCGTGCGCCGAGGTCTACTACGATCGCGGGCCAGAAGTGAAAGGAGGACCGCCGGGGTCGGGCGAAGATGGGGAACGCTTTGTTGAGATATGGAACCTGGTCTTCATGCTCTATGAGCGAGACGGGCAGAATCAATTACACGACTTGCCCCGTCAGTGCGTTGATACCGGGATGGGTCTGGAGCGTATTTCGGCAGTGATGCAAGGTGTGGAGTCCAATTTTGAAACCGATTTGTTCAACACGCTTCTGCGTCGGGTCGCTGAGCTTCTTTCTGTGGATGGGTTGGATCATCCTTCTTTGAAAGTGATTGCTGACCATGCCCGTGCCTGTACTTTTTTGATCGCAGACGGGGTTTTTCCTGCCAACGACGGACACGGCTATGTTTTAAGGAGAATCATTCGTCGTGCCATCCGTCATGGGCATAAATTGGGCGCGCGGCGACCTTTTTTCCATCAGCTTGCCGGACAGGTGATTGAGGAGATGCATCTTGTCTATCCTGGGTTGCTTGAGCCGCGTGGCTTCGTGATGCGTGTGTTGGAGTCGGAGGAACTGCGTTTTGCCGAGACGCTGGACGAGGGCTTGAAAATTCTTGAGGCCGAGCTGCCGAGGCTGTCTGGTTCGGAAATTCCCGGAGAGTTTGTTTTCAAGCTTTTTGACACATACGGATTTCCGGCTGACCTGACTGCGGACATTGCCCGTGAAAAAAATCTGCAGGTCGATTTGGCTGGTTTTGAGACCGCCATGCAGGCGCAGCGTTCCCGCTCACGTGCGGCGGCCGGCTTTCGTGCTTCACGTAAATCAGATGCCCCGGCCATCTCGGTCAAAAGCACATTTTGCGGATACCAGTCGTCTGCCGGAACGGCGCGGCTGCTTGAGTTGTTCGTGGATGGCAATTCGGTCAACCGTCTCACGCAAAATCAGGATGCAGTTGTGGTGCTGGATGAGACGCCGTTTTATGCGGAAGGCGGTGGGCAGCTTGGTGATACCGGTCATTTGGAAAACAGGAATGGTTTTTTTGCCGTTCGGGACACCCAAAAACAAGGTCACGCGATCATGCATATCGGCACCTTGCAGAAAGGGACAATCCAGGTTGGCGAGACCCTGTTTGCCCGGATTGACCAGCAAAGACGGGCGAATTTGGCGTTAAACCATTCCGCAACGCATCTTTTGAACGCCGCGCTGCGGCAAGTTCTGGGTAAACACGTTACCCAGAAAGGTTCACTGGTTGCCCCGGATCGCCTGCGCTTCGATTTTTCCCATGACCGGCGCCTGTCAGAAGCTGAAAAGGCGGAAATAGAAGCTTTGGTGAATCGGGAAATCCGGCGGAACTCGGAAGTGCAGGTTGAACTTTTGCCGCGCGAAGAGGCTATTGCCAAGGGGGCGATGGCGTTGTTCGGGGAGAAATACGAGGATGAAGTTCGAGTGCTGGGTATGGGGGAATTTTCCATAGAGCTTTGCGGTGGCACACACGTAACGCATACCGGCGATATCGGGCTGTTCAAAATCATTTCCGACTCGGCCATTGCTGCCGGAGTCAGGCGTATAGAGGCACTGAGCGGGGAAACGGCGTGTCAGTACGTTGGTGAAGTGGAGCAGCAGTTGAAAGAGGTGGCACTATTGCTGAAAACGGAGCGTCCCATGCTCCTGGAAAAAGTTAAAAAACTGCTGGCCGAGCGTCGGGCATTGGCAAAGCGTCCGGACAAAGAACGCCACAGGAGCCTTTTTATTCCGGGAATGCTGAACTCACATGACGTCAACGGGGTCAAAGTGTTAACGGGATACTTACCGGAGATGGATCGCCAGAACCTGCGCCAACAGGTGGATCTGTTAAAAGGCGATTTGGATCGCGGGGTGGTGGTGGTGGCGGGCGGTGAAAGTGGCAAAGTGCGCCTGGTGGTAGGGGTCACGCCAAATGCGGTCGGGCAAATTCACGCGGGTCAGCTGGCTTCCAGCCTGGCGGAAAAGCTGGGTGGCAAAGGGGGTGGTCGCGCCAATATGGCGGAAGCCGGTGGCGATAATCCTCACGCTATTGAGGACGTGCTTTCCCAGGTGCCCACTTGGGTTCGTGCCCGGACTTCCTGAATTTTTCGTTCAGGTTTCTTTCCCGGTTTTAAGAGCTGTCAGTGGAAATTGTTGTCCATAAATTCGGAGGGTCTTCGCTTGCCACCCTGGAGGCCGTGGAAGGTGTTGCCGCCAAAATTGCCAAGGCTCGACTGACTGAGGAAAAAATCGTAGTCGTGGTGTCTGCCATGGGAAACGAGACCGACCGCTTGTTGGACTTGGCGAAGGGTGCGGACAGCAATTGCCGTGGTCGCGAACTGGATGCCATATTGGCTTCCGGTGAACAGGTCAGCGCAGCGCTTCTGGCGACGATGCTGTTGAAGCATGGTGTTGACGCGGTTTCTTTCAGTGGCAGGCAGGCAGGAATCGTGACTGAGGACAGGCATAATCGGGCACGCATCAAAAGCATTGACTGCAGCGCGATACGAGCGTGTTTGCATGACGGGAAAGTTGTGGTGGTTGCCGGGTTTCAAGGCACTAATGAAGCTGGAGAGATTACGACTCTGGGGCGAGGGGGGTCTGACATGACTGCTGTTGCTTTGGCGGCCGTTTTGCAGGCCAACGAGTGCTGGATTTATACGGATGTGGACGGGGTGTATACGACTGACCCGCGTATCGAACCGAAAGCGAGAAGGCTGTCACGGGTCACGTTTGAGGAGATGTTGGAAATGGCGAGCTTGGGCACACAGGTTTTACAAAATCGGGCAGTGCGGTTCGCCGAGGAATACAATGTCCCTCTGCGAGTGCTTTCCACTTTTGTTACAGGAGAAGGAACCTTGATTGTTAAAAATGCAGAAGATTTGGAAAAGGTCAGGATAGTCGGCATTGCCGCCAACCGGGATGAAGCGCAGCTGACCATCACCCGAGTCAAGGATCAGCCTGGTGTTGCTGCGAGAATACTGGAAGCCATTGCGGAACAGGATATTGAGGTGGACATGATCGTACAGAATGTGGGGATCAGCAGTCATCAGGCGGATTTCACGTTTACAGTCCACCAAAGAGACTATTCGCGGGCTTTGTCATGCCTGCAAGAGCTTGCCAAAGAGTTGGAGTCAGGGTCGGTTTTTGGTGATAATGACATCGTGAAGGTTTCGTTGGTCGGTGTCGGGATGCGATCCCACGCCGGAATTGCCGCCAAAATGTTTGCCGCGATTGCCAAACACGGCATCAATGTCAAGATGATTTCCACCTCCGAAATTAAAATATCCGTGGTGGTGGAGTCGCGGCATGGGGACGAATTGGTGCGTATTTTGCACGAGGCTTTCGAGCTGGACGCCTGAGAGGGACTCTCCAGGGGAGCAATCGTTACGTCATGCTGCTGGTTTCAAATGTTCCGGGTTTCTGGACTTGTCGCAAGACTTGGCAGCGAAGTGCTTACAACACGATGTGGTGCCTGATTGGTTGCTCGGTAGGTGACCTCGGTACCATCCTGTTTTTTCAATGGTCCGGAATTGGGTGGCCGGTCCTGGCGATTATGGTTTTGGCGATGGTCAATGGGCTGGTAACCAGCCTGATACTTGAGACGGTGGTTTTGCTGCGTGGCGGTATGGCTCTCGTACTGGCTTTCAAAACCGCTTTTGGAATGAGTTTTATTTCCATGCTGGGCATGGAGGCCACTATGAATATGGTCGATTTTTTCCTTGTTGGCGGTGCAAGGATTGTTCTTTGGGCCTTACCGTTTATCTTTTTGGCTGGCTTCGTCACCCCTTGGCCGTACAACTACTGGCAGTTGAAAAAGTACGGCAAGGCCTGCCACTGAATCGCGTAGCAAACGGTCTGTCCCGCGGAAACCCGGAAATGGCCGGGTTTGTCGGCTCTGCGCTCAGGCCTGTTCTGGAGTCAGATCGGCTGAGTCAGCAGTCGTTACCACCGAGACCGTAGCAAACCCTCGCGTTCACGGGCAATAAAGTCTGCAATGGCGGTGCTGTCATTGATGGGCAGCACGGGAATCCTGATGTTTGCAGGGGCTTTTCCATCGCTTGCGAACGCAATGATGTTGGGGTCGTGTGGGTACAGGGGCGCGCGCCCCAAAACGCTCCGATGCAATTCAATTTTCGGAAAAAACTCTTTTTTGAATCCTTCCACCAGCACCAGATCAAGCGACTTCAGATCGAGTTTTGGCAGCAGTTCCTGCAACGTGGGTTCGCGTGTGCCTTTTGGCAGTTCCGTAACCAGCGCATGGCGCCTGCTGGAAGAAATCAGCATTTGTTCCGCGCCTGAGTGGCGCAGTTCATAGCTGTCCTTGCCCGGTATGTCAGTGTCAAAGTCATGGTGAGCGTGTTTGATCACGCCAACCCGCAGCTTTTTTGCGCACAGCAAGGGGAGCAGCTTTTTTAGCAGTGTGGTTTTGCCGGTGCCACTGATGGCACAAAAGCCAACAATGGACAAAGCGGGAGAAGGAGCTTCCACGCGAGTCATGTCAGCAGAAAGCGCGTGACGGCTTTCAGGGAGTCCGGGTCGTTGATGTTCGCAAAGCGCGGGTCACCCTTTTCGTAAACAGCTTCAGCGACCTTTATTTCCCGAAACCACTGGTCAATTTTCCGTCTGCCACTGCGCAAAAACGCCTCCAGAGAACCCAGAAGTCTTTTGTGCATCAGGCAAAACACCGGATGCAATCTTTCTCCTTCCCGCACCGTGACCAGATCTGCCTTGGTTTCGGTCAACTTCAGGCATTGGCGGGCGATCAGATCAGCAGGAGGCGCGGGACAATCGCAGGGAAAGGTAGCCAACAGTGGGGTTTCGCAGTATTTGAGGGCAGTGACCATTCCCGCAAGCGGGCCCTGGAAATTCCCCAAAGTGTCTTTGTGCACCGGGAAGCCATAACTTTCATAGCGCCGGGTGTTTTGGTTGGCATTGATCATGATGCGGCTCACTTGGCCTGATATGGCTGCCAGAACGTGCTCCACAGCAGGTTTTCCTGCCAGTTCCATCAGGCCTTTGTCGCACAGCCCCATGCGTCTGCCTTGGCCGCCGCACAGAATGACCCCGGTGATTTCCTTGTCGTCGCAGTTCATGAAAAAAGGGTTCAGGACAGGGTTTGGGCAGGATTGGTTATGGCTTGCAGTAACACCTGGGGTAGAATGGCAAGGGCTTCATTTTGTACCCGTTTTTCGGGCGAATGACAACAAGCTACGAATTATAGATTGGGAGAATTCAAAATGTCGGGTGAAAACAAAACGCAAGAGACACTTCGCATCGAGTCAGCAGTTTTTCAGCGGCTGCTTGAGCATTTGCGCAAACGTTCGGATGTTCAAAACATCGACTTGATGGAGCTTGCCGATTTTTGTCGGAACTGTCTTGCGGATTGGTATGTGAAAGCAGCCAAAGACGAAAATATCACTGTCAGCTATGATCAGGCTCGTGAACGGGTTTATGGAATGCCGTACCAGGAGTGGAAGGAAAAGCACCAAACCCCGATGACCCCGGAACAGGGAAAAGCATTTTCCGCCCGTGAAAAGAAATAATACCTGAAGCCGATTTTGGCGACGCGCAATTGTTGCGCTACAGCCGCCAGATCATGCTCCCTGAGATTGGCTTGCAAGGACAGCAGACCTTGCATGATTCCTGCGTTTTGATCATTGGCATGGGAGGCTTGGGCATTCCTCTGGCGACCTACCTCGCCACCAGCGGTATCGGCAAGCTGATTCTGGTTGACGGCGATTGGGTCGAACTTGGCAATCTTCCCCGCCAGCCTCTCTACGGCGAAAGTGACGTGGGGATGAAAAAAGTGACTGTGGCGGCAGAGCGTCTGAGGGCATTGAATTCGGAAACTCAAATACAGGCGGTCGCCCAGCATTCCGATGAAGCCATGATCTCCAATCTCGTGTCCGGAGTGCAGGTGGTGGCCGACAGTTCGGATAATTTCCCAACCCGTTTTGCTGTGAATCGCGCCTGCTGGAGAAGTACCAAACCCTTGGTGAGCGCCGCGGTCATTCGTATGGAAGGTCAACTGTCGGTTTTTGACTCCCGGAACCAGGAAAATCCTTGCTACGCCTGCCTCTACCCGGAACCATACGCGGAACAACCAGAAGAAAGGTGCGTGGAAAATGGCGTAGTCGCGCCTCTGGCCGGAATGATGGGTTGTGCGCAGGCTATGGAAGTCATCAAGCTCCTGCTGAATATTGGCAGCTCTTTGACGGGTCGGCTGTTGATGCTGGACGCCCTCCTGATGAAGTGGCGTGAAATCCGGTTGCGGAAAAACCCGGGCTGCGCGGTGTGCGGGACAGCAAAGCCGCTTGCGATATGACTGAAACAGACACGCCTCAAAGCATAGAGGTTGGTGGCAGCAGGCTGGACATCCTGGGAACGGCCCATGTTTCCAAAGTCAGTCACCAGACAGTAACGGAGCTGATTACCAGCAAAGCCTACGATTCGGTTGCGGTTGAGCTGTGCGCGCATCGTGTGCGCATGATTTTTGACGAAGGAAAATACTCTGAGACCGACATTTGGAAATTGATCAAAAAAAAGCAGATGGCGGCTTTTGCGACCGGCTTGCTTTTCAGCGCCTTTCAGCAACGGATTGCCGAACAGCTCGGAGTTCAGCCCGGTTCCGAACTGAAAGCGGCTGTTCGGTTAAGCCGGGAACAATCCATTACCCCGCTTTTGGTGGATCGGGATATCGGGGTCACTTTCAAACGTCTGTATCGGAGCCTGTCCTTCTGGACCCGGCTTTCCATCCCTTCGCTGATTTTCTTTAGCCTGTTTTCACGGCAAAAAATTTCAGCCGAAGAAATAGAGACATTGAAAAAAGGGGATGTGCTTAGCTCTCTTTTTGAACAACTGGAGCTGGAATACAAAGATATTTATCAGGCTCTGGTCAAGGAACGGGACTGCTATATGGCAGCAAAAGTCGTGGAATATATCCGTGCCAACAAGCCTTCCCGGGTCTTGCTAGTGGTCGGAGCCGGTCATGTTAACGGCTTGCTGCGGGAAATCCCCGCTGTCGGGGCAGAGCCACAAACCGTGCTGAAAGACCTGGAATCCATCCCGCAGTCGGCAAAGTGGCCAAAGTACGTTCCCTGGATCATCGTGGTGATAATCCTCTCTGGTTTTGCCATTGGCTTCAGCCGGGATACGGAACTCGGCTTTAGTCTGGTGCGCGACTGGGTGCTGATCAACGGTGGCCTGGCAGCTCTTGGAGCCCTGATCGCGGGAGCGCATCCACTAACGGTGGTCACTGCATTCGTGGCTGCCCCCTTGACTTCGATCAACCCAACGATTGGCGCCGGCATGGTGACGGCCGCCGCTGAACTGTATTTGCGCAAGCCACTCGTGAGTGACTTCAAGTCGCTGAGAAAATGTACGGGCAGTCTTACCGGGTGGCGAAAAAACCGTGTGACACGAACTGCACTGATTTTTTTGTTGAGTACTCTCGGTTCGATAGCAGGTACCTGGATTGGTGGCCTGTGGATTTACGAAAGCCTGAGCTGACGGTTCTGCTGCCTCGGATGGTTGTTGGGAAGCATGGGAAGCAGGCAGCGCATGGCCTATAAAGAAGAGACGAGTGTCTGTCGTGCTGTCAGCCGAGATGGCAGACGAGTCAGTGCACAAAAGTGATGAGCCGGTCTGTAAGCCGGGTTCTGTGATCGATAGTCATCCATCTAGAACGTACGTCACCGCACACCTCTTGCGGCCTACCTGAACCATTGCGCAGGCTACGCGGCTCTTTTTGGCCTTGCTCCAAGTGAGGTTTACCCTGCCGCGTATGTTGCCATCCGCGCGGTGCGCTCTTACCGCACCATTTCACCCTTACCAGCACGCGGCTGGCGGTTTGTTTTCTGTGGCACTTTCTGTAGGCTCACGCCCCCCAGGTGTTACCTGGCACTTTGCCTTATGGAGCCCGGACTTTCCTCTGCCACTTAGGAGGGTGACAGCGACTATCCGACCGACTCACCACTTTCAGTATAGCCTGCCGGATGGCACGAAGCCGCCATCCGGAGACGAGGTTCCGGGCTTTTCTCTGCCCACGTACGATGTGGGCAGAGACCATCCGTCCAACTTGTCACGTTGGTCTACATGTGCCGTGCAGTGCCAAGCTAGGCCAAGCCGACTTGACGATGGCGTGGTTGCCATCCGTGGGCATTCCCCCAGACACGCCACGCCTTTTCATCTCCCGGGGGCGGGCGGGAACCGGGCGTTCCCGGTCTTTGAATTTCGGGAAGCAGGCTGGGTGTTGCGAAAGGAAAGTGGAAACAGCGTTCGTGGCACGGCGTTTACTGCTCCGGGTGCTTCCGCAGAGGAGTTCAGGGATCTGCACCGACTCCGGCTGTTTTAGTCGGGGGCTTTCTCACCCATTGTAGCGGCGTAGCCCTGTCCGACTTGACGATGGCGTGAAGTTGCCATCCGTGGGCATTCCCCCAGACACGCCACGCCTTTTCATCCGGCCGGGGGGTGGCGGCGGGCGGGAACCGGGCGTTCCCGGGGGCGGGCGGGAACCCGTTCCCGGTCTTTGAATTTCGGGAAGCAGGCCGGGTGTTGCGAAAGGAAAGTGGAAACAGCGTTCGTGGCACGACGTTTACTGCTCCGGGTGCTTCCGCAGAGGAGTTCAGGGATCATGCACCGACCTTGGCTGTTTTAGTCGGGGGCTTCTTCACCCATTGTGGCGGCGTAGCCCTGTCCGACTTGACGATGGCGTGAAGTTGCCATCCGTGGGCAATCCCCCAGACACGCCACGTCCTTTTCATCTCCCGGGGGGTGGGCGGGAACCGGGCGTTCCTGGTCTTTGAATTTCGGGAAGCAGGCCGGGTGTTGCGAAAGGAAAGTGGAAACAGCGTTCGTGGCACGACGTTTACTGCTCCGGGTGCTTCCGCAGGGGAGTTCAGGGATCTGCACCGACCTTGGCTGTTTTAGTCGGGGGCTTCTTCACCCATTGTGGCGGCGTAGCCCTGTAGCCTGAGACGACGCAGTGTTTCCCGAGCCTGTTGGTGGGTATAGGGGCCGAGGAACACCCGAAACTGCTTTTTGCCTTCGTGAGGAATGGTTTTGGTGAAGGCTTCAAGACCCAGTTCTGTTACGCTTTTTTTTAATTCTTCCGCATCTGCGCGCAGGGCAAAGATACGCGATTGCAAGTGGTACGTTTTTCCCGGGTTTTGGCTTGGCGGATCATCAGAACCTCCGGAGACCAGTTTTTCACGGCTCTTGAGTAAGGTGAAATAAGTGTAGCGGTTCTGTTGCGTTTCCTGGCTGGTCGCTGTTGGTTCTTTGTTGGCAGGCGGCGAAGGAGGAAGGGGTGTTGCCAGATTTCTGTTCGCGTTTATCTCATAGAGGAGGAGGGATAGCGCCGCGAAGCTGGCAAGCCCGATGTACAGCACCCACCGTGTCGGTTTTTTCGGTGCCCTGTTCGGTTCATAGTTCAGGTGTTTGTAGTCCCTGTCTGCCATGTCTGCTGGGTTGTTTTGCTAAAAGTGAAAGAGGATTTCTGTCCCTGTCAGCTGCCCATTATCCTCCGGGTATTGCCAAGCGTGACGTGCATCAAAAATCATGGTTCCCGTCACATCTTTTTGGGTGCCGTGATGTCGAAGATGCCCAAGCCATTTTCCAGCACCTGTGCGATTGCCATAAACAGGCGAGCCCTGGCTCTGCGCAAGTGTAGATCGTCGATGAGGACTTGGTGCTTGTGATAGCAGCTGTGAAATTTTGCTGCCAGCTCATGAAGATAGACCAAAATATGGTGGGGTTCCTGCGCACGATGCGCGACTTTCAGGCTGTGGGCATAGAAGTGTAAATGGCGGATGAGGTCGGCTTCTTCTTTTTCTTTCAGCAAATCAAGTTGGTCAGATCTTTTTTCTATGGTTCCCGGGTATCGCTCTTTGACTTTGGTGATCACGCTATGTATGCGTGCGTGCGCGTACTGAATATAAAACACCGGATTTTTTTCGCTGCGCGATTTTGCCAGGTCGATGTCAAAGTCTAAATGCTGACTCGGTTTTCTGAACAGAAAAAAGAAGCGCGCCGCATCAACGCCGACCTCCTCGAACAAGGTACGCAGCGTCACAAAATCTCCGGCGCGCGTAGACATGGGAACTTTCTGTCCATCGCGTATCAAGGTCACAAATTGCACGAAGATGATGCGCAATTTTTCCTGATCGTAGCCCATGGCCTTAATTGCGGCGCGCAAACGTGCTTCGTAGCCGTGGTGGTCAGCACCCCATACGTTGACGAAGCGGTCGTAGAGACGCCCGTTTGTATCTTTGCGTTCAAATTTTTCCCTGTGATAGGCGATATCCGAGGCGAAGTAGGTGAACCGTCCGTCACTGCGCTGTACGACCCGGTCTTTTGTGTCTCCAAATCTCGTCGAGCGGAACCACCGTGCGCTGTCTTTGCGGTAAAGGTGTCTTCTCTCCTCAAGGATGTCGAGTGCTTCTTTAATTTTCCCCTGGTCTATCAGTTCCCGTTCTGACTGCCACTTGCCAAAATACACTTTGAAATCCCTCAAGTCGCGCTTTATTTCCTGTTTGATGCTCTCGATCGCAGCATCCCGGATGCGGGCGACATTTCCTCCCCCGATGGCTTGATTCTGGTAGGTCAGGAACGCGTCAATCTGTTTTTCTCCTTCAGTCGTCAGGCAATTCTCCCCTGGCAGGCAATCCGGTGCAGCGGATAGTGTTTTGCCATATTCATCCTTCAGTTCGCGTGCCAGATCCCTGATGTAATCACCTTGGTACGCCAAGGTGGGGAACTTGATGAGCTTGTTACCTAAAAGGGCAATATAGCGGAGCCAGACCGAAAGACCCAGAATATCGGCCTGCCTGCCAGTGTCGTTAACGTAGTATTCATGATCCGCCACATGACCGAAGACTTTGTTCAGTTCAGCCAGTGCGCTCCCGTATGCCGCCCCCCTGCCGTGTCCCACGTGCAAGGGGCCGGTCGGGTTGGCAGAAACATATTCGATGAGCACACGGCCGTCTTTTCTAGCTACCGGAGGTTCAACAAATTCATTGGATTCCAGTATTTGCTCAATCATGGATTCAGGGCCTCCGATACGAAAATTGATAAAGCCCGGAGGGGTGGGGACGATTTTGCCCAGCTCTACGGGGGCGAGGTGCCACATTTTGCCAACGATTTCCTTGGCAATGTCCATTGGCGGCTTTTTCAGCTTCCGGGATAACACCATCGCCACATTGGTGGTGTAATCCCCGTGTATCGCCATTTTGCAGGGTTCCACTGTTGGGGTCACCTCGTCCGCCAGCTCTTTGCCATACAAGGCCTGAAGGGCAGTTTCGAGAGCCTCCCGGATTGCCAGAGCGATGTCTTTGCCTGTCATACGTGCATTTGCCGCTATCGGGAATAAACCATGACTGCCATCAGCCAGGCCAGGAAATGCGGGACACGGATCGGTTCAGTTCCGCTTTTCGTGCTCCCACCGTCTCAGCTTTTTCGGAATTCAGCGCCTTCTTTTTTGACCGGTGCCATGTCCAGCTGTGTGATTCCGAATGCCACCAGACAAGAGCCGGCTACGTAGACCGAAGAATAGGTGCCGACAATGACTCCGACTATCATGGCAATGGTGAAGCCCTGAATCACGGGGCCGCCCAGAACCAGCAAGGCGAACAGCACCAAGAGCGTTGTCAATGAAGTCACGATGGTGCGCGCCAGCGTCTGGTTGATCGACCGGTTGATGATTCGGGTGGTTTCCAGGCGACGGGAAGCCATGAGATTTTCCCGCACACGGTCATAGACCACGATGGTGTCATTCAGCGAGTAACCCACGACCGCGAGCAAGGCCGCCAACACCGTCAGGTCGCTCTCGATACCGGTGACGGAGAAAAAGCCGATGGTCAGCAGCACGTCATGCGCCAAAGCAATGATGGCGCCAAAAGCAAAGCGGTATTCAAAGCGAAAGGCCACGTAAATGAGGATGCCTAACAAGGCGTACAGCAGTGCCAGCCCGCCGTCCTCGCGCAGTTCCTCCCCGACTTGGGGACCAACGTATTCAACGCGCCTTATTTTCAGTTCGCCCAGATCTTCCAAGGCTGCGATGACCAGCGAACTGATTTCGGCACGCGCAGTTTCGGCGCGCAAAGGAATGCGCACGAGCAAGCTTTTGGCGGTGCCAAAGTACTGTACTTTCGCGTCTGAAAGTTCTGTTTCTTCCAGAACGCGCCGCACGTCATCGAGCACCACGGCTTGCTTGTACTCGACTTCAAGCAGCGTGCCGCCGGTGAAGTCAATGCCAAAGTTCAATCCCCGAAAAACGAGTGATGTCAACGCGATCAGGATCAGTACAGCTGACACGCGGAGTGCCAGCTTGCGCTGCTGCATGAAGTTAAAACGGGTGTCTTTTAACAGGCTGATCATATTGCCAGGCGAACCTCTTTTTTCCTGCCGTAAATCAGGTTGGCAATGGCGCGTGTGCCCATAATGGCAGTGAACATGGAGCACAGAATGCCAATGGACAGCGTGACGGCAAAGCCTTTAATCGGGCCGGTGCCAAAAGTGAAAAGCACCACCGCCGCAATCAGGGTGGTCAGGTTCGCGTCTGCAATCGTTGACAGAGCCTGTCGGTAGCCAGAGTCGATGCTGACTTGTGGTGTATGACCTGCCTTCAGGTGCTCGCGTATGCGCTCAAAAATCAAGACATTGGCATCCACGGCCATGCCGATTGTCAAAACGATCCCGACTATGCCCGGCAAGGTCAATGTGGCTCCCGGGATCAGGGACATGATGGCGATGATGAGCACGATGTTGGCGAGCAAAGCCAGATTTGCCAGCATGCCGAAGGTTCGGTAATAGATCCCCATGAACAGAACGACCAGCAGGAAAGCCATCAAGATGGAACGCTGTCCCTGATCAATATTGTCCTGCCCCAGACTCGGCCCAACCGTGCGCTCTTCCACGATCTGCATGGGTGCCGCCAGCGCTCCGGAGCGCAACAGCAAAGAGAGTTTGCGCGCCTCGCGGGTACTGTCCAGTCCGGTAATCTGGAAGCGCTTGCCGAGCTGTTCCTGGATCCGCGCGACGTTGATGACCTCTTCCACGGTTTTTAGGCGCCGCTTCGTTTCTCCGCTCGCGGTTCTCACTTTTTCGCTTTTGTTTTCAATGAACACGACCGCCATCATCCGCTTGACGTTTTCGCCGGTTACCTTGCTGAACAACCGTGCTCCCTTTCCGTTCAGGGTGATGTGCACCGCCGGCCGGCCGGTCTCGGAATCTAGGCCGGAGGAGGCTCCTGTGATGTATTCCCCGCTCAGCATCACGCGGCGTTTGAGCAATATCGGGTCGCCGTTGCGTTCGTAATACAGTTTGGTGTTACGGGGTATCACGTTGGTGTTAGCCGCACGCTGCGAGTCTTCATTTTCCGCCACCAGACGAAACTCCAGTGTCGCGGTAGCCCCCAGAATGTCTTTCGCCCGAGCCGTGTCCTGCACGCCCGGCAATTGCACGACGATCCGGTCGCGCCCTTGGCGGGTCACGGACGGTTCGGCGACCCCCAACTCGTTCACTCGCTTGCGCAAAGTCACGACATTTTGCTGCACCGCGAAATCAGTCAGTTCCTTAATCGCGGTCTTGCTCAGCCGGAAAACCGCCTTCAACGGGTCCGGATTTTTTTCCACGACTGTCAGCACGGTTGGATTCTCGGTTTTGACCAACTCTACAGCCGCGTCCCGTTCCTCCTGGCTGGCAAAAGAAAAAGAGATCGCGTCTGCGCTCACCCCGGTTTTCCGATAGCGCAGCTTCTCCCCGCGAAACAGCGTACGCAGTTCGTTGTGATATTCCCGTATTGCCTTCTCTCTGGCTGCTTCAACGTCTACTTCCAGCAGAAAGTGGACACCGCCACGCAAGTCCAGACCCAGGTTCATGGGCGATGCGTTGAGCGAACGCAGCCACCCCGGAGTGGTTGTCGCCAGATTCAACGCCACAATGTAGCCAGGGGGAGCCCAGTCTCTTAACAGGGCGGAGGCCAGCAGTTGCGTGTCTGCGTTGTGGAAGCGGATCACCACGCCCTGAGGCGTTTCTTCCAGGGACTTCCAGGCGACTTTTTCTTTGTCGAGCGTTCCCGTGATTTGGTTCACGATGGTGCCCCCGATGGTGCCGTCAACCACGTTGGAAACCTGTATCGCCGGATCTTCGGGATAAATGTTCGGCAATGCGTAGACGACTGCAAGCAGCAGCACGGACACAATCAGGCAGTGTTTCCAGGCGGGATAGTGGTTCATGGGTGTTTAGTCTTTCAGCGTCCCTTTTGGCATCAGTTGCGACACGGCCTGCTTTTGCACTTTCACGATTACATTGTTTGCCAGCTCAAGCTTCAGGAAAGTCTCGCCAACTTCTGTCACGCGACCCAGCAAGCCACCACTGGTGACGACTTCATCATTACGCGACAGGGAAGAAATCATCTGCTTTTGTTCCTTGCTGCGCTTGCTTTGGGGGCGGATCACCAGCAAGTAAAGGATGAGAAAAAATCCGCCCAACAAAAGCAGGGTTTCCATGCCACCGCCCGTTGCCTCAGGGTTGGGTGTTTGCGCCACGGCGTTTTCAATAAAAATTGCCATCAGTTTCTTACCTCTTATGTGTGAATATTCCGGGGTTTCCGTGTGTCTTATACCGCCTCCAGGTCTTTACCTTAAGCGGTGGCCAAGCCAGCCATTTGGGACGAATGATTATGGCACAAATCAGGCATTGCCAAACGCGGTTTAGCAGCAGGCGAAACGAAGCCAAGCCACGTTTAAAGAGCCTGTGGCTTCCTTAGCCGTGTTCCGCCGCCCGCGTCTTGAGGGGCAGGTACCCGTGCAGATATCAGGACGGCATTATTGCCATCAAGGCACCACCTGTTGTTCATTGGAAGTTTTTTCCTCCAAAGCCGGGGTCACTTCCAGCGCGTCATCTGTTTCTGTTTCTGGCAAAGACTTTTTCCCGCGCACGCCCAGCTTCTCCAGTTTTTTTGCCCGGCTCACCAGACTGCCACGCCCTGTCACCAGTCTGTTCATGACGGTTTCATGACTTTTGAGGCTTCGTTCCAGGTGTTTCCCCAGATCTTCTGTTGACTCCAGGACACCATTGACCTTGTCACAGAAAGACGCGGCCTGTCGCGTAATTTCCTGGGTATTTTCCTGTTGCCTGTGGGTGCGCCAGAGGTTTTCAATGATGCGCAGAGTCGGCATCAAGGTATTCAGTGTCACCAGTCCAACTCGCATTTTCAGGGAATTATCGTATAGGGAAGGGTCTTCGTTCAGTGCCGCTGCCAGCGCGTTTTCCAGGGGAATAAACATGAGGACGAAATCCAGCGAGTGGACTTGCGGCAGATCCTGGTAGTTTTTCGCGGCCAAGTCTTTGACGTGTTTGCGCATGGCTGCCGAGTGCGCTTTCAGACACCGGGCTTTGTCGGCCTCGTCTTTTGCTTCTTCCGCGTTCAGGTAGTCGACAATGTTCAGCTTTGAATCAATGATGACCTGGCGGTTCGCCGGCAATTCGATCACCACATCCGGGCGCAGGAGACTGCCGTCCTCGTCGTGATAGCTTTTTTGCGTGTGATAATTTATGCCCTCCTTCAGTCCTGCGGCTTCCAGGACGCGTCCGAGCTGCACTTCTCCCCAACTGCCTCGAACCTGAGGGGAACGGCGCAAGGCGCTTGTGAGATCCTGCGCTTCATGAGCCAGGGATTCGCTCATTTTCTGTACGTTTTTCAAACCCTCCGCCAGAGTCGTGCGTTCCCGGATGGTTTCCAGCCCTTGCCTTTCCAGTTGTTCGCGAAACTGCTGGAATGCTTCATTCAACGGCTTTACGGTGGCATTGAGTTCTGTTTTTCCACGCTCAGCGTAACGGCCGTCAAGCGCTTTCATGCTTTTCAGGGCCGCCTGTTCCAGCCGAGCGTCCAGCGACTGTTCGAGCTCCTTATAAACCTCCATGCTGCTTTCCAGCCGCGCACACTCTTCGCGCTGCGACTGATGCGCTGCACGCGCTTTTTCGAGTTCCGACTGCTCATGGCGAAGCTGTGACTCCTGTTTCTGGCACAAGGCTTCCGCCAGCTCGCGCCTTTGTTTTTCCATCTTGCGCCTGTGCATGGACAAGACCGTCCCGACCGCGCCGCCGACAGCGAGCCCAAAGAGTAAGTAAATCCATTCCATTGTCATGTCTCCAAAAAATAAGATATCGGCCATTTTGCACTTTATGCCGGCTTTGGTTGCCAAACAGCAGACAGGCAGAGATTCTGTTGCAGTACTTTCTGTGATGGCCACGGTTTTGTGCCCCTGCCAGTGCTCTTCGCGGCGACCGTATTTTCAGGATTGTGGCCGCAGTCTGCCTGACCATTCGCCTGCGCCACGCCGTGTCAGGCGGCCACGCCAACAGTCAGCGTATCTTATCGGCAGGAGCGGACTGTTCGCCGCTTGTTCGCCTGCGCCACGCCGTGTCAGGCGGCCACGCCACCGGTCAGTGCTTATCAGGCAGGAGCGGACTGTTCGCCGCTTGTTTGCCTGTTCTGCCTGAGCAGTGCCCAGCGGACGTGTTCACGTACCAGAGCCGAGGGATGGTTCACCCTGCTGCGTAAAGCCTGAGCCACCTTTTCGTCTCGTGGTGCGTTGCCAAGTCCGACGGCAAGATTTCGAAGCCAACGTTCGTAGCCAAGCCGGCTTAAGGCACTTCCTCGGGTTCGGATGGAAAAGTTTTTTTCATCCCAGTCCCAGAGGGAAAGCAAGGTGGCAACATCCAGTCCGTTGCGCACGTGGAAAGCGGTTTCTGCGCTGTTTTTCGCGAAACGGTTCCAGGGGCAGATGGTCTGGCAGTCGTCGCAGCCGAAAACGCGGTTGCCGATCAGCGGTCTCAGCGCTTCCGGAATACTCCCCTTGTGTTCGATCGTGAGGTAGGCGATGCAGCGATTTGCGTCCAACTGGTAGGGAGCAATGATGGCTCGTGTTGGACACACGTCCAGGCAGCTCCGGCAGGTACCACAGTGATTTTTTGCGGGACGGGAAACGGGGAGCGGCAGATTGGTATAGAGCTCGCCGAGAAAGAACCACGAGCCTTCTCGGCGATTGATCACCACGGTGTTTTTCCCAATCCAGCCCAATCCCGCCTGTTCGGCGATGGCTTTTTCCATGACCGGGGCGCTGTCGCAAAAAGCTCGGTACTGAAAGCTTCCGGCGGCCTGAGTGATTTTTTCGGCGAGCTTCTGCAGGCGTTTGCGAATCAGCTTGTGGTAATCACCGCCGAGTGCGTAGCGCGCGATCCGGGCTTGGCCGGAAGCGTCATCGTCGAGCCCATAACCGGCAACCTCCGGCGGTAAATAATTCATACGGACTGAAATGATGGTCAGAGTTCCCGGGATCAGTTGTGCTGGCCGCGTACGCTTGCTGCCGTGTTTCTCCATGAAGTCCATGTCTCCATGCATACCCTCGCGCAACCAGTTCAACAGACGGCTTTCGTGTCCGCCAATGTCGGTGTGGCTGATGCCGGTCTGTTGAAAGCCCAGATCGGTTGCCCAACGCTTGATGCGTCTCGCCAGGCTGTGCATTTTTGTTGCCTCAGGCAGGGTGTCGGCTGGTGCGCTGCTTTGGGTGCCGTGGGGTTTCAGGGTGCGAATAGTGTGTGTCAAAGTGGAAGCGGGAAATGGTTTTTGCCGTGGTACTTGCCGCGGTACTTACGTTGGAGAATTTTACAGATTTCTGATCTGTAGCAGCATCCGGGATGTTCTGTCCCCAGCCAAAACCATGGTGTCTGATTTGACCACCTTGGCAGGGGCGTTATTATGACCTCATGCTTCCCCTGTACACCTCGCAGCAAAGCAAAGTGCTTGACAAAATCATCATGGATACCGGCTTGGTCGGTGGTGTCGAATTGATGGGACGTGCCGCTCGTGCGTGTTTTGACGAGATCGTGAGACGTTGGCCTGAAGCCAGAAAAATCACGATTTTCGCAGGTCCGGGCAACAACGGAGGAGATGGATACTTGCTGGGGGCTTTGTTGCTGAGGGAAAACAAATACGAGCCAAAGCTGGTGCCATGCACGGCAAAGAAGCCTTTGTCAGGTGATGCTTCTGTGGCGCGGGAGCGATTTTTGGCAGAGGGAGGAACGGAGCTGCCTGCGGGAGCCATGCCGCACGCAGACGTGTTGGTAGACGCAATGTTCGGCACGGGTCTGAAGCGGTCTCTGGACGCTGATACATTATCGATAGTGAGCCATATCAATGGTGCGCAAGCTCGCGTACTGGCCGTGGACGTGCCAAGCGGGCTGGACGCAGATACCGGTGCCATGATGCCGCTGGCTGTGCGAGCAGATGCCACCGTCACCTTCATTAGCCGCAAACAGGGGCTGTACACCGCGCAAGGGCGAGACTGCTGCGGAGAAATCGTTTTCGCTCCGCTCGGAGAGTGGCAGGAGGTGCTTGCCGAGGAGGTTCCGGCGGCGCAACTGTTTTCCTACCGTGATGTCTGTGGGCATCTGCGGCCTCGCCGCCGGGATGCTCACAAAGGCAATCTGGGTCACGTTCTGGTCATAGGCGGAAATTACGGTATGGCGGGGGCGGCACGGCTTTGTGCTGAGGCGGCACTGCGCAGCGGTGCCGGATTGGTGAGCGTTGCCACGCGTCCTGGGCATGCGGCCATGATTGCCGCCAATTGTCCGCCCCTGATGGTGCACGGAGTATCCGGCAAGAAAGAGGCGTTGCGGTTGGCAGAGCGTGCCGACGTCTTGGCTGTGGGGCCCGGGCTGGGTCAAGACGATTGGGCAATGGAGATGATGTCTGTGGCGCTGGACGCGAGACAATGGCGAGTGATGGATGCCGACGCTCTGAATTTGTTGGCCGCCGAGCCACAGCATTCGCAGTGTTGGGTGTTGACGCCGCACCCTGGCGAGGCCGGACGGATGTTGGGAATTTCAGGATCCGAAGTACAACAGGATCGTTTTGTGGCGCTGGCACGGTTGCGCGAACGCTATGGCGGGGTATGTATCCTCAAAGGCTCCGGAACGCTGATTGCCGCAAATGACATGCCTTGTCCTGCCGTGGTTCTTCCTGGCAATCCCGGCATGGCGACTGCGGGTGCCGGCGATGTCTTGACTGGTGTGGTGGCGGGGTTGCTTGCCCAAGGCTTGAAGCCAGAGGTGGCGGCACAAACGGCGGTATGTGTGCACGCCCAGGCCGGTGATGATGCCGCGCAGGACGGCGAGCGCGGCATGTTGGCGACTGACATTCTGGCCGCTTTGCGCAGACGTCTGAACTGTTTGCCATGACTGTGCATGAAACGGGTGAAGGGCAGCTGTCTGTTGAAACACTCGAGAGCGAGGAAACCGAAGCTTTGGCTGGCACTCTTGCCGCTTTGGGCAGACGTCTGAACTGTTTGCCATGACTGTGCATGAAACGGGTGAAGGGCAGCTGTCTGTTGAAACACGCGAGAGCGAGGAAACCGAAGCTTTGGCTGGCACTCTTGCCGCTTTGCGCGGACGTCTGAACTGTTTGCCATGACTGTGCATGGAACGGGTGAAGGGCAGCTGTCTGTTGAAACACGCGAGAGCGAAGAAACCGAAGCTTTGGCTGGCACTCTTGCCGCTTGGGCGGACGTCTGAACTGTTTGCCATGACTGTGCATGAAACGGGTGAAGGGCAGCTGTCTGTTGAAACACGCGAGAGCGAGGAAACCGAAGCTTTGGCTGGCACTCTTGCCGCTTGGGCGGACGTCTGAACTGTTTGCCATGACTGTGCATGGAACGGGTGAAGGGCAGCTGTCTGTTGAAACACGCGAGAGCGAGGAAACCGAAGCTTTGGCTGGCACTCTTGCCGCTTGGGCAGACGTCTGAACTGCTTGCCATGACTGTGCATGGAACGGGTGAAGGGCAGCTGTCTGTTGAAACACGCGAGAGCGAGGAAACCGAAGCTTTGGCTGGCACTCTTGCCGCTTGGGCGGACGTCTGAACTGTTTGCCATGACTGTGCATGGAAACGGGTGAAGGGCAGCTGTCTGTTGAAACACGCGAGAGCGAGGAAACCGAAGCTTTGGCTGGCACTCTTACCGCTTTGCGCGGACGTCTGAACTGCTTGCCATGACTGTGCATGAAACGGGTGAAGGGCAGCTGTCTGTTGAAACACGCGAGAGCGAGGAAACCGAAGCTTTGGCTGGCACTCTTGCCGCCTGGGCGGACGTCTGAACTGCTTGCCATGACTGTGCATGGAACGGGTGAGGGGCAGCTGTCTGTTGAAACACGCGAGAGCGAGGAAACCGAAGCTTTGGCTGGCACTCTTGCCGCCTGGGCGGACGTCTGAACTGCTTGCCATGACTGTGCATGGAACGGGTGAGGGGCAGCTGTCTGTTGAAACACGCGAGAGCGAGGAAACCGAAGCTTTGGCTGGCACTCTTGCCGCTTGGGCGGACGTCTGAACTGCTTGCCATGACTGTGCATGGAACGGGTGAGGGGCAGCTGTCTGTTGAAACACGCGAGAGCGAGGAAACCGAAGCTTTGGCTGGCACTCTTGCCGCTTGGGCAGACGGCGCCGAAAGTATATGGTTGCTTGGCGAAATCGGTAGCGGCAAAACGACTTTCAGCCGCGGCTTCATTCACGCCTTGGGTTATTCGGGAAACGTGAAAAGCCCCACCTACACGCTCATTGAGTGCTATCCGGAATGCCGGCCGCAGATCACTCATTTTGACTGTTATCGCTTGGGCAATGCCCGTGAATTTACAATGCTGGGCGCGAACACGTATTTTGATAACAGCCTCTGCCTGATCGAATGGCCCGAACAGGTTGCTGCCGTGTTGCCGCCCCCTTCGCTGAAGATTTTCTTCACGCACCTGAAAGTAGGCAGGCAATTGCGGCTGGAGCCACAAAACGGCCACTGGCAGGAATGCCTTGCCCAACTGGCCGCTGAAAGGGCTCAAGCCCATTGCGCACTTCGTGGTCACCACCCGCCGGTCACGCCTCGCCTGATATAAAAGCGAGTTTGGCCACGTTTTCTCTCGCACATCAGCGTAAGCAGTGGTGCAAGCTGATGCTGTGCCTGCTCGCGCTTTATGGCTCCGGGCAGGTACAGGCACAGGCGCTTATTGAAAAAATACAGGTGCGCGATCTGCCCGACATGAGCGAGATCACGATTGCCTTGAACGCCCCTTTCCGCTATCGCTTCTTTACGCTGGACTCTCCGCACAGACTGGTTGTCGACCTGTTTGACAGTGCACCGAAAGATCCGCGCAGGCTGGTGTCAGCACACGGCAACCAACGAGTCAAAAATGTGCGCCATGCCCGGAGAGGAGAAAATAATTACCGCTTGGTGTTCGATTTGCCTAAGCCGGTCAGCTTTGAAAAACACGTCCGAAGCGAACGGTCGACTCACTTCCTGGTCATTACGGTTAAAAGCCGGAAGGCAAAGCAGAAACAGGTCGCGAAACCACGCTTACGCTCCGTGGTCGTGGTCATTGACCCGGGCCACGGTGGAAAAGACCCGGGAGCCGTGGGGATCGCCAACACCAAAGAGAAAAACGTGGTTTTGGGAGTCGCGAAAGCCCTGTACGCGATGCTGCTGAAAGATTTCGGGATACGACCCGTTTTAACGCGTAGCCGTGATGTTTACGTGCCCTTGCGAAAGCGCCTGCAACATTTGCGGAAGAATCGGGCGGATGCCATGTTCTCCTTGCACGCAGACGCGGTACCACAACGTTACGTGGAAGGAGTTTCGGTTTATACGCTCTCAGCCAAAGGGGCAAGCAGTGAGGCGGCACGCCTGCTTGCAAAACGCGAAAACATTTACGGACAGGATGAAGATGTGAGCCTCGCCGAAATCGACAAAGAGGTGTCCAGCATCATCATTAACATGTCACAAGCTTCGATAAAGACGCACAGCCTCAAACTGGCTAAAAAGCTACTGGCAGCGTTGCGCAAAACAGTTCCGCTACGCACCAGCAAAATACAGCATGGCAACTTTGCCGTGCTGAAAGCGCCCGATTCTCCTTCGGTTCTGGTAGAGCTTGGATATATATCAAACCCGACAGAGGAGGCATCGCTGAAGTCCAAATCCCATCAGCGTCGGCTCGCCAGTGCCTTGCGCGCCGGTCTGCTTGCCTATTTTGACGAGAATGCCGGGCGCGACACCCTGCTCGGAAATCTTCGCCTGCAGGAATACGTGGTTCGCAGAAACGACACACTTTCCGACATCGCCTTGCGTATGGGCTCTACCGTTGAAATGATCAAGACGGCATCAAGGCTGCAGTCACAAAAAATTGGCCTCGGCCAGAAACTGCTAGTCCCCGTTCCCAAAACCGCACAGTAATCCGGAACAGGCAGCACCGTTTATCGCTCAACTGACTCAAGACAGTTTTCCAGTAACACGCAGCACGAAGCCTGCCAGCTGAAGGGAGCGCCCCTCAGCAGTCTTTCCCAAAGGTGAGACCCAAGGTGCCCCGAGCAGATACACGGCACACACAACTCGCTTATAGTTTAGTTAACAAGTGACTCACCACAAAAGCATTGAGGGGGACGATGCCACGCGTTTACGAAATCATTACACCTGCCACGATGACCTGGGCGAGAGAGGATGCAGGTTATCCGGATATAGGGATTGCAGCCGAGAAATTAGGTCAGACCCTGGAGAAAATCAGTGGCTGGGAAAAAGGGGAGGGGCGCCCCACACCTGCAGAACTTAGAAAAGTCGCAAAGCTGTACCACCGTCCGCCTGCTTTCTTCTGTCTGAAAAAAGTTCCGGAAAAGTTCAAGGTTCAAAGACCCGTGGACTTCCGTTGCTTGCCTCAGAACGAGCCTGAGCACTGGACTCCCAATCTGATATTGATGATTCGACAGGCTCGTGACCGACAGGAATGGGCGCAGAAATTATTGGGTGATGAGGCGGAAAGCCAAGACTGGGTTGCCTCCACCTCTGTCAACAAAATAAAAGATTCCAGGCCACTCGCTGAAAAAATACGAGACTGGCTGGGGCTCTCTGAACAGAAACAGCGAGAGTGTACCGATGCCAGAGATTTTCTTAAGGATCTGATCCGCCTTGTCGAAAGCAAGGGAGTCTTTGTTTCACGTTACCGACCTGACATGAACAGGTACCGAACCATTGAACCCAGAATTTTCAGAGGTGTCGCGCTTAAGGATGCTGTTGCGCCTTTGGTGGTGCTCAACCCAAAAGACGCAGTCAGAGGGCAGGTTTTCACTTTGTTACATGAGCTGGCACACCTGTGGGTGGATGCCCCCGGTCTGTCAAACAGGGAACCAGACAGATACGCAGGCACTGAGAACAGGAAAATTGAGGCTGCCTGTAACCGCATTGCCGCACAGGTCTTGATGCCGGAGCGCTGGTTTTTGGCTGAGTGGGAGAACTATTCCGACCTCCCGGATGATGATGGAATACGAGCCGTTTCTGAAGTTTTTTCAGTTAGCAGGGAGAGCGTTGCCAGGCGGCTGTATGACAATGGTGAAATAACCTGGGAGCGATATATGGAGCTCCATAAAAAGTACCAAAAAGAGTTTCAAGCCGAAAAAGAGAGAAAAAGGGTGCAGAATTCCCTGAGGTCATCTGGCGCGGGTATGCCTAGCGGGAAGCGTGTCTATTTGGAAAACGGGGCAAGGTTCGTTCACCTGGCTTTCGAAAATTATCAAGATTGGGAAATAAGCGTAGTCGAGCTTTCCCGAGTGGTGAACATGAAGGTTATGAGTCTTGGTAAGCTGGCAAAAGAGGCAGGTTTTGATTCGTATGACTGGAGATAGTTCAGAAGTATGGAGTGCTTGTATTGCGTTGATACGTCAAGATTATTCGCCCTGTTGAATAGGGAATACCCGAAAGATGTTCTCCCCTACGCGTGGAACAACCTGAAAGGACTGGTGGAGGCAGGCAGGTTTTGAATCTGTCGGGAAGTGTGGGATGAAATTGAACCGGACAAGAATGATAAAGATGAGCTGAAAGAGCTTCTTTCTTCGGAGAGACCAGGCAAGTCATTTTATTTGCCCGAACATCAAGATGTAAATAAATGTCGCGAGGTAATCATCGAGAAACACCCGCAATGGATTTCGGGAGGCGATGAAAGACCACCGGCTGACCCGTATATCATTGCCCATGCAATGGTGTTGGATATGGTGGTGGTTACGGAGGAGAAAAGACAGGGAGAGGGGCAGGGGTCTGAGCCAAAAATTCCCAATGTCTGCTCGGAAAATAGTGTTGAGTCCGTGCCTTTGCTGGAGTTATTCCGAAGGGAAGGGTGGCGGTTTTAGGCAGATAGAGATGAGATGTTTTTGGCGGTTCGTCTATTCGCCAGATTTACAGCTCAGCCAGCCAAGTGGTTTTGCTCAGGATTTCACACTTTAAGAGGTCGGGCTTGGTTGTTCATTTCGCGTGCGCTCCTGTTTGTTCACGGTCTCCCGAAATATGAGCTGTCGGCTCCAGTGAGGCCATCAATCAGGGCGGGAATCAGATGCGTGTTCAGGCTTTGATTGTTGTGGTTTTGCGTGCTGGTTTTCGTGCTACACTCGGATTCCCGCTTTAGGTGACCGTTGGTTGGTGCTCTGACTGGGTGTGTTCGTGTGGTGTTTTCCACATTGTGGCGGAGACACCAGTGCATGAGCCAAGGCATGCTTGGTGGGCAGTGGATACTGGTCGATCTAGCGTTCGTTTCCAGTTTTTTGTTCAGCATCGAGGTCTAGATATGTATGCAATAGATCAGTTACTTAAGGAATTTGGTGAAGAAGTCGGAATTCCTGAGTTGGCTTTTGATGAGGAGGGCTACTGTACGCTTTCCTTTGATGACACGATTGTGACGATTTCTAAAAGGGAAAAGCAGGAAAGGCTGGTTTTTTACGCCGATGTGGGACTCTTGCCTACGCCTCCCCCCAAGGACATTCTGTTGGGGTTATTGGAAGCGAATGCGTTGCATCGGGCTGTTGGTGACGGAGCCATTGGACTTCATACCGACGAAAGCCACAACATGACCATCGTGGTTTATTCCTTGCTGTTACGAATCTCCAACATTGATAAATCTGTTTTTGAGTCCGCCCTGAAGGAATTCATCGAAATTGCCGAAGTTTGGACGAAACACTTGACGGATGCCGACAAGAAATATGTTTCAAAAGACAAGGAAGACGAGAAGCCCGGTTCCGGAGGTGAAGGTGCTGTTGGGAATAGCAGCGGTGGCGGTGGAATGAGGGTCTGATACTTTTTGCCTGAAGCTTCTTGGGTGTTTGCCCAGGAAGCTGACGGTGTTCAGGTTTCCCTCTCCCTGTGATCCCGGTGGTGCTCCTGACACGTTTGCCGGGGTCGATGATTCTCAGGCAAGAATACTTTTGAGACGGGTTTCGTTTATTCCAGCCTTGCCCCGTTGATTTCTCCCCTTATTTAATTCTGTTTCGGGCTTGCGCTTGGTGCGAGCCAACAACTTATTGCCTGTTGCTGGCAGGCGAACCTCAGTCGCCTGGCTCAGATAGGGTGGTGTTTCGTGACCCCGGCTTTCACCAGGTCAGTTCCTGATCGCTCCAATGAATTGAGCTGAAGCGTGTAACTGTTTGCCTTTGTTCGTCGAGCTGGCACGCGATGCCGGCTTTGTCTTTTAAATGTGCGACAAAGTCTTCCGGTTCTGTCAGTGTCTCCCAGACTTCCGGAAGGAAAGCGCCGCTAAGCGGCGGGGACTCTATAACCAAGCCATCAATCCCCGGTCTGATTTCTTTCAAGAGTTTCGCCTCATTACGGTAAGGGATTTTTTCAAAGCCCGAAAGGACGGATATGGAAATGGACAGCTGGGGAAGCTCTTCCCGAGCCAGTGGAGTGAATCGGTTATCCCTAAAGGCTGCGCTTACAGCATTGCGTGCTATGGATGGTGCCAGTGGATGTGCGGCGCTGATGTTGCCTACGCAGCCACGGAGCTCGCCTTGCTTTCTCAAAGTCACGAAGCAGGCGTCTTTTTTGCGCAGTTTTTCTGGATAGCCGGTCAAGTCAACGGTCATTTCAGAGCCGTGATCGAGGTAGTGCCCAATGGCATCACGAGCCAAGGTGCACAGCAACTTTTTTTCAGCGGTTGAAAAAGATTGTGCCTCGTACAGCGTGAAAGCCGCGTAGCCTACGACCCTGTCTTTGTCACCGCTGACATCGCCAGAATTGATCTGTGCGGTTTTCTCCACTGTCATTCCTTTTTGGCGCGCGACCTGGAGCAACCCTCCCAGCACGATCTGCCCGCACGCCTGCATTTCACTGATTTCCTCGGCTTGCAGCCTTAAAACGGAATCGACAGCCGAGTTGTCCATCCTGTAGGCGGTATCGTAATCATGGTAGTGACTGAGATCTGTACTGATGACCACGAGCGTTTCGTCTTCACCCCAGAAATGATTGAGCAGTAAAGCTGCCTGTTCGCAACCTGCCCCGCTGGTCAGGAATGGTAAAAGAAAGAACTCTCCCAGCACTTCCTGCAGAAAAGGCAGCTGGGTTTCAATGCTGTGCTCCCGCGTATGCGCAGGATCGTTGTATTCCACATAAGGCAGGGAGGCAACTGCATCCGCAATGCTTTCCTGGTCGACGGGAACGTCCCCCAAAGGTGTGCGGTACGCTGCGGCTGTACTGGTGCACAATTTGATGGTCGGGACGTAATGTGCTGGTCCGAGCAGAACCACTTTCTTAATGTTGTGCGATGTGTTGACTAGTGTCGCGTAGGCGTGAGCGGCAATCTTTCCTGAGTACATATACCCGGCGTGGGGGACAACCAGTGCTTTCGGCGGGTCTCGCCTCTTTTCCGATACAGGTGGTGCGGCTTTTGAGAGCAGGTGTTGCACTTCGGCTCTCAAAGCGTCTGCTTCGCGGACATAGAAAAGACCCGCAACCGCTGCGTGCCTTACGCGATTTTCAAGTGGCTTTGTCATGTTTGCCGCCCCGAGTCTTGTGCTTGGAGAACCTCGTTGACCAATTTTGCCTCAAGTCGTTCCCGTTTTCACCTCTTAACCCTGTTACGACGCGAGACATCTAAACCTCAGGGACAGTATTCAGTGCGGGCACTTGAGTCGGGGAAGGCGTCGCTGCTGATGCTTGCCGGAACCGGTGCAGGCGAGGGGTGAGGCAGAGAAAGCCCGGTTCGGCAGTCATAGTACTTGCGTGTTTTGCTGGCGTTCAAACGCAGAAATGCAGTCCGCCAGAGTCTGGTTCCTGATGGCACTACGGACGGCTTTCATCAGTTCCTGGTAATAGTGCAGATTGTGCAAAGTATTCAATACGGAGCCGAGCATTTCGTCGCTGCGGTCCAGGTGGTTCAAATAGGCGCGGGTGAAATGTGTGCAGGTATAACAGTTGCAGTCGGGATCGGCGGGACGAAAGTCTTTTTGGTGCGCGGCATTGCCAATTTTCAGGATGCCGCGACTGGTGTACAGGAACCCCGTGCGTGCGTTTCGGGTTGGAATGACGCAGTCAAACAGGTCGACGCCTTGACGTATTGCGGTCAACAGGTCTTCGGGTCGGCCGACGCCCATCAGGTAGCGCGGCTGGTCTTCCGGCAACAAAGACACGGTGTCGGTGAGCACCTGCGCACGCGTTTCAGCGTCTTCGCCTACTGCAAGGCCACCAATCGCATATCCGTCAAAAGCCATAGCGCGCAGCATGGTTGTTGATTCCGCGCGCAAGTCGCTGTGCATGCCGCCCTGCACAATGCCAAAGATCGCCGAGTCGGAGCCGGCATGAGCCACCTTGGATCGCTCCGCCCAGCGCATGGAGCGCCACATGGAAGCTTCCGCGTCGGCTTTGCTGACGGGATGTGCTGTGCACTCGTCGAATGCCATGATGACATCGCTACCGAGTGCTCTTTGTACGGCAATGGAACGTTCCGGATCCAGAAGAAATTCTTTGCCATTCAACGGCGAGCGGAAATGGGCACCGCGTTCAGAAACCTGGCACAGTTTCCCGAGGCTGAAAACCTGGTAACCGCCAGAGTCGGTCAGAATCGGTCCGCTCCAGCCCATGAATGTGTGCAGACCGCCGGCGTCGCGGATCATGTTTTCACCCGGGCGCAGCATGAGATGGTAGGCATTTGCCAGGATCATGCTTGCTCCTGTTTCTGCCACCATTCCGGGCGTAAGCCCCTTGACGGTTGCCTGTGTGCCCACCGGCATGAAAGCAGGTGTCGAAACCGTTCCGCGAGTGAAGCGCAACTCGCCGGTGCGAGCTTGGCCGCAGCGGTTGTTAACGCGAAATCGCACGGTTCTTCTCAAGCCACATAGCGTCTCCGTAGCTGTAAAAACGGTAAAGCTTCCTGATGGCGTGTTCGTAGGCGGCATGCATTCTCTCCAAGCCGGCAAACGCACACACCAGCACGAAAAGCGTGCTGAGCGGCAAATGAAAATTGGTGATGAGCACATCCACGACTTTGAAAGCATAACCGGGGCGTACAAAAAGGTTGGTTTCGCCACTTTGCGGTATCAGCTTGCCGGCGTCATCGCAGGTAGCCTCCAGTGTGCGCAAGGCGGTGCTCCCGACCGCGATGACTTTTCCTCCTCGCGCCCGACATGCTGCGATTTCCGCGGCTGCTTCGGCGTTCAGCGTGAAGCGCTCACTGTGCAAGTGAGCCTGTTCCAGGATTTCGGTGCGTAAAGGCTGAAAAGTTCCTGCGCCAATGTGTAAAGTAATGTTCGCCATGCGGACACCGAGACCGGCAAGTTTGCGAAGCAGTGCCGTATCAAAATGTAGCCCGGCGGTCGGGGCTGCGACCGAACCGGGGCTACATGCATAAACAGTCTGGTATCTTTCCCGATCCCGATGGTTCGCGGCGCGCCTGATGTAGGGGGGCAGCGGAATTTCTCCGCATTGGTACAAACAGGACTCCATGGTTTCATCGCCGGTGGATTCGATCACGTAGAATGCGTTTTTGGTTGCGGCTGCAACACGCAAACGGGTGCCGTTACTGAGTTGAAGGATGGTGTCATCCCTTACCCGCTTGCTGGCGGAAAGAGAACAACTTGCCTGGCGGTCGTTGAGGATGCGTTCAATGAAAATCTCTACTTTTCCGCCGCTGCTTTTGCGGCCATGCAGACGCGCAGGGATGACCTTGCTGTCATTGAATACGAGCAAATCGTCGGACGACAGCAGTTGCGCAAGCTGGTAAAAGCGAAGATCCTGGAAAGAGTTGCTTCCTTCTGGCACGTGCAGCAGGCGAGCTGCGGTACGCTGCTTGGCAGGGTGGTATGCAATTCGCCCTTCAGGAAGCGTGTAATAAAAAGCGCTGCTTTTCATCCCGCGCCTATACTGTCGCAGCCTGACACAAGACAAAATGATTCATGCCGAAAGGCAACGGTGGGCACAGCTTCGGCTGGGGGTATCATTTCCTGCGGTCATTGCCATGATGTTGTGTGATGGTGCGGGCTCTGTCTTCAGCCCAATCGGCACCGAGAGATTATGCACCCCCGATCCCACCTTTTTGGCAGCAACCCACTTCTTTTAGGCATTGGCATTCATGACCCGCATGGCCTTCACAGCACCCACAGCACCCGCAGCACGGCAGGGCAAGGCAGTTGTTTGTGCGTTCGACGATGACACGATGAGTTTGCGGTGATGCAGCTTCCACCGGTCAGTCCAATCGGCACCGAGGGTTTGCGAAAATCAGACTCCACATTTTCGACAGTTATCAGCTTTTTTTGGACATTTTTCTCCAGAATACTCGGTTATTTTCGCGATATTGCGATTTTTCTGACTTTTGGGGCAAGCGGGCTCACGGACATTTTTCTGGTTGCTTTTCGTTTGCCGAATTTTTTTCGGCGCCTGTTCGCCGAAGGAGCTTTTACCCAGGCCTTTGTTCCCGTGCTGACTTCCATGTTGCACAGGTCTTCTACAGGAGAAGTCCGAAACTTCGTCAGTCGCACTTCCGGGTCACTCGCGGTCGTCCTGTTCGGGGTCACTGCGACGGGGATGTTGCTCGCCCCTGTGCTGATTTACCTGTTTGCCCCAGGTTTGACCGAGCAAGCCGGGCAACTGGAACTGGCTTCGGAAATGCTCCGCATTACTTTCCCCTACCTTATTTTTATTTCGTTGGCTGCCATGGCTGCAGGGGTTCTCAACTGCTTCGGGTCTTTTGGCGTACCGACCTTTACCCCGGTACTGCTCAACCTGTCGCTGATCGGTGCCGCTTTGTGGCTGGCTCCGCGGATGGAGGAACCGATCACCGCTTTGGCGTGGGGTGTTTTGGCAGGCGGCGCAGCCCAGTTGCTGGTGCAGCTGCCCTTTCTTGCCAGGCGGGGGATGCTTCCTCTGCCACGCATCGGCTTTTCCGACCCGAATGTGTGCAGTGTCTTGCGGCTGATGTCGCCAGCGATACTGGGTTCCTCCGTAATGCAAATCAACCTGCTGATCGACACCTTCATCGCTTCGTGGTTGGTCAGCGGCAGCATAAGCTGGCTGTATTTGTCGGATCGTTTTGTTGAGCTGCCGGTTGGCTTGTTCGGTGTGACTTTGGCCGTGATTCTTTTGCCGCGTATGGCTCTCAGCTACGCCGAGAAATCCACGGGAAGATACAACGCGCTGATAAATTGGGGGGGGGCGATCGTTCTTCTGACTGCCGTGCCAAGCCTGGTGGGGCTCCTGCTGTTATCGGGTCCGATTTTAAGTACTTTGGTTCAGTACGGGGAGTTTACTGTGCACGACGTTCGGATGACCGAGTTGAGTCTTATGGCTTATGCCGTCGGGATTCCGGCCTTCATCTCGGTGAAGGTGCTCAACGCCGCGTTTTTCGCGCGCCATGAAATGCGCGTACCCGTCAAAATTGCAATCTGGTGTGTGTTGGCAAACCTGGTTTTAAATATCAGCTTTGTGCTCCTTTGGCAGTACTTCAATGTTGCCGGCGCGCACACCGGCCTGGCTCTGGCGACGAGCCTGTCTTCCTGGCTGAATGCTGCTCTGCTATTTGGTGTCTTGTGGCGGCAGAAGCTGCAGATTGACCCGTTTCTGAAAATGTTGTTGCTGCGCGTGCTTTTTGCTTCCCTCGTGATGCTCGCGCTGCTCGCGGTGTTTGTCCCGGATGCCGCAGCGTGGGAATCCTGGCCTGCGGCACAGCGAATTCTGGTTTTGTCTGAATTGGTGCTGGGCGGAGCGGGTGCCTATGTTATCGTTTTGTACGTCTCCGGATTTCGCTGGAGAGGCGTGAAAGCGTTGGAAAAGGCAAGTCCCGTGCGCTGATTGACCATGGATGATCGCGAAACAGAAAAGCGTGGTGCTCTGCCCTCGCGTGGAAAAACTTTGGTTTTGATGGGGACTGGCACGATGCTCGCCTCTATGGTCATTGTCGGCTTTTTTCTTGGCTATTTATTCGATGACTGGCTTGATACAAAGCCGTTTTTCATGCTAGGCTTCGCGCTACTTGGCTTGGTTGGTAGCTTCATCAGGCTTCACAAATTGCTGGTTTGACTCGGCTCCCCAGGCAGGAAGTGGTGCTCTGGTGCCGCATTTTTCTGCGCCAGGCAGTGTTTTTTGTCTTGTCGCTTGTCGGCGCCTATATAGTGTTTGGAACTGCAGCCGTGGGTGCAGCCGCGTACGGTGGTGGTGCAGCACTTTTGCTGGCATTGTTGCTGGCATATCAGGTTCTGCGGCTGAACAACAGGTTGGCGGTTTCCGCCTCCCTTTCGGTAGGCGTGGCGTTGCTGGTGGCAGGCTTCGCGATGCGGCTGGTGCTGGTAGTCTTGCTCCTTGGCTTTGGTTTGGGTTATTTGGAGCTTCAACCCTTGCCCTTGCTGTTTGCTTTTGGTCTCGTATATCTGGGCTATTTTATCAAACCCTACAAACAGTCATGATAGTGTCCAATCATAAATGACATAGCAGGAAGCAAGATGGGGACAGTCGAATATATTCAGCACCACTTGAAGAACCTTTGTGTGGGTGCCTGCTATGGTGAAGGGTTCTGGGCAATCCACCTTGACACGGTTTTTTTCAGTTATCTGCTGGCTGGGCTCATCGTGTTTGTGGCGTGGTGCTTCCGACGCGCGATTACTGACGGCGTCCCAAGCAGGTCTGTTGCCGCTTTGGAAATTCTGATCGAATTTGTTGACAAGCAGGTTTCGGATATTTTCAAGAACCCACCCCCCATTATTGCCCCGATGGCACTGACGATTTTCCTCTGGGTCTTGCTCATGAACATGATGGATCTGATCCCGGTGGACTTGTTGCCACTTCTGGCTGCGCAGTTCGATATTTCCCATTTGAAAGTGGTTCCCACTACGGATTTGAGCACGACTTTTGGTCTGTCATTAAGCGTTTTTGTTTTGATTGTCTTTTACAATCTGAAGCATAAAGGTCCGCTTGGATATGTAAAAATGTTCCTGACGCACCCTTTTGGCAAGTTTATGGCACCTCTTAACGTTGTTGTGACCTTGATAGAAGAACTGGCGAAGCCTCTCAGCCTGGCTTTGCGTTTGTTCGGAAACCTGTTTGCAGGTGAGATGGTGTTTCTGCTGATTGCTTTAATCGGCGGCACACTGGCTGTTGGTGCAGCAGCGCTTTTCTGGTGGCCTTTGCAGGTGAGCCTGGATTTGGCGTGGCTGATTTTTCATTTGCTTGTGGTAATCCTGCAGGCTTTTATTTTTATGGTTCTGACGATTGTGTATTTGAGCATGGCTCATGAAAAGCACTGATTTCGAAACCTGATTGCTTTTATGGAGTACAAAAAATGACCCCGGATATGGTTGCAAATCTTTATGCCTACACCGCAGTTGCAGTAGGTGTGATCTTGGCCGCTGCAGGCCTTGGTTCGGCGATAGGGTGGGGATTGATATGTGCGAAAGCCTTGGAAGGCATCGCGCGCCAACCTGAACTACGCGCGCAATTGATGACCAATATGTTTATTTTTGCCGGATTGATGGAATCGTTCCCGTTCATCATCCTGGCTTTTGCGATGTGGTTCCTGTTCGCGAACCCGTTTGTCGGAGCATTGCAAACAGCTCTGGGCTCCTGACGATTTCCTGAGCGGGAGGGTACGGCGGCAATGAATATTACGGCAACACTGCTTGCGCAGATTGCGGCTTTTCTGATCCTCATCTGGATGGTGAACAAGCTGTTGTCCAAGCCTTTGGGAGAGGTCCTGGAAAAGCGCCGGAATCAGATCAGAGATGGTCTGGCTGCCGCGAAGAAGGGGAAGCAAATACTGTCCGAAGCCGAAGCACAAGGGCAGGATATTGCGCGTCAGTCGCATGTCAAAGGCGAACAGATCATTGCCAATGCTCACGAGCGGGCAACCGTGATCGTCGATGAGGCGCGGACTATCGCTGGCAAAGAAGCAGTGCGGATCAAGGCGACAGCACAGGAAGGAATAGACCGGCAGCAAGCAGCGGTTCGCGAAAAGCTGCGCCTGCAGGTGGCGGAACTGGCAGTGGCGGGGGCGGAACAGATACTGCGGCGCGAAGTGGACATGGAAGACCACAAAGACGCGCTAAAAGTGCTTCAGGAGCAGGTTTAATTGGCGATTGATCCCGGTACCGCAGCGCGACCTTACGCAAAGGCGGCTTACGAATATGCCGCCGAGCAAAAGACCGTAAAAGATTGGTCGCACAAGCTGGCGGCACTGCTTGATTTGCTTTCGGATCCGCAGGTAGAACGTTTGTGCCGGGATGTCCGCTGTCCGACTTCGGGACTCGCGGAGTTTGTGATTGCTGCCTTGGGCTTGTCTCCAGGCGATGCTTTTGCTAATTTTGTGCGAGTGTTGGCGGACAACCGCCGCTTGTTACTGGTGCGGCTTATCGGGAACTTGTTTGAAGCACGTCTGACGCGTGCTGCGGGGAAAGTCAAAGTGCAGGTGGTGAGTGCCGGCAAATTCGATCTGAAGCAGCAGGCTGCTTTCACCAAAGCGTTGAAAAAGCGGCTCGGGAAGGAGGTGGTGCTGGACTGCACAGTGGATGAAACCTTGTTGGGTGGTGGCGTCGTGAAAATTGACGACATTGTCCTGGATGGCTCATTAAAGACACGTCTGGCCAACTTGCGTTCGGCGATGATTTCCTGATGCCTTTTTTCAGGCTACACCGGGGTTACAGATTTCTTACACACAGGGTGAAAACATAATATGCAACTAAATGCGACTGAAATCAGCGAGCTGATCAAAGAGAAAATCCGCGGCTTTGATGCGACCCCGCTGGCACGTACTGAAGGGGAAATCATTGCACTGACAGACGGGATTGTTCGTATTCACGGACTGCAGGACGTGATGTACGGTGAAATGATTGAGTTCAAAGGCGGCCTTTTTGGCATGGCGCTGAATCTGGAACGTGATTCGGTTGGAGGAGTCGTGCTCGGCGATTACACCTTACTCGGTGAAGGTGACAAATGTTTTTGTACCGGAAATATTCTCCAGGTTCCGGTCGGTCCGGAATTGGAAGGTCGGGTCATCAACGCCTTGGGTGTACCCATAGACGGGAAAGGTGATTTGAACGCCAAAGAATCCGAGCCGCTGGAAAAAGTCGCCCCCGGTGTCATTACCCGCCGCTCAGTCAACCAGCCGGTGCAGACCGGCTTGAAGTGCGTGGACTCCATGGTGCCGATTGGCAGAGGGCAAAGGGAGCTGATTATCGGTGACCGCCAAGTCGGAAAGACCTCACTGGCGGTTGATACGATCATCAACCAGAAAGGCGGCGACCTGAAATGTATTTATGTTGCAGTGGGACAGAAACAGTCGTCCATTGCAGCCGTGGTGAGAAAGCTCGAAGACCACGGAGCCATGGAGCACACCATAGTCGTGGCGGCGAGCGCTTCAGAACCGGCTCCCATGCAGTTCATTGCTCCTTTCGCCGGCTGCACCATGGGCGAGTACTACCGGGACAACGGCCAGGATGCCCTGATTATTTACGATGACCTGACCAAGCAGGCGTGGGCGTACCGCCAGATTTCGCTGCTTTTGCGCCGCCCGCCGGGTCGGGAAGCGTACCCTGGAGACGTGTTTTATTTGCATTCCCGGCTCTTGGAACGCGCGGCTCGGGTCAACGAGAAATACGTTGAAGAACATACCAAAGGCCGCGTCAAAGGGCGAACCGGCTCTCTGACCGCGTTGCCGATTATTGAGACACAGTCCGGAGACGTCTCGGCCTTTGTTCCCACCAACGTCATTTCCATTACCGACGGCCAAATCTTTCTTGAAACCGATCTGTTCAATTCAGGATTGCGGCCTGCGCTTGATGTCGGACTGTCGGTGTCACGGGTAGGCGGCGCTGCGCAAAGAGAAATCATCAAAAAGCTGGGCGGCGGTATTCGTCTGGCGCTTGCCCAGTATCGCGAGTTGGCTGCTTTCTCACAGTTTGCTTCTGACCTTGACGAGCAAACCCGCAAGCAGCTGGAACGTGGGGAACGCATTATGGAATTGATGAAACAGAAACAATACATGCCGCTCAGTGTTGCGGATATTGCGGTATCCCTGTTCGCGGCAGACGCCGGATACCTCGATGATTTGGCCGTAGGGAAAGTGACCACCTTCGAGTCCGACCTGCATGCCTACATGAAGAAAAACCACGCGGAGCTGATGGCGGAGATTAATGAGAGCGGCGAATATAACGACGAGATCAAAGCGCAGTTCATAAAGGCTCTGGACCAGTTCAAGTCAGAAATGCCCTTGTAAGTGGCACTGGCTGCAACAGATAGGGAAGACTGCTGATGGCGAACGAAAAAGAAATCCGCTTAAAAATTACCAGCGTCCAGAACACGCGCAAAATTACCAAAGCCATGGAAATGGTGGCGGCAAGTAAAATGCGCCGTGCGCAAGACCAGATGTACGCCGCGCGCCCCTATTCGGAAAAATTAAGTGAAGTGGCGCAGCACCTGGCGGCTTCCTCGCTCAAGTATCGGCACCCTTGGCTGCTTGAGAGGGAGAAGGTTCGGAATGTCGGTTTTATCATTGTTGCCACTGACCGTGGCCTGTGCGGCGGGCTGAACAACAACGTGTTCAATCTCGCGGGCAAAGAAATTTCCCAGTGGTCCAGGCAGAAAGTCGAGGCCAGCTTGTGCGTGTTTGGCAAAAAGGGCATCAACTTCTTCAAACGGCTTTTCAAGTTGGTGGCGACTGCCCGGCATTTGGGTGACCGACCCGCCATGAAAGACCTGATCGGTCCCATTCGCGTCATGCTGGATGCCTTCAACAGTCAGGAAATAGATCGCCTGTTCCTTGTCGAGAACGGCTTCGAGAACACCATGAGGCAGACCCCCAGAGTCAGGCAGTTGCTGCCTATTCCCCAGCCTGTCCGTTCAGAGGCTGAGGAATCAGGCAGAAGCTGGGATTACATTTATGAGCCGGACAACATGGGTCTTCCCGACATCGTGTTGGGGCGTTATGTAGAGGCTCTGGTCTATCAGGCTGTTGTCGAGAACGTGGCGTGTGAAATGGCAGCCAGGATGGTTGCCATGAAAAGTGCTTCGGACAATGCCGGCGAGATGGTGGACGAATTGCGTCTTTCGTTTAACAAAGCGCGGCAGATGTCTATTACTCAGGAAATTTCGGAGATCGTTGGCGGTGCCGCGGCGGTTTGAATATGGCGGGGAACCGCAAAGCTACTGTATGGGAGAAATGAAAACATGAGCCACGGGAGTATTGTGCAAGTTATTGGCGCGGTTGTAGACGTTGAATTTCCGCGTAACGAAGTTCCGAAGGTCTATAGCGCATTGAATGTTAAAGCCGATGGGCTAGAGCTCACTTTGGAGGCGCAGCAGCAGCTTGGTGATGGAGTGGTGCGCACCATTGCACTCGGTTCATCCGAAGGCCTCCGCCGCGGCATGGAAGTCGTGAATACGGGGGCACCCGTGCAAGTGCCGGTGGGGCACAAGACCCTCGGTCGCATCATGGACGTGCTGGGTAATCCCGTTGACGAAGCGGGTCCGATTGAAACCGAACAATACCTGCCCATGCACCGAAAGGCACCGTCTTACGTGGAACAGTCGCCGTCTGTTGAGGTGCTGGGAACCGGGATCAAAGTCATCGATTTGATTATGCCGATTGCCAAAGGCGGAAAAATCGGTCTGTTCGGTGGCGCCGGAGTCGGCAAAACCGTGACGCTCATGGAACTGATTCGTAACATTGCACTGGAGCACAAGGGTTTTTCGGTTTTTGCCGGAGTCGGAGAGCGGACGCGGGAAGGAAATGACTTCTACCACGAAATGAAGGAATCTTCGGTTCTGGACAAAGTCGCGCTGGTCTATGGGCAAATGAACGAACCGCCAGGAAGCCGTTTACGGGTTGCCTTGACAGGGCTGACCGTTGCGGAGAGTTTCCGGGACGAAGGACGGGATGTGCTGATGTTCATCGACAACATCTACCGCTACACATTGGCCGGCACCGAAGTGTCCGCGCTGCTTGGCCGGATGCCTTCCGCCGTTGGCTATCAACCGACTCTGGCTGAAGAAATGGGAACGCTACAGGAACGCATTACCTCGACTCTGACAGGGTCGATCACCTCCTTTCAGGCGGTTTATGTTCCTGCAGACGACCTTAGTGACCCATCGCCGGCCACGACTTTCGCGCACTTGGACGCCACCCTGGTGCTGTCACGCCAGGTTGCGGAACTCGGCATTTATCCAGCCGTGGACCCTCTGGACTCGACCAGCCGACAACTGGATCCGCTGGTGGTCGGTGAAGAACACTACAACACCGCAAGGGAAGTGCAAAACACCCTGCAACGCTACAAGGAACTCAAGGACATTATTGCCATCCTGGGCATGGACGAACTTTCAGAAGAAGACAAACTGGTGGTTTCCCGGGCACGGAAAATCCAGCGCTTCTTGTCGCAGCCGTTTTTTGTGGCGGAAGTGTTCACCGGAACCTCCGGAAAATATGTGTCGCTGAAAGATTCCATCAAAGGCTTTCGTGAGATTCTGGACGGGAAACACGACAACCTTCCGGAGCAGGCTTTCTACATGATGGGCGATATTTCGGAAGTGATCGAAAACGCCAAGAAGCTGGAGTCGAAGTAAGCGCGAGATGAAGCCATGCCGACCATAGAAGTACGCATAGTCAGCCAGAAGGGCGAGGTCTATAACGGCAAGGCGAATGTCGTCAACGCGGATGCGCAAGAAGGCGGAGTCGGAATTTATCCCGGGCACGCACCACTCCTGGCCTTGCTCCGACCCGGTGAAGTCAAAGTGCAAACCGAGGGAAAGGAAGACCTGAGCTTTTTTGTTGCCGGCGGCATGCTCGAAGTCCAACCCGACTTGGTGACAGTTTTGGCAGACACTGTTGAACGCAGCGAGGACTTGGACAAAGACCGTGCCGAAGCGGCAAAGAAACAGGCAGAAACGTTCTCACAGAAAGGCGATATCAGCCCTGAGGACAGAGCCAGAGCCGTTGAGCAACTGGCCGAAGCGGTTGCCCGCTTGCGCCTGATCGAAGAGCTTCAAAAAAGGCATTAACCCCACCCCACCCGGGGACAGATCCCCCAAGACCCCAAGGTCTTTCAAGGGGCACGGCGGCTATCTTCTGTGATGTGCCTGGCTGTTGCTGCCATCACAGCTTGGATCATATTGCCAGGCAATAATTCAGTGTTGGTTTTTTGCGCACAGTGTGAGCTAATAGCATTTACGTTATTTTTGCCGCAAAATTGCTTTGATGTAAAATAGCATTATAAATGAAAAATAAGTCTTTTATCAAGTAATCACGTGTAGTTATTACGAAAACAGCAAAACACGCCTCAAATTTCTGGTACAATTGATGCGCAACCTCGAAAGCACGCTGTCTAAAGCCTAAGATGCGGCTTTCTTCGAGCTAGCGGGTTAATTGTAAAATGTTTGACTTATGCGTAAATTGTGTTGATGATTTTTTATTGGTCTCTGTTTTCAAAATAAAGTAAACATGTTTTGGTAGTTATTCCAGAGCTTTTGACAAATCGTTCTGCCACCTTCAGTTAATTGGTGCAAACATCTACAGTTGCCGCTATCAATTTTTGCTGATTAGTCCACAAGGCATTGACTTAGCGACAACCATTACATACAATTTAAAGAATCAGAGAAGGATTTAGTCGAGAAAAAATAGAAAAAACAAAAGTACATTTTGTGTTTTGATGGTTCTTTTTCTGGAAAGTATTCACGTACCGTCTTGAGATTATTCCTATCCGGAACATAAGCCCTGGCCGTTGGATTTCCTTATTTTTCCAAATAAATGCGTCTGATAAATAAAAAAGGCATCCGTGTGCCATGCATCAAGTTAGTAAAACACTGTCTCTGCACTGTCACTTTATCTAAAGTCACCGGAATTTCTGCACCATGCCTATCCTAAAAGAGATTGAAGAATTATTTCAGGTGCTGGCAGCCCATGCAGCGGGAGAAAGAAATTTAGAAACTTTGGCAGGTGCCCTGCCTACAGCATTGGAGGAGTGGCCACCTGAAATCAAACAGTTGTGGAATAGGCTTGGTCAAGTCAATTGCAGTCAACTGGAAAGCAAACTTTTTAGGCGCTACTCGTTTTTGGAGAATGTTTCGCAACTTCAGGAGCAAATTGATGACAGAGTTCGTGAAATCTTGACACTACGCACTTTCGCCACTGGAACAGGCGAAACACTACAAGAATTAGGGGACAGATACGGCGTAACAAGGGAGCGAATACGGCAGCTTGAGAAAAATTCAGTTCAGAAACTCAAGTCACTTCGCAACGAAAAAATGTTCGGAGTAATAACCCGGAGAGCAGCGGCATTGCGTAAGCGCTTAGGGTCAGCCGTGCCTCGGGGAGGTACCACAGTTGAGAAGGAACTGGATTGGGCTTGTGAAGACCTGAATGGCAGCGACAATATCGACTTGCCCTTCATTAGAGCATTAGTACTTTCGCTGGCAGGCCCCTACAAACTATCCGAAAACTGGTTGCTCGCGAAAAATAAACTTCCCAAGTTAACATTTGATGAGCTATTAAAGCGCCAAGATGGCCGTGGGCTGATATCACAAGCAGAAATCACCGAAATCCTTAACAATTTTGAATTGAAAGAGGAGTACCACGAAAGATGGATTGAGAGCTTGCCAGGTTTGTTTCCCGTTGAAGGAGGCGTTCTTCATTCTCGCAAGAGTCAATCGGATAAAGTCCACGCGCTCTTGCGCTATTACAACCAACCTGTGGGAATTGAAAAGCTGGCTGAAGAAGTTGGGGAATGCTCTGAACGGAGTTTAAGGCAACGCTTGATATCTGACTCAAGGTTTATGCGAATAAACAAGAAGTGCGAATTCGTAATCGCTGGTACAACAGACCACAAAGAGTACACCCACATCGTCGATAAGATTATTCAGGAAATTGATGCATCTGGAGGCAAGGCATCTTCTGCCCACCTGGTTGAAAAAATATCAAATACATACGGCGTTAAAGGGAGTTCGGTTCTCGCCTATCTCAAAACGAAAAAATTCACGATAGACGAAAATAACATGGCGAGTATCCGCGACATGAGTGACGGCATCATCATCCCTACAGACATTAGCAAGTCGACCTCATGCTATCGAAGTAACGGAGAAATATGGGCCTGGCGGCTTTTAGTCAATAAAGACATGTTACGAGGAAGCGGGATGTTTGTTCCGAACGCATTTGCGCGAATCTTGGGTTGCAAGCCCGGAAACAAAATCCGACCCGAGACAGAATTTGGCTCCGTAGCTGTGAGCTGGCGACTTGAAGCAATTGGTGGGGCGTCAATTGGCTCGCTTCGTCATGTGGCTGAATTTTACAAAGCACAACTGGGTGACTATATTTTCGTCAAGGCGACCAAACCCAAAATTACTTTTGTGCACCTTAGCCGGTCATCCTTGGATGAGGCAGAAACTAACCTCATTCGTTTGAGTCTTCTTCTTGGGTGCGGTCTCCAGGAAAACGATGCACAAGCCAAAACAAGTATTTACAGGACTTTGGGCATCTACGCACTGTCTGACCACGAAAGTCTGGTCGAGGCAGTCCGCTTGCTTCAAGCGCGCAAGGAAACCGAGTTGGTGAAATTGATTACACTCCAGTCCTTTCCCTCAATGGATCTATTGCTAACCTAAACCTAAGGGTACTCGCCAAGAGGCAGGGTTGAACTCAAAAACCATGATTGGATTGCTGCCAGTAAGTCCTTTGAGAATCACCAAGCGATGGCACTTGGTCAGTTGTCTCAAACCTGTAAACAATGTCATTTTTAATTTTCGTACCCCTTTTTCGGGCAACGTTCAAGAATTTTTGAGTCCTCCAACGAAACGAGCGAAGCTATAAATGGTGTGGTATAAATAAAGTGTTGCTTAATGAAAGATAACGGCAACATCCGACGTTCAGTAGAGACCTGTTAATTTGTCAGGAAGCCACTTAAAAAAATCTTACGGTACGAATATCGCAGATGCTGTTTTGCGGTTGCTCAAACAGGGCGCAAGAACTAACGCTGAATTTTTGGCAATCCTGTGTAAAATAGCGACTAAGCTTTATAAATGAGGAACATTATGGAGTCTAAACAACCACAGCCAGTTATGGAAATAAATCTTCATAGCTTGGATGACATTCTGAGAAAACTCCCATCTGAATTTCAACAAGTTACCAAAAACTTGCCGGAGCTGAAAAAATTGGCGGCGTTGGCTAAACTTGAAAGTTATACGATTAAGGCTCGTTTGTACAACGAAATTAAAGTTACAGATTTGCGCGGTACAGAAAATTCCATAGACGCAGAAATTCGAGTTAATCCGGAATACATAGAGGCTCACAAACATTATTTGGATATCCGGGAAAACTATGACCGTGCGTATACTGTGAAAGAACAATTTCTCCAAAAAGCAAGCGCATTGAAAGGATTGATATCCTTATTTGAATCTCGATATTGGGACATTAACTCAAACATTGATACAGCCACATTGAAGAAAGAGTAATTAAAGCCGGTCAAAGGCTGACTGCTAATATGCAAACTTACCTCATTTGTTTTCAACCGTCCTTTGCGTTTCCTAAAGTCCGAAATCACGTGCTCAACGTGCCGGCAGCATCTTGGTAGATGTAAAAGCCTGGCGGCGCGGGTCTCGTTTTTCCGGGTGCAGCAGCTTTTTTATCCGTTTGGTCTGGAATTTGGGGTACAGACCAGGAATGAGGTTATTCTTCAGAGTGGTCGCCGATGTGTTTTCTAGTCTTCAGACTCCATGCGAACCCGTCTCTCAGATAAGGTCTCGTTTTCAAACACCCAAAAGTCTGGTCCCCTTACACTGCTCCGCGTTTTTCCGAAATCCCGATTCAATATTGACAGTGCTGACTGGGAAAGAGATACGCGCTCACCTTCAAACCATACTTTTTGGTTATCAGCCACAGTGACCTGGATTTCTTCGTTTTGGACGAATGACAGCGTTGCCCCAACGTCTATACCAACCATTGAAAACCTGAAGTTTCTTTTTCGTCCTTTGGTGGGAGTTAGTCGGTCTTCCTGACTACCAACGATATCTTTTCTAAGGGTGATGTTCTCAATTTCAAACTGTTTAAAGACTTTCAGCACATGTTTTGGATTCACCTCAAAGAATTCTCGTTCTGGACTAACCCTACAATCCTCAAAGTAGCTGTGTAAGCCTTTTTCCACTTTTTTGGAATCTGCAACGGGGCGCGCGTAATAGACTTCAAACGCAACTGGGACTTCCTCGTGTAAAGACAACCGCTTAACTAGCTTCTCCAAGTTTGGAGTCCGGCCAATTTTTACAATACACGGCATGGCTGGGTTTCTAAGAATGTAGACTGTTTCGTTCATGTAGCTGTTCTCCGTCACTTTTGAAAGCAGGAGTGTATCAATTTTTCGGCAAAAGGCGCTACGTATGCTCCGAACGCCTCGGATGCCTGCTGGGGGGGTACCCCATTAAATATGCAGACTTGTCCCATTCGTTTTAAGCCACTCCTTGCATTCCCTAAAGTCTGAAATCACGTTCTCAACGTGCCGCCAGTACCGTGGCGAGTGGTTAAGCTCCAATATATGGCACAGCTCGTGCACCACGACATAATCGACTATGCGGTGTGGTGCCATGATGATCCGCCAGTTGTAGGAAATGTCACCTGAAACTGAACAGGAACCCCATTTCGACTTGTAGTCCTTCACCCGCACGGGCTTCGGCTCAACCCTTATGGCTGATGCGTAGCGCTCGGTCTTCTCATGCAGGCGAAACAGTGCCTGCGACTTGTACCATTGAGCCAAAGAGGCTTTTACGGAACAGCCCACATCGCCTTCTGAAAGACCCGGTGGGACAGGTACCTCGATATATCCATTTTTGAACCCGACCTCGCCAGAGCCTCCTGCAACCTTTTTAAGGCGGTAGTTGCGTCCCAGAAAGAGGAAGGCCTCTCCGTTGACGTATTCCTTGGCCTTGGGCGGCGGGGTTTCCGCCTGAATCTTGAGTTGCTGCTGTATCCATCTAGACCTTTTCTGGATAAGGTTTTGAGCCCACCGGTCAGACAGGTTTTTCGGCATGGTCAGCTTGACCGTTTCCCCATCAAGCTGAATGGAGGCAGACCGCTTGCGGTTGGTACGCACGATCTTTACGCGGAAATCAAAATTGGCTGTCACTTGAACTTTCTCTTTGCCAGTTCCATAAAGCGGTCGCTCACTGCTTTAACGGGCGACTCGTCAAAATGCTCAATCAGGGCTCGCCTGATAATCTTCCTGACTCTTTTCTGTTCGTCCCATTTTTCCCAGAACCCCACAACGTGGGTTGCTTCCTCTATTTTGGAGACCAGAGACCGAGTCAGCATTTTGAGTTTTTCTGCTCTTTCCTCATCAGGGCTTTCGCCAGCTTGGGGTTTCTGGATTTCTGCTTCCAGGATGTTGTAGAAAGGAGACTCTTTCATGGAAAGGCCGAGGTCATCCGCTTTCTTTTTGTGGTCGGCTTCCATGTTGTCACCTAAATCTATGAGGCCTTGAACCAATTCATCCCACTTTTCTCCGTGTCTGCGAATGATGTCTTCCAAACGCTCGGAGAGAGACTTGTAATATTCAGGGTCATCGTCGAAGTTAACCTTGATGTGACTCCGGATTGCGTTCACCATTTCAGATGCCCTTGATCTGGATGACTTGTACTGTCCTAACCGCTCTTTGAGGTCTTTTCCAAACAAGTCAACAGGGGCGATTCTGGTGGCAATTCCGGTTGAGTCAACATGCTCTTCAATCAGTCTCCTAACCTTCTCGCCTGCTGCCGTGATATCCAACTGTTCGTCCCGATAACGATTTTTCGCACCAAGAGTAATTTTTCCCAGGTTCTTGAGATCGTGACAAAATGGGGCAGCCGCAGGGTTGGGGAGAATAATGTCCATTTGCCTTGCAAAGACCTGAAAATCTGCCTGGAAGTTCCGTCTTTTGACTGCATCTTCCAATGCCAAAATACATTCTTCCCAATCATCCATATCCAGCCCTTTGAAGTATTGAATAACACGAGTGTGGGAATTCTTGAGTTTCGGAATTTCGTCCTTTAGTTCTATCAATGCACCCTGAACATCGTCCGTTGAAAACATGCTCAACGCTTCATCGATGTAGTCGCTTAGGCCATAGTAGTCAACGATGTAGCCTCGGAACTTTTGCCTGTTTGGACGGTTCACCCGCGCGATTGCCTGCAGAAGGTTGTGGTCAGAGAGCTTACGGTCCAGGTACATAACCTGTGCGATGGGTGCATCAAAGCCGGTCAACAGCATGTCTTTGACGATAAGGAAACTCAGGTCTGACTGACCTTCACCTGTCCCGAAAGGTTTCTTGAAATCTTCAATCTGCCGTTTGTGTTTATTGCCGTCTGTATGTTCCCGGAACCGTTTCGGGTCGTTCTGTTCGCACGAGATGATCACTGCTGACTCAGGCGCTTCTAACCTATCCAGCTGCTCCTTGTAGGTAATCGCCGCTTTGCGGGATGAGGTGGCAATCATCGCCTTGAAGCCATTGGGCTGGATATGTTCACAGTAATGTTCGAGGATATCTGCGCACACTTCGCGAATGCGGAGAGGTGCCTCCAGAATCGCCTTTTCAGTTCCGTATTTCTTTTTGACTGCCGCCTTTTCCTCGGCAGGACTGTCCGATAAGTAGTCCTCGAAGAGATTATCAAGCGAGCCTCCTGCCACTTGAAGCTCTGCCTCCCTGCCTTCATACACAATCTGGATTGTTGCTCCGTCTTTTACGGCTTCTTCGATGGTGTAGGTGTCGATATAAGACCCAAACTCGCGACTGGTCTTCTGCGTTTTGATAAGAGGCGTCCCGGTGAAGGCGATCTTTGGGGCATTAGGGAGCGCCGAGTTTAGTGCTGCGCCTAGGGTGCCATACTGAGTCCGGTGCGCTTCATCTGTCAGAACAATGATTTTTTCCGATTCATTGAGAACCGGAAATTCATCGCCATTTGTCCTCTCTTGGAACTTCTGAACTGTGGCTATGACGATATTTGAAGAGTCTGTCATCAAGAGTTCCTTCAGGGACTCTATCGAGTCTGCGTGTTGGACTGTCTCGCTTTGCGCACGGGTGAAAGTAGCGTTCAATTGGGTGTCCAACTGGGTTCTGTCAGTGAGAAAGACGAGTTTACGGTCTCGCAGCTCCGGGTCTCTGCGCATCTTTATAGTCAAGAAGACCATGGTCAGCGACTTGCCCGAACCTTGCGTGTGCCAGATGACACCGCCTTTTTCTCTGCGACTTGAGCCTGCCTTGATGCGTTTAATGGTCTTGTGAACTGCGCGGAACTGCTGATATCGGGCAATTTTCTTAACGGTACGCCCATCAACCGGTTCGAAGACCGTGAAGTTCTGCACAATGTCGAGGAAGTTGGCCTTGGAGAACAGACCTGCAATCAGTATCCCCTGGGAATTTGCTTCTGAACCCACCTGCTCAACGTTTAGAGGGTAGGGGTCTTTCCACTCCAAATAATGTTCCATGCGGGACGTGATCGAGCCAAACCGTGCCTTGCTCCCACAGCTGGAGACCATCATCTGGTTGTAATAAAAGAGCTTCTCCGCACCCTCGTCATCAGATGGGCTTCTGCGATTTGCATAACGCAGAAGCTGGTTAATGCCTGCCTGCATCGGATCGGTGATGTATGGAGATTTACATTCAATGACTGCCAGAGGAAGTCCATTCACGAATAGAACAATGTCGGGGATGATGTTTTGATGAACACCGGAGACCTTGAACTGGCTGGTACAAAGGAACTCATTACTCTCTGGGGTTTGAAAATCTATGATACGGACTGTCTGACCTTTGTTCCCCTTACCCAAGTCCTGCATCACTGAGACGCACCGGTTGAGGGCATTCCATATGAACTGATTTGCTTCAATCAGATTGCTGTGAGGGGTTTTGATGAGATCACGCACCACTTTGCTGAGGTTCCCGGCATCTATCCACGGATTAATGCGTTTGATGCTTGCGGCAAGTCGTTTCTCAAGAACCACATCCTTGAAAGACCCCCGTTCACCAAACCCATCGGGGGAAAGTTCTGCCGCTTCGACATACGACCACCCCAAAGACTGGAGTTGTTTCAGTGCGGGAAGTTCTACGCTGTCACGCTCGTCCGTACTCACAACGCCTCTAACATCTTTAAGACCGCTTGTTTAAGTAAAGTTTCCAGGGCGCCAAAACTAACGGAGCTCCATTTGCTACCGAGCTCTTTTTTTACAGTCTGCCAGATGGAATCATCTCTTGCATTGTCAAGAAACTCATGCCCTCTCCAAGCAAGATTTACTTGAAGATAAAATCCAACAGGTGAGTTTATGGTTTTCAGATGTTTTCCGGCAACAAAACCTGCATCAACGAGTAAGCCCACGTGCTGCTGGATACATTTGGTACTATGTTCTCTAGTCCGAATACCCCTGCTATCCCCCATCCCTTGGGGATCGTCGCAAGACTCAATCTCCAGTAAGATTTTTCTGATGAGGTCAAAATCTCTGATCATACCGACACTCGTACTTTGCCCGTCAACAGACCTTGCGTGAGAGTTTTTTTGAACTCGAATTGCCTTAATTTTTTCATAACTTCTCCATTGATAAAATTAAAAATGCTCTTGTGAACTGGGTGGTGTGTCTGCATATTTATGGATACAGAAGTCATAGCTACTTCAACAATGCACCCCACTCTGCATACTGTAGAGAGATTCTACTTCATTTCATAAGTGTATGTAACAAATATGGGTGACTGCACTTGATGCTTCGGGTAGCTATTGTTTTTATTTTCGTTCGATATTCCGGCTTATCATTGGTTAAGTGAGGCTAGCTATATCTCTGGGAAGTTTTAGCTGCTTCAATATACGACCGTCCTTAAGATCGGTGCTATCTCAAAGAGATAGTTCCGTCTTGCTCATCTGTATTCACATTTTTGCAATTATGTCACTGGCAAGACTTTTTAACCACCCCAAATTCCGCTTTCTTTTTTCTTATGTTTTTCCTTCAATACTTCGACTTCGTTTTTTAACACTTTAACTTCTTCTTTCATTTTGACTTCCTCTTCGTACTCCTTCAATTTTGCTTTTCATCTCTTTAAATTCTTCTTTTGCTTCTTTAGCTATGTTAGTCATTTCATCGAGATAATCGTGGCCTGCATTAGTAAGTTTCACGTAAAAATAGGGGTTAATTATCCCTATTTGCTTTGACCTTTCACCTACAATAAAACTTTCATCAATAAGTAAGCCCACGTGGTATTGGATAACGCCAGTACTGGCCGGTTCATATTTAATCGTGTTGTGTGTAGCCCCTGCCTAACAGGGCAGGACTCAGCTTCTAGTAAAGTTTTTCTGATGAGGTCAATATCTCTTTTCATGCCGGCACCTGTACTTGTCTGTCAACAGGCCTCCCGTTAGAGTTTTATTGAGCTCCGATAGCTTTAATGTTTTCATACCTTCTCCGTTGATAAAATTCAAAATGCCCTGGTGAGTTAGGGAGAGTGTCTGCATGTCAACGGATACACGGTTCGTAGTTGTTTTCATCCTGCTAATGGTTGTAAAACACTACTCTTTTTTATCAGAGTGTGCCGCAATAGATAAGCAAAATGTGATTAATACCTCTAATTTCGGTATTTATTTTGGCTTTTGGCTGGTATTTCAACTTTTCCATATTTATGAAGTGAGCTCCGACTCATCTGTGCCAGTTTCGCCGCTTTGGCATACAACCATCTCAAAGATCGGCTCCACACCAACATGAAGTAGTTTCACCATACTCATTCACGTTCACTAATCGGGAAACAGAGAACGGCGGAAAAATTCTGCCATCAGTTTGAAAGTAAATTTTCCTCCTTCTAATTTTCCGATTTCTTTTCTTAATTTCTTAATCTCTTCCTTCATTTTATCTTCATCTATCTTTTTAACTTTTTTTGCTAATTTTTCGAAGTCGATTTTTAGTTTTTTAATATCATCTTTGATTTTTTCTTCACTCTTTTTTCTATCTTTCTCTTCTAATATTTTGATTTCTTTTTTTAGCTCATTAATTTCTTTATCTTTCATTCCAACATCTATTGCCCTATCTTTTGCTACTCGTTTAACTGACAAGCTATGGTATGGAAGAATACCCCTCGAATTTATTCCCCTGTATTTTCTTTCAGCTTCCATTTGCATTTTATATTCATCATTTAACTCAGGGTTCACCTCTAACTCTTTAATTGCTTTCTTTAACTCTTCAGCGCTAACCTTTATAACTCTCTCTTTCATTTTATATTCATCATTTAACTCAGCTTTCTCCTTTAACTCTTTAATTGCTTTCTTTAACTCTTCAGCGCTAACCTTTATAACTCTCTCTTTCATTTTATATTCATCATTTAACTCAGCTTTCTCCTTTAACTCTTTAATTGCTTTCTTTAACTCTTCAGCGCTAACCTTTATAACTCTCTCTTTCATTTTATATTCATCATTTAACTCAGCTTTCTCCTTTACACTCAATTCACCCCAAACTCTTTAATTTCTTTCTTTAACTCTTTAGCGCTACCCTTTATAACTCTCTCTTTCATTTGATATTCATCATTTCTCTTGGCTTTCTCTTTTAACTCTTCAATTTTGTTTTTTATCTCATAAATTGAGTAATTTATTCTTTTAATTACATCTTTTTCCCCATTCCCTTCTTTCACTTCTTCAACTTTGTTTCTCATCTCTTTATATACTTCTTTTCTTAGATCAAGATAATCGTAACCTGCTGTAGCAAGTTTCACGTTAATGTAAAAGTCAATTCTCACTACCTCGTTTGATTTTATCCCTGAAACTAAACCTGTATCAACTAGTAAGCCAACGTTGTATTGGGTAAGTTCAGCACTATATCCTTCAATCTGGATGTCTCGGCTATCCGATATTCCTTGGGGGTTATCACAAGATTTAACTTCCAATAAAATTTTTCTGATGAGGTCAGGATCTCTTTTCATACCGACACCTGTACTTTGCCCGTTAACAGACCTTGCGTGAGAGTTTTATTGAGATCCGATTGCTTTAATTTTTTCATAACTTCTCCATTGATAAAATTCAAAACGCTCTTGTAAACTGAGTAAGGTGTCCGCACATCTACGGATACAGTGGTCGTAGTTGCTTCAGCGGCTGATCCTGCCCACAGCGTCGGAATGCTACTCCTTTTTATCAGTGCGTGCAACTTTGCTCGGGATTCTAGTTTTTCAGGCATTGATGAAGGGGGCTTATCTCTTCGAAGGTAAGTTTCGGTGCTTCGTTAGGCGGTCACCCCAAAGACTAGAGTTGTTTCAGTACGGGAAGCTCTACACTGTCTGGTTCGTCAGATGCCGTAGTCTCTTCTTATTCCTACACCGCCACCCTGACCTTACCTGTTAGCAGGTCTTGCATGAGGGCTTTTTTGAGAGATTGGAGTTTATTGACTTGTGCTCCGGTGTTCTCAGTCACTTCATCAACAGAGGTGAGAATAGATGCGATTTTCTTTTGTTCGAGGAGGGGAGGAGTCAACGCAGAAAAAGTTGCCAAATCTTTCCATGATGTTCTTGGCATGATATTCCCGGCGGAACCCTCAACTGCGTTCGCAACAAATTTATCTGATGAGCAGATGTAATAAAGAAAGACAGGATTTGTAGTCTTGCTCGGTGTGATAACTAGTATATCGGTAGAACAAATCCCAACACAGTCAGGAAACGCAACCTTGTGCAAATAAGGGCGGAGTTTTCCGAAAAGCGTATCCTCTTTAAGAAATTTTGTCTTAGCGGAAATAATTTCCGAAGAATTACCAAATTTCTTTATGGATCTTGCTTCAGAGGCTAAATGTTCCAATCCTAAATATAATGTTTCAGTCATTCTTGGTTCTGGAATAAATCTAGTGGTTCGGTTGGAGGCTATGTCGGAGAATCTTCTTATATTCCAGCTTTCCGGGATTCTCCCCAATTCGCTGTTTTTGAACTTTGTGTGACCAATGCCTTTGGTCAACAGGTCTTGCATGATGGCTTTTTTGAGGCTTTTGAGTTTATTGATTTGTGCCCGGGTGTTCTCAATCACCTCATCAACAGAGGTGAGAATGGATGCGATTTTCTTTTGTTCAGGGAGGGGGGGGAAGAGGCCAAGAATTCTCGACATTTTATCTTTGTTAAGAGTTGCGCCCTTTACTGCTTGGTCAACTTCTGCCAACAAATCCCAAGACTGCAAACCGTAATAAAGGAAATCTCTGTCTATGCTCGTATTATCTTTTGCTATGAATCCTACAATCGCCTCGTTTGTGTAAAGAGGAGATTTGGTGATGCTCAATCGACCAATTGTGAGTTTGAAACTCATAATGACTGTCCCCGAGGGGATGAGTTTTACATTACTATTTTTAACACCTCCATCGCTTATGTATTCTCCTGTATCGTCAATGTATTTACCTTTCAGGTCTTTGATTGAACCCATTTATTTTTCCGAATTCCCCCAAAGTCCCAATAAGATTCATTATTTCTGCTCGGGGTTCCACCTATCGAAAAGTCAAAGAAATCACTCACATACGACTCTACCCACCCTTTTGGAACTTTCTCACTCATACCCAAGCTCCTTCAAATATCCCCACATCACTTTTTCTGATTGTTTTTCCTGTGCGTCTATTTCGTGCAGAGAAACTCGATACTTGTCCCACCATCTTTCAAACTGCTTTATGACGGGTTGCTCAACTTCGCCTAAGTGGTCTCGTATCTGTTCTTTGTTCTCAATTTCTGGTTTGAAATCGTAGTACTCGCTGTCCCTGCGCACAAAGACGCAGGAGACGTCCATGCCGTTTAGGGTCTCTTGAATGTAGTCATCTTCAATCTCGGAAACGGGAATGCCTCCTTTCAGAATGGCACGACTGTCAAAGGGTTCGGGTGGGGGTGAGGTGTCTGCGTATCTGCGGATATTGAGGTTGTAGTCATTTTCGCGGATTTCATCCATCTCAACTACTTTGGCATACCGCCTTTCGTCAGTGTATGCATCGTATGCATTCAAGATGTGCCGATATCCTCATCACGTAATTTGTTCTGGTTCTTGCCTTCCTGGTATTCCAATTCGCCGTTGATGAAGAGAACCTTGCCTTTTCGTTCTTTGGCTTTGTTCTTGTCGATGATCAACAGCGCCGCTGGAATGCCTGTGCCGTAGAACAGCGCCGGGGGAAGGCCAATCACCGCTTCCAACAGATCATCCTCCAGTATGCCTTTGCGGATATTCTTTTCGCTTGCTCCCCTGAACAGAACACCATGGGGAACCACCACACCCATTTTCCCTTCGGCATTCAGTGACGCAATCATGTGTTGAATGAAGGCAAGGTCACCCTTGTCTTTGGGAGGTGTCCCGTAGGGGTATCGCCCATAGCTGTCTGTGTCTGCCACTTCCTTTCCCCATCCTTTTAAGGAGAAAGGGGGATTTGCAATAACCCTGTCAAACAACATTAACTCACCATCTTTGATGTGTTGTGGGTCGCGCAGAGTGTCCCCTTTACGGATGTCTGCATTGAGCAGACCATGCAGGAACATGTTCATCTTGCAGATTGCCCAAGTGTTGAGGTTCTTCTCCTGCCCATAAAGGGACAGGTTTCTCCGATTTTCATCCCGTTTAATGAGATAGTTGCGGCTCTGTATCAACATGCCACCGGAGCCTGCTGTCGGGTCGTATATCTTCATGCCTGCTGTAGGTTTCAACAGTGAGACCAATAGCCGTACGACTTCACTGGGTGTGTAGAACTCGCCTCCTTTCTTGCCCGCAGAATCTGCAAACTGTTTAATGAGGTATTCGTATGCACTCCCCAACAGGTCCGGAGAGTCAAAGTCTTCATTGCGCAGTCGATATTTGGAGAAGTGAGAGAGAAAGTCTTGTAACGCATCGTCAGAGAGTTTTTCCTTGATGTTGAAGTCTATGGAACTCAACACACCTTCGAGTGATGGATTGTGTTCCTCAATCGCCCCGGTTGCTTTGTTCAGTTCTGCGCCAATGTCGTGCTTGAGGTCTTTGAGCTTTGACCACCTTGCTCTTTCCGGGATAAAGAGGGTTTTATCGTACTCGACCTCATCAGATGCGAGTTTTTCCGCCACTCCTTTGGGTTTCTTAATTGAGCGGTAGTGATTGACAACCTTTTCGTGTTCCTCTTCAAATGTGTCCGAGAGCCGTTTCAGGAATAACATGCCGAATATGTAGTCTTTGTATTCGGACGCGTCCATGTTTCCTCGAAGGATGTTTGCCGAACCCCAGAGAAAGCTTTCGAGCTCTTGCAGGGTGATTTTTTTGGTCTTCATGGTGCAGGTTTTAGTGTGTGACCCTTTGACTGAGTTATTTCACGGTAACGGAGTCGTTTCGTTCGAGGGTCAATTTTGTCCGTATGGAATTTTTTTTAGCCTCCATGGATTTGGTCGACTTGGCTCTTTTCATCTTTATAGCCTACTTTTGCTCGTTTTGTCTTTAAGGAGAGAAGAAAAAACTAGAAGCTTGAGCCAGGCTCTTTCAAGAAAGCCTCTTCCTGTGGTGTACTGACGCGTCTCATGACGGTGTTGCGGTGAGGATAGCGACCGAAGCGTTCGACGATGACACGATGACGATGCTCGAAGTCCAAGGTCATGGCGAAGTGTTCGCCCTCTCTCGCCAAGGCTTCAAACAGAGGAAGGGCTGCGTCGTGGATTGCAAGCGATTCACTGTGCATGTAGGGCATATAGACGAATATGCGTTGCGAGGGCGACAGCGCTTTGTCCGCTTCTGTAGCGACTGCTTCCTGCGCCAGGCACAGTGCCATGCCGTCCTGTGCGAAGGCTGCAGGCTGTCCGCGATGAATGTTGCGTGAAAACTGGTCCAACACGACGATTTCTGCCAAGCGTCCCGCCGCTGCCGTGCGCCAAGCGAACAACTCGCCGCGCGAGGCTTGAGCATGCACCGCGCTGAACCGTGTCCTGATCACCCCATCGAACTCGTGGTTCACATCGAAACGCTGCCTGCCTTCCAGCTCTTCGAACCAGAAGGCCAGGACTTCTGAAAATTCTACCGACATACTCAGGGTTTTTTTATTTTGTGATTTTTGGAGACCAACACACCTTCGAGTGATGGATTGCGTTCTTCAGTCGCTCCGGTTGCCTCGTTCAGGTATTCACGAATGTTGTGCTTGAGGTCTTTGTGCTTTGTCCATTGAACTTACTCTGGGACAGAGAAGCTTTTGACTTACTTGTCCTCATCAGATGCCATTTTTAGGTCAGAGCATGGTGGATAGGAATTCATTAACCGAATCTGACGCTTCGGCCATTTAAAATGCGCTTAGATCGAAAAGTAAATTCTCGAAGGAGGTAGGTCAGAAATTACTATATTCATTGGGAAAGCCCCGATCTGTTAGTTGCGCAAATCACGGGAACGAGATGACCTCAGGTCTATTCTTGGAATCATCTTCAATATGACGTTGTCTCGTTTTATGGGGCAAAGATATCCATCTACCTGCATGTTTGTGTACCCACCACCGGCACTGGTAGTAGTTAGAGTAGGCACGTAACTGTTACCACCCATTTCCGCCACAGTGTTCCGTATTTTGTTTAAAACGTTTCGCCTACCATCGACCTCTGTCAAAGAGAATCTTTCTTCTTCCTCCACCACACCTAAAAACTCGCATGGGGAGGTTGATTCTGGTGGTATTTGTCTCACGAATGTACCTGCACCGGTAAGGTTGACCGGAGCCATACACCCCATCAACATACTGAAGAGCACAGCAGCAATAGCCAATTTCAAAACGTCAATGGTGGTTGCTTGATTTTCTTTTTCCATTCCGTCCTCCGGTTGTGTCGTGTTTCAAGTCTTTGGAATCACATCACAGCGCAAAGCACTTGTCAATAATTCCCGAAAAAATCCTCTGTGAAAATCTCTCTACAGACTATTCCACGGTGACGGATTTTGCGAGGTTGCGTGGTTTGTCGACGTCGGTGCCTTTTTGCAGCGCGCAGTGGTAGGCGAGGAGCTGCAGGGGCAGGGAGAAAATGATGGGGGAAACCGCATTTTCCGGTGCATCCACTTCGATCAGGCGGGTGTTTTTTTCGTTGCCGAGCCTGACGCCGCGGGCGGCGAAAACCTGGAGCTGTCCTCCGCGGGCGCTCACTTCTTCAAGGTTTGACTTGAGTTTGTTCAGCAGGTGGTCATTGGGGGCGACGGCAATGATGGGCATGTCGGTATCGACCAGTGCCAGTGGCCCGTGTTTCAGTTCACCGGCGGCGTATGCTTCTGCGTGCAAGTAGGAGATTTCTTTGAGTTTCAGCGCGCCTTCCATGGCGATGGGGTAGTGCAGGCCACGCCCGAGAAACAGCGCATGGCTTTTTTGGGATATTTGTGCGGCGACTTCGGCGATCAGGGGTTCCAGTAGCAGGGCGCTTTGCAGGCGTGCGGGGAGGTTGCGCAGTTGTTGTATGAGCGAGTAAATGACTTTTTCCTGGTGAGGCTTTCTTTTGGTCAGCAAAATGACGATCAGCATCAAGGCGACGAGTTGCGTGGTGAATGCTTTTGTGGATGCGACTCCGATTTCCGGACCGGCATGCGTCAACAGCACAAATTCTGCGCTTCTTGCCAAGGTGCTGTGCGCGACGTTGCACAGTCCGAGTGTGGCAAGGTAATTTTCACTTTTCGCTTTTTCCAGGGCGGCCAGGGTGTCGGCTGTTTCTCCGGATTGGGAGATCGCAATGAACAGGGAGTCGCTGTGCCGTGCTTGTTTTCGGTAGCGGAACTCGCTTGCTATTTCTGCCTGGCATGGAACCCCGGCAAGTTCCTCACACCAGTATTTCGCTACCAAAGCGGCGTGGTAGCTGGTGCCGCATGCGACTATGTGTAGTCCTCTGGTTCGATCCAGGACTGGTTTCGCCTTGTAGCCCAGGATTTCGTCCGGGACAGTGTCTACGTGCAGTCTTCCTTCGAGCGTGTCGGATACCGCGGTGGGCTGTTCGTGGATTTCCTTGTGCATGAAGTGTTTGAAGCGTCCGAGCTTGGGAAAGCCGACGTGGAGGTCAATCTGCTCCTCACGATGCGGCATTTTGCGGAGTTGCTGGTCGTAGACCTCAACTTGGTCGCAATCCAGGATGACGAGTTTTTGGTCTTCCAAGATGTGGAAGCGCTTCGTGAGACCTGCCAGAGCCTGCACATCGGAAGTCAGGTAGTTCACCTGATCGCCCAGCCCGATTGCCAGGGGGCTTCCGCTGCGTGCGCCGACCAGCCTGTGTGGTTCGCGTTCATCAAGCACTGCGAGTGCCCATGAGCCTACGAGGTCTTGCGCCGCTTCCCGGACTGCCGTCAACAAGTCTCGTCCCCGCTCAAGGTAGTAGCAGATCTGGTGTGCAATCACTTCGCTGTCGGTGTCAGAGGAAAAATCAAAGCCCAGCTTCTTTTGCTGTTTTTTCAGTTCGAGGTAGTTCTCGATAATGCCGTTGTGGACAACCACAACGCGCCCGGAGGAAATTTGTGGGTGGGCGTTGTGTGTTGCCGGTACTCCGTGAGTCGCCCAGCGGGTATGCGCCACACCAATGTGGCCGGAAATGGGTTCCTTCAGCAGTAATTTCGCGAGTTCATTGACGCGTCCGGCGCGCCGCCGTATCTGTATGCCGCCGTTTTGTAGCGTCGCGATGCCACTGGAGTCGTAACCTCGGTATTCCAGCTTGCGCAGTCCGTCCAAAAGCATCGGGCAGACATCGTGTTTTGCGGCCGCTGCGACTATTCCACACATTTTTCGTGTTCCTGCGCGCCTTTCTACGGGGTGGTGCGGCGGGGGCGTTTCCAGCCGGGCACCGTATGTTGCTTGCTGCGTGAGAGCGTGAGCTGCTTTTCTTCTGCGTCTCGGGTAATCGTGGAACCTGCGCCGATCGTGGCGCCTTTCCCGATGCGGACGGGCGCAATAATCTCGGTGTTTGAGCCGATAAAAACGTCATCTTCTATGGTCGTCCGGTGTTTGCTTTTGCCATCGTAATTGCACGTGACGGTTCCGGCTCCGATGTTGACGTCCTTTCCAGTCGTGCTGTCACCGACATAGCTTAAGTGCCCGACTTTGGTGGCCTCGCCGATCTTGCTGTTCTTGATTTCCACGAAGTTGCCGACCTTTGCTGTGTTGGCAAGCACTGTTTCGGGTCGGATGCGTGCATAAGGTCCCAGAACGCAGCGTTCGCCACATTGCATGGTGTCTAGGTGGGAAAAGGCTTTGACTTGTGTGCCATCTCCCAGTGACACGTCTTTCAGATAGCAGTAGGGGCCAATCTCCACATTGTTTCCGAGTTGTACCTTGCCGGCAAAAATCACGCCGACATCAATGCAGGCGTTTTTCCCTGCTTTGACTTCGCCGCGAATATAGAGGTTGTTTGAGTCTCTCAGGCGTACCCCGGACTTGCGCAAGGCGGCACTGCGATTTTGGTAAATTCGGTGCTCTGTGGTTTCCAGTTCTTCCAGGGTGTTGACGCCGTGTGCTTCATTGGTATTTTCAAGTTGGCAGGTTGCCACTCGGTGGCCGTTCGCAACGGCAAGGCCGATACAGTCTGTCAGATAGTACTCAGACTGCTGATTGTCATTGCCGATTCCCCGGATCCATTCTTGCAGTTTGCCGGCCTGCGCCGCCATTACCCCGACGTTGACTTCCGAAATGGCTTTTTCTGCGACCTCGGCGTCGGCTTCTTCCACGATGCGCCGTACTTGTCCCGTGTCATTGCGCACAACTCTGCCATAGCCGTGTGGGTTATCAAGGGCAGCCGTTAGGAAGGCCAGGTCGGCGTGTGGGATCTCGTCGAGCACCGAGGCGCATGTTGCTGCGGACAGCAGTGGCATGTCGGCATAGAGGACGAGTACCGGAAGATCTGTTGCAATTTCTGGCAGCGCACAGGCAACAGCGTGCGCCGTGCCGCGTTTTTCATCCTGGATGTGCCAGTGGATGGGCATCTTTTCGCACCAGTTGGCGTTGTCGTTCTCGACTGCTTCCCGCACCCGGTCAGCTTGGTGGCCGATGACCAGATGTACGGAATCAGGTGTGAGCTGAGCGATGGTGTCAAGCGTGTATGCGAGCATGGGCTTTCCGGCCAGTTCGATCAAAGGCTTGGGCACGTTGACGCCGCTTCGTTTGCCTTCACCGGCGGCCAATAAAATGATGGCTTTTTTTGTTTTAGGCATTTTGTTGGCCGGGGCAGGATGTTCTGGAGGTTTCGGGCATTCCTGGTATTTTTGGCATTGAGGTTCGGCGACCGTTTGCTCCTGTGTTGTCGGGGCGAGACACCGGCTTTTGATGCCGGCAGGCGACGCCGTGTTCAGGCATCGCGCGCACCCGGCCGGTCAAGTGTACGGCGTTCAAGTGTACGGAATTTGATGTCAGATGCGCGATGGTCGCCAAGCGGCCGGCAGGGGCTTCCCCGTCAGCCCGACTTCCCGGAGGATCCCAACGGCCGGAAAGTGGTTCCTTCATATCGTGATTTACAGAAAACGCAATGTGTCTTCGCAGATGTTGGCAAGCGTTTTGGCCGGTGTCATAAAGTGTGACATGAAGGGGACTTCAACCACTGCCGGGTCACCGACCCTGCGTGCTTCATTGCTGACCACGAAGTCTACTCCCGAAACCTGCTTCATGGTGGCAATGACTTCTTCCACGGTATAGCTTTTGCCACTGCCAAGGCACTCGTACTCTCGTTTGGAAGCGGCTTGTTCAACCGCCATTGTCACCGCGTTTGCGACGTCCGAGACGTGGATGTAATCACGCACGCAGGTTCCGTCCTTGGTTTCGTAGTCGTTGCCGTAAATGGCGACCTGTGGTGCTTCGCCGCGAACGGCCATGGCGACTTTGCGTAACAGGTGCGTGGGTTCGTTAAAGTTCTTGAAGCCGTTGGAGCCGCCGACGTTAAAAAAGCGCAATATGGTTCGTGCCGGACACAGTTCCCTGATGATTTCCTCGGCGGCTATTTTTGATTTCGCGTAGGGCGAAACCGGGGCGAAAGCTCCGCCGGTGGACGCGAATATAAATTTCTTGAACCGAAGCTCGCGAATCACGTTCAGGGTTCCAAATGTATTGCTCAGGTAATAGTCGCTCGGCTTTTTCATGGATTCTTCAACGGACACCAGCGCGGCGCAGTGAACCACGCTGTCGTACACGTGATTCCGGGTTTCGGATGCGGGCAGACTTTTTCGGATGTCCCAGGGGAAAAAACGCTGGCTGTACGCCTGGATGTTGTTGCCAAAATCTTCCAGGTCTGTTGTCACCACGGTGTGACCGTTTCTGCTCAGCGCCTGGACAATATGCGAACCAATATAGCCTCGCGCACCGGTGACCAGAACTTTCAAAATTCCTTTCCTGCGAGTGGTTGCGTCTCTGCAAGACCCTGACTTCCTTCATCAGCGGCTTTGACGGGCGGGGGCAGGCTCGGACGCTCACTTCGTGATCTTGCTTCCAGACCCAACATTTTCTCTGCAATTGTCCGCTCGCTTGAATTGGAGAACGCGCTGAGCGCCCCGCGCAATAAATTGACTTCACGAACGCTTAAATGGAGCCGTTGGAAAATCTGGCGAAATTTCCGCATCACGGTTACGGATTCGCGCCCGCTGAAAAAAAGCTTTTCGTCAAGAGAGGCTTCAAGGTGGGCATACAGTCTTTCTATTGCCTGCCCGCTCGCGGGCTCGTCCATCTCGTGCTTTGTCCTTATTTCCTGAGGCACGTGTTTCTCCACGCTCAGATGCCACTCGTATGCGATTACCTGCGCCGCGGAAGCCAGGTTTAATGAGCCGAACTGTATCTGGCACGGAATGCGCAGCTGGTATTGACACAAATCCATTTCGCGGTTGCTAAGTCCGGCGCTCTCCCGACCGAAGACGACGGCAAAATCATAGTGGTGGTGAGCGATGGTTTGCATGGCTTCGCGCGGTGTCAGGCATGGCCACCTGGCATGGCGAGGCCGGACGCTGGTGCCGAGCACCACCTGATGATCCTGGAGCGCTTCTTCCAGGGTGGCAACGACTTTTGCCTGATCCAGAATTTCATCCGCTCCGGCTGCCCTGGCTGTCGCTTCCGGAGATGGAAAGTATTTCGGATTGACCAGGGTCAGGTGTCGGATACCCATGGTTTTCATGGCTCTGGCGACTCCTCCGATGTTTCCCGGATGCGTGGTTTCGACCAAAACAAAAGTGGGAGGCTTTGAAGCGGGAATGTCGCTCCGGAGTTTATGCATTTCCGGTGGGTGGCAGCTCTGCAGGTTCGGAAACAGCGGTGCTGTACTGCGTTCCGCATTCATGTACGGTTTCAACCAATGCGGCCACGCTTTCCAGCTCGGCTTGCGGGGTAATGCCATGACCGAGGTTGAAAACGTGTCCGGCGCCGGCTCCGTAGGAGGCGAGAACCGCTTGTGCCTCACTGCGCACCACTTCTGGAGAAGCGAGCAGGATTTGCGGGTCAAGGTTGCCTTGCAGTGCCACTTTCTGGCGTGTCATACGGCGTGCGCGCCCCAGATCGACAGTCCAGTCCACTCCCAGCGCGTCGCTGCCGCTGTCGGCGAGGTGGTCGAGCCAGGCGCCGCCCCCTTTGGTAAACAAAATGACCGGAATGCGTTCTCCGTTCCGGCTGCGAGTGAGCTTTGCCATGACCCGCTGCGATGGAGCCAGCGAAAAACGCAGAAACTTGTTTTCTGCGAGCAGCCCGCCCCAACTGTCAAAAATCATAGCCACACGGGCACCAGACTCTATTTGCGCGTTCAAAGATGAAGCAATGCTGTCGCACAGCATATCGAGCAACATGTCCAGCAGATCCGGGCGCTCAAACATCATGCGCTTGGCGTACGGGAAGTTCTGTTTTGAAGAGCCGTCAACCATGTACGCCGCCAGTGTCCAGGGGCTTCCGCAGAAGCCGATGAGTGGCAATCTTCCATTCAGCTCTGTGCAGACGGAACGGATTGCCGTACATAGGTAGTCGAGGTCTTCTGTCGCGTCCACTGTGCGCAATTTTTTCAAATCTCTCTCGCACCGTATCGGTTCCGGGAAAAACGGACCACTTCCTTCCTTGAAATCCAGCGTCATCCCCATGGCTTCAGATACGACCAGGATGTCGGAGAAAATAATCGCGGCATCCAGAGGGAACCTTCGCAAAGGCTGAAGGGTTGCCTCACACACAAACTCGGGGGTTTTGCACAGTCGCAAAAAAGAACCCGCCTGTTCTCGCAACTTGCGGTATTCGGGGAGGTAACGCCCTGCTTGGCGCATCATCCAGATCGGAACGGTTGGACAGGGTTCCTTGAACAGGGCATGAATCAGGAGGTCGTTTGGAGTGCTCCTCGCCTGCGTATCGGTCGGGGACAAACTTTAGGCGGGTCTTGAGTTTCCAGGCATCAGGCGCAGATGTAGTCCAGGATTCCTGTCGCTGCCTTCCTGCCGTCATAAACGGCGGTGACAACGAGGTCTGCGCCGTGCACCATGTCGCCGCCGGCAAACACTTTAGGGTTTGCCGTTTGAAGTTTCATGGGGGTGTTGTGGTCTGCGACTATGCGTCCGTTGGCGTGTGTGCTAATTCCGGATTCTGTCAGCCAGGGTGGAGGACCAGGCCGGAACCCAAACGCCAGGATGACGACGTCGGCAGAGATTGTTTCTTCGTCTCCGGGGATGACTTTTAACGGTTGGCTACGCCCGGGAAGAGTACCGGGTTCGGTGCTGGTGCGAGCAAAGCGAACAGTTTTCCTGTCTCCGTCTTCACTGATTGAGATGGGCAGGAGATTGAATAAAAAATTCACGCCTTCCTCACGCGCGTTTTTGACTTCCCGTCTTGAGCCGGGCATGTCTTTTTCCGAACGGCGGTAAGTACAGGTGACCGATGCTGCCTCTGAGCGTACGGAAGTCCGGTTACAGTCCATGGCGGTATCACCGCCGCCCAGAACCAGGACATGCTTCCCGCGTATGTCTACAAGTTCATCGCGCGAATATTCGAAGCCCATTTGTTTGCTAATGGAGGCCACCAAAAACGGCAATGCCTTGCGAACTCCCTGCTGGTTTTCTCCAGGGAAATTTCCTGGTACCGGCACGTAGGTACCCATGCCGAGGAAAACCGCGTCGTAGTTTTCAAGTAGAGATGGAAACGGAATGTCGCTGCCAATTTTCTTGCCCAGGCGAAATTCGACACCCATGCCTTCCAAAATCTTGCGTCGGCGTAAAACGACTTTTTTTTCCAGTTTGAATGGCGGGATGCCGAAAGTCAGCAAGCCGCCAATTTCCGGATAGAGGTCAAAAACAACCGCTTTTACGCCATTTCTTGCCAGGACATCCGCACAGGAAAGTCCGGCTGGACCAGCCCCGACAATGGCGACCTGTTTTCCAGTCGCGATAACCTGAGAAAGGTCAGGAGTCCAGCCAGCCTCAAAAGCTGCGTCGGTGATGTACTTTTCCACTGACCCGATGGTGACCGCACCAAACCCGTCATTCAGTGTGCAGGCTTCTTCGCACAAGCGATCCTGGGGGCAGATTCTGCCGCAGATTTCCGGCAGGGAATTAGTTTGGTGGCACAGCTCCGCGGCTTCGATAAGCTTGCCTTCTTCGACCAGCTTCAGCCATTCCGGAATATGATTTTGGACAGGACACTTCCATGAACAATAGGGGTTGCCGCACTCAATGCAGCGTCCTGACTGCTGTTCGGCCTCAGCTGGCTGGAATGGTTTGTAAATCTCGTCAAAGTGCTTCAGGCGGATAACCGAAGGCATCTTCTCCGGGCCTTTGCGAGGCAGATTTATGTATTGAAGAAGGTCTGCCAAGCTCTGACTTGAAGTGCAGCTGACGCGTCAGACCTTATATCCTGCTTGGGTTGGAGGTACCCCCTGTCCAGGATTCAGAACCCACGTGCCTTTTTCGGCTACGTTTGCGAGCGAGTATCAGCTTGCGCTTGCGAGCCTCCGCAGGTTTTTCGTAACACTCCCTACGCCTGACTTCCGCCAGTATGCCGGCCTTTTCACACGAGCGTCTAAAGCGACGCAGCGCAATATCAACGGACTCGTTATCCCTTAGTCTTATGCTCGGCATTTCCCCCTCGGTTGGTTAGCAGTCTTGGTTGAAGACAACCCTGTCATTCTATATCGGCTTAGACCCTGTCGGCAAGCTCATTGGATCACGCGGACGGCTATGACGCCGTCTGCCAGCAACAGGGTTGTGGTACCGTGATGACGGTGCCTGCCCAAGTGTTCCGCATGGTTTTCGTACCCCGTACATATAAGTATGGTGCATCATGCAGCATCGCTTTGGATGCCAACGTGAGGGTTTTACCTGACCAATCCTCCAAGAAACACTTTCAGGCGGAGTCTCGTAATGAGGTTGGCACTGCGCGTTATTTTGAGCTTGTGGTCGCGGCTTTGACTGCCGGCAGCCACGCGTATATTGAACGTCGCTTCATTGTGGGCTTTCGGAATCGTCAGTTTCAGCTCGGCTTGACCGGAACCGTGGTGTTTAGCGAACTTTGCCGAGACTCCTGGTGGCAGGTCGCCAACCAGGCTCCAGGCTAATCCGGCACGCGGAAGCAGGGTGCTCAGTAGCACCGTCAGCTCTTGACTGCGGAATGGGATGGTTTTTTCCAGGAACTGGTCTTGGGCAAGCGCTGGTAAAGTACGATCGCTTAACATGCGCACAACCATCTGGTCTGTTTTGTCGGGGTCGGCCGCATCACTGACTTTGACCAGGAAACTGGTCCCATCTAACGGGAATTCTCCAAGCATCCCGTAGTACACCAGCATTTCAGATCTGCCTGGGTACGTTAATACGTTGCTTTCGCTGTCAGCACTTATAAGTTGCGCCATCACGCGGTTGTCATGGGGATTGACAAGTTCCCATTTCAAAGCCTGCCCGACGCTCCCTTGGGCAACCAAGTGTATAACCACTGCCTGTAATTCCTGGGCAAGGTAGATATTTATTGAGTCAGCGTCTAAAACGCTACTGCCAGAAATTTGGATGATTACCGGCGGTGAATTTACTTGGCGAACGATAAGTCGTATTGAGGTAGTGCTGCCCAGTCTGTCTCTGGCTGATACTATGAATTGCCCTGTTGACCTTGATCCTTCCGGGCGCATGAACTGCACTTTGGCTATAGGACCCTTGGCAGTGGCAACTTGGTTGTTGACAAGGAAGTTGAGCGTACTTTCTTCAGGCGTACCTGTAACCCGCTTTGCGGTCCACTCCAGCGAATCCAAATCCTCCGGGTAGTGGGTGTCGGCATATAACTGAAGGGATACTTGACGTTGGTCTGCCAGAATTTCCAAATACTGCTCTTTATTCCCTGATATGGTCGGGGGATTGCTCGGTTTTAGAAAAACTGCGATTGTGGAAAATCCATTTTCCCCTATGGCTTCCACGGAGAAATCGTCATTTTCCTGAATTTCTTCGCCTGGCTGATACACCACGGTGATCTGGGTGCCCATCCCCTGGGTGGCACAGATATCCCTGTCTTCCTCCGATAGGAAACATGCCCATCCTTTCCGTGGGGCGTGGTTTGGTGAAATCCGCCATGTCAGGGAATCTGCTGTGGGAGCCAAGGCGCTTAAAACCAATCGCAGTTCCGAGCTCTCGCCAGAAGTCACCTGCAGTTCTGTTTTACGATCAGCCAGGATCCGTGGTTGCGAGTCCGACGAAAGTCCCGTGACAAAGCTCCGCTCTGTTACCGTGTCTCCTTCTTCGTTGGAGAGAGTGATCCTGTAATAGGCATTACTGATCAAGTCTGAAAATATTGTTCCTGCCGACTGTATCCCGTTGCCCACACTGACAGAGCGCGTTGCGACCGGCTCAGGATTTTCCTCCTGAAAAATACGAATGAGGTATTTCGCCTGTACGTTAACGGCGTCGCCAGAAACGGCCACGGTAATATCTGCTTCCGTCACACCTGCCTGAATCTGGATTTCAGGTTTTTCCGGTGGGTTCGGCAAACGAAAATGGCTGTTGGCCGGATGACTGGCAACCCCCATAACGTGTGTGCGAACAGAATAGCTGACCGTGCTGCCATCTCCGTGCCTATCGCGGAGCCTAACCAGGTGTTCATCGGGGACTGTGGCGTATGTGGAGGTGATGTTCCGGGTCAGTCCCGAGATTTCCAGCTCGTGAAAGTCCACCAAAGGCTCTGAGCTTTGCCACTCCAGCATCAGGCTGGTGAAAGACGCAAAGCTGGCTGCCAGACCTGTTGGTGCCGCAGGAATCTTTGTCAGCTTTTCGTGGCTGTGCAGAGGAAGCGTGCTACCGCTTCCAAAATGCCAGGAGTCTGTATCCCAGCCGGAATACGTCACGGCTCCAGCACACGTCTTGCCTGGCTCCGTTGGGCATTTTAGTTGTGTCAGGGTGCGCGGAAAGCTTCTCCGAATGTCTCCAATATTTATGTCTCCGATATTTGTCCCGGAGAAATCGTTCACCCTGGTGTCTCCGGCCACTTTGCCTGCCGTGTAGCTGTTATGGATGCCCCCCACGTTGTAACCCGCAAAGCCGCCTACCCAACTTGTTCCTTGTATGGAGCCGGACGCGTAGTAGCTGTATGCAACAGTGGAAGGGTGATGATTGGTTCCCACGAAGCCGCCTACCCACTTCCGCCCTGAAACCTTGCCGCTTGCGTGACTGTTGCTGATGTGTCCGCTGTTTGAACCGGCAAAACCACCTAAGTCATTATTTCCCGAGACTGAGCCAGTTGCGTAGCTGTGGGTGATGAAACCAAAGTTACTGCCTGTATGGCCACCCATACTACTGTTGGCAAAATCGTTTCCGGGGTCGCCCGTTCCGCTAACCGAGCCAGTTGCGTAACTGTAGCTGATAGTTCCGCTATTGGCTCCTGTGAGTCCCCCCGTGGCGCGATTTCCTGCGACTGTCCCTGTGGCATGGCTATGGGTGATGGTTCCACTTGTCCTGTTTTCCCCCACCAGACCGCCAATAGCCCGGGAAGAACCGACCACCTGCCCGGTCGCGTAGCAATTCAGAATGTGACCCTCGTTTTTGCCTGCGAAGCCCCCTACTTGGGCGGCATTGCCACCGACCCGACCGGACGAGTCACTGTTTCTGATCGTACCGGTATTGAATCCAACGAAGCCGCCAAGGCTGTAGGAAGCGAACTGATTGCGAGCTTGTACTTCCACATGGCTGTGACTGTTACTGATCATGCCATCGTTCTGTCCCACCATGCCACCAATGCTGCCAGCCAGGAGGCTTCCGTTGAGAACCCCTCCTCTCACGGTACTATTTTCTATGAGCCCTTTGTTGTTATGTCCTGCCAGGGAACCTACGAGGGATTTGCCAGTGGTTTGTGAATCTGCCAAGATGATTTGTTGCAAAGAGCTTTCTTCTTCAAGGCTGGAAAACATACCCACCTTACTTTCTTCGGGAAGGTTAATGAACAGATTGCTGATCGTGTACCCGAACCCGTTAAAAGAACCGAAAAAAGGGCCGATGGGGATAAAGCCACGCCCATCGTTCCATTCGCGGGTCTGTTTCGCTTCAATGCTGTTTGCCAGTACGTAGTGTGCTCGTGGTCTTGAGCACATTGCCTGTAACTGGTCAAGCGTGGTGATTGTGTAAGGCTCGGCTTCGGTGCCCTCGCCCACCCAAACTGCTTGTCCAGAGACCGAAGAAGTGCATAGGTTCTGTGATGGATCAGGATCATTCTGCAAGGAGAGACTGTCCTGTGCATAAAGATTGCAAGACATGCCAAAGCAGAAGGGCAGCAGCACGGCGTAGAGCCGTGCTGCTGCCGCCCACCCCCAGAAGGTTTCTTTATTATTATTATTATTCACGCTCCTTTCCTGGTGGAATTGACATTAGGCATGGGGCTTAATGTCATCGTGCACACTGCTTTCACAGATACGCACTTGTCAGCAGCAGCAAGTACATTATCTTTTGAACAGCAAATCAATAGTCCCTTTGTGGTATTCATGAGGTTCTCCAACGCGCTGCCTGCAACTTGTGCGCGCATCTAATCCAACAAGGACTTTTCTCCGGTATTTAAGCCACGTCGTAGTTGTATGGCTTCGTCAATTCAAGGTAGGTGCTATGTTCATTGGTGTCGTATGGTACGCCCGGCTGATCCTGCTCCGAATCTCGTGCTGCCATGTAGCCTGAACGGCGTTGGATACTGGTTGCTCCTTCGCGTTGCCTTCGCGCTCGCGTATAGCGATGGCGACTTGCTTTCCGTTGCCACTGTGGCTCGTGCGCAACTTTTTGGTCATCGGGTGGGCGCTGAACGGCTCAGGAAACTCGAACAAGTCGATTGTTTACTTCGTGGTGTATGCTATGGCACCGAAGCTCAATAACAGCAAAGGACAAACGCAGTGCCTGTAATTTTTTGTGTATCCAGGTGTATACCAGGTCGAGGTTGGCTCGGGCTTTTTCCCCGGTTCGATGGTGCCCGGTCTCGGGAAGCAGCTTCGGCTGCGTTCCCTCTGCCACAGCGGTGCCCCCTTGCTTGATACGCTGAATGACCAGCAGAAAAAGGCGGTTACGGTTCCGTCTTCCCGGTCGGCTATGGTTTTTGCCGGTGCCGGCAGTGGCAAAACGCATGTGTTGGCGCATCGCATTGCCTGGTTGTGTGAAAGCGAAAAATTCTCGCCCAGAGATTTATTGGCGCTGACTTTTACGAACAAAGCTGCCCGTGAAATGCGTACCCGGGTTGAGCAAACTTTGGGACGTAGCGTTCAGGATCTCTGGATTGGAACTTTTCATGGGATTTGCCATCGCCTGCTCAAGCGGCATCGGGAAGACCTTGGTCTGGCGAGCCATTTTCTGATTCTGGACGCCTCGGATCAGAGACGGTTTTTGCGTCGGGTGATGGCGAACCTAGGCGTGGACACGCAGCAAGATTACGTTAAGGAAGTGCAGTATTTTATTAACGGTTGCAAAGAGCAGGGGTGGCGAGCGAAGTCAGTGCCGCAGGAACACCTGGCGCGCCGACGGGAACATTTACGCATATACGCAGCCTATGAAAATGGCTGTCGCCAGTCCAACCTTGTCGATTTTGCAGAACTACTCTTGCGCAGCTATGAAATGTTTTCGGATTGTGAAGGGATTTTGCGCAGTTACCGCTCGCGTTTTCGTTGTCTGTTGGTCGACGAATTTCAAGATACGAACCAGATGCAATACAAGTGGTTGCGCAGACTTGCCGGTGAAGAAGTGCCTTTATTTGTAGTGGGGGACGACGATCAGTCGATCTACGGCTGGCGAGGAGCCGATGCCGAAAACTTCAACAAATTCCGACGCCACTTCAAGGATGTGTGCGTGCAAAAGTTGGAGCAGAACTACCGCTCTACGAAAATGATTTTGGATGCGGCGAATCATTTGATTGAAAATAATCAGAATCGGAACGGGAAAAAGCTTTGGACTGACGGAGATAGGGGCGAGCCGGTGATGGTTTTTACTGCCCGTAACGAAGGAGAAGAAGCGGCTTTCGTGGCTTCGAAAGCCCAGGAGTGGGTTGATTCGGGTCGGAAGTACACCGAAGCTGCGGTGTTGTATCGCTCCAACGCGCAGTCTCGGGTGTTTGAATCGGAACTGCTCAAGCAAAATATTCCGTATCGCATCTATGGTGGCCTACGGTTTTTTGAGCGTTCTGTCATCAAGGATGCCCTTGCGTATCTGTGTTTGCTTTGTAACTTCGAAGGCGATCATTTTTTGGTCAGGATCATCAATACCCCGGCGCGTGGGATCGGGCTGCGCAAACTCAGTGATTTGCGTGCGGTCGCCGAAGAGCGCGCTTGCAGCTATTGGAAGGCGCTGGAAATTTTGGCCACGCAAAGCGGCGAGTCGAAATACAAAGTGCTTACAGGCTTCCGTCAACTGATGACGGGTTTGCGTGACGCTGTTCAAAACCAGCCGCTTGTTGAACAGGTCAAACTGGTGATTGAGAAAAGCGGCTTGTTGGCGCATCACCGTGCTGATTTGTCCGAAACAGGAAGGTCGAACGTGGAGTATCTGCGGGAATTGGTCAATGCCGCACGGCAAGCGGCGTTCGATCATTCTGCCTCTGAGGACAACCTGTCTCCGCTGGAGAATTTCCTGGCACAGGCGACTTTGGAGTCCGGCGGTGCCCAGAATGAGGGGCATGAAGACTGCCTGAGTTTGATGACTTTGCATTCCGCCAAAGGTCTGGAATTTCCTTTGGTGTTTCTGGTTGGGATGGAAGAAGAGCTGTTTCCGCACAGGCGCGCGCTCAATGAGCACGGTGGTCTGGAAGAAGAGCGTCGTCTTTGTTACGTGGGAATGACACGGGCAAAGGAAAGTCTGTTTATGAGCTATTGTGAAGAGCGTTATGTTTTTGGATCCAGATCCAAAAACCATCGCTCACGCTTCATTGCGGAAGTCCCTGAGGAATGCATACGCGATCTTTGCCCTGAACGCCGGTATGCTCGGGGTTCGGTTGTGGGTAGCGGTAAATTTGAAGCAGGTGAAACTTTTCGCGTTGAGTTGCCATTGCAGCGTGGCATGATGGTTCGTCATGCCAGCCTGGGAGACGGCTGGGTCACCGATTTTTCAGGCCATGGCGAGACTTTGCGTGCTCTGGTGCGTTTTCGGAACGGTCCCAGCAAATGGGTGTTGTGGAGCTATGGCGGCCTGGAAATCTTGGAACATGGACTCGACTGAGGCGGGAGAAAAGTGAAAAGAAGAAAATTTTTAGCGACGCTGGGCAGTGGAACCTTGTTAGGAGCTACGGTTGCCCAACCACTGCACGCGGCATCAGAGGATCTGCGACCCCGGTCATGGGACTGGCGCATGGTGACGACCTGGCCCAAAAATTTCCCCCTGCTGGGAACCGGGGCAGAGGAACTGGCGAGACAGATTACGGGCATGTCAGGCGGGCGTTTGCGGGTCAAAGTCTACGCAGCTGGCGAACTGGTGCCTGCTTTTGGTGTTTTTGATGCAGTCTCTGACGGAGCCGCACAAATGGGTCACGGTGCTGCTTATTACTGGAAGGGAAAAAATCCTGCTTTCCAGTTTTTCTCGACCGTTCCTTTCGGCATGAATGCCTTGGAATCCAGCTCTTGGTTACTGGAAGGGGGCGGTCTCGATTTGTGGCGGGAAGCCTACCGGCCGTATGGCTTAATCCCGATGATAGCGGGCAATACCTCCATGCAAATGGCGGGCTGGTTTAATCGCAAAATTGAGTCTCTTGGGGATTTCAAAGGTCTCAAGATGCGCATACCGGGTCTGGGAGGAGAAGTATTGAGACGCTTGGGCGGCACACCGGTGAATTTGCCAGGTGGCGAATTGCTGACAGCGATGCAAACCGGCGTCATAGACGCCACAGAGTGGATCAATCCCTACAGCGACCTGGCTTTTGGTTTACATAAAGTCGCCAAGTATTACTACTACCCGGGCTGGCATGAGCCAGGAACCGTTCTGGAGTGCATGGTGAACGCCGAGGCGTTTGCAAAGCTTCCGGAAGACCTTCAGGCGATCGTGAAAAACGCGGCTACGGCTGCGTGCCTGAGGATGCTCGCCGAAAATGCCGCGCGTAACCGCGGTGCCTTACAGTCTTTGGTGCAAAAGCATAAAGTGCATTTGCTGCGTTTGCCAGACTCGGTGTTGATGCAACTCGGAAAAGTTTCTCTTGAAGTGGTTGACGCACTTGCCAAGGAGAGCGATTTTGCCAAGCGCGTTCATGACTCCTACCAGAAATTTCATCAGAGCGTACTGGCATGGCATGAAATTTCGGAGCGTGTCTATTACGAAATGGAGGCATTTCAGGCAGAGAAGCTTCCCTGAGGGGGGTCGCGAAATGTTTCTAAAAAAGGACTCCAGGCAGCCATGTCGCCAGCCCGGGCCAGACGACGAGTATGCCGATCATCAGCAGTTGCAGCGCCACGAATGGCACGCTTCCCCGGTATAAATCCTGAGTTCTGATGCTTGGCGGCGCGACACCTCGTAAATAAAACAAGGCAAACCCGAAAGGTGGTGTTAAAAAAGAAGTTTGCAGGTTTATTGCCATGAGGACGCCAAGCCAAATTGGGTCAGCACCCATCACCAGCAGTGCGGGAGCCACGATGGGAACCACGACCAACGTGATTTCAATGAAGTCCAGAACAAAGCCCAAGACAAACATGAGCAGCATGACGAAAGCCAGTGCTGCGAAGTAGCCTCCCGGGAGATCGGACAAAAAGCTGTTGATGACGGTGTCACCACCGTAGCCACGGAATACCAGAGAGAAAAAAGTGGCTCCTATCAGGATCATGAATACCATGCAGCTGATTCGCGTGGCTTCCCTGACAATCTCTTTTAGCAGCTTACCGGACAGTTGCCGTTGTAGCCACGCCAGCAGCAGAACGCTGGTGGCACCGATTGACGCCGCCTCGGTCGGAGTTGCGACACCGAAAAAAATTGATCCCAAGACCAGGAAAATCAGACCCAAAGGTGCGAACAGGGTTTTGAAGGTTTCGCCGAAAGAGGGATGTTCCTGTTGGTCTGAATTTCTGGTTCCGCTCGCGGGGAAGGCATCCGGGTTCAGGTACGTGTAAATAAACAGGTAGACCAGATACAAAGCCACCAAGCCCAGTCCAGGGATCAGGGCGCCGGCAAACAGGTCTGTTATGGAAACGGATTCGGGAGAAAAAATTCCCTGTTCTATTTGGGATTTCTGGTAGGCGGAAGAAATCGCGTCTCCGAGCAAAATCAAAGCGATCGAGGGAGGGATGATCTGACCTAGTGTCCCGGACGCGCAAACGATTCCCGCAGCCAGACTCGGCTTGTATCCCTGCTTCAGCATGATTGGCAGGGAGAGCAATCCCATGGTGACGACCGTGGCACCGACGATACCGCTGCTGGCAGCAAGCAGTGCTCCGATCACCACCACCGCAAAGCCCAGGCTCCCTTTGTGGCCTGCCATCAGCATGCTGGTTTTGCTTAGCAGATTCTCTGCGATACGGCTTTTTTGTAGCGTGACTCCCATGAAGATAAACAAAGGGATCGCCAGCAAAGTCGTGTTGGTGATGATGCCGTAAACCCGACCATTGACTGCCGACATGATGGCGGCGTCAAAGTCTCCGCTGAGAATTCCGAAAAACGCGAAAAGCAGAGAAGCACCGGCCAAGGTAAACGCGACCGGAAAGCCCAGCAAAAGCAGCAGGATGACGCCCGCGAACAGGGCGAGGGCAATCAACGGTTTTTAAGCAGTACGCCGGTGTTGCCGATGAATGAGGCGAGGCTTTGTAGCAGCAGCAGAGCAGCCATGAGCGGCAGCAAGGATTTTAATAAAAACACCAGAGGAAGACCGCCCGCTTCGGGAGAGCCTTCCAGGACACTCCAGGAGCGTGCTACATAGCTGAAACTCAGAACCAGCGTGGTGATGCAAAACGGTATCAGCAGAACCAGCAGGCCAAAGCAATTGACCCAGGCTTGGTGTCGTGGACTCATGTCCCGATAAAAGATGTCCACCCTGACATGGCGGTCTTCCTTCATCACGCCTGCCATGCACAAAGCCAATAGGGTGGCGTGCAGATACACGCTTATTTCTTGCAAGTCGATGCGGCCGTAATCAAATGCATAGCGCAGTACGGCTACTGCGAAAGTCAGGAGGGTCAGAGGCAGAATAAGCCAGACGGCAAAGCTTTCGGTGCGAGAGATGAAAGCTTCCAGACCTGCGCGGATCGCGTCCAGCTTCCGCATGCTCACCCCGCTTCCCGCCTCAGGATCGCATTTTTGCGGATTCTGTTACGGCGGTGGCACAGTCCCTGTGAAAGCGCAAAACATTTTTGAAGTAATCGGGGTCTTTGATTTGTGTCAACTGTCCCGACTTGGGGAACAGTTTGCTCTTCAGGCGCGAGATCCAGAAGCGCAGTGCGGCGCGGCGCAGCGCGTCCCGCCAGACACGTTCTTCCCCGTCATCAAGCACCCGCCTGTTACAGTAGCTTTGCATCAGGGCATGGAGCCGCTGTTCATACAGCTCTCCGCGGTCATCGAAACACCAGGCATTGATGGTGACCGCAAGGTCATAAACCAGTGCGTCGTCGCCGGCATAATAAAAATCCAGTATGCCGGTCAGCGTGTGGCCGGAAAACAGCACATTGTCCGGAAACAGATCCGCGTGAATGGTTCCCTGTGGCAACATGCCCAGAGACAGTTTTTGCTGATGGGCCAGTTCACTGTGTAACAGCGTGCTGTCTTCGGGTGCCAACAAAGGCAGAACCTGGTTTCCGCTTTTTATGCACCAGGCGAGTCCGCGAACGTTCTCACAGCGATGCATAAAATTTTTCATTGCCAAGTGCATTGCTGCGAGCGCGTCACCCACCAGGCGGCAGTGCGAAACGGTCGGGGAGTTAACGGTATGGCCGGAGAGGTACGCCACCAAAACCGCAGGTTTTCCGTTTAATTCTTGCAGGTAGTGGCCGTCCACATCGGCAACCGGGTACGGTGCCGGCAACCCCGCCCGCGCGACATGCGCCATGAGTGCCAGATAGTAGGGCAATTCATGGTGTTCCAACCACTCAAACAGGGTCAACACGTACCGACCGTTGCTGGTTTCGACACTGTAATTGGTGTTTTCTACGCCTTCGCTGATGCCATGCAGGCTGACCAGCTTGCCGACGGCGTAACGGTCAAGATATTTCTCGACCTGGGTTTCAGTGAGGTGGGTATATACAGACACAAATGACCTTACACGCGTAATATATCAAAGTAACGGTCGCTTCTGCACTCGGGAGACATAAGACCAAGTGTTATGTGCTGTTTTGCGACTGTCCCTCACCGTCCGCGATACGGCGAGGTACGGTCTGAAGTGGTGGGGCAGGCGGCGGGACGGTTGCCAATGAGGGTGAGATTTGGGGAAGTTCGGGAAGTTTCGGGGCATTCGCTGTCCGGCCTGTTGGATCTGTCCGACAGGATTGGGGTGGTATTGGCAGGCGTGCGGCAGGCGTGCGGCAGTCGGAGAGCGGGGACAAAGGGCAGGAGCCATCGTTCCTTGTATTGTGAACCCTCAACTTTGGAAGTACGATTACTGGCACTTTACAGCAGTCAACCCCAAGCTGCATGGGCGATAGAAAAATAGAAAATCAGAGCAGAGGAAGTGGTGCTCTTGTGCCCGCTTCATCTGCCTATTGGACTGAGAAGTTCAAAAGTGCTGGCTTTCTGGAATTAAATGATGTCGCGGCTCCATGCCAATCGGAGCAGTCCAGCGCGCAAAATTCGCTTGTAACCGAGGTGCCAGTCACCTTTACCCAAGACGCCATGGACACGGTGAAGGTGGAAATCTGATGGCACGAGCAGATTTGCTGGTGAAAATGTTCAAGAGCGTCAGCACAGACGACCAATTGGCGTTTCGCAGGTTTGCCGAAGCCGTGATACAGGAAGAAAAAGCCAAAGGGCATCAGATTCTGGCGGAACGCCTGACCAAAGCGCTGAGGCCTAATTCGCGTCGAGCCGGGCGTGACCCTGGGCTCAGGGAAAGCAGAAGCAATGGGCAGTGTCAGGATTTGTTCCATGAAATCACACCCGAGCGTACGCTGGACAGCCTGGTTTTGTCGGACGCAACCCGCAGTCTGATCACCGGTGCAGTGGAAGAACAGCATCGCGCCGAGTTGTTGCACTCCCACAATCTTCGCGCCTGCAACCGGATTCTGCTCGCAGGGCCACCAGGCAATGGCAAGACGAGTCTGGCTGAAGCTTTAGCCTGTGAGTTGATGTACCCCATGGTGGTGATTCGCTACGAAACCTTAGTGGGCAGTTATCTGGGCGAAACGTCGGGACGCTTGATGCGCGTTCTGGACTATGCGAAAACGCAGCGATGCGTACTGTTTTTCGATGAATTCGAGACGCTTGGCAAGGAGCGTGGCGACACTAACGAAACGGGTGAAATAAAGCGTGTGGTGAGCTCGCTTCTTTTGCAAATTGATGCGCTGCCAGATTACGTTGTGATCGTTGCCGCCAGTAATCATCCGGAGTTGCTCGACAGAGCGGTATGGAGGCGTTTTCAGTTGCACATTGAATTGCCTGTTCCGAGTCGTCGGCAATTGACACAACACATTGAGGCTATCGGCAAACGCTGCCGGATTCACTTTGGTTATGCCTCGGAGACCTTGGCAAAACAGATGAAAGGCGTGAATTTTGCAGAGGTGGAGGAGTTTTGCCTAAGCATAGTGCGCCGAGCGGTTCTTGACAGAAACACAGACAACGCGAAATCCATAACCAAGCTGAAGCTGGAGCAATGGCAAGGTCGCTTAGGAGCTCTTTCAAGCAGGCAGAGTGAAGGCGAGTAGTTCTTGGCTGCCCATTTGCCTCTTTTGCTTTTTCCCTCGGTACGGACGGTTGAGCCTTCGCCCGGGAAGGGGTTTCCACCAGACAGATCTTGGTGTTTTCCTGGATTCGACAGGCAAAAGGAGAGGCTTGATGGGCAGATTAAAGGCCTGAAAGAGCATCTTTATAAGGCAAGCCTGGATGGCTCTCTCGCAGGAATGGAGCCCGAGATGGTGCTGGTCATAGAGATTGTCGGGATGGTTGAAGGGTTTAAGCAGGCAATTGACAGGGTCGACGGGTGGGAGTGGCTTGGGGAGTGGGATCTTGAAGGCATCAAAGCAGATGCAGACTTTTATAAAAAAACCACCAAGGGGGAGCACAGCGGAAAACCACTGAAGGGAATGGCTTTCCTGTCTGTCAGCAATGGAAAGGGCTACAAGGAGTTGCTGAGGTTATGGGAGACCCACAAGTCGGGGAATCTGCCGCGTGGGGAAAAGAAGTGGAGAGACGTGTTTACTCAAGTCAGGAATATACGCCCTTGGGGGATTCAGGAGGTTCTAGACGAGACTGGCATGCTGGACCACTGGAAATGGGATTCGGAAAGAGCCTTCCAGATCGAATTGTTCTACCGACAGGATGCATCGAAGCGGAAAGAAGCCGAAGAAGTGGTTCGGAAGAAGTTGGAGGATGCAGATGGTAAGACTCTTGATGACTTCCTTGATATGGAGGAAATTCGCTTTCATGCGGTCAAGGCTCAATTGCCTGGTGCCCGGATAGCAGACCTGATCGAAAAGCTGGGTAGCGACGACTCTGAAAGCAGCATCCCGTTATTCAATTTCTCTGCTGTAATGTACGTCCGACCGACAGGCCAAAGCATGGTGAGTACTGAGGGGGAGGAGGGCGTTGAAGGAGAATTTTCAAAAATACCGTCAGATCCCGAATTGCCCCCGGTAGTAGCGATTCTGGACGGTGTCCCCAACCTTCAACACGAGGCACTACGCGGTCGTCTACGCCTTGAAGACCCCTTTGACCTGGAGAAAGGATACCAGCCAGGCCAAAAACGTCATGGCACAGCAATCGCTTCACTGGTGGTGCATGGGGAGAATCCAGGCGGACAATCCACTCCTTTGGTGAGACAGGTTTATTGTTTTCCGGTGATGCAGGCTGACGCCAAAGACAGTCAAAACGAGTGTCTCCCGGACGAGGTTTTTTATGAAGATCGTACGGAAAGAGCTGTCCGACTCATGTTTGAGAGCCAAGGGGACGAGCCTGTAGCACCCGACATTAAAGTTATAAATTTTTCGCTGGGCGACCCGTCTCGTCCCTTTATCCGTACGCCAAGTTCATGGGCGAGATTGTTGGATCATTTGTCATGGAAATACAGGGTGTTGTTTTGCGTGAGTGCGGGGAACTTCGGTGGCAGTATAGAACTCGAGATCACGAGCGATGAGTTTGCCAGGTTGCCCGATGAAGACAGAATCTGTCTCACTATGTCAGCCATCACAAGGCAGTTAACCAAGAGGCGCCTGATTTCCCCGGCGGAGTCGTTAAATGCGTTGACTGTTGGTGCTCTGCACGCCGACAAATCCGTGGGCTATTCTTTGAGTGGTCTTGTAGATTTGTTGCCGGGTGACTCGCTACCCGGCGACTTGCTGCCCAGTCCTGTCTCCCGCTTTGGTCATGGATTTAGGCGCTCAATAAAGCCTGAGATTTTGTTTCCGGGAGGTCGTCAGCTGTACATGGATCAGCCCCAGCGGAGTGGACGGTCTTTTAAAATTTCAAAAATAATTTCTGTGCCTCCCGGGCAAAAGGTCGCTTGGGATAGCAGAGAAGAAGGAACCCTTAATAAAACCGTCTACTCCAGGGGTACCAGCTACGCGGCCGCGCTGGCGACTCACAGCGCGGCCAGAATTTATGAAGTATTGACAGATTTGCGTGCAGCGGACGGTGAAGGAATTCCGGATGGGCTGATGTCAGTACTCATAAAAACCTTGCTGGCGCATGGTGCGCAGCAAGACGCCCGGGTTCGGTCTGTGCTTGAAGCTCAGTTGAAACGCTCGGGGGGCTCGCGCCGACTCAAGGAGGGTGTTGCGCGGTATATCGGCTATGGTTCGGTGGATATTGAACGTGTTCTGTCGTGTGCGGAGCATCGCGGTGCGATCCTGGGGTTTGGCGAAATTCAAGAAAAAAAGGTGCACGAGTACGACTTCCCTCTGCCACCCGCCCTGTCTGGAAGCAAAGAGTGGCGTCGCATGGTGGTTACGTTGGCGTGGGTTTCCCCGATCAACATGAGCCACCGTAATTTGCGCGAGGCGAAGCTTGACTTTAGCTCCACCCAGAAATGGAGGGAAACGCCTTTGGGACTGAAGAGAACAGATTTTGACCACCATCAGGTAAAGCGCGGCACAGTACAGCACGAGATTTTTGAGGGAGAAGGAGAAGTGTCACAGTATGTGGAAGACGGCAACATCAAGTTGCAGGTTACGTGTAAGGCGGATGCATGCGAGAACTTGAGCGACAGTATTCCTTATGGTCTGGCCGTCACGCTGGAAGTGGCAGAAGGTGTGCAAATCCCTGTTTATCAGCAAATGCGCGCCAGAATTCGTGACAGGGTTCATGCCTGATTAACGACGAGGCTATCGTTCCAGCACAATGCGCTGTTCATTGGTTTTTATGATTTTCCGGGCTCAGTCCTGAGCTCTGCCATACTTTGTGTTGGTTTCCGGGTGACTGAGCCTTGTCCGGACTCAATTGATGCAGGCGCATTTTCATGATGAAGAAAAAATTTTTACTGGTTGACGGATCGCACTATCTTTTTCGTGCTTACTTTGCGTTGCCGAGACTGACTGCCCCGGACGGGCATCTGACGGGCGTGGTCTACGGCGTCATTTCGATGCTGAAAAAACTGTACGAGTCTGAGAAGCCGGATTATTTCGCGGTGATTTTTGATGCGCCCGGGCGCAATTTTCGCCACGAGATTTTTCCGGAATATAAGGCCAACCGGCCGCCGGTTCCGGAAGATTTGTCACAGCAGTTCGCTCCGACTCTGGAGATGGTATCTGCGATGGGCTATCCCGTGCTCCAGGTTCCGGACGTGGAGGCCGACGATGTGATTGCGACTTTGGCGCGGCAGACACAAGGTCAGAAAGTGTCGGTGGTCATTGCCACGGGGGACAAGGATTTGACTCAGCTGGTTGATGACGGGGTCATGGTTTACGAGGCGATGAAGAATGCGCGCCTCGATGCGGCTGCCGTCGAAAAGAAAATGGGTGTGCCCCCGTGTCTGGTGGGTGATTTGCTTGGGCTCACCGGGGATAGCGTAGACAACGTACCCGGAGTTCCGGGAGTGGGGCCTAAAACAGCGCTTGCCTGGTTGGGTCAGTTTGGAAGCCTGGAAGGGGTCGTGCAACACGCTGCGCAAATCAAGGGGAAGGTCGGTGAAAAACTGCGACTGGCAATAACAGATGGAAGTCTTGCGCTTTCCAGGCGGCTTATCGCTTTGCGTACCGACGTGGAGCTGGAACACGGATACGAAAGTATGCAGGTGGAAGTGGCAGATGTGACGCGTTTACGTGAGCTGTATCAAAGGCATGGCTTCAAGAGATGGCTGTCAGAGCTTGAGAGGACTGCTGCTGTTGCTCCTGCTGAGGGGAAGCCCGTGAGTACTGTTTCTGTTGTTTCTTCCGAGGAAGAATCTGAGAGCACCGTTGCTGCCGGGAAAGAGTCCGCGAACTCTGCCCCGGAATGTCATTACGAAACGATATTGACGGAGGCTGAACTGGAGGCATGGATCGTGCGGTTACGGGAAAGTGCCTTGTTTGCCGTGGATACTGAAACCGACAGCCTGGATTACATGAGCGCGCAACTGGTTGGCATGTCCTTTGCCGTCGCTCCGGGAAGAGCGGCTTATGTACCGTGCGGTCATGATTATCCAGACGCACCCAGGCAGATTACGCGCGACAATTTGTTACGACTGATCAGGCCGGTGCTTGAGGATCCCGGCATCAGCAAGGTCGGACATAACCTGAAATTTGATCGCAATGTATTGGCTTCTTGCGGGATCAGTCTCGCCGGCATTCGCTCGGACACGATGCTTGAGTCTTATGTCTATAATTCGGTGGCGACAAAGCATAGTCTGGACAGCGTTGCACACCATTATCTGGGACTGGCTGCCATCCGCTTTGAAGACGTCGTCGGCAGCGGTGTCAGGCAAAAAACCTTCAATCAGATTGCCTTGTCGGAGGCGGCTCCATACGCCTCGGAGGACGCGGATTTCAGCTTGCGCCTGCACGAGTCTTTTCAGCCGAAGTTTGCAAATGAAGCGGGCTTGCGAACCGTGCTGCACAAGATTGAGCTCCCTCTGCTGCCCGTCCTGGCGGATGTTGAGCGCACCGGAGTGTTGGTGGATTGCGAAGCGTTGAAAGCGCAAAGCGAGCAGCTGCAAAAGGAACGATTGCGCATCCAGCAGCTTGCCTACGAAGCAGCCGGTCACGAGTTCAATTTGAATTCACCGCAGGCTACCGCGCAGGTACTGTTTCAGGAAAAGCAGTTACCGGTGATACGCAAAACTCCCGGGGGGCTTCCTGCTACTTCCGAAGAGGTGTTGCAGGAGTTGGCGAAAGACCATGTTTTGCCGAACTTTATTCTGGAGCACCGTCTGCTCAGCAAACTGAAGTCCACGTACACCGACAAGCTGCCACAGTTGGTGTACCCCGCGAGCGGTCGGGTGCATACGCAATATCACCAAGCCGTCACGGCGACCGGAAGACTGTCTTCTTCCCACCCCAATCTGCAAAACATCCCCATCCGCACCGGGGTGGGGCGCCGGGTTCGCGAAGCCTTCGTTGCCCCGCCCGGATATTGCCTGCTCGCCGCAGATTATTCACAAATAGAGTTGCGGATCATGGCTCATTTGTCCGGTGATGAGAAATTATGCGCGGCTTTTGCGCGCAAAGAAGATGTTCACGGAGCCACCGCGGCTGAACTTTTTTCCATCCCTATTGAGTCGGTGAGCCCTGAACATAGGCGGGTTGCGAAATCCATAAATTTTGGCTTGATTTACGGGATGACCGAGTTTGGTCTGTCTCGGCAGCTGAAGCTCAGTCGCCGTGAGGCTGCGGATTATCGGGAGCGTTATTTTGACCGTTACACAGGTGTGCAGGCTTATATTGAAGCGACGCTACAGACAGCCAAGAGGCTGTGCTACGTGGAAACAGTGTTTGGTCGCAGGTTGTCCTTGCCGAACATCAATGCCAGAAATTACCATGTCAGGAGTTATGCGGAGCGAAGCGCGGTCAACGCTCCGATGCAAGGCAGCGCGGCAGACATCATTAAAATCGCCATGATCGATTTGCATCGCCACCTGCTGCAAAGCTCCCTGGATGCGAGAATCATCATGCAGATCCACGATGAGCTGGTGCTCGAAGTTGCTTTGGATGACGTAGAAGAGACGGCTGGCAAGTGTCGTGAGCTGATGGTCGCGGCTGCGTCTTTGAAAGTGCCTCTGGAGGTGGCGATTGGCTGGGGTAAAAACTGGAATGAGGCGCACTGATCGTCAAGGGGAATGGTTCGCGGCTTAGGCGAACTCCCCGATAGTTCCGAGTCGTGGGGCCGTCAGGGGTGGTTTTTCCGGGCGACAGGCCTGGTGCCTGATGCCTGATGCGCTCAGGTTTCCGGGCATGCCGAATATGCCTACACAGGAGCCTCTGGGGTAGAATGCCGGGTCATCCGCCATCTTGCAGCAGAGACAAGGTCTGTACGGTATCCGGGTTCGCGGTTTTGTTGATTCACTGATAGTCTTTTAATGGAAAAAGTCGTTTTTTACCGCCGCTTGATTGCTCATCCTGTGTTGCGGCCGCTGGTTCGGAAACTGGCGCGCACAGATACTTATGAAGTCTTCCGCCGAGTCAGGCGCCTGTTCCGTGTTTTACATGTCTCGGCACGCCGCCAACTCATGCTGGCGCAATTGGCTTATGTCGTACGCGATGTCGCCGCCACGCTTTCCGTGGGCGGATTCGCGTTGCTTTTGATCTTGCTTAATGCACCCGAGCTGATCGTGCAACAGCCGCAACTGGCGTATGTGTATCACTTGTTTGGCTTTGGCTCCGAAAAGGATTTCCTGTTGGTTGCCTGTGCGTTTTTTGTCTTCTTTCTGATCTGCGAGAAAGCGTTTTTTCTGTTTGCCACTTGGTACAGCCAGCGTGCAGTGGAATACCTGATGCGCGTCTGCTCGGTGGATCTGTACCGCTACTACATTTCCCTGGATTACGAAGAGCATCTCAGTTTGAGTCAGGCCGAAATGTTCACCCGCAGCATGGACAGCCTGGAGTCGTTTATCCGCACCAATGTTCTGATGTTGATTACGCTGTTTTCGGCGACGGTCAATGTATCTGTGGTGTTGGTGTTTCTCGGTAGTTATTACCCCGTGGCGACTGTGGCAATGGCGGGAGGGATTTTTTTCACGTACTACGTGGTTTATGGCGCTTTGCGTAAGAGGATGATTCGCTACGGCAAGGCACTGCATATTGCCAAATCCAAACGGTACAAATTTCTACGTGAGGGGGTGTCTGGATTTCTTGAGGTGTTGTTTCACGGCAAGGCGCGGGAGTTTTGTGACGAAATTGATCAGATCATGGCTCACACCGGCCGACTCAAGGTGAAGTTGGAGATATTTGGCATTGCCGTACAGCCGGTTATTGTTGCTTTTGGAATGCTGTTTGTTTTGGGCGTGATCGGTTATTTCGTGTTTTTTGACAGCCCGGGACGTGTTTTTCCGGCCTTGGCGTTTTTTGTGGCCGGTGGCCTCAGGCTTTTGCCAGCCGTGCAATCGGTCTACAAAACCATGCACAGTGTGAGCCATACGACCTATCAATTTCACTTGGTGATGGGCGATCTGGAAAAAGCGCAGAGACGGCGGGAAAGCGATCAGAAACTGGGTTTGGTGGAAGGACAAAAGGTCGTTCTGGAAAAAGGAGTGCGGTTTGAAAACGTCAGTTATGGCTACCAGGGTCAGGCTCAACAAGCAGTTCAGAACATCAGTCTGGACATTCCGGCCGGAAAAGTGGTTGCCTTATGTGGCAGATCGGGGAGTGGAAAAACCACACTGGCACGGCTGCTCGGCGGTCTGCTGCTCCCTTCAGAAGGGGCAGTGACCGTTGACGGTGTTGACATCAAAGTGGATAAGAGTTTTTGCCGAGGTTGGCAAACTTCTATCGGATACATGACGCAGAATCCTTATTTTATGGACGATACGGTAGCGGCGAACGTCAGCTTTGAATTGCGAGCGGAAGCGATTGACCGGGAAAAAGTCTGGGAGGTTTTGCGTATCGCCCAACTGGATGATTTTGTGAAAGCACTTCCTGGTGGCCTGGATGAAATGATTGGCGAGGAAGCCCAGAAGATCAGTGGCGGGCAGATGCAAAGAATTTCTGTTGCCAGGGCGCTGTATAGAGACGCGACTTTGCTGTTGCTGGATGAAACCACCAGTTTCCTGGACGCGGTTACGGAGAAAAAAATCATTGACAACGTGTTGTCCATGCGTGGCAAAAAAACGATCGTGATCATTGCGCACCGCCTGGATGTCATGCGCAAGGCAGATCTGATCTTTCTGATTGATGCCGGTCAGGTGAGTGCCTGTGGTACTTACCAGGAACTGCTGGACAGCAGCAAAGAGTTCCGAAAATTGGCCAGGCAGTATGCAGAAGAGCCCTGAAAACATGGAAGCTTCTCCGCGCATTCAGAGCTTTCGCGCCACTCGTCTGTCCGCATTCATGATGATTTCGAGTTGCTCGGCAGGTTTTCATGTCTGGTTTGTGGGTGGTTTGTCTGGCTTGGCAGCTTTGGCAGGAAGTGCCGTCTTTGCGGGGAAAAAGGTTTGCCACCTTGTGATTCACAGCTTTGACCCCACATATTGTTGGGTATGACAGCAAGCAGTCACCGTTGGTTACATGAGCGATCTCGGGATCCTTATGTGAAATCAGCTCGCGAGCAGGGCTGGCGCTCACGTGCGGCCTTCAAGCTGAGGCAGTTGGATGAGAAAAAATATTTGTTTCGCTCGGGCATGCGGGTGATTGACCTCGGTGCCGCGCCGGGGGGATGGAGCCAGTATGCCGCTTCCCGCGTTGGTGGTTCCGGCACCGTGGTGGCAGTGGATTTGGTGCGGATGGCTCCTTTGCCTGGTGTGCATTTCGTGCATGGTGATGGTGCCCAGGCGCAAGCGCGCAGCACGGTGTTGGCGCTGCTTGGGGGGAAGAAAGCAGAAATCGTGATGTCTGATATGTCGCCGCGCTGGTCGGGGAACGCGGTTGTGGATATGCCGAAGGCAGTCGCCTTGGCCTGTGCCAGTCTGGACTTTGCCAAGGCATGCCTGGTTCGGGGGGGGGACTTGTTGCTAAAGCTGTTCCAGGGGGAAGGCAGTGATGACTGCTTGGCGAAGCTGGACGCAGCGTTTTCCGAACTGCGTATCATGAAGCCTGAAGCATCACGGGCGAGGAGCCGTGAAGTATACGTTTTGGCTGGGAAATTTAACTTATAATGCTTGGCATTCAGTAATCAGGAGGTTTTGTGGTTGATGGGTGATTTGATGAAAAATTTACTTTTATGGGGTGTGATAGGGATCGTGCTGATGACGCTGTTCAGCAACTTTGTTTCGCACGAAGAAAAACTCAGGTATGTGAACTACTCACAGTTTGTTGAGGACGTGCGCGGCGGGCGCGTAAAAAGTGTCGAAATAGGATCAGATGATCGTACGGTCAACGGGGTTTTTACTGATGGGCAAACCTTTCAGACTTTCAATCCAGGCGACAGTGCGTTAGTGGACGATTTGCTGAACAATAAAGTAGAAATTCGGACGGTTGCGGAAAAACAGCCATCACTGTTGCTTGATATCTTCATCAGCTGGTTCCCGATGCTGCTTCTGATTGGCCTTTGGATATTTTTTATGCGGCAGATGCAGGGTTCGGGCGGAGGGCGCGGGGCTGTGTCTTTTGCGAAAAGCAAGGCGCGCCTGATGAGCGAAGGTCAAATCAAAGTGACTTTCAAAGACGTTGCCGGCGTGGAAGAAGCGAAAGAGGAAGTTGCGGAGCTGGTCGAGTTTTTGCGCGATCCTGCCAAGTTTCAAAAACTTGGCGGCAGAATTCCCAAAGGTGTGCTGATGGTCGGTCAGCCGGGAACCGGTAAAACGCTTTTGGCGAAGGCCATTGCCGGCGAAGCGGAAGTGTCGTTCTTTTCCATTTCCGGTTCGGATTTTGTGGAAATGTTTGTGGGTGTCGGTGCCTCCCGGGTGCGCGACATGTTTGCCCAGGCCAAAAAACACTCGCCCTGTATTGTGTTTATCGATGAAATTGACGCGGTAGGCAGGCATCGGGGAACCGGTCTTGGTGGTGGACACGATGAGCGTGAACAGACGTTGAACCAATTGTTGGTGGAAATGGACGGATTTGAAGGGAGCGAAGGAATCATCGTGATAGCCGCCACTAACAGGCCAGACGTTCTTGACCCGGCCTTGTTGCGTCCGGGGCGTTTTGACCGCCAAGTAGTGGTGCCGTTGCCCGACGTGCGTGGCAGAGAGCAGATTCTCAAGGTGCACATGAAGAAAGTCGTGCTGGACAAAAAAGTGCGTCGGGATATTCTGGCGCGCGCCACACCAGGCTTCTCTGGTGCTGACTTGGAAAATCTGGTCAATGAAGGGGCTTTGTTTGCGGCACGCGGCGACAAGAAAGCCGTGGAAATGGAAGATTTCGAGAAAGCGAAAGATAAAATCATGATGGGCGCTGAGCGACGCTCCATGGTCATGACTGAGGACGAAAAGAAGCTGACGGCCTACCATGAGTCGGGGCACGTCATTGTTGGTCGCTTGGTGCCGGAACATGACCCGGTCTACAAAGTGACGATTATTCCGCGCGGTCGCGCTTTGGGGGTGACGATGTTTCTTCCCGAAAGGGATATGCTCAGCCATAGTCGTTGCAAGTTGGAAAGTCAGATTTCCAGTTTGTTTGGCGGACGTGCGGCAGAAGAACTGATTTTTGGAACGGACGCGGTTACAACCGGTGCCGCCAACGACATCGAAAGGGCAACGGAGATTGCCCGCAATATGGTGAAAACCTGGGGCTTGTCAGATCGGCTTGGCCCGCTGGCTTATGGCAAAAAAAATGAGTACCCCTTTCTTGGACACAGCCTGGCGAGCAATGAGGATGTGTATTCACAGGAAACTTCCAAAATAATTGATGAGGAGATACGCAGAATTGTCACGGAAAACTGTGAGCGTGCCCGGTCTTTGCTGAAGGAAAATGTCGACACGCTCCACCTGATGGCGGATGCATTGATGAAATACGAGACGCTTGGCAGCAGCCAGCTTGACGAAATCATGTCAGGTAGCGAGCCAAGCCCGCCAGAAGGATGGGACGACAGTGAGGATACGGACGACACGGATACTCTTTCAGGTTCGAAACAGGTGGATAGTCCGGGTGTCTCCGATTCCGAGCTGGACGGGGCGGCTAACGAGAACACCAGGGCTTAGCGACTCTGCAGTTTACAGGCACCAGTCTTTCCATTTAAGTCTCGTGAATTCCAGGGAACACTCCTGGTGAAAAACCCATTCGGAACTGACGGATTACGCGGCAAGGTCGGTCGCTATCCGATGACCCCGGACTTTGTTATGAAGCTCGGCTGGGCCATAGGCCGTGCCTTTACCACCCCGGACAGCAATATGGTTGTGATTGGCAAAGATACCCGGCTGTCCGGCTATATGTTTGAGTCAGCTCTGGAGGCCGGACTTTCGGCGGCCGGGGCGTCGGTTTTGTTGCTGGGTCCCTTGCCGACTCCCGGGGTTTCCTTTGTCACGAAAAAAGAAAAAGCGATTATGGGAATTGTGATTACGGCTTCCCACAATCCCTACGATGACAATGGCATCAAATTGTTTCGTGGGGACGGGCGCAAGCTTTCACACGAAAGCGAGGCATTGATCACAGAATGGCTCGAAAAACCCATACAGACCGTGGCATCCAATTCCCTTGGGCGAGCCTGGCGCGAGGATCGGGCTGCTGACATGTACGTCGACTACTGTCTGGAAGTTGCAGGAAAACTGGATCTCAGTGGCATGAAACTGGTTTTGGATTGTGCGAATGGTTCTGCTTACAGTGTTGCCCCTCGGGTTTACCAGCGCCTGGGTTGTGAGCTGACCGTGATCGGTGGGCATCCGGACGGTCTGAACATCAACCGCAAGGTTGGCAGCATGCATCCACAGCAGTTGCAGCGTGTCGTGTGTGCCCAGGAAGCAGACATGGGTCTGGCAGTGGATGGAGATGGTGATCGTTTGCTCATGGTGGACGATCGAGGAGAGTTGGTTGAAGGTGACGAGTTGCTGGCGATTATCGCCTGCCACCGTCAGGAGACTGTCGGGCTTGATGGTGTTGTGGGAACTGAAATGAGCAGCGTGGGGTTGGAGCGGTCAATGGCTGAGCGTGGAGTTGCTTTTGAACGGGCTGCCGTTGGTGACCGGAACGTATCGCAGCTAATGGACAAGCTGGGCTGGAACCTTGGCGGTGAGAGTTCGGGACACATTATTTGTTTTGATAAAGTGGACACCGGTGACGCCATCGTTGCCTCACTGGAATTGATGAAGGCGTTGCGGGACAGAAAGGCAAAACTGAGTGAGCTGAAAAAAGTCATGAAAAAGCTGCCTCAGGTCATGGTGAACATTCCCTTGAACGGAACGTTTGATGTTGGTAACGAGCTTTTGCAATCTTTGATATCCGAAGCGCGAGGGAGCCTTGGGGACACGGGGCGTGTACTGGTGCGCAAATCGGGTACTGAGCCATTGCTCAGAGTGCTGGTAGAAGCGGAGCTTTCTACAGATTGCGATTATTGGTGCAAGCGCATCACGGATTGCATCAATGGTGCAAGTCAATCAGTAAAGTTCGGGTGAATCGTTTTCTGGTTATTGCCAACTGGAAGCAAAACGGCGAACGTGCCTCAAACCAGAAATTTCTGAGTACCGCGCTTGCGGCGGAACCTTGGGAGGGAATTGAGGTTATAGTTTGTCCCCCGCTCGTGTACATTGCACAGCTTTCCGCTGCTTTGGCAGAAAGCTTCATGGCACTTGGGAGCCAGCAGGTAAGCGACCAGCGCGGGGGTGCTTATACGGGGGAAGTATCCGCTGCCATGCTGGCCGATTTTGGCTGCAAGTGGGTGGTGGTCGGTCATTCGGAACGACGTTTGCATTATGGTGAGAATGAAGGACATATTGCCAGGAAGCTCCAGGCTGTGTGTGATTCCGGGATGACTCCGGTTTTGTGTGTGGGAGAAACGCTGGAGCAGCACAGTTCCGGTGAGGCGATGGAAGCAGTCGATCGGCAGTTGCAGGTTTTACAAACGCTGTCCTCCAACAGCGAAGAAGAACAGGCGGGTGAGGTGGTAATCGCTTACGAACCAGTTTGGGCAATCGGCTCTGGACGGCTACCGACGCCAGACGATATCGAAGGCATGCATGGTTTTATCAAGTCTCGTTTGGAACAGTTGCCGGGAAAAAGGGGGCGAGAAAGCAGGGTAGCGTATGGCGGTAGCGTCAATTGTGCGACCGCGCCGGGTTTGCTGGCTTTGGATCATGTCGCCGGTGTTCTGGTGGGTGGCGCATCGTTGCAGGCGGATAGCTTTATCGAACTTTGTTCTCTGGCGGCGCAGACCGTCTCCGGACGTGGTTCACGTACACAGTAATTTTGCATAGGAGTATTTAGTGTTATACGGAGTTTTGGTTGGCATAGATGCCATTCTGGCTGTGATCCTGATCACGCTCATCCTGATCCAGAGGGGTCGGGGAGCGGAAGTCGGTGCTGCTTTTGGTGCTGGCGCGTCCGCGTCCATTTTTGGTGCGCGGGGCGTGGTGTCGTTTCTGACCAAACTGGTGGCAGTGCTTTCCGCGGTGTTTTTGCTGAATAGTCTGCTCTTGACTTATGTGGCGAATCGGGACTTTGTTTCCCAAAGCGTGGTCGAGAGAAGTGTTGAGGAAAGAAGTGAGATTGATCAGAAAATTGACGCCGAAATAGAATCACTACACCCGGAAGTAGCCCCTGATGCTAATGTAACTGCGACAGATAAGGATGTTTTTGGTTCGGCACCATCCACGGTTCCCGAGGTTCCTGATTGATGAAGCCGATGTGGTGGAATAGGTAGACACGCTGTCTTGAGGGGGCAGTGGCGAAAGTCGTGCCGGTTCGAGTCCGGCCATCGGCACCAGGTTCAGAAACGTGATTATGCGAAGTCAGGTGGGTAATCAGTCGTATTCATCCATTTTCAGATTGTTTAATACCAGGAAGACGTACAGTCACTGGCATCCCTGCAACGAGCCTTTTACGAGCCTTTTGTGGAGCAAACCGGACTATTTATATTCAGGCAATACCATTGGACGTAGCCTTGTTGCGCCCAATGCACGGCTTGTTTATTCTTTCCCTCCGGTAAGGCGTATTTTTCCTGAGGCGCGTTCCCGCGTATTTTGATGGCGCGTTGGAAAGGAAATCCCCAATGGCGTGAGTGCGTGAAAAGCATTTTCGCGATTTCACCACATAAGGATCAATGACATGCATGAATTTCTAGAATTCTCAATTTGGGAATATTCGCTGATTATTTTTACCGTCGTACTGGTTTCCAAGCTGTGTAGCAAGAAAACACGCACTGTCGATGTGCTGTGGTTTATTGTGGCAGGAGCCATTCTCACGAACATCGGTCTGCTGCCGAGCCATGACCCATTTCTTGAGACCATTGGCGAGTGGGGAATCGTGTTCATCATGTTCGCCTTGGGTCTCGAAGAGGATCTGGGGCGTTTCTCGCAGGGGTTGAAGCGATGCATGGGCATTGCTTTGATCGGTGCGTTATTTCCGTTTATGGCGGGCTACTTTACTGCCACCACGTTTGGTTACGACCACGGTCATGCCATGCTTTGGGGATTGACGATGACCGCAACTGCGGTCAGCCTGACCATGATGAGCCTGCGGGGCGACTTGATGCACCGGTCTACGGCGGCAACGGGAATTATGACAGCTGCCGTGGTGGACGACGTGCTAGCCCTTATTGGCGTCGCGATTCTGATCCCAATCATTGTCGTAAGTTCTGCCGGTGACGGCACCGGTGCGATAAGTGTTGCGGGGGTTCTGTGGATCATCTTCAAAGTCGTCATCTTTTTTGCCATCACTTTGTTCATGGGGCTGATCGCCTTTCCTGAGCACACTCCAAGGGAATTACCCCAGAACCCCAGCTTGTACCAGAAGCTCAATTACCGGGTCAGCCGGGTGATAGGCTTGGGAGCAAGACGGTTCTTAATGGTGCATAGCGGTGAGTTTACGCCGCTTATCATGCTTTTTATCGCAATGTTCCTTGGTGTTACGGCGCATTTGCTCGGGTTCCATCCAGCCATCGGTGCCTACTTTGCCGGATTGTTTCTGCACTCCGACTATTTTGTGAACTCGAAAATCAGAAAGATTCGCAACGAGGAAGGAGAAATCATTGAGGAAGAAGTGAGGGATGACCAGTTCAGTAAGGCAAAACATGTGATTGAGCACTTGGCCTTCACGATTTTTGGCCCAATCTTTTTCGTTAACCTGGGTGGCAAACTGATATTTGACGTCGACGTGATGCTACAGGCACTGCCGGCGGTGTTTGTTCTCTATTTAGCGGTCGTCATTTTCCAGGTTCTCTCGGCCGGTTTGGCGGCGCGCTTTACAGGTGGGTACAAATGGCACGAGGGTGTGATGATTGGCTTGGGCATGCTTGGTCGGGCAGAATTGGCTTTTATCGTGATTGATATCGCTTTTGACGATCATGGGGTCATTGACACCACCCAATTCTATATCTTGATGATTACCGCGTTTTTGTTGAACATTACGGTGCCGCTTAGCCTCAAATGGTGGAAACCGTATTACCTGGGCTTCAAGCAGCTCAAGGTTTTTGGTATCAGTCTGTCCCGTCCGGAGCCGGCACCCGTTCCGTCTGACATGCCTGACTACAGCGACATGATGGCCGCAGAGAGAGAGCGATATCTGAAAAAAGACTAGATTGTCGTTCGGTGAGCCGAGCCGAAATCGGCTTTATCAGGTTATTTGACTCACCATAGCCAGATCTCCCGATTACGGGTGACCATGCCATGGTTGTGGAGCTTTCTCCGTCTTCCCTAGTTGTTTTCTGGCGTGGCTTTGACGCTTGCCTGGCGGAGTATTCCCCGATAGATCTCGCTGTCCCCGACTACCCCAACCATCTTGCCGTTATCAACAATCACGACTGGTGTTCCGGTCAGGTGGCGAATCTGTATCGCCTCATGCATGCGTAGCGTTTGAGGTGCGGTGACGACCATTTTGGATCCCAGAGAATCCAGATCCAAGTCGGGTGTGTAGGGAATGAGTTGCATCTCTTTTCCCTCAACCCGGACGTTGATGACATGCCCGTGATCGTCCAATAACACCCTGTTGTGGCCAGTCCAGTCCAGCAGGTGTTCGTCTCCTTCTTTTTCGAGTTTTTCCACACCGTTCATTAAGGTGCTACACCTGAGCACCTGCAGTGGGTTCATATTGGCGACGAAATCAGCGACGTATTGGCTGGCCGGCCGCAGCACAATCTCCTCTGGTTTGCCGTACTGGACGATGCGCCCGCCTTCCATGATGGCAATGTGCGTCCCGATTTTGATGGCTTCGTCCAAGTCGTGGCTGACAAAAACGATGGTCTTCTTGAGTGCGCTTTGCAGTTCCAGCAATTCGTCCTGGAGGTGACAGCGAATCAGTGGGTCAAGTGCGGAAAATGGCTCGTCCATAAGCAATACTTCGGCATCGATGGCAAAGGCGCGCGCAAGTCCCACGCGCTGTTGCATGCCGCCAGAGAGCTCGTGGGCAAAATGGTCTTTCCAAGGTGACAGATCCACGAGCTTTAACTTTTCCTCCACAATCGCCTGGCGCTCTTTTTTCCCGACTCCGCGAAGTTCCAGCCCGAGGCCGACATTTTCTTCTACGGTACGCCATGGCAACAGACCAAAGTGCTGGAATACCATGGCGACCCGATTCATCCGGAACAGTCGCAAGGTTGCGGCGTCGCAGCTCGCCACATCAATGGTTTCGTTCTTGGTGGTTACCAGCACTTCCCCGCGCGTGACCTTGTTGAGGCCATTGATGGCGCGTAGCAGGGTCGACTTTCCCGACCCGGAAAGACCCATAAGCACACAGATCTCCCCTGGTTCGATGGCCAGGGAACATTTTGAGACGCCCAGAATACTGCCAGTCTGCTCGTTGATTTCTTCGCGCGTCTTGCCAGCGTCGGCGAGCTGCAATCCAGTTTCCGTATCACCTCCGAACATGATGTTGACATCCTTGAATTCGACCGCAGCCATGGTTATTGCCCCCTCTGCATGGTTTCTCTTTGCCGGCAAATGCGATCCAGCAATATGGCAAGCACCACGATCGCGATTCCTGCCTCTACACCGTTTGCGACATTGACTGTGTTCAGTGCCCTGACAACCGGGCTACCCAGGCCGCCCGCACCAACCAGTGTTGCGATTACGACCATCGACAGAGACAGCATGATGCACTGCGTCACCCCCGCCATAATCGTAGGCATTGCGTGTGGAAGCTCAACTTTCCAAAGCAGTTGGCTACCTGTTGCCCCGAAGGACTCTGCTGCCTCCGTCAAGTTTTTGGGGACGGAGGAGATGCCGAGGTGGGTCAACCGGATCGGAGCTGGAATGGCAAAGATCACGGTGGAGATGAGACCAGGAACCACGCCAAGGCCGAACAGAACCAAGGTTGGAATCAGGTAGACGAAAGTCGGGATCGTCTGCATGAGGTCGAGAACCGGACGCAAAGCGGTCCATAGCCACGGCCGGTGGGCAGCGGCGATTCCAATGGGTACGCCGACCAATACGCAGAAGGTTGTCGCAAACACGATAAGGGCAAAGGTCTCAATCATCTCTTCCCAATACCCAAGGTTCAGGATTAGGAGGAGGGAAAGAATGACCCCAATGGCCAGCGCCAACTTTCGGTGAAGCAAAAAAGCGAGGGCTGCCACTAGCAAGATCAGGAAAATGGGATTGGCAGAGAGCAGCAGATTGGTCAGTCCTTCCATTACCCATTGCAACGAGTCTGATATCAAGTCGAAAAACCAGGCGAAGTTGTTATCGATGAATTCGATAAAATTTTCAGCCCACTTTCCTATGGGTATTTTGTGATTCACAATCCATTCCATGACGTTCTCCTTTTTGATTAACTGAGGTGTGTCACCTCAAATTCCTTTTCTTTTATAGTGACGACCTGGCCGTGGGGTGCAGGGCTTAAAGGGGAACTGAATCCCGCCTCTTTTTGTCTGTGGCCAGAAGCGCCTGGTGTGACAGGATTCCGTTCACAAGAACGTCGTTGCCAACCTTTGTCCCGCTCCAGGAGGTCGTGAGCCAAGAATTTTTGGGCAGTCTTTTGGCCAGGTGGCAGCTGAACCTTGGATTTCCTTTCCCCAGAGCCGCTTTCACGCTCTCGTCTTCTCCAGGGCTACGCGTACGGGACAGCACTCGGCAAATGTCTGGTGCTCGGGTCGCCGTGCTCTTCGGCGAGACGGTCAAGGCAGCCAAGGCATTCGCCAAACCGTACTCCTTCCGCGAGTGACCTAAACAAATCATCCACAGGCCTTGCTCTTTCCGTTAAATGGACCCGCAGGGTTCAGTTTGCGAGCCATTGTTGCTCGGAACCTTTCGCTTATGTGGACGCGAACGGATGAGCAGCCTGGGAAAGAAGTTTTGCAGGTTTTGCTTCTCTCTGTTTGTGAACCAGTCTAAAGTCCCAAGTGTGTCCGGACTGCCGCCAAGCCGTCCTTGCCGTCTTTGCCATCAAAGGTTTTGACACCTTCAAGCCAGCCGTTCAGAGCGTCGGGATTGTCTTTTAGCCAGGTAGTGGCCGACTTTCCGGGTTCCCATCCCTTGTCCAGAATTCCTGCCATAACTTCATTTTCCATGGCCAGAGTGAACGAAAGATTATTCAAAAAGCGCCCAACATTCGGGCACTCCTTCACGTAGCCCTTGCGGACGTTTGTGTAGACGGTTGCACCCCCGAAGTTCGGGCCGAACCAATCGTCACCGCCTGTGAGGTAGACCATGTCGTAGTTTGCGTTCATTGGGTGTGGCTCCCAGCCGAGAAATACGATCCACATGCCTCGCCGCACGGAACGTTTGACTTGTGACAGCATGCCTTGCTCGGAAGATTCAACGACTGAGAAATCTTTCAGTCCAAAGGCACCGCTATCAATCATTTCCTGGATCAGGCGATTGCCATCATTACCGGGTTCGATTGCGTGAATCTTGTTCTCGAGCTTTCCGCTAAACTTGGCAATGTCGGCAAAGTCACGGAGCCCAGCGTCCGCGACAAACTTTGGGACGGCAAGGGTGTATTTGGCTCCCGCAAGGTTGGCTCGAAGGGTTTCGACAGACCCCTCATCACGATATTTGGCAATATCTCCTTCCATGGTTGGCATCCAGTTCCCCAGAAAGACGTCCACATCTTTGTTTTTGAGGCTGGCGTAGGTTACGGGAACCGCCAAAAAATGGCTTACGGGATCGTAGCCCAGCCCCTCCAGGATTGTCATGGCAATGGCGTTCGTAGACGTGATATCAGACCACCCGACATCCGAAAAAGTGACTTTTTTGCATGATTGCGGGTCACCTGCCAACGCCAATTGCGTCATGGCGGCCAGTGCCATGGTGGCGATGACACACTGGAACCCTGGTTTTATGAATTTGAACATGTTTCTCATCCTTGTTTGTAAAGATTTGTGCGCCAGACTTGTGCGCCCAACCTGAAAGCGCAAGACTAGCCAAAAGCAGCAGTAGAAGCAACATCTTAAGAACGCACTTGGGCTCTTGGCTCCTTGCAGAAGTGCCAGTTTTTTGGCCGCTTGCATCACCTCCAGGCAAAGTTTTTTGGCTTGCACGGGAATGAATCCGGTGTAACCATGCGAGTCACGGGGAAGGGGCTACCAGTATGGAAAAATCGCATCCGCAAAGACTCTATATTGGCGGGCGCTACGTCGATAGCAGCTTGCCGCAAACGTTCGAGTCTGTAAATCCGGCAACCGGAGAAACGATCTGTTCGCTCCAGGTCGCGTGTCCCGAAGACGTAGATCTTGCCGTTGCCTCTGCACAGGAAGGGTTTGAGATGTGGTCGCGCATGTCCGGCACGCAACGGGGTCGTGTTCTCATGGAAGCGGTTCGTTTGTTGCGTGCACGCAATCGCGAACTTGCCGAACTTGAGGTTCAGGATACCGGCAAACCCATTCGGGAAGCCGAAACGGTTGATGTGGTTACCGGGGCGGATTGCGTTGAGTACTTTGCCGGACTCGCGGCGAAGTTGGAAGGAAGTCATGCGGATCTGGGCAGTGCGTTCTTTTATACGCGCCGCGAACCACTCGGGGTGTGTGCGGGCATTGGAGCTTGGAACTACCCGATTCAGATTGCCTGCTGGAAGTCTGCGCCAGCTCTCGCGTGTGGAAACGCGATGATCTTCAAGCCCTCTGAAATGACGCCGTTGACGGCGCTGAAGCTGGCGGAGATCTATAGCGAGGCAGGACTGCCAGACGGTGTGTTCAATGTCGTGAACGGGTTTGGTGCAACGGGTGAGGCGCTCGCCAGCCATCCGGGAGTCGCGAAAATCTCTCTTACCGGATCAGTTGCCACTGGCAAAAAGATCATGGCAATCGGTGCCAAAACCTTGAAACATATCACCTTGGAGTTGGGCGGCAAATCGCCCTTGATCATTTTTGAGGACGCGGATCTTGACCAGGCGGTTTCAGCTGCCATGACGGCAAATTTCTATACGCAGGGACAGATCTGCACCAATGGAACCAGGGTCTTTGTGCAGGAGGACATTCACGACGACTTCATGAGGCGACTGATCGAGCGAACCCGCAAGATTCGCATCGGAGATCCCATGGATCCCGAAACGCAAATGGGCTCTCTGATCTCTCATAGGCATTTGGACGTTGTGATGGGCTATGTTGAGGCTGGAAAGGCAGAAGGCGCCAAGCTGGTCAGCGGTGGTGAACGGGTGCATTCCCGGACTTTGTCAAGAGGTTTCTTTGTTGAGCCGACGATATTCGACTTTTGCACCGACGACATGACCATCGTGCGCGAAGAAATTTTCGGACCGGTCATGTCGGTGCTCACGTTTCGGAGCGAGGATGAGGTGGTGCCGCGCGCGAATCACACGGAGTTTGGTCTTGCTGCAGGTCTCTTTACGGGTGATCTGAAGAGAGCGCACCGGGTTGTCGCTCAGTTACAGGCGGGCGTTTGCTGGATCAACAACTACAACGTTACCCCGATTGAGATGCCCTTCGGTGGCTACAAAGAATCGGGCTATGGTCGCGAAAACGGTCTTGCTGCGATTGAGCATTACACGCAACTCAAGAGTGTTTATGTCGAAATGGGGACTGTGGAGTCGGCTTTCTGAAAGGGATGGTGTGGCAAGCGTGGCAAGCGTGGCAATGAAAGCGTTTGACTACGTCATTGTTGGTGCCGGTTCGGCAGGCTGTGTTCTGGCGAACCGTCTGAGCGAAGACCCGGATGTGAGCGTGCTGCTTCTGGAGGCAGGAGGCAGTGACCGGAGCATTTTTATCCAGATGCCGACAGCCTTCTCGATACCAATGAATCAGGAACGCTACAACTGGCACTTCGAGACGGAGCCGGAGCCGTATTGCAATGGCCGCCGGATGCACGTTCCGCGCGGCAGGGTCATTGGTGGCTCCTCCTCGATCAATGGCATGGTTTATGTGCGCGGTCATTCCTGCGATTTCGATGACTGGCAGGAGCGGGGCGCGAAGAACTGGGACTATCGTCATTGCCTGCCTTATTTTCGCCGTGCCGAAAAATGGATTGGTGGTGCAGACGAGTATCGTGGTGACCACGGGCCACTCGGTGTTTGCAATGGCAATGAGATGAAGCTCAGCCCGCTTTATCAGGCGTTCATCGACGCCGGTTCCGATGCGGGATATGGCACTACAGAAGACTACAACGGTTATCGCCAGGAAGGCTTTGGTCCCATGCATATGACCGTCAAGGACGGGGTGCGAGCCTCTACTGCCAACGCCTATCTCAGGCCGGTCATGCGCCGACCCAATCTGAAGGTGGTCACAAAAACCCTGAGCACTCGCATTGTTCTGGATGGCAGGAAAGCGACTGGTGTTGAATATATCCGTGGTGACGTGACGACCATCGTTCATGCAAGCCGGGAAGTTCTCCTCGCGGCCGGATCGGTTGGTTCGCCTTGTCTGCTCCAGCTTTCCGGCGTCGGTCCCAGACGGGTTCTTGAGCAAGCAGGTGTTGAAGTCAGGCACGATCTCCCGGGGGTTGGAGAGAACCTGCAAGACCACCTGGAAGTCTATTTTCAGTATCGTTGCAAGCAAGCAATCACGCTCAACGGTAAGTTGGGGTTGGTCAGCAAAGGATTGATCGGAGTGCGCTGGCTGCTTTTCAAGGACGGGCTTGGGGCGACGAATCACTTTGAGTCCTGTGCCTTTATCCGTTCCCGGGCAGGGGTGAAATGGCCGGACATCCAATATCATTTCGTGCCTGCGGCAATGCGCTACGACGGTCAGGCCAACTTTGATGGCCATGGCTTTCAAGTCCATGTCGGTCCGAACAAGACCAAGTCCCAGGGCAGGATTCAGATTAAGTCAGCTGACCCGTATGAGAAGCCAAGCATCCTCAATAACTACATGATGTCTGCAGAGGATCGGGCAGATTGGTGCAGGGTGATCAGGCTCACGCGGGAAATCATCATGCAGCCATCGCTGGATTCTTACCGCGGTGACGAGATTCAGCCGGGTAAGGATGTTCAAACGGATGACGAGATCGTTGCGTGGGCTCGCGAAAATGTGGAAAGCGCCTACCACCCTTCGTGCACCTGCAAAATGGGCTCAAGTGATGACCGCATGGCAGTGCTTGATTCTGAGTGCCGGGTTCGCGGGATACAGAACCTGCGTGTCGTTGACTCGTCCATATTCCCGACCATCACAAACGGAAATCTCAACGCACCTACGATTATGGTCGCCGAAAAGGCGGCGGATCTGATTCGGGGACGCGAGCCCTTGGCGCCATCGACTGCGCCGTCATGGATTGACCCGGAGTGGCGAACGCGGCAAAGGGAAGGCGAGCCCAAGCGGCAGTGAGAGCCAGTCGGGAGGTGGTCGAAAGCTAGCCGCTTACTCTTGGTGGCTTGCAGCCGACGATTCACCGCGAAAGATTTCGTCGTACTTTTTCTCAATGTCCTGCACTTCAGGCTCGGTTAACTGCCTGAACTCTTTGTCACGCGCACGCTTTGAAAGCTTGCCGTCATTTTGATTGAAAAAACGTATAAGCAGATCAACCAGCCTGTCCGGCATGTCGATACGGTCTTTAATGAAGCGACTCAGCAAATCATACTTTCTGAGGTAATGATTGACCCGGGGTGGCGAACGCGGCAAAGGGAAGGCGAGCCCAAGCGGTAGTGAGCGGTAGTCGGGAGGTGGTCGAAAGTAGCCGCTTACTCTTGGTGGCTTGCAGCCGACGATTCACCGCGAAAGATTTCGTCGTATTTTTTCTCAATGTCCTGCACTTCAGGCTCGGTTAACTGCCTGAACTCTTTGCCACGCGCACGCTTTGAAAGTTTGCCGTCATTTTGATCGAGAAAACGAATCAGCAGATCAACCAATCTGTCCGGCATGTCGATACGGTCTTTAATGAAGCGACTCAGCAAATCATACTTTCTGAGGTAATCCACTTCTTCAGGCAGAGTCTTGTTGACAGTCTCTGCGACACATTCGAAGAGAAACTCCGCTTGCCTTGTCGCGTCAAAATAGCGGTAAAGGTCAATGGTTTCGTTCAAGACCTCAATGTTGTTTTTTACGGTCGGTCGCCACTTTACCAGCTCAAGTCGCGGCTTTGAGTGGTGCTCAAGCGTTTGTCGATATTCATCGATTCGCTTCAAAATAACGGCGGATATCGGAAAGGCAAGACCTTTGGGAACAAATCCTTTTTCAGCCAGCACATGATGAAAAAGGTAACGGTGAATTCGGCCATTCCCGTCTTCAAACGGGTGAATAAAGACAAATCCAAAGGCGATTAACGCAGCCATGAGCACGGCGTCATAGTCGCTTTTGCCAAGAAGCTGGCAAGTTTCAATTAAACCGGAGAGGAGGCTTTCCAAGTCTTCTGGACGCGCGCTGATATGTGCGGGAAGCGGCAAGCCTGTTACACGGTTGTGGGAGCCGATAAAGCCACCTTCAACGCGACATCCAGGCATGATAAAGCGGCTATCGGTGATCACAATCGTTTGAAGATATGCAAGCTCTTCGACGCTTAACTTGCGCTGCCCTGCCCCACCGACAATTTTTGCCCATCGTTCAATGCGGTTATGAGGAGGTCTTTCCCCCTCTATGACGTAGGATGCCCTTGAGTCTTCGAGCAGAAGAAATGCGGCAGCACGGCTTATCAAATCCGCATGGGTTTTGCCAATATTATCTACCGCTACCTGCGAAAGATTCATGGCAATAAATTGATCGAGCTTTTCGGTGCGCCTGATCAATGGACAGAATTCTCGCGTGCCCGGCAAGTTGTTGCAAACAAGGTGGCGGCTAGAGTTACGGGGCAACCCGGCGTACTGCAAAGAGTCATTGATGAGGGGAACAAACTTCAAACGTTTGGTATCTTTGAGGTCAAGCTTCTCCCCGCGGAGCCACTCGTATAAAAACCAGGTTCGTCTGCTGTAGGCTCCCGTAGGCTCTGACCGAACAATCTCGGTGATGTCCTGAGACCCAACAGCTTCAAACAGGGCTTTGAGAACGGCGAGGTCGATGCCTTCGTGCTTGAGCGCAAAGTAAAGGTGACCTTGTAGCGTATCTTCCGGTTTGTAACGGGGCGTGAATATGCGCCAGCGATCTTCGTCATACCTTTTGTGCTTTGTGCCTATGACACAAAGGTAGTCCGGTGCAGGTACGGATAACTCATGGCCTGCGATCAGTGCAGCGTATCCGACAAGGTTAGTACCTTTCTCCAGTGCCGGAAAATCATAAAAAGCACTTATTAGTCTTGATTTCTGGCTGTATTTTGTCATGTCTGTAATTCGTTAGTTTCGTGAAAAGCGATTGTAGCTCATGAAAAGCGATTGTAATTCAGTAGTTCCGCGCAAAACGATTGTTGTTCATAAAAAGCAATTATGAATCGAAAATTCTTTGCAAAACGATTGCTTCCCATGAAGAAAGATTGTAGATTCGTAGTTCTGTGTAAAGCAATTATGAATCGGTAATTCTGCGCAAAACGATTGCTACCCATGAAAAATGATTTTAATTGTTGCATTCTGTGAAGAGTGTTCGCTGCTCATGAAGGGCAGTTATGGGCGTATAGGCGGCCAGAAAGCAGCCGTTAGGCAATAGAGTCAACTTGGTCGGCCAAGGGTACCTCTCGGTTCAAAGCGCAGCCTTTTCGCGCTTCAAACTGAACCCGGTGCTTCGTCTCAAGTTTGGCGGCGGTCGGTGCTGCCTTGCCGTTGGTGCTTGTATTTAAGGTGTGACCAAGTCCATGCCCCCCCGAAGCTCGTCTCAGCTTTTCCAAAGCGATGCATAAATTTCAGATTTCTTAGCCGTCACGACCGATGGGTACTCCTGGTCCGTTTTGTTCGTTGGGGATGGACGATCCTTTTCTCGCTAGGTAGCTTCAAAGATCCAAGGTGTATCTAGCGGCTCTCAAGAACGGCTTTCTTTCCCCGAAGCTTCGCCTTAGCCTTGTCGCGCCATTTGCACTCGACGACAACGTTTACTGCCCATGAAAAACGTTTGCTTCTCATGAAAGATGGTTTTAATTCAGGCATTCCGTGAAAAGCGATTTCTGTATATGAAAGATGATTCCAAATCATCAATTCTGTGAAGAGTGTTTGCCGCTCATGAAAGGCAGTTATGGGCGTATAGGCGGCCAGAAAGCAGCCGTTAGGCAATAGTCAACTTTGGTCGGCCAGGGGCCACCTCTCGGTTCAAAGCGCAGCCTTTTCGCGCTTCAAACTGAACCCGGTGCTTCGTCTCAAGTTTGGCGGCGGTCGGTGCTGCCTTGCCGTTGGTGCTTGTATTTAAGGTGTGACCAAGTCCACGCCCTCGCGAAGCTCGTCGCAGCGTTTCCAAAGCGATGCATAAATTTCAGATTTCTTAACCGTCACGACTGATGGGTACTCCTGATCCATTTTGTTCGTTGGGGATGGACGATCTTTTTCTCGCTAGATAGCTTCAAAGATCCAGGGTGTATCTAGCGGCTCTCAAGAACGGCTTTCTTTCCCCGAAGCTTCGCCTTAGCCTTGTCGCGCCATTCGCACTCGACGACAACGTCAGCGTTGAGCTTATCGGCCAATTCCACCGACATGAGCCAAGCATTGTTGGCATCCTTGCTTTGGAACGAGATGTTGGCCTTTGGATAGAACTTGTAACCCGAGTCTGTCTTCTTTCCATGCACAGCTCCGGGAAGGCTGTCTACGACTCCTTTTTTGAAGGCGGTTACGGCGAGATGAGACAGGATGGAGTTCCAACTTGCCTTGGGTAACTCCAAGCCATCAATCTGAGCTTTCGTTACTTTGGTGAACTTCAGGTCGGGCGTATCGACACCTTTGTAATGAAGCTCTCCGCCGTTTGGAGTGGCCGACGCCAGCGAAGCAGCGCGAGCATCTCCCGCGTGTGCCTTGCTAAAAGTCCAGTAATTGAAGAACTGCGCTCTCCGTCGTGTCGTTCGGGCTCATCAACTTGACCAAACGCGAATGTGTGGAATCCGAAAGCTCTACTTTTTCTGACATGGCAACCTCCCTATATGGTTTTTAAATGATAGCAACAATTATGTCGTCCATAGTCGCTGAAAAATGGGGCTCCGGTTCAAGAAGAAGCAAAAAGATTAAGAGGGTCTTTCCAGTCGGGTTTCAGTCTCCCAACCGCTGACTTTGGCGGTTGTGTGTGGCCAATCGGTGAGCCGGACAGGATGGTTGCCTGGATCGTTTTCGGACGATCCTTGTAACAAGTTGGCAGGGGGGATGGGAGGCAGGGAACCCGCGCCATTCTTCAGGAAAGGCTGTACTTGGTGGTTGCGGGGGCAGGATTTGAACCTGCGACCTTCGGGTTATGAGCCCGACGAGCTACCGGACTGCTCCACCCCGCATCGCCGTCCAAACTGTGAGCGCGCATCTTAGACCGCATTGCTTCTGAAAACAAGAAAAACGAACGCCGCAGACCACTGCTGCCGCAATGGACTTCGTGGTTTCAGGTGACTTCTTCCCCAAGTGCCAAAGCAGACCGAAACGAGGTTGTAACGCCTGTTTTCCTGTTTTCCTGTTTTGATGGAAGGCGTGTTTTTGTGGCTCAGGAGCTTTTCCGGTGCATTGCATTGCTGATAGGTTGCCGCTTGTTCTTGCCAGTGTCTCAGGGGTGTTTCCTGGTGGCTACGCTCACGCCATGCAATCTCTGTTCCGCAAGACCTTGGTTTCTCTGTTCTGCCGCGTTCCGGACTGTCTGCTTTAGGACATACATATATTGAGTACAGGAAAATTGTTGGTTCTTGTGCTCTTGGCAATGCTTATGTGGCTTCCGGCTTGCCTAAAATCCTCCCGCGATTCGCAACCTGCCACCACAACTGCTGCCGCTGGTGGCGCTGGTGACGCTGGTGGTGCTGGTGGTGCTGCTCCAGGTCACCGAACCACGGTGACCGACCCGTTCCCTGATGGTAAAAAAGATGTTCCAACCCTGAGCCCCGATACTTTGGAGCCGGAAGTCCCCGTGCCTGATCCTGAACCGCCTGGGAATACTTTGGGGACTGGGAGTCGCGGCTGTTTTGACGAGGAACGGTTCCGCGCAGTGCTTGTCTCGGAAAATGTTGAAACGGGCTCCGATGATGCTCTCGCGCAACGATCAGCACTGGAGGATGCAATGCACCCTTTGGTTATGGAGCTTGTGGGATGCATGGATGCCATCAGTCAGCAACTGCATCGGCTGGTGGCTGAAAACGAACTGTCAACCCACGGTGGGGAACAGGATATTGCCGCCGGACAGGTAGAGGCAATGCGCCGCTATGAAAGGTTGATGGAGATACGCAGCGGCCAAGGTGAGCGGTGACGTGATGTTGGTGGTTCGCCATTTCAGGAATGCCCTGTTGGTTTTTCTGGCTTTTTGCCCGGGGGTGTCTACGGCCGGCACCATTTCGCCCGGTGCGACTGCGGCCGAATTGCACGTCGATGGGCAGGGCAGTTTGATTTACCGCATCGCGATTGCAGTGGCGCCGGGGGTCAGAGGTCATGCACCGAACCTGGCACTGGTATATGACAGTCAGGGTGGCGACGGCGTGGTTGGCAAGGGATGATGTTGGCGGCTCGCCATTTCAGGAATGCCCTGTTGGTTTTTCTGGCTTTTTGCCCGGGGGTGTCTACGGCCGGCACCATTTCGCCCGGTGCGACTGCGGCCGAATTGCACGTCGATGGGCAGGGCAGTTTGATTTACCGCATCGCGATTGCAGTGGCGCCGGGGGTCAGAGGTCATGCACCGAGCCTGGCACTGGTATATGACAGTCAGGGTGGAGACGGCGTGGTTGGCAAGGGCTGGAGGCTGGAAGGCCATTCTTTCATACACCGTTGTCCGGCGACGCTGGCTGTTGACGGCATCCACAGAGGAGTTTGGTTCAACCGGGAAGATGCGCTGTGTCTGGATGGTGGAAAGCTGCAGGTGCTGGGAAGTGGCCACTGGAGTGACACGGAAATGCGCTTGGGCAACGGGGCGTTCGCGCGCGTTCTGCCGACCCGCAGTCAGCAGGGCGCATTGGGATTTACGGTTGAGACCAAGTCGGGATTGAAAAACCACTATGGCGGCGGTGGCGACCATCATGTTGACGGCAGCATGGAACCCCCGCTCACGGTTTCCTGGTTGTTGCGCGAGAGTTATGACCAGGCAGGAAACCGAATCCGTTTTTATTACTCGGGTACGGAAGGAGAAAAACACCTGGTACGGGTTGAGTACAGCATTCATGCCGTTGAACTGGAATATGAAGACCGCGAAGCTCCGGTCAACAGCTTTTTGTCGGGCGCGCAGCTCTCGCTGTCAAAGCGCTTAAAAATGATTAGATCGTGGACTGGGCAGACCCTGGTTCGTGAGTATCACCTGGGTTATTCCCGGGATCGGCTGGATGGCTCTGCCATTCTGGAAGCGGTTACCGAATGCGGAGCCGGTGACGTTTGTCTGTTGCCGACTGTGTTTGACTGGAACAAAGGCGCGCCTCCTGGCTTTCACGCTTTCGATGGAGTGAGCCACGCTGAGGCCTCGCCGTCCAAGCGCACCCACTTCGCCGATTTCAATGGTGATGGCATGGACGACATTTACGAGATCGTGGGGGACAACGCATCGCAGAGTGACCGGATTCACCTCAGCTTGGGCAATGGAAAATTCAGGCTTGTCGATGGACCTTTGACAAAGCCCGGTTCAGAAAAAGACCTTGCGAACTATGTTTTTGCGGATTTTGACGGAGACGGAATGGCGGATGTCTATCAGTTTTCTTATGTGCGTGACCGGGACCATCTCTGGTTGGTGAGACGCGATGGCGAAAACCTGTCTTTTCTTGAGGTCTACGGGATTCCGTCCGGCCTCTCTGCAGCACCTTCAGTCGCCAGGGGTTGTGTGTCGATTCGCTGCCTCAAGTTTGCGGACTTCGATGGGGATGGGCGCACCGATGTGTATCGCATTCGGCACTCGGGTGGCACAGGGGTGTTCGATGAGGTGCATCTTTCCAATGGAGACGGGAGTTACCGAAAAGTGCCTGGGGTTCCTTCCGTGGCCAGCGACCAGGACGATGACAGGGTTGCCGGTGTGCTGGTCGCTGACTTTAACGGCGATGGGCTTGCCGATGTTTTTCGCGCTGGCCTCAGGCTTCAGGGGGAGATTTATCTGACGCAAACCGTGGGGCGTTATCGGTTGATCGACGCTCCTCCCATGAGCGCATTGACGACTGCCAGCCTGCGCTTTGGAGATCTCAACGGTGACGGGAACGTGGATTTTTACCAGCAGCTGACACGGGTGGGTAGTGATGGCGAGACACGGGTGTTCCTGGCGCGCGGGGATGGTACATACGAGTCTCGGGAAGGGCCGCGTATTTCCCAGTTGCTGAATGGAGTGTTGTCGCGCGAGCCTTGGCGGGCTTTTCTGCATGACTTCAATGGTGATGGGCGCCTGGATTTCTATGTGGCTGGAAGCGATGGGCAACAGGATGTTCTCCTTGTTTCCAAAAATGCAGGATTTTCAGCGCAGCATGGGACCGTGCCAGGGTTCGCGCAAAAGAAAGAAGACCTGGAGCGCCTCAGATTTGCCGATTTCAATGGTGATGGTTTCAGTGATATTTACCAGTTGCCCGCACTTTCCGGTGGACAGGGGAAGCTGTTCATCAACCAGGCCAAAGCCCCTCGCATTAGCCGGATCACCGATGGTTTGGGCAAACAAAACGCGGTCACCTATCGCCCGGCAAGGGACTCGCAGACATACGCAAGTCTTGCTGAGCCGGAGTACCCGCAAAGCTCGGTTCCACCTACCACGTTTTTGGTGCGCTCTGTTGTGAGCGATACCGGAGGCGAAACAGGCAACCGCGTCTCTTTCCGGTATTTCGACGCCCGAAGCGACCGCCTTGGAGCGGGGTTTCAGGGATTTGCCCAACAGGAAAGCTATGACCACGCCAAAGGTGTCCGAACCTTGACGACCTATCATCAGGACAGGCCTTTTGCCGGATTATTGGCGACGCGTTCTGTTGTGCTTGAAAGTGGCGATGGCAAGATTGAGCTGTCCGCTCTCAAAAGCGAGTACGAGTCTGTTGCGCCCCACGGTGACCTGGCGGCTCATTCCCGTCTGACGAAAAGAACCGAAACCAACAGAGAGCTGGACGGTACATTTATTTCCGAGGTGGTGACCTCGTTCTCCGACTTTGATGAGTACGACAACCCTGGGCTCGTTGAAACGCGTTTGCAAAGCGCACAGGAAACACTCGTGCGCGTGGTAGAAACGGAATACAGGAACGCCGAAGCAGCTTGGCATATCGGACAGCCACTGCGTCAGGTTCTGACGCACAGGAATTTTGTGAACGAGGATCTTTCTTTAACAGTTGAGTTTGTGCGCGATGCCCGAACCGGTTTTTTGACAGAAAAGATCGTGCAGCCCAACCACCTGCTGGCGGTGATGGAACGCTACGAATATGACGACTTTGGCAATTTGAGCGTAACCACGGTCATGCCACGCAGCGGACTTGCGGAGGCAAGGGTTACCCGTGTTCGCTACGATGAAAACGGGTTGTTTGTGCGCGAACTGGTCAATCCTGAAGGACACGCCGAATATCGTGCCTACGACCCGAGGTTCGGGAAGATTACGCGCATTGAAGACAGCAATCACCACGTCAGCGAAAAAGTGTACGACTCGTTTGGGCGGCTCCTGAAGGAGCAGGGAGTCGATGGTCAGGGGCGGACATTCGCCTACCGTTTCGCGGCGGAAGAAACGGCTCCTGCCAAAGCCGCTTTTGTCGTTGTGAAGACCAGCAGCAACAGCCCGCGGCAACGCACCTGGCATGACCGCCACGGCCGGGTCGTGCGCGAAGAGAAAACCGGTTTCGGCGGCCGCCTCGTGTATTCGGATGTGCGCTATGACCGTTGGGGACGCCAAGCGACCTCATCGTATCCCTACTATGTTGGAGATCCCTCGTATTGGGTCAGCCGGCAATACGACTTACTCGATCGCTTGGTACGTATTTCCTGGCCTCGCCCGGATGGTGAGGAAGCGGTGTCGACGATTCACCATGCAGGCCATGAAACGGTTTTTCGTGACCCACATGGAGTGGAGCGCCGTGTGGTGCGCGATCTGCGCGGGCGTGCCGTGGTGGTAGAGGAAGCGGAAGGGGCTGTGATTGAAAGAAGCTTTGATGCTGCCGGACATCTGACGCTCATTCGTGACGCGCATGGCAACACAGTGCGCATGGAGAACGATGTTTTCGGCAACCGCGTTGCCGAGATTGACCCCGATTTAGGCGAGCGCCGCTTTGAGTATGACGCTTTTGCCCAGGTGCGCAGTGTGCAGGATGCGGAGGGGCAACAGCAGTTTTTTTCCTATGACCGCCTGGGTCGCCTCCAGACGCTCAGGCGGCCGGAAGGAGTGGCGAGATGGGAATTTGATGCCGCATCCAACGGCATAGGACAGATTGCCGAAGAAAGCCATCGTGGTTTCGTTCGCCACTTTCAGTACGACCGGGTCGGGCGGGTAAAAACAATCAGAGACGGTCGCGGCCACACGCTGGACATTCAGCGAGATGAGAGTGGCCGAATCGTCACGGAGCGCTCTTCTGAAGGGTTTGTCGGCAAGCGAGTCTACGATTCCCAGGGGAAGCTACTGGCACTCCAGGGCTTGGACGGGGGGATAAGGGAAACGACGCAAAGGAATAGCCATTTTGTCGGATTCGTGAAGGGAAAGGCTGTGCAGTACGAGCTGCGGGCACTGTTTTATCAAAGCCTGATGGAGACGATGGCGAATACCCGGTCTGCTTCGCCGCGTGACCGTGAAATCGAGGCGGAGTTCCGTGCGGGCGTGGCGAGCCTGACAGCAGGCAGCAATCTGCTGCGCAGTGTTTTAAGTCGCGCCGGAGATGAAAGGTCTGGCGATGTGGAGTACTGGCTACAGCTGGCACTTTCCCGCCTGGTATGTTCGAAGACCTTGTTGCAGCAGAGTGGCGCAGGAGGGCAACCCTCTAGCAACTACCAACTCGGTTTCGCGCGCCTGTGTCTGGATGAAATGAGACATGTTTTGGAACTCGTGGCCACTTCGAAGGTTCTGGCAGATTCATTGCCCCCTGCAGCGACCGATCGGGAATTGCATGAGTACTGGCGCGTTGAGTCGCGTGATGCGGCAGGGCGGGTTACGGCTGAGCGTTTTGGCAACGGGGTACGTGCTGTGCACCGCTATCGTCCGGAGGACGGTCAGCTTGGCAGCAGCCAGCTTTTTGCTGCGGGTGGGGAACTGCTTCGCCATGTTGATTACGCCTACGACATTGGTGGTCGCTTGGTGGCGAGCGAGGACGTTTTGGAGCACTACACGGATTATTTTGACTACGACCGATTGAGTCGGGTGGTGCGCTTTGTGCGCAAAGGAGAAACTGCGGGTCACGATGAATCCGTGACTTATGAATACGATGCGATCGGAAATCTCGTGTTTCATTCAGGCGTGGGCGAGTACCGCTATGGTGAGAATGGACGGTTGCCACACGCCGTGGTCAAGGCTGGCGATAAAGAGTATGCCTACGACCGGAACGGAAACTTGCAGCGTGGCCCCAACTACGATGTCAAGTGGACAACGTTCGGCAAGCCGCAATACTTTCTACAGCGCGCCGCCACACAGGTCGGCACACTTCTGACGGCTTTCGGCTACGACGCCAACGGCGACCGCATTGAAAAGCTCAGTGCAGGTGAGGAGACAGTCCTGTATTTTGGCAGGCGGCACGAAAAGCTTTTAGACGGCGAAGGCCGAGTCAGTCACTTGCACTACCTGTTTGCAGACAGCGAGCTCGTGGCTGTTGTCAGCCGTTCAGACGACATTGCCGGCGACCGGCAAAGCGAGGTGAATTACTTGCACCGCGACCGTTTGGGCTCGGTGGTAATGGTCAGCAATCAGGGCGGGCACTTTGTTTCCCGGGAATACGCACCGTACGGCGATATTAAGACTGCCACTGACGGAGAGGAGGAAAAGTTTCCGGTACGTCGGGGATTTACCGGCCACGAGCAGCTTGAAGAACTTTCCCTGGTACACGCGAATGGGCGCCTTTACGATCCTGAGATAGGTCGCTTTCTGAGCCCTGACCCAGTTATTCCCGACCCTTTGCTGACGCAAAGCTATAACCGCTACGCTTACGTTCTGGGCAACCCCTTGGCCTTCACTGATCCCAGTGGCCATCTTCACAAAAGCATTGGACGCATTTTCGAAAAGCTGTTCAAGAACGTCAGGCACTTCATTAAGAGATATGGACGGGCCTTGGTGGTCTTTGCGGTTTCTCACGCCCTTGGTTCCGTCGTGACTCGGGTTTACCGGCAGGCAGGAATTGCGAAACTGCTCAGCTCGTCAAAAAGCCTTTCAACTGCCCATTTTCTGGCTTCTGTGGAAAGCGTCATCAGGGCTGGGCAAATTGTGGGCGGGGCGAGCAGTGGCGTCACGTTTTCTGTGCTGGGCGGTGGCTCGCAGAGCTTGCTCGGCGGGGTCTTTGGCGGGGTCGGCCACGCATTCATCGATATTGCCTTTGCCGGAACCTGGACACCAGGAAGAGTGGTGGTCGGCAGTTTGACCAATGGGGTCAGCGCGGCAATCAGCGGGGGTGATTTCGGTCGGGCAGTATTGGCGTCTCTGCAAGGCTTGAGCCTGAAATATGCCAACTACGCAGCGCGTAGGGCGATGGTGGCGCAGTCACTGCTCAATCCCGACAACGCAGGCGGGGTCAGCGCTGGATTTTTTGGTGATGGATTCAAGCTTGGGGGTGGCAGATTTGACCTTTACAGTCAGTCAGGTAGCGTTCTCGGAGGCTTTCAGGGCGGCCAGGGATCCCTGTTTGGGGTCAGCTATGAAAGCGGCTCTTTTGCGGATTACCTGGTTGAGGCGTATGCCGGACCGCACGATTTTCTGAACAGCTTTTACTGGTATGACTCGCTTGGCAACATTGCCGTGGGTACGAATGTTTTTGCGCGTGGAATTGGTGAATTTGCCAACTACGCGAATGTCGCTGTTGCCACCCCTTTTGCGGTCGGTGCCATGATCCCTGACTATGCCTACTCTCAGGGCTTTTAAGCCAGGACGCACATCAATGGGCAGGCATGGAATTGGGTGAAGGCGCGCCACAAGGCGCACCGCAAGGTGCATCGGAGAACACCATCGTCAGCCAGAAGGGCTGTTCGGCACACTTTTTCCAATCCGGATTTCCCTTCTTGATGCAGTCTCAAGCTGCTTTAACGAGTGCCAGATACCTGATCTTGAGGTTGGCAGTGATTGACTACAGGGTCTGTTTAGGGCATAATTACGTATGTTGTTTGCTAACGGTAATGGGTCAAGGACGGCGTCCGTCGGAACTTGTGCCACGAGTGCCTTGCTTTGTTGCAAGGGATGGGTTCGCAGTTTCAAACAACGATGGTTTTAAGGGAATGGTTTTGCTGACTTAAAGCTTGACAGTCAAGATTTATTGATGCAACATTCGCCTGCCAGTCAAGGTTCACGGGTGTGGCGGCGCGTTCAGCGGTGCTTAGTCGGGAGCCGAAAGAGGCAAAAGCCCATGGTGGGCTTTAGTCGTGTACCCAAGGTCTGCTGTCAGGCGGTTGAGGGTTAAAGGTTTTATGAGGAGAAACGCAATGAGATTTCAGGAAGTTTTAAAGCACTGTGTTTTAGTGGCCGTCATGTTTGGACTGGCAGGAAGTGCGATGGCACAAGACGGAACCACGGATGAGTGTTGAGTTGTCAGAACCTTTCAAGCCCAAGGGGGATTTTGCCTGAAACAGATCCGTACTGCGGGATAAATATGGGATGATGAACTACACCAGTGTTAACGACTGTAACGAGAGAATGTGAGGGTGTACAGGCTAGTTGTTTGCAGTAACGCTGCATCATCAACCGTTGGCTTCAGAGATGGATGCTGTTAGTGCGCCGAATTTTGGCAGACGGACGAACGGCATCAATGTAGGTGTGGTCGATTGGGTTTTGGTAGAAGTCAGGGCAGCGGCGGCAGATACAGCGGCAAGTGAGTTTGATGGTGATACCGTTACGGTACAGATTCCTGCCTTGTTGCTGAGTAACGGTGTGGTAGTTGACGCCGTAAAGTTCTTTGGTGATCTTGACGACGCTGCAGAACGGCGTGTGCGACTGTTGGTAACACATGCGACGCCGCAGACGTTGAAGTGCCAGCCGCAGCGTTCCCCGCTGACAACGACGTTCGCATAGTTATCAGGCATAGAAATCATTTGGACGTTATGTCCGCAAATGTGGTGCCGGAAAATGAGAAGGGTGTACGCGGTGTTGACTTCACTACCGGTACGGGCATATGTACACCCGCCGGTGCGTCGGCCTGCCGTTTTGGTATGGAGATGGTCGTTGCCAGAAGTGGATTTAGAATGATTTTTAAAGGATTACCGTGCGTATGCGATTTTTAAGTTCCTGGTGATAATGCAAATGGAGATGGACACAGATGATGTGACAGACCCGATGTTACTGGCTTCTCGAGGTCTATGCAATGGCTGGTGAATACTTACCTGCTGAACAGCTTGAATGGTCTGTACCAGAGACCAGATGATGTGACAGGGCTTTGGATATCAACCCGACTTTTCGCGGGATGCTACTGCTCGCAGTTCCAGAAATAATCAACACGGTTCCAGGTAATTTCAATTTTTTGATGGCAAACTTTTGTGTTAACAGGAGTTAATCACATGATTTAATTTTCATTAATAGGAGTAAAGAAATGGTTAAACTTAGGCTTGCACAAAACAGCAACGTTCCTGAAACCTTGTTAGTTGCGAGTGTTACTTGCTTTGCTTTTGGCGTTCGGAAGTGCTAACGCCCAGGAATTAACTACGAATATAACCCTGATAGTTTTCTTGACTCCTCTCCAAGTGAGAACTAGGTATACCGGTGTTCTGATGCTGGTCAAATGTGTGGAGGCGAACTTCCTAGAATGGGATGGAAACCATGGGAATGAGATGAATGCAGAGTTTGGTGCTGTTGCGGGATTGACATTTAAGGTTGATGATTAGATCCTGCTTAGCAACGATGGCACCCTACCGTATCTAGGGAACTAGCTTTAAACTTTCAGGTTGCAGTTGGTGAACCAGGTATAAACTTGAAGAACTGATGTACATGTTCATTGGCGGATTGCGTGACGGCTGATTAGAAGCCAGTACTGCGTTTAACTATTAGAAATTCCCCGGGACACTTGATAGGCAAAACACTTAGAGGCCGGCAAAGGCACCTCTTAGATGGTTGGCTGCACCATGAGCAGTTCAGTTTTGATGATTGAGTGCTACTGAATTTGAGGAACCCTAAGACTATTAGGTTTGTTGCCCGGAATGGACGGGATTAATGGCTTTGTTCTTACAGCGTCGGTAATATTTATGGCTTCAGTTACAGACTGGGCTCAGGTGTTGATGCAGCGTCTTGTGTTGAGGGCAGATAATTCGTTCAGTACTATCCGCTTGATCCTGCTGCAAATGGTGAAAGGTTTGAATTCGCAGGTGCCACGAATGCGGATGGTTCACAGTTTACGTTAAGTGTGGTGAACAACTTGCCGGGCGTGGTGTCGACCATACGTGGGTTTGAATTTGCTCCCGGGTGTGGTCGTCTTACTACAGGAGTCCTAGACACCCCTGTTGAGAGATCTGAACCCACTAGTGTGCCGATAACTTTTGATGAGTCGCAGACGAATAATGACTGCTCCGTGACATATTATGTTGAGCTTCCTGATGGGACTAGAGTGCCATACACTCAATTGATTGGTACATCGACGCCTCCGACTGCAGAAGAGCTTGCCATGATAAGAGAAGTTTTTGTTAAAGCAGCTTTGGCAGATTACACAGACTTCTTAAATGGAGTTCCACCCCGCGTGGCTGGATCTGGCCTCAATGAAGCTGGAGTTGTTGCCGGAGTTTTTGCGAGAACATGTCTTGAAAACTGGTCTCTCGGCGGCTCTGTTGCGCTCGTTGTTGGAGAACCGCGACCGGCATGCTATACAGCTACTGAAGGTGTCATTGATAGAAGTCTCCCACAGTTCGGTGGGGCTGATTGGATAGTTGGGGAAGGGACTCCGGAGTCTGGGTTTAATGTTCAGGAGCTGTTGTACACTGAATTGGGAGAGTACCAAGTTCGCCTTGCGTATGAAAGTGATAACCCGCCCGAGATGATAACGTTATTGACGGATGCTTACAGCTTCTCCGGAACCGTTGCAGACGTTGAGACTACACGGGTAAGTTTTGTGATTAACCTCGCAGAAGATAGAACTCTGGAGGATGCCAATGGTCTTACAACTCCAACCCGTATTATTAAACAACTCAGGAACGGTGACTGGAGAGGTGTTGATAATGTTGACATGGGTGTGGATGGTGGCGTGAGCTATACCACCCCAAGGCAGGTGCTGCATGCCCGGAAAGCGATTCACGGATTGGGTAACACCGGCAGATGGATTAATCCCAGCGGGGTCCTCAACTCCTGTTAGTTGCATCATGATGACCATAACCAATAATGGCATCTATGATGCAGATGGAAGCACAGATATGGTGCCAGCGCTAATGGGCTTTATATCCGACCCAATTGTGGGTATTGAGCCTGAAGATGCTGATAGTGCCCATAGAATTCTGCTTGCACATGGTGGCTAGCGAGGGTGGCGGCAGTAGCGACAACACCGGATGGATTGTTGCTTTGGCAGCTTTGGGGCGTTGCTCTTTGGTGGCTCAGCTGGAATCTGGACGATCCTGGCGTTGCTGACGGTGCTTGGTCTGTCCTTTATGTTGAGACGCAGTAGGAGAGTTGCAGTACGCAGCGAGTTGTAACCGGCTCAGACTAACGAAGAAAGGCGGGTGCTTCGGTACCCGCCTTTTTTTTGTCTTTGCCTATTAGTAAGCAGCAGTCTTAAACAAACACTCAGACACTGGTTTCAAAGCACTTGTGGAACAATGCGGCTTTACTTCTGTGCTTTCAGTTTCTGGTAACGAAATAGGTGAAAGTGATGCAATTCTTAACGTTACAAGAGAACACTTGTGGTGACTTGTTTCCGATTTTGCTTTACAAGGTTCTGTGATGGGAGATTCTGGCTCTTGATTGTGAGAGTGGGGAGACAAAGGCAAATCCATCTGTGGCTCCGCGATTATTGGGCGAAAGGTTCAGTATTTCAGGATTACCGGGAGACGCCAGCTTCAGAAAATACTACAGAGTCAAAACACCGGGTCAGAGCTCCGTGTTGCAGGGTGGCTGACCATGAGAGGGAAATCCGTAGCGTTGTGTTCGTCAGAAACGCTTGCAGAACTACGCCTATTCCCGAGACTTTTAAGCCGTGACATGTATTAATGAGCCAAGCATGGAAATGGGTGAAGACGCACACAAGGCGCATCGGGAAACACCATTTCTGACAAAGTGGTTTTGGAGGATGGCTTTTGTTGATTCAGAGGCTTTAAAATCGGGATTTATTGACGCAACATCACTGCGATTTCAGGTCTTATGAATGAGGTGCTGGTTTGGCGGTGATCGCTCGGGAATCAAAAGAGGTAGTGGTTTATAATGAGCTACAGTCGTGTACCTCGGTTTGCTGTCAGGTAATTGAGGGTGAGGTTTTCATGAGGAGAAACGTATGAAATTTCAAGAAATTTTAAAGCAGTGTGTTTTAGTGGCCGTTATATTTGGGCTGGCAGGAAGTGTGCAGGCTCAGGGGCTGGAGCTGTCTATAAAAAGAGATACGTTTATTGGCAGCAGTCTGATTAACTACAAAGAGTACTTGAACAGAGGGTCGAGTGAGAACGGTATTGATATTCCTTTTATCACGGCGCCTGGTCTCATGAGTGGCCCTGATGACTCTCACGTTGCCCCTGGACAACTTGTGAGAGAAGTTGTTACAGATGAAGTCAATACCATCATTGCCAGGTTTGGTTTTTTGCCTCGTCATTTGGGAGAAGCTTTTACCGGGCCACATGTTCAGGAACTATTGAATAACAGGGCAGTTCGTGAGGCGCTGGTATCTGTTGCTGTAATGAATGCATACAGCTTCTCCGGAGTTGCCGTGGACGCTGCGTCAAAGCAGGAACATTTTGTGATTAACCTTGCCAGGGATCATGTCGCAGCACTAAGCCGTGATGCGGCCGGTATTCTGAATATGCCGGGTGCCCTTGTCGTGCCAACACGTCTGATCAAACGGCTCATGAATGGTGAGTGGAAAGGTTTTGATCATGGACCCGGTGGTACCGTGAGTTATTCGCAGATGGTTCATCCTGACAGAAATGGCAGGTGCCCTGAACCTAACCATGAGCCGTCTTGGATAGACACAATTAATGGACTAATACCTGCAGCACTGAGAATTCCTGTTCATTGCATCAGGGTGACCGTAGTTCATCAAGGTATCTATGACGTCGATGGGCGTCATGGCCATCTGTCTGACCCAATTATGGGAGTTGATGCGACAGCGAACCCTCAAATTCAGCATGCGCACGCCAGTGCAAGTACCGGCGGTGGCAGCGGCGGTGGTTCAGCAGGAGCATGGACGGTTCTGGCATTGCTGACAATACTTGCCTTGTCCACGTGGAGACGCAGGAGAGTTGCAGTACGCAGCGAGCTGTAAAAGCTCAGATTCACGAAGAAAGGCGGGTGCTTCGGTACCCGCCTTTTTTTGCCCTCACCGTTTAATTTGCCATTTAAGCAGCAGTCTTAAACAAGCACACGGATAGCCGCCTTCAAAGCACTTGTGGAACAATGCGGCTTTACTTCTGTGCTTTCAGGTTTATGGCGTCAAAAAGAGCACCAAGTGATGAAATTTCTGACATTACAAGAGCTTATCCGCAGTGACTTGTCTTTTTATTTCGCTTCACGAGGTTCTGTAATGGAAGGCTTTGGTTCTCAATGGCAAGGGTAGGAAGGCAAGGGCAAATCCATCTGTGGCTCCGCGATTATTGGGCGAAAGGTTCAGTATTTCAGGATTACCGGGAGACGCCAGCTTCAGAAAATACTACAGAGTCAAAACACCAGTTCAGAGCTTTGTGTTGGAGGCTGACCACGAAGAGGGAAATCCGTAGCAATTTGTGTCTGTCAGTGAGAGCTTGCAGAGTTTCGGGCAGTGAGAGCTTGCAGAGTTTCGGGCTGCATGTTCCGGCCATTGAACACGCTGATTTTCAGAAGAAGCTGTTGTTGTTGGAGGATCTGGGTGACCAACTGTTGTTGGGTTGCATCCAGGTTTTACTTTTATACTTTCAGGTTTATGGCGTCAAAAAGAGCACCAAGTGATGAAATTCCCAACGTTACAAGAGCTTATCCGCAGTGACTTGTCTTTTTATTTCGCTTCACGAGGTTCTGTAATGGAAGGCTTTGGTTCTCAATGGCAAGGGTAGGAAGGCAAGGGCAAATCCATCTGTGGCTCCGCGATACATTGGGCGAAAGGTTCAGTATTTCAGGATTACCGGGAGACGCCAGCTTCAGAAAATACTACAGAGTCAAAACACCAGTTCAGAGCTTTGTGTTGCAAGGAGGCTGACCACGAAGAGGGAAATCCGTAGCAATTTGTGTCTGTCAGTGAGAGCTTGCAGAGTTTCGGGCTGCATGTTCCGGCCATTGAACACGCTGATTTTCAGAAGAAGCTGTTGTTGTTGGAGGATCTGGGTGACCAACTGTTGTTGGGTTGCATCCAGGTTTTACTTTTATACTTTCAGGTTTATGGCGTCAAAAAGAGCACCAAGTGATGAAATTCCCAACGTTACAAGAGCTTATCCGCAGTGACTTGTCTTTTTATTTCGCTTCACGAGGTTCTGTAATGGAAGGCTTTGGTTCTCAATGGCAAGGGTAGGAAGGCAAGGGCAAATCCATCTGTGGCTCCGCGATACATTGGGCGAAAGGTTCAGTATTTCAGGATTACCGGGAGACGCCAGCTTCAGAAAATACTACAGAGTCAAAACACCAGTTCAGAGCTTTGTGTTGGAGGCTGACCACGAAGAGGGAAATCCGTAGCAATTTGTGTCTGTCAGTGAGAGCTTGCAGAGTTTCGGGCTGCATGTTCCGGCCATTGAACACGCTGATTTTCAGAAGAAGCTGTTGTTGTTGGAGGATCTGGGTGACCAACTGTTGTTGGGTTGCATCCAGGTTTTACATACTTTCAGGTTTATGGCGTCAAAAAGAGCACCAAGTGATGAAATTCCCAACGTTACAAGAGCTTATCCGCAGTGACTTGTCTTTTTATTTCGCTTCACGAGGTTCTGTAATGGAAGGCTTTGGTTCTCAATGGCAAGGGTAGGAAGGCAAGGGCAAATCCATCTGTGGCTCCGCGATACATTGGGCGAAAGGTTCAGTATTTCAGGATTACCGGGAGACGCCAGCTTCAGAAAATACTACAGAGTCAAAACACCAGTTCAGAGCTTTGTGTTGCAAGGATGCTGACCACGAAGAGGGAAATCCGTAGCAATTTGTGTCTGTCAGTGAGAGCTTGCAGAGTTTCGGGCTGCATGTTCCGGCCATTGAACACGCTGATTTTCAGAAGAAGCTGTTGTTGTTGGAGGATCTGGGTGACCAACTGTTGTTGGGTTGCATCCAGGTTTTACTTTTATACTTTCAGGTTTATGGCGTCAAAAAGAGCACCAAGTGATGAAATTCCCAACGTTACAAGAGCTTATCCGCAGTGACTTGTCTTTTTATTTCGCTTCACGAGGTTCTGTAATGGAAGGCTTTGGTTCTCAATGGCAAGGGTAGGAAGGCAAGGGCAAATCCATCTGTGGCTCCGCGATACATTGGGCGAAAGGTTCAGTATTTCAGGATTACCGGGAGACGCCAGCTTCAGAAAATACTACAGAGTCAAAACACCAGTTCAGAGCTTTGTGTTGCAAGGATGCTGACCACGAAGAGGGAAATCCGTAGCAATTTGTGTCTGTCAGTGAGAGCTTGCAGAGTTTCGGGCTGCATGTTCCGGCCATTGAACACGCTGATTTTCAGAAGAAGCTGTTGTTGTTGGAGGATCTGGGTGACCAACTGTTGTTGGGTTGCATCCAGGTTTTACTTTTATACTTTCAGGTTTATGGCGTCAAAAAGAGCACCAAGTGATGAAATTCCCAACGTTACAAGAGCTTATCCGCAGTGACTTGTCTTTTTATTTCGCTTCACGAGGTTCTGTAATGGAAGGCTTTGGTTCTCAATGGCAAGGGTAGGAAGGCAAGGGCAAATCCATCTGTGGCTCCGCGATACATTGGGCGAAAGGTTCAGTATTTCAGGATTACCGGGAGACGCCAGCTTCAGAAAATACTACAGAGTCAAAACACCAGTTCAGAGCTTTGTGTTGGATGCTGACCACGAAGAGGGAAATCCGTAGCAATTTGTGTCTGTCAGTGAGAGCTTGCAGAGTTTCGGGCTGCATGTTCCGGCCATTGAACACGCTGATTTTCAGAAGAAGCTGTTGTTGTTGGAGGATCTGGGTGACCAACTGTTGTTGGGTTGCATCCAGGTTTTACTTTTATACTTTCAGGTTTATGGCGTCAAAAAGAGCACCAAGTGATGAAATTCCCAACGTTACAAGAGCTTATCCGCAGTGACTTGTCTTTTTATTTCGCTTCACGAGGTTCTGTAATGGAAGGCTTTGGTTCTCAATGGCAAGGGTAGGAAGGCAAGGGCAAATCCATCTGTGGCTCCGCGATACATTGGGCGAAAGGTTCAGTATTTCAGGATTACCGGGAGACGCCAGCTTCAGAAAATACTACAGAGTCAAAACACCAGTTCAGAGCTTTGTGTTGCAAGGATGCTGACCACGAAGAGGGAAATCCGTAGCAATTTGTGTCTGTCAGTGAGAGCTTGCAGAGTTTCGGGCTGCATGTTCCGGCCATTGAACACGCTGATTTTCAGAAGAAGCTGTTGTTGTTGGAGGATCTGGGTGACCAACTGTTGTTGGGTTGCATCCAGGTTTTACTTTTATACTTTCAGGTTTATGGCGTCAAAAAGAGCACCAAGTGATGAAATTCCCAACGTTACAAGAGCTTATCCGCAGTGACTTGTCTTTTTATTTCGCTTCACGAGGTTCTGTAATGGAAGGCTTTGGTTCTCAATGGCAAGGGTAGGAAGGCAAGGGCAAATCCATCTGTGGCTCCGCGATACATTGGGCGAAAGGTTCAGTATTTCAGGATTACCGGGAGACGCCAGCTTCAGAAAATACTACAGAGTCAAAACACCAGTTCAGAGCTTTGTGTTGATGGATGCTGACCACGAAGAGGAAAATCTGCAGCAATTTGTGTCTGTCAGTAAACGCTTGCAGAGTTCCGGGCTGCATGTTCCGGCCATTGAACACGCTGATTTTCAGAAGAAGCTGCTGCTGTTGGAGGATCTGGGTGACCAACTGTTGTTGGGTTGCATCAACAGTGACAATGCTGGGTATTTCTATCGACAAGCCATTCAGAACCTTTTGCTCATCCAGAAAACCAGCACTGACAGGCTTTTGTCTTATGGTGAAAGCAAGCTTCAGGAAGAGATGGCCATATTCAGGGATTGGCTGTGTGAGGAGTATTTGGGTTACCGCTTTTCCCCGGCAGAAGACCGTGTCTTCAGGAGTACCGGACAAATTCTGGTTGAAAACGCTCTGTCGCAGCCTCAGGTTTTCGTCCACGGGGATTATCATTCCAGGAATATTCTGGTTCAGTCCGATGGTTTGGCTCATATTGATTACCAGGACGCGGTTACTGGTCCTTTCTGTTATGACCTGGTCTCTCTCTTGAAGGACTGCTACATCAAATGGCCAAACGGGAAGATTGAGGCCTGGGTTGACGACTACTTGAGACTGAGGGACGAGACCGGCCATGTTTCAGACTTCACGATGAAGCAGTTCAGGCGTTGGTTTGACTTGATGGGACTTCAGCGCCATTTGAAAGCATCAGGCATATTTTGTCGCTTGCTAAAGCGGGACGGGAAAGGTGGCTACCTGAAAGACGTTCCGAGAATATTTCAGTACATGCTTGAGTGCTGCGATCAACACGCTGAGCTGCATGAGTTTCGGAAACTGCTCAAGCGTTTGAACGGTTTATTCACTGACACGAAGGTTCCAAAGTGAAAGCTATGATTCTGGCTGCCGGTCGCGGGACAAGACTACGACCCATGACGAGGCATATCCCGAAGCCGGTTATTTCGGTGGGTGGCGAGATGCTGATTGAAAGGCATATCCGTAAGCTCGCACAGGCTGGTTACAGTGAGATCATCATCAACGTCTCACACTTGGGTGATGTCATCAAACAGAAAATTGGTCACGGTGAACGCTATGGCATACGGATCATTTACTCGGATGAAGGAGATTGCCCTTTGAACACCGGCGGCGGGGTTAAGAATGCTTTGGACAAGCTTGGTCGCTCTCCGTTTCTACTGGTTAGTGCCGACGTGTTTACCGATTGGAATTTTTCAAAGATCAACCTGCAACAAAATGTTTCCGGGTACCTGTTTCTGACGAAGAGCGGCAGTGAAGCCCGCGAAAGCTATTTTTCAGTTGTTGATGGCAAAGTGACCAGAGATCCGGCACAGGGACTGGTTTACGCAGGGATTGGGGTCTTCGAGCCACAAATTTTTGCGGACATTGGAAAACAGGTTTTTTCCTTGGGTGAAGTTCTGGGCTGTGCGGCTTCGAAAAAGTCTCTCAGTGGAGATGTGTACGGTGGCTGTATATTGGATGTTGGTACTGTTGGCAGCCTCAGAGAGGCAAGGAGGCACTCAGTTTTTGGTACGGATGGCTTGTCATAATTTTTAGCAGGCCTGTCTAAGTCTGTGTGTCATCCGGTCTTGTCGCTTTGCGCACATTGCCCGCTGTGTGTTCTTTCGCTTGATTGAAAAACAGAACGTTAAATGAAACTGGTTGAAAAATTCCTGTCGCTGATCCTAATCAGCTTTCTGCCAACCGCTTATGGACAAGAGCCAGAATGTCCAGTCAACGTGCCGGTTGTGATTAACGGATTTGCCGGTGACGCCAAGCTATTTGACATTGTTGGTTCGGCTTGTCTTCCAGGAGCATTGGGAGCATCGGGGAGTTTCAACATGACAGGTCAGGCAGATACGGTTCTTCACACTGTTATGTGTACAAGTGGCGGGAATGACTGTATTGAATTTGAATGCCCGGAAGGTCGCCCAACCTGTGTTGCCGTCAAAGGTGTGCCTCAGACAGGGGAGACGGCAACGCAGGTTCAAAGTTCTTTGCGGGATTTGGCGGCGGCGGTATGGGGCGCGAACCATAAAGAGCCGCGCGAGGCAGCTGCGAGGGTTTCTTTGAGGGGCAGCGTGAAGAATATCTTTGGTTATGCCATGGTACGCAGTGCTGCCCCCTTGGAGTATCAGTTGGCTTTCAGTATTTCCGATGAGCCACCACAACTGAGCGATGAGTCTGGTCTTGAGAAAAGTGGTTCTGCCACCGGTTTCCCCCCCTTCTCTTCAATAACAGTCACAGATGCAGCTATTGAAGACGAACCGGAAAGCATTGGTGGTATTAAAGTCGTCCTGAAGTGCGTGAATGGTGCCACTACCTGCGTGAGCTTTGTTGGCGAGCAACCAAGTGATTTTTCTGGAACAACTTTGCAAGAGGCGGAGGATTTCCTGAGAGGCCTGCAAGTCCGCTCGCGGTTTGCGTCTTACCCGGCAGAGTTGACTGTGTCTGTCGTGACTTTGCCACGCGGGCTGGAACGCCAGACCAACGAGCTTGACTACACTTTGACATTCCTTACACCTGGCAGCACCACACGTGACCGGATCATTGCCCCGGCTTTTGCTGAGGACTTGAGGATTGATAATCCGTATCTGCATAGCATGACTCCGGAGAACCTTGCCGCGCTAAAGGAGAAAGTTGCCGAACATTGCGGCAGTGATTATTTCGCAGATTTTGATGGTGACGGTGTGCCAAACAATGTTGAAGCGCAGCTGGGTACAGACTGCCGGAGCTCCGATACGGAAAATGTGGCGGGGAACCAGGGGAGACCTGTAGTGACAGTTGAGTTGGGTGGTGAATGGGTTTTGGAGCAGCTACCTTTTACGGGCAGTCTGGAGGGTCTTGGAATCCAATGCGAGACTTGTGTAGAAGTTTTATTACTTGAAAAACAGTCTGAATGTACTTCTGCTGCTTCTGATTCTGTGGCTGGCAATGGCAACGTCTCATTCCCCGGTGTGAACGTGTCTTCCTGTTATTTGGCAGGTCGTTTTTCCAGTTCTCCGACCGGAGGCGAGGGTTCCCCCTTATACGGGACGCTTTTCCCGATACCCAGCGGGTCGGAGCTCTATGTCTTAGGTATTGACGAGTATGGCAACTGGTCTGTCGGCGAGACTGTCAGTGGGACTGGAGGCCTGAGTACGCTGGTGGTATACACGCCACCCGTATTGAGTCTGGGATCGGACGTATATTCCGGTACGAATGAGGCAAACATTGTGGTGGAACTTCGTGGCCGACGGACGCTGCCGCCACCGTTTATGCAAGTAGTTCTTGATTTTACTCTTGATGTTGGTGGCAACGTGACAACTGGTTTTTTTAACAATTACTGGGAAAGAGCTGCTGTGACTGTTCCTGTTGACGTGACCAATGTGCGCCGCGTTACGCTGGTTGAAACAGAAGTATTTGACAGGTCTCCTCCGGATTTCGTAATGGGCAGGGACACGCTTACTGTTAAAGAAGGGTCACCTCCGCCATTCATATCCATTGGTTTGAAGAAAGGGGAGAGCTTAGCTTCTGTTATCAGTCTTGAAGGTGATGTTGGCTACAGCCTCGACGTTCTTCCGGAAGGGGCGCAAAGCACGGTGACGGTTGTGGCTGGAGAAGGCATGGTCTTGGTGGATGATGACTTGGGAGTTCTTTTAGCCCGAGTCAGGAAAAACGGGCTGCCTGATGGCTTTGCAACCCTGAAAGTTCGAGTCAGCAACTCCGACAACACAAGGGAAGCGGAATTTCCTGTTTTCAGCTCTGCGAAGACTGCCGCAAGTGCCGCCGCATGGACGGAGGCAGTCGTCGCTCAAGACATCGTGGTTGCTGGTTGCCTGCCGGCGCTATGCACTCCTGGCCAACTTTTTGCATCGGTGAATTTAGGATCAGGGTCTTACCTGTCGCGTGTTGTGGCATCCAGTCTTACTGATTTTGCCGTTTCCTTTGACAAAGTGCGTGAAACGCTGAATGAGTACGTGGCTCGGGAATTGAACTCGGATCCTGTTCTCAGTGGCACAGAGTTGCTCACGGATGTCATTTCCTACTCTGGTGCCGTCAGCAATGTTTCCGGGGATGAAGCCAGCTTTGTCTTTGACCTGCGTCATAAGCCATTTACCAAAGATGGTCGCTTGGTGAAGCGTATTCTGGTTGATGGGGAATACAAATGGCGTGGTGTTGATAACTCTGACGAAGATGGTTCGGTTTTATATACGGTCAGGAGAGATTCGACATGTCCTTCTCCGGACGATGATGCGGCATGGTCTGACACAGAAAATGGCTTGATCCCTGCAAGTGAGAACACACCAATTCGCTGTGTTCGTTTGGACATCGTAGATGGTGGCCTGTACGCCAACGGTGGTGACGGCTATTACTCGGGTTCGGTTTTTGGAGTGAGCGACGAGAATTTTGATCCTTCGCTGTTGGCACATGCAGTGAGTGGTGGCAGCAGTAACAGCACTTGGCTTGGCGGCCCGCTCTACACTGTGTCAGCTGAGGTCTGGATGCTGCTTGCCCTGGCGTTGTTGTTGGTGTTTGCCGTGCTATTGCGTAGGCACAGAAAGCGCGTCCCCGGTGAAGTTTAGGGAGGTTCGGGGAAGCTCAGGGCTCTCGGTCAATGTGCTTAGGCAGCTTTGTATGTCGTGTTGCAATCCGCTTTCCCGTTTAAAAGGGGTCTCTCGTCAGGCGAATAGCGGGTGAGGTTCCTGAGCGGTCGCACGACACGTCATCGCTCCGTCTGTCTGGTCTCTGGCTTCCATAAGCCAGGCTGAAAACCGCTTCCACAGGGAGACCGGTTTCCCGTCTCGTATTGGGTGCCGGTCAATGGTCGTGCTGATGCCACACGTGACGCTCGTCATCCAGACCTCGTTGCTTTTGAGTGCAGCAAATCAACCGCCACGCGCTGCTTATGAACCGGGATGCCATCTTGTTTGGCAGGGAGTAGCACTACGGATCGGGTGATCCCGGGCAGCATCAGTATCGGCAGGTGTGGTGTGCCTGTTTTCGGTTAAAATACGGATAAGCCTGAGGTAGCGTGCTTTCGCTTTTCTGAAAATGAAGTTTTGAATGAAATTAGCTAGAAAATTCTTTTTGTTGGTCTTAATCAGCGTTCTGTCGGTCGCTTATGGGCTGCCGCCATCGGAATGCCCAGCGGGCGTTCCAGTTGATATTAGTGGATATGCCAGTGGCGGGGAGCTATTTGGCTTCAGGAATATAGGCTGTTCTCCAGGACGTCACTCATTTTTCGGTGATGCAGTTATAGCGAAAAGGATTATTTTCACTGTTACGTGTACAGGTGGCGGGAGTGACTGCCTGGTGCTGAGTGCTGACATTAATAGTTATTTTAGTACCCCAAAAGACCCCAGTGAAGTACAGGAATTTTTTGGCAATTTGGCTGTACGCTCAGCAGACTACATGCCCGTAACCGCAAGACTTTCTGTAACTGGAACATACGAGGGGGCTATTGAACAGGGTGTTACGACTATTCGGATGCTTACTGATAGATATGATTTAACGCTCGTAGAAGATCCCCCACCAGTTTTAACTGACCGTACGACTTTGGCGGTGAAGAAAGTAGACGGACTCGTTGACAACGCCATTCTCGTGGATGGTAAACGTATTTTCTTCGAAGTGGTGATTACAGATACAGGGACGGTAACGTTTTTGGCTACGGAAGTGATTGATGATGTGCGAATAACACAGAAGTGTAGTTTTTCCCACGGTGCAGACACAGAAAACTGCCTCTCAAGCTTTGATCAGCTTGTGAAACGAATTACCGCCAATACAAAGAACAGCGATGCCCAGGATTTTCTAAGGAACACCCGAATGAAGATTCCCAGTAATGAGGTGGAAGCATCGAACATTCCAACCAGTGTGCGTTTGTCACTGACGCTGGTTTCAGGTTTGGAGTCGGGACCTGGTGAAAATGGATTAAATCTGAGAACCGACACCGAGCTTGCTCGTGTGACCGACACCAACACATTGGATTATGCGTTGATATTCGCCATTCCCGGCATACCGCCAAGGCTGGAAGACCCAACTACTGAGCAAGTAATTTTCAGAACGGGTAAAAGAGTTTTCAGCTCAATTAGGGTGGTAAATGGTGGGGACAGGACGACTGCCGCAGATATATCCATTGAGCAGGAGTGTGGGCAAGAACAAACGGACTGTGTACGCATGGAACCACTTCCTGGCAGCTTTAACGGGACTGTTGCAGAGGTCGAAGATTTTTTGCGTGGCATTGCCGTAGCTCCCGCAAACGACGATGTGCTGTCTGCGACCTTGACCGTGAAGGTGTCGGTGGCACCGGCGGATGATGAGAGCTCGACACCATCCAGTAGTCTGAAATACAGCCTGACTTTCAAGAGCGGAACGCCGGTTCTCTCCGATATTTCCACTGATAGCACAGGTAATGTAACGGGCACCACCCCGTTCGGCTCAATCAAAGTGATACCAAGGCAAGCTGACACAGTCAGGAGCGTCGTTATTGAATTTGAATGTTTGGGTCGTACAACCTGTGTGAACGCCAATGGCGTGTCCGGGACAGGTGGGGCTGAAGTGGTACAGCTTCAAAGCACCGCTTTGAAAGTGGGGTGGGGTATTGGGGGGACGGAGGAGCAGGCTCAAAGTTCTTTGCGGGCTTTGGTGATGGAATGGGGCTCGGACTATAGTGAGCCGCGTGAGGCAACCGTGCGGGTCTTTTTGAGGACCAGCGTGAGGAATATTTTTGGTGAAGTCATAAGCCGCAGTACCACTCCCTTAGAGTATCGGCTGTCTTTCACTGTTCCTGGTAATCCACGGCTGAGCGACGTTGAACCTCTTGTGAGAATAGGTGCTGCCACCGGTTTTCTCCCCTTGTCTTCAATAGCACTCGAAACAAGCGATTCGGAAACTGTTGTCGACATTGCAGCTACCTTGGAGTGCGTGAATGGTGCTACGACCTGTGCAAGTTTTGTTGGCGATAAACCAAGTGATTTTTCTGGAACAACTTTGGATCAGGCAGAGAATTTTCTGAAAGCCCTGAGTGTCCGATCGAGGTTTGCGTCTTACCAGGCAGAGTTGACTGTGTCAGTCATGACTTTGCTGCGTGGGCTGGAACGTCAGTCCAATGAGCTTACATATACCCTGACGTTCCCTACACTTGGAAGCGCTGTACGTGACCGGCTTGTTGCCCCGGCTTTTGCTGAGGACTTGGGGATTGATAATCCGAACCTGGATGCCATTACTCCGGAGAACCTTGATTTGGTAAAAATGGCGGTTGCCAAATATTGTGAAGGTGACGGTAGCAGTAGTAGCGATTATTTTGCAGATTCTGATGGTGATGGTGTGCCAAACAATGTCGAAGCGCAGTTAGGCACAGATTGTCGTGATCCCAACCCGGACAATGTGGCGGGGGAGGATCAGAGGCAGGGGAGGCCTGTAGTGACACTGAGTGGTGAATTGGTTTTGGATCAGTTACCTTTTTCGGGAAATCTGGAGGATCTTGGAATCCAATTTGAATGCAAGGCTGGGTCCGAGGCTGAGCCTGAGACTTGCGTAGAAGTTTTATTGCTTGAAAAACAGTCTGGGTGCACATCTGCCAATTCTAATTCTGATTCTGTGTTTGGTAATGGTGACATCTCATTTCCCGGTGTGAACGAGTCTGTCTGTTATTTTGCAGGTCGTTTCTCCAGTTCCCCGACTGGAAGCGAAGGTTCCGCCTCCTTATACGGGACGCTTTTCCCGATGCCCAGTTGGTCAGAGCTTTATGTGTTAGGTGTTGACAAGTTTGGCAACTGGTCTGTCAGTGGTGGAGACTTGGGAACGCAGGCAGTGTACACGCCACCAGTTTTGAGTCTGGGGACGGACGTTTATTCCGATACGAATATGGCAAACATTGGTGTGGAGCTTCGTGGCAGGCAAACGCCGTTGTCGCCGTCTTTGTCTGTCCCGCCAGATACCCTTGAGTTTACTCTTAACAATGATGGCGGTTCTTTTGGAAATGTCGTGCAAAGAGCTGATATGACTGTTCCTGTTGACCTGTCCGGTACGCGGGTCGTTATGCTGCTTACGTCAGATGCGGGTGTCGCAATAGGTAGGAGCGCGCTTACTGTTAATGATGGATCATCCCCGCCATTCATATCCATTGGCTTGAAGAAAGGGGAGAGCCCAGCTTCTGTTATCAGTCTTGATGGTGCCGACTACAGCCTCGACGTCAACGTTCCACCCGACTCGCAATCCTCGTTCAGAATGACGATCTTGGATGAAGTTTTCACGAGTGATGACTTGGATGGGCTTTTGGGTCGAGTGGCGGACACTGGGTTGCCTGGCGGCTTGGCAACTCTGAAAGTGCAAGTCAGCAACTCCGGCAACACAAGGGAAGCGGAATTTCCTGTTTTCAGTTCCACGCAGACTGTCGCTGCCGCAAATGCTGCCGCATGGACGGAGGGAGTCGTCTCTCGAGACATCGTGGTTGCGGGTTGCCTGACGGATCTATGCGATCCTGGTCGTTCTGACAATCCTTTTGCATACGCCTCGGTGAATGTGGTGCCAGGGTCTTATTTGTCGCGTGTTGTGGCATCCAGTCTTACTGATTTTGCTGTTTCCTTTGACAAGGTGCGTGAAACGCTGAATAAGTACGTGTCTGAGGAACTGAACCTGGATTCTGGTCAGGTGCTCACGGATTTCATTTCCTACTCTGTTGCCGTCAGCAATGCTTCCGCGGATAGAGCCAGCTTTGTGCTTGATTTGCGTCACAAGCCATTTACCGAAAATGGTCGCTTGGCGAAGCGCATTCGGATTGATGGGGGATACGAGTGGCGAGGTGCTCATAGCATTGCTCAATATGGTTCGGTTTGGTATACGACCAGGCTGGATTCGACCTGTCCTTCTCCGGACGACGATGCGGCATGGACTGGTACAGATAACGGCGTGATCCCGGCAAGTGCGGACGACCCCGTCCGTTGTGTCCGCTTGGACATTGTAGATGGCGGTTTGTACGCCAACGGCAGTAACGGCTACTACTCGGGCTCAATCGTTGGAGTGAGCAGCGATGCCTCTATTCCCTTGGCACCACATGCAGGTGGTGGCGATGGTGGCAACAGTGATTGGCTTATCATTTTGGCAGCCCTTGCCACTTGGCTTTACGCTGGGTCAGCCGGGGTCTGGACGCTATTCGCCTTGGCATTGTTGTTGGTGTTCACCGAGTTGCTGCGTAGGCGCAGAAAGCGCGCTACCGGTGAAGTTTAGGGTGGCTTAGGGAAGCTCAGGATTCTCGGTCAACGTGCTAAGGCAGCTTCGTCTGCCATGTTTCGATCCGCTTTTCCGCGTTTTTCCGGTGAGTCGGGTCGTCGGGTTTGGCTGCTTTCCCGTCTTAATGGGAGCCTTTCGTCTGGCGAATAAGCGGGCGAGGTTCCTAGTCAGCCGCACGACTCGCCGTCGTGCCATCCGTCTGGCCTTTGGCTTTCATGAGCCAGGCTGAAAACTGTTTCCACAAGGAGCCCGGTTTCCCGCTGCCTATTGGGTGCCGGTCAATGGTCGTGACCGGGCTGATGCTACACGTGGCACTCGTCATCCAGACCTCGTCGCTGGAGTACAGCAAATCAACTGCCACGCGCTGCTCATGAACTGGAATGGCATGTTGTTTGGCAAGGCGTAGCACTACGGAGCGGGTGATCCCGGGCAGTATCAAATTGTCGGTAGGTGCGGTGTACAGTTCGCCGCCCCTGATCACAAATACATTGCTGGACGCCCCTTCGGTCACAAGCTTGTCCCGGTGCAAAATGACTTCATCGACAGCCTCCTTTTTCGCAAGTTTTCTCAGCAGTGTATTTGCGATGAGGCTGGTTGTTTTTATGTTGCAACGGATCCAGCGGAAGTCTTCGTGGGTAATAACCGAGATGCCTTTGTTGAGCTTCGGAGGTTCTGGCAACAGGCTTGGCATGGAAAAAATGGTGGGTGGTGTCACAGCATCGGCAGCGTGTTCCCGGGGAGAAGTGCCACCGGTGACTTGCAGGTAAATGGAATAATTCTCGTATCTGTTTCGCACGCCTAGCTCATGGAAAACGGTTCGCAGATATTCGTCTGAATAGATGTCGGGAATCTCCAAGGCGTTCAAGCTTGTATGCAGGCGGTCGAGATGTGGCTGACATTCAAAAATCTTTCTGTTAAAGACAGGGAGCACTTCGTAGACGGATTCACCAAATGTAAAGCCTCGGTCAAGTGCGGATACTTTGCACGCTTCGATAGGCAGATATTCCCCGTTCAGAAAAGCCGTTGTCATTTGAGCCACCTGGAGAAGAAATCCTGAATCTGGCGAAGCATATTTCCCTCCTCTACCTCGGATAATGCTACCAAGGTAGTGTCTTTTATGATTTCGCTTCCCAGCGAGGCACGAATCGTTCCAGCCGTTTGGAACAAGGCTATGGGGGCGTATAGCTCTTCAGGCAAAAGCAGCCGGACTTTGAGTTTGTTCTGAAGCGCTCGGGGTATGGTCACATAAAAATCATCAATAAGCCCAAGGTTGACATATTCCTGGTTGCCCGCGTGTATGCGGGCTTTGTGGACTTCCTGTCCTTGTCCGTACAGCTTTACAGTCTTGAAAAAACGAAAGCCGTAATTCAGCAGATTGCTGGTATTCGTTAATCGTGCCGATGCGCTTTTCCCTCCAAGTACGACCGAGATCAATCTCATACCGTCTCGTTCTGCGGAAGCGGCAAGACACCAGCCGGCTTTTTCCGTGTAACCGGTTTTCAGGCCGTCAATGCCGTCATCCCGTAGCAAAAGTTTGTTGCGGTTGTATTGCTTTATATTGTTAAAAGTAAATTCCCTCTGTGCATACAAGGCGTACTGTTCAGGAAATTCGGCGATTACAGCGCGTGCGACCAGCATGGTGTCCCACGCTGACATGTAGTGGTTAGGGTGGGGAAGTCCCGATGGGTTCTCGAAATGCGAGTTGCGCATTCCCAAATTTTTGGCTTCCTGGTTCATCAAGGCGGCGAAAGTTTCCACGGAGCCTGCCACGTGTTCAGCCAGCGCAATCGTTGCATCGTTACCGGATTGCACGACCATGCCAATGATCAAATCCTTTACCGGTACAAGACTGCCTGCTTCAAGAAACATTCTTGATCCTTCGGCGGCCTGCGTTTTGGCACTGATGCGAACTTGATCGTCAAGCGAAATGAGTCCATTTTCCAATGCACGGTAGACCACCAAGGCGGTGACTAACTTGGTCAGGCTGGCAGTCTCGCGGCGTTCATGCACTCCCTGCTCGGCAAGCACTGTGCCGCTTTGGAAATCAATGAGCAGGTAGCTTTTGGCGGAGACCGTTGGTGGCTGAGGCGTAAATGTACTGAAAAGTGCTTTATCGTTTGCCGCCGTGAAGGGGCTCCACGTCAACGAAGCGGCCAGTACAGCAAGCAGCAGGCACAGCTTTCTGCTTCGGGAAAGGCACTCCGGTGCAGCAGTTGCGGCAAGTTGCCGCTCGTAAAAGCTCACGGTCTGCTACAAAAAGAGGGTTTCAGGAAAACTCATCTGGCAACAGCAACCTGATCTGTTCCGAAGAGGCTGTCCGGCCCCTCCAGCCTGTTGCGGTAGGGAACCTGCTCAACAATGATTCTGACCGGTGCCAAGCCACTTTTTACCATCGCGATTTTTTTAGCCGCCCCGTAAGACAAGTCAATAATTCGGTTTCCCTTAAAAGGCCCACGATCATTGATCCTGACCAAAACATGTTTGTTGTTGTCCAAATTGATCACCCGAACCATGACTCCCAAGGGAAGCGTCTTGTGAGCGGCAGTCATCCCGAACATGTTATATCTTTCCTCGTTTGCTGTCAGACGACCGTGAAATTTCCCGCCATACCAAGACGCAATTCCTTCCTCGGTATGTCCTTGGGGAACCGTTTTTACCCAATACACCTTTCCGTACTGCCGGTAAAAAACCGTGTTTCCGTAACAACTGCCCGGAGCTGATTGTTCTTTAACAGCCACCTGTGGCGCAGGAATGACGACTACCGGTTTCACTAATGGAATGTATTGAGTCACCAGTGGGTAAGTCTTCGTACAGGCAGCAAGTGTGGCAACCAGGGCGACCAGAACAATCAATTCCAGTCGTGTGAACCCGGTTTTTCTTCCACCCGAAGCGCGTTGGAGAAAAGGTTCACTGCTTGTAACAGTACTTTGTTGAGTCGTGAATTTTTGTGTTTTGGGAAGCATTTCTTTGGGCTTTAGGGATTTGCAAAACTGTGCTGAGAATGAAGTCATTGCCTGCCCGGTTTCGCCCACGATGATGGTCAGCCTGCTTTCCCTGCAGCCAATACCTGACTAAGCTGATGGACAGCCATGGCGTACAACAGACTAGGATTGTAGGTTTTGATTACGTAAAAATTTTGAAAAGCAAGCCAATATTCCGGATGCCCGTTTCCTGAATCAAAAGCGAGCAGTGAGAATCGTTTCTGACCCAAGCCGGTATTTTCAACGAAAATGCCGTTTTTGGTCAAGTCTTTTTGGTCAAGCCAGACGGTTTTTTTGCCACCCAGCCATTTCTTGTCGAGGTTGACCAGACTGGCCGGTTGCTTTGTTTCGAGTATCCAGGAGACGGGAGCACCACTTTCCCAGCCGTTCATTTTGAGATAATTCGCAGTGCTTGCCAGCGCGTCCGGCGTACTATTCGTCAGGTCTATCTTTCCGTCTTTGTCAAAATCTACCGCGTATGACTGGATGCTGCTGGGAATGAACTGGCTAATGCCCATGGCGCCCGCGTACGAACCCGAGAGCTTGCTGAGATTGAGCTCGCCATTTTTTGCCAGAACCAGTAATGCCTTTAGCTGATTGCGGAAAAATTTGGCACGCCGCGGATAGTCAAAGCCTAGGGTCACGAGTGTTTCAAATACCGGAAATCTTCCCGTATTGCGCCCGTAATTGGTTTCTATGCCGACTATCGCCAGCACGACGGAACTGGGAACGCCGAAAGTACTTTCAATCTCATCCAGCAGTTTTTTGTGCTGGTGCCAGTATCTCAGCCCCTGGTGTTCGCGTTCCGAGGTTAGAAACAGCTTTCTGTATTTGGGCCAGGGTTTCTTTTCATAAGGGCGCTGAATCAAATCCAGCACTTTCTTTTGGTGCCTGGCTGTTCGAAACAATCCTTCAAGCCATCTGCGCTCCATGCCCTGTTCGGTCACCAGGTTATCGACAAAGCTTCTTACGTCTTCACGATCCAGATAACTGCCACCCGAAGACGCGCCACAGAACACCAACCCTGACAGTAGCAGTAGGCGGCGTGAAGCCAGAGTCGCTGTTTTTTTCCATGAGAAGGAAGCACAAGGCATGGCTTTCCTGGTGAAGAAGTCTTTCATAAATTTGTATTTTTTAGGCGTTCGTGCCGCTCTATTCCGAGTAGTACGCCAAATGATGTCAGCAATACTACTGCTGACGAGCCACCATAGCTAACCAACGGCATAGGGACACCGACAACAGGTAAAACCCCACTCACCATTCCGACGTTAACCAGAAAGTAGAAGAAAAACGAAAGGATGATCGCAGCTGCCATCAGTCGACTGAAGCTATCAGTGGCGCGCACCGCCACCATCATGCCTCGCAACACGATAGCGCAATAGACCAGCAGCAGTAAGGCATAGCCCGTAAAGCCGAATTCTTCGGCCAAAACGGAAAAAGTAAAATCCGTCGATGTTTCGGGAACGAAGCTCAAGTGTGATTGTGTCCCTTTCAGCCAGCCCTTTCCTGTCAGTCCTCCAGAACCTATGGCCACTCGTGACTGGTCAGCCTGGTAGGTATCGTTTTGTGAAGAGGTGTCCTGGTCGAGAAAAAACTCAATCCGCTGTCTCTGATAATCCTGCAGAGAGTTCCACGCAAGGGGGGCACAGAGTACCGTCAGCAAGACCCCGATGAGTAACCAGCGCCAGCGACACCCAGCAAGAAAAAAGACGAAGAGGCCAGACACCACAATCAGGATCGCGGTACCCAGATCAGGTTGTGAGGCCACCAGCACTGCAGGCCAGGCAATCAACACCAGAGCCAGGGGAAAGCACCATTTGGAAGAGGAAACAGGTGAGCAAGTAAATAACCAAGCGAGAACCATAGGAGTGGTCAACTTGAGTAGTTCGGATGGCTGTACTTTGAAATAACCAAGATTAAGCCAGCGTTGTGCGCCATTAAGCTCTATCCCGATATAAAGTACCAGATAAGCCAGGATAAGGCTGATAAGGTAAATCCAAAAGGCAAACTGCTTGAAGAAATACGGCATCGCCTGTGCCAGGAGAAAAAGCATGAAAAAGCCGATCAAAAGATGTCCAACCTGTCGCAAAGCATAGACCGGGTTTTGTCCACTGGCGCTGTAGAGCACGGCAATACCCACTATGGACAGAAACAAAAGCAACAGCACCATCGTGTAATCAATTAACAGGAGGCGCTGACCAGCTGAGGTGATGAGGTTGGCAAACCTTCTCCAAGCTGGCTTTCTTGCCGCCCTTGCGCTACTTAAAAGCACTGTCGCGTGGTGGCTTAGATCGGTTGCTTTACAGGCGGAGCCTGTTCTTTGTTCAGCCAGGCATCCATGATTTTCCGCGCCGCCGGCGCTGCGTGGCTGGCACCGCTACCTGCGTGCTCCATCACAACCGCCACAGCGATGCGAGGGTTGTATGCCGGTGCGAAAGTAATGAACAGAGAGTGGTTGCGGTGGTGCTTTGGTACTTCTCTTTCTCTGTTTTCGTTTTCCCGGTTAATCTTGGTGGTTTGAGCGGTGCCGGTTTTTCCTGCTACCAGATACGTGATGCCGTACCGCAAAGCGCGGGCTGTTCCTTGTTGGCCGTGGACGGTATTGACCATCGCATTTATGACAGCAGACCAGTTTTCCGGCCTCATGAATATGTTTCGGGAAATCTCGGGTTTGACCGATGACCAGCTGTGCCGATCCTTACGGACACCTTTAAGCAAGTGAAGTTTGTACACCACACCGCGGTTGGCAAGCGCCATGGTCATTTGCGCCAATTGCAAGGGTGTTGCCGAAAGATAGGACTGGCCTATTCCTACTAGCAGAGTCTCTCCCGGTAACCAGGTTGCCCCATGCTTTTTCATCTTCCATTCCGAAGAGGGCAGGAGACCGGCACTTTCGCCAGGAATATCAATGCCGGTTTTTGTTCCCAGCCCGAAGCGCTTCAGGACTGAGTGAATGTTTTTTATTCCCAGGCGGCTTGCCAGTTCATAGAAGTAGTAATCACAGGATTGGCTGATTGCCTCGCTCAGGCTGACCAATCCATGACCCCCAGCTTTCCAGTCGTATAGAACCTGACCACCACTTCCGGCGATGGGGTACGTCTCTGTGGCGTACATGATTTCTTCCTCCTTAATCACCCCCAGTTCCAATCCCTGCAGGGCAATGGCCGGTTTGATGACAGAGGCCGGTGGGTAGCTGCCAGATGTTGCCCGGTTAAACAAAGGACTTCGTGAGTCAGACACGAGCCGGTCGTAGTGACGTTTGTTCATGCCGTGGGAAAACCAGTTGGGGTCGAAAGAAGGCTTGCTGACAAGAGCCAGGACTTCTCCGTTACGAGGATCCAGCGCGACCACTGCTCCTTCATGATCGCCAAGGGTACGGTACGCCACACCTTGCAGTTCAATGTCAATGCTGAGTTGCAAGTCTTTTCCCGGAACCGGGTTATGTCCACCAATTCGGCGAATCACACGACCGTGCGCGTTAACTTCCGTCTGCCGCATTCCGGGGGATCCGTGAAGCAATTTTTCGTATTGTTTTTCGATGCCTGTTTTACCAATTTTTTCGGTAGCGCTGTAAGCGGCCTTGTCGATTTCCCCAGCTTCTCTTTCGTTGATGTTGCCCACATGTCCAGTGACATGAGCCAGAATTTCGGCATGGGGATAAAACCGTTCCAGGGTTCCCACCATATTGGCTCCGGTAAGCCGATGCGACTGGGCAGAAAGAGCCGCGATTTCCTCTTCCTGCAAAACGTCTTTCAGCACGAAGGGGTCACGGGTTCCAGGGCGAGCAAAGTACTGGTGCAACCTGGCGATTTTCTTTTCGTCCACGGTGATGATCTTTTGAATCCTGCCTAGCAGCTCGTCTACGCTTTCGACCAGATTGGGATGGATTTCCAGTTGGTACACCAAGCGGCTTTTGGTGATGCTTTTCCCATTACGGTCGTAGATTTCTCCGCGTGCCGGCGCCACGGCGACCTCGTTTATCCGGTTATTTTCAGACCACTGCTGATAGTGTTCATGATCGAAAAGCTGGAGCTTCAGAAGGTAGGCAGTGAGTCCTGCACAGACGATAAACAGCAGCCCGAACAAAAGCCACAGCCGACGTGTGAAAACGAGGTCGGGTGGAGGTCTAAACATCAGGTGTCAAACTATGAAATCTGAGCCCGCTCAAGACATTCATTCAGAGCTTGGCACGTCTCATCCACCCCGATCCAATTTTTGATCTCAACCCATTTTCCCGGTTCCAGTGCCTTGTAGTTCTGAAAAAAGTGAACAATCTGGTCAAGCATCACCTTAGGGAGCTGCTCGTAGGTGGCGATTTCATCGTAGCCGCCGTGCAGCCCCGGTGCCGGCACCGCCAGCACTTTCAAATCACGCCCGGCTTCATCGCTCATTTCCAGCGCACCGACAGGGCGGCTTGGCACGACTGACCCGATTTGAACGGGTGTTGGAGTCAGAACCAAAGCGTCAAGAGGATCACCGTCTTCAGACAAGGTGTGTGGGATGAAGCCGTAATTGCAAGGATAAAACATGGCCACGTTGATAAAGCGGTCAACAAAAACCGCGCCGCTGTCTTTTTCAATCTCGTACTTTATTGGTGGCGAGTGCGCCGGAATTTCCACGACAACGTTCAACCCGTATGGGTAATTTTTGCCTGAGGCAATTTTCTTTATATCCATTCAGTCACTCCCTGTGGACTGATATCGGGTCGCTTGGGTGCCGTCGTCATGAGTGCCGCTAATCCTTAGGTACATCGTTTTTCTGACCGGTGGCTTTATTGTGTTTCTTTAGGGTGCACCACCACACCATCGATGAGTTTTTGCAATTCACCGCTTTCAAACAGATCCATCACGATGTCACAGCCGCCGACTAGTTGCCCTTCTATGAACAGCTGTGGAAAAGTTGGCCAATCGGAAAAGTTTGGCAGGGCTCGCCGCGCATCGTTGTCCATAAAGACATTTACGTAGGCAAATGGCTGACCACACTGCTTGAGTGCCTGCACGGTACGGCTGGAAAACCCACATTGTGGCAATTGTGGTGTGCCTTTCATATAAAGGATGATCGGGTTGCTGGTGACCTGTTCTTTGATTTTGTCCATTACGTCCATTGTGAAATCGCCTCCTTTCAGCTGAAGTCCAAGAGAGCCGCCCCGCAATCCGTAAGCCGTGTGCCGGGATCCGCCCAAGGCCGCCCAAGGGGTGGCATTTTAACCTGATTTTGTGCTTATTTAGCCAAGCCGAGCCTAATGACGAGCCCTGTTAGCGAGACACCACGAGTCGTATGTTGCGAACCTCGCGACAAGAGACAGGATAGGGCTGCTGTTCAGAATACCGCTTTTTGCTGTTTGGCAGGGTCGCGGTCTTGTCTGTTATTTGGGAGGTGGGTGACTTCATGTTGCTGCCTCCGCGTAGGCTCCGCCCAAGGCCGCCCAATGCCGCCCAAGGGGTGGCATTTTGACCTGATTTTGTGCTTATTTAGCCAAGCCGAGCCTAATGACGAGCCCTGTTAGCGAGACACCACGGGTCGTATGTTGCTAACCTCGCGACAAGAGACAGGATAGGGCTGCTGTTCAGAATACCGCTTTTTGCTGTTTGGCAGGGTCGCGGTCCTGTCTGTTATTTGGGAGGTGGGTGACTTCATGTTGCTGCCTCCGCGTAGGCTCCGCCCAAGGCCGCCCAAGGCCGCCCAAGGGGTGGCATTTTGACCTGATTTTGTGCTTATTTAGCCAAGCCGAGCCTAATGACGAGCCCTGTTAGCGAGACACCACGGATCGTATGTTGCGAACCTCGCGACAGGAGACAGGATAGGGCTGCTGTTCAGAATACCGCTTTTTGCTGTTTGGCAGGGTCGCGGTCCTGTCTGTTATTTGGGAGGTGGGTGACTTTATGTTGCTGCCTCCGCGTAGGCTCCGCCCAAGGCCGCCCAATGGATGGCATTTTGACCTGATTTTGTGCTTATTTAGCCAAGCCGAGCCTAATGACGAGCCCTGTTAGCGAGACACCACGGGTCGCATGTTGCGAACCTCGCGACAAGAGACAGGATAGGGCTGCTGTTCAGAATACCGCTTTTTGCTGTTTGGCAGGGTCGCGGTCCTGTCTGTTATTTGGGAGGTGGGTGACTTCATGTTGCTGCCTCCGCGTAGGCTCCGCCCAAGGCCGCCCAATGGATGGCATTTTGACCTGATTTTGTGCTTATTTAGCCAAGCCGAGCCTAATGACGAGCCCTGTTAGCGAGACACCACGGGTCGTATGTTGCGAACCTCGCGACAAGAGACAGGATAGGGCTGCTGTTCAGAATACCGCTTTTTGCTGTTTGGCAGGGTCGCGGTCCTGTCTGTTATTTGGGAGGTGGGTGACTTCATGTTGCTGCCTCCGCGTAGGCTCCGCCCAAGGCCGCCCAAGGGGTGGCATTTTGACCTGATTTTGTGCTTATTTAGCCAAGCCGAGCCTAATGACGAGCCCTGTTAGCGAGACACCACGAGTCGTATGTTGCGAACCTCGCGACAGGAGACAGGATAGGGCTGCTGTTCAGAATACCGCTTTTTGCTGTTTGGCAGGGTCGCGGTCCTGTCTGTTATTTGGGAGGTGGGTGACTTCATGTTGCTGCCTCCGCGTAGGCTCCGCCCAAGGCCGCCCAATGGGTGGCATTTTGACCTGATTTTGTGCTTATTTAGCCAAGCCGAGCCTAATGACGAGCCCTGTTAGCGAGACACCACGGATCGTATGTTGCGAACCTCGCAACAAGAGACAGGATAGGGCTGCTGTTCAGAATACCGCTTTTTGCTGTTTGGCAGGGTCGCGGTCCTGTCTGTTATTTGGGAGGTGGGTGACTTCATGTTGCTGCCTCCGTCTTGCCGTAGGCTCCGCCTCCGGGTGTTGAAATACGCAAGATGTCCCCATCACAGGCACTGAAAGTTATTTTTCCTGGAAGTCGTTTGTGGTTGTGGTGGTTCTCGCCGGGCGCACCATCTCCACCTCCCGCCAGACCCCATGGGCTGAGTCTGCGCCGCTCACTGAGCACGGTGACCGTGGTCGGGGAAAGGAAACCATATTCACGGACGATGCCGTTGCCACCGCGGAAGCGCCCGTCTCCCCCGGAACCCTCGCGAATGGCGTAGCGCAGGATGCGCAAAGGGTAATTCATTTCCAGCTCTTCAATGGGAGTGTTGAGAGTATTGGTCATGTGTGACTGTGTGCCGGACCTCCCGTGGATATCTTTTTTCGCTCCGCAGCCGCCGCCGATGGTTTCATAAATTGCCCAAGGGGGTTTTGCGGTCGCGTTGCCCATCGCAACATTGTTCATGGTGCCCTGACTGGCTGCCACTTGCGCATCAGGGATTGCCTGCCCCAACACCCCAATCATACAGTCCACAATTCGCGAGCTGGTTTCTACGTTTCCTGCAGCCACAGCAGCCGGGTAGCGGGCGTTGACCAAGGTTCCCTCGGAAGCTTTGATGGTGATCGCTGAAAACAGACCATGGCAAGTGGGCACGTAATCAGGCATCAGGCAGCGAAACACATAGTGCACTGCGGCGGTGGTGACCGGCAGAGGACAATTCAGGTTTCCGGGAACCTGTTCTGCAGTTCCCGCAAAGTCCACGACGAGGCGAGAATTGGTGTTTTTGACCGTCACTTTGATCGGGATATTTCGAGCCTCCCTGCCATCGTCATCAAGGTAGTCCGTAAATTGCCAACAGCCTTCAGGCAAGCGGGACAGCGTGGCGGCAGACAACCGTGCTCCGTAGGCATAGAGCTTCTCGAGCGCCAGATCATATTTGTCGATGCCGAGAGTCTCTATCAAGGTTCGAAGCCGTTCCATGCCATAAAGGTTGGCGCTGAATTGCGCGGCATAGTCTCCGATTTCATTTTCCGGGACACACGAGCCTGCCGAGAAAGCCGCGATCTTTTTCATGTCCAGTTTGCCATTACGGGTAATCCACTGAGGCTGTATCAATACGCCTTCCTGATCAATGTGGGAAGAAAGCGGCATGCCGCCCGGGACGATGGCGCCAATATCTGCATGGTGTGCACGGTTGGCAACGAAACCGAGTTGTTGCCCTGAAATAAATAGCGGCGCGACCAATGTCACATCCGGCAAATGCGTGCCGCCCCGGTATGGATCGTTGAAGACCAGCATCTCCTTGCGTGTCCAGTCGAACTGCGAAACCAGTCCCTGCAATGCATACGCCATGCTCCCCAAGTGCACCGGAATGTGTGCTGCCTGACCGGCAAGCCTGCCCTCGTTGTCAAAAACTGCGCAGGAATAATCGAGACGGTCACGAATGTTGGCCGAGAAAGCTGTTCGTTTCAGGCGGATGCCCATTTCATCACTGACAGCTGCCAGACGCTGACTGAAGAGGCTTTGTTCTATGACATCCATCATTTCTACCCGCTTTGAGGACTTATGCGCAGAGGGCTACCCCCCAAGCTTCTTTTCTCCTGGATCGGGGGCACAGGATCTTGTCCACTTTTCTGCCTGTTGCTCCCTGAAGGATGCCTTTCGGCCCACAAGGAAGCAAGCCTTGAAAAAGCATAGCACGCCTGTCTTGGCTCAAACATTGTCATTACCCGGAAAGACAGAGTGGCTTTGGGTTCTGATGTTTCGGTGGGGTTGCCTCTTTCTGTGTTGCTGGCATAGCCGACCGTGGGATGGCATGAGGCGACATGGGGGGAATGAGGCGATGTGGGGATGACACGCGCGATTGGAGGAACTATAATTGCCCCTTGGAATTTTAAGCAACATCGGGAGGTGCAAAGTGAATCCCTTAGACTCTGTTTTGGGAACCATTGTTAGTGGTTTTGTTTTGGCGGTTGTCATCGCCCTCGTCCTGTAAAGCTGGTAACTGCCTGGAGGCACGACCATGGAATTTAATTTAGTCGCTTTAGTTGTCTGGCTACACGTTCTGTTCGGTATCACCTGGATAGGACTGCTTTACTACTTCAATTTTGTGCAAGTCCCCGCAGTTGGTGCGGCACTTGCCGACAAAGATGGCCCCGGCCCGGCTGGAATCAGCAAGTATGTGGCTCCACGGGCACTGGCTTGGTTTCGGTATTCGGCTTTGCTGACCTGGCTGAGTGGTGCCGTAGCGCTGGAGGCGTTGTGGCCGGGTGGTGGCTTTGTAGGGGCTTTTACTCTTTCCGATGCGCCGGGTGCGCCGGGTGCGGTTTTGGGAGTGGGCGTCTGGCTTGGGACGATTATGCTTCTCAATGTCTGGGGACTGATTTGGCCAAACCAGAAAAAGATCCTGGGTCTGGGTGGCACCAATGCCACAGATGCAGAAAAAGCCAAAGCCAAAAGAATTGCATTGATGGCGTCTCGTGCGAACACTTTGCTTTCGGTTCCCATGGTCATGTGCATGATTGGTGGTGGCTTTGGCCACGGCTTGCCTTTCTAGCCAGCCCGGTTTTTAAGCGAAGCTGATTTTTCCAGCCGACAGCACACCCACTGTGTTGCTCGGCTCCTTACCCCGTTCGATACAAGGCCATGCGGCGTACGAGTCTTTTTCAGAACTACCGGAGACTGCCTGTTGCTTTTATTAAGGGTGAAGGTGCCTGGCTTTGGGACGCGGCTGGCAGAAAATATCTTGATGCACTGTCCAGTCTTGCGGTCTGTTCCCTAGGCCACGGCCACCCGGCAGTCAGCAACGCGCTGTGCGCGCAGTCCAGGAAGCTGATCCACACTTCCAATCTTTACGAAATATCGGCACAAGAGCAGCTTGGGCAACAACTGACTGCCATTGCCGGGATGGAAGTCGCGTTTTTCTGTAATTCGGGAACTGAAGCGAACGAGGCAGCCATTAAGCTGGCAAGGTTGGTCGCGCTGGAGCGTGGCAATAAAACCCCGGCCATCATTACCATGGATGGCGCTTTTCATGGCAGGACTTTTGGTGCCCTCAGTGCTGCCAACCCAGGTAATTCCGAGTACGGCCCCTTGTTGCCAGGCTTCCATACAGTGCCTTTTCAGGACATCGCGGCATTGCGGGATGTGGGTGAAAAAATTCCCGGTGTCTGTGCGGTGATGTTGGAGCCCGTGCAGGGTGAAGGAGGAGTGAGGCCGGCATCCGATGACTATTTGCGTGAGGTTCGCTCGCTTTGTGATGAGCAGGACTGGCTGATGATATTGGATGAAGTGCAGACCGGTGTTGGCAGAACGGGTGCCTGGTATTGTTTCCAGCACAGCGGCATCAAGCCGGATGTACTGTGCACGGCCAAAGCCTTGGGTAATGGAGTTCCTATTGGTGCCTGTCTGACGAGCCGTGAGCTTGCCAAGTCCGTGTCTCCCGGAAAACACGGTTCAACTTTTGGCGGGAACCCTTTGTGTTGTGCCACTGCGACTGCCGTATTGCAAACCATCGTGGACTCCGGGCTGCTGGCTCGTGCGAGTGAAGTCGGCGCGAAAATCCTTGAGTGGCTGACGCAACTGCAAAAGGAAGTTCGGTGTATTACGGATATTCGCGGGCGCGGCTTGATGATTGGAATTGAGCTTTCCCGACCTTGCGGTGAACTGGTTCAAGAAGCTTTGGACGAAGGGCTTTTGATCAATGTGACTGCGACGAATGTCGTACGCTTGTTGCCGCCCTTGATTATCAGCGATGAACAGGTGGATTTGCTTCTGGAAAAATTGCATTTTCTGCTGAAAAGATTTGATGACAGAGGGGCTGTGACATGAGAACCACGCGACATTTTCTCACCTTGGGTGATCTGCATCCCCATGAATTGGAGGCGCTTTTTTCCATCACGAAGGATCTGAAAACCACCCCCTCTGGGGCTCAAGCACTACCGCCTCTTTCCGGTCGGCACCTGGTGATGTTGTTTGAAAAATCTTCAACCAGGACGCGCGTTTCTTTCGAGATTGCCATGCATGCCCTGGGCGGGAACTTGACTTTTCTGAGACAGGAAGACAGTCAGGTGGGGCGAGGCGAAACCTTGGCAGACACGGCACGTGTACTTTCCCAAATGGCAGATGTTTTGGTCATACGGACTTCGAGCCAGGAGCGAGTTGAGCAACTGGCAGAATATTCAGACATTCCGGTCATCAACGGGCTCAGCGACCGTCACCACCCCTGCCAGCTTCTGGCTGACGTGTTCACTTATCGGGAATTCCGCGGTTCGATCAAAAATCGCAAAGTGGCATGGCTTGGAGATGGGAATAACGTCTGTAATTCGTACGTGGAGGCGGCACATATTTTTGATTTTCATTTGCACATAGCCTGTCCGGAAAACCACGAGCCATCCCTGGAGTTTTCCGAAGGCGGGGACGGTCGTGTAGAGATCACGCGTGACCCTGTTGTGGCAGTTCGCGATGCCGACCTGGTGGTAACGGACACCTGGATGAGCATGGGAGACGAAGGGGAAAAAGAAGCGCGTATGCAAGCGTTTGCGCCCTATCAGGTGAACGCGCAGATCATGAAATACGCCAAGGCGGACGCCCTGTTTATGCACTGTTTGCCAGCGCATCGAGGGCTTGAGGTTAGCGATGAAGTGCTCGATGGTTCGCAAAGCGTCGTTTGGCAGGAAGCGGGAAACCGCCTGCACACCCAGAAAGCGCTGTTGCAGCTTCTATTTGAGCTAAACGCTTCTACCGGCACTTCATAAAAGCCTCCTGCCAAAGAGGCGCGTTCCCCAAAATGGCTCCTGAGGTGCCTGAATTAGCTCATTCGTCACTTCGGTTTTACTGATGGAAATGATGAAAAACGCTTGGCTCAAACGGATCTGGTGTGTTATCCGACCGGTCTCGTAGGAAAAAAAGAAGCGCGTATGCAAGCGTTTGCGCCCTATCAGGTAAACGCGCAGATCATGAAATACGCCAAGGCAGACGCCCTGTTTATGCACTGTTTGCCAGCGCATCGAGGGCTTGAGGTTAGCGATGAAGTGCTCGATGGTTCGCAAAGCGTCGTTTGGCAGGAAGCGGGAAACCGCCTGCACACCCAGAAAGCGCTGTTGCAGCTTCTATTTGAGCTAAACGCTTCTACCGGCACTTCATAAAAGCCTCCTGCCAAAGGGACGCGTTCCCCAAAATGGCTCCTGAGGTGCCTGAATTGCTCATTCGTCACTTCGGTTTTACTGATGGAAATGATGGAAAACGCTTGGCTCAAACGGATCTGGTGTGTTATCCGACCAGTCTCGTAGGAAAAACTGTCATTCGGGTACAACTTCACAAAGTCAAAGCCCGGTTTTTTTGGTCGGTTCACCAGTTGTCGCGAAGCCTGCGAAATCAACTTTGCCTTGATGATTTTGTCGAGCCTTTCGTCTGGACCTTGTGCGTTTGCGCAATGTACCCGGGGGCATTGAGAGTGACCTCCTGCGGATAGACGGGCAATCGCAAAGAACGGTTTTGATCCAGTACCTGTTCTTTGCCCCCGACCCAAACCTTCGCGCTATCAGGTGCAAGGTCGAATACCACGGTTTCCAAAACAGCTTCCAGTTTCACCTGGACAGTTTTTTCTTTGTTTTAACGACGCGGGTGAAAGAGGTAATGGGCACCAATTCTGGAGTGGCACATCTGGCTGGACGGCAGGGTGCGGCTTCGGTTCCTGTCTGGAATCAGCGTGTGTTTGCCGAACGGATGAGCGCAAGAACATCGGCAGTGTGATCCGCTGTGCCGGAAACGGAAATACGTGACAGACGCGTCATTTTTTTTACCCAGAGCATTTGGCGTTTTGCAAGCTGCATGGTGGCCGTGACAGCTTTTTCGTGCATGGTTTTACGGGAGTACTCCCCGCAGAGATGTTTCCAGACTTGCCGGTAGCCGACGGCACGAATTGCCGGGGTTGCACGAGTGAGGTCGCCGCGCAATAGCAGGCGGCAGACTTCGTCAATCAAACCGCTTTGCAGCATCTGCTCAAAACGTGTGCACAGGGCGTCGTGCTTCACATCCCGGTCGGAAAATTCCAGTGAGATTTTCAGCTTCGGTGCGACCGTCTCGTATCCCTTTCTTCCCTGTCCTTTGAATCTGCTGATGGGGATGCCGCACTGAAAATACACTTCCAGCGCGCGCTTGATTCTTTGGCTGTCGTTCGGGTGTAGCGTGGCAGCTGTTTCCGGATCCTTGCTGAGCAAAACCCGGTACAGCTTATCAATGCCGTGTTGAACGGCGAGCACCTCGATTCTCTTTCTGATTTCCTCGTTGCTTGTGGGCATTCTGTCGATTCCATACTCCAGTGCGTGAAAATAGAACATGGTCCCGCCGACCAGCAAGGGCAGTTTCTTTCTTCCTTGCACCTGACGTATGAGGCGAACGGCGTCCGTGCAGAACTCCCCGACTGAGTAGCAGCGCGCCGGGTCAACAAAATTGACCAAGTGGTAGGGGACAGCCCCGCATTGCTCAGGTGTTGGGACGGCAGTGCCGATTTTCATGTCCCGGTAGACCATGGTGGAATCGACACTGATGATTTCGCATGGCAGTTGCCTGGCAATTTTCAGAGCCAAGTCGGTTTTACCAACACCTGTAGAACCCAGGATGAAAACGGGCTGGCAGTGATGGCTAGCAGGCATTGCTTGGCATTTCAAGGCATGTTGTTCTGATAGAGGTGTCCTGACTTTTTGGCACTATCGGCAGCCGGGCGAGGGGACTCGGCAAGAAGCAAGCAAAGCTTCCAGCTCATGAGACTTCCAGGGAACACCCAGAAGGAGCTTGGCCTCGTGCCGCTGTTTCTCAGTGCGTGAATCCGGAGCCACCTGCGCCTTCGTATCAGCAGTGGCGAGTGGACAGTATTTCCCGGTTCCGGCCTGACCGGCTCAGCTTCCATGGTCGTGCCTTCAAGCGGGCTGTGTCAACGCCCCCTGAGGAACAGCTTGTTCAATTCTGCAATATCCATCTGTGTCCAGGTTGGTCTGCCATGATTGCATTGGCCGCTTCGCTCAGTACTTTCTATCTCACGCAAGAGGGCATTCATCTCGTCACGATTCAGGCTGCGGTTGGCACGGACAGCACCGTGGCAAGCCATGGTAGAGAGTATTTGGTCTTTTCGCGCCGTGACCGTGGTGCTCCCATCGTTGGCCGAATAATCACTGAGCACATCCCGCAAGATCTGTTCGGAGTCAGTATGCGCGGAAAGCAAGGCCGGCATTTCTCTGATGGTGACCATATCTTCACCTGTGCGGTCGACCCGCAAGCCAAGTGCCTGGAGATCCTCCCGTTTGTTTTCGCACAGCTCGGCCTCCGCTTCGCTTAGCTGAACAGGGACGGGTATGAGCAGAGTCTGAGACGCAATTCCGGTGCCGTGATGATCACGCTTGAGCTTTTCGTACACGATGCGCTCGTGGGCGGCGTGCATATCCACCAGGATCATGCCGTTTTTATTTTGTGCCACGATAAAAATTCCATGGAGCTGGCACAAGGCAAAGCCCAGAGGTAACTCCATGGTGCCTTCCCCGCTTGCAGGTGCAGGCGTGGCGGGTGCCAGGGAATCCTGCGGAGCAGGAGAATGGGTAAATTTGTGCGTAGTTGGAAAGCGGCTGGCTGCGAGCGCCTTTTGCATGGGCGGACTGGTAAACGACGCCCTGCCGGACAGGCGCGGTTGGGTCGGCCATGCTCTTTGTGAGGGACTGACTGGTGCGGCGGGTTTTTGTTTCGAGCCAATCAATTGTTCGGGCGAAGTGCGGGCAATGGCCTCAGTTAAAGTTTTTTGCACGAAACTGAAAATACCTTTCTGATTATGGAAACGCACCTCCAGCTTTGCCGGGTGCACGTTGACATCGACTTCATTGGGTGGAATTTCCAGGTAAAGCACACAACAGGGAAATCGGCGTTGGTAGACCACGTCCTCAAAAGCAGTCTTCAGCGCGTACGAAAGCGTGCGGCTTTGCACCGGTCGCCGGTTGACCAGGAAATACTGCATATCCCCCTGGGAGCGCGAAATGCTTGGCAAGCCCAGCCAGCCGCTTAGCTTCAACCCGTGTGCCGTCCGCTCAAACCAGATGGATTGTTCTGCAAATCGAGTGCCAAGCACTTTTCCGGTTCGGGAGCGCTCCTCCTCCCGATTATGTGCCGGAGCCAGGCTGGCAAGCTTTTTCCCCTGATGTGTCAAAGAGAATCCCACGCTTGGGTGAGCCAAGGCGAAGCACCGGAACCACTTTTGCGTGTGACCCAGCTCCGTACGGGGAGATTTCAGAAATTTTCTTCTGCCAGGCACACAATAAAACAAGTCATTTACCGACACTGTGGTTCCCAAAGGATGCGTGGTCGGCTGTGGTTCGCCAGAAGGCCCGGTTGCTGTGGCGTGCAATTCCCAAGCTGTTTCACCAGTAGCGGTTCGAGTGTTGATGGAAAAATGTGAAACCGAGGCAATGCTTGGCAACGCTTCTCCACGGAAGCCAAAACTGTCCACGCACTCCAGGTCGCTGAGCCGGGAAATTTTGCTGGTGGCATGACGATTCAAGGCCAGCGTCAATTCCTCCCGTGCGATGCCATGTCCGTCATCCCTCACACGAATCTCGTCCAGGCCGCCGTTGCGAAGCGATATCGCGACATCGCCAGCCCCGGAGTCCAGGCTGTTTTCCACCAACTCTTTGACGACGAGTGCGGGTCTCTCAATGACCTCCCCAGCCGCAATCTGGTTGACCAGGGAGGGAGGTAGCTTGCGAATTTTTGTGGTCACCATCTCGGAGCCCAGGCTTGCCGAAGTGGGAAGTAACAGGTTTTCATCATGGTAAACAGCTCATAAGTCGAATTTCAGAGCCCTCTGGTGCGAGCTGGCAGATTATGATTGCCTGTTGAAAGTGAAGCCATGAGCAATGTTCTGCAATTATATCCACAGCTCCGTCACTGTGACGATGTCAAAGGGCTGTATCTGGAAGAAAAATTACATTTGGGCTCACCCTGCGTCTATGCAAATTTTTTAACGAGCCTGGACGGACGCATTGCCGTGCGCGTCAATCATCGTTCCTTTGTTCCGGACAGCCTTCCCAACCCCAATGATTTGCGACTGTTTTTTGAGCTACAGGCGCAATGCGATTGCCTGATTACCCATGGCGGCTATTTGCGCTCCCTGGCCAGTGGAGAACTCGGTGATGTGTTACGCCTCGGCGGAGGAAGTCACCACCAGGATTTGTATCGCTGGCGAGCAGCCGAGGGTCTTGCCCCGGAGCCACTGATAGTCGCGTGTAGCACCAGTCTGGACTTTCAGGTACCCGATTTCGTGGAAAAAGAGCGATTCTGGGTGGCGACCACAGAAAATCATGACCAAGAGAAAGCGCGGGCGCTGCGAAACAGTGGCATTAAAGTCATCGTGATGAATGACGGGCCATGGGTAAAAGCCGGCTTATTGGTGGAGATGCTGCGCCGCGCCGGGAAAAGAACGATCTACCTGTCTGCCGGCCCGAAATTTTTTGAAGAGGCTGTCAACGACCGAGTTCTGGATCTGTTGTACATGACAGTTTCACATCAGCTCATCGGCCACGCCGCCATCCATACCATGGTTGAAGGTCTTTCCCCCACGCCACCACCGTGCCGGATGCTTCAAAAGCGCCTCATTTACGACCAGGACGAAAATCTCAAGCAAGCCCAGTGGTACAGCAAGTTTGCCTGCCGCTATTGACCTGACCGCGCAGGTACCGCCAGCTTTTATCCAGCTTTTACCGTGAAGGCGGCGTGTCCCTTGCCGTCAGTGGGAACCCCGTGTCCTAGTTCAAGATCAAGTTTCTCTTGCCTCTCCAAAGAAACTCGGCAGTTGTTTATCATCACCGACAACCATATTGACCAGCCAATCATTCCATTGGATTGGTAGTTTCATAGGCCTAACCGCACTCAGCACGTTTAATGCTATAGATGTTATCCAGAAGTTCCGGGCTTAAACCAGAATCAGGGGGTGGGGAAAATTCATTTTTAGCATCTAAAAACTTTACCAGAAGAACGAGCTTGATTTTATTTGTAGCCACTCCAATCCAAGTGTCCAATTTTGATTCGGGCGTGCCACCAGAGGTATCACTATCAATGATGTCTCGAATTTCTACGGTTGATAAAGCTGCGGTTTCCAGCATTTTATCCCCAAAGCAGTTATTTGTTGAAACCAACCTTAGCTTCAATAAAAGTGAAGTCAGGTCAAAGTCGGCGTATTCACTGAAGTAGCTCATAGGGTAGGTTCCGTCTTCCGCAGAACCAGTCGCCTTTATAAGTTTGGCGAAGCCACCCACGTCGCCACTCTGCTTTATTTTATCCAGATATGTTAAGAACTGAGCGGACCGCCTAACTATTTCAATTTTCAGCTGCCTGGCGACATGAGCGTTCTCTTCCTCGAGCTTCTCATCAGCCCGATACTCTAAATATAAGCCGACGGCTAATGAAGCTAGCGCTGTAGCAATCAGGGACACCCATAACTTTGGTGACTTCAATTGTCTCATTAGGCGCCCAGACTTTTTTTGTGGTACTTGCGAGGTCATCTCCTTATGAGTCTCATTGGAAGAGCTCTTCTCTTTTCGGGCTCGGACTTTTTATCTTTTTCTAAATTCATATCTGGCACACCACGTTCCTCCTCATAAAGGTTTTTCGGGTACGTACAAGCATGTCATTGAACTGTATGAATGTACAGTGCAGACCTATGTCGGGGAGAAATTCTCCGTGAAAACTCTCCTGTTATTTAGTCTGAGTTTTATTCAAGCATGGATTCGTTCTGACATTGGTTAGTCGTCATTGGTGAAGGTCTCAGGTGTACCTAGTAGTGCGGGGGTTTACCTTCGCTATTTACCTGACCGTGTCACGAATGGAATCAGCTTTTATCCAGGCAACCTTGCCGTGAGAGTGAATGTCAAGACCGCACAGTTCAGACTGTACAACAAAAAGCCCCACTTGCTTCGCCAAAAGTTCCCATTGCCTTATAAAAGGCGCAGCTTCCCCAGAAATCCGGCAGTTGTTCATCATTGCCGACCGTTCATATTGATCGGGCAATCATTCCATTGGCTTGGTGGGCACTTCAGGCTTCTGTTTGTGAGGCTCTTGTTGACGGACACCGAATGCAGAACGGCTTCTGTCATTCTATTGAAAGGAGATTGTCAAGCTTGCTCCAAAGTTCCTCAAGCAGCTCATCTATATCCTTGCCGTGCCGCGTATCGACGCCGGAAAACAGGATGGCTTCTTGCGGGCTGCCGTAGAGGGCGTAGGTATAGGTCTTGTCGGTGCTCACGTCTCGGATGTATTTAGTCGAAGTTTTGGCCTTATGCAGAATTTTCTGCTCCTGTTCGCTGAGATCGGGGCGTTGATTCAGCTTTTTCTCTAACTGCGATAAAAGCGCGTATAGGCTCACTTCGGCGTATTCGCTGTGGACATCTATGGGCAAGACCTCGTCTGTTACCGGGTCGATGCCTTTTAGAAGCTTGGTGATGCCGTCTCTGTCGGTTATGCCCATTATGTGTTCCTGCATCTGAAAAGCCCGGTTCTCTATTTCTGCTATCAATTTTCTGTTTTCATCGGCATTTTCTTGTCGGGGGTTCCCGTCATCTGTATTTTCGAGAATCAGTCCGGTGGCTATCGCAACAATCACCAATGCCAATATGGCTGGTGATGTCAGACACTTCCATAGGCGTCCAAGCCACATTCTGGGAATTTGCAAGGTCACAGCAATCTCAGCCTGGCGGTTGCCTCCTTCCCGGATTCGGACTCTTTGTCGTTGTCTTGGCGAGCGCACGGCGTATTTGCGGGTCTGTGACCGTGTCGTTCAGCCTGGCATTGCCAATGGTCTTCATGAGCACAAAGCGTGGGCGGTTTTTCTTTGCTTTTTTGTCGTGTGTCATGAGTTGAAGTATCTGGTCTTCTTGCCAGTGTTCGGGAATGCTGGTTGGCAGGTGCGCAGCCGTGAGCAGTGACTCAATGCGTGCCACGTCCTCTGTGGCGAAGTTTTCGACTTCTGCTGACAGCCTGGCTGCCATGAGCAGGCCGCAGCCTACCGCTTCTCCGTGCAACCAGTGTTGATATCCTGAAATCGTTTCAAATGCGTGTGCGAAGGTGTGTCCCAGATTTAACAGTGCCCGTTTGCCGCTTCGCTCTTTTTCGTCCTCAGCGACAATCCTGGCTTTGATGCCGCAGGAGTGCCTGATGGCGTGCCTTAAGGTCTTGGGCTCCAGCATCATCAACTGCTTGATGTTTTTCTCGAGCCAGGTAAAGGATTCGGGTGAATCCAGGAGCGCGTGTTTGATGATTTCCGCCAGGCCGGATGAGATTTCGCGTTTTGGTAGCGTGTCCAGGGTCTTCAGGTCGGAAATGACGGCTATGGGCTGGTGGAATGCGCCCACCATATTTTTTCCCAGAGGCAGGTTGATGCCGGTTTTGCCGCCAACGGAAGAGTCTACCTGGGCGAGTAATGTGCTTGGAATCTGTATAAAGTCTACGCCACGCTGGTAGCTTGCTGCCACAAAACCGGCGATGTCTCCAACAACTCCGCCGCCGAGCGCGATGACCACGCTGTCACGTTCATGGCCTGCCTTGAGCAGTTGTGTGCAAACCGTTTCAATGGTGGCAAGCGACTTGCTTTTTTCGCCAGCAGGGATTGTGATCACGGTGACTTTCACGGCTTTCAGGCCCTTACGCAGGCGCTCCAGAAAAAGTGCCCCGGTATTGGTGTCACAAATAACGGCAAGTGGGCGGTTTCTGGCCGCTTCCGGGAAAAAATTCTCTGCGTTTTCCAGCAGTCCGCTCCCGATTACGATCGGATAGCTGCGCTCGCCCATAGCCACACTAAGCTCCAGAGTCTCCATATTGGGGTTTCTCCGGTCGCTGTTTTCGTTTTTATGCCCGAAGCTGCCGGGTTTCTCATGTCTCATGGTTTTTCTGCTTCTGGCTTTGTACAGGCTTGCGGATCATCTTGAGCTTTCAAAAAGTCGGCCGCCTCCTGTGCGAGCATGGCGGGACTTTTGTGGTCTGTAAGCAAAACAAGGTCCGCCAGTTCATCGTAATGGTGATTGCGTTCTTGAGCCAGGCGGTGCAAGACCTCCTCTTTGTTTCTGCCAGCAACAAGTGGGCGGTCGTTATGTCCTTCCAGCCGTTTCAGCTGGGTTGCTATGGAGGTTTTCAGATAGATCACTGCGCAGCCTGATTTTTCATTGTGGGATCTTGTGCTGCTGTTTGCAATGACTTTCCGGCTTGCTTCCTGGGTTACTGCCCCGCCTCCAGTTGCGACTACAACCCCTGGCATGTCGGCACACTCAGACAGTATTTCCGTTTCGCGCAGACGAAATGGGTGCTCGCCTTTGCTGGCAAATATCTCTGCAACCGTCATGCCAAAATGTGCGCAAATCATGCGGTCAGTGTCCAAAAAATGACACCCGAGTTGTTTGGCGAGGAGGATGCCTACCGTGGTTTTCCCGGATGCCATGGGGCCGATCAGGAAAATGTTTCTCTGGATGCTGTGGTTCATAGCTCTCATGCTAAAATGGCAAGATTCTAAACCAAAGGTGTGTTCCTGGCTTGGTGCGGTTCATGCCCACTGGAACGCGCACCCGCTTCGCGTTTACCCCAGAGTGTATTACCGGACACGTCGCTTTCTCAGAGAGATTCTTGTGTGAAGATCTGGCTCGTTCTGCGTGCTTTGCTTGTAACCGCCTTCGTGGCTACCGCTGTGGCTTTGTGCGTCGTGTACTCAGTATTCCTCTATGTGCGGCAAGATCTTCCGGGCACCACCGAAATTCGTAATATCAGGTTGCAGACCCCACTCAAGGTCTTTAGTGGTGATGGCACCTTGATTGCGGTTTTTGGCGATATGAAGCGAACCCCATTGGGTCTTGAGGACATCCCGCAACAGATGGTCGATGCGTTTATATCTGCCGAAGATGACGATTTTTTTTACCACCACGGAGTAGATTTCTTCGGTCTGGCTCGGGCAGCCTGGTTTCTGTTTTGGAGTGGTGAGAAGCGGCAGGGTGGCAGCACGATCACCATGCAGTTCGCGAGAAATTTCTTTCTTAGCACTGAGCGGACGTATGAAAGAAAAATCAAAGAGATTTTTCTTGCGATATTGATCGAAAGGCTGTTTGACAAGGAAAGAATACTTTCCCTGTATTTGAACAAAATCTTTCTTGGGCACCGTGCTTACGGGGTTGGTGCCGCTTCTGCAACCTACTACGGAGTCCCTCCTGTCGAGCTGACTCTGGCACAAGTTGCGATGATTGCCGGGTTGCCGAAAGCCCCGAGTATCTATAACCCGCTGACTTCTCCTGAACGTTCGTTGCAGCGGCGTAATTACGTGTTGAGGCGTATGCTGGAGCTTGAAAAAATTAGCGAGGATGAGTATCAGGAAGCGGTTAACAGCCCTGTCACGGCAAAGAAATACGCCACCCCCGTAGAGCTGAGTGTGCCATTCGTCGCTGAATCCATTCGCAAAGAAATGTTGTCTCGTTACGGGCGAGAGATATACACCGATGGCTATGAAGCACACGCCACGATACGGGATGATTTGCAAGTTCAGGCGGAACTCAGTTTAAGGAAGGCGTTGTTGCAATACGACATCCGCCATGGTTACCGGGGGGCGGAAAGCAGCGTCCCGGGTTGGCAATCGAAGAAAAACGATCCGCAGGATCTGCTGAAAGAAAGCAGGGCGATTGGTGGTCTTTTGCCGGCGATTGTTGTCAAGACCAGAAAAAGCACGGCTGATGTTGTCTTGGGTGATGGCAGGATGGTTTCATTGGGAAAAAAAGCCTGGGAGTGGGCGAGGCCACAAAAAGGCACTGGAGTTGGCAAAGCGCCCAGGCGCGCTGCGGATGTGATGACGGCGGGTGACTTGGTGCGTGTTATGCAGTCTGAATCGGGCTGGGTGCTGCGGCAGGTGCCCGAGGTAGCAGGCGCTTTAATTTCAGTGAAGGCGGATGATGGCGCAATTTTGGCTATGGTGGGAGGCTTTGATTTCTGGGAAAGTGAATTCAATCACGCCCTTCAGGCGCACCGCCAACCTGGTTCCGGGTTCAAGCCCATTATTTATTCGGCTATTTTGAGAAAAGGCTATACCCCGGCAACAATCGTGAAAGATTTGCCGATTGTTTATGGCGGCAAGGATTTGGAGCCGGACTGGAGGCCAGGTAACTACACCCGAAAATTTTCCGGACAGATTCGTTTGCGCAGGGCGCTAAGCCAGTCTCGCAACCTGGTGTCCGTTCGCTTGGGCATGAAACTGGGTGTAACCGAAATCCTGGACTCTGCCAGTAAATTTGGGTTTTCGGTAGGCACATATCGCAAAGACATGACCATTGCTTTGGGCTCCGGTGAAGTACTGCTTTCAGAAATGGCCGCTGCTTATGCGGTTTTTGCCAATGGTGGCAGCCGAGTGTTTGCGCACTTGGTCAAAACTGTCACTGCTTCTGGCAAGGTCGTCTACTCCGCCTCTACTCCTGGCTTATACCTTGCTGATTGCGCAAGTCCTTCTACTGAAGTCGGCGTTACACGAACTGCGCAGTATGCACCACGAGTTCTTGATCCGGCCGTGGCGTATCAAATGACGACCATGTTGCATTCGGTGATTACGAGTGGAACCGGTAGGAGGGCTCGTGAATTGCGCAGAGGTGATATTGCCGGAAAAACCGGAACCACCAATGATTTTCGTGATGCTTGGTTTACTGGTTTTAATCGCGACCTTGTGACCTCGGTCTGGGTGGGGTTTGATGATTACAGAACTTTGGGGAATAGAGAGTCGGGGGCGCGTGCGGCACTTCCGATGTGGATTGACTACATGCGCCACGCATTGGCAGCATATCCTGAGCGGCAGTTTTGCAAGCCAGAAGATATCGTGACCTTGAGAGTCAATGAGCAAGATGGCTTGTTGAGTGACATTGAAGACCCCGACTCGATGTTGGAAAATTTCCGCAGAGAGTTCGCCCCCCGTGAATTTTCAAAAAAGTCAGGGGTTAAGACAAAAGATTCGTCTCCAGAGAACGGTCAGCTGTTTTAATTTGCAGGGGCTTTGTGGTCTCTTTCCCTTTTTCGGTATTTGGCAGGAGGCAGGAGAATAGAGCCGGGAACGCGGTTGCTTCTGAAGCGCAGTTGTTGGGTGCTGGTATGGCTTCGTGTCTTAGCTTGGTAAAACCAAAAGAGCAGGGGAAAAATCATGTCTGAGTATGTGGATATTTGTTTCAATTTTGGGCATGATTCTTTTCGCCGTGACCGAGAATTGGTGCTTGAAAGGGCGTGTCAGGCTGGCGTACGGAGAATGGTAATGAGTGGGCTGTCCATTGCCGACAGCGAAAAATCATTGAGCTTGGCTGAGCAGTATTCCACCAGTGGCTGTGAGCTCTTTTCTGCTGTCGGCGTACATCCTCATGCTGCACAGGACTGGCGTGAGCAGAACCGGGAAAAGCTGCTTGACTTGAGCAAACATCCAGCGGCGCTGGCTATTGGTGAAACCGGTTTGGATTACTTCCGGAATTTTTCTCCGCGAAGCGCGCAGCTCAAAGCATTGTCGGCACAGATTCGTATTGCGCAGGATGTCAACATGCCTTTGTTTTTTCATCAAAGGGACGCACACGATGATTTTATGGCAGTGATCAAAGCGCATGGTCGGTTGCCAAAAGCCGTGGTGCATTGCTTCAGCTCTGATCGCAGGGCTTTGGAGGCATATCTGGAGCTGGATTTTTATATTGGTATTACTGGTTGGATCTGCGACGACCGTCGTGGATTTCATTTGCATGAACTTGTCAAAATCATTCCAGCCAACCGTTTGATGATAGAGACAGATGCTCCATATCTGGTGCCGAAAGACCTCAGCTTAAGACACCGCGGTTCACGCAATGAACCTGCCTATTTGCCGCATATCGCCCAACGTATCGCCAATTGCCTGGAGATGCCTTTGGCTCAGCTGGCTGCGCAAAGTTGCGAAAATGCACAGGCGTTTTTTAATTTTCCGGCAGACACACTTTCTTTGTGATGTTTGAGTATTGCTTGGGTAGTGTGAGTGCAGGACTCTTGAAGCCCCATAAAGAAAGGGGTGAGTGCACGAAGCTTTAGAGCGACTGTGCTGTAGATACCAAAACGGGGGCTGATGCCCCCGTCTCGGTTTACCTGTTTAGGTAGTAGGGGGTACGCTTAACCGGCTGTCTTAGACGCCTGCGTATCGTACTGCGCACCAAGGTCTTCCTCTTTCAAGGCCTTCACAAAACCCCACATCATCATCAGGATGATTATGGAGAAGGGAAGGGCGGTGGCAATGGCTGCGGTTTGCAGCGCTCCTAAACCACCAGCCAGAATCAACACGGCTGCAACCGCCGCCTCAGTCAAACCCCAGAACACCCGGTGTTTGATGGGGGGCTGTTCGTCTCCGTCAGAAAGGATGGTGGTAATCACCAGCGTCCCAGAGTCGGATGATGTCACAAAGAAGGTGGCAATCAACGCAGTCGCAACCACTGTGAAAATTGAGCCTACTATTCCGGCATCCATCAGATCGAATGTGGTGTACAACGCTTGTGTCACATCCGCTTTAACAGCAGCAACAATTCCTGCCTGACCGGCAGCAGAAACAATTTCACCTGCCTCATTCGTGACGGTATGGAACAACTCTATCCAGAGAGCGGTTCCACCAAAAGCAGTCAACCAAACCATTCCCAATAAAGTGGGCACCAGTAGCACACCAACGATGAACTCACGGATTGTCCGTCCTTTCGATATGCGGGCAATAAACATGCTGACAAAAGGAGCCCATGAAATCCACCAAGCCCAGTAGAAAGCAGTCCATCCACCCTGCCAATCCCCATCTTCCGTTGAGTCGTTCCACAGGCTCAATGGAATGACATTGGCCAAGTAGTCGCCAACGCTTTCCAGGAAAAACCCGAGTAGAAACAACGTGGGTCCAAAAATAATCATGAAGGCAATAACGGACAAAGCCATCCACATGTTCAACTCACTGAGAATGCGAATTCCCTTGTCAACGCCGGAAACCACTGACCATATAGCGATCAGCGAAATGACCAATATGAGCACCATAATTGCCAGCGTGGCAGGCCCGGTAACCGCACCGTCCGCACCCCTTTCGACAAAGAACTCAATACCCGTTATTTCAAATATGCCTGTCGCTAACTGCTGAACCCCAAATCCCAAGGAAGTCGCAACCCCGAAAACTGTGGCAAACACTGCAAGTATGTTGACTGCATTTCCTATGGGACCTTTCACTCTGTCACCAATGATTGGGTATAAGGCAGAGGAAATGGTAAGCGGGAGATTCTTGCGATACGCGAAATAGCAAAGACATAAAGCCACAATTACGTAAATTGCCCATGGGTGGAGACCCCAGTGGAAAAATGTAATTCGCATGGCAGTCGTAGCAGCCTCGCTAGTCAGACCTTCAGCAATGAAAGGATTACTGTCAAAGTGGTAGATGGGTTCGGCAATGCTCCAGAATACAAGCCCGATGCCCATGCCAGCACCGAAAAGCATTGACAGCCAGGAAAAATTGCTGAACGCCGGCCGGTCTGTGTCCGCCCCTAATCGGATACTTCCGTAACGCCCCATAGCTAGCCACATCGTAAAGAAAAGGAAAAAGGCGACTACCGCGATGTAGTACCACTTCAAAGTAGCCTTGATCCAGTTTGACAAGTCATTAAAGACCACGTTTGCCGTTTCGACATACAGAAAAGTCCAAGTCACGAAGACAACCACCAGCGCTGCCGCAATCATGGTGGTTGCCTTGTTCATGTCCTTAAACAGTCCTGAAGTAGCCCTATTCGGTTCAATTATTGCCATAGCAAATTACCTCTTGTTGATGACTAAAGATCAGAATGATTGTTGTATCCAAAGATAAAATGAGTTGAAGTCCTTATCGAACTCCTTACCGCTACCGGGTCGAGTTAGTCCGCTTGACCGGCAGGACCAAGGTCTCCGTGAGCAAAAACTCCGGCAACATAAAAGCCTGAGTCGTTCCAGTATTCGGCAAGCAAATTCACTTCGGTATCAAAGACATCACCGGCATCATATTCAGATCCAGGTGGACCACCTGCGGCGTCCCGCTCGTGGTGGAATCCGAGCAACTGAACCCTGGACAACCAAGAGACTGGTGGGGAGACGGCTAGCTTGACCATTTGCGTTCTCTGATCCGAATTGTTATGCCACCACTCACCGGCGAACTCTCCCTGGAACCAAGTGCCCCAACTTCTGAGAAAGGTGTAAAACAATGCGTCATGTGCCTCATTACTGTCAGGGGTGTTTGGATCGTCTCCACTGGCACGAAAATATCGATACCCAACTTGCGGACTCCAAGGCAACCCCTGAATGTTGTGTTCTACTTCCGCATAGTAGGAGTAAGCGTCGCTGTAGCTCACCGTGCCATCTGGGCTGTCGCCAGCATCCAAAATGACTTCCCCGTAGAAAGTTGTATTTGGCAAAGCCGAGAATTTCAAACCTTCAAGGCGAAAGTCGTAATAACGCCTGCCTTGTCTAGTGGGGCTATCAGAAGCAGTAACAGCTATGTACATAAGCCCAAGCTTGCCTCCCGTCAGAAAGCCTAATCCTGCTTCTGGCACCGTGTACTCCAGGTTCACCCCCCATACTTGAGTGTTCAGCCCTTTGTAGATATCAGAGCCCCCTTCCAACCAGAAAATGTCAGCACGAACGTCTTCAACCCCAGGAACCTGATTAACGCGAACTATGGCTGATTCGCGAAAAGCCTTGTGTGCGCCGATGAAAAATTCGCCGGAGTCCCGACCACAAAAAGTATTACCACAGTCCAGAGAGCCATCACCGATCAGTAGTGCATCACCAACTACAAAGTCTTGCGCACCAAAGGAGACGTCCACCCAGTCATTGCGATAACCCAAATTCGCCCACTCGTTAATAAATTTGTGGTCGCCATCCTCAACGTAGCCGTATGGGGCGGGATCATTGCCAAAAGTCCACGACGCTGCCGAGACGTAGGATATCCTGCTGTAAATGGTGCCGCCGGCGTCCAGATCGTAAGTCAAATCAATTTGCGGCTCTAAGGCCACCTCGCCCTCGTTGGAGTCGTTGGTCGACTGGTATCGCTAGAAGAGCCACCACCGTTTGCGGTTATGGCAAAGCCAACCAGCAACGCGCTGACTTTCGCTTTGAAGTTTCCTGCGGAGTACAACTCATATTCAGAGTAGGCGGCGGGGGAGAAAGCCAAGGCAGTGAAAGCTACGGATAGCGTAGCCCACACCTGTGAGGCTCGTAAAAAGCTACCCTTACGGCCAGCTCTAAAAGCAGAAATTTCTAACATCTTATTATCTCCATTACGAGTGGTGGCGGATTCCTGGTCACCGTCCAGACTTAAAACGGCGACTGCGTTCCTGCAAGCCTAGGCGCAGACAATATGTGCCCTACAACTGGAAAGGCTCTGAAACCCAGAGCAAAACTTGCTCCGCGGGTCATCCTAGACAAAGGAAATAGCAATTGCAAGTACTTTGTTGTAGCGAAGCGCTATTGGTTCAAAAATGGTTTTTGGCTTTCGGTGGTGTGACGAATGTTGCCCCTTGTGGCCGGTATCCGGATTTTACCCACTCTTGTATGTTTACAGTGCTTGCTCCGGAGCCGCCAAGGGCTGGATGTGTCCGTTTTTTGTTGGAATCTGGTGTTTGCGTTACATGGAGAGAAGGCATCTTCATTGTGCTTTGACGGACTACGACATTGCCTTGCGTGCAAGGCCGGGCGCCAGGAGTTGTTTTGACCCGTTGGAATTGCCAAAGTTGAATGACGCCGTGAAGGGATCGAAAGCTTTATTTTCCTGCAAGGGCGTTATTATGTCCGTTTGAGTGGACACCCAGTGCGAAAGCAGGACATTAATGTGGCGAAGCGCAGTCTCAAGCTTCAGGAAGGCCTGCTGTCAGGGACTATGGTCAGTACGCCCTTTGCCATATCCTGGAAGCCTGGATTTCGGTGAACCGTTTCCGGTCGGGGAAGCGAGAGTTGAAGCTTGGGTGGGGACTCGTGTGCTTCGCGAAGGAGAAGCGCGAAGGAACAGGGGATTTGCGAGATCGGCTCGTTTTGCGCCTGCTCCCTGTTTTTCAGCTGCCAACCCTGCCTGACAAAAATTGCAGGCAATTCAAACATTATTCGATCTGATGTTTTTGATGGAAATACGAAAGCGAGCGCAGCGCTTCTGATGTTGATCGTGTGCGCGTGTTAGCTGCCGTGGCTTTTTCTCATTTCAGAACGCGTATAAAGATGTGCGGCATCCGCAATTCTGCGACTGTCCAGCAGTTGGTGCAGTTGGGGGTGGATGCCATCGGTTTGAACTTTGTGGCTTCCAGTCCGCGTTGTATTTCCTTAGAGGACGCTGTGAAAATGCTCCAGGCGCGCCCGATTTTTCTCAGCGTGGTCGCCTTGTTCATGGATCAAGATGCCAGCTTTGTGCGCCAGGTGGTCACCGCATTGCGTCCCGACTACTTGCAATTTCATGGTTCCGAGAGCCCCGGTTACTGTACCGGGTTTGGTGTGCCTTACATCAAGGCTGTGCCCATGGCGGATCCGGAGCGCGCCGGAATTTGTGTGCGTCAACATCATGAACAGGCTTCGGCATTGTTGTACGATTCACACGCACCGGGAACAGCAGGTGGTAGTGGGCTCTCGTTTGTCTGGCAAAAATTGCCAAAGTGGACAGACTGCCCTGTCATATTGGCAGGAGGGCTGACGGCCACTAACGTTCGAGAAGCCATTTCGCTTACTCGGCCTTATGGGGTGGATGTGTCCAGTGGAATTGAAAGAATAAAAGGAACCAAGGATTTATCGCTGATGAAAGATTTTGTGGAATCCGTGCGGCGTGCTGACCGGGAAGTGCTGCGTTGATATGACCCAGGCATGTCGCTTTAGTGGGCAGGACTTACCCGACAGCAAAGGGTATTTTGGTTCATACGGTGGGCGCTTTGTAGCAGAAACCCTGATTCATCCCCTGCAGGAACTGGAAAAGGCATGGCGGATCTCTCAGAAAGACCAGGGTTTTCAAAAAGAGCTTGACGGACTCCTGTCAAATTATGTTGGTCGACCCAGCCCTCTGTATTTTGCGAAAAACCTGAGTGCCGAGCTTGGGGGTGCCGCGGTGTATTTGAAACGCGAAGACTTGAATCACACCGGCGCACACAAAATCAACAGTGCTTTGGGTCAGGCTTTGCTCGCCAGGCGCATGGGGAAAACGCGTGTCATTGCGGAGACCGGTGCTGGTCAACATGGTGTGGCGACCGCGACTGTGGCCACCTTGTTCGGGTTGAAATGCACGGTTTTTATGGGTGAAGAAGACATGGTCAGGCAAAAGCCCAATGTGTACCGCATGCGGCTTTTGGGCGCGAAGGTGGTGGGTGTTGCCGCTGGCTCGCGCACTCTGAAAGACGCCATGAACGAAGCGATGCGTGAATGGGTTGGCAGTGTTGAGGATACTTTTTACATCATCGGCACCGTTGCCGGCCCTCACCCTTACCCGGCCGTCGTGCGTGATTTTCAAGCTGTAATCGGGCGCGAAACTGCTTCACAACTGCGCGCAATCACCGGGCAGGATCCTGATGCTCTGGTTGCCTGCATTGGTGGAGGCTCCAATGCCATCGGTCTTTTCGCGCCTTTTATTTCGAAGACAAAGGTCAAGCTGTATGGCGTAGAAGCAGCGGGCAAAGGCATTTCCAGTGGTCTCCACGCTGCATCGCTGACCGCAGGGAAACCTGGGGTGTTACACGGCAATCGTACCTATCTTCTGGCCGACGATGACGGGCAGATTTTAGCTACGCATTCCATCTCGGCTGGCCTGGATTATCCGGGTGTCGGTCCCGAACATGCTTGGCTTAAAGATACCGGCAGGGCTGAGTACGTGACTGCTACCGATGCTGAGGCCTGGCAAAGCTTCCAGCGACTGTGCCGGTGCGAGGGAATCATCCCGGCACTCGAAAGTAGCCATGCGCTGGCTTATGTGGAAAAAATCGCACCGCGCTTCACCGCGCAGCAGAATATTGTTGTTAACCTCTCCGGGCGTGGTGACAAGGATTTGGAAATCGTTGCAAAACTTGGCAACTGAAATCCATTCCGGACGCATTAAGGACTGCTTCGACAGCTTGCGGAGCAGTCGGCGCGTAGCTTTGGTGGCGTACATTGTGGCAGGAGACCCGTCTCCCGAACGCGTGGTGCCACTGATGAAAACTTTGGTGGCAAGCGGCGTCGACATCATTGAATTAGGCGTGCCTTTTTCTGATCCCATGGCGGATGGGCCAGTCATTCAGAGGGCGTGCGAAAGGGCGCTTTCCCATCAGACGAACTATGCCCAGGTTGTCGGTTTTGTGGCGGAATTCCGCAAATCCGATACCCGAACTCCGGTGGTGCTGATGGGTTACCTCAACCCCATTGAAGCAATGGGGTACAAGTCTGCGGTGGGTCTGGCAAAAAGAGCCGGAGTGGATGGCTTCTTGATCGTCGACATGCCTCCCGAAGAAGGAACTTCCCTGGAGAAGGAAATGGTACGCAACCACCTTGATTTGATTTTTTTGCTTGCACCGACGACTCCGGAAGCACGAATTCGCACAATCTGCAAAGCTGCGCGCGGTTTTATTTATTATGTTTCTCTCCGAGGAGTCACCGGCGCTGGCAATTTGAGTTGTTCTGAAGTGGTGCAGCGACTTGCTGAAATCAAGCGCCACACTGACTTGCCCGTTGGAGTTGGATTTGGCATCAAGGACGCGGCTGTGGCTGCCGAAATTGCGGGGCACTGTGATGCGATTGTTGTGGGCAGCGCCATTGTTCGGTGCATTGAGCGCCACCGTGATGACTGGCCACAATGCCAGGCAGCGATAAGTACACTGCTGCGACCCATGCGTCAGGCTATGGATGCAGCCACTGGAGCTGCTTGAGTCAGCATCCTTTGAAAACAAGACAGGATCGTTATGAGTTGGTATAAAAAATTGATGCCTTCGCGTATTCGTACGCGCGTTGGAACCCGTAAGGTTCCGGAAGGTTTGTGGCTGAAATGCGAAGCTTGCGAGAATGTGCTTTATCGGCCGGAACTGGAACGCTTGCTGGGTGTCTGCAGCGAGTGTGGCCACCATGTGCGCCTGCCCGCCAGGCAGCGATTGAAGATGTTTTTGGATCAGGGAGATTGGCTGGAAATTGGGCAGGACATCAAGCCCATAGATTTTCTAAAGTTCAAGGACAGGAAGAAATATCGGGAACGGTTGGTCGATGCGCAGAAGCAAACGGGAGAAAGTGACGCCTTGGTGGTTCAGGCGGGAGAAGTGCTGGGTCTGCCGTTAGTCGCCGCGGCATTCGAGTTTGACTTTATCGGAGGATCCATGGGTTCGGTAGTCGGCGAGCGCTTACGCCGGGCGATCGCTCACTGTTATGAACATCGTATACCTTTTGTTTGTTTTTCCACGAGTGGAGGTGCGCGCATGCAGGAGGCGCTGGTGTCTTTGTTGCAAATGTCGAAAGTAAGCGCGGCACTGGCACGACTGCGGACGCGCCGATTGCCTTTTGTTTCCGTGCTGACGGATCCGACTATGGGGGGGGTTACCGCGAGCATCGCGATGCTCGGTGATGTGGTGATTGCCGAACCTGAAGCACGAATCGGTTTTGCCGGTGCCAGGGTGATTGAGCAGACCACACGTGAGGTATTGCCGGAGGGCTTCCAGCGCAGTGAATTTTTGCTTTCCCATGGTGCCATTGACATGATTGTGCCGCGAACCGAATTGCGTCACCGGGTGGTCAATATTTTGCGAATTTTGGGAAGATGCTGAATATTTTTTGGCTGTGGCGATGAAATTCAGTCGGCTTGAAGATTGGCTGGAGTGGCAGGAATGCCTGCATCCCAAAGGGATTGATCTGGGGCTTGAGAGGATTGCCGTGGTTGCCCGGCGGTGCGACCTGCTCACCGTGAAATGCCCGATTGTTACTGTGGCGGGAACCAACGGCAAAGGTTCAACAGTGGCGCTGATGGAAGCCATGCTGAGTGCCGAAGGGTATCGGGTGGCGTCTTACACCTCACCTCATTTGCACCTGTATAACGAGCGCATCAAAGTGGGCGGGAAGCTGGTCAGCGATGAGGACTTGTGTCAGATATTTGACTTTATAGAAGAGCGACGCGGTGATACCTCACTGAGCTTTTTTGAGTACGGGACGCTTGCTGCCCTGTGTCACTTTCAAAAAGAGGCACCCGACGTTGTGATTTTGGAGGTTGGGCTCGGAGGTCGGCTGGATGCTGTGAATATTCTTGATCCCGATGTTGCCATCATTACCAGCATCGACCTTGACCACATCAACCTGCTTGGCAGTAATAGGGCGGATATTGCTGCAGAAAAGGCGGGTATTTTGCGTCAGGGTCGCCCCTTGATTTGCGGAGACTTCGACCTTCCGTGCGTGGTCGGACAATTGGCAAGAGATGCGGGGGCGAATTTGTCGCAGTTGGGAAAAGAGTTTGATTTTGTGCAAGGAAGAAAGGAAGACACTTGGGACTTTGTTTCTGAACAAATCAAGATTGAGGGCTTGCCGGTTCCGGCTTTGTTCGGGACGGTTCAATACCACAACGCGTCCTGCGCGATACAGGCTTTGCAATTGTTAAAGAGACGATTACCGGTATCGCGAAAAGCTCTGGAAAAGGGGCTTGAAAACGTCAGGCTTTCGTGGCGCTTTGAGTCGACAAGTGAAGGGTGCACGGTCATCAGGGATATTGCCCATAATCCGGCGAGTTGCGCTGTGTTGGCAGCAAATTTGCGTGCCTTCAGGAAGTTCCGGCGTTTGCATGCGGTTTTCGGAGTGTTGGATGACAAGGATGTCCGCGGCATGGTACGCGAGCTGCTTCCTCTTGTTGACATGTGGTACCTGGGGCAAGCCGAAACCCGGCGCGCCATGACTTTGGACAAGCTTTCCAAACTGGTAAGAGAAATGGCGGTGGGGAAAACGGTGTTGAATTTTCCTGGCATTGTTGATGGGTACCGGCAGGCGGTTTCTTTTTTGGAACCGGATGATGGATTGCTGGTGTTCGGTTCAGTGGTCACTGTGGCGGCCACCAGCTTTGCCACTCGTTGGATTTCCCGCCACCAGGCGGCGAGTGCTGAAGAACGGGTTTTTGTTGCTTCAGGGTGAAACAGTGTTTGTCCAGAGTTCCAGGTTGTCTGAAACACAGTCTTTAGTGCGCTTTTGAAACAAGTAGAAAAATGGCAAACAGTCGTCTGAAGAATCGCCTGGTTGGAACCGTGGTGATTGTCGCCTTGGGGGTGATTGTGTTGCCTCAGGTTTTTGACGCGGAAGGCTACCGGCAGATTGAGCCTTTGCGTCTGGAAATTCCGGCGGGTCCCACATTCGAAGTGGAGCAAGATGTTTCCGATCTGCTCAAAACGCAGTCCCGGATGGATGAGGAGGCTGCCACCATTAAAAAGAACGTTTTGGCGAAGGGACGCCGACCTGAATGGATGGTGATTGCAGGGAGCTTCAAGTTTCCGAAAAATGCGGGGATGTTGGTGGCGAAGCTTGCCAAGGCAGGACATGATGCAAAGATCTCGACGACCGGGGCGGAAGGTGGTGAACGCTATTACGTGGTTGAACTTGAGCCGTTCCCGAACGAAGACGAAGCCACAGACGCAGCGAAGGATATCAAGAAAAAATTCTCGGTTTCTGCCCGAGTGGTGCGAAAGGGAGTGGTGAGCCGTTGAGTATCCCGGTGCTGCTGGATCTGGGCATTGTGCTGCTATTCGCGGTTTCGATCTGGTGTGGTTACAAGTCTGGTGTTTCGGTGCGCTTGATCAAGGTTGCAAGCCTGGTGTTGGCACTCTACGCCGCGCTTCACGTTCCCATATTGTTGGGTTGGTTCCCCGACAGCTGGGTGGACGGTGGATTTGAGTTTTTCGATTATGAATTTGAGCCCGGCAAGATTCCGTACTGGTTGTTTGCGGCTCTGATTTTTGTCGCCGTCTGGATGGCTGGAAGGCTGGTCGCCAAGTTGTTTGAAGCGGCCCGGTCGAAAGGTAAGGGCGCAGGGCTGGATAATCTGCTTGGTGGGCTTTATGGTGCAGCGCGTGGCTTGGTTATTGCCGTGTTGATCGTGGGGCTTGCGCGGCTTAGCCCGACTATCGTTGAACACGAATTCTGGAAGCAGTCAGAGTTCGTTCCCAGGCTGGAAATTTTGGTGGACAGAGTGCTGCAGGAAACTCCGGAGTGGTTCACCCAACTTTTTGAGCCGGTACAGGAGCATGTCGGGGAAGACACGATCGAAGACGTGTACGAGGGAAATGGCTTATAAGGAGACGCTGAAATGTGTGGCGTAGTTGGTATTTATGGCAAAAAGCCAGTGAGCCGGCGGCTGTACGATGCGTTGACCTGGCTTCAACACCGCGGTCAGGATGCGGCTGGAATTGTCAGCTGCGAAGACCGGAGTGTGCATGAGCGCCGTGGTATGGGCTATGTGCGGGATGTCTTTTCAGAAGCAGACCTTGCTGGCTTGCGAGGCAATACCGGCATCGGTCATGTGCGTTACCCGACTTCCGGGGTCCTGAGCCTCAAAGAAACACAGCCTTTTTACGTAAATTCTCCTTACGGCATTGCCCTTGCGCATAACGGCAACCTGGTCAACTCTGCGGCTTTGCGAGACGAATTGTTCAGGGATGATTTGCGCAATATCGATACTTTCTGTGATTCGGAGGTGTTGCTGAACGTTTTCGCGCATGAAATGCTGGCAAAGCGCGAGTACCCCATCACGCCAGACGCGGTTTTCGAAGCGGTCTCAAGGGTGCACAAACGCTGCCAGGGGGCTTATGCCGCCGTGTTTCTTCTGGCGGGGCAGGGTCTGTTGTTTTTCCGCGATCCCAACGGTATTCGACCGCTGATTTACGGGAAGCGGGAAGGGAAGCGCGGAGTTGAGTACATGGTCGCGTCTGAAAGCGTGGCGCTGGTTTCGCAAGGATTTGTCATTGAGCGCGATGTACGCCCCGGAGAAGCTGTTTTTATCAGCAAAGACAAAGTTTATGCACGGGATTGCGCGGCGCCACACAGCCGTTATCGCAGTTGTTTGTTTGAATATGTGTATCTGGCACGTCCGGACTCGATTGTCGACAATGTTTTTGTGCACAAGGCACGGATGCGGATGGGCGAATACTTGGCCGCGAAAATCCTGCGGGAGTTACCTGAAAACGACATAGACGTGGTCATCCCTGTTCCCGACACCAGCCGTACTGCCGCTTTGGAACTGGCAGTGAATATTGATGTGTGTTATCGCGAGGGCTTCATCAAGAATCGTTTCATAGGGCGCACTTTCATCATGTCAGCCCAAAGGCTTCGCCAGAAATCGGTTCGCCAGAAGCTGAATCCTTTGGGCATAGAGTTCAAGGACAAAAACGTTTTGCTGGTTGATGATTCCATCGTGCGCGGGACAACTTCCCGGCAAATTGTCCGTATGGCGCGAGACGCCGGTGCGAAGAAAGTGTATTTTGCATCGGCGGCTCCCCCCGTTTGCTTCCCTAATGTTTATGGTATCGACATGCCGTCACGGCGAGAATTGCTCGCCGCTGAAAGAAACACTGAGGAAATTGAAAAGATTCTTGGAGTTGACCGTATTTTTTATCAGGATCTTGATGATTTGGTTGCGTCAGTGCGGGCAGGGAATTCGGATTTGGAGCAGTTTGAAGCTTCCGTGTTTGATGGTAAATATCAACACGATGTCAGTCCTTCCTATTGGGAGAGCCAGAACGATGTGCGTGTGGAAAGACCAGGGACGATATTGACCATGGCAAAAAATTCGGCGCGTGCCTGATGTATTACGCTTCGGAGAGCCGCATTCAGTCCGGTTCGGAACCGGGGCGCCGTTGGCGATGGCTGGTGCGACGACTGATTCGCCGACACCGGTGTGGCGCGCTTCCACTGGTGCTGGTCAATCTGGACGAACAGCGTCTTTTTTTCTATCGGCAGGGGCGTCCGGATGCCTGTTATCCGGTTTCCACGTCTCGCTTTGGTGCCGGGAACATTGAGCACTCTCTGAGAACACCGCTTGGGGTTCATCGGGTATCTGAATTGATCGGCGCGGATGCGCCACCTTTGACAGTGTTTAGGGCGCGGAAGGCAAGTGGAGAAGTTGCCACGATAAACGACCCGTCTCAGGAAGGAGCAGACCTGATTTGTTCGCGCGTTGTCCGCTTGGCCGGGCTGGAACCGGGCACCAATCAGGGTGGAGACTGCGACAGTGAGCAGCGAAACATTTATATCCATGGAACCTGGGATGAAGAGCGTGTCGGCACACCAGCTTCCAACGGCTGTGTACGCATGAAGAACCAGGATGTCATTGTGCTTTTTGACCAGCTTGTGGTGGGCTCACTGGTACATTTCTTTACTGACAAAGCCCGTTTTTGAGTCGCCGTACCGGGGTATGAGAACGATGTATGTACGGATGCCCGTGCCTGAAGTTCCTTGGTGTCCCAGTCCATAACAGAAAGCCGCACCAGCCTGGTGGAAATTTACCGTGCCGCGCTTGACCGCGTGCAGGGAACGCCGGTTGTTCGTGAATACCTGAGTCGATCTCCCTTGCCAAATCCTGTGCATCTGGTGGCGGTCGGGAAGGCAGCGTCGGCGATGGGCCTGGGCGCGTTCCAGGCTTTGGGAGACAAAATCAGCAGCGGTCTGGTGATTACCAAAAGCGGCCATCTAGACGAAGCACTCGTGCGGCTAAAAAATTTCCGGTGCCTGGAATCTGATCATCCGGTGCCCGGAGTTGCCAGCCTGCGCGCCGGGGCGGTATTGCTGGAATATGTGAAGGAGCGCGCAAAGCGCAACCAGGATCTGCTGTTTCTGCTTTCCGGTGGTGCCTCAAGTTTGGTGGAAGTCCTTCCCGACACCATGCGTCTTGAAGATTTCAGAACACTGACCAGCCGCATGCTGGCGACCGATTTGGACATTCAGCGCATCAATACGGTACGCCGCGCCATTTCTAAAATCAAAGGAGGTCGTCTGGCGACTCACCTGAAGGGATGTCGGGTGCTGAGCTTGTTAATTTCAGACGTGCCGGGAGATGATCCTGCGGTGATCGGTTCGGGACTTTTGACTCCGGTCAGAGAAACGCTTGATCTGGATTCCTATCCCGGGAAAGTGCGTGAACTGCTAGGGGACTTAAAGGTTTGCGAGGTTCCCGGTGACGAGTGCTTTGCGGGCATGGAAACGCATATTGTTGCGTGCCTTGGTGATGCGAAGCAGGCGGCGGCAAAACATGCCCGTGCGCTTGGTTTTCAGGTTTCGGTCGCGCCGGAATTTATGGCAGGAGAGGTGGGAGCAACAGCCAGGGCAATGGTGCGCCAGCTTCAACAGCACAGCGGAGTGTTGTGGATCTGGGGTGGCGAAACTTGGGTTGAATTGCCGGCGAATCCGGCGCGTGGTGGACGCAATCAGCACTTGGCTTTGGTGGCAGCCATGGAGCTACAGGGAAGGCAGCAGCAAGTGTTGCTTAGTGCCGGTACAGATGGCACAGATGGAGCAACAAACGATGCCGGTGCCATAGTGGACGGAGAAACAGTGCGCAGGGGTGCGGCTTTGGGCATGGACGCCGGTGATTTTCTGAGACGCGCCGATGCCGGGAACTTTCTTGCCGCTACGGGCGATTTGATTACGACCGGACCGACCGGGACTAACGTCATGGACTTGACCATCGGTGTAAACCTGGATGCCGTAGTTTCGGCCTGATATTCCTGACTTCCCCCCAAGCGACTTTCGGTACAGACAGAGAGATTTTTCCGTAACCTGGCGCAAAGGCGCCATCATTGTGAAAGGCCTGAAGTTTGCAGGAATGCTCGCAAGCTGAAAGCTTGCGTCGTGGCTCATGGGGAAGGTCAAGAGATCACACCTGATGCACGTTGTTTGGAAATGCGGCGTCAGCTTGTGCTGGGTCTGCGGTCGTAATTCTTGGCCGCTTCCAATTCAAGAAAGGTGGATTCAAGAGGACACTCAGTCGTACAGTCAAATGGCGAGCAAGGATGGGGAGAGAACAATCTGACCATGGCAAGAATAGAAGGATTAAAGATTCAAAATTATCGAGTACTGAAAGACGTGACGCTTGGAAAACTGTGCAATACGTAAAAAGCCGACCCACTGACGCCCATGACGGTGGTTATCGGGAAAAACGGTGCTGGGAAGAGCGCACTGCTCGATGCTTTCGGTTTTTTGGCTGATTGTTTGAAACCAGGTGTCGCGGATGCGTGTAACCATAGAGGGCGGGGAGGACTTACCGTGTCCGTTCTCAAGGAAGTAGCGACCCCATTGTGTTTGAGATCTATTATCGGCAGGGGAAGAAGGATCGCCCAATCACTTATGAAGTTGGAATCAATGAGGATTCGGATGGTCGCCCCTACGTAGCAAAAGAGCGGCTCCGCCAGCGGCGAAAAGGACAAAAACGAGGGCAACCCTTCTCCTTTTTCAGGTTGGTGAAAGGTACGGGATTCGTGTGGACAGGGGAGATGCAGGCAACTGAGCGTGATGATAGCGTGGCGGATTCAGAGTGAAAAAATTATTGTCTTAAATCTCCTCCAGACATAGCAAGTGAAGAACAGGAAAGTGGCAAAAAAGAGTTTGTTGAGCTATACAACAGACAAAGACTAGGTATCGCGACCTTTGGTTCTTTGAAGCAGCATCCCCGAATATCTGTGCTTCGGGAGTTTATTGAAAGCTGGTATTTGAGTTATTTCACGCCAGATGCTGCCCGCGATTCGCCTTTGGCCGGGTCGCAAAGGCATTTGAATACCCATGGTGACAACCTTGGCAATGTTGTGCAGTTCATGGAAGGTGAACACCCCGAAGAATTCAGTCGTGTACTGGAGAGAATTGCTGCCAAAATCCCGGGGATTGAAAAAATAGACACAATCGTGAGCATAGACCAGCGGGTGTTGCTCCGTTTCAAGGAGAAGGGCTTTTCTGATCATTTTTACGCCCAGCAAATGTCCGACGGCACGCTGAAAGTCTTTGCCTATTTGTTGTTGCTGGAAGACCAGAAGCCGCCGCCATTCATTTGCATAGAAGAGCCAGAAAATGGTCTTTACCACAAGCTTTTGGATGTTTTGGCAATAGAATTTCGCAAATATACTGTCCACAATAATAATAACGTGCAGCTGTTCATCACCACTCATCAGCCATATTTTGTAAATGCGCTAAGCCCGGACGAGGTTTGGGTTCTCAAGAAAGGCTCAAATGGTTTTTCGGAGATTTCCAGAGCAAGTGGCAACAACGAGATTGTCGCTTTGGTAGGAGAGGAGTTCCCGCTTGGAGAACTTTGGCATGGCGAATATTTGGAGGATTAGTCTCGGTACGGGAAGTGTGTCAATGCATATTCGGGTACATATCGGAGATAAATCGGGGAAGATCTTGCTGAATTCTGTTATGGGGAAAATTATTCAAGGGTCGACAGGCCACTCTTACAAAGTCCATTGCCATCCTGGTGAAGGTCACATTCCGAAAAAGGAAACCAAAAGCCCAAAACCGAACAAGCAGGGTTTGCTGAATAGACTGCCTAATATTGTTGAGAGGGTTGGGTAAATGCCCAAAAGAAGCTAATGCTGTAGTCGTGGTCATGGATTTGGACGATCGTAACTGCCGGGAATTGAAGAAAAAATTATGCGACATCCTGGAGAGCTGCAAACCAGCACCCAGAACAAAATTCAGGTTTGCGATAGAGGAAACGGAGGCTTGGTTACTGGGAGACCCTAAGGCCATAGAAGCGGCCTGCCCGAAGTGGGACGCTTCAGCCTTGGCTGGTTATACCCCAAGACAGCATTTGTGGTACGTGGGAAAAGCTGGCGGCATTCATCCAAATGGGTCGAAAGAATTGAAAAAAAAGGGATACCCCTTTGTTGGGCAATATAAATGCGAGTGGGCGGAAAAAATTGCTCCTTATATGGATGTGGAAAATAATCAATCGAAAAGTTTCCAGGTTTTTCGTGACACTGTCAGAGAACTGATAACTCCCAAAACTGTTTGATGGGGGGCACCTGACGGTTCAAAGTCCTGCTTGTGGGGTGGGTGGTGCTTTTGGACATTCATGTCTCCTTCATGCTCCGGCGCTTAGAGACTAAGCCCCTGCTGCGGCCGGCTCGGATCGCTCTCATGACGTTTTTCGTAGTTGCGCCTCGCCGTTTGTGACGCTGAGAACCTGACCGCCTTGCTCCCAGTCGCCAAGGACGAAGCGTCGGGCTTGGTATCTGCCCAGGTTGAATTCGTGTACGGCAGGGCGGTGCGTGTGACCGTGTATCAGCTGATCCACCCTAAATCGCTGCATGTAGAACTCAACCGTTTTCTGGTTGACATCCATAATGTGGCTTTCCAGGTTTCTTTTTTTCCTGGCCTCGCTTTTACTTCGCAAGTAGGTGGAAATTTTTTTTCTGCGAGCCAGTGGCAGGGACTTGAAAATCCATTTCGAAAGGGGATTTTGCACCCACAGGCGGAAAACCTGGTACGCAGTGTCATCGGTGCAAAACACGTCTCCGTGCGTGATCAAGGTGCGTCTGCCGCCCAGTCTGACCACCGATAGCTGAGATAGCAGCTTACAGCCGCTTCTACGCGCAAATTTGCGCCCAATGAGAAAATCACGGTTGCCATGGATAAAATAAATGGGCAGCTCCTTGCGTAGCTTCCGTAAGGCGGCAACGACAACCTCAAGTTCCGGTGCCATGGCGTCGTCCCCGATCCAGCTGTCAAAAAGATCGCCGAGGATATAAAGAGCCTTGGCTCCGGGAACCTCTTCTGCCAGATAGAGAAGAAAACGATCTGTGGTTTTCGGTCGTGCCGGGCTGAGATGGCAATCGGAAACGAATTCAATTCGACTCATGAAAATTTATTTCGCCGTCGCGAATTCCGCATGGCAGAGACAGACCAGCTGTCGGCGACAACAGGGCTACTGTTTGAGCAACTCTGCCTTTTCAATCGTCACGGGCTGTTTTGGTACGTCGCTATGCCCCTTGGCCCTTCCTGTGGGTACGCCGGCAATTTTATCGACGACATCCATGCCTTGAGCAACCTTCCCGAAAACCGCGTATCCCCATCCTTGTTGGTTTTTGCCCGTGAAATCCAGAGAACTGTTATCAGACAGGTTAATGAAAAATTGCGAGCTGGCCGAATGGGGATCTCCGGAGCGCGCCATGGCCAGGGTGCCGCGCCGGTTCTTCAAGTCGTTATGGGCTTCATTCTGAATGGTTTTTGCAGTGGGCTTTTGTTGCATCTGAGCGGTAAATCCCCCGCCTTGGATAACAAAGCCAGAAATGACGCGGTGAAAAATCGTGTGGTCATAAAAACCGTTTTTTACGTAAGCCAGGAAGTTTGCTACAGTTTCCGGTGCCTTTTCCTGAAAAAGCTCAATTTCCACGTTCCCCATGCTGGTTTTTAACAATACTTTCGGGTTATTGCTGACCAATGTTTTTGGCTCATCGCCTGGATTGCCTTTAGCTTGACCGCCTCCGTTTTCGGAACAGGCCGTCACCATTGCAAACCCAATCAAGGCCATTCCCAAAGTGGCAACGTTACTGTGGTGTTTTTCCATGCTAAAGCTCCTGAAATGCTAAAGTTTTCAATGTTACCAGAGGATGGATCTGAATCTCTTGTGTACATCGCTTCTGGCAAAGGTGCACGGTACGGCGACATTGGTAAATTTTCAGCACGGTACGTGAGTCTTGGGAGTACCATGACCCTTTTGCATAAGGTTTTTTAGAAGAAATGTCCGGAAACAAATGCGTCGCCGCGTAAAGCGGCAGCCGGGATTGATCGCCGGTAATCCTCGGGCACGCCACGACTATCATATTGAGAAGACTTATGAGGCAGGGATCAGTCTGTTGGGTTGGGAAGTCAAAAGCCTGCGTTCTGGCCGCCTCTCATTGAAGGGCAGCTTTGTGCAAATGAGAAATCAGGAAGCGTTCTTGATTGCGTCACATATTTCGCCATTGGACACTTGTCCGGCGTACATGGAAGCTAATGCCACGAGAGCACGGAAGCTGTTGCTGAACAAGATTGAATTGCGCCGTATGTATGCCGCCTTGGAACAACAGGGCTACTCCCTGATTCCAGTTCGTGCCTATTGGCGCAAAAACCGTGCGAAGCTGGAGATTGGCCTGGGAAAGGGCAAAAAGCTCTACGACAAGCGGGCGGTTTCACGCGAGCGCGACTGGGCAAGAGAAAAGGATCGAATACTTAAGAAAGACATCAAGCTCTAAAGTCCCCGCTTCCGCAGGCTTTCTGTGGTGACTGCTAAAATTGTGGCAATCGGACTGATTGGGCTTGAGGTCAAAACCGATGCCCGCAGAAATGTCAGGAGACTATTTTTTCCGACTCAGCCGTATTGACTGTGTGCCCAGATGATCCTGAAGTAACCTGAGCATATCGGCTTCCGCGCTTCCGGAGCTTCCCTGCTTTTTCCAGCCTCCGCCGACCCTGACTTCTTGCACATAGCTTAGAGAAGTCATGGTGCCGCCTTTTTGATTGCTGCGAAGCTGTTGCACAAACCGGTCGCGCTGGGTTGCCTGGCGTGAACCGTCAGGTGATTTCTTCTCCCGCCAGCGGGTCAGGAGATAGCCTCGTTCTTTGCTCTGTTTTTCCACTTGGTAGCCATAGCGCTTCCAGAAACCCTGTACCCTCGACCAGACCACCGACTGCGGCGAGTCGGTTTCCAGCCATGTTTTGGAGCCGGTTTTTCGCAGGTGGGCAGTGGCCGAAGCAACACGGACGACGCGGGTTTTTTTGCGCAGTGCCTGGTGATCGGTCAACATGAAGTGATCTGAGCCTTTCGGCTTGTCCAGACCGGGTGGCATTTCCAGTTCGTGGTTTTCTTCCACCATATAAGCTTCCGCCTTAAAAAAGGGAGATTGCAATTCATCGAAAAAGCTTTCTTTACCTGAACAGCCGGCCAGCACTGCGCAAAGAAACAAGATAGGTCTGAGAGTCATATTTTTAGTTCGCAAAGTGTTTCCTCTATGGGGCGAGGATGCCGGCGGCTTTGGCCACGCTGCGCAAAGTACCGTGATGTGTCTGGGAAAGCCATGTCAGTGGCAAACGGATGCCTGGCGGTATTTTACCCATTTCACACAGCAGCCACTTTACGGGAATCGGGTTGGATTCGCAAAACAAAGCTTTGTGCAAAGCTTGCAAGCGCTGATCAATGCGCTCGGTGCCGGCGTGATCCTTTGCCAGAGCAGAACGGCACATATCACTGACCAGGCGGGGAGCAACATTGGCGGTCACGGAGATCACGCCATGACCACCACGCAAAATCGTGTCTGCGGCCATGAAATCTTCACCGCTGAAAATTATAAAATCTTCACCGCAAAGACGGGAAATTTCCTGGGTTCTTTGTGGATCGCCGGAGGCTTCCTTGATGCCGACTATGTTGTCGATTTCGCTCAAACGGCAAATGGTTTCAGGAAGCATGTCACACGCCGTGCGCGAAGGGACGTTGTACAGAATCTGCGGAATGTCCACTGCTTCGGCAATGCTTCGATAGTGCTGGTACAGCCCTTCCTGAGTCGGCTTGTTGTAATACGGAGTGATCAGCAGACAGGCGTCGGCGTTTTCGTGCGCGGCATTCCGGCTCAATCTGATCGCCTCGGCGGTGGCATTGGTTCCGGTTCCGGCAATGACCGGTACGCGACCGTTGACGGCCTGAACGGTTTCGCTGACCACCCGGCAATGCTCCTGAAAGTTCAGCGTGGCCGCTTCGCCGGTTGTTCCGCCGGGGACAATGGCGTTAGTGCCTTCCTGGACGTGAAAATCAACCAAGCGGTGCAAGGCGGGCAGAGCCAGTTCGCCACTGGATTGCATCGGAGTGACCATTGCCACCACGCTTCCTTTGAATCGCTGTAGATTTGTGCTCGTCATGTTCCTGCGGGTCTGCGGGCTAATGGTAATGAGCCACGTTCCAATTGACAAGAACTCAAGCCTGTGAATACCATTGGCAAATGGCTGAACTCACCGTGGGGAGCGTTTTCCCCGACTTCACATTGCCGGCAACGAACGGCGAATTCACATTGTCGCAACAGCGTGGCAAAAAACTGGTGTTGTATTTCTACCCACGCGACAACACCCCCGGTTGCACCCGCGAGGGGCAAGATTTTGCCAGTCAACATCGGCACTTCAAACGTTTGAAGGTACCGGTTTACGGGGTGTCACGCGACACCCTTGCCGCGCACGAAAAATTTCGCGCCAAATTCGACTTCCCCTTTGACTTGATCGCTGACAAGGAAGAGACCCTGTGTTCCCGGCTGGGATTGATGAAAGACAAGAATATGTACGGGAAAAAAGTGCGCGGCCTTGAGCGCACCACGTTTTTGCTGGACGAAGAAGGAGTCGTACAACGTATATGGTCAAAAGTGAAAGTGCCCGGCCACGTTGACGAAGTGTTGGCAGCGGCGAAATCCCTTTGAAGCCCGCTATCGGAACTCCTGGTGTTGGGCGTATTGTCGCGGCCAGGCTTTTAGTACCGCGTTCACCAGCGTTGCCAGTGGAATGGCAAAAAATATTCCCCACACTCCCCAGATGCTGCCGAAGGTCAAAACAGCCAGGATGATGGCGATTGGGTGAAGGTTCACGGCCTCGGAAAACAGCAGAGGCACCAAGATATTGGCATCAAGAAATTGCAGCGCCAGATAAACCCCAAGCAAGTAATAAAAGTCACTGCTCAGCCCCCATTGCGTATGCGCAACCAGCACGACCGGCACCGTTACAATCGCAATGCCGATGTAGGGAATGATGACAGATAACCCGACCAACAAAGAAAGCAATGGCGCGTAGTTCAGGCCGAGAAAATAAAAGGCGATCCATGTGACCGCCCACAACACAGCAACTTCAATGACCTTGCCTCGGATGTAGCCCGCTATTCCCCGGTTCACTTCGCCCCATACCGTGCGGGTGAGAGCCTGGCTTTCCTGTTTGGGAAGGAAGCCGGAGAGCCACCCCCAGATTTGATCTTTGTCTTTTAGCATGAAAAAAATGATCAGCGGCACGAGTACCAGGTACACCAAAGTGGTAATGGCGGTCGTTAAGGTGGACAGCGACACTGCCAGCAGACCTTTGCCGTAATTCAGAAGATTGGTTTTCAGGTTTTGAACCACTTCGGTGATTTCCTGCTCGCTGAAAAGTTCCGGGTACTTCTCTGGCAATTGGGAAAGCAGGGCTTGGCTCTTGGCAAAAAATTGCGGCAGTTCTGTCATGAGCCGAGCGAGCTGCCCGTATAAAACCGGAATGATAAAAAGCAGAAACATGACGGAAAAGGCAAGAAAAGCACCAAAGATCAATGTCAGCGCCAATCCACCCGGCATACCTGTGCGGCGCAAAGAGGTAATCGCGCCGTCCAGAAGGTAGGCGAGAATCAGGCTGGAAAGCAAGGGACCCAGAATGTCGCCAGCAAAGGAAATTACGCTGATCCCAATGGCTAGCAGAATAACGAGCAGGACAACCTGAGGGTTGGAAAGAGAGCGCTTCCACCAGCTTTGGATCACATCCATTTTTTGATACTCACTGGCGTTTCCGGTTTCAGTCAAGTGGGCTCAAAGCCATGCGGCAGGCGGTCACTTTTTGTGTACCCAAGCCCAATAATGATAAAAGGATGGTGGGAGAGCAAAGGTTGTTTTCGCAAGTCGTTTCCGTTCCGGTTGAGCCGGACTTTCCGGCACAAGACATTTTTAGCGCTTCCTGCATGGTTGGCAGACCGATTGTAACGCAAGGAAACAGAGAGCAGCGTCGAAAAGATGATTGGTGACCGTTTTGATAAACATGAGGCTCGAGGGCTGGCGGATAAAAGTACAGGGGAGGTGTGGCACTTTTGCTTTTAGAAGGCACTGTACGTTCTGCCGGGAAACGATTGGTTCCTGTCATGCGTAAAGCGAAAGCCGTTTTGGTCTTGGGACGGACCGCGCCGAGATTAGTACAGTCCAGCTCATGATGGTGCGTTTGAAATGCTTTGTCTGGGGGGCACAGAGACTGATCAGAAACAGATATTGCTTATTGGCTCTGCTGCTGCTGTTGCTGGCGCCTGGCGTGTTTTCGCAAAGCATGCCTGGCAGGGAAGTTGAGTTGCCGCAGGTGCAATCGAGTCCTGAAATTCGCCATGCCTGGAAAGCAGCGGTTGAAAATTATCCCTTGCAGGCAACGCAGCTTGATCTTTCCGTGCTGAGTGACAAAGAACAGGAAGAAATCCAAAGTTTGCTCAGTGACCCGATAAAGACCTACGTGGGGATTGGCAGAAACGTACACCTGACTGAAGCAAATTGGGCAATGGTCAAGCGGCAAGACGGGTTTGCAATATGGCAGGCACAGATCCATTCTCCGGCGGCCTTGTCTTTGAAGGTGCGTTTCAGCGATTTTGATCTTGGGTTGGGGATGTCCGTCAAAGTGTACGGTCTCAGTGGTGGCATCGGTGCCCCGGTTGAAGAATATGCGGGTCGTGGATTGGGAGACGATGGGGAGTTTTGGTCATTGGCGGTTCCTGGAGACTCGGTGGCCGTGGAGTACTGGCTTCCTGCCGAGCTTGAGATGCGCCCTGCTGATTTTCCCTTCAAGGTGGAAAGAATCAGCCATCGCTTCAGGGAAGAAGGCAAGCTGTCCGGAGTGAATGTGAGGCTCCTTGTCCCCCGACAATCCACTTGTGGATCTCCAGTGCCTGTCTGTTCCGCAAAGAATGAAGTGGCGCGGGGTGTTGCTCGCTATTACGTCATTAGGGATGACGGGAAAGAAAGACAGTGTTCTGGCACCTTACTGAACAATGGAAGCGGGTCAGGGAACCGTGCGCTTTATTTTCTCACAGCTTTTCATTGCATCGATGGGGTGGTGCGTTCTTCCGAAGTTCCCAAAGACACATTCATCAATACGGAGTTCCGGTTTCGTTACGATAATTGCACTGATAAATCTGAATACATTGAGGGTAGAGGCGCGACATTTGTTGCCGGAAGTGTGATCACGGTGGGGGATTGGGCGCTGTTGCGCATTGATGGGGAACTGACCGGTGGCAGCGGGGGTGGCTACACCCTTCTGGGTTGGGATTCTGCAAATCTTTCAAGATTTGCAGGCTACACGATTCATCACGGAAGTGGCCTACCGCAAAGGCGCTCTTCATTTGACAGCATCGGTCTTGATTATGTGGCAAGAGTTGTGACGAATGGCAATGGCGGTCGTTCAACAGTTTTTTTGCCGTGCTCGGGTGCAGGCTGCTCGCATTTCGACTTGCGATTTAATCAAAGTATTTCTGGCGGTGCGTCAGGTGCTTCCATCTTGGTTGATGGTGACAAGCCGCAAGTGGTGGGCGTGCTTACGAATACTAATGAGACCTGCGGAGGGAATGCTTCCAGGTTCAGCAAGATGTACGAGGATGGGCGGGTTCAGGGAGCACTCACTTACGGTGACGATTATTTTCGGGACAGGGGAGAGGCGAGAAGCTTTGATGACTCGGCTCGGCCTGACTACAACCCCGTCCCGCCTGCGATTGAAGGTGATGCCGAGATTGTGATCGGTGTGGTACATGGCAGTAATGGCTTGCCACTGACTTTGCGTGCCGAGGCGTTTGATGTCCGTTCCTTGCGCTGGGGTCTGCTGGAGGATTCAGGCCCGAGCGTGGCGGGAAGTGGGGTGCGTTTTCTGGAGGACAAAGGGGCGCGGGCACGTCTTGTCTACGAGGTTCCCGGGGGGATTAAAGAGCAAGATCAGTTTTCTGTGCAGGTGAGCAGTGCGGGGGGCAGCGATATGGTGACTGTACGCGTGCGACTTATTGGTGGGCCATTGCCGTTGCCGCCAGAGTGCGAGGGAAAGGGGTTGGCGACGGTTCCGGGGAATGGGACACTTGGCAATCCCTATCAACTGAGCACGCTTTGCCAACTGCAGGACATCAATTCGCAGCTCGACTCTCACTATCGCCTGACTGCCGATATTGATGCTTCTTCCAGCCGGGACTGGAATGGTGGAAGCGGGTTTCATCCTGTCGCCAAGGGTGTAGGAATCTTCCAGATTTTTGAACTGCTTGATGGTGAGTTGGCGTTAAGGAGTACTTACGAAAGGACTCTGTCGCAATATGTTTTTAGAGGTTCCTTCGATGGCGGCGGTTTTTCCATTGATGGACTGGTGGTGAACCGGGAAGAGGAAGAACTCGTGGGTCTGTTTTCCATCACGGATGGTGCCACCTTCAGGAATGTGCGGCTTTTGAACTCGGAAATAAAAGGGCGCGACGGAGTTGGCACCTTGGCAGGACTCATGATTCGCAGCACGGTTTCTGGGTTCCATTTCAGGGGCGGTGTCGATGGGATCTCGGATGTAGGAAGCCTTTCGGGGATCAGTTTTTCCGGGAGCTTTGAAAACGGCTCGGTAACCGGTTCGGTACAGGGGGCTGAAGATTTTGTCGGTGGTCTTGCAGGGGGGCATTTTGGGGGGACTGTGTCCGATGTTTCAGCGTACGGGTTGACCGTCTCGGGAAGAAACTATGTTGGCGGGCTCGTCGGCCATGATAGAAACAGCACCATCAGCGACAGCAATGCGCATACAGAGGTTTCCGGAGACGATTTTGTCGGGGGCTTGACTGGGTGGAGCCAAGGAGGAACGCTTGGTAAATGCTTCGTAACCGGCACGGCCAACGGCTTCAGCGTTGTTGGCGGACTCGCAGGATGGGTTCGTGGAAGTGACATCATCGACAGTTACGCGACAGCTTCTGCCTCGGGAACTGACAACGTGGGCGGATTGGTAGGCTGGAGCAGCAATGGAGGGGCTATCAGCAACAGTTATGCGACCGGAGCTGCTACCGGCACCACTTGGGTAGGCAGCCTGGTTGGTGATAATCAGGGCGAAGTCAGGAACAGCTATGCCTCGGGTGTGGTTACGCCGGTAGGGAATGGTCAATACGTGGGAGGTCTCCTGGGAGATAACAGCGGTGGGTCTTCGTCTGACAGCTTCATGCGTACGTTGGCGCAATTGCAGTGCCCGTTAAGGCCTGGTCAGTCTTGTCGGGGTGCTCGCTCGTATGTCGGTTGGAGTGAGCGGGAGTGGGACTTTGGTGATGCGAACAAGCTGCCAACCATCCGCTCGCAGCCGGCTCCGGTGATTGCGGAGGGTGACGAGAAAGTGCTCGTAGCGGCTTATGGTAGTAGTAGCGTGACGCTGGCCTTGCATGCCGAGTCTGTCAACCCCGATTCTTTGAGATGGCAGTTGTTGTCTGGTTCAGGTTCGGGTGTGCCGGGAAGCAGCGTGCGTTTCCTGAAAGACCAAGGAGCAGAGGCGCGTATTGTTTATGAGGTGCAGGGAGGGATTCGGAAGGAAGACCAATTTTCTGTACAGGTGAGAGGTACAGGTGGCACAGATGTGATTACTGTACTCGTAGGTGTTGCGCCTGCGATTGTAGGGGATGACGAAAAAGCGCTCAGCGTGGCTTATGGTAGTGGTGAAGGGGAACTGACCATGCGTGCCGGGGCGGTCAATCCTGATTCTCTGAGGTGGCGGTTGGTGTCCGGCTCAGGTTCGAGTGTGCCGGAAAGTCGTGTACGTTTTCTGAGAAATCAGGGAGTTGAGGCGCGTGTCGTTTATGAGGTTCCTGGCGGGATTCGGCAGGAAGACCAGTTTTCCATACAGGTGACGGGTACAGGTGGCACAGATGTAGTTGTTGTGCGCGTGGTCGTTGTGCCTACTATTGTGGAGGGTGACGAGGAAACGCTCGTGGTGGCTTATGGTAGTGGTGGTGGGGAGTTGGTCTTGCATGCCGAGGCGGTCAATCCCGACTCTCTGAGCTGGCAGTTGGTGTCCGGTTCAGGGCCTCAGGAAGGTAATGTACGCTTTACGGATCAAACGGGAGCTGAAGCACGTGTTGTTTATGAGGTGCGAGGTGGGATTCGTCAGAGAGATAAATTCTCTGTGCAGGTGCGTGATTCGGGTGGCAGCGATGAAATTACGATTTTTGTGATGCCGGACAGGCCGCCGGTGATCAACCGAGTTTTCGGTAGGGAGGTTGACGATGATGATGATGAGTTGATTGTCTACATCAGTCCCCAAACTCTAGAAGTGGTTCTGGATGTGATTGCTTCAGACGAGTCTCCTGAAAATCTGGAGTGGACAGTTACAGGTGATGCTGGAGCTTCGCTTGACATCTTTCCTCGTTCTCGGGTGGGAGGAGAAGTTGAGGTGTCATACCGACGAAGTTCTGCGGAAATCAAAAGCGGTAGTTTTGTCACCACAGTGACAGACAGATTTGGACAATCAGACTCGTTTGTGGTGCGTATAGCCGAGAATGCGGATGCTCCGGAGGTCGTCAATGATGGTGTGACAATCACTAAGACGGGTAAAACGCTGGAAGTGAAAATACCTTACAGCAGCGAGCAACTAGTACTGGATTTGGTTACCCGTTTGGCACGGGCGGGGCTTGTGGGGGAACAAGTCAGAAGTACCCCGACCGATGCGCAGGCGTCGTTCTCTTCGGCTGACGGTGAAGGGGCACTGAAGGTTCTGTTACCGGTTCCACTAGGTGTGGATGAAGCCTCGTTCTTGATACGGGTCAGAAACGGGGCTGCCAGCGAGAAAATTACGATACATGTCACGCGTGAGCAAGTTATCCGGCTGCGCCTGAAAGCGTACCTCGGTGGAGCGACTCGATAGGAGTGAACCACGTCTGTTTTGGCAAGCAGTTTCTTGGGTTCTGTTTTGAGTGAAGCTCCGTTTGTTCAGGATGAGGGTTAGCAACGGGTCTGCCAGCGAGAAAATTACGATACATGTCACGCGTGAGCAGGTTATCCGGCTGCGCCTGAAGGCGCACCTCGGTGGAGCGGCTCGATAGGAGTGAATCACGCCCGTTTCGGCAAGCTACTCCTTGGATTCTGTTTTGAGTGAAGCTCCGTTTGTTCAGGATGAGGGTTAGCAACGGGTCTGCCAGCGAGCAAATGACGACATTATGTGAGTGGGGTTATGCGCGAGCAGGTTATATCCGGTCGTGCCTGAAAGCACACCTCGGTGGTGCGATTCGATAGGAGTGAATCACGCTCATCTCGGTAGCCGATTCCTTATTTTTTTGCTTCGCTACCCTTTGGCACCAATATGATCAGACCGTGTCTTTGGCAATGTCGTAGCCAGGTCGCAACGCTGGGCAGATGCGAAATCGTGCGCAGCAGTTTCCGGCGGCTCTACTACTGCGTAGCTCGTGTGGTGCACCCGATTTTGGGTAGCGGTGACGGAAGTTACTCTGGCGTGTTGTACCACCTATCGGGAAACGGTAGTTTTCCGAACGTGCAAGGCGAAAGCCGTTTTGCGCCACGTGGCATCAGAGTTGGCAAGTCTGGCTTCGTGAAGGTGCGTTTGAAGTGCTTTGCCTGAGGGTAGAGAAACTGATCAGAAACAGATATTGCTTATTGGCGCTGCTACTGCTGGCACCTGGTGTGTTTTCGCAAAGTGTGCCGAGCATGGAAGTTGAACTGCGGCCTGCGCGAACGAGTTCTGAAATTCGCCATGCCCGGAAAGCAGCGGTTGAAAATTATCCCTTGCGGGCAACGCAGCTTGATCTTTCCGTGCTGAGCGACAAAGAACAGGAAGAAATCCAAAGTTTGCTCAGTGATCCGATAAAGACCTACGTGGGGATTGGCAGAGACGTCTACTTGACTGAAGCAAATTGGGCAATGGTCAAGCGGGAAGACGGGTTTTCAATATGGCAGGCACAGATCTATTCTCCGGCGGCTTTGTCGTTGAATGTGCGTTTCAGCGATTTTGATCTTGGGTTGGGGATGTCCGTTAAAGTGTACGGTCTTGGCGGCGGCGTCGGTGCCCCGGTTGGGGAATATACGGATCGTGGATTGGGGGACGGTGGAAAGTTATGGTCGCTGTCAGTTCATGGAGACACGGTGGTTGTGGAATACTGGCTTCCTGCCGAGTTCGAAACGCGCCCCGCTGATTTTCCCTTCAGGGTAGAAAGACTCAGTCATGGCTTCAGGGACGAAGAAGGCAGGCTATCTGGAGTGAATGTAAGGAGCTTTGTCCCCCGTCAATCCACTTGCGGGTCACCACTTCCTGTCTGTGCTGCAGATGATGAAAATGCGCAGGGCGTCGCTCTCTATTTTGTTACTGACCATGACGGGAGGCGAGGCCAGTGCTCTGGTGTCTTACTGAACAATGGAAACGAACCAAGGAACCGTACGCTTTATTTTCTCACCGCTTTTCATTGCATTGATGGGGTGGTGAGGTCTTCCGAAGCTCCCAAAGGAACACGCATCAATACGGAGTTTCGGTTTCACTACGATACCGCATTATGCGGTTCTGATGGTTATATCAGTGGTGGAAACTCACGATTTATTGCTGGAAGCATTAGGGGAGATTGGGCACTGCTGCGTATTGACGGAGACCTGACCAATTTGAGTAGGAAGCAACTTTATTACAGGCACCAAGGCTGGAGTGCCAGGCATCTTGGAGTTTTTTTTGGCTACATACTTCACCACCCAGTTCGTATGTCGCTAGGATTCTCCTCTTTTCTCAGCATTGGTCTTAGTCATGTGGTCGGAACCGGAACGAATAGCTACTTTGAGCCGTGTACGCATGCTGGCTGCTCGCATTTCAAATATTCTCTAGACCGAGCTACTTCAGGCGGCTCTTCAGGTGCTCCTATTTTTTATCCTGTTGGAGACTACGTTGTGGGGGTGCATACGCATGGTATTAGCAGCAGCTGCGTCGGGTGGGGAGCCCGATTCAGCAAGATGTACGAGGATGGAAGAGTTAAGGGAGCACTCACATACGGTGACGATTATTATTTTGACAGGGGAGCGGCGATGAATTTTGCTGACTCAGATCAACCTGGCTACAACCTCCGCGGGCAAGTTCCGGTGCGTTTGAAAGTGTACCTCGGTGGCGCGGTTCGATAGGAGCGCGCTGCGCCTTTTTCGGTAGACGATTCCTTGTTTTTCTGCTTCGGTGCCCTTGGCGCAGTACAATCAGACCGTGTCTTTGGCAATGTCGTAGCCAGGTCGCAATGCTCTCGGACAGGTGCCAGAAATCGCGTGCTGTGCGTTGCTTGCCAGAGAAAATGCGAACATAATCACTTTCCGCATAACGCTTTAGTCGTGTGTGGTTCATCATGTCAGAAGCGGGGGCTTGGGATGACAAAAATGTTGCTGATACCGGGTCGTTCCCGAAACCAAGGTATCGCGCTCAACGCCGGAAAATTGGGGGAGAAATATCTGGATGTAACGTCCACGCTGGAAATGAATGAATCTGATATGCAGAAACTTGGGATTGAGAAAGGTGGCAAAGTTCGGTTGTCTTCGGTTGTCGGCGAAGTGGTGGTGAGTTGCGTGCCCCGAAAGGATGCTGATTTGCCTTCCGGCCTGCTGTTTATTGCTTATGGTCCGACTTCGAGCCAGTTGATGCCGAGTGATACTGCAGGCAGTGGTATGCCGTTGTCGAAGCAGCTGGAAGTCACAGTTGAAAGGTGCGATGGTGCAGACATCGGGGAGTAAACAGGAGGAAAAATAATGCTGGAAACCGCAACTAAAATCGAAAAAATAAAGGTCGTGAGTGACGCTACTTGCACCTTTTGTGGGTGCGTATGCGATGACATGGAGCTGACGGTGGATCTGGAGCAGAATCGAATTACCAAAGCCAAAAATGCCTGCTTTCTGGGAAGAGCGTGGTTTGCCGGACACGTGGTAGACAAAAGCCGACCGGTGGCCACCATTGATGGGTGTCCTGCTACTCTTAAAGAAGCTTCTGCTGTGGCGGCCAGCATTTTGCACGAGGCGAGGTGTCCGATCATTTATGGTTTAAGCGATACCACTTGCGAGGCACAGCGCCAGGCAGTTGCGATTGGCGATTTCATTAAAGGCAACGTGGATACCACGACTTCTGTTTGCCACGGCCCTTCGGGGATCGCGTTTCAGGATGTCGGGGAGAGCACGGCGACACTTGGAGAAGTCAAGAATCGTGCCGACTTGGTTATTTATTGGGGTGGCAATCCTGCTGAATCCCATCCCCGCCATTTCACGCGTTATGCGGTTACGCCCAAAGGCATGTTCACGCCGAACGGAAAAAGAGATCGTACCGTGGTGTTGGTTGATGTGCGCAAAACGCCAAGCGCACCGGTTGCTGATATATTTTTACGCGTAAAACCTGTGCGGGATTTTGAATTGCTTTGGATTTTGCGGGCGATGGTTAAAGGCGTGAAGGTGGCAGTAGACGTCGAGGAATTGACTGGGATCAGTCGGGAGGTGCTTGAAGACTTGGTTGGGCGCATGAAAAGCTGTCGTTATGGGGTTATATTTTTTGGCATGGGGCTGACGATGACCCGTGGTCGACATTTCAATTCCGGTGCAGTCTTGTCGCTGACGGCGGATTTGAATGACTTTACACACTTCGTTGCCATGCCGGTTCGCGGACATGGCAACGTCACGGGTGCCGATAACGTGCTTTCCTGGCAAACCGGCTATCCTTTCGGGGTGAACTTTAACCGTGGATACCCGCGTTTTAACCCCGGAGAGTTCACGACCGTCGACATGTTGGCAAGAGGAGAAGCGGACAGCGCTTTGATTGTTGCTACAGATCCCGCAGCCAATTTCCCGGCTCGGGCCATTGACCATCTGAAAAAAATCCCCCTTGTCGTGCTGGATACCAAAGAAACAGCGACAACGAAACTTGCCCGTGTCGCATTCAATGTGGCGACTTATGGCATCAATACGGGGGGAACGGTCTACCGGATGGACAATGTGCCGATCAGTCTCCGTCCGGCTTTGGCGTCTCCATTTCCTGGAGACCAGGAAGTGCTGACCTCGATTCTTGATGACTTGCGCAAGTTGCGGCGAGCAGAGGTCAAGCTCGCAAGTTGATCCTGTTCCGTTATGCTTCGGTCTGGCTGCCGAGTGAGCGGCTACTTTTTGCCTTGTAAATAGTAAATGTCCGAATTTGTGATTTCCGGAGGGCGGGTTTATGACCCTGCCAATGGCATCAACGGCGAAGTACGCGATGTCTGCGTGCGCGACGGAAAGATCGCTGTATCGGTTGCTGCCTCTGCGCTGAAAATCAACGTTGCAGGGATGGTGGTGATGCCCGGCGGCGTTGATATTCATTGTCATATTGCTGGGCCAAAAGTTAACCTGGCGCGCAAGTTGATGCCTGAAGACCACCGACTGGATATCCATCCCGGGACGCCTGTTACCCGCTCCGGCAGTGGTGGCGTCGTTCCCTCCACTTTTGTGACCGGTTATCGCTACGCCACGCTCGGATACACCACCGCAATGGAGGCCGCCGTGCCGCCGCTTTTTGCCAGGCACGTATTGGAAGAGCTCTGGGATACACCGGTGATCGACAAAGGTTTTTATGTGCTACTCGGCAATAACTGCTTTCTTTATAGCTTGTTGCAGAAAAACCGGACTCAGGATTTCCAAAATGCGGTTTCCTGGTGGCTGAACGCTACGAAGTCCTATGCTGTGAAACTGGTGAATCCCTGCGGGGATGAATTGTGGAAAGGAAAAAGAAATGCGAACGTGACTGACATCAACACGGTGGTCGAGCCCTTTCAATTGACCCCTTTGCATGTCATCTCAGCTTTTGTGGAAGCTGCGAATGCCTTGGGCTTGCCGCATCCTCCCCACGTTCACTGCAACAATCTCGGGCACAGCGGGAATATACATACCACGCTGGAAACCATGAAAGCGGCAGGAGGGTTGCCTATCCACATTGCCCATTCACAATTTCACAGCTTTGCCGGGGAAATCGGCAAAAACCCGGTGTCCGGGGCGCAACAGATTATTGAGTACATCAATTCTCATCCGAATGTCACCACGGATGTCGGCCAGGTGATGTTCGGGAAGGCGGTTGCCACGACTGCAGACGCGCCGCTGACATGGATGCTGCGTAATGTGCAGAAAGCCAAATGGGTGAACGCTGACACCGAATGTGAAAGTGGTTGCGGAATCATGCCTTTTTCCTATCAGGAACATGTTTACACGCATGCCCTGCAATGGGCGATCGGCCTGGAACTGTTCCTGTTGTCAGAGGATCCCTGGAGGGTGGTGTTGTCTACGGATCACCCGAATGGTGGATCCTTCATGAATTACCCGAAATTGATACACCTGTTAATGGACAGCAATTTCAGGGCGGAAGAAATTAAGCGTCTGCACCCGAAGATCAGGCAGACGACAGGTCTTGCTAACATCAAGCGCGAATACACTTTGCAAGAAATTGCCATCATCACAAGGGCCGGTCCGGCGCGCATACTGGGGATGCGCAACAAGGGACATTTGGGTGCAGGTGCGGATGCGGACATCACGGTTTACACGGAAGACACTGATCGCGAGAAAATGTTCAACGCACCACGCTATGTCTTCAAGGACGGTCATGCGATTATTAAAGATCACGAGTTTTCGCGTGATTATTATGGTCGCTTGCTGCACGTTGAGCCGAGTTACGATAAAAAAATTGAGGACGCGATCCGGCCGTTTTTTGATGATTACTACACAGTTCGATTTAACAACTATGCCATTCAGGATGATTTGCTCCATGAGCATACGGTCGTTCCGGTGCTCAACAAGTCTTAGTACTCATGAGTGATATGAAAATTGGCAGAACCGTCGTAAGAGACAGTTTCGCTGAAGCATTTGAGATGTGGGGTGCGAGAATCATCATTACGGCCGAAACCAAGGAATGGGCTCTTGCTGCCGGGCAATCCATGACGGGCTTCGCGACTTCAGTCATTCGTTGCAAATGCGAAGCAGCCATGGAGTGCGAAGTTGCGGCTTCGAACACATTGGACAACCGACCTGGAGTCAGTGTGCTGTTGTTTGCCATGGCCGAGAAATCCATGAGTGATCGCTTGGTGGAACGTATCGGCCAATGCGTCATGACCTGCCCGACCACGGCTTGCTATTCTGGTTTGGAGGCCGAAAAAAAAGTGCCGGTGGGTTCGCGTTTGCGCTATTTTGGGGACGGACACCAGATTTCCAAAGTTATTTCCGGCCGGCGGTTCTGGCGTATTCCGGTTATGGAAGGGGAGTTTTTGGTTGAATCCGAGTTCGGCGTCAAGACCACGGTTGGTGGTGGCAATTTGTTGTTTCTTGGCAAGGATCAGAAAAGTGCTTTGAATGCTTCAATGGCCGCGGTGGTTGCGATGAAGGAAATTGCTGGAGTGTTCCTGCCTTTCCCGCAAGGGGTGGTCAGGTCAGGCAGCAAGATAGGTGCGAAATACAAAGGTCTGATTGCTTCCACAAATGATGCCTACTGTCCGACTTTGCGGGGGCAGTGTTTGAACACAGAGGTTCCGGACGGTATCGAAGCTGTGTACGAGATCGTGGTAAACGGCTTGAGCCTGGACATGGTCAGAAAAGCAATGCGCAGTGGGATCATCGCCGCAGCAGAACAGGGGATAGAGTTTATTTCAGCTGGCAACTATGGTGGCACGCTCGGAAAATACCAGATACATCTGCGCGAGTTACTTGCTGTTGGTGCATCGAAGGACTGATGGAAACCACGCTACTTTTGTCTCAGCAGCCTGAAGTGCCCCTTGAGGCCGAATGCGTTAACCCGAAGCTTTTTTCCACCCTTTCACAATCTGGCATAGAACGTTTGAGCGTGATGCACGGTAATCGTCAGGCGCAATTGGGCGATTTTTTCCAGGTTCGAGGCAGTGGTTGCGAGACGATCCGCCTTGAAGGGGATCTTTCACAAGTCAAATTAATCGGTGCCGGAATGAGCAGTGGCCGGATAGAGATTTACGGCAATGTGGGGATGCATCTCGGTGCCGGGATTTCAGGCGGGGAAATTCTGGTGCACGGTGATGCGTCAGATTGGGTCGGGCCGGAAATGCAAGGTGGAAGAATAACGGTTTTCGGTAATGCCGGGCACATGGTGGGTAGCGCGTACCGAGGACAAGTCTTCGGCATGACGGGGGGTGAGATTTTTATCCATGGGAGCGCGAAAAACGAAGTTGGCGGAGGTATGCGTCGTGGCTTGATCGTTGTCGGTGGTAGTTGCGGTGACTTTGGCGGTGTCAACATGGGAGCTGGCACGATCGTCGTTTTGGGGACACCCGGAATACGTTGGGGTGCTGGTATGAAAAGAGGGAGCATCGTGTTTCTGGAGCGAGCAGAGGTGTTGCCCAGCTTTTCATCCGCCGGTGTTTTTCATCCGGTTTTTCTGCGTTTTTACCTGTCGTATTTACGCAAGCAAGGTTTTGTGCTTGAAGATCACCACATCAGCGGAAAATACAGCCGTTGGACCGGGGACGGTGTGGTCATGAACAAAGGGGAAATACTGCTTTACCATGCCTGAGGCTTGGTTTTTTTGTGTGGTTGATTTTTGAATGGCCATACAGTTTTTTTCATTGGATGCCGGAGCGACTGACAGGTTGTTCCAGCGCGAATTTTGTTGGGGGTCTTCCCCGGAGGAGTATAAGCGATGACCACAGTTGTGACAGATAACTGCAAAAATTGCCGTTTTACAGACTGTGTTACGGTCTGTCCCGTAGCGTGTTTTCACTATGATAACAAAATGCTTTACATTGATCCGGATGTTTGCATTGACTGTGGTGCATGCATCCCTGAGTGCCCGGTGGAAGCAATCTATGAGGAGGATGACTTGCCAGATGACAAGCGTGAATGGGTGCAGATCAACGCGGAAAAAGCTCCGGACCTTCCGTGCATTGAAGATGCAATGGATCCTTTGCCTGGAGCTGAAGAACGTAAAAGTGAACTAGGCTTTTGATGCCTGGTTGTCTTTAGCCGGGATGTGGCTATGAGCGTAGCGCTGGCTACTGCCGGGATGCCGTTAAAGGTTGCCGTTGTGGGCAGTGGCCCGAGCGGGTTTTATGCGGCTGAGGCTCTGTTGAAGTCACCGCATGAGGTGCATGTTGATCTCCTGGAGTACCTGCCCACCCCGTTTGGCTTGGTCAGAAGTGGCGTGGCTCCTGACCATCAGAAATTGAAAGGAGCTATCAAGGTTTACGAAGGGATTGCCGAGCATGAGAAGCTGCGATTTTTTGGGAATGTGAAAGTAGGAAGGGACATTGTTGCCGAAGAGCTGTCCAGAATGTATCACGCTGTTATTTATACCTGCGGTGCTGAAACCGATCGAAAATTAGCGATACCGGGAGAGGATTTGCCCGGCAGCCATACGGCAACTGAGTTTGTGGGTTGGTATAACGGGCATCCGGACTACCAGGATTGCGTGTTTGATTTTTCTGCTCCCAACGCGGTGATTATCGGTCAGGGAAACGTTGCTGCGGATGTGGCGAGAATTCTTGCAAAGACTCCGGAAGAGCTCATGCATACTGACATCACTGAAAACGCTTTGCGTATTTTACGCGGTAGCAAAATCCGCAATATTTACATTATTGGGCGGCGCGGTGTGACGCAGGCAAAATTTTCGCCCAAAGAGCTTCGGGAATTCCTGGATCTGAAAGATTGCGCTCCGTACGTAGACCCTGAAGATTTGGAACTCAATGAAGCCAGCCGTGTCGAGGTAGAAAGTCGGGAGGGAGGGCAAGCGAAAAAAAACCACCGGATTTTCCAGCAGTTTTCCGAGGTGGAAAATAATGGAAAGTCACGCGTTAGCCGCTTTACTTTTTTAAAGAGTCCAGTTTGCCTGAAAGGTGAAGACCGCGTCAGGAAAGTGATTCTGGAAAAAAACGAGCTTAAAGGGGCAGCGTTTTCGCAATCTGCATACGGGACGGGGGAAAGGGTCAGTTTGGAATGCGGGATTCTTTTCAGAAGCATTGGTTATCGAGGAGTCCCTATTTCCGGGGTTCCTTTCGATGCCCAATCCGGGACGATTCCGAATGAGTCCGGAAGGGTAACGTTTCATGACAAACACGCTTCCTTGGGGAGTACTTACGTTGCTGGCTGGATAAAGCGTGGACCAAGTGGCATTATTGGTACGAATCGTGCCTGCGCAGTGGAAACAGTGAAGACGCTTTTTGCTGACATGCTTTCCTGGCCAGACGAAAACCGCGATGGCGAGGATGCACTTTGCAATTTACTTAACGAACGGGCCGTTGCCTACCTGGATCATGCGCAGTGGAAAAAAATTGATACAGCGGAACGATTTGCCGGTGAAAAGAACGGCAAACCCCGGGAGAAGCTCACTACAGTGAAAGAGTTGGTTGAGGTGGCCAAGACCGCTTCCGGGGAAATGTTAAAATGACCTTTCACGGTTGATTTGTCTGGCATGGTGGATATCTACAGTGGTACTTTTTGGTTCCTGTCACATACGCCTGAGCAGTGGCAATTGTCTGTTATGCGTCTTTTTATCCGTTCCAGGATGGTGTCTGTGATAGAATGATTGGAAAGTGGCAAGGTACTTAAATTTCAGAGGTACGGAATGAATATTTACTCGGTGGAAGAAATACAAAACGTGAAGGACAGGTTTGACGTTTGTGCAGAAGTAGCCCGGAAGCTGAACAGAGATAGTGTTAGTGGCGAAAAGAAGTGGGGACGTATTGTTTTAGGGGCTGATGGATATCCAGAGGTTCACGTAGCCAAGAGTGCCAAGGGCAAGGTTTGGCACTTCTTGAAGGTGACAGTGCTCAGGCCTTATATGTATTACCAGAATTACAAGTTGCTGAAGAATCTTGAGTCTTCAGTCCGCGAGTGCTTTGGAGAAGACCATAGGGAGAATGCCGCCAAGGAGATCCGTGAAATTGCAGCAATGGCATCAGTCGCTTCAAAGAGCAGGAAGCCTTATATGGGTTCTTACCAGAATTTCGCAGACTATGTTGCCGAATTTGCAGCCGCAGGAGGTCGTAAATTTCAAGCGATGGAGACAGAGGGTTCCTCTCCGATGGAAGTGAATGATTTCACCGATAGGCGAGACCATGCTCCCCCGACGGAAGTGAATGACTCCACCGAGAGGAGAGCCCCTGCTCCCCCGACGGAAGTGAATGATTCCTCCATGAGTGGAGATAATAAACTCCGTGTTCCGTTAGAACTGGAACGGGCTGATGGTGAGGGAAATTTTGGTTCCAAGGAACAAGGCTTGATGGCTGGCTTGTCCATGTTTGGTCAGAATCGGAACGACCAAAAGTCTAGGGAAGACATGCTGTCAGAGAGGAACGCGTTTTTACCGGGTGAGTCGTCTGAATTGTCAGAAGCGAAACCGTTAATGAGAAGTAAAGGCAATCTGGGTAGGAGAAAATCTTTCTCAGGGTGGGGGTATCCGAAACAAGATGGCCAATCCAAGAATAGGCCTACTTCAAGAGTAGAAATAAAGTCGTTTTCGGAACGTCCTGGTTTGGTTGGGTTTGGTGCCAGCCCGATGAAGCGACGTTTAACGCGCACACCTGACGGAGGGGATTCTGTGTTTTCTGTTGATCTTGAACTGTCTGTAGATGAGCCGGAAAGACAGGGTACAGGCCACAAACCCTTCAACCCAGCATTGAAGAGACCCGGCAGCGCTGGCTATTTAAGAAGCAAATCCACATTTACGCCCACACTGCCCCGTCGGAGTGTACCACCCAGCCCGTCATTGAAGAGAGCCAGCAGCACTGGCCATTTAAGAGGCAGATCCACACTTATGTCCACACCCACACCGAGCCGACGAGCCGGGGCGGGTAGTACCGGTGATCTTTCCCGGACACTTAGGGTTGACGGTGGAACAGTGTTTTTGCACGTTGGTAATCAACCAGCTGATAGCTTGTTAGGAGATGAAGATTTCGAAGGTAGAGCAAAAGGGTACCACACCGAGCGTGAAGGAAGGATACGTACCAAAATACACAAATTTTCGCATTCATCAGTGTTTAGTGGAAAGTTGCATGGGAAAACGCTTGGCGCACTTTCCAAACGGCTCAATTTAGGAGTGAAAGCCGTGGTATTAAGATCTGTCAGTTTGTTAGATGATGGGAGGTTGGGATATGCCAATTATTGGGGTTTTATCAATTTTTTACAGCCTGGATACGGTCAAGGAGGGAAATCTGAACATGCCAAAGGTTCACGACTTGTCGGTATAAGGGTCAATTCGAGCGAGCTTCAATGCGAAGAGAGTGCGTTTTTCCCAGCAGCCTGGGAGGCCATGCTGGAATATGAAATTCTCCATAATCCAGTTGAGGGAGAAGCAACCAAACCAACATCAGATGTCAATACTGTGGTTACCCTTGCTTCAAAACTTTCGACCGGAAAGAGTAGTGGAAAAAAAATTATAACAAAAGGAGAAGATCTGGTAGATCCTCTTAAAATCATTTATGAAAAATATGTAACAGATAATGAGGAAATCTTTGTTGAACAAGATGATAGGGAAGAAACTTTGACCCATCTATAAAAGTTTGTAACAAGCTTCAATAAAATTGAGGTTTATTTGTTTTTAATGTAGGTATTGGGAGAGTTGTTTTAATGAGTAAGATATATGATATTGCGCCGACCGCTAAATTTCTGGATATGTGGGAAACTGCCGGTGCCCGGGCTATGTTTAACAGAGGAGATTCCTTTATTGGGGTAAATCACGTTGATGATACTCTTAGGTCTGTTACCAAAGGAAAATCAACGCATAGAATAAAGTGGCTGTTTTCGTCTAAGTACAGGAAATGGGTCAAGGACCAAAGAGAATCGTTTGTGAACCAAATTGAGAAGGAGCTGATTGTTTCGTTTGATAAGGGCAACACACATGCTTTTATTCGTGCCGACATGAAATTGGAGAATGATGCCGGACGGAAAGCTGAGTCATGTATGGAGAGTAGTGTCTTTCGTGTCATTACTCAGGACTTGAGAGCCGCGAGAGCGAACACGGGGAACGAAAAAGCGTTCCTGAGGGATCTTTCTGCTTTTTTCCATAAAACACGCAAAAATGTTTCAGAATGTGATCAAACGACTATAGGGCGGCTTCCCGCAACTTACAGGCAGCCGGGTAATGAAGAAAATAACGGGTTGCGAAATTCGCTAGGGGCTCTGGATGACACTTACGGCAAGGTTATGGACATCCCGCTACCCGCGGCTGGTGGCTTGTTACATGGTGGGCGTGACGAAAGTGCCCCTCTGTTCAGGTTACAGATAGATTTAAAGCGATTCCCTGAAGTTGCCCATAATCCAAGGGTGGCGGCAAAAGTGGCGCACAGAACCAGAGTCAGAGAAAAAAACTCGGGTTCAGGAGCGCAAAACCTGAATCTTGAATATGACCGATCTGATCCTGTCGTGTTTTCCTTTCTGAAGCAGGAGAGTGTCTACGCGACTGTAGAACCAAACCGTGCGCTACGGTCACAATCCCCGGAGCAGTCAGAGCAGCAACCGCGGGCTCAGACGCCTGAGCTGCTTCGTCAGAAAGGTGTTTATGGTGCCGTTAAACGTCCTACGACGCCGGACAGTTTTATGCGGTTTAATCGTAATGCTGAACCAGGTCCAGTTAGGCCGGATATCCCAGAACGTACCCAAGAGGATCTGACGGAAATGGAGGCAGAGGTAGCGGTTGTGCGTGGTGAAGAGAAAAGCACCAAGCCTGGCAATCAATCATAGAATTTTATAGGCAGAGTGCTGATGAGGTGCCACCGGGCAGGGGAGGAGAATGCAGCCCTGCTTCGCTAATGTGTATTGAGGTGCCGCCTGTAAGTAGGGTTCGGTTCCAGTGCAGGTTGAGATTTTTGGGCAGGCACTTCGGTTTGCCTGGATCCTGGTCTAAAGATTGTTTTTTTGTGAACGGGTTTTGGCTTGATTCTTGGTTCTGAGTTCGACGATGAGCTTTGTCAGGCGACTTTAAGGCCTAAATTACTCAGTGAGTATGTAGGACAGAAGCCAGTTTGGGAGCAAATGGACATTTTCATCAAAGCGGCTCTCTTACGTGGAGAGGTGCTTGATCACTGTCTGATTCTTGGCCCCCCTGGTCTGGGGAAGACCACCTTGGCGCGTATCATTGCCAATGAAATGGGCGCGGGCTTGCGCCAGACATCGGGTCCTGTTTTAGAGAAAGCCGCTGACTTGGCTGCCATATTGACTAATCTGGAAGCGGGTGATGTATTTTTTATTGATGAAATACATCGCTTGAACCCAGCTGTTGAAGAAATCTTATATCCAGCCATGGAGGATTATCAGTTGGATATTGTGATTGGATCCGGCCCAGCTGCCCGTTCCATCAAGCTGGACATGCCACACTTTACTTTGGTTGGGTCAACCACCAGAGCAGGATTGTTGACTTCCCCTCTGCGTGACCGATTTGGTATCGTGCAACGACTCTCTTTTTACTCCGCTGATGAAATTTTCACTATCGTGAAAAGAAGCGCAGGAATTTTAGGCATCAGCCTGGAAGCTGGCGGAGGGAAAGAAATTGCCGTGCGTTCAAGAGGCACTCCCAGAGTGGCAAATCGCCTGTTACGCAGGGTTCGCGACTATAGCCAAGTTATGGGGGATGGGTCTGTGAGTCTGGAAGATGCGAAAAAGGCTTTGGAGATGTTGAAAATTGATACTGAAGGGCTTGAAGAAATGGATCGCACCCTGTTGCGCATCCTGATTGATAATTTCAAAGGTGGCCCCGCAGGATTGGACAACCTTGCGGCGCTCATGAATGAGGAGCGCACCACTATTGAGGACGTCATAGAGCCCTATCTGTTGCAAACCGGTTATTTACTGCGAACCCCGCGTGGGCGGCTGGCAACAGAACTGGCGTGGCGTCATTTCGGCTTGAGCCAGCCGGTGGAGAGCACGCAAAGGGACTTTCTCGCGGAATCCCGGAAGTCCGAATAAGTCCTATCCCCGCCTTTTTCGTTGTCCGTCAACTCGTGAACAAAATGTCAACAGGGGGACGCATTTCTTGCTTACAGGCACGGGGCGAGCGCCAGCACTCCCAAACACCGTCATTTTTCTCCAGAAAAATTTACGAGTGCTACCCGGAGCTGCTCACTTCGACCCGTATGGTGTGAGGGAGGGAAGAGGCTCAGGATTTGTCGTAAGAAATATAAGCAAAGCGAGGGTCATCAGGCGTTCCTTCAAGCGCTCCGTTTTCTTTGGCAGGTTGCCACTGAATGACTTTTTCAATCATGTTGGCCAGTTCAAAGTCCTTGTCGGTTACACCTTTCGCAGCATGGTTTACCAATTTGACAATGACAAAGGCATACGAAACCGTTAAATCCGGATGATGAAATGCTGCTTCTGCCAAATGTCCCACTGTGTTGACGACCATTAGTGTGCCTTTCCAACTTCTGGTTCGATATTTTCTGCGGATCCAGCCGTTCTCGTATTGCCAGTGCGGCAATTCTTTTGCCAATCTTTTCTTAATGTCGTCTTCCGAATAAACTTTTTCTTGTTTGGTTTCCCGCCACGCCATTGCTGACCTCCCCTGCCACTAGGGCAAGATTCAAATTTTACTTTTTGCGACGTTGCCAATAACCCAGTTTCTGACAAGCGCAAGCCTGCGGTAGTATAGTTGTTATTGGCATTGGTTGAACAGACCTCGGAATTGTGGAGTTTGCTTTCAGCCGAGCCGGGTTTCCTGTTCTGTTTCTGACAGAAGGATGAAAAAAAGAAAATCAGCCGATAAAAAACCAGGTGGAACTCGTCGTTTCGACGTGGCGAGTTTGTCTGAAATCAGAAACCTTCTTGGGGAAACACCGCGAAGCCGTGACCGCTTGCTGGAATTTCTGCACCTCATTTCCGACAGCCACCACTGCCTTCCTCTGAATTTGCTTGCGGCCCTGGCTGAGGAAATGCGGCTTTCCTTGTCCGAAGTCTACGAAGTTGCGACTTTCTATCATCATTTTCGGGTGGTTGAAAAAGTGGAGGACTGTCTGCCCTTGTGCGTGAGAGTGTGCGATTCGGTTACTTGCAGTTTGTTTGGTGGGCAGAAATTGTTTCAGGCTCTTGCGGAAGACTTGAAAGGAAAAGTGGATGTGCAATGTGTTCCTTGCATGGGCAGATGCGAAACACCTCCGGTTGCTGTAGTCGGAGATTACCCGGTTTGTCATGCTAATCCTGAGCGGGTGCATGAGGCAGTCAAACAAGGTTTGCACCACGACCAGGTCACTGGACACACTCGCCTGGAAAGTTACTTGAAAGCGGGGGGTTATGACTTATTTAAAAAAGTTGCGAGCGGGGATCTTTCTGAATCTTTAGTCTTGGACGAGCTTGAAAAGTCCGGTCTTCGTGGGTTGGGTGGGGCGGGATTTCCGACCGCGCGCAAGTGGAAAATCGTTCGTGAAGAACCACAGCCTCGCTATTTCACAGTCAATGCAGACGAAGGAGAGCCGGGGACTTTTAAAGATCGGTTTTATTTGGAGAGCGATCCTCACCGTTTTCTTGAGGGCATGCTGGTTGCCGCCAAAGTCGTGCGTGTTGACGCGATCTACATTTATTTACGCGATGAATACGCGGGGATTCGTCGCATGCTTGAGCTTGAACTTGCGCAGTTGGGACAACTCTTCCAGGGTGTTTTACCCGCAATTGAGCTTAGACGTGGAGCCGGTTCATACGTTTGCGGTGAAGAATCCGCGATGATTGAGTCCATAGAAGGCAAACGTGGTATGCCACGTCATCGCCCGCCTTATGTTGCGCAAGCCGGGCTTTTTAACATGCCAACTCTGGTGCAAAACGTGGAAACCCTGTATTGGATTCGCGACATTCTGGAGAAGGGTGGAAGCTGGTTTGCCTCGTGTGGCAAGAACGGGAGAAATGGGTTCCGTTCCTTTTCGGTCAGTGGCAGGGTGAAAAACCCGGGTGTACACCGCGCTCCAGCCGGGCTGACTGCGCGAGAACTGGTTGACGAGTATTGTGGTGGCATGTTGCCGGGGCACGAGTTTTACGCCTTTTTTCCTGGTGGGGCTTCTGGCGGCATTCTTCCTGCCTCCATGATGGATGTGCCTCTGGATTTCGGCACACTTGAAGAGCATGGTTGTTTTATAGGATCTGCCGCTTTCATTGTTCTTTCAGACCAGGATAGTGCCAGAGAGGCAGCGCTGAACGCGATGCGTTTCTTTAGGCACGAATCTTGCGGAAAATGTACGCCATGCCGGGTTGGGACTGCCAAAGCAGTGACCATGATGGAAGAGAAGCAGTGGCAACGTTCTCTGCTCGACGAGCTCGCAAAGACTATGCAGGATGCTTCTATTTGTGGTCTCGGGCAGGCAGCCCCAAATCCGATGCAATGTGTGATGCGCTATTTCCCCCACGAAATCTAGCCCGAACACTTCATGATCACACAAACCATTCACGACTCGCGAAAACTTCGGTTCATCCTTGATGGAGAACCCGTGGATGCCAAAGCAGGAGAAAGCATCTTGCAGGCAGCCCAACGTTTGAAGGTTGAAATTCCCTACCTCTGCTATCACGAGCGGCTTCGTGCCGATGGCAATTGTCGGTCTTGCATGGTGGAAGTCAAAGGAGAGAGGGTGTTGCAGGGAGCTTGCGTACGGAAAGTCACATCAGGGATGGAAGTCGTCACGAAAAGTGACAGGGTGCGCAATGCGCAACGTATGGTTCTTGAGCTACTGCAATCTGACATGCCCGAGGAAAGCTCCATGCCGCCAAATGACCTCGATGATTGGTGCCACCGCCTGCAGGTGCCGAAAGATCGTTTTGCCTGCCGCGAACAGCCGAAAAAAGACTTTTCCCATCCGGGAATTCATGTGCAGCTTGATAGTTGCATACAGTGCACGCGTTGTGTGCGAGCCTGTCGCGAAGTCCAAAATAATGATGTTATTGGTTACGCCAAGCGCGGGTCTCTGGCGGAAATCGTTTTTGATTTTGCCGACGCCATGGGTAGCAGTACCTGTGTGGGTTGTGGTGAATGCGTACAGGTTTGTCCTACTGGAGCCTTGGCGCCGGCCAGCGCTTCTCTCTTCCGGAAAACAGACAAAAAGGTTTCCACTGTATGCCCGTATTGTGGCGTGGGGTGCCTTCTGGAATATGGGATATGCGATGGAAAAATTATCCATTCCAGTGGCAGGGATGGTCCTTCAAACCATAGTCGTCTGTGCATAAAGGGTCGTTTTGGATATGACTATATTTACCATCCGGGAAGGTTGACCAAGCCTCTGGTCAGAAGGTCGGGAAAATCGAAATTTCCGGATGTTGAGAAACTGTCAGAAGAAAACATTGATGAGTGGTTCCGTGAAGCCACGTGGGACGAAGCTCTGGATCTGGCGGCAGGAGGGTTTTTGCAAACTCTGGAAGAAAAAGGTTCCGCGGCACTTGCAGGCTTGGGTTGTGCAAAAGGTTCCAACGAAGAAGCCTATCTTTTTCAAAAGCTGGTTCGAACCGGCTTTCGCAATAACAACGTAGATCATTGCACCCGATTGTGTCACGCATCCTCGGTTGCGGCGCTGCTGGAAGGAATCGGGTCTGCTGCTGTTTCCAATCAGGTGGCAGATGTTAGCAATGCGGAAGTTATTTTGGTAATCGGAGCCAATCCGACGGACAACCATCCGGTAGCCGCGACTTTCATACAAAATGCCGCGCGTAGTGGCAAGACGCTGATTGTTATGGATCCCCGTGGCAACGATTTGGTTCGGGACGCGGATTTCTTCCTGCAGTTTCGTCCGGATACTGATGTTGCTTTGTTAAACGGCATTATGGCTGCAATTGTCGAGCAAGGACTTGTGAACAAGGAGTTTGTTCAAAATCGGACTACCGGTTTTGCCGAATTTGAAAAAAACCTGAAGAACTTTTCACCGGAAAAAGCATCGCGTATCTGCGGCATTTCCACTGAAGTTTTACGAAAAGTTGCAAGATGCTATGCCACATCAAAAGCAGCGATGATTTTCTGGGGCATGGGTATTTCCCAACACGTTCACGGTACTGACAATGCGCGCTGCCTGATTGCCATGTCCTTGATGACCGGCCAAATCGGCCGCCCGGGGGCTGGTTTGCACCCTCTTCGTGGGCAAAACAACGTACAGGGTGCGTCAGACGTAGGTTTGATTCCGATGTCTTTCCCTGACTATCAGAGAGTGGATGCTCCGCAGGCACGTAGGTACTTTGAACAAATTTGGGAGTGTGATCTGGATGGGAATCCAGGATTGACAGTTGTGGAAATCGTGGCGAAGGCTATCGCCGGGGAAATTGAAAGCATGTATATCATGGGCGAAAACCCGGCGATGTCTGATCCTAATCTCCATCACGCTCGCCTGGCACTGTCATCCTTGAAGCATTTGGTCGTTCAGGACATTTTTATGACCGAGACCGCGTGGTTTGCTGATGTTATTCTCCCTGCCAGCGCACTACCGGAAAAAACCGGTACTTTCACCAATACCGACCGGCGTGTTCAGCTTGGACGGCAAGCGGTTTCACCTCCCGGCGAAGCGCGTCAGGATCTGTGGATCATTCAGGAAATGGCAAGACGTATTGGTCTTTTTTGGAAATATGAGGGGCCGCAAAGCGTTTTTGAGGAAATGAGGGAGGTAATGAGTAGTATCGCCGGGATTACTTGGGAAAGACTTGAAAAATTCGGGTCGGTTACGTACCCCTGCAAAAAAGAAGGGGATCCTGGGCAAGCCACTTTATTTGCTGATTCCTTTCCTACTGAAAATGGCCGCGGAAGATTCGTCCCCGCGTCTTTCTCAACCGCGGATGAGCTTCCTGATGAGCAGTATCCTTTGGTTTTTATGACTGGCAGATTGCTTGAACATTGGCATACAGGTGCCATGACAAGAAGAGCCAGCGTTTTGAATGCCATTGCCCCGACTCCTACAGTCGCCATGCATCCTGATGAACTGGAAAAATGTGGGGTCAGTGAGGGAGACGAATTAAGAGTGGCTTCCCGACGCGGCACGATTTTCTGTGCTGCTGTTGCCGATCGTAATCTCCAAACCGGGGAAGTCTTTATGCCATTTTGTTTTCGCGAAGCAGCGGCAAATCTGTTGACCAATGACGCCTTGGACCCTTTCGGGAAAATTCCCGAATTTAAATTTTGCGCTGTTAAAGTTGAATCGGCAAACCGGCAGTCTTGACTGCATAAAGCCGCCAGAACAGGAGTGGAATGTATTTCGCAGCCACCAAGCTGCGGGAGAGAGCTATTTTATTTTTTGCTCTTTGTAAATTACGTGAGCCCGTTTAACAGGGTCAAATTTGCGTAGCTCAAGTTTTGTTGTTTTGCGCTTGTTGGCTGTCGTCGTGTAGTAGTGCCCGGTTCCAGCTGAAGAGACGAGTTTGATTTTCTCTCTCATTTTTTCCGCCACTTCAAAGCCTTCTCAAGTCCCAGCTTATTGATGATGCGCAGTCCCTTTGCGGAAACTCTCAGCTTTAGCCAATGTTTTTCAGTCGGATGCCAGAATCGCAACTTATGAAGATTCGGCAAAAAACGCCTCCTGGTTTTGTTATGGGCATGGGAAACCTTGTTCCCGCTCATGGGTCTCTTGGCGGTTATCTCGCAAACTCTGCTCATACGTCCTTGTTTTTTCTTGCTGATGGCAAGAAGTCAAGAGCATCCAAATTTTTGGTGATGCCCATAGCCCCAGCGGCGCGGATTGTAGCACAGGATTTTTTCGAAACAGGAACGCATTGGAAGGTGCGCGCGCACCCCGCCGTTGTATTCGGTCATAAAAATTGCCGCATACGCGGCTTGGACTTCGCTTTAGCGAATACCAGGTTTGAAGAAAGCCATCGTGTGCAAGCTATGGTGCTTGCCCGTGTTATTGAGTCTTCCCTAGCTAATAAATTTTTCGAATGTACTTTTTCTAAATTCCCCCGCCAAGTTATTTTTGGATGCCAGGTTTCTCGGTTCTATATTTTGTCTTTCCGTAGTAAGTGGGTGGATAAACGCGCTCGTCAGTTGGGGTGGGGCATTGTTGGCGCTTGAGACAACTTGCCCGATGTGCACCAGTCCTGCGAGCCTGTTGACCCAGCCTGTGTCAACAGGCTGGCCATCTGCGCCACGAATCTCATATAGCTGATTTTGATCAAGAGGGGCTTTACGCCTGTGAGCAAGCTCACGCTGCATTCTGATTGCACGGTTCCGGGCGTGAACGACGGCTCTGATGGCGTGTACTTCTTCTTGAAAATTATTTTGGACAATGTCAGTCTCGTCAGACTCTGCAGAGACAGTCGACTCTGCGTCGCTATGTATGAGATCCTGTTGGAGATCTGGTTGTTGTACGCCAGCTATGCCTATACCTTCTTCCAGCTGTACTGCAGGATCTCTAAAACGGACTTGACGGTTGGCATTTATTACGGGAGAGGCAGTTCCTGTTTGTCTTGCTTCCTGAAGTTGCACGTCCTGTTCTGGAAGTTCTGAATTGGTTGATGGAGGGATGACAGCACTGCTCCTTCTTTCACCAACAAAGAGGTGCGTGTCATCCATAATTTGGGAGAGGTCTGAAAACACAGTCATAAGACGCATTTTTAAAGCGTCTCCCTGTAACTTGGCAGGCTCTTCCTTTGGTTCACTTGGGGGCTCAGTTGTTACCCTTTCGGGTATTGCAGACCCCGGTTCTGGATCACCAGCGAGGGAGAAGAAAGAATCTGCTCTGCTTGTTGTCCCAGAATCTGGATCAATGTTTCCTGTATTTCCATGAGCACTTAAAAAGTAATCTCTATGTACTTCTTCAGAATCGTCACTGTGGGTGCTGGAATTTATGAACATTTTTGTATTCGATGTGGGCGGCTTTGTACGCGGCTCGAACAAGCCTCCGTCTGGTGCGAACAAACCTCCGTCTGGTGCGAACATCCTTTCAGGCTGTTCTTCTCGAACAGATACAGCCCCTTCGACAGAGCGATCGTTCAACGAACGAAACCTTCTTGGCAGCCAGTCTGTATCCACTTCCACTTGCGAAGTGTCGAGGTCATCACGAGTTCGTCTTTGGAGCGCCAAGTGTTGGGAACGGGGACGGTAATCCAGGGCAGAACTTGGTCTTGCAGAAAAGCCAGTGTTTTTCACTTGGGCTTTTTCTACATCATTGAAAATAGCCTCTACCTTGATCAAGGCTTCCAAACGGTCTTCCACTCTCATATCTGGATCTCCCAAGGCTTGTAAAGCACCACGCATCCTGTGAAGGTTGTTCTTGGCATTTTTAAAGGTTTGTTCAGGAATGTCTGAGCAAAACAACGCCTGATACGTGGTCAGCTGGTTTTCTGTTTTATCCACTGGCGAGAACTCTGCGTCCTCCAGGTTCGGTAAATTCGCTCGCATTTTTTCGCCAAGCACCTTCATGTCCCGGAATTCGGACAGAGGCTCATCACTTTTTTTGTAAGCTTCCCTAAAACCTTCCATAAAGTTATCACGCAAGCGTTCTTCCAGACCTAAATTAATTCCGTTTTTCCCTTCAAGCAACGTGCTCAATCCTGCATCTTTTGAATGGTTGTCCCCGCCGACGGCGCGAACCAGATTCAACTGACTGCTCACATTTATTTTCAGTGCTTCTTCACAGCTACGTTCATGCTTTTCTTCCAAGTACTCAAGGCAGACCACCATCAGCAGTGGGTTGCCAAGCACGCTCCCATGAACTTCGTTTTTTGCCACGTTTCCTAATGAAACCAGCCCATGATCGGCGATATATTGCTTGGAAAGGCGAACCTCAATTTCGTTGATATCTGATTTTCTTATTGGGACATGATCTCCCAAGGCCGTCATGAAAAAATTGCCCACATCATGGTCGTACTCCAAATAATCAGAGCCCGCGCTTATTGTATTGAACTGGTCATGGACGCCTGCATGCCCTGCTGGCAAATTTATTTCTTCGGCGTCCTCATACCCCACGTGTCTAGGAAAGACGGGTTCTCCGCCGCCGGATGCTATCGGTCTCGGGGGAGTGGGGGGGGCTGGTGCGAGTGGGTCAACAATCATTTCCCCGTGAAGCCTTTCAATATTTAAAAGCTTGCCCTTGGACGCAGCTTCTTTTCCTAGCGCATCAATGAATCCTTTGACTTGGGACGCGGTCAAGCTGCTGGTATCTTTCCCGAGTAATTCCTTGTGATGTCCTGCCCAGAAATGGGTCAGAAAATTTTTATCGAAAAACCCGCTATTTTCGCAAGCTTGCCGCAGATCTCTGTGCAAAGAAACGTTTTCGTGTCTCTGCTGAAACCAGTTTCGTCTTCCGGTTCGTTCGGGATTGGCAATAGTACCCAAATTGTGAATCACCCTTTGGGCATTTTCATGATCGGTGGCTTGGTACACATTAACCAGAAGGGCAAGAAAATGGTCGCCACCTCCGTCTGCGCCGTCTGCATTTGCCGTGGCTTCATTAGAGGCCATGGCGTGTAAATCAAAGGCAGTCGCCGCAACATCCAAAGTATGTAATGAAATAGCCAAACTGAGATTACTGCCTTCTGCATCCGTCTTGCATTCATTAATTATGGATCGGAGATTCATATAGTCTTCATTGATTTTCTGCCTTAACTCTTCTTGTGCTCTTTGACCTCTTGCACCGGTTTGCCCTGTGGCAGACAGTAATTTGCATTCAGCACTCAATTTACGTGCGAGAACGTATACAGCGAGGTTCCTGAGTCTGCCGTTTTCCACCAAAGTGCCATTCTGGTATAGCGGCGTCCACTCTTTTTTGCGTGTAAATCGTGAACGCTTTCCTCTACACAGCGCTTTCCAACTTTTTTCGTACGATTTCAGGGTCGAGCGAAGTCTCTTGGTTTCTTGGTTTTCCCCGTAAGAATGATAAGATCTGGTTTCCGTATGCTCGACATCGCTCTGAAGTATTCTTACTTTGTTAGCCTTGAGCCAATGATTCCGACGAAGTATTTTGTTACTGGTCGTTCCTTTTCCGATTGCCTTCTTTTGAGCCCTTCTATATTTTTCTTCGTGGCTAAAGTAGGGGTCGTTTTCAACTGGCACACCCGAAACCTCTTTAAAGCCTTCTGTGTTGCGAAATTTCAGCCTATAGCCGTCAACAATTTCTCCCGTTAGCGGCTCATTTCTGTTGTTTATACGTAAATCCTGCAATACCTGCTCAAGACCAACTGTGCCTGCTTTAATTTCTCTTTCAAGTGTTTTGGCCAGCACGTCCCTGGCGTTGGCGTTGGCATCCGGGTCGTTACGGGCGGTCTTTGTTTGAACGACAGCCTGCTGTTCTTCCAGATCCAATACTATTGGTTCCTTGGGAGACCTCAAAGCACAATTGTAAAATTCTGTTAGTTTCATCCTTCCTCCTGCAAGCTCCCGCGGTCATTTTCCATAAAAATTCCGATACCGGTTTATTGAGGCTATATGCTATCCCGTAATGGCTAAAAAAGCAAATTCTGACTGGATTTAAAAAGCCAGGATTAAGCAAAGAAGCTGCTTTCAGACCAGAACGACTGCGCTTGCCGAGGAGAGAAACAGATCGCATGGAGGGATCAGGCGGTTTTGTTAAACCGCGACACGTCGGAAGTTCCTGGGGCGGGTTTTCTGTGCTGCTGTGCTGTTGTCATTAGGTACGGGCATGGCGAGCGGGTCTGTCCGATCTGAGCGGGATTGAACAGGTGGTTTCACCATACTGTGTAGTGGTCACGCCGCGGGGCCAGGCCAGCTTGCAACTTTTATTTTTGCGCCACGGTGTGCATGAGCTCGTCAAGTGCCTGTTGGACTTGCCTGTCTTCCAATATCCGGGTCTTCCAGCTTTTGAACGTCGCTTCTTCGTTTGCAGATTCCAAGGTTTCTGTTTTCGTGGTTTTTTGCTGTGGTTCTTTCGCGAATAAAATATCAGGCTTTATGCCGACCCCATGGATCATTCTGTCTTTCGGCGTGTAGTACATGGCGGTTGTCAATTTTAACGCGCTGTCCTTGGATAACGCATGAATGGTTTGTACAGAAGCCTTCCCGAAAGACTGTGCGCCCATGATTTTTGCGCGGCCATGGTCTTGTAATGCTCCAGCAACGATCTCTGAAGCCGAAGCAGATCCTCTGTTTATGAGCACCACAACGTCGACCCCTTGCAATTCATCGCCACCCGCAGTGCGATATTCTCTTCGCGAATCCGGTTTGCGACCTTGCGTGTACACCACTGCCACACCCGGTTTCAGAAACAGATCGGAAACTTTGATGGCAGCTCCCAGCAATCCTCCAGGATTATTTCTGAGATCCAGCACCAAGCCTTTTAGCCCACCTGCCTCGCGTTTCAGCTTTCTGATTTTTTCGCGCAACATTCCGCCGGTGTCGCTTTGAAAATGGTTTATACGCACGTAAGCATAGCCAGGAGCAAGCATCAGCGTTTTTACGCTTTGAATCTTGATGATGTCACGTTCCAAAGTGACGGGGAAGGGTGGGACTTTGTCACGAAGGATTGTCAGCGTCACCGTGGTTTTTGGCTCACCTCTCATGAGTTCAACCGCCTCCACAAGTGTCATTCCTTCTACCGGGTTGTCGTCAATCTGGATTATGAGGTCACCAGGCTGCAACCCTGCCCGGTATGCTGGAGTATCGTCAACAGGAGAAATAATACGCACTGCCCCCTGGTACATTCCGATTTCGATCCCGAGGCCGCCAAACTTTCCTGAGGTGGAGGTTTTCAGGTCATCAAATTCTTTTTTTTTCAGGTAAGCCGAGTAAGGGTCAAGCCTGCCCAACATGCCTATGATGGCGTTTTCAATCAGTTCCTTGTTTTCGGTATTTTTGACGTAATCAGATTTTATCCACGCAAAAATTTCGCTGAAAACACGCAATTCATCCAGTGGCAGAACATTTTTACCCGATTTTTCATCGGCGCTGAGTGCCCCATAAACGAAAAAACCGGACAACGCCAACAGCGTCAGCCCGACAAAGACTTTTCCAGCTTTTTCTCGTATTTTTATTTGCTTTTCCTATGGGTGGCAGTGTGTTGCGTCCTGTAAACCAAACTCTTTTCAGTTTTGTGAACCAGATGAAACAGCCATTTGCGATACTACTTCTGCACGATACTATAATGCGCAGGGCATAATGATTTCAACTGTTTTTTGTTGCTTTGTTGCACGAGAAGCATGAGCCATGCTTGCTTTTCACCTTATGGTTTCTCTGCTGAAAGTGCCAAGTCGGTAATCAGCCAATGGCGCGAAAAGCAATCCGCCAGCTTTATCTGTGCCTGATCTGACCCGTGTTGGTTCTGGAAGTCTGAAGCACGTCAACAGACGATGGTGTTATGCGGTACGCGCCCAGGAGTTGACCGCAGGGCAGACTGGGGTTCCTTCTTTTCCCGGGTCGGGTTTTGATGGTGGATTGCTGCAGGTCAGTGCGTGGGGAATTTCTCTGGGTGCTGCGTGAATTTTCGGAGGTGTGGCGAACCGGTGGTATCACGGGTTTCCCCGAGTAACCGTTTCACAGGGGACGTTTATGGTGTCGTGGTATTCTTCGGGCGCACAAGGACTTGTTGATGCGAAGGTACCAGAAGCGTTGGTGAAGGTCGCGGGATTTCCGAAAGAGCACCAATGTGATGGAGGTTTTGAGGTGCTTCAGCGAGTCCTGGACGCTTCCCCTCCTGCCGGGCGACCCTGTAAAACAGATGATGCCGGGTTGGCAGAAAGGGAGCCAAGCTGGCATTTCAACAGTAACAGGATTCGGTAATCTTCATGATTTTGGCTTTTTTGGCAATTGCTTTCAGCCTGGTGCTTCTGATTTGGAGTGCCTTTCGTTTTGTAGAAGGTGCGTCTGTCGTTGCACAAAAATCGGGGGTTTCACCTCTCCTGATTGGCATCGTGGTTGTGGGCTTTGGGACTTCTGCACCGGAAATGGCGGTGGCCGTACTGTCTTCCTTGCACGGCAAACCAAACATCGCCCTCGGCAGCGCTTATGGTTCGAATATTGCGAGCATAGCCTTGGTTCTTGGTCTGGCTGCCCTGTTCGGTTCTGTCTACGTACATTCGCAGGCATTGCGCAAGGAGTTGCCCATCCTCATGGCTGTTACGGTCATGGCCGCCTGGCAACTTTGGGATGGGGAAATTACACGAGCCGAAGCGTTTTTGCTGTTGGGGGTATTTACCGGGCTAATGGTTTGGGTCATCTGGGAAGCCCGGCAGAAAAAACCGGATGCATTGGGTAGCGGGGTAACGCACCATATACAGTCTCATGCCATGTCGACCAGACAGGCATTTTTTCGGCTTATATCTGGCATGGGCTTGCTGATTGTAAGTTCTTACGTCTTGGTTTGGGGTGCGGTTGAAATCGCGCACAATTTGGGAGTGAGCGATTTGCTTGTTGGCCTGACTATTGTGGCAGTGGGCACTTCATTGCCGGAATTGGTGGCGACATTCGTTGCCGCACGCAAAGGCGAACATGATATTGCAGTCGGCAATGTGCTGGGCTCGAATCTTTTCAACACCTTGGCAGTGGTAGGTATCGCCGGGGTAATTCATCCGATAACGGTAGAGCCGGAAGTGTTGACTCGGGACGTGGCAGTCATGGCGGCTTTGACGGTCTTGTTATACGTTGTTGGCTTCGGCTTTAGGCGTCCAGGACGGATCAACCAATACGAAGGTTTGTTCTTGCTGATCTGCTACGTTGCCTATATCAGCTATTTGGTGAACACTGCTGGGGGGCAGTAGAAGGAGCAGTTCTGTTCCGCCTTCCGGAGTCGGTTTGGGACGGTTGCCGGTTTGGTAATTTTTTCTGCTTGCGATATGCCAGCTTCCAGCAGGCTTTTCACACAATCACTTTGCACAGCAGGGGGCAATCCGTTTTCCGCTTGGGTCTGGCGAAAGTTTCGCGCGCAGACCGGGCGCAGAAGCCGACGCGGAATGCTGGTGCTTCCGGGCAGCTTGGAGTTTTGTGGTTTTTTGGTGTTGTCAGTGCCAGGGAGGAGGTTCCGCGCTCTGTTGGCTTGGGCTTTCACCATGTGTGAGGCTCGGGTTTCCGGGTAAAAGGTCTAACTTGTGCTGCTGGTTTGTAGCTTTTGTGGTCTCGGGGTAGACTACGCACCTTGTGAGCATGCTACAGCGGTCGCGCGTGGTTTATGCTTTTTATCGTAGCCAGATGTTTTGACTGTTCCTCCGGGACGGAGTTGGTTAGTGCTCTCGCACGAATGTGCCTTTGGGCATTTTATATTTCCATGTTGGAGGCTTGGTAGATTGGTGAAAAAGAAACAGCTTGTTGAGGATCTTCGTTTGGATTGGGAAACCAATCCGCGTTGGAAGGGTGTAAAAAGGTCTTACAGCGCAGAGGATGTTGTGCGCTTGTCTGGTTCCGTACGACCGGTTTATGTTTATGCCAGAAATGGTGCGAATCGGCTTTGGCGGTTATTGCACGAGGAGCCTTATATTGCCAGCATGGGTGCCTTGAGTGGTGGGCAGGCCTTGCAACAAGCCAAGGCGGGGATTAAAGCAATTTATCTTTCTGGTTGGCAGGTGGCTGCGGATGCCAATCTTGCGGGTGAAATGTATCCCGACCAGTCCTTGTATCCAGTGAGTTCGGTTCCGGCGGTCGTACGCAGGATAAACAACACTTTTGCCCGGGCTGATCAAATTCAATGGGCGAACGACAAGTGGGAACACGATTATTTCCTCCCCATTGTGGCGGATGCCGAGGCTGGGTTTGGGGGCGTGTTAAATGCCTTCGAACTGATGAAGGCGATGATTGACGCTGGTGCTGCAGCCGTGCACTTTGAAGACCAACTGGCTTCGGCGAAAAAATGTGGGCACATGGGAGGGAAGGTTCTGGTTTCCACAAAAGAAGGAATTGACAAACTGATTGCCGCACGACTTGCTGCCGATATTTGCCAGGTTTCTACACTTTTACTGGCTCGTACGGATGCCAATGCGGCGGCTCTGGTGACTTCGGATTCCGATGAACGTGACCGCCCTTTTCTGACTGGGGAACGAACAGGCGAAGGGTTTTATTGCGCGCGCGCAGGTTTGGATCAGGCTATTGCACGTGCGTGCGCCTACGCCCCACACGCTGATTTGCTGTGGTGTGAAACTGCGACCCCTGATTTACAGGAAGCCAAACGGTTTGCAGACGGGGTGCATCGTGAGCATCCCGGCAAAATGCTTTCTTATAACTGCTCCCCATCATTCAATTGGAAAAAGAAGCTCAGCAGCGTGGAAATCAGCAATTTCCAACGTGAGTTGGCGGCTATGGGGTACAAGTTCCAGTTTATTACGCTGGCGGGCATCCATAATATGTGGTTCAACATGTTTGATCTGAGCAAAGACTACATGGAGAGGGGGATGAGTGCTTATGTGGATCTGGTGCAGGAGAGAGAGTTTGCGGCTCTGGACAGGGGCTATACTTTTTCCAGTCACCAGGCAGAGGTCGGGACGGGTTACTTCGACTCTGTTACCACCACGGTGCAGGGCGGAAAGTCTTCCGTCACGGCGTTGACCGGTTCAACTGAGGAAGAGCAGTTTTAGCGTCTGGTCTGGTCTTTATTTATACGAGGTGTGATGTGGTGCGATGAATAGCAAAATACTGAAGGTTCCTGATGGTGGCGAGACAATCACCAGAACGGGCAACGGCACCATGGTTGTGGGTGATAACCCCATTATTCCGTTTATCGAAGGTGATGGCATCGGTGTTGACGTAACACCGGTCATGCGCAGGGTTTTGGACGCGGCCGTCAGGGTAGCTTACGGTGGCAAGCGCAAAATCATGTGGATGGAAGTCTACGGTGGTGAAAAAGCGGAGCGGATATACGGTTCCGGGAATTGGTTACCACAGGAAACCCTAGACGCTATCCGCCGTTACCGTGTGGCCATAAAGGGTCCTTTGACGACTCCCATAGGGTCGGGAATCCGCTCTTTGAATGTCGCGCTTCGCCAGGATCTTGATTTGTATGCCTGTATCCGACCGATCCGTTTTTTCCCAGGAACGCCTACCCCGCTCAAGCAGTCCGACGCCACCGACATGGTGATTTTTCGTGAAAATACAGAGGACATTTATGTCGGTATTGAATGGGAGGCTTTCAGCAAGGACGCAGAAAAAGTCATCAAGTTCCTGACCGAGGAAATGGGTGTGCGCAACTTGCGTTTCAAGGATTCAACGGGTATAGGCGTCAAGCCGGTTTCCAAAGAAGGTTCGCAACGGTTGATCAGGATGGCGGTTCAGCACGCCCTGGAAAATAATCGCAGGTCTGTAACTTTGGTTCATAAAGGAAACATCATGAAGTTTACGGAAGGGGCTTTTTGTCGTTGGGGCTATGAGCTTGTAAAGAATGAGTTTGGCGGCGAGCAGATTGGCAATGGCCCTTGGTGTGTGATTAAAGACACACCAAGCGGAGAAGAAATTATTGTCAAGGATGTTATTGCCGACAATTTTCTCCAGCAGATTCTTTTGAAACCCTACGACTACGATGTCATTGCCACGCTCAATTTGAATGGTGACTACATTTCTGACGCGCTTGCCGCTCAGGTTGGAGGCATAGGCATTGCTCCCGGAGCAAATGTTTCCGAGCGATATGCGGTGTTTGAAGCAACCCATGGCAGTGCGCCGAAATATGCTGGCAAAAATCGTGTAAACCCGGGTTCCATCATTCTTTCAGGCGAAATGATGCTGCGCCATATTGGCTGGGTCGAAGCTGCCGATTTGGTCATCAAAGGATTTGCGGAAGCCATTGCTTCCAAGAAAGTGACATACGATTTGGCGCGGGTAAGAGGCGGCATGCATACCGCAGGACAGAAGCTCGGTGGCCCTGATGATGTAAGCCAAGCCTTGCAAGATCTGATGCCGGGTGCACAGTTGGTGACAACTTCTGGTTTTGGGGATGTCGTCGTGGGGTATATGCAGTAAGCCGGTTTTGGCATCTTTGTCAAAACGGATTCTCCGGCCTTTATGCAGGTTGCCTGAAGGGTTAGTACGGAACCGGAGCCTGAAGCTTCTGCTTGCAGGGGCTTTCCTGGAGTCTCCTTTTTAGATTGGTAACAGTGTGGTGGTGATAGCTTGGGCAGTTGTTCTCAAGGTTCGGATGCCGCGGTTATCGACAATTTTAGAGGCCAGATCCAGAGTGCTTACAACTTGCGCCAAACGCCAACCGAAACTTTTAGTGTTCTGTTTGCTGCCAAGGTTCAAGAGCGTTTTGCCAGCAACCTGCTTGTGCAGATTGCGATTTATCAGTTCCAGGTTTCGTGCCGCGTTATACAGTTTTTGTGGATCCAGAATGTCCGGCACAAACAATTCTCTTCGACTGTTAAAAGCCAGCTTGGTCATCCCGCTTATTCCGGTCATCAAGGCAAAGACCCGGTCGTTGGGGAAGGCTGGGTTCAACGCCAGTTTTATGGCGTCGACTCCTTGCTTGTTTGCCAATTCCTGATAGCCAATGCTGAGCGGGTGCACAACAATTTGTTGCAACCTTTCTGGCAGACTGACGCTGGATTTTTGCAATTCATCGGGATTTATTTCGTAGAGCATTCTGCTGATTTGCCTGGTTTGTGATTCCAACTCCTTGATCATGATGTCACCAACGTTATCCACCTCAAATTTTCCAAGTTGTCTAAAGGGTTCATTCAGCTGACCACAGGACGTAAGCGACACCACCAGCAGCGCGATAGCGAGGCAAGAGATACTTTGCCTCACAGAGCGGGGCAAGTGGGGAAGGATTTTTACTGAGCTGAGGCTCTTCAAGAGTGATTTACCGAAAACACGAACCGGCATTCTGCCATAATGGGATGATGCTCATTTGCTCAGGCTTTTTCCGGAAAACTGTTCGCCGGGAGTGCTCGCATTGCACAGTTTATGCCTTTTCTGAACTGGCTGGCTCGTCCAAATCGGACACGCTTTTCAGGACGATCCTCAAGGAGCCAAAAGATTTTCGTATTGCCATCGCTGCAGGTCTGCCAGACACTATGCCATGAGAACAGTTCGCATTTTGTCAAGGCAACACACCGGGGAACTGTGAGCGTAAAATAATGCCTTGCGATGGTGGAAAGTTTTCTGAACTGCTACAGTTTTTTGCCCGAAAAGTGGTTCGGTCTTGCGACTGGAGCCCGGAACGCATGTAGCAACACGCAAGCAGTGATTTGAAATCTGACTTTTTATGAAACCGTTGTCTGCCACCAAGCGCCGTATTTATATTTGGCTCGGTCATGTTTCTCTGTTCGTGGGTTTTTTGGCTCTTCTCATTCCCATCATGCCGACTTCGCCTTTCGTCGTCTTGGCGGCAAGCTGTTACGCAAAATCTTCACAGCGTTTTCATTCCATGCTGTCGAAAAGCATTTTTTTTGGTCCAATTATTGTGAATTGGGAAGAAAAGCGCTGCTTGCCGCGCCCCATCATTCTTTTGGCGGCTTTATCTTTGGTGGTGGCTTTCTCTGGAACCTGGTATTTTTTTGCGACGTCCTTTCTATGGCAGATCCTGATCCCTTTGTTCGGTGTTTTGTTTATTTCCTTGGTGCTGTTAATTCCGTCCTGCCCTCGGGAAGAGAAATGAATCGTTCGTGTATTGGTAGTGGCTTTGGATCGTGCATGGTCAGGTGACAAAGACTGCGCCCCCGGTTCCATCCATGCCGGCAACCCGGCAGCTTCGCCTCCCAGGTGATTTTGGCACCCGAGAGTTTATTTTTTACCGCGGCGGGCGTTTGAGGGATGTGGTGATCGGTTGTGAATCCTGGGGAACGCTTTCGTCCAATCGTGATAATGCGGTCTTGTTATTTGCCGGTCTGTCAGCATCCGCCCATGCTTGCCGCTCTGAGGACGATGCTTCTCTTGGCTGGTGGGAACATTTGATTGGTCCAGGGAAGCCGCTGGATACGAATCGGTTTTACGTGGTGTGCGTGAATTCCTTGGGGAGTTGCTTCGGCTCGACTTCACCGTCTTTTACTTCTCCAGTGTCCGGGAAGCCTTATGGGAGTACTTTTCCGGATTTGAGCATAGAAGATATCGCCAAGGCTGGCCACCATGCTTTGTGGGAATTGGGAATCGAACGGCCGAAAGCGGTCATAGGTGGATCTATGGGGGGGATGAGCGTGTTGGGTTATGCAGTGCAGTTTCCTGGCGAGTTTGACTATCTGGCAACCATTTCAGCAGCGTGTCGGGCTTTGCCGTTTACCATTGCCATCCGTTCGATACAGCGCGAGATCATCCGCGATGATCCTTTCTGGCTAAATGGGGATTACCCTTTGGACAGGCAGCCCGAAAAAGGTATGAGGGCGGCGAGAAAGCTGGGGATGATGTCCTATCGGGCAGCTGATGAATGGAGGGTTCGGTTTAATCGTGCGCGAATTGACCAGAAGCGTCGTTCCGGTAAACCGTACGGGATGGAATTCGAAATCGAGTCATATTTGGACTACAACGCGGAAAAATTTGTGCGTGTATTTGACGCCAACAGTTATTTGCAACTGTCTCGGGCAATGGACTGGTTCGATTTGGCAGACCATGGCGGCTCAGTAAATGCCGCACTGGCAAAAATACACGCACGCCGGATTTTGGTTCTTGGAGTTCCCACGGACACCTTGTTTCCGATTGATCAGCAGAAGGAGATGACTGAGGGTCTGCGCAAGGCTGGCAACGAAGTGCAGTTTGAGACGATTGATGCCGCTCACGGGCATGATTCCTTTTTAATAGACGACGGAACCTTTCAGCCTGTGCTGGCTGATTTTTTTTCTGCTATGGATTGAACTTCCGGGTCACTGAACCCTGTGGCACTTCAGCGTTGTGCAAACGTCTTGTAATCACGGGTTTTTTCCCCGGTATAAAGTTGGCGGGGGCGTCCGATCCTGACAGACTTTTCGGACTTCATTTCGTTCCAGTGGCTAACCCAGCCCACTGTGCGCGCCATCGCGAAAATAGTTGTAAACATGACCGAAGGCAGTTCCAGAGCGTTCAAGATGATGCCGGAATAGAAGTCCACATTGGGGTACAGCTTGCGGTTGGTAAAGTATTTATCTTCCAGGGCGATTTTTTCCAGTTCCCGCGCTGCAGTCAGCAGAGGCCGGTTGCTGTTGTCTTTTGGCAGGGTTTCCAGTAATTGGCGGCAGCAGGTACGAATGATTTTTGCCCGAGGGTCGTAGTTTTTGTAAATCCGGTGCCCAAAACCCATGAGCTTGAAGGGGTCATTCCTATCTTTGGCGCGATCAATGTAGTAGCCGATAGGTTTGCCTTCAGTCACTATGGCTTCAAGCATGCGAATCACCGCCTCATTGGCACCCCCGTGGGCGGCACCCCAAAGAGACGCGACTCCAGCCACAATGGCTGCATAAGGGCTGGTTCCAGTGCTGCCACTCAGGCGCACCGCTGAGGTTGAAGCATTTTGTTCATGGTCTGCGTGCAGCAGGAATATGAGGTCCAGTGCCTTTTCAAATACTTCATGCTGTGTAATCCAGGAATTCTTGCCAAACGCCATACTGAGAAAGTTCTTTGTGTAGGAAAGGGCAGGATCCGGCTCAGGCGTATCCTGCCCCCTCCCGTAGCGCAGGATACGAGCCGTAATGACTGGCACCCTGGCGATAAGGCGCAGCGCTGAAAGCTCGCGACATGCCGCCCGCTCATACGAAGTTTTCTCATCATGGTCTTGTGCTGCGAGCAGACTGAGGCTGGACATGAGCATTGCCATCGGATGTGCGTCTCTGGGGAAGCTGCTTTCCAGTTTTGTCAGAGCCGCATTGTCGACATGGCTTTCCCGTGCCAGCGTTGCAGTGAACCGTTCAAGCTCCTTTTCTGTGGGGAGTTTTCCATAGTAAAGCAGATAGGCTGTTTCGACAAAATTACTGTGCTTGGCAAGCTGTTCTATAGGATATCCCCGATACCACAAGTGCCCTTTGAGACCGTCAATGTATGTGATTTTGCTTTCGCAGGAGGCGGTGGACATGAAGCCCGGGTCAAAGGTAAAGAGTCCCGAAAGTTGATACAGCTTCCGGATGTCCAGTGTGTTTGGACCTTCTGTGGCGGGAAGAATCGGCAAGACTGCCTCGTCGTTCCCGTCTCCATTACAGAGCCTGATTGTCTGCGTGCTTATTCCTCCGACCGCCATGCTTCATTATACGGCCTGCGTGGCGAAGCACAATCTTTATTGAATCCGCAGGCCATTTTGAAAAGGCAGTCTATGTTTTTCGTGGCGGCAAAAATCAAGAGTCGGGTTTTCGAATGATGCCAATCACAGCGTGCCAGGAAAGATCAATGCCGGAGGCAGGTTCAATGATTCTATGCCCGAAAGAACGTGCTTAAGGCTAAAATAAGCAAGCAATGGGAACAGAAAAATTCATAGTCACAGGAGCCGCCGGATTCATAGGCAGCAATGTTGTGCGTGGCCTGAACCAGCGGGGGGTAACGGAAATTATTGCAGTCGATCATCTGGACAGCCCCGGAAAAGCGGCGAATTTGCTGGATCTGAAAATCATGGACTACTACGACCGAGACGAGTTCTTGCAGTTGGTTGAACAGCGTTACGATTTTGGTGCACTTTCGGCGGTCATCCACGAAGGCGCTTGCACATCCACGGTTGAACAGGATGGAGCGTACATGATGCGCAACAATTTTTCCTATTCCAGACAGTTACTGACTTATTGTCTGGAACGTGGTGTATTTTTTCAATATGCGTCTACTGCCGGAGTTTATGGGCAAAACATACAATCTCGGGAAGCGCTGGAAAATGAGAGCCCGCGGACGATTTATGCGTACTCGAAACTGCTTTTCGATTGCTGGGTGCGACGATGTTTTCGTGATGCGCGCTCGCCAGTTGTGGCTTTGCGCTATTTCAATGTTTACGGCTCTGGAGAAGGTCACAAAGGGTTTATGCGCAGCAGTCCCCTGGTTTTTTACTCCCAGTTGTGTGAACGAGGCTGGGCGGGAGTTTTTGCCGGCGATGAAAAGGTTCCTGCCAGTGGGCATTTGCGCGATTTTGTGTCTGTGAATGACGTGGTTGCTGTCAAGCTCTGGTTTCTCGATCAAGCTGTTTCCGGGATTTTTAATGTGGGAACCGGATCAAACTGGTCGTTCGAGGAGGTTGCCAAGACAGTCGTAGGTAGCTTCGGTCAAGGCGAATACCGCGATATTCCCTTCCCGGAAAAATTAAAGGCAGGCTACCAATTCCTGACTCGTGCAGATTTGACAGCGCTTCGTAAAGTTGGCTATCAAGACCCTTTTGTCGAGATGCAGGTTGGTGTCAGTGCCTATATTCAACACTTGCTTCGTGAGGATCAATTGCTGCAATGACTTGATCGAGTTTCGCGCAGACTTCCTCTGCCTTGATTAAATTCATGAGTTTCGGGTCTTTTATTTTTTTCCCCCAAGGTATGGCTTTGCCGCCCCTGCTCCACTTATTCAGGTATTCGGCAGTTGCTGCCGGGTAGTGATTGACGCACCATTTTGCCTGTATTTTTGGTCCGATAAACTGTGGGTTCGAAGCCACATATAACCCGATGACCGGTGTGTTGGAAAAATTTGCCAAATGAGCCGGGGCAGAATCGACTGTCAGCAGCACATCGGTTTCGCTGATCAAGGCGGCCAGTTCTTTCAGGTTTAGGATTCCCGGCAACATTTCCGGTTTGTCGTGCATTTTCCGGCAAATCTTCCTCAAATGGCTTCTCTCCTGTTTGTTTCCACTACAACTGAGCAGAACTTTCATGCCATGCCTACGAGTAGCGTAGTCTGCCACTTCGGCACAGGAGCTCGCATTCCACCATCGGTAAGCGTGTTGGGCGCAAGGACTGATCAGCAAGGTTTTTTTTTGGTTTCCAAGGTGCTGTTTCGCGACCGCCAAATCTTCATCGTCGAAACACTGATCCCAGACCAGGCAATGTTTTTTGATACCGAGGGCTCGAGTGAAATCAAAAAAACCGTCCAGGACATGGTGTGGTTCGGGGTGTGCCTGTACGCGGCAGTTGATGAACAGGCTATGCAGTTCTCTGGAACGGGCACGATCAAAGCCGACACGAAAATGTGCTTTGACGAAAAGGGACGCCAGGTTGGCACGAAAGGACGTCTGGATCAGTAGCAGGACGTCAAATTTTCGACCAGTGAGTCTGTGCCGAAGCTGCGCGTAGGCACGCCAACCGAGGTGTTTCCCGAAAACAATGAATTCAATTCCCGGTATGTCTTTGACCAGCTCTGCCTCTCTGTTTCCGATAATCCAGCTGATTTTTACTTCTGGAAAACCGGACTTAATCGTATTGATGACTGGCAGGATATGGGTGATGTCGCCCAGCGCTGACAGGCGCATGATACAAATGCTTTTGGGCTGGCAGCTGCTCAAAGTCTCCTGCCTATAATGACGGGACAGAAGCTGTTTCAGCTTGAGCCTCCATTTTTTGCCATGCAAGGTCATGGTCGGTGTGGCGGAAGTTTGAAGCTGGCGAGTGGTACGCCCGGCTTTAGTGGTCTGTCATGTTTTGTCATGACCGGCAGGGATTCCCTGTTTAGGCAATATCAAATTTCTCAAATTCCCGCAGGTAGGCTGCGACTGGATCAGTGTTGCTTTGCATATAACATTTTGCCCGGGTCGCCATATTGTGAAGCGCGTCTGCTTTCGTAGTTGCCTCACGGAAGACCGCGCCGAGCTCGCTGGCATTACGGACTCGCACCAGCCCGGCACACTTTTCAAGATCAGCGGTTTCTGACAGAAAGTTCTTTGTGTGGGGACCGGTTGTCTGCGGCGTACCAAGCATTGCGGCCTCCAGCACATTTTGCCCCCCGCGCGGGAGCAAGGAGCCACCGGTAAAAACGAGTGTCGCGTGTTTGATCAGTGCTGGCAGTTCACCAATCGTGTCGGCAATGTATAGCTGCTTTCCTGAGGGTGGTTCACCGGCACTGCGCAGAGCGACTGTGTAGCCCAGCGTCATCGCCAGGGCGCGAATTTTTTTCCCTCTTTGTGGATGTCTGGGGACTATGACGAGCGGACGGTCATTGACGCCGGATAAACGAAAAGCCTCCAGCACGATTTCGTCCTCGCCCTTGTGGGTTGAAGCGGCGAGCAGGTAAGGATGCCCAATCAGGTTGGGTAGCCCGTCAGGAAAGCAGGCACCCCACTTGAGGTTAGGGATCACGCTGATGTTTTTTGACCGGGCTCCGAGGTGGCGGTAGCGCTGCGCATCCTCGGCGGAGCGGGCAAAAATATGCGTCACACAATTCAGGCAGATACGGTAGTAATGCAGAAGAGCTTTACTCCAGCTTATTTTTCTGTCTGTGAACCGCGCGTTGATGAGGAACAACGGGATTTCACGCCGGGCGCACAAAGAAAAAAGATTCATCCACAGTTCTGTCTCCACCACGAGCAGGCATTTTGGAGACGCTTTTCGCAGGAAGTTTGCCCACATCAGTGCGCTGTCGACCGGTGCGAATACGTGGTACGCACGGTTGCCGAGACGTTTTTCCAACAGCTCTGCCGAAGTGCTTGTCGCGGTGGTGAAGATCATGGGTCTGTCCGGATGTTTTTCGTGCAGAGATGTTGCCAAGCGTAAAACAGCGTTGACTTCACCCACCGAAACGCAATGAAACCAAAGTGGTTTTTGACCGGCAGGAGGCAGATCCGATGCTTTGAGAATCCCAAGGCGTTGGCGAAGATAACGCCAATTCCGCAAGCAGATGGATTTATAGAGCGTCTGCCCCAACCACAGTGGGGTGGCAAGCAGAAACAGGGTACCGTATCCCAATTTAGCTGGGAGTGGTACGGAATATCTGGTTTTATTTTTTGTGATTTTCAGGGCTGCACGAGCCACGAATTGATTTGCTCTATGTGTGACTGAGTCAGGCTTCCTGCAGTTTGCCGTAATTTCAATGTACTGATGATGAATTGGTAACGCTCGTCTGCCAAGTCGCGCATTGCTTTGAAGTAGTCGGTTCTGGCTACCGCAACATCAATGGAGGTGCGCGTCCCGACATTGAACCCGGCAGTGACGGCTTCCAGCGCAGTTTTTGCCGAGTCTTTCGCAATATTCAGCGCTTCTATCCTCCTGATGCCGGAAAGGATATCCAAATAGGACTGGCTGGCATCCTTTTGTACTGTGCGCCGGACTTTTTCCAGCGCGGCAAGCGCGGCCTCATGCCGTGCTGTTGCCTGTTTTGACGCATAGTAGACCGATCCGCCCGAGATCAAAGGCACGGTTAGTTGGATACCGATGGAGGTTTCCTGGATTTCAACCGGGGTTTGTCCACCGTGCTGTTCATTTCGCGATTTTGCAGCTACCAGGTTCAAGCTGGGAAAATGTCCGGCTTCCTGTACTTTGATTTCCTGCAAGGCGAGATCGCTCTCAATCTTTGCCGCCCGCAGATCAAGGTTTTTCTTTTCTGCCGCCGTAACCCAGGCGTATTGACTTTCTGGTGCCGGGATTTGAAGCGGAATGTTTTCCTGAAGATGTCTGATGCCCCGCACGGGTCTGCCGACAATGACCGACAGGGCGTGCCGCGCTTTGTATACCTCATTTTCGGCACCTATTTCGTCGGACAGCGCTTTGTCCCGTGCGGCTGTTGCTTCACTCACGTCAGTGATCGCCACCATGCCAACCCGAAAATTCTCTGCGGCCTGCTCCTGTAATTTTTCTGCCGACAGCCGTTCCTGTTGTCGGTAACCGTGTTGTTCGTAGGCGGTCAACAAATCAAAGTATGCGCTTGCCAGCCGCATGATCAGCAACATACGTGTTGCTTCAAGCTCTATGCTGCTTTTTTCAATCTGAGAATCGGATTGTCTGAAGCGCAAATAGTCGGCACGGTTATACAGCGGCTGGCTGAGTTGCAAACTCAGTGAATCTGTGTTGAAGGACGTGCTGATATTCGTGTCAACGTTTCCGAAACGTCGGCCACTGATGGTTTGATCTGCCAGATGGCTGACACTGCCTTGCAGGCTTAATTGTGGCAACAGGCGCGAACGCGCAATGGGTCTGTCCAGTTCAACAGCTTGAAATGCCGCCTTTGCCTGCTTCAATTCGGTGTCCTGCACCAAAGCGATTTCATACAGCTCAGTGATTCCGTAGGGAGATGCGCCCTGAGCTTGTCCTGCTGTGCCAACGTGTAAAACTCCAGCCATCAGGATGCTCCCCAAGGTGCTCACCAACAGTCGGAATGGCTGCCTAATAAGTTGGCACATCGGGATCAACCTCATGGCTCCAGGCGTCAATGCCGCCGCGTAAGTTTGCAACGTTCTCGAATTTGGCCTCTTCCATCATGCGCACCGCATGGCCGCTCCTAATGCCGTGATGGCAGTACACGACGATATTTTGATCTTTTTCCAATTCTTTCATTCCTTCTCTGAAGGATTGCAAAGGCAGGAGAACAGAGCCTTCAAGTTTTACGGTTTCGTGTTCCCAAGGTTCCCGTACATCGATGAGCAAAGGTTGCACTGCAGCGCTTTTCAAAAGTCTGCGCAGTTCTCCGGGGCTGATTTCTCTCAAGGTGTTCTCAGTGGATTTTTCAGGAGCTTCGCTTTTGCAAGCCTCGCAGAATCATTATAGACTGACCACCCCGTCAGCAGGTGCAACTTTATGAAATACATACCCATCTCAAAAAATAAATCTTCTACCATTGGCCGTGTTGCCAAAAAGCCAATTTCTGCGTTTCGCAGGATTTATGTGCATGGTTCCCGGGACGATATGCAGGTCGGCATGAAGGAGATTACGCTTGCTGCTACCGGGTCCGGCTCCGATTCCGAGGAAAATCCGCCGATACCAGTCTATGACACTTCCGGCTCCCACTTTGGAGACGGGGTGGTTACGCAGTCTGAGAACGGGATACCCTTGATACGTGCCAACTGGATAGAAGAGCGTGCCGACAGCGCAACGGCAGCGGCTCTGCCGGCGAACGGGGAAAATGAGGATGTCCCGTCAGGCAATGGCGCAAGGGCGCGTCCGATCCGATCCGGGCAGAACGTAACGCAAATGCATTATGCCAAGCGTGGCATTGTGACGCCTGAGATGGAGTATGTCGCGATCAGGGAGAACGGACTGGTTGATGTTTTGCGAAGCGACTCCCGGTATCAGAAGTTGTTGCGAACCCATGGTGGGCAGACTTGGGGAGCGAAGATTCCGGAGGTCGTGACACCGGAATTTGTGCGAGATGAAGTCGCTTCCGGTCGAGCCATTATTCCAGCCAACATTAACCATCCGGAGACCGAGCCGATGGTTATCGGAAGAAGTTTTCGTGTGAAAATCAACGCGAATATCGGGAATTCCGCAGTCAGCTCGTCACTGGATGAGGAGGTTCAGAAGCTGGTCTGGGCAGTCAGGTGGGGGGCAGACACCGTGATGGATCTGTCGACCGGACGGCGAATATCAGAAACGCGCGAGTGCATCCTTCGGCACTCGCCGGTGCCCATAGGAACGGTTCCGATTTATGAAGCCTTGGAAAAAGTAGGTGGCAAGGCTGAAGATTTAAGTTGGGAGACCTATCGCGACACGATCATTAAGCAGGCTGAGCAGGGAGTCGATTATTTTACGATTCACGCTGGGGTTTTGTTGCGCTATGTGCCGTTGACGGCGAAGCGCACAACAGGGATTGTTTCCCGTGGAGGGGCGATTATTGCGAAATGGTGCCTCGCCCATCACCAGGAAAATTTTCTGTACACGCACTTTGCGGATATTTGCGAGATTATGAAACAGTATGACGTTTCATTCTCTCTCGGAGATGGCTTGCGTCCAGGCTGTATCGCTGATGCCAATGATGAGTCGCAGTTCGCCGAACTGAAAACCTTGGGAGAGCTGACGAAGCAGGCTTGGAAACACGACGTGCAAGTCATGATAGAGGGGCCGGGTCATGTTCCCATGCAGTTGATCAAGGAGAACGTTGAACGCGAACTTGATGAGTGTATGGAGGCGCCGTTTTATACTTTGGGTCCGCTGGTTACGGATATTGCACCAGGCTACGACCACATTACCTCTGCCATAGGTGCCACCATGATTGGCTGGTTTGGTACCGCCATGCTGTGCTACGTGACTCCCAAAGAGCATCTTGGGCTACCTGAACTTCAAGACGTCAAGGAAGGCATCATTGCCTATCGTATTGCGGCGCATGCGGCCGACCTGGCGAAAGGGCATCCAGCGGCTCAGTTGAGGGACAATGCCCTGTCGAAGGCACGTTTTGACTTTCGCTGGCTGGATCAGTTCAATTTAGGGCTGGATCCCCAGCGTGCCCATGAATTTCATGACCAGACGCTGCCGCAGGAATCTGCGAAAGTCGCACATTTTTGTTCCATGTGTGGACCGCGGTTCTGTTCCATGAAAATTACCCAAGAGATCAGAGAATATGCCGAGTTGCATGGTTTGAATGATGGCGATGTCGCGATTGAGGCTGGGCTGAAGGAAAAAGCAGGAGAGTTCAGGAGTCAGGGCGGCGAAATTTACACCAAGCTTTAACAGAGCTGGCTGCGTCTACCCTGTCGCTTTTTGCGCCCGCCCGGGTTGCTTCCTGCCCAGCAGGATTTTTCGTCGTTTTTCGGCATGGAGTGTGCTTCCCGCTTTGAGGGTTGCGGTATCTTTTCTGGCGTTTTCTGTTCTGCCTTATGGCATCCAGGCCGAATGCCGGGAAGTGGAAACCGTGATAGTGACGGGTACACGGATAGCGGTTGATGCGCTGGATTTTGGTGCTCGGGCGACGGTCATAAGCGAACAGGAAATTCTGAAAAACCAATACCAGACGCTTGGTGATGCCTTGGGCTCTGTGCCAGGTCTGCATGTCGCCTCCCAGGGGGGACGTGGGGCGGAAACTTCTGTTTTTATTCGCGGCAGCGAATCCAATCATGTTCTGGTTTTGGTTGACGGAGTGCCGATTAATGATCCTTCCTCTGCGGTGCCGTTCTCTTTTGCTGATTTGTCGCTTCTCGGCGTACAGCGTATTGAAGTTTTGCGCGGAGTTTATGGTGCCCAGTATGGTTCGGAAGCGATCGGCGGTGTCGTCCAGATTTTCAGCAAGCAGGGCTCTGCAGCGGGTGAACGTCATCTGAGGCTTGAAGGTGGCAGCTACGGAACCGTTGGTGCCTCGTTTTCGCTCAGTGCTGAAAATTATTTCCTCGGAGTGGAACATTTTCACACGCAAGGGGAGTCCTTTACCCCACTGGCACTGCGTGGCGGGCAGGATGGAGAAAAAGATGGCCATGAGCGCCTCAGTCTGAAATGGCATTTTGATACCCGGCTGGGGGACGAGTGGCTGGTGAGTGGCAACATAGGTTATTTGCGGAGTGACACCGAGTTTGATGACTATACGGGGGAGGATGATTTGCAAAAAGAGCTTCGTGAACAGCGTTTGGGACACTTGACTCTCAGCCGCAGTTTTTTTTCAGATGTTCTGGATACGCGGTGGAGCTTCCGGTACTTTGACAGCCACAGGAGGTACCCCTTTTCTCCGTATCAAAAGAGCTATCAAGGAAATGTTTACAGTCTGGCTTTCAATGGCACCTATTGGACACGAAGGAATTTGCAGATCCAGTTTGGTGGCGAGCACGAAATAAGCAAAGTGGACATTGAAGGCGGGGTTGACAGGAGCCTGCGTACCCAGGCTTTTTATGGGCAGATTCTTTATGAACTGACCCCTGGCTTGCTTGCCACTCTGGCTTTGCGGAACGATGTTTTTGAAAGAAACCAAGATCACCAAACCTACCGTGTTTCTTTGGCGCATAAGGTTCTGACCCATGACTTGGTGTTTTTCGGAAATTACGGGACAGGCTTCAGGGCAGCTGACCTGAACGAGCAATTTGGTGTTGGCGGCAATCCTGAGCTGCGCTCGGAACGGTCTCGTGGCTGGGAAGTCGGAGTGGAAAAAAAATTCCCGGAATGGGGTCTGAATACCGGCGCGAGTTATTTTCGGAATCGCCTGGACGACTTGATAGAGTGGGAAGGAGATTTCCTGTCAGGGGGACTGCGTAATCTGGAACGCGCCGAAATAGCGGGTGGGGAAATGTTTTTGCAATACCGTGGTGCCGAGCAGTGGGATGTGCGCTTTGATCAAAGCTGGACCAGCGCAAAGCGCGATGATGGAAGCCATCTGTTGCGTCGTCCCCTCAGGAAGAGTTCGCTGAAATTGGGATGGAACTTTGTGTCAGGGGAAACCCTGCTCTTTGCGCTGGATTACACAGGCACGCAGTGGGATATCGGGAGGAGGGATGCGCTCGCCAGGCAGCGTAATGGGTACATGCTGGCACGTTTGGTTCTGACGAAGCACCTTTATGAAAAATTGACGGCTTTTGTGCGGATCAACAATCTTTTTGACCGCGACTACGAGCCAGTGAGTGACTACCAAGGTCTGGGCTTTGACGTATTGGCTGGTTTTACAGTTCAGTGGTAAGGCATGGGTGCTCAAAACAAAAGCAGTACGACCCTGCACCGGCGAGCCTTGAAGAACGCAGTCTTGTTGCTGGCTTCAGAATTTTCACTCAGGCTGGCACTGCGTTAGCCTAAAGAATCAGAACCGGCTGGCAGGAACATGAAGTGGCGGCTGTTTTCGGTTTTTTCTTTTAGCTGATGGACTTGCTGACACAAGTCGCTTTGGGCGCAGTGGTTGGTGAGGCTGTGGCTGGCAGGACTATAGGCAGGACAGCACTTTTGACAGGTGCCGTGGCGGGAGCCATGCCTGACATTGATGTCACGTGGGGATATTTCATGAGCGATGTCGCCCGCTTTACCGATCATCGGGGCTGGACCCACTCCCTGCTTTTGGCACCCCTGTCCGCCTCCTTGCTTGCCTGGCTTTTTTCACGACCAAAACCTTACTTTGTCGCGCCTTTCGCGACTTGTTTTTATCTGTTTTTTTGGTGTTTTGTGACCCATATAGGGCTGGATCTTTGTACCACATACGGGACGCGCATTTTTTTACCACTTTCCGACGAGCCCTACGCATTGTCGTCCATTTTTGTCGTGGATCCCTTCTACACCGTTCCTATGCTATTGACGGTCGGGTTTTTGCTTGCCACCAAAAATTCCGCGCGCAAAAATTTTTATATTGCGATGGCTGGATTGCTTTTGAGCAGCGCGTATCTGGGAACTTCGCTGCTTTTGAAAGATCACGCTACAAAAGTTTTTCAGAATCTTTTCGTCTCGCACTGTCCGGAAATGAAACACTATCTGGTTCAAAGCGGAGAACTGTCGACCCTGATGTGGCGAGTAATCGGCATGACTGCTACAGGCTATGTGGTAGGGAGATATTCTCTGCTGAAAGGACGCAAGGCCATCACTTTGAAATTTTTTCCGTATCACGAGCTTCGCCCTTGGGTGAAAGAGGAAAGCCTGCGCCTGCCGGAATTGGAAAAATTGCTTCGATTCAGCAAAGGGTTTTACAAGCTGGAAAGCCAGGATCAAGAGCTATATCTGATTGACCTGCGCTTTTCTGGTAATCATCCATTTCGTTTTGCCATAGCAGACCTGTCTCATGGAACACCGCTTCCGGAAACCCAGCCCAGGCGCAATGGCAACAGCTTCGAAGGTCGCGGCTTGAATATCTTCAGCCTCTGGTTGATGGAGTTGTTCGGAAAATTTCCTCAGTTGGCGATGAAGAACAGTATGGCAACGGTCGCGTCGGATGGCGCGAAACTTTGCCGCGAGCCCACACCCAAAGAGCTTCCTCCATTTGCGCGCGCTCCCATGGATCTTGTGCGGGAGTAGCGGCACGAAAAACTTCTTTAAGGGCGGGGCGTGTAAAAAACGGGGTGAGGGATCTTTTAAGCCGCTAGTTGTGAGCTGCGACTGCCGTTTTCAGGTTGGTGGCCAGTGCGTCCGCTATATTGACGGTAGAAACACTTTGCAATCCTTTCCACGCAGGTATGCTGTTTATTTCGATAACCCAGAGTTTCCCTGTCGTATCCACGATGATGTCCACGCCTGCGTAAGCAAGGCCAAGCAATTTTGCTGCGTCTCTTGCCAGGCGGCACAGGGCGTCCGATGGTTTGGCAGGGAGGCAAACGGCTCCTTGTGCCAGATTGTTTATCCAGCTTTTTCCGAGGCGTTGCATGGCAGAGACCACTTTTCCGCCAGCAAGGAATATTCTCCAGTCCTGATATCTTTCGCCGGCACTTTCGACAAACTCCTGTAGATAGAACACGCTGCCTGCTGCTGACCCCAACAAGTCAGCAGGAGACGAGAGCAAGTGCACTCCCTTTCCCTGTGACCCGAAGACGGGTTTGGAAACCAGTTTGGTACCCCCCTCCAAAAGACCATTTGCTGTTCCCAGCATCTGTGTGAGGTTTGCCCCTCCCCATGCGCGAGGAGTTGGAATACCGGCTGAAGACAAAATGAAAGAGGTCATCAGCTTGTCGACCGTGCGTTCAATGGCGAAAGCGTTGTTATGTACCACCGCGCCTTGTCTCTCAAAGGCGTGCAGCACGCTTAAATAGAAGGTTACCTCTTCCAGAGAGCCGCCGGGGATGCCCCGGACGAACACCCCTTGTGGTTTCAAAATGCCAAGATTTGGGGTGCGCAAACTTGGCTGCGAGTCACTGACGACAAACTCAAAGGATGGAAGTTCGGCAGTTTTGATGGTACAGGAAGCCCGTTTCAATGCTGCGGTGATTTCGCAGGCGTGCCATCCCTGAGTTTCCTCGGTGATTAGCAGAATAAACAAGGTGTCGGGATATCTGCCGGTTTATTTTCCGAAAGAGAGTTCCAGAATTTCGGGTGCCAGTTTGCCGTAGCGATAACTTTTCCCGGAAGGGAGGTGCGTTACTGTCACTTTAGCGGGACTGAAAAGCATCCGGTCAATTTTGTAAAAATCCTGGTCATAGTTTTTGAATACTTGCGCAAAAGGTATGCCGTAGTCTCTGGAAGCAGCACTTGGCAGGTTCTCTGCCAGTTGCTTTGCTTCGTCTTTGTCGCCAACCACAAAAAGGTTTATTTGCCCACCAAAAAGTATGGCGTCATTGGTGCGCCCCATGGCTTCTACGAAGTCAGGTGCGGGGGGGGCAACAGGAGCCGTGCCCGTGCCATCGATGATGTTTTCGAGAGGAAAGTCGAGTTCATTGGCTTTATGTAAGGCAACCTCCAGAACCCGTGAGGTCACTTGTATGCTTCCGACCAGGCTGGTGGTTGGTGCCAGGATGAGCGTGAGATGATCCGGTGGGATGTGGCAGTCCTGGGCAATTTCCTCCATCAGTTCTACGGGTGGAAAACGGTCAGTCTCAAGAACCAGAATGCCTCGGTCTGCATGATCCTGGTAAGCCAGTTTTTTGTAAATGGCTTCCTTACACGCCAAAGCACGTGCCGGCCCCGAAGCGGGAGCGTAAAAGCGGTTTTTCCCTTCACCCGCTGACAGAGTCCAGCCGGCATACTGGGAACCTAGGCAGGCCAGAACCGGGTTGCAGGTATGCACATTCACAGCCAGCGCCCATTCTTTAACCGCATCTTGGTAAGCGAAGGACACTTGTCCCAGTCCCCCCATACAGATCTCGGCAATCAGGCGTCCGGTTTCCAGACCCCCAGGCTGCTTGATCCCGGCATCCACCACTTCCACACCGTTTGCTTCTTTGTGACATCGGATGCGGTAATAGTCGGGGTCGTCGCGCAAACGGTTCAGTAGTCGTGCAGCCAGCGCGTTCACGCTGGGCGGGTGAAATTCGTATTCGGGCATGTCTATTCCTGATTGTTGTTGCAGAGGGGATGTTCCATTTTTCGCGCCAGGGAACGCACGCTTTTTTGTAGTCGGGAAAGCACTTTGGATACGGTGTTGCCATTTTCAAGAAGCGTACACAGTGGCTCACCAGGCTTGAAAGCACGCTTGCCCACAGGCAAGTCGCGGGCTTGAGCTGGCCACGGGAAGTTTTTCGGAATTGTTGTCGCCACCCGGCAATATAAAATTGCGTACGCTTTTGTTTGTAAAGAGGCTATTTTAGCCGGGAGCGTGCCGTGGCACGCCGCCAGATGCATGGCAAACATGGACTGGTTTCGTCCTTCATCATACAGTTGCAGAGTTGCTGAAGGTCTGGGATTTAGTTCCAGGCAGTACAAGCGACCCGCGCAAAGCAAATAATCCATGCTGTTTATGCCCGTCAATGCGTATGCGAGTGCCAGCTTGCTTGCGTATTTTTCACATTCTGCCATCTGTCTTTTTTCCAGCATCGTGCGGTTAATCGCGCCGCCATGACAAAATGGAAGAGTGGCATCGTGTGTTGAAGTCCAAAGTGTGTTGAAACCGATGGTGCGAATGGTTCCTTTTGCGGCTGCGAATAGATGGGATACGCCGCAACCAGGCAAGTACGACTGGCGATATTCTGTGTGCGATTTTGAAAACCGGACACCCATGCCGCCGAAAGAACCTGCAAGCTTGCGAAGCTGTGGGTATTTGGTGTCTTTTGGAGGCTGGGGGATGCCCAGGTTCTCCAGCGATCTGTCCAGTGATTTTCGATGGTGGCAAAGGGTAAAGGTTTTGGGGTGATTGCCAAAAAATTCCCACGTGTTCGCGAGATTCTCCACTAGCTTTGGCTTTGCTTCCAAGCCTGGTCCTGGGACGATTTTCCGGCTACCCGTTTCGTGATACCAAGCTCGGCAGGCGTTTTGCAGGACATCTCCTTTTGTAAAATCACCGCTTGCGACTTTGTAGTGTCTCTGTGTGCTGGCCAAGGTTTCCTGGTCGCCAAAGCAGTCAATGGCTGATACGGCATAACCCGCCCGGAAGGCAGACTCGGCCAGGTAGCGCGCGCTGGAAGCGACAATCAAATATTCATCATGATTTGGCGTATTCACGTGCCGTTTCGTATGCTTGCCTGTAGTGCAGACTCAGTGGTTTGTTTGCCTGGTGCATGGACTTCAGCAAGCGGTGTTGTGCCTGGTATTTCGTGTTGCCAACTGCGAGAGCACCGATGCCACGCGCTTTGCCGTTGCCAGCGGGCAATATGACTCGGTTGTGCTGTGCTGCCACGCCGGCAATACCAGAAGGTGGAACCGCATTAACGTCAGCAACAACCAGCAACTGTTGTGCTTTGCGCAGGTCTTCTTCGTCCATGACCTGGACGCCTGCTGCTGCCGCGGCAAAAACCACGTGAGTTTCAGACAGCTGGGCGTTCTTGGTGTCATCGTCACCACTTTTTAGCCGTTCGGCCGCATCACTTTGTAACAGGCCACGGCATTGAGAGGCAGCCTTTTCCGCGCGCTTGAGTTTGCGACTCAGCAAGGTGACGTTTGCGCCGGCCTCAGCCGCGAGGACTGCCACCGCCATACCGACCGGGCCGGTGCCGCCGGCGATTAATACTGCAAGGCCTGACCAGTCTGGTCGCGAGTGATCTTTTTCCAGGCATTGCTCAACTGTTGCCATCATCCCGGCTGCGGTCGTAAAAGCGCCGCTAGGATCAGCGAAAGTACTGATTGCAAATGGGGGAACCATCGCATTCTTGGCAGTATCAAGCATGTCAAGGGCACCGAACATGTCGCGCCCGCCAAAAAACATGCCAGTCTGCTTCATGCTACGCGGGCTGCGCGAGAAAATGGCATCTTGAACCAAGGCTTGAACTTCCCTTGGCTCAACGCCAGTGTATGGAATTACGACATCCCATTCAGCATCCAAAGCCATATTGGCATCAAAGGGACTGATGTTCTTTTCTGTGGTTACGATGTGGATGATTCGCTTTGTGCTCACTGTTTTCTCCTTAAAAAAATAATTGAATCGGGAATTGGCCTGTTAGCCAAACGGTTCCCAAGGAATTTTACGTAGCTTTCGGGTTTACGAGTAGGTGCGAGGGGGTTCCCCTTTTCCGACGCGGTTTCCATGGTTGGTCACTTGTTCCACGCTGAGCTTCAGTCCATTCTCATGTTTCAGAAGGGAGGCAATTTTTTCGGCGTGGTCCTCATTGCGGGTAAAAACAAAGGCTGTGGGTCCCCAGGAACTTTGCCCATAGCCGGTGACTTTATGATCGGCCAGCTTGGCGATGGCAGCAGAAATTTCGGAACTCGTGAAGCGGTTTCCCTGGACAGCGGAAAAGTAGTCGCCAAGAGACATTTGCATGGCTGTTATCGCTGCGGCGAAGGAGCAAAAGTCTTCTTCGCGAACCGCTGGCAACAGTTTCATCAGCACCTGACGGCATAAAAAGCCGGCACATGATGGTTTGAAAGCCGGGAGCTTTTCAAACGCTTGAAATTCTGCTTTGCCAAATATGCGAGGTGTCTGATCTGAAATCAGGAGAATACGCCAGGATTGGGGGAAATCCAGTCGGGCAATGATGGGAGGAGGCTGGTCATCATTGCTTTTGCCACCATCCACGACCAGACCTCCGTGCTCAAATGTGCCGATTCCTATTCCTGAGCGCTGGCCTCGCTTGAAAAGGCGAGCCACTTCGCGCGGTGAAAAAGGCAAGCGGAAGTGGCAAGACAGCACCGCGCCGACGGCGAGAGCCAGTTGCGTTCCCGAACCCAGGCCAAGATGGCGGGGTATGCTTTGATGTACTTTTATGTTGACTTTAGGGCTTAGGTTTTTGCTTTTGCAAAATGCCAAAGCCAGTTTCGTGATGGCTTCTTCATTTTCACCGGTGACAGAAAAATCTTTTGCCTGACGGGCGCTTAGAATAAATCCTCGGTTCTTAATAGCCAGACCGACACACCCGAACATTCTCCCGGTGCCACCGTGCATATCCATAAATCCCAGGTGCAGGCGCGCCGGCGTTTTCGCATACACCGAGCCGGTGGTGTTGTTCAACGTTCGCGCCTTGAACGCACGAGTCGGGAAAGTGCCCGCGTCACACACCAAGGTATCAGGCGCGGTGCGGCGAAATCCGGTCATTGACGTGCGTCTTGCTTATGTCTGTGGTCACAAATACGAATTTCCCTGTGTGTGCGGCATCACAATTCGTAAAGAATAGTCTCAACGTCGGCCTGGAGTAGATCCTGGTGCAGGAAATCAGGGCTGTAAATACTTCGTATCCTGCCTTTGGGATCAATAAGATACACACGCATGAGATGTGCAAAGGAGCCGACCTCATCGCCATTTTCGTTATATTCCTTTTCCACCGAGATGCCAAAATCATCCAGAATGGGTTGCAAGGTTTTTTCGTTGGCGGCTGTTAAAAATAACCAGTCTGACGATTTGTCGGGGCGGTGCATGAAGCCATAATCTTTCATGGTTTTTGGAACATCGTTTGCGGGGTCGAAGCTCAAGCTGATTAAGCGGGTTTTAGCGGAAATCTCTGGGTTATCGCGAAGTTTGGCGGCGAAGTTCCTGAGCACGAAAGACGAAAGCGGGCAGCCATTGACGTCTCCGCAACGCGTGTAAATAAAGCTGAGCACGACCACCTTGTCTTTGTAGAGGGAGCGTAAATCTGACTGTGTGCCATTTTCCAAAAGCACGGTGCCCGTACCCAAGGTCTTGCTTGGGGGGAGCGGGTAGGTGCCGGGCTGCGGCACTTCGAAGCCTAGTGTAGACCAGCCTGGTGCCCGAGCAGGCTGTTGCGCAGTGCTATCCAAACTCCAGCTTGATATGGGTGAGAGAAGCGTGGCCACAAAGCCGGCCACAAAGACCAGCTTCCAATTCCCGTTGGAAAAAAAATGATTGCGCATAGTGCATCTCCCTTTTGCGTTTACTAAAGGCCGGTCTTCTGCACTCCAGCTCGAGCCTTCCATGGCTGTATTCTAACGAGATAGACCTTGCTTGCAATTTTAGCTGGTGGCGTGAGGTATGCGAGCGTGATGCCGGGGTTTGCGGATAGAAAACAAAAATTAGAATGTCTGTTCTTGGCAGAAAAACACCTCCCCACCAGTTCGTGAATGCACTCGCTTCACCGTTCACCTGCGCTGTTTGACAAACAACCATGAATAGTTCTGGCTTCTGCTCCTGCAACGTGTGGCAGTGATGCGGGCGCATATAATGGCGCGTGCTTGGCTTTGTTTTTCTAACGGATTCTCGATCTTGGATCTCTATGGCTCCCTTTCTCAATATCCATTGTAAAATCAGCGGGAGAGGGCGCGATTGTGCCTGCGCCGCTGTTGACAGCTCAGGGGTATGATCATCAGTGGCGATCCGTTTGTTTGTGAATTTTTCACCCGGTGTTCGAGGTGAAAAGTGAGCAGTCATGATTTTGTGGCTGGAAATCAGTTTTACGATCTTGAAATGGCGGATTCGGTTGGTACTTTTAAATTTGGCGCTTAATCGTCAAGGGAGGAGGAGACAGCTTTGAGTGGATTTCCCTGGAGGCACAGGAAAAAGGATTTTGAATTCGAGACGGCTCACGAGCTGTCGGATTCAACAGATTCCCCAGCTGTGGGCGCAACCGAAAAGAGTTCGGCGCTCGAACCATTGTCTGGTGACGAGAGACACAAACTTCAAGAAGATCCTCAGGTGGCAAGCAATGAGACTGCCGAGCCAGCAGCCAGTGCAGATCAATCCTCGGCGAGCCTGCCTCCAGAAACGGACGGTGCCGGAGAAATGCCAACGCCTGCTTCTGAAGTAGAGGGCGACGAGGCGAGGGAAACGCCCGCATCTGTCATGCCTGCTGATGAAGCAGAAAAAGCACCGTCAGAGACGGAAGTCGTTCAGGAAGGGCAGTCTTTTGCTGAGCCGGACGGTGCCGGAGCAGACGAAGCCATGACTGCTTCTGAAGTAGAGGGCGACGAGGCGAGGGAAACGCCCGCATCTGTCATGCCTGCTGATGAAGCAGAAAAAGCACCGTCAGAGACGGAAGTCGTTCAGGAAGGGCAGTCTTTTGCTGAGCCGGACGGTGCCGGAGAAATGCCAACACCTGCTTCTGAAGTAGAGGGCGACGAGGCGGGGGAAACGCCCGCATCTGTCATGCCTGCTGATGAAGCGGAAGAAGCACCGCCAGAGACGGAAGTCGTTCAGGAAGGGCAGTCTTTTGCTGAGCCGGACGGTGCCGGAGCAGACGAGGCCATGACTGCTGATGAAGCGGAAGAAGCACCGCCAGAGACGGAAGTCGTTCAGGAAGGGCAGTCTTTTGCTGAGCCGGACGGTGCCGGAGAAATGCCAACGCCTGCTTCTGAAGTAGAGGGCGACGAGGCGAGGGAAACACCCGCATCTGTCATGCCTGCTGATGAAGCGGAAGAAGCACCGCCAGAGACGGAAGTCGTTCAGGAAGGGCAGTCTTTTGCTGAGCCGGACGATGCCGGAGCAGACGAAGGGCCATGCTGCTGATGAAGCGGAAGAAGCACCTTCGGAAGTCGTAGAAGGCAGTCTTTTGACGAGGACGATGCCTGGGAACGACGCCCGCATCTGCCATGCTTGTTGATGAAGCGGAAGAAGCACCGTCAGAGACGGAAGTCGTTCAGGAAGGGCAGTCTTTTGCTGAGCCGGACGATGCCGGAGCAGACGAAGCCATGCCTGCTTCTGAAGTAGAGGGCGACGAGGCGAGGGAAACGCCCGCATCTGCCATGCTTGCTGATGAAGCGGAAGAAGCACCGTCTGAGCCGGAAGCCGCTCCCGAAGAGCAGTCTGTAACCGAGCCGGACGATGCGGTAGCGGATAAGGCAGTGCCTGCTCCTGAAATTGTTTCTTTTGTTCCCCTGTTGGATCTCGGAAAACTGCCTGTTGAACTGAAGTGCGGACTGGGGAGTATCCACACGAATCTGGGTGAAATTGGCTTGCTGAAGCCAGGAATGATTGTTGATTTGAAAAAAGATCTCTCCGCTCCAGTCGCTATTTTTGTAAATAACAAGCTGGTAGCACGAGGTGAGCCTGTAAAGCTTGGCGAGGGCTTGGGAGTCCGTATCGTTTCGCTTACAGAAAAGAACTGAGCAAGCCGAATGGAAGACTTTCCCAATCCGGTCGTTATTTTTCTTCTGATCTTGGGGCTTGCTTTTCTCCCGTTTTTGCTGGTGATGGCAACTTCCTACGTGAAAATTATCGTAGTTATGAGTTTGATCAGAAATGCCTTGGGAATACAACAAATTCCCCCAAACATAGCCCTTCATGCATTGGCAATCGTGTTGACCATCTACATCATGTTTCCCACAGGTGCCGAGGTTTTTAAAGCCGTAGATTCAATGGACAGAGAAGTCAGCCTCAAAGATCCGGAAGGCTTGGTGGAAGCGTTTATAGTAGGCAGTGAGCCGTTCAAGTCTTTTTTATCGAAGCACACGAATGAAGAGCAAACATTCTTTTTTCTTGATAGCGCGAAAAAAATATGGCCGCTTGAATACCATTCTGATCTGACCAAAGACAGCATTTTTGTTTTGTTGCCGTCTTTTACTGTCAGCGAACTGGCGTCAGCGTTTGAGGTAGGGTTTTTGCTGTATTTGCCTTTCGTGGCTATAGATTTGATCATCTCGAATATTCTGCTTGCCATGGGAATGATGATGGTCTCTCCCATGACCATATCGTTGCCGTTCAAGCTTCTTCTTTTTGTACTCCTGGATGGCTGGAGCAGACTGATTGGGGGCTTGATCCTGAGCTACCAGTAAAGCGTTTCAGTTAGGCCAACTGAGTGAAGAAAAGAAATCAGCTCTGGCGCTGTCAGCGAATCCGGATGGAGACGCCCGGCACCTTAGTTTGGTTCTAACTGAGAGCCTACTGGCTCGCTAAATTTCTGCTGGAGCCTATTGGAGTTCTTGGGTTTTCCTGGCTATTTCCTGGTTCAGGATTTGCCCTAGATTGATTAGGTTTTTGAATTGTTTTTCTTTGCCCTTTGTCAAAAGCGACAAGGAATCCAAGGCAGCCTGTGCCGCCTCATAGTCTTTGTTTTTTATGTGGCACTGTGCGGCGTGAAACATCGGAACGGGGTTATCCATATCCAGAAAATAAACCATGGCGTACGCCTTTATCGCTTCTTCGTATTCTCCCAAGGCCTGCTGTGAAATTGCCAATCCCATCCAGTACGTGGGTTCCATGTGCCCGTACAAGGCAAGGAACCGGAACAGTGTCTTGGCTTCCTGAAATTTTTCCTGCTGGCTGAAGTTATAGGCAACTGAGTACACGTTTTCCATTTCAGCTTCAGTAAATCCTTTCGCAACACTCAAATTTGCACCAGACTCCATGAGGTGGGTCGTCAATCGTTCGATCCCTGCCCAGTCATCGTCGCTTAGCCTCAGATCTGCTATGTCTGGTACTCCAGCATATTGGTTCTTGTCTGTTTCCCGTGCTTTGTTCACTTGCTTGCCACGATCCTGATCGGGTTCAGCACGACTTCATGCCTTGCTTATCCTGGAAATGACTTTCATGGATGTGCTGTCATGCGTTGATATTTGCTGCATGACATTCACAAACCCCCGGTCAATATTGTTAATCACCTCTTGTATCCGATCTCGCGATTCCGAGTCCATGGCAATCAGTTTTGTAATTTCAGCAAGGTCTTCCTTCGACAATGCTCTTTCCATGGCTGCCTTGTAGGTATAACCGGTAGCTCCTGCCGACACACCTGCAGAAGCCAGCGATACCGTCCCCTGAACAGCGTTACTGGCGCGCATGGCAACCATACCAAGCCTGACAATGGAGCTACCTTTGGTTCTTTGTATTGGACTTTTCACCAAAGCGTTCAGAACTTTCCTAAGCTTCCCGGGACCGGCAGCTCTCTCTGCCAATTTTTCAGCATTCTTGGTAGCTGCTTTTGCCATACCTTCGGCGGCGGCGTCCCCACCTTCCTCAACTGCCTCTTCCGTGACTTCTTCTGTAGTTTTCCCAACCGTTTGAAAGGCTGTTTCAGATGCTTCAATGCCTGACTCCATGGCGTCCGTGGCCACCTCACCAGCGGTGCTGGCAGATTCCGCAGCCAACTCGGCAGTGGCAGTCCCAACCTCTGTAGTCAATTCAGTGGCATCGGCGGCAACTTCTACTGCACCTATGGCGGCTTCTGCGCCTTTTTCGGCAAGTGTCGGAGCAAGTGACAACCCACCGGAGGTTATAGCTGCACCAATATTGATTATCAACATGAGTGCCATCAGCCCATAGCTAACCCCTTGTTTTGCCTCAGGGCTTGCATCTTTCATCAGTTCGTCAATGGCGCCCGACTGTTCAAGAATCATGATGGATGCTGTTGCAATGGCAGCGACCACCAGCGGAACAGCTGCGGCAGGTGAGATAAAAACGCCTATCAAGACAGCAGCCACAGCACTCAAGGCGACACCGATCCACCCAAAAACCTGGCCAACAGTTCTCAAGACGCTCGCTTTGTTTTGTTCGGCTATCATTTTTTGCCTTTGATCCATTCGCTTGATTTGAATGTTCTTCTGCTTTTCGCCACGATACCTAATATCGTGTTCCGCATTTTTTGCTTCTTGGTTGCCGATTTTTGATTGCAGCTTCATCAACATGAGTTCGGCGGCAATCGGGTCTGGCTGGTTGGCTGGAGCCATTAACAATCCGCCACGGCCCGTGTCGAATGACAATCCGCCATTAGCCTGCTTTCCTGTCGAACCTTTGGAAAGTGAGGGAAGCTTCGCAAGCGCTTTTTCGATCCGAGCCCTTTCTTCTGCGCTTACTTTTACGCCGACCTTGCCACCAACTGACAAACCAGCAGATACTTTGCCTGCCTCCTTCTTCTTTTTCTCTTTCTGTTCCAGAGCTTTGTTTATATAGCCATAATCCGGGCTACTCGCACCGGTGGTACCGATTTTATCAGCCATTACAGAATCCTCCTTTTCTCAATCATGTAATATTCTCAACACTTATTCGCTTCCCCAATTTTCCTGAAGCACCTTTGCCCGCTTATTCAATTTGCTCGCTGTCCCGGTCACTTGGATCACGTGCTCCAACTCGACCTTCGCCAGATCACTATTGCCAATATGCATATAGCACTCTGCGGTGCGGAGGCGCAATTCCGGATCGTCCTTCTTTAAGTGTGTCGTCATGTACTCGAAAGCACAGATCGCCCCCTCATGGTCTTTCAACATCAAGGAGCAAGAGCAGAGTCCCTTCCAGAAGCGCAGATCATTGTGATTAAACAGACACAGCAGACCAAATGTACGCAAGGCGTCTACGTATTGCTCCTGTTCGTACTGTGAATAGGCAAGGGCATAAACCGCTTCCAGGGCGACCGAGTCCATCCCCATGGCTTCACATAAAGATCCTTTGGTCTGGAGTGCATCGCCGGGCACAGAACCAAGAGTTTCAACGGAATCCGTAATTTCCGAAAGGAATTTACTACGGGATTCAAGATTTTCAGACATGCAAAAACCCCCTACTTCAGGTTCCTGATTTGTTCTGAAAGCGCCTCATTGTGCTTGCTTTCAATGTTACTTGCCAAGTTCATCAACTGGTTGTTTTTGTTGACGAGTGCGTTAAGCCGCACCATGGCAAGCTGGCTAATGTTGTTGGCATTATCAACATAGCCTTGCAGACCTTCTTTGACACTATCCCATTGGTCAGACGAATACTTGTCGTCGCCGTTGGGGTTTGAGAACTTGATGTTGTGACTCTCCAGGAAGTTCTTCATGTCTGCGGGCATTTTTGTGTTGGCCTTGTTATCGGTGGCTGCCGTCTTTAGAGAAGTCATCTGCGCGAGATAGCTTTCCGCCTTCTCAAGGTTGGCGTACTGGTCATTCGCGCTTTGCACCCCCTGTGCAAGCTGATTCGACGTCAACTTGGCTCCCAACAGAGCCAAGCTCTCAATCAGTTTGTTGTAGGTTACCGTGTCGCCCTGCTTGTTAATCTGGAAGGTATCTCCAGAGGTTGCCCTTAAATAATTCGAATCAATGCTCATGATTTCTCTCCTGTTTATTTACCTTTGACACCAAATCATTATGGGTGTCTCCATGGTTCGTGTGGTTTCAGGCCACACAAACCGTAAAGCTCTTTTGAAAAGCACCAATGTTCCCACCAGACCTGCAATCAGAAATGAGTCAGATGTTGATGCGCTTGCGATTTGAGCGCCTCCCTCTACGGTGGAGACCAGGAAACATTTGTTTTTGCAGCCCGATCTCTTCCTCTATTTCACGCTCTATGCGTTGCTCATATTCCTGCAGACTGCCCCGATCCCGATCGGAAAGTGCATCACTGTTAATTAATCGGTCAAGATCCTCAAAGGTTACACCGATACTGGAAAAATAATTTTTGGTTTGTTCAAGCGAACTCTCAGCTCTGCGAACCGAATCCCTGAGTTCCAAAAGAACCCTCTTAACAGTTCCGGTAGACTTTTCTTGCACTTTCCACCCCTCCTGAACTCAACGTTCATTAACTAACCTGATACCTGCACGACTCTCACGTACAGGTTGGTATTATCCCATAACAACACGTTGTAAACAACCAAACATGAGTGATATCTGCCTTTCAGCTTCGTAATCCCGTTCGCTGAAAAGATCAAACTTTGTGAATGGGTGTGGCGGTCGGTGCTCAAGTCAACGACCTTTCGTTGGATGGTTGATTGGAAGCAAGGTCTTATTGGGCAGCTTTGCCTCGGTCATGGACTTCATGGTTCGATACTTTACACTCTGTTGAAAGCAGGGGTTCTTAGCTTGGAGAAAAGCAGGAACTCCCGTTTGAATACCCCACTTACGGACGGTTATCAGTGGTGCCGGGAGTCACGTGTGGGTGATGTGGAACAGACCTTTGTGTCATAATTGGAGTCAATGTGGTCACATTAACTGAAAAACTGAATAATGACTGCGTCATTTGTGCGGAAGGCTACCTGTTTGAAATGGAACGCAGGGGGTATCTTCAAGCAGGAACGTTCGTGCCTGAGGTCGTGCTGGATCACCCCGAGGCACTGAAGCAACTTCATCGTGAATTCATACGTGCTGGCACTGACGTTGTCCAAGCCTTTACCTACTACGGTCACAGGGAAAAATTACGGATTATCGGCAAGGAAGAGTTGCTCGAACCTCTGAACCGCTCTGCGCTTGCGATTGCCCAGGATGTCGCGAAGGAATTTCCCGATTTGGAGTTGTTCATCGCTGGCAACATCTCAAATACCAACGTGTATGACCCCGACGACAAGAGTTCATTTGGCGTGTGTGAACGGATGTTTGCCGAGCAGGTAGAGTGGGCCAGCGGTGCAGGTGCTGATTTCATCATAGCTGAAACCTTGCAGTGGCTTGGCGAGGCCGAACTTGCTTTGGCGGCTATCAAGCGCGCGAACATGGTTGCGGTTGTCAATTTGGCTATCCCGGCCGGAGGGAAGACTTTCGATGGATATTTTCCGGATGAGGCAGCGAAGGTGCTTGCAGATCAAGGTGCGGATGTTGTGGGCTTGAACTGCTTCAGGGGCCCCGAGAGGATGTTGGGTCTCCTGAAGAAAATCAGAGCTGCGGTCGGTTGTCATGTTTCCGGGTTGCCCGTTCCTTTCCGCACGACAAAAGACCATCCGACTTTTTTCAACATTCCCGATCCGGCATGTGACTGTCTTCCTGAGGGGCGAACCTTTCCCTTGGCCTTGGAGCCTTTTAGTTGTAACCGTTATGAGATGAGCCAATTTGCCAAGGAATGTGTGGCGAATGACATAAAGTTTGTAGGAGTTTGTTGCGGGGCAGCTCCACACCACATTAGGGAAATAGCGATTGCCTTGGGCAGAAATCCAGAGTCCAAGAGGTACTATGCGGACATGTCCAAGCACTTTGTGTTTGGTACCGACCCTTCGTTGACGAAAATCTACACGGAATCCCATGAGAAATTCTGACCATGATGTCTTGGGAAGCTATATGCCAGTTTTGAGGCCGGACAGCGCCTCTCTCCCCTTCCGACTACCGCGCTAGGCAGCTTTTCTCTTTACAGCCGGTGGGTTGTAATTTATACGAAATTACTGTGGCAGTGCTCACCGAATAGCGGTGGCTGGTCACAACATTTATTACTTCGAATATTTTTAGGAAATGTGAGTTATGGGTATACAGGAACGACTTGTAATTTTTGATACAACTTTGCGTGATGGCGAACAAAGCCCTGGCGCTTCCATGATCAAGGCTGAGAAACTCAGAATTGCGAAAGCGCTTGAGCTGTTACAGGTGGATGTCATCGAAGCCGGCTTCCCGGTGGCGAGTGTTGATGACTTTGCTGCAGTACAGGAAATTGCGCAGTGCATTAAAGCGTGTACAGTTTGCGCGTTGTCGCGCGCGGTTGAGCGTGACATCAAGAGTGCTGCAGAGGCGCTGCAAGGAGGGGAGCGAACGCGTATTCACACCTTCATAGCTACTTCTCCCGTTCACATGCAGACCAAGCTGAGAATGACTCCGGATCAAGTGCTTGAGCGCGCTGTTGCTGCGGTGCGGCTGGCCAGAAATTTTACCGATGACGTTGAGTTTTCGCCGGAGGATGCTGGGCGGTCGGAGATCGGGTTTCTGTGCCGGGTTATATCAGCGGTTATTGACGCCGGTGCAACAGTCATCAATATCCCGGACACGGTGGGATATAGCGTTCCCGAGCAGTTTGGGGCGCTGATGAAGGAGCTTCGCGCCCGTGTTCCGAATTCTGACCGGGTCGTTTTTTCGGCGCACTGCCATAACGATTTGGGTCTGGCGGTGGCGAATTCGCTCGCGGCAGTGAGTAATGGGGCTCGTCAGGTGGAGTGCACGATTAACGGGCTTGGAGAAAGAGCCGGGAATGCTTCCCTTGAAGAGATTGTAATGGCGTTGCGTACGCGCTTTGATGCTTTTGGTCTCACGACCGGCATTGATACCAAGCGCATCGTTCCTACTTCACGTCTGGTGTCGAATATTACCGGTTTCCCGGTACAGCCAAATAAAGCAATTGTGGGGGTAAATGCTTTTGCGCACGAGTCTGGCATACACCAGGATGGGGTTTTGAAGAAAAGGGAGACTTACGAAATTATGCGTGCGGAGGACGTTGGCTGGAAAGAAAACCGCATCGTACTCGGCAAACATTCAGGTCGCAACGCTTTACGCACGTGCCTGAGTGGCATGGGGGTGAATTTTGAAGACGAGGCACAATTCGCTGAAATCTTTGCCCGCTTCAAAGCGCTTGCGGATCGCAAACACACCATTTATGACGCGGATCTGCATGCATTGGTCAGTGAGATTGGGTTTGAACAAAGTTTTGAGTGTTATCGGCTTGTTGCCTTGAAAGCGACCTCACAAACAGGCGTGACGCCCACCTCTGTTGTGAAATTGAAAATTGGTGACGACGAACATGAGGCGGTATCGTCTGGCAGCGGGTCTGTCGATGCGACCTTCAAGGCTATTGAGTCGCTGGTTAACAGCGGTAGTGAGTTGTTACTTTATTCGGTAAACAACATCACGACGGGTACGGACTCACAGGGGGAAGTTACGGTACGTCTTACCCGGAAAGGCAGAATCGTGAACGGACTGGGCTCTGATACGGATGTCGTGATTGCGTCTGCGCGCGCTTATGTGAATGCCCTGAACAAGCTGGAAAGCAATATTTCGGGTTCCGCTTTGCGCGCGGAAAATATTTAACGGCGTCAGACTCTCCCGCCGTATGACCCTGACAGGGGCGACCATCGGTGTCAGACGTGCGGCGTTGTCGCAAGCGTCTGTGCGAGACTGCTTCCTGACGGCCTGCGCGCTTGATGTGGAGGCGTTTAAGCCTGGAAATGTCAGTGTCAATAGTGCCGGGCATGGCATGGTTTCCGAAGATTTCGAGCTGGCGGCGGAGGCATGTGCGGACTACGTGTGTGCTCTCGACATGACACTTGGAGAAAGGATACTTTCGGCCATTCAGGCCACTCGGGCTGTGGTCGACAAAAACGTCAATCTGGGCATTGTTCTGGTTTGCGCCCCCCTGGCGCAGGCTGCTCTGACTTGTTCGAAAAACCAGTCACTCAAGCAATCGCTTGCCACAGTATTAGGCCAGACAACCGTACGTGACGCGGAACAGGTTTATGAAGCCATCAGACTGGCGGAGCCCGGAGGGCTGGGGGAAGTAACTTCTCAGGATATTAGGCAGACTCCCTCCGTCAACCTGGTTGAGGCCATGAGGTTCGGACAGCACCGTGACCGTATTGCCGAGCAGTACGTAAATGGTTACCGGGAGGTCTTTGATGTAGTCATTCCCACCTTGCTTGAATTTCGGTCTCGGTGGGGATACCATCAACTCGCTTTGACGTGTACCTTCCTGAAAGTGCTCGCAAGGCTTACCGACACCCACATCGTTAAAAAGTACGGGGAGGTGGTCGCTGTGGAAGTTGGTAAGCGTGCAATGTTTGTCCTTGCTCGGTTGTGTGAATGTGAGTTGCGCGGACGGGGCTTGCGGTTCCTTTTTGATTTGGACGCTTCGTTTAAGCGGCGCGGAATCAATCCGGGAACGACGGCAGACTTGTTGATTGCGGGAGTTTTTTTTACAGGTATCGGTTTTTGCGCAGGCTACCAATGGGGTATAGCGCATACAAGCTGGTGCCGACTTGAAAAGTGAGGAATTGTCAATGACACAACGTGTGATGGTCGGAGAGGCCCTGGTAAATGATGCGGATCCATCGAAAACGATGGCAGAAATAGCTCATATAGACCTGCTAATCGGAGGTAGAGGCTCGGCTGTCGAGTCTGCCTTCTGTAATGGTCTGGTAAATAACAAGGATGGATTTACATCGCTGCTGGCGGTGATTGCCCCCAATTTACCTTGCAAGCCGAACACCATGATGTTCAACAAAGTGACCATCAAAGGTGCCAGTCAGGCAGTGCAAATGTTTGGCCCCGCTCAGGCCTCCATTGCCAAAGCGGTTCAGGACTCTGTAGCCGAGGGGGTTATCCCCATGGATCAGGCTGATGACCTTTTTATTTGCGTTGGTGTTTTTATTCACTGGGAAGCGAAAGATAACGCAGCGATCTACGAAAATAATTACAAAGCAACAAAAGCTGCAATTGGATCTGCCTTGAGAGGTGAACCGTCTGCTGCCAAAGCGACGGCCGAAAAAGATCAGGTTGAACACCCGTTCAAAGGCTTTTAGGCTTTTGTCCCGGGAGCAGTTTGAAGCTGCTCCCGCTTTTTTCTCGTGAGGTTTTGGGGGCTTCTGGGTTGTTGCTACTTGGCGTGGCTTGGAGGATAGTCCCTTCGTAAATTGTGTTGGATGCCAGCACACCGTAGGCACCCGCTTTCTTGGCAGACAGTATATCTGCCAAGTTTCGGGCACCGCCTCCAATGATCAGTTTTTTGTTTCTCGCGTGTTTTGGCACGGACTGGATTCTTGCCAGTTCGAGACCGCATTGGTTTCCGACATTTCCGAGAGAGAGGAAAATCACCTCCTTGGGCCAGCATGAGCAGTCTGCGTGGGTTACTGTCGGACCGAGCTGTTTGTTCTGGAGGGTATCCAGAGAAAGTATCCAGCGACACCCACGGTCTAGTAACCTTGCAGGAAGTGTTTCGTCAGTCAGGGTTTCTGTCGCTACGATGGGAATGCACCTGGAAAATTGGTTCAATTCGTGCAAGTCCTGTGAGGTTCTTATTCCCGCGTCAAGCCAGAACTCGCAGTCCGGGTAGAGTTCGGTAATTTCCTGGATAGGCCTTTTATTGGCTTCTCTTCCTTCTATGGCATCAAGGTCTGCGATATAAAATACTTTGAACTTCCCGTTTTCGCGCATTCTTTTTACGATATCGGCAAGCTCTGAACGAGGGAAATGTGCCGTTTTTACGGGCTGATAAAGTGCGCGGTTCCCACCGGTGGCGCGCACCACCAGATTTTCCTTCAAATCCAGAGCCGGGATGATCAGCATCGCGAGAGGTATTTAGCAGGTGAAGCAAAGCAACTTGCAAATCGCACGTTTTCGCAGTGCCGCCTGACGATACAAACCATGGTCTCAGGGTACCGTGAAAGTTCTGGTTTTTGAATTCTTCACCGGGGTGGCGCACGCCGACCTCTGTTTGGGAGAGGCAGCATACCGGGAAGCCAATTTAATGACCATTGCTTTATGCAGTGATCTGGCCGCCTTGGAAGATATTGAAGTCAGCGTGTTTCGCGATAAGAGATTGCCAAGTCTGGATCTTGATATCCCGGTTTTAACGGCCGCGGTTGGTGAGGACTGGTTTGCTCGCCTGGAAAACGAGTTGCTTGAGTTTGACGCTTTATGGCCAGTCGTCCCGGAGTCTTGGGGGTTATTGGAAAAGGTGTCCGCTTTATGTGAAAGCAAAGGCAAGTTGCTACTCAACTCTTCTTCCAGCGCTGTAGCCGTGACGGCCAGTAAATATCAGACCTCGCAAGTGCTTGGCCATCACCGTGTGCCCTGTATTTTTACGGGATTACTCAGGTATAAGCCATATCCGCCTGGTCAGGTGGTGGTCAAGCCGGACGATGGTTTTTCCTCCGGAATGACCCGTGTTTATTCATCCAGTTCGGAGATAGCCAAGGATACTCCCAGGACGCACGTTGTACAGCCATACATTTCGGGAGAGCCGGCGAGTCTTAGCGTGGTAGCGGGAGAAAAGCAGTGCTGTCTGGTAGGAATCAACCGTCAAGTCATGGAGCGTAGAGGGGACGAGCTGCGCTTGCATTGTTGCAAGGTCAACGCGTACGCCGAACTGGGGAGAGACCGTTTTCAGCCTCTGGTTGAAAGAATTTACGCAATCATTCCCGGCTTACAGGGGTTTTTTGGAATTGACATCATCTTGCAAAAAGAGAAAACGATTGTTGTGGAAATTAATCCACGATTGACGGCTCCTTACGTGAAATTGAGCGATTCTTTGGGTGTAAACGTTGCCGAGCTGGTTTTGAAAGCCGTGACTGGCCAACATTTTAAGCAGCCGTCTCTCAAGCACGCCAAATCATTTGATGTTTTATGAGCATTTCCTATATAGGCTGGGATGTTGGTGGTGCGCACCTGAAGGTTGCACAGCTTTCCGCTGATGTATCTGTCTCTGTGGTTCGACAATTGCCTTGTCCTTTGTGGAAGGGGATGTCAAATCTTCGGCAGGCGGTAAGCAAAATATTGCGCTTGACTGGCAATGGACGGGTCAGGCATGCCGTGACGATGAGTGGGGAAATGGCAGACTGCTTCCCCGACCGCGATGTTGGCGTTCAGGCTATTCTTTCCTGCCTTTGTGAGCATTTGGGCAGTGAGTTCGCGGTGTACTCCTGCCGCTCCGGGCTACTTGACCGTAACGAAGCTGTCAAGCGAACTGTGGAAGTGGCTTCTGCAAACTGGCACGCTACCGGCAGTACGTTGGCCGTGAAGTTACATTCGGGTTTGCTCGTGGACATTGGGAGCACGACGACGGATATCGTTCCTTTTGCGGGTTCCAAAGTCGTGGCGGCGGCAGAAAACGACAGGCAACGTCTGGTGCGCGGAGAACTGCTGTACACGGGAGTCGTACGTACCTCTTTGTTATCGCTGGCTGATTCCTGTTTATTTATGGGGGACAGGATGCCTATGGTTGCGGAGGATTTTGCGACCATGTCTGATGTTTGGCGAATTCTGGGAGATTTACCGGTCACGGCTGACCAGTTTCCAAGCTGTGATGGGGCACCAAAAACAAAATCGGGCAGCGCTCGCAGGTTGGCCAGGATGTTCGCCCAGGACTATGATGGAGACTTTCAAAAATGGCATACGGTCGCAAGCTTTTTTGCGCAGGTACAAAAGCACCGCATTAAGCAGGCCATTCTGGCTTTGCTTTCCCGACCCGGAATCGCTAAAGACGCTCCAATAGTGGGGGCAGGAACCGGCCGCTTTCTGCTGCGGTGTGTTGCCCGGGAAATCGGGCGCGCCTATTTGGAATTTTCAGATTGTGTGAGTGCTGGGCGTTTGCAAAGCGAAACAACCAGCGAGCACGCCAGTGCTGTGGCAGTGGCGCTATTGTTGAGAGGCCAGTTTGCTTGAAGGGCTGTTAACCGAAAAGATTCCCTATTTCCCAGATAGTGCCGTTCTGTTTGAGCGAATTGCCGTTTTGCCAGGGGCGGTGTTTTTGGACAGTGGAAACCACCAAGGCAGACAAGGGGACTTTGATTTCTTCACGGCTCAGCCTGAGGTCTTCCTGGTCAGCAACAGTTCCCGTACCGAGGTGTGGCGAAATGGTGTTGCCCAAGTCTGTCACAACCATGACCCGATAGCGTTGCTGGCTTCCATGCTTGGGTCGCCGCTACCGCGGCAGGCTGAGTTTCCTTTTTTGACCGGAGCGATAGGGTTCTTTAGCTACGACTATGGTCGTCGCTTGGAAAAAATGCCGAGTCTGGCGATAGATGCGCAGAAATTACCCGATATGGCATTCGGTATTTATGACTGGGTGGTGATGGTTGACCACCGCGAACGGACGGCGATGTTGGTTGGTCTGCCGGGTGCCAGCGAAAAAAGATTTAATCAGGCAAGCCGGCTTTTGAAGAAGACTGATCCGCCCGCCCGTTTGTCTCCTTTTATGGCAAGGACGGAACTGCGTTCGAACATGAGCAAGGAGGAATATTTGCGCAAGTTTGACGCAGTTATGAAGTATGTCCGTGAGGGCGATTGCTATCAGGTTAATCTGGCTCAGAAATTCAGCCTTACAGTTTCGGGGGATGCGTGGTTGGCGTACCGAAAGCTTCGTGAATTGAGCCCTGCTCCTTATTCCGCATATTTGAACTTTGGCATGCTGGAATTACTGTGCGTTTCTCCGGAAAAATTTTTGAGCTCTCGCTCTGGAAGCGTGGTGACTTGTCCCATCAAGGGGACACGCCCGCGCTTCAAGGATGGGAAACGGGACATGGCAGCACTCAGGGAACTGAAAAACAGCGAAAAAGACCGAGCGGAAAACCTGATGATTGTTGATTTGCTCAGGAATGATGTCAGTAAAAACTGTCGTCACGATTCCGTGGAAGTCCACAGTCTTTTCGAAGTGCAAAGCTATGCCAACGTCCATCACATGGTCAGTACGGTCAAGGGGCATCTGGCACCACAGAAAAACGTTTTTGATTTGTTGCGCGGCTGTTTCCCGGGAGGTTCGGTCACCGGAGTTCCCAAGGTACGAGCCATGGAAATTATTGAAGAACTCGAGCCGCATCGTCGTGGTGTTTATTGTGGTGCGATTGGTTATTTCAGTCGTTGTGGAAGTATGGAGTTCAACATTGCCATTCGAACCGCTGTACACAAAGATGGCGAATTTGTATTTTATGGTGGTGGCGGGCTGGTTGCAGATTCGAATGGTTCGGCTGAATATCAGGAAACCCTGGACAAGGTGTCGCCTTTTTTCCGTATGCTTGGTGGCTCTGCTGAAAAGTTTCTCGACAGACAAGACGAATGAGCGCTTTCAGCGATCCCGGGGGCAGTGGTGCTGGCAAATTATGGGTGGTCAAAGTGGGTGGCAGTCTGTGTCGTCGTGATGATTTGACTCGGATCATCAGGCGTGTTGCCAATATGGCTTGTCCCCCCGTAGTGGTTCCCGGGGGTGGCTACTTTGCGGATCAGGTGCGTTCGGCGCAGCGGCGGTTGCCTTTCAGTGAACAGGCAGCGCACCGAATGGCGGTGTTGGGCATGCACCAGTATGGTTACATGATCGCCGACTTGGCGGGACTGAAAACGACGAACAGCACAGAGACACTACGGGGTGGTGAGGTGTATTTACCTCCTGTCGAAGTGGTTGCAAAAGCTTTGCCGGCAAGCTGGTCGGTGACTTCTGATTCCATCGCCGCGTGGTTGGCTCTGAAAATAGCAGCAGATTTCCTGGTACTGCTAAAGCCTGTAGCGAAAGAATTGGTTGGCGGTCATAACTCCCTGACAGATGAATATTTTCCCGTGCTTGCTGCTCGTGGATTACGTCATATGGTGCTTGGTGCAGATGAGTGGTTTGAGTTTCAGCCATACGAATCGCCTGTGGAAAACTGAACCAGGTGCCAAGTCCAGAAAGACGTTCACGACCCAGCTTCCAATGCGGGTTTTTGTTTCGACCCGATGGCTAAGGGGAGGCTTCGCTCTCTTTCTAAAGCGGTTTGCCACCAAGACTGAGGGGCATTATGAGTGGCTCAGACCTGGAGTGTATTCGCTTTTCCCGTGTGCCCGGATACGTTGCCTTTGGTGGATGAGTCTGGCTGGGATTCAACCCGCTCTTTCCTGTCACTGTTTTGCTGGTTCGCTTGCTCAAGTAGCGATTTGATTTTCTTTACTGACTCGACGCAAATGGAGCCGGAGCGTAAATTGTTGGCGCACAATGCAGTTCTGAACCCCAAATAGTCTGGCTCCAGTGCGGCAAGAGGTTTTACATCTTCCTGTTTTAGCGAGCCGGCTACTCCACAAAAAAGTGAAAGGTCGTGTGCCTGTTTAATAAAAGAGACTTGTTGTTTTCGCGTTAGCAGGCTTCGTATGCCTCCGGCACCTTTATCGGCGGTGTCTAACATCACTCCGGCAAACCCGGCTTGTTTCAGTATCGTGCACGGACCTTCAAAATCCACCAGCCGATCGGCGAACAACACGCCAACCAGAGGAATTTGCGAGGCGAGCTGACGTAACGCTCCGGGATAACTTTCCAGGTAAACGGGAGAGAAAAAGCCGATTTTGACGAAATCAACTCCAGTGGTCATGAGTGCCCGGATCTTCTCAACCGCCGGTTCCGGGTGTGTGGGTAAATTCCCTGCGGTGGCACTGACTTTGGCGCGCTTGGCGACCAGAGCCACTATCTGTCGTATCACACTTATGTCCAAGGCTCCCAAAGCACCGTCAGCGGGATCTTTCAGGTCCAGTACGTCTACCGACAGTTCCAGAACAGTTTGCGCTTCTGAATAATCGCGAACACTGGCTAGCAGGCCGGTCATGATTCTGTGCCCTTCTTGTGTGCGTCAATCGTGTCCATTAGCCAGCGCCAAGCGATCTGTTCATGTTCGCCACCAGTCTTTTCCATCATGGGGCGAAGAAAATTTACTCCTTGCTGAATCTTTTCTATCGGCAACAGGTGTAATCTGCTCACCAATATTGCCAGCTCGATAATTGCAGACTGGGCACGATTAAAGCCTTGGAAAGCGCGGTGTATCTTTTCATAAACCGGGTGGCAAACAAATGTGGCTTTCGTTTCATTTTCCGAAATTTTTTCTACCCGGACTTCGGTGTGTGAAAGCGTACAAGCCAGGCGTTTTCCCGGCAACACATCAGCGGTGACCAATGGCCAGTCCAAGTGACCCGTGATGCATCCGGAAAAAATCCTGACATCGTCGATTCGGTTAATAACGGCGCACTTTTCCCGCCTGAGATTTTCATCTGTCCGGGATGGTAAGAACGGTGACAGTAGCCACCCCTGCGGAGCCAGTCGCACTCCAAGTGGGGTGATATGCGTACTGCCATCAGTATTCGTGGTGGTCACGATGGTCTCCAGAATTTTCATTTTTTTTTGTCCAGGGTTACTCCTGCTTTCCTGAATTTTGACAAGTCTTTTGTTTTTTGTGCCACTGCGCAGCCCCACTGCAATTCTTCATCCTGCGTGTAGCGCTTGCCCAGCTGCCAGGCGATTTGTGCGCGCGCCAGCTCCACCCCCAGGTAAAAAGCGTGTCCGGTGTCGTTGTCCGGATCCAGACTCGGAAAAAATTCAAAGGGGTCGGTTGCTACTTTGTAAACCTCGCGGTTAAAAAAGTGCACCCCCTCAGACGACACTTGGATCCGAAAGTTCCGATCCCTGATTTTACTGCTGATTTCCGCCACTTCCTGTGCAGACATGGGGAAAGGCTTTCTTTCATGCAGCATCATGAGGCCATCATGAATGTTCGTAGGTGGCGTTTTTTGCTGGCGTGCGACGTATAAAATTCGACGAGCCAGGTCTGCTTCCCGGACAACCTTTTTGCAGTGCTCGCTGACCTGGGTTGTCAGGATATTTCCTATACGCAACTCTGAAGCGATCCCCAGCAGTAAGGTGTTCACTCCTGCTGTATCCACATGGGTCAGTTCGGTGAGATTTCCGGTGCCCATCATCAGCGAGACATCTGGATAGAGCTCTCGGATTTTTGTGTAACGCACCAAAGAAGCTGTGAACCCACAGTGAATAGGATCCAGAATGGGGTCAACGATGAAATCCCGTCCTGCCTGCCTCAAGTGATCTATTGCCTCGGTAAATGCAGAGAGATTTGTGGTGTCAGCAGGAACCAGCACTGAAGTTGCTGCAACCTCGTCTGCCACCCACAAGGTGTTTTCGGTAATGCTGAGCAAGTAGTCGGCACCATAATCCGCGGCGCTTAACAGGGATTTCACTTCATGTGTATCCACGCTGGTTTTCAGTCCATGTTCCTTGAGGAGCTTAATGCTTTCTCCTAAATGCGCGAAAGGAGTGTCGGGGAGAAAGCCGAGATCGATGACGTCCGCGCCCTCGTTGTGCAGCTCCCAGGCCTTGACCAGAATGGCATCAGGTGTCAGTAAAGAGGCGTCGCAGATTTCCGCGAAAATTTTTATTTCGTGTTTGTTGAAGTCTTCCGTTTTTCTTGCTTTTCCGGAAAGGAAATCAGGCAGGTCACGAAGCTCTTCCGGGCCACGTTTGAAAGGAATACCGAAATGATCGGAAAGCTTGTCCAGATCCCCGCGAAATCTTCCGGGGAGCACCACCTGACTAACGTTTTCAGGGGGGGTAAAGCGCCGCAAGATGATTTTTTCGGTTAAGAGTGCGGCGACTTGCACTCCCAGTTGCACGACGAGGTATTGGTTGTCCTCAGGCTCTATTTCGGCCAGTATTTTTTCAAGGCTCGGTTGCGCCAGTTTTCCGGTCAGAAAAAGCAATCGTTTTTTGTGCATAAGAGTAAACAGGCTAGTTTGGGTGATGTAAAAACATTGTGCAGTATTTTTGATTTGAAAGCTTTACCGGGGTGAGGCGCAAACTTTGAACCCAAAGCAGTGAATGGCGCGACGCTTGGTCTCTTCAATGGCTTGACAGCACGCGGGCACCCCCAGACTAAAATGAGGACGGTTTTTTCTATTGCAATCGCAACACGGTTGCGATTATGATGCACGGGCAACGCGTGGGGTCATAGCTCATTTGGGAGAGCGCCTGCTTTGCACGCAGGAGGTAGGGAGTTCGATTCTCCTTGGCTCCATTCTTGCGGAGTCAGAGCAATTTTCCTGATGGATAAGATGTTCGCTTGCCCCCTGCGCATTTAGCCGCAGGTGTTTTTTCACAATCTAGACACTGTAAAAAATAACGAAAGCGTTTTAAGTATCGTTGAAAGTTGTTTGCGGCGTGTAACCTCCATAACTTTAACAGGTTGTTTGAGGCTACACATTCAAGCAAATAAGTGTGTGTGGTGGATGCCTTGGCGATAGGAGGCGATGAAGGACGTAGTAGCTTGCGATAAGCTTCGGGGAGCCAGCAAACAGGCTTTGATCCGGAGATTTCCGAATGGGGAAACCTGCCTTTAGAGGCACCTGCATCTGAATACATAGGGTGCAGGAGCAGACTCGGGGAACTGAAACATCTAAGTACCCGAAGGAAAAGAAATCAACCGAGATTTCCTGAGTAGCGGTGAGCGAAAGGGAAGAAGCCCATAAAGTCTGACATTTTGTAGCAGAAGTATTTTGGAAAAGTACGCGATAGTGGGTGATAGCCCCGTATGCGAAACGAAGTGCCAGATGATATTGAGTAGGACGGGACACGTGTAATCCTGTTTGAATATGGGGGGACCATCCTCCAAGGCTAAATACGACCTATCGACCGATAGTGGACCAGTACCGTGAGGGAAAGGTGAAAAGTACCCCGGGAGGGGAGTGAAATAGACCTGAAACCGCATACATACAAGCAGTAGGAGCCCGGACTTTGGCCTTTGGCCGGAGATAAGGGTGACTGCGTACCTTTTGTATAATGGGTCAGCGAGTTGCTTTCAGTGGCAAGCATAACCGTATAGGGAAAGCGTAGGGAAACCGAGTCTTAATAGGGCGTCAAGTCGCTGGGAGCAGACCCGAAGCCGGGCGATCTAGCCATGAGCAGAGTGAAGGTGAGGTAACACTCACTGAAGGCTCGAACCCACCTATGTTGAAAAATGGGGGGATGACTTGTGGCTAGGAGTGAAAGGCTAATCAAGCTCGGAGATAGCTGGTTCTCCTCGAAATCTATTTAGGTAGAGCCTCGTGTGTCACTCTGGGGGGTAGAGCACTGTTATGGCTAGGGGGTCGTCAAGGCTTACTGAACCATTGCAAACTCCGAATACCTGGAAGTGCCAGCACGGGAGACACAAGGTGGGTGTAAGGTTCATCTTGGAAAGGGAAAGAGCCCAGACCAACAGCTAAGGTCCCTAAATTATGGCTCAGTGGGAAACGATGTGGGAAGGCATAGACAGCTAGGAAGTTGGCTTAGAAGCAGCCATCTTTTAAAGAAAGCGTAATAGCTCACTAGTCAAGTCGTCCTGCGCGGAAGATGTAACGGGGCTAAGTCATATACCGAAGCTATGGGATCAGAAACTTTAGTTTTTGATCGGTAGAGGAGCGTTCTGTAAGCTGGAAGGTGTACTGTGAGGTATGCTGGAGGTATCAGAAGTGAGAATGCTGACATGAGTAACGATAATGCGGGTAAGAATCCCGCACGCCGTAAACCCAAGGTTTCCTGCGCCATGTAAGTCAGCGCAGGGTTAGTCGGCACCTAAGGCGAGGCCGAAAGGCGTAGTCGATGGACAACAGGTTAACATTCCTGTACTAGGTGTAATTGCGATGGGGGGACGAAGAAGGCTAGATCATCCAGGCGTTTGGTCGTCCTGGTACAAGCAGGTAGGAAGTGTCACCAGGAAAATCCGGTGATGCAATTCCGAGACGTGATGTGTAACTCCTTTACCGGAGTGAATTGGTTGATGCCGTACTTCCTGGAAAAGCCTCTAAGCTTCAGATTACACTGAGCCGTACCCCAAACCGACACAGGTGGGTGGGGAGAGAATCCCAAGGCGCTTGAGAGAACTCGGGTGAAGGAACTAGGCAAAATGGCACCGTAACTTCGGGAGAAGGTGTACCGGCCGTGGTGATGAGACGGGACGTAAGTCTTGCTCTCTGAGCTGTGGCCGGTCGCAGTGACCAGGTGGCTACGACTGTTTACTAAAAACACAGCACTCTGCAAACTCGTAAGAGGAAGTATAGGGTGTGACGCCTGCCCGGTGCCGGAAGGTTAAGTGAGGAGGTTAGCCCTAGGGCGAAGCTTTTGATCGAAGCCCCGGTGAACGGCGGCCGTAACTATAACGGTCCTAAGGTAGCGAAATTCCTTGTCGGGTAAGTTCCGACCTGCACGAATGGCGTAACGATGGCCACGCTGTCTCCATCCGAGGCTCAGTGAAATTGAAATTGCTGTTAAGATGCAGTGTACCCGCGGCAAGACGGAAAGACCCCGTGAACCTTTACTGCAACTTTGCATTGGTCTTTGAGTGTTCTTATGCAGGATAGGTGGGAGACTTTGAAGCGTGGACGTTAGTTTGCGTGGAGTCAACCTTGAGATACCACCTTGGAATACTTGGAGTTCTAACCTAGACCCGTTATCCGGGTCAGGGACAATGTATGGTGGGTAGTTTGACTGGGGCGGTCTCCTCCCAAAGAGTAACGGAGGAGTGCGAAGGTACCCTAAGCACGGTCGGAAATCGTGCGGTTAGTACAAAGGCAAAAGGGTGCTTGACTGCGAGACTGACAAGTCAAGCAGGTGCGAAAGCAGGTCTTAGTGATCCGGTGGTTCTGAATGGAAGGGCCATCGCTCAACGGATAAAAGGTACTCCGGGGATAACAGGCTAATACTGCCCAAGAGTTCATATCGACGGCAGTGTTTGGCACCTCGATGTCGGCTCATCACATCCTGGGGCTGAAGCAGGTCCCAAGGGTATGGCTGTTCGCCATTTAAAGTGGTACGCGAGCTGGGTTTAGAACGTCGTGAGACAGTTCGGTCCCTATCTGCCGTGGGCGTTTGAGACTTGAGGGAAGCTACTTCTAGTACGAGAGGACCGAAGTGGACACACCTCTGGTGTTCCGGTTGTCACGCCAGTGGCATTGCCGGGTAGCTAAGTATGGAAGGGATAACCGCTGAAAGCATATAAGCGGGAAGCCTCTCCCAAGACCAGGTCTCACTGGATCGTTAAGATCCCTAAAGGGCCCTTGAAGACTACAAGGTTGATAGGCTGGGTGTGGAAGCGTGGTAACACGTGTAGCTAACCAGTACTAATTGCCCGTGAGGCTTGAGTGTGTAGCACTCAAACAACATTGACAGGATATTTGAAACGAATATTTTTACAGGTCTGGATTGAATTTATGTTTCGCCCGGTGGCAATAGAGAGTTGGAACCACCCGATCTCGTTCCGAACTCGGAAGTGACACAACTCATCGCCGATGGTAGTGCGGGGTTACCCCGTGCGAGAGTAGGACACTGCCGGGCTTTTTTTTAGAGCTCTGGTAATAGTTTTATTACCAGCATGTTTGGGGTATGCACTGGCTATCCTAATAAAGATTAATGTGCCAACTCTGTTCATGAGTGGCGCTAATTTGAGTTCAAATCCTTCAGCAACAAGATGATTAGGTAGTTTTAGGTGTACTGACTACTGTGAGATGATGAATTTATAATGTACGATTCCGGTATCTTTAACGTTGTCAAAATGTATCTTTTTCCAGTAGACCTACACGCTTGTTTGTAACGCCTTATGGAGCAACCGTGAAACAGTCGTACAGACCATTGGTTAGCATTGTCTGCCCTTGCTTTAATGTGTGCGGATTTTTAGCAGAAACCTTGGCATCTGTACAAGCACAAAGCTGGGTCGATTGGGAGCTATTGGTCATTGATGATGGTTCAACTGATGGAACAGCTGACATCGTTTCGGATTTTGTGGTAAAGGATGAAAGAATCCAGCTACTTAGACAGCGCAAAAATTGCGGATCAAGTGCAGCCAGGAATTTAGGAATTGGTTTGGCCAAAGGGAAATTTCTAGCCTTTATTGATAGTGACGACCTGTGGGCAAGGGAGAAGCTTGACAAACAAATACGCTTTATGCGACGCAACGATTGCGGTTTGTCGTATACGATTTATCGAAAAATTAATAGTCAGGGGCTTGCTATTAGCAAAAGCATCATCCCTGATGCGCACGTAACTTACAGCAGCCTACTTAAACATTGTTGCATTCCATTTTCTTCCGCAATGCTTGATTTGCAAAAAACTGAGAAAGTTTATATGAGACCCGAAATCTCACTCGGTGAAGACCATGTGTTCTGGCTTGAAAAATTCCTCAAGGAAAGTTATTACCAGAGTGCCTGTCTATTGTTCGGATTAGGAAAGGCTCATTGTCATATAACAAGTTTCGGAAAGCGCTTGGCCAGTGGAGAGTTTACCGAGAAATATTGGGGCTAGGCTTGCCAAAAGCACTTTGGTATTTTAGTCATTACGCAGTGTATGGGTTGCTGAAGTATCGGATTTAAGTTGCCAATGAAACCAGAGTATTTTCTATTTCGAGTTGGTGTAGAGCTTTTAGATAGGGAAAGAGGCGACAGCTTATGACTGAAACAGGGGGAGACTTGGGAGAAGGCTTGGAATATGACGGGTCTGAGTTGCGTAAATTTGAAGGTCTCGCCAATGAATGGTGGAATCCTTCCGGTTCTTTTCGCACCTTGCACGCGATCAACCCATTGCGTGTGCGCTATATTGAGGAGCGTTCCGGTACACTTTTTGATTGCCAGGCAGTTGATGTGGGTTGTGGCGGTGGGCTACTAAGTGAGGCATTGGCTGCAAAAGGTTGCCGGGTGACTGGCATTGATGCCGGGTCACAGACGATCGCCGTTGCCAGGCAGCATGCGCAGGAATCTGCGTTGGATATACGCTACGTTCAGACTACGGCAGCCACTTTTTTGGAGCGGGAAAAATGCCGTTTCAGTTTGGTGTGTTGTCTGGAGCTCCTGGAACACGTGCCGGATCCAAAGTCCCTCGTTGACAATTTGGCAGATCTTTGCGAGCCGGGCGGACACGTTTTCATTTCCACCATCAATCGGAATTTTTCATCTTTTTGCGGGGCAATTGTGGCGGCTGAACATTTGCTGCATTTGTTGCCTGTTGGTACCCATTCCTACCATAAATTCATCAAGCCCTCGGAGTTACGAAGTGCAGCTCGAGACGCTGGTCTGGTGCTCGCAGACCTGCACGGTATTTTTTTTAATCCTCTAACGCAAAAGGCTCGTTTGACGGATAATCCGAAAGTGAATTACATCGCACATTTCATAAAATTAACGAAAGCTGGTGCCTAAAACTTCGCGGTCTTCCAGGCGGGCACCCTTTCCTCTGCAGGCAGTCTTTTTTGATCTTGATGGTACTTTGCTTGATAGCGCACCAGACATTGGGGGTGCCCTCAATCGCTTGCGTCAGGAGGAAAAACTTGACGCCATGCCGCTGGAAGAAATACGGCCGCATGTTTCATTCGGAGCAAAAGGCATCATCGCTTGCAGCTTTGGTGAGTCACTTAGGGAAAGTGAACGGCAGCGTCTTTGTGAGCGGCTCGTGTCGCTCTACGCTGAGAGATTATGTTCTGATACGCGGCTTTTCCCGTATGTTCCTGATGTGCTAGAGGAAATTCGTGCGGTTGGAGTGAGCTGGGGAATCGTGACCAACAAGGTGGCGGCGCTGACCTTACCGATTTTAGACTGTTTCCCCTGTCTCAAACTGGCAGACTGCCTGGTGTGCGGGGACTCTGTGAAGCAAAAAAAGCCGCACCCGGAACCCTTGTTTTATGCGGCGAAAAAAGCTGGGGCGAACATTTTACAGAGCGTGTATGTCGGTGATGGCAGGCGAGATGTGCAGGCTGCCAAATCTTCTGGTTGTTTTTCCGTGGCCGTTGCGTACGGTTATGAAGCGGAGCTGTCGCCACCCGAGAAATGGGGCGCAGATTTGGTGTTGACGAGCCTGTCGGAGTTCAGCGAGGCTTTGTTGTAGGCGGGCACTCCCAGAACCGTACTTTCGCGCTGTTTTTTCTGCGTCCACCGTCTCCATCTCCGTGGAAGTGGTCTTAAGCGGACGATTGGTGATTTTTCCATGCCTCAAGTCGGTGGACACTGATATCACCTGATGCCTGTTGGTTACTGTATCTTTTTCGAGCCTGGTTGCACCCGATTCAGGCATGGGGGTGATTTTCGCCCCTTCTTGCCCCGCTCTTCCCATTCCTCAGGAGTCAAGGTCTGCATACTCAGTGCATGTACCCCGGAATTCAGTTCCTCCTGGAGCAGTTTGTTGACTTGACGCTGGCGGTCGAGTAACGACCGATTGGCAAAATCCTGTGACACCACCAAGACCTTGAAATGCGTTTCGGAGTTTTCCGGCACGTTATGCAGATGGCTTTCGTTCGTCACCTCAAGGTGTGATGGCTGGAAGTGCGCCTGCATTTTTTCGGTAATTTCTGTCTGTACTTTTGCCATGGAGAAATACCTGTCTATCAATGGGTTCTTCGACAAACAAAAGCCGACAGCTTTTCGAGTGATTCACGATATACCGAAGCAGGGACATTTTGCAGCCTGGACGTGGCCTGCCCGGCAATTTTTACGGCTTTGTTTTGCGCGAAAACGAGGGAGCCGTGTGTGCGAAAAAGATCCAGTATTTCTTGGAGCCTGCTTCTGTCTCCGGCCTCTATGATTTTTTCAATTTCGACCCTTTGTTCTTTCGTGCAATGCTTCAGCGCGTGAATGACCGGTAAAGTCACTTTGCTTTCGGCAAGGTCATCCCCGGTCTCTTTTCCCATTCGCTGATCACCCTGGTAATCAAGGACATCATCAATCATCTGAAAAGAAAGACCGAGCTCAAAGCCATAAGTGGCGAGGCTGTCTTGCATGGTTTTGGGTGCCCCGCTGATGATGGCACCAATCCGTGCTGCCGCAGCAAACAGTTCCGCTGATTTTCGGGAAATGATAAGCATATAAGTCTCTTCACTGATGTCAGCACGACCCGCGTATATGAGTTGGCGCACTTCGCCCTCAGCGATGGTGTTCGTGGCTTTTGCCAGTACGCGGGTGATTTCCGGATGGTTGAGTTCGGCAATCATTTCAAAGGCACGCGAGTAGAGAAAATCTCCTACCAATACGCTGGCACTGCCTCCCCAAAGGCGCAATGCGGTCGGCTTGCCGCGCCGTGTGGCGGAATTGTCAACCACGTCATCGTGAAGCAGTGTGGCAGTGTGGATAAATTCCACAATTGCGGCCAGTTTCACGTGGGATGTCCCGCTGTATCCGCACGCTTTCGCGACCAGCACGGCGACCAGCGGGCGGATTTTTTTGCCGCCGCTGTCAATAATGTGCTTGCTGATTTGATTGATGAAGGGGAGATTGGAGCTTAGTTTTTCCTGAATCAGGGTATTGACTTGTTCAAGATCCAGAGAGGCTGGTGTCGCAATTTGACTGATGTCTGGAACTCCCGGGTCAACCCTGTCTGGCGCACCACCCGAAAGGTTTTTTTTCATTGACGGCTCTTCCCTGGCAGGTGCAGGTGCGTGGTTTGGTGCTGCAAAAGAAAATGATTTGTCCATGTATTTCGCTGTTTATTTTGTCGCACAGCCATGCTGATTATAAGAGCAATACTGGAGCGTGCCCCGTTCGTCTTGCTGCCCTTTTGAGTCTACGGGAGAGGAGAACAAGGGCGATAAAATTCCGCGCGCACCGGGAGAAAGCGGTGGTGACGGTCTTTCGGTGAGTGACACAGCAAGAAGCTGGAAATGTTTTGCGTGTTCATACCAAGCTTACTGCCTACCGTCACTTATTCTGCCAGACTTCTCTGCCCAAAAAGGAAAGAAAGCAGCTTGAAGGCGCGATGCCAGGTTAACCAGCGGGATGGTCGGGCATTTTGTGGTGTGTGGTAGTATGAAAGCCGTGTTTGTGAAGACTCATATTCTGGGTGTGGTGCCAATCGGATCCTGTAGGGAGTGCGGATTCCGTTGTCGGGAAAAGCGATGGAAGATACCCGTCAAATCGTAGCGAAATTTGCGGTTGGTCAGGTGGTGCGGCATCGCATGTTTGGTTACTACGGGGTGATTTTTGACGTTGATCCCTGCTTCATGGGAACGGAGGAGTGGTATCAGGAAGTGGCTCGTTCGTGTCCTCCCAAAGATGACCCTTGGTATCACGTGCTCGTGAATTCCAAGGAACTGGAAACTTATGTTGCGGAAAGAAATATAGAAGGAACGGACAAGTTTCGGGAAATCCATCATCCCTACATTGATTACTATTTTCTGGGTCACGATAACCAGCAGTACCTTACAAGACAAGTGATGTCTTGATCTGATTTCCTCGTGATTCTCGATAAAATCCGGCGGCTGTTGAGCCGCAAAGAAGTCGAAACAGATAACCGCAAGCATGCTTTGGATCTTGCTTTCGCAGTCCTGCTTGTAGAAGTTGCCTATGCTGATTTTTCAACAGAAAGGGTTGAGCTTGACACCATCTGCAAAAAGATTTCCACAAGACAGGGTCTTTCGAGCAGTGAAGCCAGTGCCTTGCTGGAAGATGCCGTGGCGGAACACGCACAAAGTATTTCTATCTATGACTACGTGAAGTGCATCAACAAAGGAGCCACTCGTGAGGAGAAAGGACAGCTGCTTGGAGACCTTTGGGCTGTGGCCTACGCAGATGGGGAGCTAGATCAATACGAGGAGTCGCAACTCAGGAAAATTGCTGAACTGTTGCACGTTCCCCACACTCGGTTTATTCAGTCAAAACTGGTGGCAAAGGAACGCTTGTTGGGTTCTGCCGGCTAGTTGGTACCTGGCTGGTGGCGGGGAGGGCTCTGGAGCCTTAAGCTTTCTGTTTCAGGAATCCTGGGAAGACAGGCGTAGGTGATAGATGGCAATCTCGCCTCCAGGGTTGGGAGCCAGGCGAGACCAGAGATTGTTGTGGTGAGTATAGTCTCTGGTGGTTCTGGTCAGGATGCGAATGTTGCGTTCTTTGCAAAGCGTTTCAAAATCACGGATGGTGCAAAGGTGTGTGTTTTGTGTTTCGTGCCACTGTGCCGGTAATGCGCGTGTCACTGGCATCTTTCCAAGCAGAAACTGTAGTCGATTTTTCCAGTAGCCCATATTGGGAAAAGTAACGACTCCATTGCTTCCCACGTGCAGCATTTCTTCCAGCAAGTGAGCGGGTTGTTTGACGGCCTGTAGCGTCTGTGTCATGACCACATAGTCGAAGGCACGGTGTACGAAGTATGGGGACAACCCGTCATTCAGGTCGCCCTGGATGACGTTCAACCCTTTCTCAATGCAGCGCACGACATTCCCAATCTCTATTTCTACTCCAACACCGCGGACTCCCTTGGTATTTTTCAGGTGCAGGAGTAGTTCGCCGTCTCCGCAACCAAGATCAAGGAGCGATGACTCGGGTGCTATCCACTCGCTGATGATTTCCAGGTCAGGACGCATCGTGTGGGTGTCTAAATTCCCGCCTGGGAAGCAATGTTATTCATGTAGCCCTTAAGTGCCGCTATGTATTCCGGTATTAGCATCAGAAAAGCATCATGACCATGGTGAGCGTCGATTTCCGCATAGCTCACCTGCTTTCCGGCATGCAGCAAAGCAGAGACGATCTCACGTGAGCGTTGTGGAGAAAAGCGCCAATCTGTGGTGAAAGACATGACCAGAAAGCGCGCCTTGGCATTTGCAAAAACCTTTGCCAAGTCTCCGCCATAGTGTGCCGCAGGGTCAAAGTAGTCCAGCATTTTCGTAATGTACAGATAAGTGTTGGCGTCGAAGCGATCGACAAAAGTCGTTCCTTGGTAGCGCAAATAGCTTTCAACCTGAAAGTCCGCGTCAAAACTGTACTTGAGTTTGCTGTTGCGCAAGTCCCGACCAAATTTTTTGTGCATGGCGGCGTCTGAAAGATAGGTGATATGCCCAAGCATCCGCGCCAGCATCAGACCTCTGCGTGGTTGCCCGGTTGCGTAGTAATGCCCATCCATGAAGTCCGGGTCAGACCGGATCATATGTCGAACCACCTCGTTGAATGCGATGTTTTGTGCGGTCAGTTTGGAAGTCGCCGCGATCAGCAAGGCGTGATCCAGGCTATCGGGGTAATCAAAGGCCCATTGCATGGCTTGCATGCCGCCGAGACTGCCACCAATCACAGCTGCCCATTTGTCAATGGCGAGTGCTTCCATAAAGTACTTCTGGCTGAGAACCCAATCCCCAACTGTCACAAACGGGAAGTCCGAAGCGTAATAGCGACCGGTTTCCGGGTTGATGGTGTTGGGGCCTGTGCTCCCTTTGCAGCCGGCAATATTGTTTGGGCAAACCAGAAAAAACCTGTTGGTGTCAAAAGCCTTCCCCGGACCAATACAGTTGTCCCACCAGCCTGGTTTTCTGTCTTCCATGCTGTGATAACCAGCAGCGTGCTGGTCACCGGAAAGGGCATGGCATATTAGCAAGGCATTGTTGCGTCTGGAATTCAGTGAGCCGTAGGTTTCGTAGGAGATAGAAAATCGGGGCAAAGTAGAGCCGCTTTCCAAAGACAAAGGTCTGTCGATGTTTATCGTTTTCGGCTTGACGATGCCAACGCTGTCCTTTGGGATGTTTTCAGGCATGGTCAGGTTTTACTTGCAGGTGACATTCAGGCTTTCAGACGCTCCGATGGGGGGTGTTTTGCCGTCTGCCTGACTTGTATGTTGTCAATCAGGCGAACCTTATTCAGCCAGCCGGCGGCCAGGATAATATCAGCTTTGCTTCCCGCAGCCGGCCTTGCCAAATGTTTCATGTCGCGAAACTCAAAGTACTCGGGACGAAAACCCTTGTCATGCAAATACTCGCAGGAGCGAAAAGAAATTTTTCCATAATCCGTGTTTCCCTGACTGAGAGTCTTGCTGGCATGTAGCAGCGTGCGATACAGCGTATTGGCGAGTGGTCGTTGTTCGGGGATGATGTGGACATTCCTGGAGCTCATGGCCAGCCCGTCCGCTTCACGTACGGTCGGGGAAGAGATGACATCAACGGGGTAGCCTTGATTTTCGACCATTTGGCGAATGATGACCAGCTGCTGGTAGTCTTTTGCACCAAACACCATGAACTCAGGCTTCAGTAGCTCAAAAAGCTTGGCCACGATGGTCACCACTCCGTCAAAGTGCCCTGGGCGGAAGGCACCGCATAAGGTTTTGCCAAGCGCACCGGAGTTGAGCATCTGCAGTTTGCTGCGGCTGTCCGGGAACATGGTTTGTTCACTGGGAATAAAAACCATGTCGGCTCCAGCTGCCTGAAAAGCTGCGCAATCTTTTTCTTCGGTGCGCGGGTAGGTCGTAAAATCTCTTTGCTCATTGAACTGCAAAGGGTTGACGAAAATAGTTGCCATCACCTTCCCGGCGTGTTTCCGCGCCGTTTCTATCAAGGAAATATGTCCTGCGTGCAACCCCCCCATGGTGGGAACCAGAGAAATTTTATTCTGTTGTCGCCGCCAGTTTTCCAGGCAAGCGTATGCTTGCGAAGCAGTCTTTGTGATCAGCAAAAAGTGTGGTGTGGGATCATATCAACGCCCAGGTTATTCAGACGTGGTGCCCCGGTAAAGATGTTCTTGTCCGGGAAAAGTCCCGGAACGTACGTCTTTCGCATAAGCAATGAACGCCTCTTTAATGGATTGTTGGCCAGCCAGGAAGTTTTTCGCAAAATGCGGCATTAGCCCAGAGAGTCCAAGAACGTCATAGCTCACGAGTATTTGCCCATCGCAGAGACGGCCTGAGCCAATGCCAATCACGGGTGCCGATACCTGCTCAGTGATCCGTCTGGCGAGATCAGGTGGGACACACTCGAGCAGAAACATATCCGTCCCGGCATCTTCAAATTTGCGAGCGTCTTCCAAAAGCTGTGTCTCGAGTTCTTTTGTACTTACCTGAACCTTATGACCTCCGGTTTTATGCACTGTTTGCGGCTTGAGTCCCATGTGGGCACAGCAGGAAATGCCACGGACACTGAGCGCATGCAACACTTCAGAAGATTCTGCGTGGGTTTCAATTTTAACCATTTGCATCTGTCCTTCCCGGATGAAGCGCGTTGCGTTATGGAGTGCAAGCTCCACAGTGGCACAACTCATGAAGGGCATGTCGCCGATAGCAAAGGCACGTTCAAGCCCTTCACTGACACATTTCGAGTGATAGATCATATCTTCCATGGTGACTGAGGTGGTATTGTTTTTTCCTTGAACCACCATGCCCAGGGAGTCGCCGACGACAACCACATCAATTTCTGCGGAATCTATGACTTTGGCAAAGCTCGCGTCGTAAGCGGCGACCGCCACGATCTTTCTCTGCTCCCGTTTTGCCTTGCGCAAATGGTCAAGCGTTAGTCTTTTGTTGGTTTTCAGCGTTCCCACAGCGCGTAGAAGAATAGCACACGTTCGTATTTTTCTGGTTCGCGTTGAATGTAAAACGCAAACGTGTGGCGATTGCCTTGCGCTGCTTTATGGTGCGCAAATCCGGACTGTTTTTTCGCGTTTCAAAGGGTTTTGTGGAGCCGATACGGCGCACATCGTGTTTTTTGCAATGGCTGGCAAGATCCCTGACTCTTCCCTTGGTGGGGATGAGCAAATCCGCTGCGACTTCATGAAGTGGCAGCAAAACGAAGCAGCGTTTGTGGACTTCAGCGTGCGGTATATTCAAGTCTCTTCCAGTGATGACTGCCTCGCCATAAGTGATGATGTCCAAGTCTAAAATACGCGGTCCCCAGCTTTGTTCGCGTTTTTTCCGGCCACTGGAGCGTTCTATGGCTTTCAGTTCAGCCAATAGTGAAAAGGGGCGTAGCCGGGTTTTCAATAGCAGCGCGACATTGATAAAGGGAGGTTGTGCCACGGGGCCAACCGGCGAAGTTTGATACAGACCGGATATGCTGAAGACCTTGGTGGTATCCAGTCTGTTTAGCTCGTTTATGGTTTCCCTGAGCTTACGCGTGGGGTTGCCCATGTTCGCGCCCAGGGAAATAGACACAATTTCAGGCGTGGGCAAATAGCAGTGGTCTTTATGGTTATGCAAACTGCGCCCCCCCCGTTTCAGGAAAAGGAGCGCAGGGCAGGGGCAGGGAATAACGCATGGGTGAGAGCTCTTTGGCTACGCAAAATTTTCGAAGCCGTCTTGTTTTGTGTGGTTGCGCACACTCGCTTAATCGTCTGGTCTTGTACTTTATGTGCTGACTCCGGAAAGTGTGGACAGTGAAAGCAAATCATGTGCAGCACGAATGTGCGATGGCTTGCATGACAGGTGTTCGTTTCGAAGCAGGGTACTTTCGCTGCCCTCATGCCGGCTTTCCAGTTGCCACGCCAGCTGGCAGGTTTTTGTAATGGTCCAGTTGACTTGCTTTGGTATCAACACTGTTTCACCTTGTCCGATTAAAAGCTTTTCTATGGTGTGCGGCAAAGTATCCAGCGGTAATTTTCGTGCTTGTCTGAATTGGTGTTTGAGTTCCAGCCAGAGAAATCCCAGAAACAAAAAGTGCAAGGAAGCTCGGCGTCCTTCATTGACACGGCTGTCGGTTCTGGTCAGCAGTTTCTGTATAAAATCATTGTATCGGCTGAATTCCCCCCCTTTGATCAGTAATTTATGGACTTGCGGGAACAGTACGCCGAATAATCCAAAATCCTTAAGAACCTCAAAAGCCGCCATGCCGCTACCCGACAGGAAGAGTTTTTCGCATTCTGTCCAGAGCCTGTGAGGAGATACGGAATGCAGGTTTTTGGCCAAGTGCTGTATGGCGGACACTTCACTGGTCGCCATCCATAAATTCAATCTGGAAACAAAGCGCACGGCTCTGAGCATGCGCACCGGGTCTTCAGTGAAGCGCTCTGTTGCATCTCCAATGGTGCGCAGGCGCATTGCTTTAAGGTCTGTAATGGCGCTTTCATGGCAAATCAGTTTGTCCGTAAACGGATTGTAATACATGGAATTCACAGTAAAGTCGCGTCTTTCCATGTCTTCTTCAAGGCTGCCATAAGTGTTCTCATTTATGGCACCGCCCGTCCTCTTGGGGTGCTTGGCTTCGCTACGAAACGTAGCCACTTCAATGGTTTTTCGGTTGTAGAAAACGTGTGCCAGGCGAAAGCGTCTTCCTATTATTCGTGAAGCACGGCCAAACACGCTACGTATTTGTTCCGGACGCGCGGCAGTCGCCACATCAAAATCCTTCGGCTCATTTCCTGACAGGAGGTCACGTACCACACCCCCCACAAAGTAGGCTTCAAACTGCGCTTCCCCCAGTTGCCTGACGACCCGCAAAGCAGTCCTGTCGCACAATTCCGGGTCAAGCCCGGAATTTGAGGCTCTGTAAACGAGCGGCTTTCCAGATTTTAATTTGTCGCGAATTCACGCCTCCTGCACAGTGCATTTTCAAGTTACTGAACATCGGTGGGGACTTGAATCCGGTTCGCGGTCAAGCCTGTCAGAGAAAAGGCTACTGCCTGCTTATAATGACTTCGATTTCACAACCATCATTTTGGATGCCTGCATTTCCTCGAAGGAATATTTGATTCCACCAACACCAAGCCCGGACTGTCCACGTCCGGCAAAAGGCATCCAGTCAACCCGAAACGCGGTGTGGTTATTAACCATCACTGCCGAGGCATTCAAGCGTTTACCACAGTACAAGGCTGTGTCCAGGTCTCTGGTCATGACAGCCGCCTGAAAAGAGAAAGGAGTGTCGTTTGCCCGGGCAATCGCCTCGTCCAGTTTTTCATAAGTGTAAACGCAAATCACCGGACCAAATATTTCTTGGCGACTGACTTTGGCGTCTGACGGTGGGTCTTGAAGTACCGTACAAGCGTAGGTGCTGTTGGACAGTCTTTTGCCACCGGAAACGCATCGCGCGCCGGAATGGATGGCCTCATCCACCCAGCTATCCACTCGCCCAACTTCCCTGTGGGTGATGAGCGGTCCAACTTCAGTGTCTTCCGCCAAGGGATCTCCTATCACCATGCCTTCGGCACGTTCGGCCAGCATTTCCACAACACGTTTGGCAATCGACTGGTGTGCATAAACCCGCTGCACGGAAACGCATACCTGACCAGCGTGGTAGAAGCCACCTTTGGCAATTAGCCCGATGTTCTCGTCCAGCTCAGCGTCAGGGGCGACGATTAGCGGCGCAATGCCACCATGTTCCAAGGCACAACGGGTACCCGGTGCCAGATTGCTGCGTAACATCCAGCCTACCTTGCCACTGCCAATGAAGGACAGAAAACCGACCCGCCCGTCAGCAACCAGACGGGAAGCGGTCTCCCTATCTGTACAAACCGCTTGGCAATGTGTTTCAGGGAGCCCCGCTTCCCGCAAAATTTCCACGAAAGCGAAACAGGACAGGGGTGTTTCGCTTGCGGGTTTGACGAGTACCGGACACCCGGCAGCAATTGCCGGTGCCACTTGGTGAACAATCAGGTTAAATGGATGGTTGAAAGCACTGATGGCCAGCACGACCCCGACCGGTTCATGCCAGCTGACTGCCAGGTGATTCAGCGAGTTGGCGGTCAGTCCCATGGGTATCCCTTCTCCAGCTGAGGTGCGAAGGCAGTCCACACAGCTTTGCAGGCCATCGGCCGCACGCGCCACTTCAACGCGTGAATCAATTAGCGGCTTGCCGCCCTCGGCCGCAGCTTGCCGTGCCAGTTGCTCGCAACGCTCGGTGATGATGGCACCCGCTTTCTTGAGAATTTCAATGCGCTCAGCGCGCGATAGCCATTGTTCGCGGTTTAGGTAGGTTTGATGTGCCAGCTCCAGTGCCTGTAACGCGGCTCGCTCATCACTGGTTTCCACGCTACCCGTTTTACTTTCATCCCAAGGGGACAAGACATCTATGGTGCCACTCGCAGCAGCCCCGACGACGAGGGTTTCATAGTGTTGTTTCATGCCTGGCGCTGATTCAAGGACAAGTTCCTAGAGGGGGCAAACCATTTCGCTGGAGCGGTTGGTGAATTCCATGTTTACCGAGTAGTCAACAGGACAATCAATCACAACAACCGTGTTGTCTTTGATTGCCTGCTTCAAAATAGGCAATAAGTCTGACGATTGCTCAACCCGGTAGCCTTTGGCACCAAAGCTTTCCGCGTATTTGACAAAGTCCGGGTTGGTAAAAGAGGTATGGCTTTGGCGCCCATAAGTACGCTTCTGGTGCCAGGTGATCAAGCCGTATTCATTGTCTTTCCAAATCAAAACAATGATGGGTGTGCCGATCCGCAAAGCCGTTTCCAGTTCTTGGGAATTCATCAAGAAGCCTGCGTCTCCGGTAACTGTCACGATGTTGCGATCCGGATGCACGAGCTTGGCAGCGATTGCGCCGGGCACCCCTATGCCCATGGAGGCAAAGCCGTTGGAAATGATGCAGGTGTTCGGCTGGTTCGCCTGGTACATTCTGGCCAGCCACATTTTGTGCGCCCCGACATCGCTGATGACGATGTCTTCCTGGTTCAGGGCTTGGCGCAAATCCCAAATTATTTTCTGCGGTTTTACCGGAAAGCCCGTATCGTTCGCATATTCGGAAAACTCTTGTTGTATCAGTTCACGCAAATTGTTCGCGTAATGACTTCTGGATCCTGCACGGGTCGGGTCGGACTCGGCACGGCCATGTTCCAAGTTTGTCATGCGTTCAAGTGTGGAAGAGATGTCGCCTATGACGGAGCAGTGTGGGATGTAGTGCTGGTCAATTTCAGACGGACTTTCGTCAATGTGGATCAGCGTTTTGTCTTTGTGCGGGTTCCACAAAAATGGATGATATTCGACGATGTCGTAGCCGACACAAATCACGAGATCAGCGCGTTCAAAGCCGCAGGTCACAAAGTCTTTTGCTTTCAGACCGACAGTACCAAGGCTCATGGCGTGATCATAAGGCAGGCAGCCTTTGGCCATGAATGTGTTGGCCACCGGCAGACCCAGACCCAAGGCAAAATTCGACAGGGATTCGCTGGCATGGGCGCGAATGACTCCGTTGCCTGCGATCACGACAGGAAATTTTGCGTTGTCAATCATTTTCATGGTCTCATCCAGCGTTTTGTCCTGGGCAAGGAAGGCAGGTGGAGATCTCACCTCCAAGGGAGTCAGTTCTACGCTGGCAGGGGCGTCTGCCATGTTTTCCGGAACCTCTATGAAACTGCCGCCCGGTTTTTCAAGTTGGGCGACTTTGAAGGCTTTGCGAACCATTTCAGGGATCACGCTGACATCTCGAACCCCTCCGGTGTATTTCGAGATGAAAGCGAAGAAATCCACCAAGGGCAAAATTTGATGGCTCTCTTTGTGCATTCGGGTAGTGGCACCTTGTCCGGCAATGGCGATGATCGGGGCGTTGTCCATGTTCGCGTCAGCAAAGCCGGTCACCAGATTGGTGGCACCCGGACCGAGAGTTGCCATGCACACGCCTGCTCGCCCGGTCAAACGCCCGAAGACATCTGCCATGAAGGACGCACCTTGCTCGTGGCGAGTCGTGATGAAACGAATGTCACTGCTAAGCAAGACATCCATTATCCCGATGTTTTCTTCTCCGGGTATTCCAAATATGTACTCAACGCTTTCGTTTTCCAAACATTTAACGAAAAGCTCTGCTCCGTTCATAAAGATTCTCCCCTGTGTTCAATCCGGCGAAAAGTCGGCAACATTCCGATCGCAAGAAATAATTTTCTGGCAAACCGGTGCGCAATTATAGCTTGTTTGATCTTGCCTTGGTGCTAACAAACGGGCTCCTGCCTGTAAAATAACCTTCCTTTGGTATCGCGGTCCCGTGTAAAAACTCCGCTGACCGGGCAGCGTCAGAACATTTCCGTGCTGGTAATCGGATTGGTTTCTGTTGGCTCCTCACGACCGAGCGTTGGCCGTTTTTTGATGTGCTCGCCTGTGATCATCTGGCTGTAGCCTTGCCCTGGGCTGACCATGGGATACACCCCGGCATCCCGGTCAATTTTGACTTCCAGGAAAGCGGCTCCGGGAAAATTGACAAACGCTTTTAATTCCTGCCGCACTTGCGATTTTTTATCGATACGTCGAGAGAATTTGAAACCGTCCGCGAGAACTGCTTGCATGAAGTCCTTGCGACGCAGGGATTTGTCACTCGCGACAAAGCGTTTCTCAAAAAAGACTTTCTGCCATTGCCGAACCATGCCATCGCCATCGTTGTTTAACAATAAAATTTTGACTGGCAAATTGTAAGTCGTCACGGTCTCCAGTTCGCCAATATTCATGCGCAAGCTGCCATCACCATCAACGTCATAGACCTGACGTTCGGGGCAGGCAAATTGTGCTCCGATGGCGGCTGGCAAACCAAAACCCATCGTTCCCATGGAGCCCGAAGTCAGCCAAGTACGCGGATGCCTGTAATCCAGATATTGTGCTGCCCACATTTGATGTTGGCCGACCCCGGTGGTAATGATGGCGTTCCCTTTCAAAAGTCGGTTCAACTCCTCAAGAACGTAGTAGGGTTGAACCAGTTCACTGTTGTGGTCGTAGTCCAGTTTGTGCTGACGCTTCAGCATGGCAATGTGTTTGTGCCAGTCCGAGAGGTCTGCCCGGTGACCGCCGTCATTGTCCATCAGTATTCGCAGAGCAGGCGTGAGGTCGCCGTGGTAATGCCAGGCGGTTGACTTGATTTTGTTGATTTCGGCGTGATCGATATCAATGTGCATGATGGCGCGTGCGTTGGGAGCGAACTTGTCCGGACAACCTGCGACCCGGTCGTCAAACCGGGCTCCCAAAGCAATGAGCAGATCGCAGTCTTCAACCGCGTAGTTAGCATAAGCCGTCCCATGCATGCCCAGCATTTTCAGGCTGAGGCGGTGTTCGGTGCTGAAAGCGCCGATACCCATCAAGGTTGTCACGACTGGAATTTGATAGCGTTCGACAAAACGCCGCACTTCGGTTGCAGCATTGGCATGGATTACACCGCCGCCGAGGTACAAAAGCGGGCGCCTGGCTTTGCTCAAAACTTTGAAAAAGCGTCGGCAATGGGGGACGGTCAGTCGCTTCTTGCGCATATCTTCCAGGCGGCTACGATATCCCCTGAGTTCCATTTGGCCTTTTCCGCTGTAGACGGCTTCGCTGGTTTGAATGTCTTTGGGAATGTCCACCACCACCGGACCGGGGCGCCCGGTGGTGGCAATCTGGAAGGCGGTGCGCAGGATCATTTCCAATTTCTCCGGATCCTTGACCAGGAAGACATGTTTTGCACAGCTGCTCATGATGTTGAAAATAGGGGCTTCCTGGAAAGCGTCTGTGCCAATGGCATGGGTTGGTACCTGGCCGCTGATCATCACCACCGGTATTGAGTCAGCCATGCAGTCTCTGATTGGAGTCACGGAATTGGTTGCCCCAGGTCCCGATGTGACCAGGAACACGCCCGGGTTTCCTGAGGCTCGGGCGTAGCCGGCTGCCATGAACCCTGCGCCCTGCTCGTTGGCAGGCACGACGAGATTCAAGGGTGGGGGCTTGTTGGGTTCAGAATGCGAGTCATTGAATCGAAAGATCGCATCAAAGGAGGGCAAAATCGCCCCACCACTGTAGCCGAACATTGTTTTGACACCGAGATCCACCAAGGTGTGCACGAGTATATCGGCACCGCTCATGCGTGCACCTTCTGCCTGCTTCATTTTTGATTTTGCTGCCATTGATTTGCTCGCGATCAAGCTTCCTTTGTTATGTGAACAAGCATTGGCTTTCAGTCGCAATTGCTCGGCCTCGTAAAATTAACACAAAAAACACAGCGAGGCACCCGTGGCGCGCTAGCCTGATGTGTTGAACCGGCTCGTGCCAGGGTGGATTGATATTGGCGCTTCGGCGGCTAAGCCGGAACCTCCGCAAGCTGATATAAACGCGACAGGCTTTTTTCATCCAGGATTTGGTACAGGCCGACCGGCCAGTCAAGCTTCAGATGCGCAAAGCGCGTACGGATCAGGCGGCTCACTTCCAGCCCTTGGGAGTCCCATAGCCTGCGTACCAAGCGATGACGGCCTTCTTTCAGCACTACCTGAAACCAGTGGTTGGAGCCATGGCTTCTGCCACGCGCTTCCACGCTTTCAAAACGGGATGGCTTGTGGTCAAGCAACACGCCGTTTTCCAAACGTCGCAAAATTGAGGTGTTGACGACACCATGTACCCGCACCAGATACTCCCGCTCAAAACCGGAGGAAGGATGCGCCAGTCGATTTGCCAGGTTGCCGTCGGTACAAAAGATCAGCAAGCCCGATGTGTTGACGTCCAGTCTGCCTACCGAGACCCAGCGCCCGGATTTCGGGGGCGGGAGCAATGAAAAAACCGTTGGCATCCTGCCGTCATCATGTTGGCTGACGACCGTGCCCACAGGCTTGTGTAACAACAGCACTTCTGATTCCAGCGTTGTACGCAGAGACACCGCCCTGCCATTCAGGACGATGAGGTCAGTGAGCTCAGCGCGGTCACCCAAAGTGGCGACCTTGCCATTGACGCGTATTTTGCCAGCAGCCAGCAACCCTTCAATCGTGCGACGAGAGCCAAATCCCTGCTCGGCAAGCAACTTCTGAATCCGCGTTCCGTTCACTTTTTTTCGCCGTGCAGGTCTGGGTCAGGTGTGACTGCCCCAAAAGCGGGAGTGGGGGAACCGGAAAGAAGGGTTGGTGACGAGAGGGGTCTTGTCAATTCAGCGTTTCAGGAGTTGGCTTCTGCGTCTTCTCGCCAGCAGTCGCTGCTTCCTGGTTATCGGGGGGGAACAGTTCGGGATGCTCCTTGAGTAATTCCTGTATTTCTGGCATGGCTGGCAGCTCGGCGAGCGAGGATACGTTGAAATAATCAAGGAAAGCTTTCGTGGTGCCGTACAGTGCCGGGTAGCCCGGTACTTTCTTGTGGCCTTTCACGACGATCCAGTTCCGCTCTTCCAGTGTGCGCATGATGCTGTTACTCAAAGAAACTCCTCGGATTTCCTCGATTCTGCTACGTGTAACAGGCTGCAGGTAGGTGATGATGGCAAGGGTTTCCATCAAGGCGCGGGAGTAACGTTGTGGTTTTTCCTGCCACAATTTGCTGATCCAGGGGCTGTACTGCTCCCGTGTTTGAAAGCGAAAGCCTGAAGCGACTTCTTTCAGTTCAAAACTGTGCTCTGCGCAGTCTTCAGCAAGCTCAGCCAGTGCCAGCCGGATTTCCGTTTCCGTGGCGCTTTCTCCCAGCAATGTGCGCAGTGTCTTCATATCCAGGGGTTTCTGCGTCACCATCAGCAGTGCTTCCAGGATGTTTTTGAGCGTTGTTTCAGGCATCGAGGCGGTAAAAGCGGATAGGTGCGGAGGGGGCTTCCTGCTCAGTCTCAATCAGCCGGGATTTTGTTAACTCCAGGATTCCGAGGAACGCGACAATCAATCCCTTTTTTCCTTCAGATTTTTCAAAGCAATCATGCAGGCTGCCTGAGTTTTCTTCTTTCAGCAGCGCAAGAATCATCGTCATCCGCTCGCTTGTAGACAACACCGTTTGCGCGATACGGTGTGCCCGCCGGATTGCCCGGCGGTTCAGCGCTTCCTGCAAAGCCGATGGCAACGCCGTCAGCGAGAGTTCCGGCCTCGGCCGTGCGTCAGCCTGCGCTTCTGGTGCTGGCAACTCCACGACGGAGACATCCCGTTCCTCCCGAGACACCATGTCAAGTCTTTCACCGCATTTTTTGAAGAGCTGATATTCCAGAAGCCGACGCATCAGTTCGGCGCGTGGATCCTGTTCTTCTGCTTCTTCTGTCTTGTGCGGCAGCAGCAACCGGGATTTGATTTCTGCCAGCCATGCTGCCATTGCCAGGTATTCGGCCAGGAATTCCAGTCCGCATCTGTGGATCATTCTCACGTATTCCATGTATTGGCTGGTGATTTTCGAGATTGACAACTCCAGGATGTTGACCACCCGCCTCCGGGTCAGATAGAGCAGCAAATCCAGTGGCCCTTCGAAGGTTTCCAGCAGTACGTGCATGGCCTGGGACGGGATATAAAGATCGCTTGGCAGGTTGACAACCGCCTTGCCGTTCACCAATGCAAGCGGGGTCTCGGCCGTTGCGCTTTCTTCAAGCTGATTCATCCGACCGGTAGTCCAACGGCGCGGCGCAATTCCAGCAATGTGTCTCTTGCCTCGTCGCGGGCATTTTCATTCCCCTCAGCGATTATTTTCCGCACGGTGCTACGATCCTTGTCGTAATTTCCCGCCAGTTTTCTGATCGGCCTCAGCTCCTTGATCACCGCGTCTATAATCGGGCGTTTGCACTCCAGGCAACCGATCGATGCAGAGCGACACCCTTTCTGCACCCACGCCCGGCACGACTCGTCTGAATAAATACGGTGATATTCCCAGACCGGACATTTTTCCGGGGTGCCAGGGTCTGTACGTCGTTGGCGAGCGGGGTCGGTCGGCATTCTGTTGAGCTTCTTTTCGATGAGTTTGTCGGTCTCACGTAGCGTGATGGTGTTGTTCGAGGACTTGGACATTTTCTGTCCGTTGGTTCCAGGCAACTTCGGTGACGGGGTCAATAGCGCTTCCGGCTCAGGCAACAACATTTTCCCACTGCCTTCCAGGTAACCCGTCAGCCTTTCCTGGTCTCCCAGAGAAATATTCTGGGCAGAGTCGCACAGTGCCAAGGCTACTTTGCGTGCCTCTTCATCGCCCTGTTCTTGGTAGCGCTTGCGTAACTTGCGATACATGGCACCGTTTTTTTTGCCCATGTGATCAATGGCAGCTTCTACACGGGCTTCAAAGTCTTCTTCTTGTCCGAACAGGTGGTTGAACCGCCGGGCTAATTCGCGTGCCAGCTCAATATGGGCAACCTGGTCTTCGCCTATCGGCACCAAATTGGCGCGATAAATCAGGATGTCGGCACTCTGTAGCAAGGGATAGCCCAGAAATCCATAAGTATTCAGTTCTTTTCCAGATGCTTTCTGTTGCTGGTCCTTATAGCTCGGGACGCGTTCAAGCCAGGAAAGTGGCGTCACCATGGAAAGCAGCAAATGTAACTCTGCGTGTTCGGGTATTTGCGATTGCACGAAGATTGATGCGGTTCCCGGGTTGATGCCACAAGCCAGCCAGTCCACCACCATTTCTTCCGTGTTGGAAAAGACCGTGGGGCCTACTTCGTAATGCGTGGTGAGCGCGTGCCAATCAGCGACAAAGAAAAAACATTCGTGTTTTTGTTGCAAGGCTGCCCAGTTTTTCAGCACCCCGTGCAGATGGCCAAGATGCAACCTTCCTGTTGGTCGCATGCCGGAAACGACGCGCCCGTTACCCACTATCACTGCAAGTCTCGTCCTTGGTCAACGTGGGTCAATGCTGGTTGCAAGGCTCTTTATAGGGGGAATGGTTTGGAGTCGTTGGCAAAGGGTGCCACTGTATGTGGCAGTGGGAAGCATGCACTTTCAGCCTGTCGTCGGCTTGTGCCCTTCGTACCGTTTTGCGCAGAACCAGGCTGCTGTTCAAGAAACTACAGGAAACGCCCGGCTGGAAAGTCGCAAGACAGCCAACAGGTTCTCATTTTCCGCGATGGAGACAGGGGTTTGGAAAATCAATCCAGTTCTTCGTCCGGGGGCATCGACTCCGCCAAACAGCGGTTGATTTCGTCACGAATGGCGTCAACATCTTGTGTGCCATCAACACCAATGTAGGCCTTGACATCACCGGACTCTTCGCAGCGCTGGTAGTGCGCAACCAGTGGTTTGGTTTGATCGTGGTAAATGGCAAGCCGTTCTTGCACGACTTCCGGCTTGTCGTCCTCGCGCAGAATCAGGGGTTCACCGGTCACATCGTCGAGGCCGGACGTCTTGGGGGGATTGAACTTCACGTGGTAAATCCGTCCGGAGGGAAGGTGTACGCGCCGACCAGACAGGCGATTGATAATGACTTCGTCAGAAACCACGATATCAATAACGTAATCCACCGCGATTTTTGCCTCATCCATGCCTCGGGCTTGGGTAAGCGTGCGGGGAACCCCGTCTAGCAGATAGCCGTTGCTACAGTCGTCCCGCAGCAGCCGCTTCACGATCATGTCGACAATGATGTCGTCAGGAACCAAGGCTCCGGATGCCATGATTGCCTTGGCTCGCATTCCCAGTTCGCTGCCAGCATTAACTTCTGCACGCAACATGTCACCAGTGGAAATTTGCGGTACGCCAAAGTGCTCACAAAGGAATTTTGCCTGGGTGCCTTTGCCGGCACCGGGTGCCCCCAGTAAAACGAAACGCATCAGAAAGTTTGGTTAGCAATGAACATTGGGGAGCTCGTCAATTCTGTTGGAGCCACGCTTCGAAGATTTCCGGAGAAACAATTTCTTGCGACAGTCATTTATTTTGGAATGAGGGTCTGTCCGTTTACTGAATCAGGCTTTCGTCTGACTCTTTTATAATACTATAGCTGGTATGCCGAAACGCAACCTTTTGTACGCCCAGTCCGGTGGGGTGACTGCGGTCATCAACACGACTGCCGCTGGCGTAATTGAGACGGCGCGGCGCTCGGAGGGACGGGTTGGAAAAGTGCTGGCGGGGATGAACGGCATCAGTGGCGTCCTTCGTGAAGACCTGGTAGACACAGGTTTCGAATCCAGTGAGGCAATCACTGCCTTGAAAAACACGCCATCAGGGGCTTTCGGCTCCTGCCGTTACCGCTTGCCAGATCCCGCCGAAGACCTGTCTGTCTACCAGAGACTGGACGCCGTGTTTCGGGCGCACGATATTGGCTACTTTCTGTATAACGGCGGTGGAGACTCGCAAGACACCACTCTGAAAATTTCCAGAACCTGTCGTGACCTAGGTCACCCCGTTGTTTGTGTGGGCATCCCAAAGACCATCGACAATGACCTTGCGTGTACAGACAACTGTCCGGGGTTCGGCTCAGCCGCAAAATATGTGGCGATTTCCACGCTGGAAGCGAGTTTGGACGTGGCATCCATGTGTAACACTTCAACCAAGGTATTCCTGCTGGAAGTGATGGGTCGCCATGCTGGCTGGATTGCCGCTGCCGCCAGCCTTTGCAGCACATCTCCTGAAGAGCCTCCGCACATCATCTTGCTTCCCGAAGTGCCGTTTTCCGAAAAACACTTTTTAGGCTTGGTGGAAGATTGCGTGAAGAGGCTTGGTTACTGTGTGATCGTGGCTTCCGAAGGTGTGAAAGACCATTCTGGAGGCTTACTTTCCCGATCCGCATCGCGTGATGCTTTCGGACATGCTCAGCTGGGGGGCGTGGCTCCGTTACTTGCCGACCAAATCCAGAAAGAACTTGGCCACAAATGCCATTGGGCCGTGTCGGATTATTTGCAACGTTCGGCGCGACATATCGCCTCGCAAGTGGATTTTGAGCAGGCCTACGCGGTGGGCGAGCACGCGGTAAGAGTCGCATTGAATGGTGAGAATGGGGTGATGGTGTCCATAGAAAGGAAAAGCGATGCTCCCTATCGGTGGCAACTTGGCACGGTTCCCCTGTCTGAAGTCGCGAATCGGGAGCGAAAAATACCGCCATCTTTTATTGCTGAAAACGGGATGCACGTCACTCCCGCCTGCCGGACTTATTTGCAGCCTTTGATTGCCGGGGAGGCGTATCCCGTGTACTCCAACGGCTTACCCGAATACATCAGGCTGAAAAACGTGCGTGTGGAAAAGCAACTGCAGCCATGAGCGATTGGCGGTGGTGTGTGGTCAGGGTGTGAGGTGTGGGCAATCTGTCCGGAGCTTGCTCAGGACAGGGTGCTGACAGTGACCGTTCTTCTGTGGGATGCCTTTCGGTGTTCCCAAAGGAAAACGCCCTGCCAGGTGCCAAGCTGTAATTTTCCACGGCGAAAAGGGATTGACAGTGAGGTCTGCGTCAATGCAGAACGGATATGTGCAGACATATCGTCTGGGCCCTCGGCAACATGTTGAAAAAGCGCGTCTCCGTCAGGGACGAGGCGCGCAAAGAAACGTTCGAGGTCACCAAGCACATCTTGGTCGGCGTTCTCTGTGATGAGCAGGGAAGCGCTGGTGTGGTGGATGAACAGGTGGCACAGGCCGCTGCTTTCATTCGGGAGGCAATTTTCGACCGCAGCGCTGATTTCATACAGGCCGCGACCGTTGGTGTGCAGTTGGACGGTTTTACTGATTACGTCTGGCATGGCTCATGATTTGTGTGGCAATGGTTTTGTGTGCAACACGCGCTCATTATAGTTTTGGCGCCGTGATTTTCGACCAGAGCGAAACCCGCGGCTGATGCCGCATGGACGAACCTGTACAAAACATTAAATTGCGCCGTCCCTGCTGGGTGTCAGCTCTGTAGCACTCAAATCGTTGTTTCGTTTTCCTTGTTCCTGCTGGTATCCGTTCCTGGTGTGATTCATGGCGTGGTTGGGGGTGTGGTGGTGGCTGAAAGTTTTGCACACTCAAGTCCTGTACTGCTGAGGGTCAGGCAGGGTCTTTCAGTCGCACAAAGTGTTGTCATCTGTTTTCTGCTTTCAGGTGGTTCGTTACCCTATAATTTTAGTGCCGTGATTTTCGACCAGAGCGAAACCTGCGGCTGATGCCGCATGGACGAATCCGTACAAAACATCAAATTACGCCGTCCCTCGCTGGGGGTAAAGGTGGGAAACGTCACGATAGGTGGTGTTGCTCCTGTGGTCGTGCAGTCCATGACCGATACGGACACCGCAGACGTTGAGCGGACTGTTCGGCAGGTCGTGGAACTCTCCCGTGCGGGTTCGGAGTTGGTGCGCTTGACCGTCAACACGGATGCCGCGGCGCGAGCTGTGCCAAAAATTCGTGAGCGATTGCTGAAAAGCGATGCAGATGTGCCACTGATTGGCGACTTTCATTTCAATGGCCATCGCTTGCTGGAACGCAATCGGGATTGTGCTGAGGCACTTGCCAAATGGCGCATCAACCCTGGAAACTTGGGTCGCAAAAGTCGTCATGACGCGCACTTTTCTCGAATTATTGAGCTTGCCTGCGAGTTTGACAAACCCATCCGTATCGGTGTGAACTGGGGCAGCCTGGATGCGGAACTGTTGGCGAAAAAGCTGGATGAAAACGCCGCCCGGAAAATGCCGCAGAGCCTGCGGATGGTGACTTGCACGACGGTGATTGAATCGGCGTTGACCAGTGCCGCTTATGTCAGAAAGCTGGGGCTGCCTGCGGATCACATCGTGCTTTCCTGCAAAACCAGCAATGTACAGGATTTGCAGGACGTGTATCGCCGCCTGGCGGCAGCCTGCAACTATCCTTTGCATCTGGGTCTGACTGAGGCAGGCGTGGGTCTGCGATCCATAGTGGCCACCACAGCGGCACTCGCGCCACTTTTGTGTGCGGGCATCGGTGACACCATACGGGCCTCATTGACCCCGGAACCTGGCGGCAGGAGGTCTCGGGAAGTGGAGGTTGCGCAAGAAATACTGCAAAGCCTGGAGCTGAGAGCGTTCGCTCCCACGGTTATCGCGTGCCCCGGGTGTGGGCGAACGACCAGTGAAAGTTTTCGCAGGCTGGCCGTGGATGTGCGCGACTATATCGATCAAAAGATGCCGGTCTGGCGCGCAAGTCGTCCGGGAGTGGAAGAACTGACAGTTGCTGTCATGGGATGTGTGGTCAACGGTCCGGGAGAAAGCAAACATGCCGATATTGGCATCAGCTTGCCAGGAACGGGGGAGAGTCCATCCGCCCAAGTCTTTGAGGACGGTGTCAGAACTACTGTTCTGGAGGGGAACAATATCAGTGATGACTTCAAAGCCTTGATCGAAAATTATGTTTCCAGCCGTTACCGGAACGTTGCTTCCAGCTGACATGGGTATTGAAAAAGCACTGCAGGCGAGTGGCTCTGGCTCTTAAAACGTTTGTGGCAAGTCGCGTCTTGGAGCGGCAGGCACTGGTTATAATGAGTGCTCAGGCGGAAGTGGCGGAAGTGGTAGACGCGCTGGCTTTAGGTGCCAGTGGGGGTTGCCCCGTGAGAGTTCGAGTCTCTCCTTTCGCATTGATTTCTTTTCGGGGGCAAGACCGACCAGCCACGCGGCTCGCAACCTTGGTTCTGAGCCTTCATCGAGCCGGCTGCCGTATAAAGATGGCACTGTCACGAAGAGGTTGGCGAACTGATGTCGCATCAGTTCAAGCCGAAAGTATTTTGTTTTTTCCGGGTTTTGTCTTGAGGTGACAGAGAAGTGAAAGTTGAAATTAACGAGGTCGGCGAGCTACAACGGCGCTTGGTCTTTCGTTTGCCTTCCGGGGCGCTTAACAAAGCCATACAGGAGAAGCTCACGACTCTGGGGAACACCGTTCGTCTGGATGGTTTCCGCCCTGGAAAAGTTCCGAAAAGTCTTCTGGTTTCGCGCTATGCCAAGTCTGTGCGTACCGATATCGTCAGAGACATGGTGTCGGAATACCTTGCAGGAATCGTCAAAGAGATGCGTGTCCGACTTGCCGGTCACGTTGTATTGAATGGGATTCGCGAATTGGTGGACGAGGATCTGGAGGTGACCTGCACGGTTGAGATCATGTCTGAGTTTGAGCTGGCAAATCTGAATAGTGGTGTAATTCTCCGGTATCGGGTTCCGGACAACGATGAGAATCTGGTTCAGTTTGTCCAGCATCACATTGGGAACGGCTTGCTGGGAAAGGAAGAATCGGAAGAGCCGGTCAAGGACGGGGATTCTGTTCTGCTGAGCTTTGAAAACGCAGAAGACGTGGCACTTTTTTCATCAGATAAGGGCGGAAAATTGCTTCTGAGCTTGGCGGGTTTGCCCCAGGACGATTTGTTGCTCCAGACATTGTTGGGTGTCTCCAAAGGGGAACAGTGCTCTGTCCATTGTGATTTTCCGGAGGATTTCCCGCATGAAAAGATGGCCGGCATCAAGCGATCTGTGCGCTGCACTGTGGAGCGCGTCTGGACAAAACTGCAGGAAAATCCGGGCAAAGAAGCGTTGCTTGATCAAATACGTGAGAAGCAAGACGCCCATGATTACGAAAGCAAAATACGTGGCCTGATGAAGAATTCCTTGGATGCTGGGGAACGAAGCTGTGCACACTGGCAGGTTGATGCCTTGCTACTTGAACGCCACCACTTTCCGGTTCCCGAGTGCCTGGTGACTTCTCAGACAGCGTACCTTGCTGAGGCAGTGAAGTCGTGGGAGCCGGTTCGTTTGCTGAGAACTTTTGTTGCCTACGGGGAGGATGCCTTGAAAAAAATAGCGACTCGCCAGATAAAGCTGAATGAGCTGCGAGCCAAGGTTTTGGCACTCACGAATTTCAAGTTTGACGAGGATCACTTTTATCAGTCACTTGCGGGGTTGCCCGGGTATGAAAACATCAAAAAAAATCCACCTTCCGAAGAGACGATGGCAAGACTGAGAGAGGCGGAGCAGGTCAATCAGGCGGAGAGGGTCATGGTAAAATGGGCACTTGAGCGGGTCGACGTTCAGGACAGGGAAGTCAGCTATTCCGAATTTCTTGAACACTATGCAAAATTGCGGCGTGCAGATCTGCTATTCAGTTGACGGTTATGAATCTGGTTCCTATTGTTGTTGAACAATCCCCGCGTGGCGAACGTGCCTACGATATTTTCTCCAGATTGCTCAAGGAGCGGGTCATTTTTATCATGGGTCCGATTACTGACGAAACCGCAAACCTGGTGGTTGCGCAGATGCTGTTCCTGGAGTCAGAAAACCAGAAAAAAGACATCAGTCTTTATATCAATTCCCCGGGTGGTGAAATCAGCGCCGGCATGGCGATTTACGACACGATGCAGTTCGTCAAGCCTGACGTGAGCACGTTGTGTATTGGGCAAGCGTCTAGCATGGGCGCGGTTCTGCTTGCCGGTGGCAGTAAAGGCAAACGTTATGCGTTAATGCACTCACGCATTATGATTCACCAGCCCTTGGGCGGCGTGAGTGGACAGGTCACGGAAATCGATATTCATGCACGCGAGTTGTTGCGTTTGCGACTCGTCGTGAATGGTATCTTGGCGAAACACTCCGGGAAAACTTTGAAAAAAATACAGTCAGATACCGAGCGGGATCGCTTCATGACGAGTCAGGAAGCGATTGACTATGGTTTGGTTGACACGCTTCTGAGCAAGAGAAGCAAGTAGAAGGTGCGGGAGAAGTGAGCACTCTCGCTCTTTGTTTTGGGGCATTTCCCATGAAATTCTGTTTCCTGTTTACTGGTGGCACAAGCGATGGCGAAAGGTAAAAAACCGCAACTCAAAAAAGAAAAATTGAACTGTTCTTTTTGCAGCAAAGAGCAAAGTAACGTCAAGAATTTGATCGCTGGTGCCGATGCGTTCATTTGCGGGGAATGTGTGACGCTTTGCGCGGAGATTCTTTTCGAGTCCCGGAGTGAGAAAGGCCATACCAAAATCGACGACTTGCCGTCTCCCCGGGATGTCAAGGGATATCTGGATCGGCATGTTATTGGTCAGAATCAGGCAAAAAAAGTACTTTCTGTGTCAATCCACAATCACTACAAGCGGTTGCACGTAAAGCAGATGAATAAAAAAGAGAGCGTGAATATCGCCAAAAGCAATGTTCTGCTCATAGGTCCCACCGGGTGTGGAAAAACCCTTCTTGCCCAGACTTTGGCCAGATTTCTGCAAGTCCCTTTTACCATTGCCGATGCGACGACTCTGACTGAAGCCGGTTACGTTGGTGAAGATGTGGAGAACATTATTCAACGACTGTTGAGCAGCTGCGACTACGATACAGAAATAGCAAAGAAGGGCATCGTCTACATAGATGAAATAGACAAGCTGTCGCGTAAATCCGAAAACCCGTCTATTACCCGCGATGTCTCCGGTGAAGGTGTGCAACAAGCCTTGCTTAAGCTGATTGAAGGCACCGTCGCTTCAATCCCGCCGCAAGGGGGGCGCAAGCACCCGCAACAGGAATTTTTACAAGTGGACACCAGTGACATCCTGTTTATTTGCGGAGGTGCTTTTGACGGACTGGAAAAAGTCATCCAGGAGCGGACTTCGTGCGGTGGCATTGGCTATGCTGCCGAGCTCAAAGACTCAAACGACAGGCGCTCTTTTACGCAAACCCTGAGGGATGTGCAGCCCAAGGATTTAATAAACTACGGGCTTATTCCGGAGTTTGTTGGCCGTTTGTCAGTGGACGTGGTGCTTGATGAACTCTCAGAGGACGATCTGGTGCGAGTTTTGACAGAGCCGGAAAGCTCTCTGGTCGAACAATACCGCTACTTGTTTTCCCTGGAGGGTGTAGAACTGGAATTTCAGCCAGACGCGCTTATTAAGATTGCCAAAAAGGCAATTGAAATGGGAACCGGCGCACGTGGCTTGCGTTCCATATTGGAGCACCTGCTCCTGGACACCATGTTTGACTTGCCGTCATTCAAGCAAGCCAGGAAAGTCATCGTTGACAAGCAAGTTGTGGCGGGTAAACGCCCGCCCTTGGTGGTATACGATGAGAATAAGAAAGTTGCTTCTGCTCTTGAGTAATGGTGAAGTGCTTGCAACAAGGGCTTTTGGTGTTTTTATATTTTTTGTGTCCAGCCCGAAGCTTGTACTTGTGGCAGCTGGACGAACGCATTCATGATTAGAGGAACTTATGTCAGCTGAGACTTTTGAAATTCCAGTGTTGCCCTTGCGGGATGTGGTGATTTTCCCGCACATGGTCATACCGCTTTTTGTTGGGCGGGAACGCTCTGTGAAGGCTTTGGATGTTGCCATGTCCACAGACAAGAAAATTTTGCTGGTGGCACAGAAAAAGGCGGAAGTGGATACACCCGGATCGGAAGATATTTACAAAGTTGGCACTATCTCCAGCGTGATGCAACTCATCAAGCTGCCGGATAACACGACGAAGGTTTTGGTTGAAGGGGGAGAAAGAGCCAAGGTTGAGAGCTACATGGAAGGGGAAAGCTATCTGTCCGCCAAGAGCCTCGTGATCGCAGCAGATCCGAGTGCTGCTGACGAAAAGCAAGAGAAACAGACTGAAGGGCTTGCCCGCACACTCCTGTCACGCTTTGCCCAATACGCGAAACTGAGAAAAAGAGGATTGCTTGATGTTTTGAGCTCTATGAGTGGAGTGGACAATGCGGAGCGGTTGGGCGACATGATTGCTACGCACCTCATGGTGAAAATTGAAGAGAAGCAAAAAGTACTGGAAACCCCGAAAGTTTACGACCGTCTGCGCTTCCTGTTGGGTTTGGTCGAAAGCGAAATAGGCGTGATTCAAATCGAGAAACGCATCCGCGGGCGCGTAAAGAAACAAATGGAGCAAAGCCAGAGGGAGTACTACCTGAGTGAGCAAATGAAGGCCATTCAAAAAGAACTTGGGGGAGCGAGCGACGTTTTCGATGAAGGCGCTGAATACAAAAAGAAAATAGAAAAGGTGGGAATGCCTGCGCCGGTCAAGGAAAAAGCTTTGTTGGAACTGACCCGCCTGGGCATGATGTCTGCCTTGTCCGCGGAAGCGACCGTTGTTCGGAATTATCTGGACTGGCTGGTAGGGGTTCCCTGGAAAAGTCGCTCGAAGCTGAAGATCAGCCTGGAACGAGCAGAAAAAATCCTGAACGACGACCATTTTGGTCTGGAGAAAGTCAAAGAACGCATCTTGGAATATTTGGCCGTGCAAACCCGGATCAAAAAAGTCAAAGGCTCAATACTGTGTCTGGTTGGACCACCTGGCGTAGGAAAGACCTCTCTGGGGCGTTCCATAGCGCGTGCGACGAGTAGAAAGTTTGTTCGCATGACGCTGGGTGGCGTTCGTGACGAGGCGGAAATTCGTGGCCACCGCAGAACCTACATAGGGGCCTTGCCTGGAAAGCTGATTCAGAATCTCGCCAAGGTCGGTGTGAATAATCCTTTGTTCTTACTGGATGAGCTTGACAAAATGTCAATGGATTTTCGTGGTGACCCGGCTTCCGCGCTTCTGGAAGTACTGGACCCCGAACAAAACCACACCTTTCAGGATCATTATCTGGAAGTTGATTTTGATTTGTCGAACGTCATGTTTGTTTGTACGGCAAACAGCTTGAATATTCCCGTTCCTTTGCTGGACAGAATGGAAGTGATCAGGCTTTCCGGATACACCGAAGAAGAAAAAATGAACATTGCCACCTCGTTCCTGGTTCCCAAGCAAACAAAAGACCACGGCTTGAAAGAAGGGGAATTGGAGTTCACAAATCCAGTGCTCAGGGACATTGTTCGCTACTACACACGCGAGGCAGGCGTACGGGGTCTTGAACGGGAAATTTCCAAAATCAGCCGCAAAGTCGTGAGAAAAATCCTGAGCAATCCCAACACGGATGCTGTGCGGTTACGTCGGGCTTCCTTGTCCGAATTTCTTGGTGTGCGCCGCTTTCGTTTCGGGTTGGCTGACAGTGAAAACCGGGTTGGTCAAGTGACCGGCCTGGCATGGACAGAAACGGGGGGTGACTTGTTGACAGTTGAAGTGGCAGTGATTCCCGGAAAAGGCAAGCTGATACAAACCGGGCAGTTGGGTTCCGTGATGCAGGAGTCAGTGAAAGCAGCCATGACAGTGGTCAGGAGTCGTGCAGAAGGCCTCGGCATAGAAGCCGATTTTCAAGATAAAACTGATGTGCACGTACACGTTCCGGAAGGGGCTATTCCGAAGGATGGCCCCAGTGCCGGAGTCACAGTTTGTACAGCACTGGTATCGGCGTTAACGGGTATTCCTGCCAATGCTGGGGTGGCAATGACTGGCGAGATTACTTTGCGCGGTGAAGTTTTGCCAATTGGGGGACTGAAAGAGAAACTTCTGGCTGCCTTGAGGGGTGGCGTCAAAACCGTTTTGATTCCCAATGAGAACGATAAGGATTTGAAGGACATTCCCAAACAGATTCTTCGCAAATTAAACGTGATCAGTGTGCGCTGGTTTGAGGAAGTTCTGGATATTGCGCTTTTGAGGAATCCGTTGGTTGCCGTTCCAGAAAAGGAAATTGCTGAAGAACAGTTGAAAGTGGAAGCTAAAGGCGAGACAAGATCAGGATCAAAAGTTCCTTCAAGGCACTAGGCACTTAGTTCGGGAAGCCGATTCCGGACAAGAGGAAGCAGGTAAGGGGTTGCTGCTACGAGGAAGTTCTGGATATTGCGCTTTTGAGGAATCCGTTGGTTGCCGTTCCAGAAAAGGAAATTGCTGAAGAACAGTTGAAAGTGGAAGCTAAAGGCGAGACAAGATCAGGATCAAAAGTTCCTTCAAGGCACCAGGCACTTAGTCCGGGAAGCCGATTCCGGACAAGAGGAAGCAGGTAAGGGGTTGCTGCTACGGGGAAGTTCTGGATATTGCGCTTTTGAGGAATCCGTCGGTTGTTGTTCCAGAAAAGGAAATTGCTGAAGAACAGTTGAAAGTGGAAGCTAAAGGCGAGACAAGATCAGGATCAAAAGTTCCTTCAAGGCACCAGGCACTTAGTCCGGGAAGCCGATTCCGGACAAGAGGAAGCAGGTAAGGGGTTGCTGCTACGGGGAAGTTCTGGATATTGCGCTTTTGAGGAATCCGTCGGTTGTTGTTCCAGAAAAGGAAATTGCTGAAGAACAGTTGAAAGTGGAAGCTAAAGGCGAGACAAGATCAGGATCAAAAGTTCCTTCAAGGCACCAGGCACTTAGTCCGGGAAGCCGATTCCGGACAAGAGGAAAGCAGGGAAGGGGTTGCTGCTACGGGGAAGTTCTGGATATTGCGCTTTTGAGGAATCCGTCGGTTGTTGTTCCAGAAAAGGAAATTGCTGAAGAACAGTTGAAAGTGGAAGCTAAAGGCGAGACAAGATCAGGATCAAAAGTTCCTTCAAGGCACCAGGCACTTAGTCCGGGAAGCCGATTCCGGACAAGAGGAAGCAGGGAAGGGGTTGCTGCTACGAGGAAGTTCTGGATATTGCGCTTTTGAGGAATCCGTTGGTTGCCGTTCCAGAAAAGGAAATTGCTGAAGAACAGTTGAAAGTGGAAGCTAAAGGCGAGACAAGATCAGGATCAAAAGTTCCTTCAAGGCACCAGGCACTTAGTCCGGGAAGCCGATTCCGGACAAGAGGAAGCAGGTAAGGGGTTGCTGCTACGGGGAAGTTCTGGATATTGCGCTTTTGAGGAATCAGTCGGTTGTTGTTCCAGAAAAGGAAATTGCTGAAGAACAGTTGAAAGTGGAAGCTAAAGGCGAGACAAGATCAGGATCAAAAGTTCCTTCAAGGCACCAGGCACTTAGTCCGGGAAGCCGATTCCGGACAAGAGGAAGCAGGTAAGGGGTTGCTGCTACGGGGAAGTTCTGGATATTGCGCTTTTGAGGAATCCGTTGGTTGCCGTTCCAGAAAAGGAAATTGCTGAAGAACAGTTGAAAGTGGAAGCTAAAGGCGAGACAAGATCAGGATCAAAAGTTCCTTCAAGGCACTAGGCACTTAGTCCGGAAAGCCGATTCCGGACAAGAGGAAAGCAGGGAAGGGGTGCTGCTACACAGTGTGTGTGGGAGTCAGAAACAAGCGTGACCGTTTTCTGGTCGCCAGCCGTTTTTAGATACTCCCGCTACAGCTGACGGCTCCAAGTTTGACCCGCCGCACTTTCAAGGCTGGCAAGCGGTCGTGAAACACTGGATTAAACAGCGTCAGGTGCTTCTGATTCCCCTCTCAAGTTGTTCCTTGTACATTTTGCAATCAATGCAAAGCGTCGAAGTAGGTCTGGCTTCCAAGCGCTCAATCCCTATCCTCTTCCCACATTCGCGGCAGTATCCATAAGTTCCATCCGCCAGGCATTTCAAGGCAAGGTCAATCATTCTAATCTGTTGGGTTTCTCTGCCTCTCGTTTGCAGTTCGAAGTTAAATCCTTCTTCGTGAGATGCGCGGTCACCCTCGTCAGAGAAACTTGTAGGGTCTCTTTGCAGGTTTTCCAAGGGTCGGTTGATTTCTACCAGGAGGCGTTCTCGCATGTCTGATAACTGGGCCAGAAAACGTTTCCGCTCCCTCACACCTATGTAGTTTTTTTCTCGTCTGGGGCGCTTCCTTGTGACGGCACTTGGCAGCCTTATTTTTGCGCTGGCTGGTGTTGGAGACGGACTGGTCGCCGTCTCCTTTTTGCCGGCAGGAGCTGCCTTTTTTATCTTTGTTGCCTTTGCCTTAGCCTTGGGAGCCGCTGCGCCTTTTGGAGACGGAGCCGTCTCCTTTTTGCCGGCAGGAGCTGCCTTTTTTATCTTTGTTGGTCGCCGCTGCGCCTTTTAGAGACTTCTTGGTTTTGCCGGCAGGAGCTGCCTTTTTTATCTTTGTTGCCTTTGCCTTAGCCTTGGGAGCCGCTGCGCCTTTTGGAGACGGACTGGTCGCCGTCTCCTTTTTGCCGGCAGGAGCTGCCTTTTTTATCTTTGTTGCCTTTGCCTTAGCCTTGGGAGCCGCTGCGCCTTTTGGAGACGGACTGGTCGCCGTCTTGCCGGCAGGAGCTGCCTTTTTTGTTTTTGTTGCCTTTGCCTTAGCCTTGGGAGCCGCTGCGCCTTTTGGAGACGGACTGGTCGGCGTCTCCTTTTTGCCGGTAGGAGCTGCCTTTTTTATCTTTGTTGCCTTAGCCTTAGCCTTGGGAGCCGCTGAGCTTTTCGGAGACTTCTTGGTCGCCGTTTTGCTGGCAGGAATTGCCTTTTTTGTCTTTGTTGCCTTTGCTGTCTTGATCTTAGCTTTGGGAGCCACTGCGCCTTTCAGAGACTTCTTGGTCGCCGTTTTGCTGGCAGGAGCTGCCTTTTTTGTTTTTGTTGCCTTGATCGTAGCTTTGGGAGCCACTGCGCCTTTCAGAGACTTCTTGGTCGCCGTCTCCTTTTTGTCGGCAGGAGCTGCCTTTTTTATCTTTACGGTCTTGCCCTCAGCTTTGGGAGCCACTGCGCCTTTCAGAGACTTCTTGGTCGCCGTCTCCTTTTTGTCGGCAGGAGCTGCCTTTTTTATCTTTACGGTCTTGCCCTCAGCTTTGGGAGCCGCTGCGCCTTTCAGAGACTTCTTGGTCGCCGTCTCCTTTTTGTCGGCAGGAGCTGCCTTTTTTGTTTTTGTTGCCTTGATCGTAGCTTTGGGAGCCACTGCGCCTTTCAGAGACTTCTTGGTCGCCGTCTCCTTTTTGTCGGCAGGAGCTGCCTTTTTTATCTTTACGGTCTTGCCCTCAGCTTTGGGAGCCGCTGCGCCTTTCAGAGACTTCTTGGTCGCCGTCTCCTTTTTGTCGGCAGGAGCTGCCTTTTTTGTCTTTGCTGCCTTGATCGTAGCTTTGGGAGCCGCTGCGCCTTTCGGAGACTTCTTGGTCGCCGTCTTGCCGGCAGGAGCTGTCTTTTTTATCTTTGCTGCCTTGATCGTAGCTTTGGGAGCCGCTGCGCCTTTCAGAGACTTCTTGGTCGCCGTCTCCTTTTTGTCGGCAGGAGCTGCCTTTTTTGTTTTTGTTGCCTTGATCGTAGCTTTGGGAGCCGCTGCGCCTTTCGGAGACTTCTTGGTTGCCGTCTTGCCGGCAGGAGCTGCCTTTTTTGTCTTTGCTGCCTTGACCGTAGTTTTGGGAGCCGCTGCGCCTTTCGGAGACTTCTTGGTCGCCGTCTCCTTTTTGTCGGCAGGAGCTGCCTTTTTTGTTTTTGTTACCTTGATCGTAGCTTTGGGAGCCGCTGCGCCTTTCGGAGACTTCTTGGTTGCCGTCTTGCCGGCAGGAGCTGCCTTTTTTGTCTTTGATGCCTTGACCGCAGCTTTGGGAGCCGCTGCGCCTTTCGGAGACTTCTTGGTCGCCGTCTTGCTGGCAGGAGTCGCCTTTTTTGTCTTTGATGTCTTGGCCGCAGCTTTGGGAGCCGTTGTGCCTTTCAGAGGCTGACTGGTCGCGGTCACCTTTTTGCTACCAGGCGCCACCTTTTTTGTCTTTGATGTCTTGGCCGCAGCTTTGGGAGCCGTTGCGCCTTTCAGAGGCTGACTGGTCGCGGTCACCTTTTTGCTGGCAGGAGTCGCCTTTTTTGTCTTTACGGTCTTGCCCGCAGCTTTGGGAGCCGCTGCGCCCTTCAGAGGCTGACTGGTCGCGGTCACCTTTTTGCTGGCAGGAGTCGCCTTTTTTGTCTTTACGGTCTTACCCGCAGCTTTGGGAGCCGCTGCGCCCTTCAGAGGCTGACTGGTCGCGGTCACCTTTTTGCTGGCAGGAGTCGCCTTTTTTGTCTTTACGGTCTTGTCCGCAGCTTTGGGAGCCGCTGCACCCTTCAGAGGCTGACTGGTCGCGGTCACCTTTTTGCTGGCAGGAGTCGCCTTTTTTGTCTTTGCTGCCTTGATCGTGGCTTTGGGAGCCGCTTTTTTTGTCCCTGTTGCCTTGGCCGTGGCTTTAGGCGAGGAGATTCTCGGTCGCGCTTTTTTGATTCTGCTGGTTTCTGCTTTTTCCATAATTTGCACTGCCTGTGAATAAAAGCCGTTTTCTACCAATAAACGGGCAAAGGTGCAATACACCAACTGGTGAGCAGTGGTGATGCACTAAAGATATGTTTTTCCGGGATTTTTGTTTTTTACGGTTGCTTCCAGACTTCCTTCGGCAAGTTGTAAGCCAATGTTTTCTCCTGTTAGCACGTCCGCCGAAGACTTGATGACTGTTCCGTCTTTTCTCGTTGCCAGCGCGTAACCACGTTTCAAAATTGCCAGAGGGCTTGCGGATTGCAGCCTTGTTTCAGTTTTTTTAAGCCGGAGGCTCGCCGAGTGCAAAATGCTTTGCATGGTATGGAAGAGGCGGTGCATACAATCTTTGTTTCGTGCGTGGCTCCGCAGTATTTCCATAGCAGGAGAACAAGCTTGAAGTATTTCCCGGAGACTGGACAAGTGTGTTTTTTCAGCATTCAGTTTACTTGATGTGGCAGATTCAAAACGGGAAGACAGCTCATCGGTTTTCTGCCTTAACTGCTCAATGTTTCGCAAAGGGTGAAGTCCCCGCAGATGAGCGGCAAGAATTTTTAACTTTCCGCTGCTTTCAGTCAGGTGCTGATTCAAGTTATGTTGCAGGCGAGCAGTTGTGGATAACAGTTGTTCAAGCAAAGCCTTCTGCTCAGGACAAGCCAGCTCTGCTGAAGCTGTAGGAGTTGCAGCGCGCACATCCGAGACAAAATCGCAAATCGTGAAATCAGTTTGATGGCCGACGCCCGAAATCACCGGTATTCTGGAACTTGCAATTTGGCGAGCCAGCCGTTCCTCGTTGAAGCATTGCAAGTCCTCCGCATCGCCGCCACCTCTGGCAATGATCAACACATCGCATTCCATTCGCCTGTTGGCGGTCTCAATGGCTTTACACAGTTCAGGCAGAGCGGCGGAGCCTTGAACAGGAGAAGGGTAAAGAATCAGCTGCATGCCTGGAAAGCGCCTGCGGCAAGTGTTGATAATGTCCTGAATGACCGTTCCTTTTGCTGAACTGACGACCCCAATGGCATTGGGGAAGGCGGGCAACTCCCGCTTGCGAGAGAGATCAAACAACCCTTCAGTCTGCAATTTTTTCTTGAGTTTCTCGAACCTTATATGCGAAGCGCCTTCTCCGCTCTTGCTCATGGACTCGACTTTCAGTTGAAATTGTCCCCGCGGCTCGTACAGCTCCACCGTCGCGCGCGCAAGGACTTCCAATCCTTTCTCAGGGATAAATTTCAGCCGCCTGTTTTGCTCACGAAACATGACGCAGCGAACCTGCGAACGGGCGTCTTTCAGCGTGAAATAAGCGTGTCCTGAAGCGGCGCGCAAGTAGTCGGCAATTTCGCCCTCGACTTGCACCGTGGAGAATTCGCGATCCAGGCACATTCGCACCCGTGAGTTCAGTCGCGAGACCGAATATGTCGCTTCAGGTTCTGACAGCAAGCGTTTGTCCGTGAGCGTTGAGCCTGATTGAAGCAATGTCGTGTTTCCTGTCATGACCGGCGGCCACCACCCAACAATATGCAAGAACGTGAAGCAGCCCTGTTAAGGGCGCCGCCAGCGATGGTCTGCATTGCTTTCATGGTTTTTTGGTCGGGAGCTTGGGTGACAGCCATGCTACGTTCACGATGTTGCCGAAGCTTTGACAAGCTTCGGCACACACATCCCGGTCAGCGCAAGTCTCCCGGGATATTAGCCGGTGCCGCAGCCCATTATATAAACTTAAAAGCGTCCGGACAGCCCCTGTTTTTGCCAAAAAGCCAGTTTTTGGTGCTTTGGTTCACGGGCGGCTCGGCCAACTGACCCGGTGCTATACTCACCCATCCCTGAAGGCACACCAAAATACGGCGCAACAGTGCCGGCACGCTGATTTTGGGGGGACAACACCTCTGACAATGGGCGACTCGAAAAAATTTCCTGAAGCATTGACCTTTGACGACGTATTGATCAAGCCGGGTTACTCGGAATTTGCTCCGGCAGACGTGAAAACAGACACTGACTTGACGGAAGAAATTCACTTGGAAGTTCCCTTGCTTTCTGCGGCCATGGACACAGTTACGGAGGCTCCCTTGGCGATCGCGGTTGCCCAGGAAGGGGGATTGGGGGTGGTGCACCGCAATATGAAAATCAAGGAACAAGCGGAGCACGTGAGACGGGTCAAGAAATTTGAAAGCGGTGTCATCACGGATCCCATCACAGTCTCACCCGATATTTCCATAAGAAAAACCATTGAAATTACGGACGAGCACGGTATTTCCGGCTTGCCGGTCATAGACGGAGAACGCTTGGTTGGCATCGTGACGCGCCGCGATCTGCGGTTTGTCTCGGATCTTGATGATTTGGTTGACAGCGTCATGACCCCCAGAGAAAGGCTGGTAACCGTAGCGGAGAATGCCTCGCGCCCCGAAGTTGAGCGCGCATTACATGAGCATCGGCTGGAAAGGCTGCTGGTCGTCAACAAAGACTTTAGGTTGTGCGGGATGATCACGGTAAAAGACATCCGAAAATCGAAGGAATATCCTCTGGCTTCCAAAGATGCGTCTGGCCGTTTGCGGGTCGGGGCGGCAGTGGGAGTCGGTGAAGAAGCACACCAGCGGGTCGCTGCTCTGGTCGAATCGGGAGTTGACGTTATTTTTATCGACACCGCACACGGGCACACCAAAATGGTGTTGGATACCGTTCGTGAGCTCCGCAAAGTCTATTCGGGCATGCAGCTGATTGTGGGGAATATCGCCACCGAAGACGCGGCTATCGCTTTAGCGGCATTGGGAGTGGATGCCGTAAAGGTTGGCATTGGCCCAGGCTCTATATGCACGACCCGGGTGGTTGCCGGAATAGGAGTGCCGCAAATCACTGCCGTCCAGGATGTGTCCCGCGCTTTGAAAAATGAAAAGATTCGTGTCATTTCCGATGGCGGCATCCGCTATTCCGGGGATGCGGCAAAAGCCATTGCAGCGGGAGCTCATTCGGTCATGATTGGTGGTTTGTTTGCGGGCGCGCAGGAAGCTCCCGGCAAGGTGGACACGCATCAGGGTCGTGCTTACAAAGCCTATCGAGGCATGGGATCGATGGCAGCCATGCTCAGAGGTTCCAGTTCCAGGTATTTTCAGGATGCGAGGTTGGGTGCGGATAAGCTCGTTCCAGAGGGAGTGGAAGGTCGTGTCCCTTACCGTGGACCTTTGAAAGACGTGATTCACAACCTGGTCGGCGGCATTCGTGCCAGTCTGGGTTACGCAGGTTGCGCTGACGTTGAGGCCATGCGCAGACGGTGTGGCTTTATTCGAGTGACGCAGGCCGGTCTGGAAGAAGGGCATGTTCACGGGGTGGATATTACGCACGAGGCGTCCAATTACCCCTTTGACTAAGTACTGGTGCGTTGTTTTGACCAATCCTGCCGGCGCCGTCATATCTCAGACGAAAGGGCGGAGATAGGCTTTAAGCGCTTCCTTTTCAGCTTTCCCAACCCGGCACAGGTCAACAAAAGACACAAGGTACACGGAACCGCTCAAAACCGCCGGGTTATTCAGACTCCCTCAAAATGGAACCCTCTGTTTCTCATGTCCATCCGGACAGAGCGTCTTGCCAGCGGTATAGCCCGGCAACCCGGCAGCCAGGCGTGATGGCACAGCCAGACCCGGCTTCCATTAGCCCCCCGTTCCTGTCTTTGGAGAAAAGGCTTTTGCAGGGCGAGGGCTTGTAACGGTGATCAATCTTGGCAAAGAGGTTTCCAGCCGGGTTCTAATTCTGGACTTTGGTTCGCAATACACCCAGCTTATCGCCAGACGAGTGCGCGAATTGCGGGTTTACTGTGAAATCCACCCCTGGACGGTCAAAAGCGACTTTGTGACGGGTTTTTCTCCATCCTGCATCATTCTCTCAGGCGGTCCGGAAACAGCCGGCCGTCAACATTCCCCAGAACTGGATTTGGGTATTTTTGCGCTCGGTGTCCCCATGCTGGGGATTTGCTATGGCATGCAAACCATGGCCTCGCAGTTGGGGGGGCGTGTGGAAGCATCCGGGAAACGGGAATTTGGGCACGCCCGAGTGACGACCCTGGTGGACGATCCACTCTTTGCCGACACAGATGCCGGAGAAGAAGGAACTGTGCAACTGGATGTCTGGATGTCACACGGCGACCAGGTTTTGGAACTGCCAGATGGTTTTGAATGTCTGGCGAAAAGCAAAGATGCCGGCATAGCAGCAATCGTCAGGAAAGACCAAAACCTGTACGGCTTGCAGTTTCATCCTGAGGTGGAGAACACGCAGTTCGGCAAGAAAATACTGGAAAACTTTGTGGTTCAGATTGCAGGTTCGGTACGTGAGTGGCAGACCGAAAAATTCCTGCATCAGGCTGTCGGGAAAATTCGTACCACGGTAGGAAAAGATGAAGTCATCCTGGGACTGTCCGGGGGTGTGGACTCTTCCGTGGCAGCTGCTTTGATACACCGCGCCATCGGCAGGCAGCTGCATTGCGTGTTTGTGGACAACGGTCTGCTAAGAGACAAAGAAGCGGAGGAAATCCAGCAAAGCTTTTCCAGCGATTTGGCGATGACATTGCACTATGTGGACGCACGGCAACGCTTTCTTGACGCGCTGTCCGGGGTGAAAGAACCAGAAGAAAAGCGAAAAATCATTGGCAATCTTTTTGTCAAAGTATTTGAGGAAAAGGCCGGGCAGCTCGGCGATATACAGTGGTTGGCGCAAGGAACGATTTACCCCGACGTTGTCGAATCCGCAAAAACCGGCTCCGGTGCGACCCGCCTGATCAAGTCGCATCACAACGTGGGCGGCCTTCCTGAAAAAATGCGTTTGAAGTTGCTGGAACCATTGGCCTCATTTTTCAAAGACGAGGTAAGGGAAATAGGTCTCCAGCTTGGCTTGCCAGACAGTCTGGTTCATCGTCATCCCTTTCCGGGACCAGGGCTGGCAGTCAGGATCATGGGAGAGGTGAATGAGGAAAAACTGGAGCGCCTGCGCCAGGCAGACCGCATTTTCATTGAGGCGCTGAGAAACGCGGGACTGTACAGGAAGGTCGCTCAGGCTTTCGTGGTGCTGCTGCCTGTCAAGTCAGTTGCCGTGATGGGAGACGACAGATATTACGGGAATGTGCTGGTTTTGCGCGCCGTTGAAAGCGTTGACTTCATGACGGCACGCTGGGCACGCCTGCCGCTGGACTTGCTTGCCGAAGTGGCAGGGAAAATCGTCAATGAGGTCAGAGGTGTGTCACGCGTTTGCTATGACCTCGGGAACAAGCCGCCGGCGACCATCGAGTGGGAATAGTTTTTCTTCAAGCCTGGATTGGAGCAATCAAGGCTGTACCAAGGTGTAAAGCGTATGTATGCAGCAGCGTTTAGAAATATTGATGACGCACTAAGGAAAGATGCCGGTTGCGGCTCCGAACTCGATTATATTGAGCAGACAAGCTGGGTGCTTTTTCTGAAGTACCTGGATGACTACGAGAACGACAAAGAGACAGCCGCACGACTGAACGGTGAAACGTATACACGCATTATCCAAGGGGAGTTTGCCTGGACACAATGGGCGGCACCCAAGCGAGCTGGTGGCAAGCTTGACCACAACGCGGCACTTACTGGAGACGACTTGCGTGATTTTGTCAATGACAAACTGTTCCCCTACCTAAAAAACTTCAAGCGGTTAGCAGACGACCCAAACACCATCCACTACAAGGTTGGTGAAATCTTTTCAGAGCTTCGCAACAGATTGAGCACTGGTTACACGTTGCGTGAGGTTGTGAACAAGATTGACGAGTTGAAATTCCTAAGCAATGAGGACAAGCATGAACTCAGCAGCTTGTATGAAGACAAAATTAAGAACATGGGCAACGCCGGACGAAATGGCGGCGAATATTACACGCCACGTCCGCTCATCAAGAGCATCGTAAAGGTTATCAATCCGCAGATTGGCGAAACTGTCTACGACGGGGCTCTTGGTAGCGCTGGCTTCCTGTGTGAAGCTTATGCGTATATGCGTAGCAGCAAGGAGATGGGTGCTACTGAGTACAGGCGGCTGCAATCCCGCACCTTTTCCGGAAAAGAGAAGAAGTCGCTCGCTTATGTGATTGGCACGATGAACATGATTTTGCATGGTATTGAGGTACCAAACATTGTTCATGCCAACACGCTTGCAGAAAACATCGCAGACATTCAACAAAAGGACAGGGTTGACGTGGTTCTTGCCAATCCACCGTTTGGTGGCAAAGAACGTCCTGAGATACAGCAAAATTTCCCTATCAAAACAGGCGAGACAGCCTATCTGTTCTTGCAGCATTTCATAAAGATGCTGAAGGCAGGTGGGCGCTGTGGCGTGGTGATTAAGAACACCTTCTTGAGCAACACAGACAATGCCAGCATGGCACTACGCAAGCAGCTACTTGAGGAATGTAACTTGTTTGCTGTACTGGATTTACCGGGCGGCGTATTTCTGGGTGCTGGCGTGAAGACGGTCGTACTGTTCTTTGAAAAGGGAAGACCAACAGAACGCGTGTGGTACTACCAACTGAACGTTGGCAGAAACATGGGTAAGACCAATCCACTTAACGAACGTGACTTGGCTGAATTTGTGGAGATGGCGAGCACACGCAAGTTGAGCGACAACAGCTGGTCCGTAGGTGTAGATAAAGTGAACAAAGACACGTGGGATTTGACAGTGCACAACCCCAACCGTGTTGATGAGACTGATAGCCGTACTCCAGCGGAAATTATCGGAGAGATTGAGGGGCTTGACAAACAAGCAGCAAGCGCATTGAAGACAGTCAAGGAATTGTTGTGATGTGGAAGGCTTTACAGCTTTATGAGGTAGCAGTGGTCATATCTGGACAATCACCGAAAGGTGAGAACTATAACAAGGAGGGTAAAGGCTTGCCGTTTTACCAAGGAAAAAAGGATTATGGCAAGAGGTTTCTTAGCCCACCCACCGTCTGGACAACAGAGGTTACAAAAAAGGCTCAGGCAGGAGATATCCTTATGTCAGTCAGAGCTCCTGTTGGTGCATTAAATTATTCTTCAGAGGAAATTTGTATTGGTCGTGGTCTTGCAGCAATAAGAGCAAAAAATAACATTGTTCCAGACTACTTGTATTACAGCCTGCTTAATATCAGGGACAGCCTTACGGGTAGCGTTGGTGCTATCTTCAATTCAATCAATAAAAAGCAAATTGAAGAAATTCAGCTAGACGTATCCCCACTCGCAGAGCAACAGCGTATCGTGTCCAAGCTTGACGCAGCATTTGCGGGGATTGATGTGGCGGTTGCTGCGGTCAAGCGTAAGCAAGAACGGGTAGACTCATTGAAGAATGCCTTGCTAAGTTCTGAGCTCGGTGCTGCTGCTAACGACGCTGCGACGTGGAGTGCTTTACAGCTTTATGAGGTAGCAATAGTTATAGCTGGACAATCACCGAGAGGTGAGAACTATAATAAGGAGGGTAAAGGCTTGCCGTTTTACCAAGGAAAAAAGAATTATGGCAAGAGGTTTCTTACCCCACCCACCGTCTGGACAACAGAGGTTACAAAAAAAGCTCAGGCAGGAGATATCCTTATGTCAGTCAGGGCTCCTGTTGGTGCATTAAATTATTCTTCAGAGGAAATTTGTATTGGTCGTGGTCTTGCAGCAATAAGAGCAAAAAATAACATTGTTCCAGACTACTTGTATTACAGCCTGCTTAGTATCAGGGACAGTCTTACGGGTAACGTTGGTGCTATCTTCAATTCAATCAATAAAAAGCAAATTGAAGAAATTCAGCTAGCCGTACCCCCACTCGCAGAGCAACAGCGTATCGTTACCAAGCTTGATGCTGCCTTTAAACAGGCTGACATTGTTGCAGATGTTGTATCCAGGCAATTGTCGCACTACCAAGCGCTTAAGTCTGCATTACTTACGGCTGAACTGACGAGAGAGGCGGCATGAACGAGGCCGATACGCGTGCGGAGCTGATCGATAAGCAACTTAAAGATGCTGGTTGGGAAACTGCCGGCGATGTACGCGTGCGCCGGGAATACAAGATCAACGCTGGGGAAATACGTATTTCGGGCGAACGCACGGGACGGCTCATAGCTGACTATGTACTTATTTATATGAATAGAAAGCTGGCTGTTGTGGAAGCAAAGAGTGACGAAGTGGACATTGGAGAAGGCGTGGCACAAGCCAAACTCTACGCACAGAAGCTGTGCCTGGACACGAGCTTTGCCGCTAACGGCAAGACAATCTACCAAATTTGCCACAAGACTGGCACTGAGGGCGAGGTCTCTGTTTTTCCTTCACCGCAGGAACTTTGGCAAAAGACATTTGGCGAAGCGGACGAATGGTTAGAACGCTTCAATGCTGTGCCTTTGGAAGACTTAAACGGGACAAAGCAAGCACGTTACTACCAGGAGATTGCTGTAAATCGTGCCGTTGAAGCAATTGCCAATAACCAGCAACGCATCTTACTTACGCTTGCAACCGGTACAGGCAAAACCCATATCGCCTTTCAGGTTGCGTGGAAGCTCTTCAAAAGCCGTTGGAATTTGCAACGTGATTGCAGGCGCCAGCCGCGCATCTTGTTCCTGGCAGACAGAAACACCCTCGCCAACCAGGCTTATTTAGGCTTTGGTGCGTTTAATGACAATGCCCTTGTACGCATTGACCCCAAGGATATTAAAAAACGTGGCGAAGTACCTACGAATGGCAGTGTGTTCTTCACCATATTTCAGACTTTTATGAGTGGTCCAAATGAAGAGCCTTATTTTGGTGAATACGAACGTGACTTCTTTGACCTGGTCATTATTGATGAGTGCCACAGGGGAGGTGCCAACGATGAAAGCACCTGGCGCAGAATCCTGGAACACTTTGATTGCGCTGTTCACCTGGGGCTCACAGCGACGCCTAAGCGCACTGAGAACACGGATACGTACGCGTATTTTGGCAACCCGGTCTTTAGCTACAGCTTGAAGGAAGGCATACAGGACGGTTTCCTGACACCGTTCAAAGTCAAACGCATACAGACGACCATAGACGAGTACTTATATACGCGTGACGATGAAGTGCTTGAAGGCATGGTCGAAGAAGGTCACGTCTATACGGAAAATGAGTTCAACAAGAGTATCGAAATTAATGAACGTGAGCAGAAGCGTGTGCAAATTATGCTCAAAAATATTAAGCAGAACGAAAAGACGATAGTGTTTTGTGCCAGTCAGGCGCACGCAGCAACTGTGCGCGACTTAATCAACCGGGAAGCAAGCAGTCCAAGCGTTGACTACTGTGTGCGTGTAACTTCCAATGACGGTAATAATGGCGAGATTTACCTTAAACAGTTTCAAGACGATGAAAAATCCATCCCCACCATCCTGACCACAAGCCAAAAGCTCACCACTGGTGTTGACGTCCATAATGTTCGCAACATTGTGCTGCTGCGTTCCATCAACTCGATGATTGAGTTCAAGCAAATCATAGGACGCGGCACACGCGTGTTTGAAGGCAAGCACTATTTCACCATATTGGACTTTGTCAACGCTTATTACTTGTTTAACGATGCAGAGTGGGATGGGGCGCCTGCTGAGTTGGAAGACGAAAATAGGGGTGATGCCAGTGGCGTTGGTTATGGTGAAGCCGACCACGAAGGGGACGACAGTGGCGTAGGTGGCGAGGAAGGGAAAAAAGCACCAAAGCTTGTTCGTGTTCGCTTAGGTAATGGCACGGTGCGTGAGATAAAAAGCATGGTAAGCACCCACTTCTTCGTTGATGGCAGACCGGTTAGTGCAGCAGAATTTCTTAAGCATCTGTTTGACAAAATCAAGTTACCAGAACTGTTGGGCAGCGAAGAGCAGTTGCGGGAAATGTGGGCTAGCCCAGGCACACGCAGAGAGTTGCTGAAAAGACTTGAGAGCCAGGGTTGTAGCAAAGATGATTTGCTACGCATACAGGAACTTATCAATGCCAAAGACAGCGATTTGTTTGATGTCCTTGCGTACATCGCATACGCCAAGCCCCCGGTTAGCCGTGCCATGCGTGTGAGGACAGGCAAGGGCAACATCTATAACCTGCTTGATGTCCAGCAGCTTGAACTTGTGAACTTCGTGCTGCGCAGCTATGTGAGGAACGGAGTTGGTGAGCTTGATGACAGCAAGTTGGGTACCGTGCTTGAAGCCAAGTATGGAAGCATTGATGCAGCACAGAAGCAGCTTGGCAGCGAAAAGCAGATACGAAGAACCTTCATCGGGTTTCAGCGATACTTGTACATGGAAAAAGCTGGCTGAGCTGAAAGAGCAGGAACTATGTAGATGGCAGTTATCTATTGGCAACTTTCCATAGTCGCAACGATAGCGATAGCGAATTTTCTGGTGATGAAGAATTTTCTAAAGCCCGGAGCACTTCTGGTTGTATGCGGAGCCTGGAGTCTCTTCACGCTAGTGAAATTAATCCCACCGCTCATGATCGTGCAGCTTTTTGTGATTTGGGGCTCTTACTTTCTCTTTAAGCACATTGAGACCAAGGGCACCGAAACCAGTAATCTTCGCCAAGCGCTTGCAGCCTTGTCTGAAGAGCAGCGAAACAATATTGCTACGATGCCAGCGAAGAGCAAGCAGTTTCTGAGCGGTGTGGAGCATTATGACTATTTATTAAAAAGCTTGCGTTCCACACAGCACAAAATCGTCATTTTATCTGGCTGGCTCAGTAGCTATGTAATTGATGAGCAATTTGTGAGCCTTCTTACAATGAAGCTGAGGCAAGGTGTAAGATTTTCATTGGATATGGCTACGAAGATTCACAGGGGAGGCATGTTCGGTGGGATGCTTCAGAGAAAGCCCTTGCCAATCTAAACAAAATAGCCAAGCAATATCCTCAAACGTTTTTTGTTTCCAAATTTGCCACGCACGAAAAACTGCTGGTGGTTGACGGTGAAAAGGTGGTTTTCGGTTCTGCCAATTGGTTGTCTAACAGGAACTACAAGAACTCTGAACGAAGTATTGTGATTACTGATGACGGGTTGGCGAAAACCGAAGCTGAAAGAGCTGAAAAGCTGGTTCGCCAAAATCTGGTTGTATTTAGATGAACGTTCAGAGCATTGAGAGACGGATGCCCGGCACGGAAGCCACGGAAGCTTGAGTTGAGCCCGACCTTAGGCCTCGGTAAAACAGTGGTGTGCTTGAGCAGGAATTATGCTTATTTCGCTTGGTCGGCCTGCCTGAAAAACATCCTGGCTGGAGATGTGTTGGTTCGTTCCTCATGCTGATTCTGGTTGAGAGAGGGGTTGTTTAACTGCCGGACTTGTCGAGGTCACGTATGACGCGCAAAACCTCGGCTACTGATTCAAGCAGGTTCCTGGGGATGTAGTTGTATTGCTCCACTTGCGACATTAAATCTCTGGCGAGAGGCACGTTCTGCATGATTGGTATGCCTTCCATCTTTGCAAGTTCTATGATGCGCTTTGCCATAATGTCTTCTCCCTTTACGGTTACGATTGGCAAAGGGGTGTCTCCTTCCTCGTACCTCAGACCCACGGCGTAGCGGGTTGGGTTCGTGACGATGACGGAGGATCGCTTGACATCATCCCGAACGCGGCTGGTGAGTAACTCCTGGTGTAAGCTGCGGCGTTTTGATTTCATTTCAGGATTTCCCTCCATTTCTTTGTACTCTCTTTTCACTTCGTCCTTTGTCATCTTTAACTGCTTTATGTGGTCAAACTTTTGAAAGGCAAAATCGGCGGCAGCAATTGCTGTAAAACCAATTGCCCCGCTCACCATCGTACTGTGTAACGCTGCCCCGGTAACTGGCAAAACGCAACTCACGCCACAAAACGGAACAGAAAGAATGGAAGGCAGTGCAGTGTAGATCACAAATGTTATCAGGCCTCCGAGAAATCCTATCTTTATGATGGACTTTATGGTTTCAAACATGTTTTTGCTTGAAAAAATTTGCTTTAAACGTGTTATCGGGTTCAGTTTTTTTATATCTGGCTTGATCGATTCGGGAGCCATCAGTCCGCCGATTTGGATATAGTTGGATAAAATCGCCACGACGATGACGATGAGCATGACCGGAATGGTGAGTTTTAAACTTAAAATAAAAATCGCGTGTCCCGTGTTTCTTAGCGCGTTCTGGAAATCCAGCCCGTAGTATTTTGGCGGTATCAAAATCATTTCTTGAAACGTTGAGATATAGAGCTCGCTGTTCAGCCAAAAATAGGCGTACAGTGACACCACCAGTGCCGTGCTGACCACGTCCTTGCTTTTGGCGACTTGCCCTTTTTTTCGGGCATCCCTAATCTTTTTCTGCGTTGGTTGTTCGGTTTTTTCGCCGCTACTGCCGCCATTGCTCATGACAAAAGCTCTCCCAATGAGTAAAAGTTATCCAAAATATTCGACTCAAAATACTCTTTAAAGATATCCAGAAGTACGCCAAATATAATAATCAAAACAAGTATGGCTGCTGCGCTTTTTATGGGCATGGCAAGAAAGAAAATGTTCAACTGAGGTGAAAACCTTCCAATCAGGCCGAGGCCGAACTCGATAATGAACATGGTGATAATTGCCGGGCCTGCGAGATAGACCGCGGTTTTGACCAACGCATCCATGTGCATGAGGAAAAAGGGAGCGCGGTCGGGCTGTATGATCGGTATAAATTCGTGTACCGGCCAATACACGTAGCTGCCATAAAGACCACTCAGGAAGAGAGGAAAAATTCCGGCGATGAAAAAAAGGGCTGTTGCAGTCTGCAACATCAGCTGTCCCAGAGGCGACACCTGCTCGCCGAGCAAGGGGTCAAAAGACTCGGCAATGGTTGCCCCTCTCTGGTTGTCAATGAATGCTCCCACGGATGAAATTGCCCAAAATATGATATTTGTCAGAAATCCGATTACAAGACCGATAAAGATTTCTTTGGCGGCAATGAATATAAGTTCGGCGTAACCAAGGCTTTCAGGAAAGTCGCTTTCAACGACAGGAAAAATAAAAAGTGCCAAACTCAGCATTATGCTGTTGCGTGTCAGTTGACCGCCCAGCAATTCCTTGTTCATGAAGCTTACGATCAGGAATGCCGCACTCATGCGGGGCAAGATCATGGAGAAAGTCACGACCGACCGACCGAATTCTGAAATAACTTCTTCCAAGTCAGCTGTGCCTCATCTCAGGGTCGGTATTGTGAGTGCAGATATCTTTCTTTCAGAGGAGAAAGAAAAGCCTTTCTCTAAGCCTTGCTCTATGTTCTGCGCGAACCTCGGAACCCACTGTCAAAACACCTTCGCAACGTTTTTTGATGATTCAGGTGTGCGTTTTTGGATTGACAAAAAATCCGGCGGTCAATATTAAACACCTTCGCCTATTCTGTCGAAAATAAATAGGGCGTACTGATAGATTTCTTGGCCCAGCCAACCGCCAGTGGCAAAAATAGTCAGAATGACCGCAATCAGTTTTATCGCGAAAGAAAGGGTTTGTTCCTGGATTTGTGTGAGAGCCTGAAATAGGCTGACCACCGTTCCAACGATCGAGGCAACGATGATTGGTGGCAGAGACAGCAAGAGCACCAGCAAAAGTGCTTCCTGCGTGAGAGAGACAATGCTGTAGGTGTTACCAATCACGAGCTGAGAACTGCTTGTGGTTCAGCTTGCTCTTCGTCCTGTGGGGCGAAAAGTGCGAGTCGGCGTTCGGAGACGGCAAACAATCGTGCTGCAGGTTGGCTGGCAATGCTGAGCAATTCACATTGCGCGATAACCGTACTGCCCAATCTGAGCAGTAAACGCTCGCTCTTTGTTGGGGCTCTGGTAATGACTTGACCAGGCTGCAATTGCAGGAGCGCTTTGGTGTAGAAGATTTTTTCCGGAAGCTCAAGATACAAGCGAAAAAGCAATTCTTCGGGCATGTCCGTGTCGGCAGCATCCTCTCCGTCTGCCTGTGTATCACCGCTTTCGTCCATGTTTCCGTTCTCGCCCATATTGTCGCTCTCGCCAAGTTGCTTTCCCATCACCAGCCTGTTTTCTTCCACAAGAGCTTCGAAAATGGTTTTCCCACATACGTCGAGTTCAAAGCAGCCGCTGTCAAATCCATGCCAATCCAGGAAGATAATGTCTCCCGCTTCCAGTGACCGCAGCTCGCTTTCGCTGAGTTGTGCACCGGCCACACGGATACGTACCGGAACAGGTACATCGGGAATATCCACTGACGGGTGGGAGCCGAGGAACCCGCACCAGTTGAGCAGTTTCGGCAAAGCTTCTTCGGCGAACACGATTTCGCCACCTAATCCTTTATTTTCAGCGCTGAATCCGAAGCTCAAGCCAGTTACGATCGGCGCGTCTCCATTGCTTAAGCGGCTGAACTCAATCGACGTGCCGGTTTTCATAAAGAAAACATCGAGAGCAGGCTGTACGGCTGCCTCAAATACACCGAGCTTCAGTTCCTCAGGCATTTCAGAAAAATCCGCCGATGAAAACCAGTCGCCGAGCAAGGCACCTAAAAACCCTTGGTTGCAAGACAAGGAAAACTGTGTGCCGCTTATCGCTCCTTCAACATGGAACACTTGTTCGGCCAGTCTGTTTTCAGGGGACAAATTAATTTTCAAGTTGCCCGCAATGGTCGTAATCTCAAGCTCCAGGCTTCGTATGGCGAGCAGGTTGCGAAACCTGCTTTCTTCGGTTCCGACCGGGGGGTACAGGTATTCTTCAGCTGTGCTGGCGAATTCAAGCATCCTGATTTTCATCCTGAATAAAGCGACGCTGCCGTGACCTGCCTTGGTTGTCTTGCTGCTGTTGCTGCTGAGTGTGCGCGTCGCTTACAGAGACTTGAACGTCCAGATTGAGGTTCTCGGAAAGCGTTTGTTTCATGACCCCCTGTTGTTGAGACAGGAGATTGGCGGCATCGGCAGTCTCCGCAAAAAACGACACGCTGAGTTCATTTCCTTCTCTGCTGATCGTGACTTCCGTGCCCTTCATGACACCATGGTCGAGAGTAATTCTGACTTCCGGGGTCTTTGCTGCGTCACCCGGTGCTGACACCAGTATCCGGCTGACGATTTTCTCGGTGAGCTCGTGGAGTTTGGCTGGGCTGGTGGTGGGGTGTGCTTTGCTTATCTGGTTTCCACCCGGCAGCTGGGTGGTTCCGCCTGTGGCTAACAAACTGGGATTCAGGCGGGGGTCGCCATCAAGTTTGCTGTGTTTTTTATCCGCCCTTTTGTGCATCCCGCCAAGCACTCCGGAATGGAGGAGGCGCTGATCAAGCAAATCTTCCTGTTTGGTGTGTCCCGTGGTTTTCTTCTGTTTTTTTGCTGAAGCAGTCTGCGCGTCTTGTTGCGCAGAGTCTTTACTGGCTTTTTCCGTATTCTCGCTTTGCTGAAGAGCGTCAGCACTGTTTTCCTGCTCTTGGGTTGCTTTTTTTTCGCTGCCCTTGTTCATCAACTCTTCAAAATGATCCTGTTCGCCACTTTGTGCGGCTTGCTCGGACACCTGACTTTTATTTTCGTCATTCATACTTCTGGATATAGCTGACTCGTTATTCTGAATCTTCATTTTGGTTTTCCTCCACCATTATTAAAGGGCTTTTAACGCTGAACTCCTCTAATTCCAAGTCTTCCAAGCGTTGCTTTTCGCGATTCTTGCCCTCATTTAACACGCGAATTGTCTCTTCGTATTTCTGAACTTTCTGTTCGGCCTTCTTTCTGAGCATTTGCGCTTCGGCAAGCAGTTTTCGGGATTCTTGTACCGCTATTTCTGCGTCTAAGACGGCTTTTTTCAAAATGGTGTTTCTGGCGTACAGGTCTGCTACTTCCATGCGCATATCGGTGAGGTCTATCAAAAGGGTGTCTTTTCCTTTGACTTCATCAAACAAACGGTCTTCTTCTTTGACACGCCAAATCTGGTATTCGTTCAGGCTCTTTTTTTCTTTTGCCACCGTGGACAAATTTCTTTCCAGTTTGGCGTGGGCTTTACTAAGATGTAATTGTGCGTTATCGCGGTGCAATTCCTTGATATGCAATAGCTGATCCAGCATCTCAGGCTCCGATTTCTTTCATTCTGCGCACCGTCTCTGCAAAGTCTACGAACTCGTCGGTTCCCTGGCAAAGAAAACTCTCAATCAAGTCGTGCTTTTCAATGGCCTGGTCCGCTACGGGATCCGAACCACTTTGGTACTCCCCGATTTTGACCAGAAGCTCGACTTCCTGGTACTTTGCCATCAATTCCCGCAAACGGGTAGCGGCCGCGATGTGCGCTTTGTCTGTCACGTTTGGCATCACACGGCTGACACTTTCCAGGACATCAATGGCTGGATAATGACCACTTGCCGCGAGTTTGCGCGAGAGAATGATATGCCCGTCCAGTATGGAGCGCGATTCATCAGCGATGGGCTCGGTCATGTCGTCACCTTCCACGAGTACGGTGTAAAAAGCGGTGATGGAACCGCGGCTGGATTGTCCTGCGCGCTCCATCAGTTTTGGCAAGGTGGCAAAAACCGAAGGCGGAAATCCACGGCGGGTGGGTGGCTCGCCCGCTGCGAGTCCAATTTCACGTAAAGCCCGGGCAAAGCGCGTGACCGAATCCATCAGCAACAGTACTTTCTTTCCTTGGTCGCGAAAATATTCGGCAATCGCAGTCGCGCAGTAAGCAGCTTTGGCTCGCTCAATAGATGGTCGATCCGAAGTTGCCACGACGACCACAGTTCGAGCCATGCCTTCCTGACCAAGGCTGTGCTCAATAAATTCCCGGACTTCCCGCCCGCGCTCTCCGATCAGCGCCAGAACGATTACGTCTGCCTGGGAGCCTTTGATCAGGGACGACAGCAAAGTGCTTTTCCCCACTCCGGCTGCGGCGAAAATGCCAATGCGCTGTCCTTCACCGCAAGTCAGCAACCCATCAATCACCCGGGATCCCATGCTGAGGGGTTGCTTAATGATTTTTCTGGACATGGGGTTTGGTGGATCGGCGTAAATGGGGTAGTGATCGCTTGCTTCTTCTTCGATGCTTGTGGCGGAACCCAGCAAGGGCTGACCCAGGCTATCCAGAGTTTTGCCGAGCAAGTGTCGGCCGACCGGGATGCTGTGCACCTTGCCGCTTGGAACCACTTCTGTGTTTGTGGAGATGCCGAGCATCTCCCCCATGGGCGTCAGCAAAGCATACTTTCCGGATAGCCCCACCACTTCTGCGTGCAGTTCCTTCTCTTCACCCGGATTACGCAAAATGCATAGCTCACCGAGCTTTACATTTGGCACGACCGCGCGGACCAAAGTCCCGATCACTTCCCGAACCCGTCCGCGCATTTCGTAAAGCTGCGTATCTGTTACCGCGTCCTTCAAACTGTCGGTGATGTAAGCGAGTTCTTCCACGCTTCTTATTTCTCCAGAAATTTTTCCATCAGCAGAATGTTTTTATTGCCTTCACGCCGGAAACTGACTTCGTTCATTAGCTGCTTCGCAAGGTAAATGCCCAAATGGCCATCCGCGCGTTGTGCGGGTGGCGCGTGTAAATCTGTTGGCGGTGCAACCTGGGTGCTGTCAAAAAACGGACCACAGCTTTCTATGTGTACGCACAGACGACCATCCCTGATATCGAGCCGCAACTCGGTCATTTTGGCGTCGGAAGGGTGGTGTTCGTATTTGAGTACATTGGCCAGTATTTCGTCGACTGCAATCTGGACATCGCACATTGCATCAAAAGGAATGTTGAATTGTTTGCAAAAAGACTCGACCACTTGAGGCACATGCTCAAACTCCACCTGTTGTTGATTTCCAGCTGTTGCAACACGAACTTGCGCGTTCACAGGTCACGCTTCACAGCCATCAAAGTAGCGTCATCAAAACGTGCTGCGCCTTCAAAATTTTTCAGTTCGGCAAATAACCCCATGACGATTTCCTCAGCAGTCCCTCCGTATTCTAGCAAATCCAGAACCCGGGCTTCTCCAAAGGCTTCACCGTCCGCGTTTTCGGCTTCGACCAAGCCATCTGTGTACACCAGAACCGTGTCTGAAGGCTGGATTTGAATTTTGTGCGAAACATATTTCACTTTCGGGAACATGCTCAACCCGATTCCGGTGTCTGCGTCGACCGGAACCGCTCGCCCCTCATGGAGCAAAATGGGTGGATAGTGTCCTGCCAGGGAAAAGTGAAAGACATGATCTCGCCTGTCCAGAATGCCGTAAAAAGCGGTCAGAAACTGGTTGGTTTTGAATTCATCCAGCAAAAAATTATTGACCTCTTCAAGGCATTTTGCAGGATCAGGGTTCTTGCCGCGAGCCACCAAGCGCAGCAAAATTTTTGCGGTAGCTGCCAGCAAAGCTGCGGGTACTCCTTTGTCAGAGACGTCAGCCACCACAAAGCCGGTTTTATGTTCGCTGATGGGGAAGGCTTCAAAAAAGTCGCCGCTGGTCTCGCGAGCCGGCAGCATGTCAGCATGGGCGGAGTAACCTGTTTGAGCGTCAGCAAAGAGAGATCTGTTTGGCAACATTTGTTTTTGAATGTTGCGCGCGACTTCAAGCTCGGTGTTGATACGGGCACTTTTGGTCACGTTGTCAGCTATTTGTTTTTCACGCAGTTTCAGGTTTTCAACCATGACCCCGAAGGAGTGGCTCAACTCTTCCATTTCCCTGGACATCTGTCGGTTTTTCGGAGCGGAAAAGCTACGTTCCCCCCGCGCGATTTTTTTTGCTTCCTCTGCCAGGTCAACGAGGGGTCGCGCAAATCTGCCGCCGGCTTGAATGGCCAGAAAACACAGCAAGGCAAAGCCCAACAGGCTGACAAGGGCTGTGTCTCTTTTAACGAGTTCAATTTCTTTCAGCACCGGGAACGCAGTAATTTTCAAGGTGGCGTAAAGTGGCTCTTCCCCGAAGCGAACGATGGCGTTGAGTGTCGGGTCGGAAAAAATTCCTGAAGGCTGGAGAACAATGGCAGGATGTGCAGTGTTGTCGGTTTCCGGGAGTTGTACGATCTCGTTTGCCTGATTGAACAAAAGCGTCTCGCCATTGTTTTTGCGAATTTCCACCAAGGGGGTAGCCAACACCTGTTCACCGGAATGGCTCTCAAGGGTGACCAGCAAAGGGGACAAGAGTTGGGCGGCATCAACAATCAGGATGGGGAATTGCTTTGCTTGTTCACTGCCGAGTCTTTTTGGAATGTAGGCGAGTTTTCCGCTTTCGCCGTGGAATCTCCAGGTGGGCAATGAGGTGTTTCCAACACCTTCCAGCGGGGGATAGACCGGACAATTGATCGCGCCGGAATTTTGCCGTGCGGCTATTTCCGGCACGGATCTCAGGCATGGTGCTTCCAGATCAATCAGCTCGTGTTGCAGAAAGCCTGCTTCGGCCAGCTCCAAATAGTCGGGAGATGATGCGTGGTCATCGTGGGGTGCGGAGATAAAGCGTTCGAAGGCCAGTATCGCAAGCCGCATATTTTTCACGACATCGATGCTGCCGGACTGCAAACGTTTTATATGGCTACCTTGAGACTGTAAAACGATTTCATGTTTTACCAGGTAGTAATCAATCGTCAAAGAAGAGGCAAGCAGGAACGTTGAGGTAACGCTGAACCACAAAAAAACTTTGAAGCGCGTGGAGGAATACAAGGAGTGTTTGTCTGAGCTGGGCTTTAGGACATTGTGGTTTAAGCTGATCTTGCCAGGCGGCGAAGTTTGCTACTGTGGTTCAGAAAATTTTCAAGCAAATTTTCAAAAGCCATAAACGAAGTGCCAGCCAGCTCAAAGGAGGTCCAAAGCACAAGGGTGTTGCTTTTTCTGTCCAGGCTCAACACGCTGCGCTGGTTGGCAATGGTTGCAAAGCAGTAATTCAATAATCTCTGTGTCGTGTGTGTGGCTTTTAACTCCTCTTTGTTCAACACACAGATGTCAGTTATCAGGATGAGTCCCTTGCCCTTTGGGATGAAGGAAACTACGCCATCATCGCAAAAGTCCAAAAGAAACCACCCTTCACCCGTTTGCCCAGGCACAGAGACTTGCCTTTTTTGGCAAAATTGTTGAATGAGTGCCGCGGTGTCTGACATGCCTGCTTTTGTAATCTACGCTAGGAAGCGAATCTCAAAGCACATAAAATGCTTTTTAAGTGCGAGTGGCCTATTGTAAGGTTTTGTTTGGCTAATCCAAGTGGGTGGCTACCACACTGCTGGTGTCAAAATTAAAACAGAAGTGCCCGTTTTTCTCCGTGAGAATGTGGTGACTGCTTCTGGAAGATGGGGTTTCACCATTTTTGTTTGTTGGTTTTGGTGTGGGGCTTGCGAATTTGTGCCATACGGTGAGCCCGGCAATGTTCACTGCCGACCATTCGTGTGGTCAGGTGGTTTTGACGGATAGTGCGAGGCTCGACAGACGGGACAAAACAGGTGCAAGTCATGTCGCCTGCATGGATTTCACGCGTTTCCGGTTTCGTTTGAATGCGGGGTCGTATGGTATAATCCGAGCCGCAAGAGTGTATGGCCTGCGAATGGTTCAAGCGCGTTACTCATTAAGGATAAGGAGATAGCAAGATGGGAATTAATACCGACAATACTGCTGGAACAACGAATTGGAACAGGAATTCCAGTGCGGTTCCAACCGGCGCCCAGAAGGCTGCCAAAGCTTCTTCCGGTGCGATGTCTGCAGATTCCAAGCTGCCAGAATATTTGAAAACTGCGAACACTGCCTGGCAGGACATCTGGGGTGACAAGAAAATCAATATTCCTTCCCCGGATAAGATAAAAAGTTATGGAGACTCTGCAGATATTCTTCGAGATGGAAAGTCTATTTTCAACGTTGTGCGCAACGTAATGATTGCTTTGTACAAGCTGAATTCCACGTTGAAGCGAGCTGAACGCCAGGATCGTACTGACCTGATCAGGGATGTTGCGGACTTGCAAAAGCAGGAAGCACAGAAGATCCGTGAGGCTGCCGGTCTCAACTTGGCAGCGGGTATTGTCGGGGGGGCTTTCCAGGTGGTTGGTGGTGCCATGTCGCTTGGCATGGCCGGGTTTTCGCCAAAATCAGCTCCAGTGGAGGTAGAAGCAGCCGTTATTGATACTCCGACAGCGGAGCCGGAAGCTGGTGTCGCGCCGGCAGAATTGGATGAGGGGAGTGTTGGGACGAGAGATTCTCTTTCGAGTTCGGTGGCAGAAAGTGAATCTTCTTTATCGGGTGGAGTGAGATCCAAATCGGTAGAAAGCCAGGAGATTGAAACGCTTGAACAGACCGGTGGTGCCCGCGCTGATGGGGAAGGAACTCCTGCCGAAGGCGATGTGGCAGCGGATGAGAGAGTAGCCTCACAGGCGCGAACAGAGGATGAAACCATGCAGAATTTGCAGCTTCGGGAGCAGAAAATCTCGAAGGCCAAGGCAGCAGACGCCAGAGCGTTTGTTGAGGGGCAAAAGTATCAGTTGCTTTCACTGCGCGTCCAGGCACTGACTCAGTTATCTGGGGGTGCCGGGCAAGCTATCACCAGTGGGCTGCAATACGGCGCACAACAGTTGAATGCGGTTCAGAAGGAACTTGAAGCGAAAACGGATATGTACAAGGCATATCAGTCGAATGTTGATGGCTTCATTAGAGATGCCAGTGATGCTCTGAGTGGGATATTGAGCAAGCTTGATGGCATGCAACAGGCGATTGACGATGCGACCCTGAAGATTGTTGAAAGGTAGAAGGCCGGGAAAACTGTTGTCCGGAGAGAAATAAAGATGGATGTTGAGGGTCTGAGAGGCTCGGCGCTTGGCTCAGCTATTGGTGCAGGGCAGGCAAAACACGCCCATGCTTTCGGCAAGCTCAAGGGTGAGAAGGTGAAAGTTCATCTAGTCAACAAGATGGAGATCTTGCAGCAAGCCGCTGAAGAACTCACTTTTGAAGTTTCTGATGAAATGGATAAAAAGATGTCAGAGCGGCATTTGCGTGAAGAGCAAGACAAGAACGCAAAGAAGAAAAAAATGGAGGGAGGTACCGATACAGGCGCGCTATCTGATTCAGGAAGCCAAGAGGATGTAACCAAAGCAGTGAAAGATTTCGCAGAAGAGATCAAAGGCCACCTCAATGCCAACCCGCAGAGCTTTCTGTCACTTGCCAAAGAGCGTTACGGAGATGTTTCTCAGCAGTACACTGCTTTGAAACTTGTAAAGGAATACCTTGAGAAGGAGCATGTTGGTGGGGGGAAAGTCGAGGCACTCCAGTCGGCAATAGACACGCTGGTTGAGGAGCAAGGGTCGGAAATTTTTGCCGGCTTGAATGTGACCCCTCTGGCTCAGCGCTTTGTTGCGGAAAACAAGATTGGAAATGTCCAGGATCTCAGGGATTTTTACCGTGACGCGGTGCTGGATTACGGCGGTCTTGGCAGTACGTTTGAAAAACTGGTCGAGCAGCACGGGGAGGAAAATTTCCCGGAAACGCTGGATTTTCTGTTATCAAGCCTTGGGGCGGATTTGGCGGCACGTGAACAATCCTCCATAGCACCAGAGCAATTGCGTGCGATTGTGGATGATATTCAGCAAATCAGGCTGATTGGGGCACTGCATGAACAGTGCGCTGATTTGTTGGGTAGGTTGGATAAAAATTACGGAGCGGCCAAACATGATCGTCCTTTTACAATTCTGACAGAAATGGTGAAGCTGAAAGAGAGTAACTGGATCAGCGGTCGCCAGGTTTTGAGTATTCCGGAAAAAATGGATTTGCAAAACTTTGACGAGAAGATTTACTTCCTTCATGGTTTTATGGACATTGTGAAATCCATTCCGATGAAGTCATATAACGGTGACTATGAGAAACGCCAGAAATTTGTCAGTGGTGCTCAGGAAGCCATGGATGACATGGTGATGCAGGAAGAAGAAAGTTTGGCTGAGGGCGAGAGTGCAGGAACTGTTTAGAGAATTTCTGGAAACACTGGGAGTGGACAATGTGACGGGGGAAGTGACCACTTCCTTCAGCATGGACTTTGAAAACGGTTCCTCGTTGAGTCTGGAGCAGACGTCCACAGAAGGCGTGTTGCTGGTGCTGCTTCGGCCATTGATGCCGTATCAAGGAGCAGATGCCATGCGTGCAGCGTTGCGCATGTGTCATTTTCATGAGAGTTTACCCTTCCCGGTTCAGCCAGCACTGCGTGGTGAAGGCGATTTGCTTTTTGTTGTGTATTTGTCTCGTGGCCAGGCTCTCCTTAGCAGTTTGCGCAGAGCGGTTGACTTGGTTCGGGAAATGGATGTGGTGCTTATTGGGGCTTTGCGATGAGTACCGGACTGGAGATCAGAGTTGAGTCCCTGAATGAATTGCCCGTAGTCTACCTTGATGGTCGCGTTGATTCCTCGACTTCCGCCAGCCTTGGCGAGGCTTTACACGGTCTGGGGGGAGGAAGTGCGTTGGGGGTTATCCTGGAGTGTAAAGAACTTCGGTATATCAGTAGTGCAGGGTTGAGCGTTTTATTAGGGGCGGTGAGGGCTTATGGTGAAAAAAAATCATTGTTCCTATGCGGCGTGTCGGAGAACGTGCGTAAGGTTTTAGATATGGTGGGATTCACCAAATTTATAGGAATGGCAGAGAATGCCGAAGAGGCAGGTAAAAAAATACTAGGAGAAAAAGCATGAAAATACTTCATTTGGATCATGGAATAGAGCGCATCATAAGGCAGGACATTCCTGGCTCTGGTGTAGCGCGTTTCCCGAATACAAAATCTTTTGCACCGTCCGGAGTCTCTGTTATCAATCATCTGAGCGAAGTGCTGAGTGCGCGAGTCTTTGAGAAAAAAATCGCTGACCATCTGTGTCCGGTCAGTGTGAAAGCAGATGTTCTGTACCCTGAGAATTATGAGAGTTCATTCGAAGACGTTCGAGTTATGGCTGACCGGTTTCCTGCCAACGACCAGGAACAAATGGAAGTCAAGGAGAAAATGAAAGGTTTGCTGAGCGAACTGCATGATTTCCACCAGTTGATGGACACAAGCCGCAAGTCTCTGCTGAGGGGTTAAAACTACTGGAGACTTGCTGTGTCAGACAGCGAAACAGACGCCCGGCGACGCGACTGGATGCTGGTGCTTTCGCACCTGTTTGTACAGAACGAGAAAATGGAAGAAGCCGCGACTGTCTTGAAGTTCTTGCGGATTTTTTTCCCGGAAGACAAGAGTGCGTTCAGATTGCTGTTGTATGTTTACCTGCAACTCAAGCAGAGCAAGAACGCGCTGGCGCTGTCTGACGGTTTTTCAAAACTGTCGCTAAGCAATAAAGATCTTGAGTTCCTCAGGTTTATTCGCAGCCGCGCTTATTATGATTTGGGCATGCAAAGCCGTGCTCACGATATCCTCGCAGAAGGCTCGCCTCCAACATCGTTAGAAGCTCCTTGAGCGGTGGAAAATCCAGCAATCCGCTTCCACCGGTTTGCCATTCTTGATCTTTCGATCCTTATTTTACTCACAGACTCATGACTGAAGGAAGAATACAAAACTTTCTGATGGCGCTGACCAAGCGCAACGACGTTGTGCTTGGCGTCCTCATTGTTTCGGTGATTTTCATGATGATCTTGCCCTTACCGACAGAGCTGGTTGATGTTTTGATTGCCATTAACATGGCGATATCTGTGATTTTGCTCATGCTTTCCATCTATATAGGGTCGCCGCTGGAATTTTCTTCTTTCCCTTCAGTCCTGCTGTTGACGACACTGTTTCGTCTGGCTTTGTCCATCACCACAACGCGCCTGGTTTTGCTTCAGGCGGACGCTGGAAGAATCGTTGAAACGTTCGGGAATTTTGTGGTGGCCGGTAATCTGGTTGTGGGGCTGGTGGTCTTTTTGATTATCACGATTGTTCAGTTCCTGGTGATTACAAAAGGCGCAGAGCGCGTGGCTGAAGTTAGCGCGCGATTTTCCCTTGATGCCATGCCTGGAAAACAGATGAGCATTGATGGGGATATGCGTGCCGGGGTGATTGATGTGGAAGAGGCAAGGACCCGTCGCCAGCGTGTGGAAAAAGAAAGCCACCTTTACGGCTCCATGGATGGCGCCATGAAATTTGTGAAAGGGGATGCCATTGCCGGCTTGATCATCATTTCCATCAACCTGATTGGTGGGCTTTCCATTGGGGTATTTCAGCGGGGTCTGGAGGTTGGGGAGGCACTGCATATTTACTCGATTCTGACGATTGGCGATGGTCTGATATCGCAAATTCCCGCACTGTTTATATCCATTACCGCCGGTATTATCGTGACTCGCGTGACTTCCGGGGAAGGCACTGACCTGGCAACGGATATCGGTAGTCAGGTGACGGGTCAGCCCAAAGCTCTGTTGATTGGTGGTGGGCTGCTTTTGGCTTTCAGTATGGTTCCCGGTTTCCCGGTGGGAACATTTTTGAGTTTGGCACTGGTGGTCGGCGGCGGAGGTATTTTGTTAATAAAGATCGCAAAAGCAGAAAAAGCAGATCCTACAGACAATTACAGCATGCAGTCCATGGCTCCATCTGGCGAGAAAGGAAAGCATAGCCAACTGAGCGCACAAGAAGAGTTTATTTTTAGCGTGCCACTTTTGGTTGACATGACCACGTCCGTTCAGAGCTTCCTGAACAAGGAGAAACTGAATGAAGAGTTGTTGCAGGTGCGCCGTGCCCTGTACATGGATCTTGGGGTGCCTTTTCCCGGCATCTATCTGCGCTTTAACGAGAATCTGGCAAATGACAGGCAGTACATGATTCTTATGCAAGAAATTCCCATAGCTGATGGTTTGCTGCGCGCGGGTTATGTTTTATTCAGTGAGGATACGGAGCAGCTCGACATGATGGGAATTCCTTTTGAGGAAGGAGAAAACTTTTTGCCAAACCTGCCAACGATATGGGTTGCAGAAGAATATTGTGAGCAACTGGAACGGGCGGGTCTTTCGTTTTTAAAGATGCCGAAAGTCCTGACGTATCATTTGGGGCATGTTTTGAAGCGTTATGCGGAAGACTTCATCGGGATTCAGGAAACGCGCTACATTCTGGAGCAAATGGATGAACGTTACGGCGAGCTGGTGAAGGAAACCCAAAGAATTTTGCCGATTCACGTGATCACCGAAGTATTGCAACGCCTGGTCTCCGAAGACGTTTCCATCAGAAATATGCGACTGATATTGGAGTCTCTTGTGGAATGGGGGCAAAAAGAAAAGGATGTGGTCATGTTGACGGAATACGTCAGAGGTAGCTTGAAGCGGTATATCAGTTACAAGTTCAGCAATGGTCAAAACATTTTGCCGGCCTACCTGATTTCTCAGGAACTGGAAGAACAGATTCGTGGTGCGATTCGGCAGACATCGTCGGGAAGTTACTTGACTTTGGATCCCCGGGATACGAGGAAATTTGTTGCCAATGTCAAAAAGACAGTCGGAGACATCGGGCGGCGTGCTCACAAGCCAATTTTGCTGACCTCCATTGACGTCAGACGGTATGTGAGACGGATCATCGAGCAGGAAATATATGCCCTTTCAGTTCTGTCTTTCGAAGAGTTAACGCAGGAAATTACTGTTCAACCTTTGGGAAAGGTAGCGCTTTGAGCTTTATCTTCCCGGCTCCGGAGCCGGGAAAATTGCCGAAGGACTCGGTGGTGTTTTCTTGCGCAGGGGCAGAGACGAGCCTTTTGCCATCATGGTAATTTGCCTGGCAACAAGTTGTAGAATCAGCGTGTTTCAGAGGACGGGGTGCCGCCCGGTTTGCAGGGAAACACGAAAAGTGACTGAAAACAGGGTGCCAGGAACAGGTATTTCACGTTGCCGTTACCACTCGGGTCGGCGTGTATGTTATAAGTTCCCGTCCCGCGGAGAATTCGTTCGGGGCGGAAAGCGGTTTTTATTTTCACGCAATCGTATCTAAAACGAGACGGAAAAGCTGTTTTTAATTTAAGTCAGGAAAATTTACATGACCTCCATCACAATACGAAAAATGTTTGAAGCCGGGATGCATTTTGGTCACAGAACCAGTTTCTGGAATCCGAAGCTAAAGCCTTACATTTATGGCGTTTACAACGGCATTCACATCATTGACCTGGATAAAAGTTACCCGCTTTTTCTCAAGGCAATGGGTTTTCTTCAGAGCGTAAGCGCCAGAGGAGGGAAAATTCTGTTTGTGGGTTGCAAGCGCTCTGCCACTCGATCGTTGACTGAAAACGCGAGTCGTTGCGGAATGTATTACCTGACTCGGAGATGGCTAGGTGGCACCCTGACCAATTTCAGCACGATACGTCGTTCTGTAAACCGTTATCTGGCTTTGGAAGCAAGGCTGGAGAGAAGTGGGTTTTCAGAGGTTAGCAAAAAAGAAGCCATTAGCTTGCGACGTGAACTGGAAAAAATGCGAAGAAATTTTGAGGGAATCAGGGACATGATTCGTCCTCCGGATGTTTTGTTTATCGTCGATGTCGTGCGCGAAAAAATTGCGGTTAAGGAGGCTCAGGTTTTGGGGATCCCCATTGTGGCGATACTGGACACAAACTGCGATACCGCTGGTCTGGATTACGTCATTCCCGGGAATGACGATTCCTTAAGCTCAATATCCCTGTGCGCAACTGCTGCTGCGGATGCCATTCTTGCTGGCGCAGAACAGGCTGGATACGGTGATTCTTCCGATGAAGAAACAGAGGCGAGTCTGTCCGCCAAGTTGCGAAAAACGACCGGTAAGACGCAGTCCGAAGCGGGTAAGCCTGCAGATACGCAGTCCGAAGCGGGTAAGCCTGCAAATACGCAGTCCGAAACGGGTAAGCCTGCAGATACGCAGTCCGAAGCGGGTAAGCCTGCAGATACGCAGTCCGAAGCGGGTAAGCCTGCAGATACGCAGTCCGAAGCGGGTAAGCCTGATAGCAGTACGTCCGAAGCGGGTAAGTCTGCAGATACGCAGTCCGAAGCGGGTAAGCCTTCGGCATCTGAAGATTCCTCCGAAACCTGAAGAAGCGGAGGGTGGAGAGCAAGAGTATGGCTGATGTCACGCCCGCGAAAGTTATGGAGCTTCGCGGGATAACGGGCGTAGGGGTTCTGGAGTGTAAAAAATTTTTGGTTCAGACCGGTGGCGATATCAAGGCAGCCATGAAATTGTTGCGCGAAGCTGGCCGAGTCAATGCAGGCAAGAAAGCATCACGAACGGCAACCGATGGCGCCATCCTGCTTGTCGGAAGGTCTGGTGCTGCCCAAGTGCTTATCGAAGTGAACTGTGAGACCGATTTTGTCGCCAGGGACAGCCAGTTCCTGGAATTCGCCTCCCAGGCTGCTCAGCTGGTACTTGCAGGAAATTATGGTGACGTTTCTGCTCTTGCGGCGGCGGATGTGAACGGGAGAACTTTGGAAGATTTGCGCTTGGCATTGGTTGCGAAAATTGGCGAAAACATCAATGTCCGTCGTTTCGTAAAAATGGTTCCCGAAGAAGGTCATATCGGAGCATACGTGCACGGAAGCAAAATAGGGGTTCTGGTTGATATAAAAGGAGGCGACATAGACCTTGCACACAGCATTGCAATGCATATCGCGGCAGCCAGCCCGCAATATCTGGACGCCGGACAAATTTCGGGTGATGTGTTGGAAAACGAGCGTGCATTGCTCCATTCAGAGGCGCAAAAGAGCGGCAAACCAGCCAACATCATTGAAAAAATGGTGGCTGGCAGGCTTAGGAAGCATTTGGCAAAAATCACCTTGCTGGGTCAGCCTTACATCAAAGAGCCAGAAGTAACTGTGGAAAATCTTTTGCAAAAGCATGCTGCGACCGTGCTGGGCTATCAACGACTGGAAGTAGGGGAAGGGCTGGAGAAAAGTACAAGTAATTTTGTGGAAGAGGTTATGGCTCAGGTTCGTGAGTCTGGTGCCTGAAGGATTTTGATTGGAGGGCATATTCCCTTTTATGATGGTGCAGGGTGGTGCGTTTAAGTGAGTAATCCGGTTTATCGGAGAGTACTTCTAAAGTTGAGTGGTGAGTCACTTGGAGGAGAAGAGAAAAGTCGTATGGACATTGTGGCTCTTAGAAGGATCGTTGGAGAAATTGTGGCAGTCAGCAAGCTGGGGGTGCAAGTGGCAATCGTGGTGGGCGGAGGAAATTTTATTCGTGGCCGCGACTGGCACAAGAAAGGGTTATCCAGGGTGACAGCGGATCAGATGGGTATGCTTGCCACGGTAATGAATGGGTTGGCTTTGCACGATATTCTCCAGGAGCAAGGCGTAGCATCGCAAATGATGACGGCTTTTAGCGTGTCGGGAATTGGTCAGGTTTTTACACGAAGGCATGCCCAGGCCTGCCTGGAGAAAGGAGAGGCTGTCATTTTTGTGGGCGGCACCGGGAATCCGTTTTTTTCGACAGACACGGCAGCATGCTTGCGTGCAGCTGAAATTGGTGCGGATCTGGTGCTCAAAGGCACACGGGTCACTGGTATTTTCGCTGCCGACCCTGAACAGAACCCGGTCTCAAAGCTCTACAGCAAATTAACTTACGACGAAGTGTTGGACATGCGCTTAGCGATTATGGATTTCTCCGCGGTCTTTTTATGTCGAGAGCATTCCATTCCTTTGCGGGTGTTTGACATCACAAAGCAGGGGGCTTTCAGGGACATCGTTTGTGGTGCTGACGTAGGCACCATGGTTTCGTGTGGATGATCTGCTTTTGCTTATATGCGACTGTCGGTCGTGTTGGTCTGAATTTTCAGACTTTTCTTGCTGCGCTGGCGTTGAAAGGGTGATATTGAAGTTGTGGAATTGAATGCCGGGAAAAGGATGGAGAAATGCCTGAAGGCGTTTGCTCAGGATCTCAGTACTATCCGTACCGGGCGTGCCCAACCGGATTTTTTGTCCGGGGTTATGGTTGAGTACTATGGTAACAGAGTGCCTTTACCTCAGGTTTGCAGTATCAGCGTTCAGGACTCCTCCACCCTGGTTCTGAATGTGTGGGAAAAAGACATGGTGCGCGAAATATCCAGCGCGCTTGCTGCTTTTGAAATGGGATTGAATCCAGCGGTTCTGGGTACAGTTATAAAAGTTCCTATTCCCCCGCTTTCCCAGGAAAGGCGCCTGGAATTGGTAAAGATCGCGCGCAAACATTCCGAAAAGGCCCGTGTCTCAATGCGTAACGTCAGGCGTGACCTGGTTCAGGAAATCCGGGGACAACTGAAAGAAAAAACGATCAGCAAGGATGAAGCGAAAGAACGCGAAGCTAAAATTCAGAAACTGACCGACGCATTTATCTCCAAAGCGGATGCCTTGTCGAAAGATAAAGAGAAGTCGCTGATGGAGATTTAACCCGTGGCGGACAATGTATTGCGGCATGTTGCCATCGTTATGGACGGCAACGGACGTTGGGCGCGAGAGCGGGGAGAGTCCCGCCTAATGGGTCACCGTGCCGGTTTACAACGGGCACGCGAGATTGTTTATGCCTGCATGGAGTTCAAGACTGAAGAACTGACGCTGTATGCTTTCAGTCTGGAAAACCGCTTTCGTCCTGAAGAAGAGGTGGAAGGGTTGATGGAGATTTTTTCCGAGGCTTTGCAGGGAGAGTTCGGAGGATTGACAGAAAGCGGCATCAGAATACGCTTTGTGGGCGATGTTGATTACTTCGCCCCGGAACTGAAAAGTCTTTTCCAGGAAATTGAAAAGAAAACATCGCACTACGACAGTATGCAACTGAATGTAGCGATGAATTATGGTGGGCGTTGGGACATATCCCAGGCCGTTGAAAAAACCTTAAGAAAAGACGGCAGTCACGTAGATTGTTCAGTTCTCCAAAAGCAGATCGCTAATTTTCTTTCTGTTGGCGAAGTGGACTTGTTCATCCGTACCGGTGGCGAGCAAAGACTCAGTAATTTTTTGTTATGGCAATGCGCGTATTCGGAACTGTATTTCACCCCAACACTGTGGCCGAACTTTGACAAGGCAGCTTTGCAAGAGGCCTTTGACTGGTTTGCCGGACGGCAAAGAAAATTTGGTCTGATTTAGTGCGCTACGCGGCACACTCGTGCCGATTTTCGAGATGAAAAAGACTTGGCTACGAAGTGACAGATGGACGGTCGGGCTGGCACTGGTTGCCATTGTCACAGGTGTAGTCTTTTTTACGGGTCATGAGGCATTCGCCATTTTTTTTGGCTTGGCAACGCTGTTGGTTGCTTGGGAAGGTGCGCGCATGCTGGCCGGAGGAGATTTACTGACTTGCCTTGCCGTCCTCGTGACGCTGGCTCTGCTCATGGTTTTTTCCTGGAACCATGATTTTCTGCGCGAGGTGTTGATTTTCTTTGCAGTGTTCTGGTGGTTCGCCATGTTTTTTATCGTCGCGCTTTATCGGCCAGGGTTTATTCGCAGTTCCTGGTTTCCCTGGCTGTTTCGTCTGGGACTTCCGTTCGTGCTGGCGGCGTTTTGGGTGGCGGTGATTGACTTGCATCGTTTTTCTCCCGCCTGGTTTTTTTATCTGCTCGCACTGATCTCGCTGTCTGACATATTTGCGTATCTGGCTGGGAGGCGCTGGGGACAGCGGCGCATTAGTCCTGATATCAGTCCCGGGAAAACCTCGGCAGGGCTCTGGGGTGCTTTGCTGATTGGTCTTTTGCTGAGTTTGGTGACCGGGGTCTTTGTTTCTGAAGGGTTTGAAGACACTGTTTTTCTTGTCTTGTTAAGCCTGTTTCTGGTGGTCTTCGGACTGATTGGTGATTTGACGGAAAGCATGGTGAAGAGATACTCGGGACGTAAGGATAGTGGTGCTTTGCTGGCGGGGCATGGCGGAGTCTGGGATCGGCTGGACAGTTTGATTGCGACTGCTCCGATGTTCTTGGTGTTTGTGCCACTGATGAATATTCCAGGAGTTGACGGTTGAGCTTGTCTTCAAATCTTGCGCATGTTTGCATCCTGGGTTCTACCGGCAGCATTGGCAGCCAAACCCTGGATGTGATTTCCCGCAACCCGACCCGTTTTCGGGTGTTTGCTTTGGCTGCGGGGAAAAATGCCGAACTTCTCGCTGAGCAATGTCAGATTTTCCGGCCTTGCTATGCGGTTCTGGGGCAGAGGAAAGCGTCTTCCATCGCTGACCGGCAGATGTTTGGAAAAGACACGACTGTGCTTTTTGGTGAAGAAGCCTTGGCAGAGATGGCCGCACACCCGCAGGTGGACATCGTCGTGGCTGGTATGGCCGGTTCTGCCGGTCTGTTGCCTACTATGGCGGCAGCAGGTGCAGGCAAACATGTTTTGCTTGCCAACAAGGAAGCCTTGGTCATGGCGGGTCGCTTGCTGATTGAATCCGCGCGGAAGTCAGGGGCTGTGCTTTTACCGACAGACAGTGAACACAACGCGGTTTTTCAATGTCTGGGACAGCCTGCTCCTTCGGAAAGTGAAGCGACCCTCAGACAGGTCAAGAATATTGTTTTAACCGCTTCGGGTGGGGCTTTTTATAAAACACCACTGCATCTTTTGAAGGATGCAACGCCTGAAGAGGCTTGCAGGCATCCAAAGTGGAGCATGGGGAAGAAAATTTCTGTGGATTCGGCGACGATGATGAACAAAGGGCTGGAAGTGATTGAAGCCCACCTGCTTTTTTCTCTTTCCAACGCGCAAATACAAGTTCTGATACACCCCCAGAGTGTCGTGCACGGGATGGTTCGTTTCCACGACGGCAGCATGCTGGCACATTTGGCGAACACTGATATGCGTGTGGCGATCTCTCACGCTTTGGCCTGGCCGGAACGTATTGCAAGCGGTGTAGCCGAACTGGATTTCAGACAGTTCAATGAAATGGAATTTTCCTTGCCAGAGCCGGGCCGTTACCCGTGCTTGAAGCTGGCGCGTGATGCCTTGGAAAGCGGGCACTCGGCAGTCATTGCTTTAAGCGAAACGAACGAAGTTGCCGTGCAGTCCTTCCTTGAAGGCCGAATTTCCTTTACGGATATCGCCGCCACAGTGGCGGAGTATATGCAGCGATACGGATGTGATCCGTCCCCTGAATGTCTGGCGGACGTTATGCTTTTGAAAGAGCAGGCAAGGCGCAGGTGCCAGGACTTGATCAAACCGGGAAATTTTTCACATTGACTCTGTGAGCGATACCCCCACGGGAAGCTCCTTTATGGCACATTTGTATCGTAGACACAAAATCCTTGTGCAATAATGTATACAAAGTGGCTTGCCCGTGCTTTTTGTGGACTTGTGCTGAAGAGTACGCCAGCGAAACTTCACTTTGTTTACCGGGAGCTTTGTTTTTCCGCTGTTTCCCCACCTTCGTTTCTGGCGCAAGGAAGAGGGTGGGGTCGCTAAGGGCAGCATGAGGGGCTGAACCGAATGGACTTTATTTTTTCTTTATTGGCTTTCATTTTGGCCATCAGCGTGTTGGTGGGCTTTCACGAGTTCGGTCATTTGTGGGTCGCAAAGAAATGTGGTGTCAAAATTTTGCGCTATTCCATCGGCTTTGGCAGACCGCTTTGGAAAATCCGTCTTGGTCCCGACCAGACCGAGTATGTTCTGGCCAGCATTCCTTTAGGGGGCTACGTAAAAATGCTGGACGAAAGAGAAGGAGCCGTGGAGCCAGAAGAACAGCACCGTGCTTTCAACCGGCAGAGCCTGAAAGTGCGCTCTGCTATTGTCGTTGCTGGTCCTGCCGCCAATTTTCTGCTCGCTTTTGTTCTTTATTTTTTTGTTTATATGATCGGACTCCCGGCCGAATCTCCGGTTGTTGGTGAGGTTCCCGCTGATTCACCTGCGGCGATTGCCGGACTGGAGAAGGGCGACTTGATCGTTGCCGTGGGAGGGAAAGAAACAAGAAGTTGGCAGGATGTGATCATGACTTTAGTGGGAGCCGGCCTGCAAACCGACCACGAAAGTTTTGCCGTACGGATAAAAAAGCCGGTTTCGGATCTGGAGCAGGAGATTCTGGTGCGCACGCAGGATTTTAATTTTCTGGATGATCCTGACGCTTTGAGGAAACTTGGGATTCGGCCGTGGCGGGCTGACCTTGATGCGGTTATTGGGCAACTGGTTCCTGAGGCGGCTGCGGAACGTGCCGGGTTGTTGCCCGGGGATCACGTGCTGGCTTTTCGGGGAGAAAGTGTTCAGGACTGGAAACACTTTGTACAGCTGATTCGGGATGCGCCAGATGAAGTAGTGGAATTGCTGGTTGACCGTGAAGGCCTGCGGCAATCCTTTGTGGTGCAGTTGGGGTCAACGATTGACGAAGGAAGTCGCGTGGGAAGGTTGGGTGCGCGCGTACAACCGCCCTCTCCCGAAGTCATGAATCGCTATCGCTTCGTTCACCGCTACGGCCCGATTGAATCCCTGCAGGAAGCCGCCCGTAAGACCTGGCAAATTACGTCCCTGACTTTGCAGGTGTTGTGGCAGCTGTTGACAGGCGAAGCTTCGGTTCGAAACCTCAGCGGACCAATCACCATAGCCGATTATGCTGGCAACACGCTGGCAGTCGGAGCCAGTGCTTTTTTGAGTTTTCTGGCCGTGCTGAGCTTGAGCATCGGCATCATTAACCTGTTGCCGATTCCGATTCTGGATGGTGGGCACTTGCTCTTTTTCCTTGTCGAGTGGCTGAAAGGTTCGCCACTTTCAACCAGAGCCCTGGCTTTTGGGCAAAGTATCGGGATGGTGCTTTTGGCCGGACTGATGATCTTGGCTTTCTATAACGATTTCATCAGACTTGCGGAAGGCTGAGCCATCAGAACCCCAGATCATTGCCTCTCCGTTTGAGACCAGCCTTGGTTTGCTCGAGTTGCTGTTCCCGGATTCGCATGTTGCGTTTTGCGCTCGGCATTCTGTTTCTGTTTTCTTCGCTTGAAGTGCTTGGCGAAACCTTCAGGGTTGAGCGTATTGACTTTCAGGGTTTGGACAGAGTGGACGAAGGTTTTGCTTTACGTTTGCTGAATCTGCGGGTCAGTGAGCCTTTTGCCGAGGAAGAGACTCCGAAAGTCGTGGAAAGTCTTTACCGAAGTGGCTATTTTGAAGATGTAAAGCTGTATCGCATAGGCAATCGCCTATTGATTAAAGTCCGGGAGCGCCCCGGTATTGTCGGCATCACGATTGAAGGGAACAAGCGCATTGAAACAGATTCATTGCTTGAAGCGTTGGCGCGAGTGGATATCACGCCCGGGAAGGTGCTGGACTACACTGCCTTGGAGCGTATGCAAGAGGAATTGTTGCAGCAATATGGTGTTCAGGGACGCTACGGCGCACGCGTAGAGGCGCAAACCAGAAAGCTGTCCGACAATAAGGTACAAGTCACAATTCGCATCAATGAGGGGACGCTAGCGCTCATCAAGAAGATCAGAATCATCGGGAATTACACGGTGGCGCGCGATACCATTTTGGACGCGTTGCAGTCAGGTACTGTGCCGTGGTACGCGTTCTGGAGTAGTCGGGATAGCTATTCGCAACTGAAACTGGCTGCAGACCTGGAAACCATCAGGCAAATTTATCTGGATCGCGGTTATCTCGATTTCAAGGTCACAAACACGCATGTTTCCCTGTCTTTGGACCGCAAACACATCCGTATCACGATTGGGGTCAGCGAAGGGGGTAAGTATCGGGTTTCCGGGCATGAGCTGGCTGGTGACAAAATTCTGCCGGAACAAGAGCTTGAAGAAGTGGTGTATTTGCCGAAAAGGAAGTTTTACTCGCAAAAATCAGCAGTTGCTTCAGGAAAAGCCATTGAGCTGAAGCTCGGTTACGCGGGCTATGCATTTGCCAAAGTAGACATCATTCCTGAGCGAGACGTGGAAAAGGGAACGGTCAAAGTGATTCTTCTCATCCGGCCCGGCAGAAAAACGTACGTGCGCAGAATTAATTTTTCCGGAAACAGCGATACCGATGACCAGGTCTTTCGCCAGGAAATGCGTCAACTTGAGGGAGCCGTGTATTCGGCCAGAAAAATTGAGCTTTCCGAAGCTCGTCTACGGCGTCTGCCATATGTGGAGGCACTCAGAGTTGAAAAAACGCTGGTCTCGGGAGCCGATGACCAAATTGATTTGAACCTTTACTTGCAGGAAAGGTGGTCCGGAAGTTTTAACGCTTCCGTGGGCTTTTCAAGTGAAGCCGGTGCGATTGTGTCCTTCGGCGTCAAGCAGGATAATTTTCTGGGAACCGGGAAGCGAGTCTCCCTTTCCTTTTCTAACACGGACTCCACGAATGCCTACGGGCTTCTGGTGCATGATCCCTTTTACACGATCGACGGCATCAGCCGTTCCCTTTCATTCGAGTTTCGTGAAGTCGATTACAGTGACCGCGACACTTCCGCGTCAAACAGCGAAGAATACAGTGTCGGAATGAATTGGGGCATCCCCATTAGCGAGAATGATTCTTTCTTGATTGGCGGCAAGATACAGGACATTTCGGTTACGGCGAACACGAGAACCCCGGTCGAAGTCCGGAATTTTCTGGATCGCGAGGGGAATGATTTTTTGAACTTTGTGCTTAATTTTGGCTTTTCCTACGACACCAGAAACCGTGCTATTTTCGCCACTGATGGTGAAATTTTTCAAACCAATGTTAATTGGTATCTTCCGTTCAGCGACTTGAATTACTACAAACTCAGTCTTACCGGCAGAAAATACCATCCTTTGGATGACAGCGGTTTCGTGTTGAGCGCGCGGGGCAGACTCTCTTATGCGCAAGAATATGGAGGTACCACTGAAGTGCCGTATTATGATCGTTTTTATGGGGGTGGGGCGAGCAGCTTGCGAGGTTATCGCTCAAATTCACTCGGCCCCAAGGACGCGAATAATGACGCCTTGGGGGGCGACTTCAGGATACTTGGCAACCTGGATCTTTATTTGCCGCAGGACTGGTTTTCGGATGACCTAAATGCGCGCTTCGGTTTTTTTGCAGACGCTGGCAATGTTTACAGGAAAGCCGGAGATTTTTCTTCCCTTTCCTCCCTGCGCGGTTCGACCGGGATCAGCATGCAGTGGCTGACCGCCCTGGGAGGGCTGGAAATCAGCTTTGCGAAACCATTTTGGGATGACTCCGACGACCGTACTGAAACTTTTCAATTGGACCTGGGCACATCGTTTTAACCATGGAGACTATCATGCGAAAATTTCCCTTCTTTATTCTGCTATTGCTGTTATCGTGGGAGGTGTCCGGGGCGCAGGGGACGCGAATTGGAATTGTGAACATGGTTTTTTTGGTTGCCAATGCACCTCAGGCAATCACCGTAAAGAAACGGCTGGAGCGAGAGTTTGAGCCACGACAGGAAGTGATTGAAGACTGTCTGGAGGAACTGAAACAGCTACAGGTGAGTGCGCGCAAGGCGTCAGAAAGCAAAAACACGGAACAGACCAAGCGTCAGGTTGCGAAGTTTCAAAAAAAACAAAGAAGGTGTGGCGAGTTGAGATCAGAGTTCCAAGGGGATCTGAACAAGCGGAACAACAGCGAGATGCAATCTTTTCTGGATTTGGTTATCGGCGTCACCGAAGATGTTGCCATGAAACGGAAACTTGGTCTGGTGCTGAAAGCGGAAGCCGCCCTGTTTGTGACCGATGCGGTCAATATCACTGCAGAAGTGCTGCAGGGACTTGAAAGACGCGGAAGTGGGGCATCGAAATCCCGTAAAAAGAAGCCCTAGCATTGGTGCGGTTTTAGTCACTATTACTCAAGCCGGTTGGTGAACGATAAGAGCGCTGGGGGTGCCTGCCTGGAGCTTGGTGAACTTGCCGAGCGTATTGGCGCGCTTTTGCAAGGCGATAAGGCGATTTTGGTGGACGGAATGGCAAGCCTGGAAAGCGCCAAGCCCGGAAAAGTGTCGCCGTTTCTGGACAGGAAACTGTGGGAACAGGCCGAGCAATCCTTGGCATCGGCGCTGATTGTTCCGGAAGGCATGGATTGCGGGGGAATCCATGCGGCAAAGCTGACCAGCAAAACTCCCCAAGTGGCGTTTGCCAAAGCCATGCGGGTCTTTGCTGTTCAGTCCTGTTGTTTTCAAGGCATACACCCGGGTGCCACCGTCTCTGAGACTGCTTCTTTGGCAGATGATGTGAATGTAGGTTCGGGAGCTGTGCTGGGTTCGGACGTAAAAGTCGGAGCCGGAACCACTATTGGGGAGAATGCTGTGCTGGGTTACGGTTGTCGCCTGGGCGCGCGCTGCGTCATTTGTGCGGGTGCGGTGATTGAGCGTGGGGTTTGTATGGGAGACGATGTGTTGATTCAGTCAGGGGCGGTTATCGGTGCAGACGGTTTTGGTTTTGCCAGTGATGGTGACAAGTGGTTCAGAATTGTGCACACGGGGTCAGTGCGAATTGGAAATGACGTGTCTATCGGGCCGTTGACCAGCATCGCGCGGGGCACTCTGGATGACACAGTGGTGGAGGACGGCGTTATTATGGATGCGCAGGTGCTCGTGGCTCACAATGTTCACATTGGAGAAAATACGGCAATTGCAGGACGGACTTCCATAGCGGGCAGCACAAAAATTGGTGCCCGCTGTCAGATAGGTGGCGCTACCGGTATCGCGGAGCACTTGCAGATCTGTGACGATGTTATTTTGGGTGGCATGTCACGAGTTGTAGCTTCCATTGACAGGGAAGGTTATTACGCGTCACATTTTCCTTTGCAACCCGCCGCCTTGTCAGCCCGTAACTCCATATTGATTGGCAGGCTGGGAAGTTTGTACAAGCGGATGCGGGAATTGGAGAAGAAATTGGCAAGGACGATGCAGGGGCAACAAGAAAAAAAACTTGGCGTTGGAGAACAGAAATGACGGAAATCACTGTTTCAGAAATCATGAAAATGTTACCGCACGATTATCCTTTTCTGTTAGTGGACAAAGTTCTGGAGGTGGTTGCCGACGAAAGAATCAAGGCCTTGAAAAACATCAGTTACAACGAGCCTTTTTTTCGAGGCCACTTTCCTGGCAACCCGGTTCTACCTGGTGTGTTGATGATCGAAGCTCTTGCGCAGACTGCCGGTTTGCTGGCTGTGTATTCAACAGGCCAAAAGTATCACCAAGGGTCTCGCATGTTTTTAACAGGTGTTGATGGAGTGCGTTTTAAAAGACAGGTTATTCCCGGAGACAGCTTGATTATGGAGGTCGAAAAAGTTCGTTGTCGTGGAGCACACCATATTTTTTCCGGTCAGGCTACGGTGGATGGAGAGCTTGCGACTTCGGCGACCTTGCGGTTAATCGTCTCCCAAGACTGACATGTCTGCCGCTGGGCCATTCGGACAGCTGGACATTTCCGGCGGGAAAGCGATCCACGAAACTGCCATCGTGAGCCGCCACGCTGAAATTGGCGATGATGTGCGGATCGGACCCGGCAGCATCGTGGGTGCGCATGTAAAAATAGGTTCTGGATGTGAGTTGGGTGCTTACGTGGTGGTGTCAGGTCGCACGACTCTTGGGTCGAACAACAAGGTCTACCACTTCAGCACCTTGGGTGGTGCGCCTCAGGACATGAAGTACGCTGGCGAGCACACCTCTTTGGTCATAGGCGATAACAATGTGTTCCGTGAGTATTGTTCCGTGCACTCAGGAACGGTACACGGCTCGGGAAAAACCGTGGTTGGAAGTCACAACTGGATCATGTCTTATGTGCACATAGCCCACGATTGTGTGCTGGGTAATCACTTGGTACTGGCCAACAATACCGCTTTCTCCGGGCACGTCAGGGTTGGGGATTACACTGTTCTTAGTGGCTACACTTTGGTGCCCCAGTTTCGTCAGATCGGGTGTCACGTCTACACCGGCGGAGCCACGAAACTGGCTCGGGATGTTGCGCCTTATACCTCCGTTTCCGGTATCCCCGCGTATTGCCGCGGAATCAACAAGGTTGGGTTGGAGAGAAAGGGTTTCAGCTCTGAGTTGCTAGGGGCTTTGTATTACGCTTATCGAACAGTACTTAAAGAAAACTGTACGGAGGAGACGCCGAAGTTGAAAGAACTTGCCAAGACCTATCCTGAGGTGCGGCATTTTCTTGATTTCATCAAGAAAAGTGAAGTCGGAGTCATTCGACCGGCAAGACTATAGTTTTCGAGTCGCGAGCCGCCAGGAGTCGCACGGGAAACACACGGTTTTCCAACTGAAACTGTTTTAGGGCTTGGTGCCTGTTTCGTTTTCAGCGATTGCCATGCCGATGCCACGTGGATCCGCTGCGGCTTCGAGCTTGCCGCTGAACTTGTCCAGAACCACCGCCTGCATATTCCCCCAGTTCCTGCCACGGGGCTTGAAGATGTGCCCCATTTTTTTCAAGGATTTCAGTAATGGTGATGTGAATACTTTGGGTTCCGTTTCCACAACATCCGGCAGATATTGATGATGAAAGCGCTTGAGAGAAACGATTTCCTGCGCGCCACCCCCTTTCAAAAATTCCAGAATACCAAGTAGAACCATGGTGATGATGCGGCTTCCGCCCGGTGTTCCGAGAACCGCTATGCGGTCATGGGTCTCCACAAAACTTGGGCTCATGCTGGATAGCATACGTTTCCCCGGTGCAATCGCGTTAGCTTCCCCACCGGTCAGGCCGTATGCGTTTGCTGTTCCGGGTTGAATGGAGAAATCGTCCATCTCGTTGTTCAGCAGCACCCCGGTTCGGGGAGAAATGTAGCCGGATCCAAACGATGTATTTATGGACATGGTCGCTGCAACCAGATTGCCATGGTTGTCGGCAATGGAAAAATGCGTGGTATCAAGACCTTTTTGTGGAGAAGCCGTCTTCAATGCAACGCTACGGCTTGCACGGTCCTTATGGATAGTGCTGGCAAGCTTTTTGGCGTGGGACAGACTACGCAGTCTCTTCGAGGGAACTTCTACATAATCCTGGTCACCGAGGTAGCTTGCGCGATCCCGGTATGCGCGGCGCATGACTTCGATCAACAGATGTTCTGACAGAGGAGACCATTCCTGCGGATCAAAAAGGGAGAGCATATTGAAAATTTCATTCAGGACGATACCGCCTGAGGAGGGCAGGGAGCCCGTCGTGATGGTAGAGCCGGCGTAATGAAAAATGAGGGGAGCCCGCCCAATGATTCGGTACTGCTGAAGATCCGCCTGCGACCAGATGCCACCACTGCCACGAACATCAGCGACCAAGTCTTGTGCGACCTGACCGCCATAAAAACCGTTTCTGCCATTTTTTGCAATGCTTTCCAGAGTTCGTGCCAGTTGTTCCTGTCGAATGATCTGACCAATGGCCGGCACATTGCCATTAACCAGAAGCGTGGCTGCTGATGCCGAGTAACGCCTCAGAATTCTTAGCTTGCGTTTGGCACGCTGCTGATAGCGGTTGTCGACTGCGAAGCCAGAGCGCGCGGCTTTGATTGCCGGAGACAGCAACGTTTCAAGCGGCAGGGAACCATAATGCTCGCTGATATAAACCAGTGCTGCCGGGACACCGGGAATACCGGCCGCACTTGACCCATTTAATGATTTCCCGGGAATGACTTTGCCATTTTCGTCCAAATACATGTCAGCGCTTGCCGATAAAGGCGCTCGCTCACGTCCATCTATCATGACGGAGTGGCGGTCTTGCTCCCTGTAAAGCAACCAGAAGCCGCCGCCACCTATCCCGCAGGAATATGGCTCCACGACAGACAGCATGGCAGTGACAGCGACTGCGGCGTCAAAGGCGTTGCCACCTTCCGCAAGCACGGCGGCACCGGCACGCGTAGCGGCCGGGTGGGCGGTGGCGATCGCGTAGGTGTCATTGGCGAACCCGGAACCACAAGGCAGAAAAAGCCATATCCAAAAGCAGAGAATGCTAGCTGAGCGCATGAGTCCAAGATAACGGGGCAGTTGAGAGTAATAACATTTTAGCCCTCAGCCCGGTGTTGGAGAAAAACGTTTTTTTAATGCCGAAAGCACAGCCGGACACACGAATTTGCTGATTTCTCCGCCCAGCCTGGCGACTTCGCATATCAAAGTGGAGGAAAGAAAAGTATATTTTTCGTTCGGCATCAGGAACAAGGTTTCCATCTCGCGGTGGAGTGAGCGGTTCATGCTGGCAAGCTGAAATTCGTACTCAAAGTCGGCAACCGCTCGTAGACCGCGCAGTACCACCTGTGCCTGGTGGTGGCGTGCAAAGTCCACTAGCAGGCCGTCAAAGCCCACCACTGTTACGTTGGGTAAATATGCCAGCGCCACAGAGGCGAGCGCGATACGTTCCGCGTGCGAAAAATTTTCTTCCTTGGCTGGAGATGCAGAGACCCCGACGATCACTCTGTCAAACAGGCGCGCTCCCCGTCGTGCCAAGTCAGAATGTCCGTTGGTTATGGGGTCGAATTTTCCGGGATAGACAGCAATGGTTTTCATATCATCGCCTTGCTCCAAAATATGGTTTCCTGAATACGGATGGCGTGAATTTCATAAGTGACGCGCGGTCTGGCAGCATGATCTTGTCTTTTTCCGGCACGGGCTTTTACCAAGGTTTATGCAAGCGGAGTGCCAATTTTGCCACTCTTTTTCCCAGCATTCGGCACAGCTCGCTTTCATGGCTGTCGAGTGAGCGACTGCCCGTCTGTCCCGCGAAGTGACTGGCACCGTATGGCGTACCTCCGGTCGTGGTCTCACGCAACGCTGCTTCGGTGTAGGGCAAGCCGCAAATAACCATGCCATGGTGTAGCAAAGGGATCATCATGGATAGCAGTGTGCTTTCGTGTCCTGCGTGCATACTGCCTGTGGAGGTAAAAACAGCCCCTGGCTTTCCCACAAGAGCACCCGTGAACCATTCGGCCGTGGTCTTGTCCAGAAAGTGTTTTAAGGGTGCCGCCATATTCCCAAAATTTGTCGGGCTGCCGAGTATCAGCCCGGCACACTCTGCAAGATCAGCTGTTTTGGCCCAGGGTGCACTGCCGGCAGCATGGGCAGGATGGTTTTCGCCGGACGGGTCATGAAATGCCGGAACGGTCATCAGTTTGGCCTCAATACCAGATATACTTTCCACGCCACGCGCGATCTGGTGTGCCATTTTTTCTGTGGAACCGCCCAAAGAGTAGTAAAGAATCAAGACTGTGGGCATAATAGCTGGGCGGGTGCTTCGGGCTGTCAGCAGAACAGATTGTACAGCAGGCGCAACGAAGCCATGGTTGTTTTGGAAGGTTTCTGTGGACGCTTTCAGCCTTGGTTACGGTCAAACCAGTGATTGTTTTTTTTGAGAATCTAAACGCCTGACTCAATGCCCATTTACGAATACGAATGCACAGCGTGCGGACACCATATAGAGGTGTTGCAAAGAATTCATGACGCGCCACTGCGTACATGCGAATCCTGTAACGAACCGGCATTGAAAAAACTGGTATCTGCGAGTGTTTTTCGTTTGGCGGGCAAGGGCTGGTATGAAACAGATTTCAAAACCGGTGAGAAACGCAATTTGGCAGATGCGCAGGCGAATGACAGCAAAAACAAAGGCGAAGCAAAGAGCCGTGAGGTCAAAAGCGACAGCGCCAAAAGCAGCGAAGTGAAAAGTGGCAACGCGAAAAGCCAGGCCGCAACCGGACAAAAAGCAACGGGTGGTGAGAGGAAAAAGCCGGCAGCATCTGACCGTGACTGAATGCCTCGCGTGCCCAACCGCACAAAGTGGCCGCCAGAAAATGGCACTGTGTGTGGGTATTTCGTGAGAAGCCATTACTGCGGCCAGCTGACTCCAGCTTCAACGGGGGAGAAGGTAGAAGTTTGCGGCTGGATCAATAGCCATCGCGATCATGGCGGTGTCATTTTCATTGACTTGCGGGACCATACCGGCTTGTTGCAGCTGGTCGCCAACCCGGAGAATGAACCGGTTTTTCAGAAAGCCGAGAAAGCCCGAAGCGAATACGTTTTGTATGCCTGCGGCACTTTGCGAATTCGCCCGGAAGGGACTGTAAACCCTGCCATAGCCACTGGGGGTGTGGAGCTGGTTTGTGACGAGCTGGAAATATTGAATGAATCCCTGCCCCCTCCATTTCGGTTTGATGACCCAACAGTAGGCGAAGATACCCGCATGCAATTTCGCTATGTCGATTTGCGTCAGCCTGAAAAGCAACACAATCTGAGATTGAGAGCGCGGGTCAATCACACTTTGCGCGGGTTCCTGGAAAGCCAGGGGTTTCTTGAAATTGAGACTCCGGTGTTGAGCAAAGCCACGCCAGAGGGCGCGCGTGATTATTTGGTGCCAAGCCGTACACAAAGTGGCGCATTTTTTGCGTTGCCGCAGTCGCCGCAATTGTTCAAGCAGCTTTTGATGGTAGGTGGCATGGATCGCTATTACCAAGTCGTACGGTGTTTCAGAGATGAAGACTTGCGGGCGGATCGCCAGCCAGAATTTACACAACTGGATATCGAAGCTTCGTTTCAGAAGGAAAGCGACATCATGGGGTTAACGACGACTCTGCTGCGCAAGCTTTTTCAGGAGCTGCTGTCCGTGTCGCTGCCAGAATCGTTTCCGCATTTAAGTTACGCGGATGCCCTACAGCTTTATGGAACGGACCGTCCGGATTTGCGCGTAACACTGGTGCTGAAAGAAGTCGGGGATTTGTTGACCGAGACGCAATTTAATGTTTTTGCAGCCCCCGCCAATGACCCTCAGGGTCGTGTCGCTGTACTGAAACTCCCTGGCGGTAACAGTTTGTCACGTGGAGAAATAGACGCCTTGACCGAATGGTTGCGAGGGATGGGGGCTTCCGGACTCGCTTACATTAAATGCAAACAACTTGCGGCAGGACGTGAAGGCCTGCAATCTCCCATTCTGAAGTTTATTGACGACCAGGCTCTGGGGGCTATATTGGCAAGGTGTGACGCAGAGGATGGAGATATCCTTTTCTTTGGTGCCGGTAAAGCGACCTTGGTCAACGAAACCATTGGGGCGTTGCGTGTGCGCCTGGGGAAGGCATACGGGTTTTTTCAGGAAGGGTGGCAGCCCTTATGGGTTGTGGATTTTCCGCTCTTCGCTTATGACGGGCAAAGAGCACGCTGGAAATCCTTGCACCATCCTTTCACCGCCCCAGTGAACAGTGACGTGGTGGCACTGAGCGGTGCGCCAGGCGCTGCTATGGCGCGGGCATACGATGTTGTGCTCAATGGGGTGGAACTGGGCGGCGGTTCTGTCAGAATTCATGACCACAATACACAGCGGGAGATTTTCAAAATTTTAGGCATGGACGAGGCGGAAATGGAAAGCAAGTTTGGTTTCCTGCTACGGGCTTTTCGGTACGGTTGCCCGCCTCATGCAGGCATTGCCTTGGGCCTGGATCGTTTGGTGATGCTGATGGTTGGTGCTTCCTCGATTCGTGATGTCATCGCGTTTCCGAAAACCCAGATTGCCGGTTGCCCATTAACCGGTGCCCCGACACCGGTTGAAGCAGAGCAACTTCGAGAACTGGGTATGTGCTTGATTGCCAACGAGAAACAGAGAACGAAAGACTGATTGGACTGATGCCTAACCGCTATTTTATACATCCGGCTTTTCGGCATCGTTTCGCGCCTGATATTCATGAAGACGTGGAACATGCTTTCGCTTTGGAACTGGGGAAGCCGGGTCTCGTTGAGTCCAAAGGAGCATTGCGAACATGGCTGGCTTGAAAAGCGCGACAATGGATTTATGCGATGAGCAATAGGCGCATGATTGCCAGCCCGGTCGATAGAGGGTTTTAAGTCATGTCAGGCCACAGCAAGTGGTCAAATATCCAGCACCGAAAAAAAGCACAGGATGTTCTTCGCGGCAAACTCTTTACGCGTCTGTTGCGCGAAGTGACTGTTGCAGCCCGGAATGGAAATTCTGATTCCAGTACGAATTCGAGATTGCGCCTGGCTGTGGAAAAAGCTTCTGCCGCCAACGTCAGCAAAGACAATATTCAGCGGGCGATCAAGCGTGGTGCCGAGAAAGGGAGAGGGGAGTCTTGCCAGGCAGTACGGTACGAAGGTTACGGTCCTGGCAATGTGGCGATTTTAGTGGATTGTTTGACTGATAACCGAAACCGAACCAGTGCATCTATCCGTTACGCTTTTTCTCGGCATGGAGGCCGGCTGGTTGAAGCGGGAGCGCTGACTTATCTGTTCAGGCAGCTGGGGGTCATTAGCTGTTCGTCTGAAATTTCCGAAGACCGGTTGGTAGAATTGGCACTTGAGGCTGGCGCTGAGGATGTGGTGGCAGAGCAGGACTGTACAGAAGTCATAACGACACCTGAAGCGTTTTCTTATGTGAAAAATTACTTGGCAGAGGCCGGGATTGAGTGTGAGCATGCCGAGTTGCTCATGCGCGCGGAACTTGAACTTTACTGCGATCCTGAAGTCAGACGGAAAGTCACCAACTTGCTTGAAATCATTGAGGATCTGGATGACGTTGAGGCGGTTTGGTGCAACATACTTCCGTTTGTTGACAGCGTGGAAACGCCTGATTGAATGCCGAGTCGCGAGCGGATTATAGGGATAGATCCGGGGTACAGGGTCACCGGCTACGGGGTCGTGGAAAGTTGTGGGCAACAGTTGCGTTATCTGGACAGCGGGCTGCTAAAATTGCCTGAAGGTGACGTAGCCACACGCGTTTACAAGGTTTTTGACGGCTTGGGCAAAGTTCTGCGAGAGCAGCCCTTACAGGCTTTTGCGCTGGAAGATATTTTTGTATCCAGGAACCCGCGCGCTGCTTTGAAATTGGGGATGGTGCGCGGTGCGGCAATTTGTGCCGCTGCCCATTCAGGCTTGCCGGTCAGTGAGTACAGCCCTCGTTTCGTAAAAAAAGCCTTGACGGGAAATGGGAATGCGTCTAAAAGCCAAGTGAAATATATGGTCGCACGTCTTTTAAAAATCACCGAGCCGCCTTCCGACGATGAGTCTGATGCGCTGGCCGTGGCAATTTGCCAGGCTTTCTGTGGTGCCACAGCCCGTCGCTTAAAAACCTCATGATCGCAAGCATTCGCGGCAAACTGATTGAAAAGTCACCACCCCGACTCACGGTGGATGTGTGTGGTGTGGGCTATGAGCTGCAAGCCCCCATGTCTACTTTTTATCACCTTCCAGACGTGGGAGAGGAAGTTAGTTTGCAGACTTTCCAGAAATTTCGGGATGACCAATTCGTGCTGTACGCTTTTCTGAAAGCGACTGACAAAATGGTTTTTTGCGATTTGATCAAGTTAAACAAAGTAGGACCTCACGTTGCTTTGAACATTCTTTCCAGCATGGATGCCGTTGCCTTCAAACAGTGCATCATTGATGAAGACGAAGGGAGGTTGGTGTGCTTGCCGGGAATAGGTGCCAAGACGGCGAAGCGGATTGTTTTTGAAATGAAAAGTCGTTTGAATAATAAAACCTGGGATGCGATTAGGGCATCTGGTGAAGCACCGTACGCGCCCGAAAGCTCTGCTGAAGAGGATGCGCGCGAGGCACTGATCACTTTGGGTTACAGGCAAAATGAAGCAAAAAAGAAGGTGAACAAAATTACGACTGTCGGACTCAGTACGGAAGAAATCATACGCAAGGCTTTGTCCGGCACCGCCTGAATTTTGTGTTTCCTTGAACCTCGCCTGCACTTTTGCGAGGGGTTGCCATCAGATTTCGCGGCTGAAAGCTTGGCCACATTCTGGTGCGACAAAGAAAGACTGATCTAAAAATCGCTTATGGATCATGCAAAAAACATCACCATGATCATCTCATCTGTCCTACCGAAGCATGGGTCATAAACTGCGTTGCGGGCGTTATTTTCTGTCAGAAGGAGATGCTCGTACTTTGGCTTCGCAGCGGTATTGCAGCTTGATTTGTGGAATATGAGTGGTATTATTGATCGCACGTTGGAACCCTTGAGTTCCGGTTCTTTTAAAAACCAATAGCCAGTTAATTTGTATGGGTGCCCACGGCGTTGGCGGAGACGCTAGAGTCGTGGTGCTGAGACTGTTTGAGCCTCGTAAGAGGCGAGAGAGTCTTTAACCACAATTCCAGGAATTTCCTGATGAGAATCAGGGAAAAATTTGCGAAGAGTTTGATCCTGGCTCAGATTAAACGCTGGCGGCATGCCTAACACATGCAAGTCGAACGGTAGATACTTGGTGATCCTTTCGGGGTGAATCGGGTATCGAGAGTGGCGAACGGGTGAGTAGCGCGTGGGAATCTACCTGACAGTGGGGAATAGCCCGGGGAAATCCGGATTAATACCGCATGACCCCCAAGGGGGAAAGCTGGGACCTTCGGGTCTGGCGCTGACAGATGAGCCCGCGTCTGATTAGCTAGTCGGTGGGGTAATGGCCTACCGAGGCGACGATCAGTAGCTGGTCTGAGAGGACGATCAGCCACACTGGGACTGAGATACGGCCCAGACTCCTACGGGAGGCAGCAGTGGGGAATTTTGGACAATGGGCGAAAGCCTGATCCAGCAATGCCGCGTGTGTGAAGAAGGCCTTTGGGTCGTAAAGCACTTTCAGTGATGAGGAAAAGCCCGGAAGTAATATGTCCGGGTCATGACATTAGTCAAAGAAGAAGCACCGGCTAATTCCGTGCCAGCAGCCGCGGTAAAACGGAAGGTGCAAGCGTTAATCGGAATTACTGGGCGTAAAGAGCGCGTAGGCGGTTTTACAAGTCGGGTGTGAAAGCCCCGGGCTCAACCCGGGAATTGCGTTCGATACTGTCGAACTGGAGTGCAGCAGGGGAAAGTGGAATTCCGGGTGTAGCGGTGAAATGCGTAGATATCCGGAGGAACATCAGTGGCGAAGGCGGCTTTCTGGACTGTTACTGACGTTGAGGCGCGAAGGCGTGGGGAGCAAACAGGATTAGATACCCTGGTAGTCCACGCAGTAAACGATGTCGACTTGTTGTTTGGGGGAATGCCCTTGAGTGACGTAGCTAACGTGTTAAGTCGACCGCCTGGGGAGTACGGCCGCAAGGTTGAAACTCAAAGGAATTGACGGGGGCCCTCACAAGCGGTGGAGCATGTGGTTTAATTCGATGCAACGCGAAGAACCTTACCTGCCCTTGACATCCTTGGAAGGTCGCAGAGATGTGACCGTGCCTTCGGGAACCAGGTGACAGGTGCTGCATGGCTGTCGTCAGCTCGTGTCGTGAGATGTTGGGTTAAGTCCCGCAACGAGCGCAACCCCTATCCCTTGTTGCCAGCGGGTAATGCCGGGAACTCTAGGGAGACTGTCGGTGATAAACCGGAGGAAGGTGGGGACGACGTCAAGTCATCATGGCCCTTATGGGCAGGGCTACACACGTGCTACAATGGACGGTACAGAGGGTCGCGAACCCGCGAGGGGGAGCCAATCCCACAAAGCCGTTCCCAGTCCGGATTGGAGTCTGCAACTCGACTCCATGAAGTTGGAATCGCTAGTAATCGCGTATCAGCAATGGCGCGGTGAATACGTTCCAGGGCCTTGTACACACCGCCCGTCACACCATGGGAGTTGGTTGCACCAGAAGTAGGTTGCTCAACCTTGAAAGAGGAGGGCGCTTACCACGGTGTGATTAGCGACTGGGGTGAAGTCGTAACAAGGTAGCCGTAGGAGAACCTGCGGCTGGATCACCTCCTTAAAGTAAAGCGTTCAGCGAGCGAAGTGGGTATCCATACAAGTTAACCAGCATAGAGAGCAGGGCTTGATAGGCCCGGGTGCTTTTATCCAAATTTGAACGAGTGCTTCTGCACCGTGATATGATGTCGGAGATGCCAGATGCGGTATGAAAACTATCGTATGTATCTGTGGGTGACTTGGGCATATCAATCTTTAGTTTTGTAAGAAACTATTTTGATAACGGAGATATTTGAGCTTGACGTCTAAACAGTTTTCAATACACGCCAGAGAACGTAAGCATCGAGGACGTGCTGCGAGTCGGCATTTGCGTGCGCAAAAGCGTGTGCCTGGCGTGCTTTATGGGGGAGGTGAGCCGCCCCTTATGATTGATTTGCACCGTTACGAATTGAACCGGCACCTGGGAATCGAATCTTTTTATTCCCACGTGCTGGAAGTGTTGGTTGACGGTCAAAGGGTGCTTGCTCTGCTCAAGGATTTGCAGCGTTGTCCGGTTGACGGCGAAATAGAACATATTGATTTTTTGCGTGTTACCCGGGATCATAAGGTAACAGTTCACGTTCCCTTGCATTTTGCGGGAGAGAAAGACTGCGTTGGTGTGAAAAAACAGGGAGGCGTTATCAGCCATCTGGTTACGGACGTGGAAGTGATTTGCTTGCCCAAAGATTTACCGGAATATCTGGAAGCGGATATCAGTAAGCTTGAGATAGGGCGTTCTTTGCATTTGGGGGACGTTAAGCTGCCCAAAGGTGTCGAAATGGTCATGTTGCTTCAAAACACTGATGCATACGTAGCGATTGCCAGCGTGTTTAAGCCCCGTGTTCAAGGGACTGAAACGGAAACCGAAGACGCGACTGTGGAATCCGATACTGAAAGCGAGGTGGACAATGACTGAAGCAATCTGGAGCTTTGTGCTGCTCCAAAGTTTTTTGCCACACTGTGGCTGCAGAGTGCAGGCCGTCGCGTTTTATTTTAATTGACAGCAGGAGGGCGAACATTGTCTTGGAATCAATCGGATAAGGATGGGAAAGATCCAAAAAACCAAAATCCTTGGGGTGGTGGCGACCAGAAGGGACCACCTGATCTTGATGAGCTTCTGAAGAAGTTGTTCTCTTCCTTTTTGAAGCGAAAAAACAACGGCGGCGGTGGTGGAGACAGCGGGAACAAAGGAACAAGCGTGTTTCCACGGTGGAGAGGTGGGGTTCCACCTGTTGCTTTGGCTTTGGGTGCGCTGGTGCTGCTGGTTCTTTGGGGTCTTTCCGGCATATACATTGTCAGCGAGGGAAAACGCGGTGTAGAGTCGCGCTTCGGTGCCTACACAATAACCACCTTACCCGGCCCGCGATGGCACATTCCGTACCCAATTGAAAGCATTGAGATAGTCGATACCGACAGCATCCGATCTGTGCAAAACAAAACACGGATGTTGACCCGTGATGAAAACATTGTTGAAGTTGAGTTATCGGCGCAGTACCGAGTGAAAAACGCTCCGGACTATCTGTTTGAAGTGCGCGCCCCGGACACGGTAGGCGGCAGGATCCCGGAATCGGAAGGAACTATTTTTCAGGTGATGGAAAGCGCTCTGCGCGAAATAGTCGGTGGGAATAATATGGATTTTATTCTCGGTGCAGGTCGCGCTGAAGTCGCTGCGGAAACACGCATCCTGATGCAGAAGATTCTGGACGATTACCAGTCCGGGCTTGAAATAATCAGTGTGAACCTGCAGCAGTCACAGCCACCCTCCGCAGTGCAGGAAGCCTTTGCAGATGCGATCAAGGCACGTGAAGATGAGATACGTTTCGTCAATGAGGCTGAGGCTTACGAGAACGGGATTGTTCCATTGGCAAGAGGTGAGGCGGCGCGTATGGAGCAGGATGCTGTGGCCTACCGTGCGAAAATAACGGCCAGTGCAGAAGGGGAAGCGGAACGCTTTGTGAAACTTTACCAGGAATATTCGGTCGCTCCTGAAGTGACCCGCGAACGCCTTTATTTGCAGGCCATGGAGGAAGTCTTGTCAAACAACGCAAAAGTGATAATAGATGTTGAGAGCGGTAACAATATTTTTTATTTGCCGCTTGAATCTTTACTGAACAGAAGCAATCTTGGAGCTAAAGACATGGATCAAGACAAATTACAGCCCGAGCCTTGGGCTGGAAGCCGCGAAGGGGCGGAAGACTTCACCTCCGGCCGCCAGGACAGCCGTCAACGCAGCGACTCGAGAACAAGATGAAAGTTATTCTCATCGCTCTTGCTGTGGTGGTCAGCTTGGCTTGGTCAGTTTTTTATACAGTAGACCAGAGACAAAGAGGGATCTTGTTCCGGCTCGGTGAGATTGTGGAAGCAGATCTGGAGCCTGGGTTACATCTGAAATTTCCCTTCATCAACAACGTCCAAAGATTCGACTCCAGGATTCTTACTATGAATGCCAGGCCGGAGAGTTTTCTTACCATCGAGAAAAAGAACGTTACCGTAGATTTCTTTGTGAAATGGCGTATCGATAATGTTGCGCAGTACTACCGCTCAACGCGTGGCGATGAAAGGAATGCGCAAAACAGGCTTTCCCAGATCATGAAAGACCGTCTGCGTAATGAGTTCGGCAAGCGAACCATCAAGCAGGTGGTTTCGGGTGAGCGTGCCGAAATCATGGGAATTTTGCAGAAAAAGGCAAACGAGCAGGCGGTGGAACTCGGTATTAGCGTTGTTGATGTCCGTATCAGCCGTATCGATTTGCCTGATGACGTGAGTGACTCTGTGTATGAAAGGATGAGGGCAGAACGTTCCAGGGTCGCGCGGGAATTTCGTGCGCGAGGCAGGGAGTCAGCAGAGCGAATCAGAGCCAACGCTGACAGGCAACGCACCGAAATTGTGGCCACAGCTTATGGGGAGGCGGAAAAGATACGCGGGGACGGAGATGCACGTTCGGCAAAAATTTATGCGGATGCTTATAGAGTTGACCCCGAATTCTACGCTTTTATGCGTAGCATCGAGGCCTACAAAAATAGCTTCAAGAACAACTCAAGTGTGTTGGTTCTTGAGCCGGACTCAGACTTTTTCCGATACTTCAAGGATTTTAAAGGAAAGTCAGACAAGTAACTTTTAGTCGGCCGCAACATGGACGGAGTTTTCAGTATCGATTGGAGCGATCTACTGACAGCATTTTCTCTGGTGCTGATCATTGAGGGAATTTTGCCTTTTCTGCATCCGGCATCTGTGCGCCGCTATTCACAAAAAATGAATGAGCTTAGCGACAAGTCACTGCGCACATTCGGATTTGTCGCCTTGGCGGCAGGTTTGCTAATTCTCAATATCGCACGATAGCCGCGTAGACGGGGCTGTAGAGCCATTTGCGATGCTCCTCAAACCGGTTTCAAGCGGGTTTCATGCGTTCTCTGGTATTTATAATAAACGTCCGGGCTTGGGGTCTTGTTGCAGTCACTGTTTCTAGATGAGTTTTAATTGGTTACTCCCCGTCGGGATTGAAGAAGACCTGCCGTGTCATGCGCGGGTTATCGAAGGCATGCGCCGCAAGGTTCTGGATCTTTTCGAGGTTTGGGGCTACGACTTGGTCATTCCTCCTTTGGTTGAGTATGTGGAAGCACTTTTGATCATGAAAGGTGCGACACTGGATTTGCAAACCATGAAGCTGATTGACCAGTTGAATGGGAAAATGATGGGTATTCGTGCAGACATGACTCCACAGGTTGCGCGCATTGTTGCAAACCGCTTGCCGAGAGATCGTACCCATCGCCTCTGTTACTTGGGACCGGTTCTTAAGGCGCGACCCGAAGGGGCTTTGGGTTCACGCCAGCCTTTGCAGTTCGGCGCGGAAATTTACGGATGCGATGCTCTCAGCGCTGACTTTGAAATTATTCGAATGCTATTGGCAACAATTCAGAGTTGCGGGATACGGGACATTACTCTATCCATAGGTCACATTGATATTTATCGTGCACTGGTGAAGCTGGCTGGGCTCAATGCGCAGCAGGCGCATAAACTTTTTCTGCTCCTGCAAAACAAGTCATCCCATGAAATTGCTCGTTTTTTGCGCGCGGAAGGCATCAGCCCTGAGAAACGGTCCTGGTTTGTCGAACTGGCGCATTTTCAAGGTGACTCGGATGTCCTCAAAGTGGCGCTTGAGTACTTCTCTGCTTGCAGCCAGCAGGTCTCGGATGCCATCGAGCAGGTGAAAAAGATTGGTGTCATGCTGGCTGAAGTGTCTGATGCGAAAGTTCATTACGACTTGGCAGAATTGACCGGATACCAGTACCGAACAGGTGTTTGCTTTTCGGCTTATGTTCCTGGCATCGGTCAGGAAATTGCACGTGGTGGCCGCTATAACGGCATCACCGAAAGTTTTGGAGTGGCACTGGCCGCCACCGGCTTCAGTGGTGATCTGCATTTGCTGGCCACTCACGCGGGTGGTACGCAGGAGGCGCCCGAAACAATTTTCGCACCACTGTGTGATGACCCCGAATTGCGTGAGCGTGTCGCTGCTCTGAGAGAGTCCGGGAAGCGGGTTGTTGAGCAATTGACTCCAGAAGAAAAAACAGACTCCGAGGACTGTAAACATTGTTTGCGAAAAGAAGCCGGGTGCTGGGTGCTTGTCGATGTCTGATTCCTGTTGCGTGATCGGGTTGCAGTGGGGCGACGAGGGGAAAGGAAAGATAGTGGACTGGCTGTCTGGCTCGGTCGATGCCGTTATCCGTTTTCAGGGAGGGCACAACGCGGGTCACACTGTGGTGATTGGGAATGAGAAAATAGTGTTCCACTTGGTTCCCTCCGGGATCATGCACGAGAAGGTCGTGTGCCTGATCGGGAATGGCGTTGCTGTTTGCCCCAGGCATCTCGGAGAGGAAGTTGAGATGCTAAAAGCGCGTGGGGTTGATTATGAAGGAAGGCTCAAGATTTCCTGGTTCAGTCCGCTGATATTTGAATGCCACAGGCGGATTGACTGCGCTCGTGAATCTGGGAACGGAATAGTGCTTGGCACGACACGCCGAGGGATCGGTCCGGTTTTTGAGGACAAATCTGCGCGGCGAGTGCTGCGACTTGCAGACTTGCGAAATGTCGAGGAATTCACGAAGAAATACCACGCGCTTTATGCCTATCACAATTTTCTGCTTGAACATTATCACCATGAAGAACCGCAGGACTGCACGTCAGAATTGGAAGAATTGTTGTCACAAAGGGAGACGTTGCTGGAGCTGGGAACGGATGTTTCTTCCTATCTTTATGATCTGTGTCAGCGCGAAGAGGGTGGCCGTATGCTTTTTGAAGGTGCTCAGGGGGTTATGCTGGATACCGATCATGGCACTTACCCCTTCGTGACCTCGTCCAATACCATCGTCGGAGCGGCTTCCATAGGGACAGGATATCCCTTCCGAGGTAAGGTGATCGGTATTTTCAAAGCTTACGCGACACGGGTGGGGAATGGGCCTTTTCCAACTGAGCTGCACGATCGTAATGGAGAAGTGATGGCCACGCGTGGTTGTGAATTTGGCGCGACAACTGGACGGCCGCGGCGGTGTGGCTGGCTGGACTTGGTTGCTCTGAGCTATGCGGTGCGGGTCAATGGTGTGGACAGGCTGTGCCTGACGAAGATCGACGTACTGGATGAGATGGAAGAAATCTTTGTCGCGACCACTTATTCCGGAAAGAACCAGCATGCAGGTTTATGGTTCTCCGGCAATGAAAATGACTTTAGTCCCGTTTACCAGCGTTTGCCGGGATGGAAATGCAGCACCCGGGACATCCGATCCTATGATGCCCTGCCTGTTGAGGCCAAGCGCTACATAGAATTAGTGGAACAAGAGACTCAGGTTCCGGTGACACTCATTGCCAATGGGCCGGAGCGTGATGAACTGATTTGTCGCGAAACAGTTATTGGTGACTCGTGACAGTCTTTGCGTAGCATCTTGCGGTCAAATCCAACCGCCGTACATGAATCTCAGTGGTGCCCAGGGCGAGACTTGAACTCGCACATCCGTTAAGGACACGGCGACCTGAACGCCGCGCGTCTACCAATTCCGCCACCTGGGCTTTCGCCAATCCGTCCATTATCACCGAAATGGCGACAGTTGCCAAAAGTATGAGGGCTTCTCCGTCTACAGTCAGCTGCCACCCATTCCCTGTGATGTCACCGGCGACATTGGCTTCGATAGCCCGCCAGTACTTTGGTATGCCCGCCTGTTCTGCCACTAGTCGGTACCAGTCTCTGCTACAATGAACTGGGATTCAAGCAACAGCGCGTCAGGGTTTAACAGTTACATCCCATTCAATGGTTCAGGGAAACATCAACAGCCTGTATGGCGGCTTTTCTGAACTCCAGCGGACTGTCCACACACCCGACAGGCTTCATGCCACCGCCTCTCCCATGGATGCTGAGTGTGCCGAAATTGAAAATACGCCCGACGATGCCTTGATCAACATGAAAACTTTCAACACCCGCATGATTCAACTCAAAAGTGTACCTGCTGATGAACCCGGTCTTGACGATCGTGCGCCGATTTGTGACGGCTAGTTCTATTGAAATTCTCGCAATAAAGGCTTTGACCAAAGAATAAACGCCAAGAAATGTGATGCCAGATACCGTGCCCCACATCACCGTGTCAGCGTAGCTGTTGGCTACTATCCAAATGCCAGCTCCGTTCCAGACCTTGAGCCAGACCGAGAGTACCAGACCGGTCAGCACCAGCAATGTTCCCTGCGCGTAGACGAACCAGTGTATGGACGCGCTGTAGGTGACTTTTTCACCAGCCATCAAATTGTTTTCGACGTATTTCATTGCTCCGAGAGATGCGCACCGTGAGTATAGGCATGTCGGTGCCAAATGAGTAGCAGAGGCCTCTGTTTTTGCGCCAGTTTAATTCCCGGCTTATGAATCATTTTCGGGTATATGGTTGCTTGCTTCTGGTTGGCAACTCGTTTTTCGGGGCGTATCTTTGAAGCACGCAGACCCATCAGGCTGGTGTAGGGGAGAGCTGTCTCTTGATCGTTCTGGCAAGGTCTTTTTTTGTAGAGCTGACCACGAAGCCGATTTGATTCCGGTCTCTGCCAGGCTTTCCAGAGGTTTGTTGAAAAACGACAAGGTTTTGGCCAAATTGGATTTCGGGAAACGGAAGTCGCCTCAACTGATGGATCTGAAGCTCAAATCCCGGGCACTGGATTTCGTGGGCGTGTATACAGGAAAAGGTTTTGTGAAACCCCTTTACAAAATCAACGTGCCAGAAATGGGGGTCGTTTTCCGTGGCGGCTTAAAGCCGCGATCGGGTGATGCGGTTCTCGTTCACGCTGCCACTGCCAGACATCGTGGCGACAGGCCAGGTGGGGAAGTGGTGGAGATTCTCGGTGACCGGACAACAGTGAGCAGCGAGGTTGAAGCGGCGCTACACGCTTATGGCATAGCGCATGTTTGGAAAGACCAGGTGTTACACGAGGCGGAGCTTGCTGCAAAGCGCAAAGACCCGGTGGACAACCGTGTGGATCTGCGGGAAATGGACTTCGTGACGGTCGATGGTGAAGACGCCAGAGACTTCGATGATGCGTTTTACTGTGAAAAAAGCAAAAGTGGCTGGGTTCTCTGGGTGGCCATCGCCGACGTGGCGAGCTACGTGAAACACGGATCTGAACTGGACGAAGACGCAGCGCAACGTGGAAATTCCGTGTATTTTCCGGGACAGGTTGTGCCGATGCTGCCGGAAATTTTGTCCGACCGGCACTGCTCTTTACTCCCAAATGTAAAACGACGGGTATTGGTTTGCCGTATGGATATTGCCGCTACAGGAGTCGTGCAAGATTATTCCTTTATGTCGGCGTTGATCTGTTCGAAAGCTCGTTTGAATTACACGCAGGTGGGTCTGTATCTCCAAGAGTCTGAGCCGTTGGCAACCGCCAGTGAAGAGGTCGCCAGGATGGTGCGAACGGCGTACGGTTTATACAAAAAACTGACGGTGGTGCGTGACCAAAGGTTTGCGTTGCAGCTTGATACAGTAGAAACGAAAATCTGGTTTGACCGCAAAGGAAAATTCAAAGCGATTATGCCAGTGACGCGTAATGACGCACATCGCCTGATCGAAGAATTCATGATCCTGGCGAATGTCAGTGCCGCGCTCTTTTTGTCTGAAGCGAAACAACCTTTGCTTTACCGCGTTCATCAAGGGCTGAAGAAAGATGCGGGGGAAAAGCTGAAGGCTTTTTTCCAACTTCGTGGACTGACTTTCCACGGGACAGCGGCAAAGGAAATTTCCATGCTTTTGAAGGAAGCGGCAGGTCGTGACGACGTGTCGATCATCCAGATGTTTCTGTTGTACAACATGGCTCGTGCTGTGTACCAGCCTGAGCAGGAAGCCCATTTTGGCTTGGCACTCGACAGCTACACGCATTTCACCTCTCCCATTCGGCGTTATCCGGATTTATTGGTGCACCGCGCCATTCATCGGGTGCTAGGTGGTGGTGGGGCGTTTTTCCGGCAGAGCGCAGAGAATCTTAAGGCGGTTGGTGCACATTGTTCAGCGACTGATAAAACCGCTGAAGAAGCGTCTCGGAGCGTGGAAAACTTTTTCAAATGCCTGAACTTGTCCAACCATGTCGGGGAATCTTTCCCGGGTCTGATTTCGGGAGTGCAGCCGTTCGGACTTTTTGTGGAGATCCAGGGTTTTTATGTGGATGGTTTGTTGCATGTCAACTGTTTGCCGCGTGACAGTTATTTTTTTGATGAGGTGGTACAGAGCTTGTGTGGTCGCCATAGCGGCACTGCTTACAATTTGGGAGAACAGTTACAGGTTGTGATCGCAGCTGTTAATCCTGAGGAACGCAAAGTGGAACTCATGTTGAAGGGAGTCAGGAAGCGTGGCCGGGGAACGGGGTTTAAGCGGTCCCGGAAGTCTCGATGAAACTGGCTTTTGGAGGAATCAACAGCGTCCTGTCTGCCCTGCGTGCAAAGCCTGAAGAAATTCAGGAAGCGTGGATTGCCCGGAATGTAAAAGGGGAAAGGATAGCCTCAGTACGAATGGAGGCGATGGCCGCCAAAGTTCAGTTGCGGGTCAAGAATCGCGAAGAGCTTGACAAAGCGGCGGGGCACAAAAGCCACCAAGGGGTTCTTTGCTGGTGCGAACCGCCGGCCGGCCTTCCCGAAAAAGCCTTGTTGGAGCGTTGTGAGACCTCGAAACCTGCGGGACTGTTGGTTCTTGAAGGTGTGACCGACCCGCGCAATCTTGGTGCCTGCCTTCGGTCAGCAGAAGCTTGCGGTGCGACCGCAGTCGTGGTTTCGTCGGCAAGGTCAGTTTGGCTGACACCTGCGGCAATACGAGTCGCGGCGGGCTCTGCGCACAGAATGCCATTGGTCAGGGCGAAAAATATGGCAAGAATGATTCGGCAGCTTAAGGAATCCGGGATCTGTGTGGTGGGGTTGCACCCTGCAGCCGAGCATAGTCTTTATGAGTTTGACTGTCGGCGTTCCGTCGCTTTTGTTCTGGGTTCCGAAGGGGACGGGATGCGCAGATTGACAGCGGAGCTTTGCGACTATCACGTCTCTGTGCCGATGTATGGTGAGGTAGAAAGTTTGAATGTTTCGGTTACAGCCGCTTTGTGCATGTATGAAATGTGTCGCCAAAGAGGCTGGCAGCGCACCGAAAAAGCTGGCGGGTGACGCTCGAATAAGCCGGACAGGCGGAGCCTGACACGACGGTGCTCAGGGCTGGGAACTGCCTGCCCTTTGTTCTTGCAGTGAAGCGGTGTTACTCCGGCTCGCCGTGGCTATTGTCATCGCCTGCCGAAGCACCGGTGTCCAGGCTGGCGATGGCTTCTCCCATTTTTACTGGCATCCCGTTACTGACTGTTGGTAAATGTGAGATGTCGGGGTTGCCAAACAGGCAAATAACGCTGGAACCCAAGTTGAATCTTCCCATTTCTTCTCCCCGTTGCAAATAGATATCGTCTTTCTTCTGTCCATAAAGGGTATGCGAAACCTGCATATTCACAGGGGTGACCAGACCAGACCAGACCGTTTCCATGGATGCCACGCCAATGGCACCAATCATAACGATGGCAATAGGCCCCATGTTGGTGTCGAAGACGGAAATGACACGCTCGTTTCGTGCATATAGATTTTTGATCGCGTAGGTGCCGTATTCCTGCACACTAAACAGGCGGCCGGGTACATGGATCATGGCTTTTAACCTGCCTTCAACTGGCATGTGCACCCGATGATAATCGCCCGGCGACAAATAAATAGTGTGATAGCTGCCACCGTCAAAAGTCGCGGCATGGTCTTTCGATCCGGCAAAAAGATCTTGCAGGGAGTAAAACCTCCCCTTGGCCTGGAACAGGTCACCATTTTTAATCTTCCCATGCGCCAGCAAGTATCCATCACAGGCAGCACACACTGACAAGGGATCGGTGGATATTTTTCTTGCACCAGGTTTCAGGGAGCGGGTAAAAAACTCGTTGAAACTGCGGTAATTTTCCGGATCAGGATAAAGGGTCTCACTCATGTCGACTCCTACAAGGAATATATACAGCTTGATCAGAGGATCCTTCAACGATGTTTCCAGGCGCGACAGACGGTATATCAGCCTGGTTATGAGATGGTGTGGTAAAAGATACAGAAGCCCGATCTTTATTTTCTCCCAAACAGTTGTTCTTTCTGTTTCCACTTGCTTTTGTTTCCTGGGTTATGGCTATTGCCAAGTGCGTTGCCGACCGCGTAACTATAGCAGATGGCAACTACGGGAATCGGGTGCCCATTGCCTTTGCTACAATGTAAATATGTCCGGAAACACATTTGGAAAACGCTTCAGATTGACGAGTTGCGGAGAGAGTCACGGGCCAGCATTGCTGGGTATTGTTGATGGTTGCCCGCCCGGCATGTCTTTGCAGGAAAGTGACATCCAGAAGGAGCTGAATCGCCGCCGCCCTGGGGGCAGCAAGTTCACTTCACAGCGGCGCGAGCCAGATACAGTACGCATTGTTTCCGGCGTGTTTGAAGGAAAAACCACCGGCACACCCATCGGGCTTGTCATTGAGAATGTGGACAGCCGTAGCAAAGACTACACGGACATTAAAGACAAGTTTCGTCCCGGGCACGCCGATTATAGCTACATGCAAAAATACGGTTTGCGCGATTATCGCGGAGGCGGCCGGTCTTCGGCGCGTGAAACCGTGATACGGGTTGCCGGAGGCGCCATTGCCTCGAAGTTTCTTCGCGAGCAGTGCGGAATTGAAATTAGTGCCTGCGTGATTCAGATTGGGCCGCATTGCTGCACTCGTATGGACTGGGATGAAGCGAAAAAAAATCCCTTTTCTTTTCCTGATTCGGATCTCTTGCCAGTCCTGGAAGCGTATTTCAAATCTTTGCTACGTGCAGGAGACTCCTGCGGTGCTTTGGTGCGGGTGCGAGCCACAGGCATGATGCCGGGGCTGGGAGATCCCGTTTTTGATCGTCTGGACGCGGCGGTTGCGCACGCGATGATGGGAATCAATGCCGTCAAGTCTGTGGGGATTGGTAGTGGCTCTGACTGCGTCTCCCAAAGAGGCAGCACACACCGTGACGAAATAACTTCTGAGGGTTTTCTCAGCAACAACGCCGGTGGCATTCTGGGTGGCATCTCAACCGGGCAGGACGTGATCGCTGATGTTGCGTTTAAACCAACATCCAGCATTCGTTTGCCAGGTCGCACAATTGACGTCCACGGTCACGAAACCGAAATATCCGTAAAAGGTCGACACGATCCCTGTGTAGGCTTGCGGGCAGTGCCCATTGTGGAAGCCATGCTGGCACTAGTGTTGCTTGATTCCCTGATCTGCCATACCGGACAAAATAAAATCAGTGTAGGTACGGACTGAAGCGTGCGAATTTCGCGTCCGGCTTACTCGGGTTCGAGCTTCAGACTTTCCGCATCCTACTTTGTTCTTTTTTCCATCCTGGGCGCGTACCTCCCTTTCTGGGCTCCGTATCTGCGCACGCTCGGATTTTCACCAGCGGAAATCGGCGAACTGTTGGCAGTGGTCTTACTGACTCGCATTGTTGCTCCCTATATGTGGGGTCATTTTGCCGATCGGACTGGGCTGGTCGTTGGAACCATACGCCTGGGAATCGGAATGAGCTGCATCTTTTTTGCTCTGCTGACTTATTACCGGGATTATTTTTGGATGGCCATCATTCTTTTATTGTTCAGTTTCTTTTTTCACGCGGTTCTGCCGTTGCTGGAAACCGTCACCATGAGTTTTCTGGATAAGAAGAAAGAACGCTACAGCACAATCCGGCTGTGGGGTTCGGTGGGTTTTATCGTCTGTTCGCTGGCTTTGGCACCATTGTTTCAGTACTACGGGCTGCACCTCTTGCCTTGGGTCATCAGCATTTTGCTGTTGCTGCTTTTTATGACTTCATTTCTGGTTGGCGAAAAGCCAGCTGTCATCGGACGGGAAACGCAGCTTGAGAATTTTCGCCTGTGGCAGCCGAAAATTGTGTGCCTGCTGCTGCTTGCTGCGCTCATGCAGTTTTCTCATGGACCCTACTATGCCTTCTTCAGCATCTATCTGGCTGACAATGGTTACGGCGAGATTCTGGTCGGAGTTTTGTGGGCTTTGGGCGTGCTGGCAGAAATTGTGATTTTTATGTTCATGCCGCGGCTGCTGCTTCGTTTCGGAGCCACCACTTTGCTGCTAATCAGCTTTGTTGCTGCGTCACTGCGTTGGTTGATAATCGGTTTTTTGCCGCAATTTTTGTCTGCGCTGGTGGTGGCTCAGCTTCTCCACGCCGCCACTTACGGTTTGTATCATGCGGCGGCACTACGCTTGGTACACCAGTTTTTTCCTGAGCCTCTAAAGGGCAGAGGGCACGCCTTATATTCGAGTACCAGTTTTGGCATTGGGGGCTCTTTGGGATTGTTTCTGTCCGGGGTCGCATGGGAAGGCTTGGGGAGCACCTTGATTTTTTCTCTGGCCGCGCTGACGACCTTGGTGGGGGCGTTTGTCAGCACTCGGTTACGCAGATGGGAGGAATGAATGGCTTTGGTGTTTTGTTGGCGTCCGATGACCCGGGGTGTGACTTCACCGGGGGGGCGTGCGCCTTGTAGTGGGAGGAGTGACTCTGTGGCCGGTCACGGTGAGGTGTAATGGATCTGGTTCTTTTTGACTTGGACAACACTCTGCTGTGTGGAGACAGCGACTTTGAGTGGGGTCGCTACGTAGTTGAAAAGGGTTTGGTGTCCGGAGATGGATATCGGCTGGAAAACCAACGGTTTTTTCGGGAATACCAGGTCGGGACTTTAGATCCCCAAGTCTATCTGGAATTTGTTTTAAAGCCTCTTGCCATGCACGATATGCAGAAGATACTGGCCGTGCGAGCGCTTTTCTTTGCCGAAAGAATCCCCCCACTGGTCGGGCAAAAAGCTTTGGATCTGGTCAAGCGCCACAAACAGGCGGGGAACCTGGTGGTCGTGATTACTGCGACAAACCGCTTCATTACGGAATTTGTTTTCCCGTGTTTCAACGTGTCTGCACTGATCGCCCCAGAGCCCGAAATTGTCAACGGTCGTTTTACCGGGCGCACGGTTTCCATACCGTGTTTTGGATCAAGCAAAGTGTCCAGCTTGAAGAATTGGTTGGCTAAAGAGTGCCCCAGTTATGAGCGTTCCTGGTTTTACAGCGACTCTATTAACGATTTGCCGTTGCTGGAATGGGTAGACAATCCCATCGTAGTGAATGGCGACCCCAAGCTGCTTCGTGTGGCAATCCAGCGTGGTTGGCAGCAGTTGGACTTATGTAAGCCAACCCTTTCGGCTGTCGACCGTCCTCAATCCTCCCATGGTGGGAAACCGAAAGAATTTCGAAAGCGCTCCGAGAACTTCTCAGGCGTGAAGGAATAGCTTTGTGTACCAGACTGTTCCACGTTCAAGGTTCCCATAAGGGAGGCAATCCGCCCCGTTGTTTCCCAATCCAGCTTGTGTAGCAATCCGAAAATCAGACCCGCGCGGTGTGCGTCTCCGCAACCCGTTGGGTCGACTATCCTGTCAGGCATGGTAGCCGGTATGTGAAATTCCTTGTCGGCAGCGTAAATCACGCTTCCTTTGTCCCCCTTGGTGACCACCAGAGCGCTGACTTCTTTTCTCAGTGCTTCCGTATCCATCTGACATTTCTTTTCAATCATGTGAAGCTCGTAATCATTGCAGGCGAGCCATTCGGCGCGTTTGATAAAAGACAGCATCTCCTCTCCGGAAAACATTGGGGTTCCCTGACCTGGATCAAAGAGAAACGGTATGCCTTTGTCGGCAAGTTCGTTGGCGTGTGTGAGCATCCCTTCGCGGCCGGCGGGAGACAGCAACGCGATTTTATGGTCTCCATGTTTCGGTATGTGCGCCAGATGAGACTGCTGCATGGCACCGGCATGGAAAGCCGTGATTTGGTTATTGTCCAAGTCAGTCAGTATGAAGGCACGTGCCGTGACGGTATCACTTGCAGTAAAAAGATGGTCGCAGTCCACGCCGGATTTTTGTAGCCATCCCATATAGTCCTGGAAATCATTGCCTACCGAGCAGACCAAGGTGCTGTGCACACCTAAGAGGTGCATTCCGTAAGCACTGTTGCCAGCACAGCCGCCGAAATTGTTTTTCAGTTCTGTGGCGATAAATGACACGTTCAGAATGTGTAACTCTTCGGGTAGCAAATGGTCTTTAAAGCTGCCTTCAAAGAGCATGACGGTATCAAATGCCAGTGAGCCGCTGATTAATGCTTTCACTTTTCGATTTTCCTGTTTTTTTCTTAAGCTTCAGGGCAAAGCGTGTAAAGGCGCTTCGCCCGGATTGTGTTGCTTTTGCAAGCTGTGGCCAGCCCCATGAAACTGCCTCCGGGGCCGTAAAGCCGTTGCAATCCAGGGATGGCACCATGCACCTCCACTTCCTGACCCTGCTGCAGACGATCACGTTGCCCGGCGTCTACAAGGATGGCAGGAAAAATGGCAAGTGGCGCGTCCACGGGAAGTATATGTTGATGCAAAAGCTGGCGCGCATTTGCCATCGGGTCAAGAAGCCGGGTGCCATCCAGTGCATCTCGGACAGAAAAGGCTCCAACGTTCAGTCTTTCCAGAGACGACAGGTGTGCCACGGTTCCCAGCGCCTGACCCATGTCTTCAGCGAGTGTGCGGATGTAAGTGCCTTTGGAGCAATGCACTCTCAGGCAAAATCCATTTTCTCCGATGCTGTGAAAGCGAATATTGTAGATCGTGACGGTACGCGGCTTGCGTTGTACCACTTGGTTCGCACGGGCATATTGATACAGGCTCCTGCCTTGGACTTTCACTGCTGAGTACATGGGTGGCAATTGCGTTTGCTTGCCGCCAAACTTTCCGCAAAGCGCCAGGAGGGTTTTCCGATCCGGAAGCTGCCAGGGTCTTTCTTCAATCACTTTGCCCAGTGCGTCTCCGGTGTCTGTTTTTGTTCCAAGACGCAGGCAGGCAAGATAGGTTTTTTCCATGCCCAACAGGACGTCAAGCGACTTGACTCCTTCACCTATGCCCAAGACGAGTAATCCTGTGGCGGCAGGATCCAGCGTCCCGCCATGGCCGGTTTTGCTACCACCACAGAGCCTTTTGACAACGGAAACCATTTTTGCGGACGTCCAGTTATATGGCTTGTTGACCAGTAATATCCCGTTCATTATTCAAGAAAAATCTTTTTGGACATAATGAGGAAGGCATGCTGTTCAAGCGTTGTGCTGTGAACTGCTTTTCTTCTGCCAGGGAGCATTCCGACTCTGCGGGTGGCTTTTGTAAAATGCCAGTCAGACCCTATACAGCTTCTCAAGAGGAGGTGATGGCTGGATGCGATCCGGATGGAAATTCTGTCTCCCGGGATTTTATCGTAAGCGGGGTTCCTGGCACCGAGGGCTGTCTTTTTGGAAGCCCTGTCCGAGGGCTTAAAGCAGCAGCATTCATGAGTCCGCTACGCCTGCTTCAGGAACCTGCCGCCACCAGAGTTCTTGTGTGTAAGTGACGAAATTGCTTCATTGGCGGCCGCTCTGACACCATGTCCGCTATCGTGAAAAACGCTACAGGCTTTTTTCCATTCTGACGCGCTCAAACGACATAATCCTGTCGCCGGACTGAATATCCTGATAGTTTTTGATGGCAATGCCGCATTCCGTTCCGGAGGCGACTTCCTTGACATCATCCCGGAAGCGGCGCAGAGACTCGAGTGCCCCCTCATAAATAGTTTTGCTGGCACGCAAAACACGCACCTTGCCCCCCTGGTGAACCGATCCTTCTGTGACCTGACAGCCAGCGACCAGCCCGTGTGTCGAACTCGGGAAAATATCTTTGACCAAAGCGTATCCCAGAACCTTTTCCTCGTAGACGGGATCCAAAGATTCCAGCAGTATTTCCCGCACACTGTCCAGCGCTTCGTAGATGATGTTGTGGTAGAGCAACGACACTCCCATCTCTCTTGCCAAGGCTCGAGCTTGTGTGTCGGCGCGCACTCTGAAGCCAATAACGGTCGCTTTGGAGGTGGCGGCAAGGTTGATGTCTGATTCTGTAATTCCACCAATTCCGGAAGCGATGATTTTCGTTTCAATTTCGTCATTCCCTAAAGCGGTGAACGCCACGTTCAGTGCTTCAGTGCTCCCTTTGACATCCGCTTTGACCAACAAAATCAGCGACTTCTTCTTTCGACTTTCCATGGTTTTGAAAATGTCTTCGACCATCACACTACCAGTCTGCGAAAGTTTTCTGGCTCTTTTTTTCTTCTTTCTGAAATCCGACACCTCGTAGGCGACTCGTTCACTGTCAACGACGTTCATTTCGTCGCCTGCTTCTGGCGGCCCGGAAAGTCCGAGTACCACGACCGGGGTGGATGGCAACGCTTCCTTCAAGGTCTTTCCGTGCTCATCACTCAGGGTGCGCACTTTGCCGTATACGCTGCCACACAACATGACGTGCGAGGGCTTCAGGCAACCACTTTGTACCAGCACCGTGGCTACCGCACCACGACCCCTTTCCAGCGAGGCTTCGATAACGACCCCACGGGCGTTGTTGGCAACCGGGGCTTCCAGCTCCATGACTTCAGACTGCAACAAAATTGCTTCCATCAATGCATCCATGCCCTTCCCAGTCGTCGCCGAAGTTTCCACGAAAAGGTTTTTGCCGCCCCAGCTTTCCGAAACGATTTCGTGTTTTGCCAGCTCTGCCTTGACTCTTTCCGGGTCGCAGCTTTCCCTGTCGATTTTATTGAGGGCAACGATAATCGAAACCCCTGCTTCTTGGGCATGGGTAATGGCTTCCACGGTTTGCGGCTTGACTCCATCGTCAGCGGCCACGACCAATACCACAATATCAGTCACTTTTGCCCCCCGGGCACGCATGGAACTGAACGCTGCATGTCCTGGTGTGTCCAGAAAAGTAATCAGTTTTTTGGAGCCTTTATATTCATAAGGTAGTTGGTATGCACCAATATGCTGGGTGATACCGCCGGATTCGGAGCCTGCGATATTGGATTTGCGGAGATTGTCCAGCAAGGAGGTCTTGCCATGATCTACGTGCCCCATGATTGTTACCACCGGAGGTCTGGGCATTGGTTTTCCCGTGCTCTTGATCAGTGTCAGGTTGAATTTCTCCTCCACATCCATTTCCGTGATAGCTATGGCAACGTGTCCCAGCTCTTCGACGACCAGCACGGCGGTATCCTGATCCAGAGACTGATTGATCGTGGCCATAACCCCCATTCCCATCATTTGCTTGGTCAGCTCCGAAGCTTTCATGGCCAGCTTTTCAGCCAGTCTCGTGACTTCGATGGTTCCCGGAATCTGGACTTCACGCTTGATCGGGCTGGTCGGAAGCTCAAATTGATGCACTTGTTCCGAATACACCCGCGAACCGGCACGCCTGATTCTCGGTTTTCTTCTATTGGCTCTTTCCAACTCCACATTCAGTTTGAGGCGGCCTCTCGCCGGTTCCCTTTTCCCTGGAGTTTTCTTTGCCTCTTTGGCCGACTGAGGCTTGGATGTTCTGGGCGCTGCTGCCTGCCTCTTTTTCAGGGCAGGTTTGGTGTGGGCTTTTTTCTCGTCAAGTAACGGTGGGGTTGCTTCTTTTGCTTCGCCGGACTCCAGCCCGGCGACTTCCTCAGCAGCTTTGGCAACGTCGGAAACTGCGTCCTTATCACTCTCCGGTTTTGAGTCCGTGGTTGCTCCTGGTGAGACGGTTTCTGCTTCAACGGCAACTTCTGGCTCGGCACTGACTGGCTCAGGTAGCGGTTCTGGCTCGGGTGCCGGTTTTGGTGGTTTCGGCAGGACCCTGGATTTGATGGTTTCCACCATGACCGTTCCCGACCCGGCCTTGCCACTTAACTTGATTTTGGTCATGACGGTCTTGCGGCGTACATGGCCGCCCCGTGGCACAGACTTGATGACCGATTCGATCAGTTGGGCCTTTTCTGACTGACTGATGCTGTCTTTTGCGCCTTTCCCTTCTATGCCAGCTTCTTCAAGCTTCTTTAGCAACTCATCTACTGGTTTTTTAAGCAGTTCTGAAAGCTTTTCAAGTGTCACCATGCTGTCTGTTGTCCTGATGTTTCGACTGGAGTACGACTACTCATCTTCTTCAAACCATGGTGCCCTGGCAGTCATGATCAGTCTTTCTGCGTTCTTCCTGTCAATGCCTTCAATTTCCAGTAGCTCGTCTACGGATTGTTCAGCAAGGCCTTCCACCGTAAGGACACCGTGCATGGCTAATTTTCTTGCCAAATCCTTGTCGATCCCCTCTATTTCGGTCAGGGTCAGCGTTTCTTTTGGCTGTTCAAGTTCACCGGACATGGCCAGCAGGAAAAGCACGTGGTTGGCGCGCTCGTGCAGAGCAGTGCAGGTTTCCTTGTCAATTCCTTCAATTTGCAACAACTCTTCCGGGTCGGCGTAAGCGATTTCCTCGATGGTGGTGAAATTTTCATCCACGAGGATTGCAGCAAAGGTTTCATCAATTTCCAGTTTGTCCGCAAACAATTTCTGGCGGTCTTCCAGCTCCTTTTCCCGCTTTTCGTTCGACTCCAGCTCACTCATTACTGTCAATTCCCATCCGGTAAGCTGACTGGCAAGTCGCACATTTTGGCCGCCACGCCCGATAGCTTTCGCCAGTTTGTCCTGTTCCACGACGATTTCCATTTTTCTTTTTTCTTCGTCGGTTCGGACATAGACAACCACAGCAGGTGACATGGCACTGGTGACATAGTTGGCGAGATTTTCATTCCAGGTAATGATGTCGATGCGCTCGCCTGCCAGTTCATTGGACACTGCCTGAACCCGCGACCCGCGCATGCCAACACAAGCACCTACCGGGTCAAGGCGTGGGTCATTGGATGTGACTGCCAGCTTGGCGCGCAAACCCGGATCACGCGCTGCCGAAATGATCTCTATCGCGCCCTGCCCAATTTCCGGGACTTCAATTTTGAACAACTCAATCAGGAATTCAGGTGCCGTACGTGACAACACCAGCTCTGCTCCCTTGCCGTCTTCACGGACGGATTGCAAGTAAGCCCGGATTCTTTCACCGGAGCGCACGATTTCCCGGGGGATGCAGAGATCCCGTGGAATAAACGCCTCAACGTTGTGTTCCAGCTCAAGGTAAATGCCCGGGTTCGCCCCGCCCCGCTCGTCACGTTTTACCGTGCCCATTACCAGTGAGCCTATTTTGCTGCTGTAGATTTCAGCTACCCGGGCGCGTTCCGCTTCACGTATTTTTTGGCCAATGACCTGCTTGGCAGCGTGTGCGTAAATTCTTCCCGAAGGAACATTGGTGACCTCTTCTTCTATGTATTCACCGACTTTGGTATCAGGGTGATCTTTTTTTGCGTATGACCGCAGGGTTTGCCGGTCTGATGTCTCGAATTCCTCGTCTTCATCGTCCATGACGAGCCAGCGGCGGTAGGCTTTCACAGAGCCGTCCGTTTGATCGATGTCGACTCTGAAGTCTTTGTCCTGCCCGTGCATGCGTTTTAAGGCAGCTGCTAAACCCTCTTCCATGGCATCGAACAACTCGTCTTTGCCGAGTCCTTTTTCGTTGCACACCGATTCCATTATGTGGAATATTTCCTTGTTCATGGCTGCTCCTTAATCGCTTGATTCGGGCTGGCAAGTGCTTCCTTGAACCCGCGCGTATACAGAGACGCGTGGCTCACTTGGTCCATGCTGAAAGTCATGTTCTCTTCCTCGACTTTCAAAGTAAAAGTTTCTTTTTCAACCGACTGAATCACGCCTCGAAAATTCTTTTTGCCATCGACTTTTGCCCAACACTTAATGTTGACTGTTTGCCCCAAGTAGAGACGAAACTGTGACAGCTTGAACAGGCGACGCTCAACCCCTGGGGAGGACACTTCCAGCAAGTACGAACCCGGGAGCAGTTCGCTCTCCTCCAAAGAAGCACTGATGTGGGTGCTTGCCACCTCGCAGTCTTTCACTGTTACGCCATGTGGACTGTCAATGAATACGCTCAGCTTTGACCGTCTGCCGTAACGGTCAATGTTCAGCCCCCAACATTCGCAGCCCAATGCTTCCACAGTACGTTCAAGTAGCTTATTCAGCTGTTTGCTGTTCAGCTCTCCCATTTTGGCAAAAACTCTCTCCGGTAGCACACAACCTGCTACTTATTGTGTTAGTTCAATGAGATAGCCTGCCAGAGGCAAGCGACACTGCAACGAGTAGCAATACTTCAAAATGCTACTTCGCCAAGTAAAGAAGATGCCTTAGGAACAGACGCTGTGCTGATCTCAAGCGGTGCCTATTGTAGACAGTTCGGTGTAGTGAGGCAAGCAATCTCCATGGTGTTTGTGGTGTTGCTCATGCCGGCGCCTTCCAGGTGCTTGCCTCCTTGTCAGCCGGTTTTCAGCATGCGTTTTAAGTCGTTATTGGCGAGCCGACCGAGTGTGGGCGACCGGCGTTGCTCTGTGTGTGGGAGGACCGAGCAATTCGTTCGGCATCGTCTGTCGGAGGGCAGATGTCTGTCACGGGCGAATAATTTTGAACACCGCATGCTCGTTTGCTTGCCCATGAGAAACACCCGAAAAAGGGTTGGACTTTCTACGTTCTGCTTCTTGGCTGCTGGTAAAATTCCAATGGGGAAGCCGTTCGAAAGAGCAGGAAAGCACCGCATGACTCGCTAATTCACCGTGCAGTCGCTTTACAGTTCGGCAGTTTTTTGCTATCGTGCAGACTAGGGTTTAACGGGGTGGAATTTAATCCGGAGAATGGTCAAAACCATTAATAATTATAAGACCTGCTTCGGAATGATGTGGTGAGTATGGTAGACACAAGTACTCACTGCGGTTGTGTTGCAGCGTTCTTTAGCAATGGGTGATTGTGTGATACGGGGGCAGACAGGGTTTCAGAGTGGATGGCATAACATGAGAGCCGTAATGGTCAAGGACATGGCGGGTACCGGTTGAAGGACAAAATGTCCAGGAACTGGCGGACAAAGAAAAGTCATTGTGTTTATGGCTCCGTCCGAATCAGGGCAAGGGCTGCTTTTTTTGGTGTGCAGCAGGAGACTGAACTCAGTTCCAGACAGATAACCAGGGTGTTTGGTGGGCAGCACCAAACCATCTAACCCAGCCGGGTCGCTTTTATCAACCCGGGACAAAGAATCGTGAAAAACGAAACCATCGATCGATGGTACCAATCGGTTAATCAAGCCTCAGACGTTTCACGAACAGCGATGCTGTTTTTGTTGGTCGTGGCACTTTACCTGCTGATTATGGTTTCCCTGACCGATGACATGATGCTTTTGAGGGAGGAAACCATAGAGCTGCCTCTCATGCAAATCGGCATACCAGTGGTTGCCTTCTACGCGATAGCCCCCCTGATATTTTTGCTTTTGCACGCAAACTTGCTTTTGCGGTTATCCCAGCTTGCCACGGCAGTCACCAAATTACGTGACTTAACTTCCAGCACCATGGTGGACTTGCGTATTTCCAAGTCTTTTTCATTCGATTATTCGTACATGCTGTTGGGCACCAAGTTTTTCGAAATGAAAAGACTGGCACTGTGTCTGGCCTTTTTTCTACAAGTTGTTGTAGTGCCAGTGACCGTGCTGTTGTTTCTTCAGATGCATTTCCTCGCATACCAAGATGAAGGAATTACCTTTTTTCACCAGATTATTGTCACGCTGGATTTGCTGTTCCTGGCAATATTTACTTACGGCTTCGTCACGAAATGGAGTGGCGTGAGACCATGGGACAGGGAAGGAAAAGGGCGGGTGGTTTCTGCCATCATGCTCACTGCTTCTACATTGAAGCGTTTAGTTCCCTTCGTTCCAATTGCTCTCGTGGCCGTCTTTTCCTGGCTTATCTTGCTGGTTCCGGATAGCTATATTGAAAAGAAAATCAATTACCCTTTGCAGCAAGCGGTTTCAGGCTGGATATTTACAGATTGGTGGAAGGAGTCGGATGTTGTAAGTAACCCGTCGCTGGCAGAGGGTGAAACCACATTGCTCACACGGATGAAGAATTTTCTGACCGATAAGCCCTTGGGGGATGTCAGGCGCTATATTGATCTGAGTCATACGACAATTTCGCTGCGGGATGTGTCGCCATTCATTGTCGGCGCCCTGATCCAGCAAGATAAAGACGTGACCCCCCAGATCCCTTGTGAACACATTGGGAAACTAAAGCTTGAGAATCGTCGTCTTCATTACGCTCGCTTCGTTGGTTCAAAATTCGAGTGTACCGAGCTAAAGAACGTCTTATTGTCGGGGGCAGACTTAAGCGGCGCACATTTTCTTAACGCAGAGTTGGTTGGGACGGACTTTACCAACGCCAATTTGAGTGGAGCCGATTTAGGTGGCTCGAATCTGAGCAGAAGTGAGTTTCGAGACGCCAATCTGAGCTATGCCCGCCTACATGGTGCGAACCTGAGCTATGCCCACCTTGCCAGAGTTGATTTAAGGCATGCGCTTCTGCACCACGTGGATTTGCGTGGAGCCAGGTTGTATGAAGCAAAGCTGAGCGATGCCGAGTTTGATCATGCGGATCTGAGGGGTGCCAAGTTGCACTCTGCAGACCTCAGAAGAGCCACGCTGTTAGGTGCCGATCTGAGTCATGCCAAGCTGCACGGTGCCAACTTGCACAAAGCCAATATGAATGGTGCAAACCTGTTGGGAGCTGAGCTGCACGGTGTCGACCTGAGCTGGAGTAAGTTGCACGGTGCCAACCTGGCTGGGGCTGAGTTGCACGGTGCAGACCTAGGCTGGGCTGAGCTGTACGGTGCATACATGGTCTGGGCTGAGCTGCATGGTGCAAACTTGTTTAAAGCTCAGTTACATGGCGCAGACCTGACCGGTGTGGAGCTACACGGCGCAGATCTGCGTCTTGCCAGATTACGAGGCGTAAGCTTGGTCTATGCCGAGTTGCATGGAGCCAATCTGTCCAGAACCGAGCTGCACGGCTCAGTCCTGACTGATGCCAGGCTGCATGGGGCTGACCTGACCATGGTCTCTCTTAAACACACCGACCTGAGAGGTGCGCTCCTGGATAGACCGGAGGAGAAAGAGTGGAATACCGTTTTAGCCAACATAAAAAATGGCTACGAACTAAGAGGTTTGTTCGGAAAAGTCATTGAGGGCAAATTGTCAGGTATTGAAAAGGTGAGTGATTCCGTTAGAGGCATATTCCTATCAACCTCTTCAACAGCCGAGGATTGCATTTTGCATGACAGCACGTGGGCTTACTGGGAGGCATCAAGTTGCACAGAGGAAGAAGTAGGCGAAACGGTGGCGCAAGATGTCGTTAGGGTGGCGTGTGGCAATGAATCGGTTGCAAAAATGATCATGTTTGCTATCGAAACAAGACCTTATGCACTCGCGTTGCTGAGCGCTTTGTCACAGGCGGCTGACACTAAAAAATGTACAGCGCTTCGCCCATTTCACGCGAGACTGCGCAGTCTGGAAGAGCTGTTCGCTCGCATAGAATCAGAGAAGGTAGGGGGATAGCTCAAAAAAGGGCTTCACGGAAGTGTGGACTGGTCTTCAAAGATTCTTTCATCGGTAATGCCGTTATCCGGGGCTTGAGGCTCATCCTTTGCTGAAAGGATGAAAACCAGTCCGCAGTGCAAATTTATCGGGTCACAGCAAGCATAAGTCAGTTTATTTTTAACCGCGAAAGGCGCGAAAGGTGGCATTGGTTCATCAAATGGTTCTGATCGCTAAAAGCGCGAAAGACGCTAAAAGCGCGAAAGCAAGCAAATCATGAGCGAAAAAAGTGGGCGTAGCCTGTATTGTTGACAGCATCATGTTCACACGTAACATTGCTGACAGGCGAGGGTGAAACGGGGTCAACCCGCTGAATTACCGGTTCTGTCCAACATGAAGACACACAATTGTGTGCTGGCAAAGCAGTGCTGGCGTCTCACGCTTTTAGCGGCTATGTTGGGGTACTCAGCGTCTTCTCTGGCCGTGGGCGTCAAAATAAGAGGAGATGGTCTGGATGGATTGGGCGTTGATGTGTTCGGGTTTGCGCAGCAAGGAGCCCAAAAAATTGATCGAACCGGAGCCGGGAAAGACCAAGATAACTTCGCGTTTGGGGCTGATCGGATTCATTTCGGGTTCAAAATGAAATGGGACAAATGGACTGGCTTTTTGCTGTTCAATCCGCAAAAGAGCGGTAGCAATCTGGCAACTTTGTCCAAGTTCTTTTTTGATGCTTTTGTTGCCTACAGGTTTGACAACGCTTTTCAGCTGAAACTCGGTCAATTCAAAACGCCGATTGGTTTGTCGTTTAGTGTTATCGATCACGGTTTGCCCATGATTAAGCGCACCATGGCTTCACGTTTGGTTCTTAATTGAGATCTCGGAATGATGTTGAGTGGTCGGGAGATCGCAGTGGGAGAGGGGCATCTTGGTTATGACCTGGGCATTTTTAACCCGGCTGACCGTTCAGGAGCTGTCGTTATTGATCCGGCTCAGAAAGGTCAGGATTATGCATACGCGGCCCGGCTGATGTACGACTTGGGAAAGGCGTTTCACGTTGAGGCTTCTGCGGGCAGGGTGGAGAACGCTGGCGGGATTAATGACGGTGTGGGTACGGAGGACTACGACGTGTTTGACATAGGTGCGGTCTACACACAGGGATCTTTGCGCTTGCGTGCTGAATACGCGGACGGCAATAACGTCTATGGTGAACGTGACCGGGATGAAGAAGCCTGGTTTCTGGAAGCAGGCTACGCCTTCAATGACATTGTGGAAGGTATGGTGCGCTTATCAGGAGGCCGAGACTGAAATAGAGGGCGTACAGACTGATTTGGAACGCTATGAAGTGGGTGTGAACCTGTTTTTTAGGCCAAACCAAAAGGAACGCGCGTGTGCAGTTGAATTATGCCTCGGTCGGTGGAGACGAGGATGGCTATAAAGGTGCGGCAGGCAAGGATAACAATAGCTTCGATGCAATACTTGCCCAAGTTCAGTTTGCTTTTTGATACTGCAGATACCAACCTTCGCGCCTTTCGCGGTTGGAACCTTTTTGGGCATGTTTCGCATATTGACAGCGTTGTGTTCAACGCGTATCATCCCTTCTCCGCAATTTTTCTTCCCGCCAGGTGAGGGAAGAACGGTGCGGGCGGTCTGATGAGTCGCCTGTTTTGCCCAGAGTGGCGGGCTGTGCGAGGGCTTCCAATTTTCAATTTCCTAGAGGGAAAAAACATGAAAACACACGATTATGTGCTTGCCAGGCAGTGGTATCGTCGCGTACTTTTGGTTGCGATGCTGGGTTATTCAACGTCTTCCTTGGGTGTGAGTCTCGAAATGAAAGGAAACGGACTGGAAGGATTGAAAGTTGATATGTTTGGGGTCGCCCAGCTTGAGGCTCTACAAATTGACCGACCCGGGAATCAGGACAACCTCGAGTTTGGGGCGGATCGGGTTCGTTTCGGGTTCAAAATGAAATGGGATGGATGGTCTGGCGCGTTGCATTTTGATGCAGAAGGAAGCGATAGCAATCCGGCAACTTTGCCCAATTTTATTCGTGATGCTTATGTTGCCTATAAGTTCGACAATGCTTTTCAGCTAAAGTTCGGCCAGTACAAAACGCCGGTCGGTATGGCGGCTAACGCTTCCGGTACAAACTTGCCCTTGGTTAAGCGCACTATGGCTTCACGTTTGGTTCTGGATCGGGACATTGGGGTGATGTTGAGTGGTCGGGAGATCGAAATCGGAGAGGGGCATCTTGGTTATGACTTGGGTATTTTTAACCCGGCTGACCGTTCAAAAGCTGCCGCCTCAATTGACAAGATTCAGAAAGGGCAAGACTATGCATACGCGGCACGACTGATGTACGACCTCGGAAAGGCATTTCACGTTGAGGCTTCTGTGGGCAGGGTGGAGAACGCTGGCGGGATTATTGACGATCTGGGCACGGAGGAGGACACGGAGGACTACGACGTGTTTGACGTTGGTGCTGTCTACACACAGGGTCCCATGCGTCTGCGTGCCGAGTACATAAAGGGTCATAACGTCAGGGGTGAGCGTGACCGGGATGAAGAAGCCTGGTTTCTGGAAGCAGGCTACGCCTTCAATGATATTGTGGAAGGTGTGGCACGCTACCAGGAAGCCGAGACTGATATACAGGATGTACGGACTGACCTGAGCCGCTACGAGGTGGGGGTGAATCTGTTTTTAGGCCAAACCAAAAAGAATGGACGTGTACAACTGAACTACGCTTCAGTCGGTGGCGACGAGGATGGCTATAAAGGTGTGGCTGGTGGCGGAAATAATCGATATGATGCGATACTTGCCCAGGTTCAGTTTGCTTTTTAATCCTTCACGTGAGTCAGGGACAGTCATGGGTTCCTTCAGGTTTTCAGTAACTGTGCGCTTTCTGTCCGGGCTGGTTCTTTTGCCGCTCGTCTTTGCTCTGGCAGGGGTGTCGCTGGCAAGTGATGCGGTAGAGGAAGGCAAGAAGATTGCTTTTGACCGTAAAAAAGGGAACTGTCTTGCATGCCACTACTTGGTGGGAGGCGTGGTTCCCGGGAACATAGCACCCCCACTTGTGGAAATGAAACAACACTTTCCTGACCGAAAGCGCTTGCGTGCAATTCTTTGGGATATTACCGAGGAGCGCCCGGAAGCCATGATGCCGCCATTCGGAAAGCATGGCATATTGACCAAAGATGAAATAGAGAAGATTCTTGAGTACTTGTACACTCAGTGATGTTTGAAAAGCTCCACGCGGAGGAACGTAATATGAACTTGATACGCCGACGATTCCTGGGTGGGGCAGCATGCTTTTGCGGCTTGCTGGCATTTTCAGGACAGTTGATTGCTGCCTTGAAGCCTGGGCGTCCAGACGGTGCCTTTGACGCGGAGAGCTTTGGCAAAGCCATGGCCGCGCTTGAAGCTGACGGAGCTGTGGAGGTGCCGGACAAGATCAAAATCAAGGTTCCCGACATTGCGGAAAACGGAGCGGTCGTTCCTGTTTCCATTTCCACTTCGCTGACTGGGGTGCGCCGGATCGCCTTACTGGTCGTGGACAATCCTACGCCGCTGAATTCAGTTTACGAGTTTCACGAAGGTGCAGTTCCTTATATCGCGACTCGCGTAAAAATGCTCAAGACTTCAAATGTGGTGGCGTTGGTTGAAGCTGGTGGCAAACTGTACAGTGCCAGAAAGGAAGTCAAAGTTACGATTGGTGGCTGTGGCGGTTAACGACAGGAGGGATCGGTGGCAAGCATAAACAGCATGAAAATCAGAGCAACGGCAAAGGATGGTGAGGTTTTGGTAAAGGCACTGATTAAGCACCCTATGGAAACCGGGCTGAGAAAGGATGCAAAAACCGGGGAATTGATTCCGGCTCACCACGTGAAGGAGTTGATTGCCACCTGGAAAGGCAAAGTGGTTTTGACGGCTTTCTGGGGGACTGGTGTTTCAAGAAATCCTTATATTTCGTTTAAGTTCAAAGGGGGTCAGGCGGGTGACGACTTGACCTTGAGTTGGGTTGACAACAACGGAACCCGGGACAGCAAAACGGTCAAGATAAAGTGACTGGAAGAATGTGGATATCCAGGTGTCTGGCTGGTGGTCGGGCAGTCCCGGGTTGCTTTTTTTGGTTCATGGTTTGTTGCCTGTCGCTGGCGGCTTTTTTGCCTGCCACTGCTGAAGAGAAACAGGCATCGGCAACAGCGGTGAGTCCTGAACAGGATATCGCGCTGTATCAACGCTTTTTCAGGAAGAAGTTTCCGGATGTGCCGCTCCAGGAAATGGCAAATGGTGTCTATTCTGTAAGCGATGATCTGCGGCGCAATTGGGAGGCCATTGAAGAGTTTCCTCCGTACGGATACAGCGTCGATGTGGGTCAGCAGCTTTGGGATGCGCCTTTCAAAAACGGGAAGGCCTATAAAGATTGTTTCCCGCAAGGTTCTGGAGTTCAGCACCTGTTCCCCAAGTGGGACAAGGAAGCCGGAATGGTTGTGACCCTGGCGTTGGCCATCAACCAGTGCCGGGAGAAAAATGGCGAAAAGGCATACAGCTACAAAAAGGGAGATATTGCCGACTTGATGTCCTATATTGCGTACCAGAGCCGTGGCCAGATTATTGACGTCATGGTTCCCAAGGACGACCCGCGCGCCTTGGCGGCCTACCAGGAAGGCAAAGAATTTTATTTCACGAGGCGTGGCCAGCTCAATTTTTCCTGTGCAAGCTGCCATTTTGACTCCGCTGCCAAACAGCTTCGCGCTGATATTTTGAGCCCTGCGATGGGGCAGACAACCGGCTGGCCGGTGTATCGGTCGAAATGGGGAGAGCTCGGCACATTGCACCGGCGCTACGCAGGATGTAACAAGCAGGTGCGAGCCAAACCGTTTGCTGCCCAGTCCAGGCAGTATCGGAACTTGGAATATTTTCACACGCATATGAGCAATGGCCTCGCTCTCAACGGCCCGGCAGCCAGGAAATAAAATGAAAAGCGTCCTGAAAGTAGCGGCTTATTGTTTTTTTGCCCTGTTCCTGTCAGTGGCTTTTATGTCGGCTGACGTTTTCGCAGAGACCGAGATGGAAGCAAAAGCCATGCTCAAGAAAGCGAAAAGCAACCGAGCGAAAGCGGCCGAGGTTGGTGGCGAATGGCGTGACGTGGGGAAAATAATCAAGCAGGCCAGGAAGGCCTTGAAAAACGGTGATTACAAGAAGTCCGTGAAGCTCGCCGAGCAGGCGGCCGAGCAGGGACGGCTGGGTCATGAACAGATGGTCAGACAAAAAGGAAAGGTTGGTAACCCGTCTTATCTGAACTAATTTCACAGGTTCGATGAATCTGGCACGCCGGGAATTTTTACTCCTTCTTTTTGCTTTAGGCTTCGGCGCTGTCCGAGCAGGGAAGGCGGGATGGAAGAATCCGGAGCACGCCGCAAAAAGCCTGTATGAGATTCCGTCCTTTGGTGACCTTCGGCTGTTACATTTCACTGACTGCCACGCCCAGCTGGAGCCCACTTATTACCGCGAGCCCAATGTGAACCTGGGGATCGGTTCTGCATTTGGGAAAGAACCACATTTGGTTGGCGCGCATTTCCTGAAAGCCTTCGGTTTTCTGCCCGGTTCAGAAAATGCCTACGCTTTTACATCATTGGATTTCGCGAATGCAGCGAGCCGCTACGGTGCACTTGGCGGCTTTGCCCATCTGGCAACTTTGATCAATCGCTTACGCGACAGTTATCAGGCGAAAAATACGCTTCTGCTGGATGGCGGTGACACCTGGCAAGGGTCGGCTACCTCGCTCTGGAGCAAGGGCAGCGACATGGTCGACGTCTGTAATGCGTTGAAGGTTGATGCCATGACCGGCCACTGGGAGTTTACGTACGGCGAAGAAGTACTGCGGGCGAACATCAAGCGCTTCAAAGGTGAGTTTTTAGCCCACAACGTCAGTCTGACCGAAGAAGCCCAATTCGAGGACAAGCCAGCTTATGACCCTGCAAGTGGGCATGTCTTCAAGCCCTACACGATTCGTTCCCTGGAAAAAGCAAGTGTTGCTGTCATTGGCCAGGCTTTTCCGTATACGCCGGTTGCCAATCCACGGCGTTTTGTACCGGACTGGACTTTTGGCATCCAGGAAGAGGAGCTTCAGTCCCTGGTGGGCACTATTCGGGAGCGGGAAAAACCCGATGTGGTCGTTTTACTTTCCCACAACGGCATGGATGTGGATCTGCGGCTTGCTTCCCGGGTCAGTGGGCTGGATGTGATTTTAGGTGGGCACACGCACGACGGGGTACCGGAGGTGGTGAAAGTCAAAAATTCCGGTGGTGTAACGCTGGTTGGCAACGCGGGTTCCAGCGGAAAGTTTCTGGCTGTGCTGGATTTGAAAATCGGTGCCAGGAAAGTGAGGGATTACCGTTATCGCTTGCTGCCAGTTTTCTCCGAGCTGCTGCCTGCCGACCCAGCAATGCAAGCTTTGGTGCAGGCTCGGCGTGCGCCGTATCAAAAAATGCTTTCGCAAAAATTGGCGGTTTCGGAAGGCTTGCTTTACAGACGCGGCAATTTCAACGGAAGCTTTGACCAGCTTATTTGCGACAGCCTCCTGCAGCATTACGACTCGCAGATCGCGTTGTCTCCAGGTTTTCGCTGGGGGGGAACCATCTTGCCCGGGCAGACGATCACGGTTGAGGATGTGTATGACTTGACCGGCATAACCTATCCGGAGACCTACTCAAACGAAATGAGTGGAGAGCAACTGGCGGCAGTGTTTGAAGACGTGGCCGATAATCTGTTCAACCGGAACCCGTACCTTCAGCAGGGCGGGGACATGGTGCGTGCCCAGGGTCTTCGCTACACCATAGAACCCGGGGCTGCAAGAGGAAAAAGAATTTCGGATATGCGCCTTGCGGATGGCACGCCTGTGGAGGCTAAAAAGCGCTATAAAGTTGCCGGGTGGGGGACGGTAAACAGCATCGCGCCTGGTCCTCCGGTCTGGGATGTGCTGGCGAAATATCTGCGCACCCATCAGCGTGTAGAGGTGAAGGATCTGAACCGACCGAAGCTGCTGAATCTGGCTGACAATCCGGGTTATGCTACAGAGAGTTGATGCGTGACAGACAGGGGACGGTGTATGGGTCTATGTAACAGATGGCGTTTTTTGGGGAACAGGGCTGGCTGGCTTCTGGTGGCATTGTGCTTGCCGGTGATGGGGTCGTTTGCTGCGCAGGGCGAGCAGAAAGCAAAATCCACGGTGGGCTTGCGTCTTTTAACGGCGGAAATGGCCGTGTTAATGGCCAGAACTGCATTTGATGAGTGCACCCGTCGGGGCTATCAAGTGGCCGTTGCGGTCGTCGGAAGAGAGGGAAACCTGCAAGCGTTTGTGCGCGACCCACTAGCGGGGTCACACACGATAGAAATCAGTCTGAAAAAGGCGTACACCTCCGCGGCAACGCGTGAGGCGAGCGGGTTTTTGGGCACAGTTGAACCCCGGTTGGATTCCTTTGCCGAACTGACGACTATCAGAGGAGGCTTGCCTGTCAGCATCGGTGGCCGGTATTACGGCGGTGTTGGTGTGTCCGGGGCAACGAGTCAGGTCGACGAACAGTGCGCGCAGGCTGGCATCGACGAGGTCGCTGAGGTGCTGGAATTTGAAGAATAGCCCAGCAAGTCTTTTCCTTGGTTTAATCGGAGCCGCCTTGTTGGGGCTTAGCGGCATGCAAGCCCATGCGGAAAAAGACGGTGATGCCCCGGAAGAAAACTTGGCTGGTTCCGGCCACCTGGAACATCCGGACTGGTTCATGCAATCTTTCCTGGACATCGGGGAGGACATTGCCGAAGCGGCCGAGCAGGGCAAGTACCTGGCTTTGTATTTTTATCAGGATGGTTGCCCCTATTGCCGAAAGCTGATCGAGGAAAATTTTGGAGACGAGAAGATCGTGGCCTATACGAGGCGTCATTTTGAAATAGTGGCGATCAATATCTATGGCTCGAAGGAGGTGACTGTGGGGGGCGACATACTTGCAGAAAAGGCTTTCAGTAAAGTGTTGGGAGTGCATTTCACGCCGACCCTGATTTTTTACGACAAGCATGACGAAGAGATTTTCAGAATGAACGGCCACTACCAGAAGAAAAAGTTTTTCGCCATGCTGAAATACCTCGCGGAAGGGCATGCGGAAAATGAAGAGTTCCTGGATTACTACCCCGGTGGCGAGCCAGCCAAGGGTTCGTTTGGCAGAACGAAAAGAGTGACCGGCACCTTGTTGCCGCCTTTTTCTTTCAGCAAGGCGATTTATAACCGTGACAACCGGCCTCTTCTCGTGGTTTTTGATCGCCAGAACTGCAAGAGTTGCCTGGAGCTCCATCAAGATATTCTCGTGCGACCGGAAGCCGAATCCTTGTTGAAAAATTTTCAGCTTGCCGTTGTCGACGTTGACAGTGGGCAAGTATTGCAGACCCCGCAAGGGGATGAGATGACCCCGAATGCGTGGGCACGTTCTCTGGATATCAAATCAGCACCGTCTTTGGTCTTTTTTGACAATGATTTGCGCGAAGTGTTACGTGTAGAGGGTTATGTCAAAGCATTTCACGTCCAGACCGTGTTGGAGTATGTCGCGACCAAGGCTTACCAGGAAGACGGCGGCTTGCAGGATTTTTTACGAAAACGGGGCGAGCGTCTTCGTGCGGCGGGTCAGCGTATCGACATCATGAATTGAGCGACCGCGGGGTTCCGGCTTGTCATGAGGTGGTCGCGCGTGTGGATGTGTGTCCGCCCCACGGCCTTGGCAAAAACAGATTCTGGACGCTCTTCCGGTTCTTGCGTTCTGACCCGCGCAAGCTGTCGCCTGAACAATTTTTGGCAATACGGGATTTCAGCAGCTGGGGGTCGACAAAAGACACCTTGGCGGCTTGGTGGCCGGAGTCGGGCACGTAACTTGGGCGCACAACGGTACTGAAGATGCCAATAAACGGCAGAGTTGGGCGAAACCAGGCATACGGGGTCATGAGTCATGTTTTTCATTATCTCCTTTCGTTTTCCCACAAAAAAGGCTCATCCTTCTTGGTTTGAAATGGCAATCCTTTTAATATGCAGCCTTGGTCATTCGCAACAAGATGCTTGGATGCGTGCAGCAATACCACTGTCGATAGACGATGACTGAAAGTTGGAGAACACAATGAGCGGTACGCCGTCACCAAGCCTCTGTTTTGCCAGGCATGTAACGGAGTTGACAGCTTTTTCTACGGAGGAATCTCATGGCTGGAATTGACAAAAAATCCCCTTCGAAAGAAAGCGAAGATGAGCTGACAAAAAAACCTGTTTCACCTCAGGAGCCAAGCGCAGTACAGGTAGAGGAAGTTGCAGCACCTTATGCAGAGGATGAAGAGCCGGGTGATGCGGGCGATGAATCTGCCCTCAACGCATTGGATCTTTTGCAGGAAATCCAGCAATTACGGGAGCAGTTTTTTCGTGCGAAGGCAGAAACAGACAACATCCTTAAGCGTTCAGAGCGCGAGATGGAAAACACACGAAAATATTTTGTCAGGTCGTTTTTGGCTGAGTTGCTTGAAGTCCACGATAGCCTTGAAAAAGCTGCCGGGATGGATGAAAAACATGCCACTGTCGAGCATTACCGAAACGGGCTTGAGTTAACGTTGCGGTCCCTGGAAAAAATTTTTGCAGCCCACGGTGTTTCTGAAGTGAATCCGGTTGGTGGTGTCTTTGATCCTGAGTTGCACCAGGCAATGGGGATGAGCGAGAGCGCAGATCATCCCTCGGGGACAGTGCTGAACGTGGTGCAAAAAGGTTATCTGCAAAAAAGCCGCCTGTTGCGACCGGCGCTGGTGATTGTGAGCACTGGACAGAAAGCGAAACCGGCGGCAGAAAGCGAGCCACAGGAAGAGGCGAAGGCAAGTGAGCCATCTCCTAATGTTGAAGCTTGAAATCCGGTTCCCCACCCCCATGCTAAGTATCGCAACCCATAATTTGCTGAAACCTAATTCAGGAGAAAAAAGTCATGTCTAAAATTATCGGAATCGATCTGGGAACCACAAATTCCTGCGTCGCTTTTATGGAAGGGAAAACCCCCAAGATTATCGAAAACAGTGAAGGTGATCGGACTACCCCGTCAGTGGTGGCCTTTACCGACAGTGGAGAAACGCTGGTTGGTCAGTCCGCCAAGCGCCAGGCGGTTACCAATCCGAAGAATACTTTTTACGCGATAAAAAGATTGATTGGGCGCCGGTTCTCGGAAGGCGAAGTGACCAAGGACAAGGATCTGGTTTCGTACAAAATTATAGAAGCCAAAAACGGGGATGCCTGGGTTGAAGCCGGGGACAAAAAATTGGCACCACCGGAAATTGCCGCGAAAGTGCTGATGAAAATGAAAAAGACGGCGGAGGACTATCTTGGAGAAGAGGTGTCATCTGCCGTGATCACGGTTCCCGCCTACTTCAACGACTCTCAGCGTCAGGCAACCAAGGATGCGGGAAAAATTGCCGGTCTGGAAGTCAAGCGGATTATCAACGAGCCGACTGCCGCTGCGTTGGCTTACGGCATGGACTCAAAGTCAAAGGGCGTCAAAGACAGCAAAATTGTGGTTTATGACCTTGGCGGCGGCACTTTTGATATTTCCATCATCGAAATCGCGAGCGTAGAGGGTGAGAAGCAATTTGAGGTACTGGCAACCAATGGCGATACCTTCCTGGGTGGTGAAGACTTTGATATGCGTCTCATTGAGTACCTGGCGAGTGAGTTTCAAAAGGATCAGGGCATGGATTTGCACAGCGATCCTCTGGCGTTGCAAAGGCTGAAAGAAGCGGCGGAAAAAGCGAAAATTGAGCTTTCTTCCAGCCAGCAGACAGAAATAAACCTGCCCTATATCACTGCCGATCAGGCAGGCCCAAAGCATCTCCATATCAAGCTGACGCGTTCCAAGCTGGAAGCCCTGGTTGAGGATCTGGTAGACAGAACCATCGTTCCCTGCAAGAAGGCACTCGCAGATGCCCGGCTGAAGACTTCCGACATCAGCGACATCATTCTCGTTGGTGGGCAAACGCGTATGCCATGCGTACAAAGCAAAGTGGCAAACTTTTTTGGCAAGGATCCCCGTCTGGACGTGAATCCAGACGAGGCAGTGGCTGTCGGAGCGGCCATACAGGGCGGTGTACTCGGTGGCGACGTCAAGGACGTGCTACTTCTGGATGTGACGCCCTTGTCCCTGGGGATCGAAACGATGGGAGGGGTGATGACCCGTCTGATCGAGAGAAACACGACCATCCCGACTCACCAGAGCCAAGTGTTTTCCACTGCGGCTGACAACCAGCCGGCGGTTACGGTGCATGTGTTGCAGGGCGAGCGCGACCGGGCATCGGGAAACAAGTCTCTCGGACGCTTTGATTTGGCGGATATCCCACCGGCATCTCGCGGCGTGCCGCAAATTGACGTGGCTTTTGATATCGATTCCAACGGTATTCTGAATGTGTCGGCAAAAGACAAGGCAACCGGAAAACAGCAATCGATCGTTATTACCGCATCCAGCGGGCTCGACGGCGATGAGGTTGACCGAATGGTCAAGGATGCCGAGCAATACGCCGAAGAAGATCGCAAATACCATGAGCTTGTTACTGTTCGAAACAGCGCTGATCAGCTGCTCCACATGTTGGAAAAAGCGCTGAAAGATCTCGGCGACAAAGTGACTGAAGAGGAAAGAAAAGAGGCAGAAACCGGTATGGCAAACCTGCGCGAAGCGATCAAAGGCGATGACAAAAGCGATATAGACGCAAAAGTCGAGAGCCTCAGCGACATTTCTGCCAAAATGGTACAGCGGGTCTATCAGCAGAAAAGCGAGGAAGAAAAGGCAAGCAGCACCGAATCCGGTGGCCAGGGAGAGGACGGTCAGTCTTTCAAAAGCGGTGATGACATCGTGGACGCCGAGTACACTGAAACAGAAGAGAAAGAAAAAAACAAGGATGGAAAAAACGAGAAAGAGGAAAACAAGAATGAGGAAAATGAGAAAAAGAACTAAAACACGCTGACGCATGGAGCGCGACTACTACCAGGTATTAGGCGTACCGAAAAATGCAGACCAGGGTGAGCTGAAAAAAGCTTACCGGAAGCTGGCCATGAAATACCATCCGGATCGCAACCCGGATGCTTCTGCCGAGGATCGCTTCAAGGAAGCGAAAAAAGCTTATGACGTTCTGTCCAATTCGGAAAAGCGAAGTGCTTATGATCGTTTTGGGCACGCCGGGGTTAACGGCAGCGCGGCTGGCTCTCGGCCAGCAGGTGGGGGAGGTGATTTCGGAGACGTATTCGGCGATTTTTTCAATGAAATTTTCACCGGAGGAGGACGCTCAGGCCGTCAGGCTTATCGGGGTGGGGATGCAGAGTACACCTTGACGCTTGATCTGGAAGAAGCGGCTTCCGGAATCAGCAAAGACATTCACGTCGTACTGCCTGAGGTCTGTGAGGCATGCGACGGCAGTGGTGCCAAAGCTGGAGTCGGGCTTGAATCCTGCAGGGCTTGCAGCGGTAGCGGTCAGATACGGATGCAGCAGGGATTTTTCTCCATACAGCAGACCTGTCCAACTTGCGGAGGTCGCGGGCAAGTGGTGAAAGAAGCGTGTCCCAAGTGTGAGGGGAAAGGTCGGGTGCGCGGCAAAAAAACGCTGACGGTCGCAATCCCCGCCGGTATTGATACCGGGAACCGGATCCGCCTGTCCGGCGAAGGCGAAGCCGGCTTGGGAGGCGGCCCGAACGGCGACTTGTTCGTCCGCATAAACATCCGCAAACATTCTCTGTTCAGCCGCAGTGGCCGCGACCTTTTGCTGAAAGTTCCCCTGCCAATCACCGCCGCCGCACTAGGCGGGTCGGTAGAAGTTCCCACCCTGGACAAGAGGGTGGATTTGAAAATCCCCCCTGGAACACAAAATGGAAAGTCGTTTCGGATGAGAGGCAAAGGGATCAGAGGCATTGAGGGGAGAACGAAAGGGGATTTGATTTGCCAAGTGTTTGTAGAGACCCCAGTCAATCTTACGGCGAAACAGAAGGATCTTTTGCGGGAATTTGACAGCACCATGGAAGGGCGGAGCAACCGTCACACACCGGAGACCGAAGGTTGGCTGGGTAAGGTGCGGAGCTTTTTCTCAGAGCTCGACATTTTCTGAAGCGCCATGCCGAAGACGCGAGTTGCGGTCAATGGAGCGTGTGGCCGCATGGGCACTACCATTGCCCGCCTGTTGGCCGAATGTGACGGGGCGGAAGTAGCAGTCGCCTACGAAAACCCCGCAAACGCCATGATCGGCACTCCGCTTGCTGGCACGCCGGATATCCCCGTGCAAAGTTCTGACGATCTCAGCACCCGGGACTTTGATGTACTGATCGATTTTTCCACCCCGCAGTCCGCCATTTCAGCACTGGAGCAATGCGCCGCCGCAGGAAGAGGCGTGGTCATTGGAACCACCGGCTTTTCGGAGAAACAGCAAGAGCGCATGCGTGCGTTGGCTGAAACATGTCCCTTGGTTTATTCGCCCAATATGAGTGCCGGCGTGAATCTGTGTTACGCCTTGGTGGAGCTTGCAACCCAGGCGATTGGCAAAAGTGCCGACGTGGAGATTTTTGAGGCGCATCATCGCCACAAGGTTGATGCTCCGTCAGGCACTGCGTTGCGCCTGGGAGAGATCGTGGCCGAAAAGCTGTCTCTGTCGCCGCAAGAAGACTTTGTTCACGCCCGTGTTGGCGTGACCGGCCCACGCCCAAAACAGGCGATCGGCTTCCAGGTGATGCGCGCCGGGGACATAGTGGGTGAACACACCGTGTCATTCGTTTTGGATGGAGAGAGAGTGGAAATCACCCACAAGGCATCCAGCCGTGACTGCTTCGCGCGCGGTGCCGTGCGCGCTGCTCTTTGGGCACGGGATAAAGCCCCTGGCTTGTATACTATTGGCGACGTGCTGGGTCTCACTGTTTCCGCGGATCAGTAGCAGGTTCCTGGTAACAAGCTTGATGACAAAAGTGAGTGATCGGAGCTTGCTGCAGGATTTTCGGGTGGCACGGCGTTTTGGTGCCGATTTCGGATAAGGATGGTGACAGCAGCCCTTAGCAGGGCACATCCGGATACAGTTTTTTCATGGTTCTTATTTTCTTGGTTGCCCACGGTGGCCCCCTCGCAGCAGAAGACAGCAAATCCCGCCAGGCTCGGAAGGGAGCAACGGTAGCAGTCCAAAGCGTGCCGGGGTGTGGTTGCGGTGGGTGGCCGCCTTTCTGAATTTCATGAGTTACCAGGTACTTGCACGCAAGTGGCGACCCCGAACCTTCGCTGGAGTTGTCGGTCAGGAGCACGTCACACGCGCACTTTGCAACGCGATCCGCTTGGGTCGTTTGCACCACGCTTATTTGTTTAGCGGCACACGCGGTGTTGGCAAAACCACGCTGACGAGGATTCTGGCTGCTGCGCTGAACTGCGAGGAAGGAGTAGTGGTTGAGCCGTGCGGGAAGTGTGAGAGCTGCACAGCCATTCGCAACGGCAGATTTATCGACCTGATCGAGGTCGATGCGGCGTCCCGGTCCGGAGTTGAAGATATGCGGGATTTGCTGGATACCGTGCAATATTCACCCTCCGCTGCGCGTTTCAAAATCTACCTGGTGGATGAGGTGCATATGCTTTCCAACAGCAGTTTCAATGCATTGCTGAAAACTTTGGAAGAGCCGCCAGAACATGCGAAGTTTTTCTTTGCGACCACCGACCCGCGAAAGGTTCCTCCCACAGTGCTGTCCAGATGCTTGCAATTTAATTTGATCCGCCTGTCGCATGGACGCATTGCGGACTACCTGGCAAATATGTTGACAGCTGAGGATATTTGTCACGAAAACGAAGCATTGCTGGAGATTGCGGTGGCTGCCGATGGCAGCATGCGCGATGCCTTAAGCCTCCTTGACCAAGCCCTTGCATACGGGGCAGGCGAACTCAACCAGGAAGCCGTGAGAAATATTTTGGGAATCACGGCCAGGGAAAGTCTTCCGAAACTGGTTAGAGCCTTGGTTGCCGGGGACTCCCAGGCAATTTTCTCCGAGATAGGAGAAATGCACCAAGGCGCCACAGATTTTTCCGGCGCGCTTGATGACTTGCTGCATCTGTTTCACGAGATGGCTGTGCAACAAGCGCTGCCCGAAGCCACACCCTCACACCGTTTTCCACCCAAAGAAATCGCCTCTTTGAGCCGGTCTGTTTCCGCAAACGATGTTCAGCTTTATTACCAGATTGCGGTCAAAAGCAGGAAAGATATGATTTTTCTCTCCGACCGCCGCAGCGTCTTTGAAATGGCGTTGTTGCGAATGCTTTGTTTCCGGCCACTGTTTACGCCAGTGGCAGTGCCGGCGGGAAGCCAACAGGCAACCTCTTCTGTCCATCCTGAAGGTGAGGGCACTGTCGTCAGCCGGAGAAATCGCGCAGCCGCAGCCGCAGTGCCAGACCGCAGGCAGGCAGCTTCCTCGGAAACTTCCGGAGACCCGGCTTCCACGAGACATGGAAGCGACAAAGAGACGAGCGCTGAAATCAGGGCTCTGGCAGCCAAAGACGCAGCAACGACTACGCAGGATCAAAAAGAAACAAGCCGCCCAAGTCCACCGAGTCGTCCGATCCCACTAAGTCCGCCACGTGCCCCCCTAACGCCTCCCGTTCAGCAGGAAGGTGACAAAGCGCCGAGCGATGGAGTCATGTCTATGGCAGCCAAAGACGCAGCAACGACTACACAGGATCAAAACGAAACAAGCCGCCCAAGTCCACTTAGTCGTCCGATCCCACCTAGTCCACCTAGTCCACCGAGTCGTCCGGTTCCGCCACGCCCACCAAGTTCACCGAGTCCGCCAAGTCCACCGAGTTCGCCGGGTCGACCGATTCCACCTAGTCCGCCGAGTCGTCCGATCCCGCCAAGTCCACCACGTCCACCGAGTCCGCCGAGTCCGCCGAGTCCACCGAGTCTGCTAAGCAGACCGGTCCCGCCACGCATGTCTCTAACGCCTCCCGTTCAGCAGGGAAGCGACAAAGCGCCGAGCGATGAAATCAAGTCTCTGGCAACCAAAGACGCAGCAACGACTACACAGGATCAAAACGAAACAAGCCGCCCAAGTCCACCGAGTCGACCGATCCCGCCAAGTCGACCGAGTCCACCAAGTCCGCCAGGTCGACCGAGTCTGCTAAGCAGACCGGTCCCGCCACGCGTGTCTCTAACGCCTCCCGTTCAGCAGGAAGGTGACAAAGCGCCGAGCGATGGAGTCATGTCTATGGCAGCCAAAGACGCAGCAACGACTACACAGGATCAAAACGAAACAAGCCGCCCAAGTCCACCGAGTCGACCGATCCCGCCAAGTCCACCAAGTCCGCCAGGTCGACCGAGTCTGCCAAGCAGACCGGTCCCGCCACGCGTGTCTCTAACGCCTCCCGTTCAGCAGGAAGGTGACAAAGCGCCGAGCGATGGAATCAAGGCTCTGGTGGGTCAAGGCGCGGAATACTGGAAAAAGCTCGCTGACGAAATGTCTCTTGGCGGGGGCGCGCGCGAGTTGTGCCTGAATTCCATTTTTAAAGTCCTGGATAAAAATGAAGCAGTGGTCTTGTTGAGAGAAGAGAACCGTGGCCTTGCCACAGAAAGAATCTTTGGACAGTTTCGCGCCGCCTTGCAAAAGCGCTACGGGTCGAACCTGAAAGTCGATCTGCAAGTGTCTGATGCTGATGAGTGCGGAGAGACGCCAGAACAGGGGAAACAGTTGGAACTTGGGAAGCAACATGAAATGTTGCGAGATAACGTGATGAAACATCCGCTTGTTGAGATTTTGCGCCGCGACTTCGGTGCGACGGTAGTGGAGTCCTCAATACGCAAGCATAATGTGGAAAAGCCGAAGACCCCGGATGCCTGACGGGCACGGGGGCTTCATTTTTGTCTGGAGGCACGCTTGAAGGAAGACTCACTGCTGAAAAGGTTTGTTGATGCCTTTGTTTTTCTGCCCGGCGTGGGACGTAAAACAGCGCAACGCTACGTCTGCCACATCCTGGATCGGGATCGAGAAGGAGGGATGCACTTTCAGGAGGCGCTGAAAGAAGCGCTTGAAAACCTCAAGCATTGTGAGCAATGCCGCATGTACAGCGAGATGCCGCTGTGTAATTTGTGTTTGAACAGCAGCAAGCGAGACCATTCGAAACTGTGCGTGGTGGAAATGCCTGGAGACCTGATGGCCATCGAGGAAAGCACTGGATATTCAGGTCTTTATTTCGTACTGCACGGCAAGTTGTCGCCGCTGGACAATATCGGGTCGGACGATATTGGTCTTGAGATACTTGAAGCCCGCCTGAAAGAAAAAACCATAAAGGAAGTAGTGCTGGCGACCAGCGCCACTGTGGAAGGGGACGTGACTGCGCTTTTAATCAGTGAAATGTGTAACCGCTTCGGTGTCACAAGCAACATGCTGGCCCGTGGTGTGCCAATTGGAGGTGATATAGAGCACGTAGACGCCACTACGCTTTTCCAGGCCTTTGAAAAACGAAGAAGCTTCTGAGCTCCTTTGGAAGCGTTAGCCCGGAATATTAAAACGCCGGAGATTTGACCGGAATGGAAGCCACAGACACAAAAGAGACGGGTACAGGGCAGGTACTGACCCGCGACCGCGTGCTCGTTGGAGTGATTTTTTTGTTACTCGGCGGCGTCGGCTGGGCGTACATGGTTTATATGATCTGGGCGATGTCCACGGGTGCCGCCTCCCTGTGGCTTCCGGTGCATCCGGCACCACCTGTTTGGGGAGCTTTTGATTTTGTGATCAACTTCCTGATGTGGGAGCTGATGATGGTCGCCATGATGTTGCCCTCCATGTATCCGACTGTGACGTTTTATGCGGCAATCAGCCGCAACCGCTTGAAGCGAGGCCTGAGTTCCACCACCCCCGTGTTTTTTGTTTTGGGTTATCTGGGATCTTGGGGTCTGTACAGCATGGCCATGGTTCTGTTGCAGTGGCAGCTGTTGGGACACGGCCTGCTGGACAATATGCTGGAAAGTCGCAGTTACCTGCTAAGTGGCCTGATCGTGTTGGGAGCCGGCATTTATCAGTGGACACCCTATAAAGACGCGTGCCTGCGCTATTGCCGCTGGCCGCTTGGCTACCTGTTGTCCAATTGGCGGGATGGCGTGTGGGGTGCCTTGCGAATGGGGTTTAGGCACGGTGGATTTTGCGTGGGCTGTTGTTGGAGCCTGATGCTGATTTTGTTTGTGGTTGGCATGATGAATATGCTTTGGCTGCTCGTGTTCACCGTTTTCATTTTGCTGGAAAAAACCGTTCTTCCCGAAAGACTGGGAAAAAGCATAGTCGGCGGGGTGCTTCTGATTTCGGGAGCGACGCTGCTGGCACTACACGTGCCCGGCTGACAGGATAGGAGTCGGAAGCCACTGCGTCCCGTCTGTCTTTCTGGTGCCAGCCACCGCGGCGGCTGAAGTCGGGATTGTTTTCCCCGGGACAACTGTTGGTGGGACAGCTGTTCCAGGGATAGCTGTTATTTAGCGGGAACGATTTCCAAGCGGTAATTCGTGGCTCGATTTTCTGGCGTCCTGCCTAGCAGACTGGTGAATCTTTTCGGTTAGCTGCTAAGTGGTCTGTTCGTGTTGGGAGTCGGTATTTATCAGTGGACGCCCTATAAAGACGCGTGCCTGCGCTATTGTCGCTACCTGTTGTCCAATTGGCGGGATGGCGTGTGGGGTGCCTTGCGAATGGGGTTTAGGCACGGTGGCTTTTGTGTGGGTGCTGGAGCCTGATGCTGATTTTGTTTGTGGTTGGCATGATGAATATGCTTTGGCTGCTCGTGTTCACCGTTTTCATTTTGCTGGAAAAAACCGTTCTTCCCGAAAGACTGGGAAAAAGCATAGTCGGCGGGGCGCTTCTGATTTCGGGAGCGACGCTGCTGGCACTACACGTGCCCGGCTGACAGGATAGGAGTCGGAAGCCACTGCGTCCTGTCTGTCTTTCTGGTGCCAGCCACCGCGGCGGCTGAAGTCGGGATTGTTTTCCCCGGGACAACTGTTGGTGGGACAGCTGTTCAAGGGATAGCTGTTATTTAGCGGGAACGATTTCCAAGCGGTAATTCGTGGCTCGATTTTCTGGCGCCCTGCCTAGCAGACTGGTGAATTTTTTCGGTTAGCTGTTAAGTGGTCTGTTCGTGTTGGGAGCCGGCATTTATCAATGGACACCCTATAAAGACGCGTGCCTGCGCTATTTGTCGCTACCTGTTATCCAATTGGCGGGATGGCGTGTGGGGTGCCTTGCGAATGGGGTTAGGCACGGTGGCTTTTGCGTGGGTGCTGGAGCCTGATGCTGATTTTGTTTGTGGTTGGCATGATGAATATGCTTTGGCTGCTCGTGTTCACCGTTTTCATTTTGCTGGAAAAAACCGTTCTTCCCGAAAGACTGGGAAAAAGCATAGTCGGCGGGGCGCTTCTGATTTCGGGAGCGACGCTGCTGGCACTACACGTGCCCGGCTGACAGGATAGGAGTCGGAAGCCACTGCGTCCCGTCTGTCTTTCTGGTGCCAGCCACCGCGGCGGCTGAAGTCGGGATTGTTTTCCCCGGGACAACTGTTGGTGGGACAGCTGTTCCAGGGATAGCTGTTATTTAGCGGGAACGATTTCCAAGCGGTAATTCATGGCTCGATTTTCTGGCGCCCTGCCAGCAGACTGGTGAATCTTTTCGGTTAGCTGCTAAGTGGTCTGATCGTGTTGGGAGTCGGTATTTATCAGTGGACACCCTATAAAGACGCGTGCCTGCGCTATTGTCGCTACCTGTTGTCCAATTGGCGGGATGGCGTGTGGGGTGCCTTGCGGATGGGGTTTAAGCACGGTGGCTTTTGCGTGGGCGTTGGAGCCTGATGCTGATTTTGTTTGTGGTTGGCATGATGAATATGCTTTGGCTGCTCGTGTTCACCGTTTTCATTTTGCTGGAAAAAACCGTTCTTCCCGAAAGACTGGGAAAAAGCATAGTCGGCGGGGCGCTTCTGATTTCGGGAGCGACGCTGCTGGCACTACACGTGCCCGGCTGACAGGATAGGAGTCGGAAGCCACTGCGTCCCGTCTGTCTTTCTGGTGCCACCCACCGTGGCGGCTGAAGTCGGGATTGCTTCCCCCGGGGAAACTGTTGGTGGGATAGCTGTTCCAGGGATAGCTGTTATTTAGCGGGAATGATTTCCAAGCGGTAATTCATGGCTCGATTTTCTGGCGCCCTGCCCGCAGACTGGTGAATCTTTTCGGTTAGCTGCTAAGTGGCCTGATCGTGTTGGGAGTCGGTATTTATCAGTGGACACCCTATAAAGACGCGTGCCTGCGCTATTGTGCTACCTGTTGTCCAATTGGCGGGATGGCGTGTGGGGTGCCTTGCGAATGGGGTTTAAGCACGGTGGCTTTTGCGTGGGCGTTGGAGCCTGATGCTGATTTTGTTTGTGGTTGTGGTTGGCATGATGAATATGCTTTGGCTGCTCGTGTTCACCGTTTTCATTTTGCTGGAAAAAACCGTTCTTCCCGAAAGACTGGGAAAAAGCATAGTCGGCGGGGCGCTTCTGATTTCGGGAGCGACGCTGCTGGCACTACACGTGCCCGGCTGACAGGATAGGAGTCGGAAGCCACTGCGTCCCGTCTGTCTTTCTGGTGCCAGCCACTGTGGTGGCTGAAGTCGGGATTGTTTTCCCTGGGATAGCTGTTGGTGGGACAGCTGTTCCAGGGATAGCTGTTATTTAGCGGGAATGATTTCCAAGCGGTAATTCATGGCTCGATTTTCTGGTGCCCTGCCTCGCAGACTGGTGTATGCCTCTGGTTTTACCGTCAGCTTTTTCCATTGTGCGTCCACACCAGATACCGGGATCAGCCTGCCACTTTCTTCAAACCAGCTAAATTTGTAGCTGATTGCTTCAGGCGAAGTGCCTATGCTCTTAAAACCGATCTGTATCCTTTCCAGTTTCCCTGTTTTGCTGAAGATCGTGTGTGCAGCGAAGTCATCCACTGGCAACGACGTGAGTGTCCGATCAACATAGATGCCGGGCACAACTGCCGCTTGGCTGGTCTCCTGAGCGATTGAGTGCGTGACGGCAAACAGCAGCAAAAAAGCAGTTGCAAAAGGGGTCATGTTTTTGAAGTGCGCGCCATCAAATTCCTCGCCGGAGTATACATCGCGAGCAGACAGAGATGCCCATGTTTGCCGGAGAGCGGAGCCAAGTGCCGTCCGGTCATCCTCGGAAAACGTGCGCAAATAGCCAGCTTGAGGAGACGATGTCTACACTTTCTGTGTCGCGTCAGGAAGAGATATTTTCCTCACCCGATGACCTGCCGATGATCTGCCGAGGTTCGGGTCTGCCGATAACCTGCCAGGATCCGGGTCTGCCGATGATCCAGGTTCGGGGTTGGGTTTGAGTTCAGGTTTGGGCTTGTGTACGTCGGCGCTTGGCATTCAGCGCCGTGCCATATCGCCGTGGTGCTATCTCGGAGTTGAAGGAAAGAGACGGAACACCTGGCACTGTGTTTTGTCGCCAGCCATGACACTTTCAATGGAGCAGGGCAGGTCGGCACGCACGCCATAATCGACGCTTGACGTGACCGTGCTGTTGGCGCCATTCGGGCGATACACATCGTCCTCCCCTCCGGCGTCCACGAAAAGGGCAAAGCTGTGCCCGCCCTGGTAGGAATTGTTTCCGACACTGCTTGGGTAGCCACCGTAATTGTCACGCCCCGCGTAGTCCACCAGAACCGCAAAGCCGTTATGGTCGGCGGATCCCAACGAGTGAGAGTGAGGAGTCCGGTTGTAAAAGTCGTCCCCTTTCTTGTCTATCAGCCAGGCGGTTCCCAAATCCCAGGCAAAACCCTGCAGAGCCCACTGCAACCCGAAATAGCGATCGTCTCCCCCCTCTTCCAGGAGCACCCCGGTGGCGGAATGTGCACTCGCGCCCTGCCCATACCGGGAAGCAAGGTAAAAGTCATCGCCGTCTCCCGCGTTCACGAGTATCCCCAACCCATAGAAGTACCCGACACCCTGAGAGAAATTACCGGCCCGGAACTGATCGTCTCCCGCACCGTCCAGAACCATGCCCACCCCCCCGGAAGCGTAGCCACGAAAGCCAACCCCCACTCCCTGGGACAGCCCCTTGAAAACACCCGACGTTCCATACGAACTCAGCTCGCGCCCCGTCGCCAGGTAATCATCGTCCCCGTAAGCATCGAGAAGCAGGCCAAAGCCTTTGACCGCGCCGACACCCTGGGCGTACAGATTGGACTGGTAACGGTCATCGCCACCGCCCTCCAGCAACATGCCCACCCCCCAGAATGCCACCCCCTGAGACAAGTCCTCACTGACAAAGTGGTCGTTTCCCTGCCGATCGTGCAAAACACCAACGCCGAGGAAAGAAGCCCCCTGGGCAAGACGGACTGCAGCATAAAAGTCATCCCCGGCGTAGTCGTAAAGCAAGCCCACCCCCAGCAAGCCGCTACCTTGGGAAGCGATTTCGGTGTGGTTGTACTCGTCGTCACCAGCCAAGTCCACGACCAACGACAGCGGTTGCTTGCGCGATGTGCCCGCGCTCTTCCCACGGTAATAATCGTCGCCACCCAGATCCAGAATGAAGGCAAAGCTTTCCTCGTAAATGTTTCGCCCGTAGCCACCGACAACGACTTTTCCGGCTGGCGAATCAAAGCTGGCGAGCACCGGCCCACGCACACCGGCAACCCGCCGTGTCGTAGGACTCGCAGGCAATTCCGCTTGCAGCTTTCCGAGCCAGACAGGGTCGCTCAGCAGGTGCATTACCTGTGCGGCGGCGACCAACTTTTCCAATTTCACGCGCTTCGCAATGTCAATGATTTTCGTGTTGAGCTGGTACTGTTCCGGCTCGGCAGAGCCATCGATGTAAAGAGACCGGGAAAAACGTTCCAGCAGACCTGGCGCTTCCTGGTAAAGAAAGCCCACCTCCTGTTCGTCAAGCGCGGCAAAAGCATCGCCTCGAAGTTCCATTGCAGCAGCGAGCACCTCAGTGATTCTTTTTGTCGCTGACCTCTCATCTTCCCTGATGTCAAAAAAGTCAGGAGGCATGGCCGCATCACCCGGCATGGGCAAATCCAGCACGAAACCGGCAATGTCCAGAAGCTGCCCCGTGCGAGTGGGTGGTGGCGGATTCTCACCAGCGACCATCATTGCAAGCCGCTCAACTGTTGCCTGTGTTTTCAAAGGATTGACGTGCAGGTAACGAAACAGCGACAAGCGTTGGCCATCGTCCCAAAGCTCATTTTGGCGATACCTGGCAAGCAAGTCCTCGTACTTTTCCGTGAACCCGAACTGTTGATAAAAACGCTCCGCCAGCTCCGCAATCGGCTCGCTCTCAGCATCAATCCACTTGGAATGTTGCAGTTCTTCCTCTAGGCTTTCAATCGTAATCGTGCGCCTTTGCCCGAGGATGGCGACAATCTCAAGTCGCGTGCTCTGCCTGCGAATATTCACCTTCAGGTCTTTATTTTTTGGCAACTTCGCAATTCCCTCCAAAAGCGCGTTTTCGCTTGCAAAGCTTTGCGCCGGTTTGTCCAAATCCGTGATGAGCATGGACGTACGCAAGACCTGCAGTACCAACCGGCTGCCGACCTTCTGGCTTTTAATGTGATCCGCGAAACTTCTTGTGCGCTCACCGGCCTCGATGTCGTCTACCTTTTTGCCATCAAAGCTCAAGATCAGGTCGCCGGATCGCAAGCCAGCCTGTTCCGCCGCAGAGTTTCTAATGACCAAAGTGACCAGGAAGGCACTTTTCAGGTCTGGCTCCGAAGTCAGTTTCTGTTCCCGATAGCCAATGCCAAGAAAAGCCCTGCCGAATTTTGGATCAACCAGGATGGGCTCCTCTGCGTCCAAAGGTACCGGTGCCGGTGCCGGTGTTGGCGTAGGTGTTGGTGTTGCATCAAGTGCCAGCGAGAGGTTGAGCATTACCAGCAAGGAAGCCAGCACCAAGGTCTTGAGAAACATCTTGTTTACAGTGCCGGGAGACTGTGCTTTACGCAGACCCGTATCGACTCATGTGTGCGAATGCTGAACATGTCACCTGATTTTTTCCTTGAATGCCTAAGTCCAATTTGTCTGGAAGCTGATTTTTTCAAAATCTCCTTTTCTTGGTCAAGCCGGCCAGTGCCGCAGATAGTGGATCACCATTACAGCAATTACCCGTTTAGTAATGATACGCCCAACAGCATGACTGCCCCACAATTCTTACCGGCGAGTCTCTCCATATTTTGAGCAGGTGCTGGAACTGTTCCACTCCTAGCCTGGCCATGCAACAGCTAAAACAATCCACGAGCGCGTGTTGCGCATCCGACCAAGAGAGCCATTTACTAACACACGGTTCCTCTGTGAAGTCGCGTGTTTCGGTGGATACGGCGCTGTCACGCTTGGTCAGCGAAGGAGCCATTGAGCAAATTGTCCGAAGTGTGTTCACGCACCCAAAGGTAAAGTGCTTAGTTGGCAGGTTATTCCTGAGGTTCGCACGGTTGTGGAAGTGATGGCTAAAGATCGTGGCGGAACCATTCGGGTTCAAGGCGCAGAGGTAGCCAGTCGCTTCAGGTTATCGACCTAGGTGTCTACCGTGCCGGTTTTTTACACCAGTTGGCCGAGCCGGGAACTCAAGGCTGGCAACCCAAACGTAAACTAAAACACGCCAGCCATTGGTAGCTTCTATTGGTTGGCAAGAGACTTGGACTTGCAATTTCTGCTTTGTGGCATCTAGGGAAAAACAATGTGAACTCCAGTGTGCTAGCATCGTCCGTCCCGCTGACAGAAAAGGAATTTAAGGAATTGAAAAGTGCTCAGTTACCAGCTAGGAAGGCATGTGCGGTGGAACAGTATGAATAAAATGTTTACATTATTTCCGTTTCAAGAAGATGCCGTTAGTGCGCTTGTGAGTAAATTTAAAACTTTGTGGGCAGAAGGGTCTCAAGGAGCACCACTTGTTTTCAAAGCACCAACTGGCAGCGGTAAAACGGTAATAATGGCTGAATTTTTAAGAGATTTAGCACGGGATCCTCAATTTGATGTTGATAAGTGTTTTGTTTGGGTTTCTTTTGGTGGAGATAATTCTTATCAACAAAGTTATGACAAACTATTCAAGTTTTACGATGGGGCAGGTGAGATACATTTGCTTGGAGTAGGCGATTTGACTAAAAAAATAATGAGCAAAAATTCTAGCGAACCGAACTTGATGCAAACCAACAAAACACAGCAACAAGTACACCTGATCTGGGTTTTGAGGTTTTTAGATAGTGTGTGGTGTTATGGCTTAACGAGGCTTAAGGACAAGTGTCCTGCCTGAGAAGGCGTTTGTGTTTTTTATTTTGATAGACATTTCCTTTTACTATACTTTTAAAATCTTTATGTAGTTTTTTGTCTTCTGAGACCAATAGCTTCGTTCCAGAAACCAATGCCAACGCGATAATATGCTCATCATTAGACTTTAGTACTTTAGATGGATCATTCTTGAGTTTGGTCTCCTCTTCTTCAACCTCTCTTTCATTTACTATGCGCACTTTTCCACTACTGATCCATTGTAGGAAGTTTCTTTCCATTCTCGTGCTTTTTTTCAGTTCTCTTTTCAATCGTTTAGTTAGGGAATGAACAAAACTATTGTTCCCTCTATTATGCCAGTCTCTGACAGGTTGCATGTCAACATTTTCCTTGTCAAGGAAATCTCCAAATTTGTTAGCATCAAGTATAAGGCACACTCTTAATTCTCCTTAAACATCAAATAGTCTATCTAACTCCTTTTGAAAAAAATCTCTATATCCTTCAGGTACTACTGAAAGATTAGCTTGGTCGTCAAATTCGATATTATGAACAACGATTTTATTTTTTTCAGCTTCCATATAAATTAGTGAAACATCTTTTGAAGCGATTTCCCCCTTCCTGATTTCCATACGAACACGGTCAACCATGTAATCGCTATGTGTTTCGACGATAAATGAGTTCTTATTTATCTTTACGCTGCCGACTAGCAGCGAAGCCAGTGCTGCTTGCGCTTTTGGATGCAAATGTACTTCCGGTTGTTGCATTAGGAATGTTTCACCTCTGTCCATAATAGTATGAACCAATATTGGTAGAACTTGGCTGACACCATAACCAACGTCTATCAGATTCGACTTGGGGCCATTGGCTTTGACTCTCAATTGAAAAGGGTCGCTAGAGGATTTGCTGAAACTTTTTATGTCTATGTTACTAAACAGACCTGAAGATTTACCGAATTCTACTAGTCTATCTTTTAAATATTTCCATTGTTCCTTTCTTGATTGTTTTAAGTTCCTCATAAAGTTAGGTATTTCCCTGCCTTGATGTGTGCCTGTTGCACCTAAAGGGTTATAAGTACGTTGTGGTTCAGAACGAATAGGGGCGATACTAGTAGTGCCGCTGTAAGAACTAACAAAAAGGCGATCTGTTTCAGTTATAATTTCTTTGCCTTCCAAAAATTTTAGGAAGTCTTTTTCAATGTGGTCTAAATGTTCTTTCCTTCCTCTTATTAGACTTTGTATGGTGTGTATCAAACTAACATTCGTGATAAAAAGACGATGTATTGAAACCACGAACTCATTGTTGTTTTTACCGAGGGTGACATTTATCTCATCCAGATCAGTCTCTGTAGGTTTTATAGTGATTTTTCCGTCGTTGAACTGCCATTCTATCCTTTGAATGGCAGGTTCTGAGCTGTGTTCTTTTGCAGAGAGTATTACTTCATACTTAAAGTTGTTGTATTTGGTGTTAAACCCCAAAGCAAACTCTTTCAAGGCAGGTTTTGTCTTACGCACAATGTTGATGAATGTTCCCATCTCGTACGGTGCAGAATTAAAGTCAACGGTTCCTTTGACCCCATACCGATAGCTTAAGATATTGCTCAGTGTTTGGATACAGCTTAGGACAGTTGTTTTGCCTGTGCTATTTTCACCCGTGAGAAAGGTTATGGGTCGAATGTTAAACTTCTGTTCACCTTTGAAACAGCGAACATCTCTAATAAAAAACTCATTTATTCCCATGTTTGCTCCATTGTTTTAGTTTTTAACTCTTTTATGTAGTAACTTGTCCTTCTCAATGTTTTTAGCAGTGTCGTGATTTTGTTTTTGGTTTGTTGAGTTTTATCCATGGTTTTATTTTATTAAATTGTCAGGCGTTACACCCAAAGTGTTCGTTATCTACCCAGCAGTTCCAACACTGAGTAGAGCGTTGGGTTTGCTTCGTGCTACAGCCTTGTCTGTAGCAAAGTATCCAAACTGGATACTACTGACTATACACTACTGGCGACGGTATCAAGTGCTTTCAATAGTACTATTTACTTGATAAATGCACAGCGGGTGAGTATTCATGGCGAAAACAACGCAACGGAGCAAAGCCGTGAGCCACTCACAACTGTCTTGCATCTACCTCAGCCAGAAGCGACTGACTGACTACTGGTGCATCTCTGAACACACCCCATCTTAGGCAGCCTCCATCTTGTTTAAGCGTACATACGGCATTTACTAGGAACATTAAATGGAGTTGAACTTATGACCGACACGAAAACCATTAAGCAAAAGCGGATGCATATTCGTCTCGATTCCCCGTCCAAGCAGAAGCTGGAAGTGGCTGCTGCTCCATACGTCCAAAGAGTCTGTCGGAAGCACCCGATGAGGAGGTTCGCGAATATGAACCCCTTATCCTGACCCGAGCTGATTGGGATGTTTTCCTGGATGCCCTGGTGAATCCCCCCAAGCCCAACACCAAACTCAGGCAAGCCTTCGCAGAGCACAAAAAACACGTTCAGTTGTAAGAGGTTCCTCTCTTGGGCTTTATCGTCTCACCGGGATAGAACACTGCGGTCAGCCGGTTCGGCCTGATTAGGTGCTTCACGGTCTTGTCGATATACCTCGTGCTTGAAATGAAAACGTGGTAACGATGGCGGGGTGACCGTGGGGAAATTGGAAGGTCTGCAGGCGGGGTAAGCAGTGATGTTTTTTGTCTATTTATTACTTACATTCCAAAAAGTTGATGGCAGGCATTTATTTTCAGAACTTGCCCAGCTTGGAATATGTCAGAGAATCCGCTTGTTTTTCTGACATAAAGGGAGGATAAAACCATGTCTGTGGCTAGAACAATCCGCAGAGCGTGTGTTGGGCATCCGACCAAGGGAGCCATTTACCCAACCACGGTTCCTCAAGTTGGGGTCGCGTGCTTCGGTGGATGAGGTGCTGCACGCTTGGCCATCGAAGGAGTCATTCAGCGGATTATCCACGGGGTTTTCATGCGTCCAAAGGCAAATCGCTTCGCCGGCACGGTTACACCTGATGTTCGCAAAGTTGTGGAAGTGATGGCTAAAGATCGTGGTGAAATCATTCAGGTTCAAGGTGCAGATGCAGCCAGTCGCTTCAGACTGTCCACCCAGCTACCCATGCGGCCAGTTTTTTATACCAGCGGGTCAACCCGGAACTTCCAAATTGGCAATCCGCTGGTGCATTCCCCAAGCAATTTCTAGGCAGTGTCGGGGGTAACCGCGGTGTGCGTCCAGCGGATCAAAAGCTGTTTTTTCTCGCTTCCGGGGGATTTCCGTGCTTTGGTGTCGCTTGTGCCAGGTGTAATGCGGGTGCCGCACAATGTGAGTGCCAGGCACAATGCGATGCGGTGTATGCCTGATGCCTTAATGTCACTGCCGGAAAATTCCATCCTTCCAGCGTTTCAGCCTGTCGGCCTTCCAGTCTTTCAGTCTTCCGGCGCTCCGGTGTACTGAGCCGGTCTGACCCATTTTTCCACCCTGAAAGTGCTTCTTGTTTCGGCTCGCTCGTGTTTTTTATCCGGGGCTTAAGCTGGGTTGCACATCTCAAGTTCATGAGCTTCACAACAATATGACAGTTTACGGTTTTGGTCGCCGAGTCCGGGTCGGTAGTGCAGTTTGTGTTGCTGAACCTGTTTGCTTGCTTCGGTTTTGAGTTGGGCGTGCATTTTTGAGAAGTGGCAGGCACTGGAAGCGGCTCGTGCTGAAGCGGATCAATTTGAGGACAAGTTCTGGTCTGGAGCTAATCTGCTTAAGCTTGACAAGACTAACTCAGGTGTAATGACAATTCCTGAATGGACGAGGTTTTTGTGTCTGGTTTTTCGGAGTTCCGGCGTTTGTGCAAGAAGGGGTGTTTGAGAGCCGTTTGGTAGGGAGAGTTCACCAAAAGGGAAATACCTCATTACGCAGGTGCCGTTCGCAGCAACAGAGGATTTCGAGTCACTTGTGAAAGCTATGTCTCTTAGCTAATCAGCCAATATAGATACCCGAACCACACTGCCAAGGGAGGATTGAAGAGGGGGAGCTGAAACACGGCTCCTGATGTTTCTGTCAGGTGTTCTCTCCAAAATAACTGGTTACATATTGTGACCAATTCACTGTCTTCCTTTTCTGCTTGGGATGTTTTCCTGGATGCCCTTGAGAATCCTCCCAAGCCCAACGCCAAACTCAGGCACGCCTTCGCAGAGCACAAAAAACACGTTCAGTCGTAAGAGGCTGTCCACTTGGGTTCGGTCATCTTACCGCTCGGTAAATCGCATGACCGAAAATCCTTCGACTATGGTGAACAATCCCTCAACCGGTACCTGCGCCGGTACGTCACCTAAGACATAAAACGACGCTCCACCAGGGTACACATCGCCTCGCCGCAAGAAACACCACAGCAGGTAATCGGCTACTACACTCTCTGTACCTACAAGCCTGGATTGCCAATGACTTGCCTAAAGAGTCGCGTAGAGGCTACTTGGGTATCCGGTTTCCGTTGCTCTGCTGTGTGGCTTGCTGTTGCGGAATTTCACCAGTGAAAAGGTCTTGGTTCCATTTTGCTCGCCGATGCCCTGCAACGTGTCGTCCAAGCCAGCTGGGTTATGGCTTTATTCACCGCATGACAAGGTTTCTGGATGGTTGATTCTCACGCCTCGGTCTGATTCTACCTCGCAAATTTAACATTAAATGTTAATATTGCTAGCATGTACAAAAGAGAGCTCGCCCATAAAATTGCTGAAAAATTGAGCCGTAACCCGGCTGTGGCTATTCTTGGCCCGCGTCAGGTCGGGAAAACCACCCTTGCGCATGAATTCGCCAAGGGGCGGTCGTATATTTATCTCGATCTTGAAAACCCGGAAGACTTCCAAAAACTCAGGGATCCTGCCCATTATCTTGGTTTGCATGCGGATAAATTGGTTATCCTTGATGAGATTCAACGCTATCCGGATTTGTTCATGTCTCTGCGTGGGGTCATTGATGCTGGCCGTAGGGAGGGAAAAGGCAATGGGCGTTTCCTTGTTCTTGGATCAGCATCCAATGTTCTGCTCAAGCAAAGCTCGGAAAGTCTTGCCGGGCGTATCAGTTACTTGGAGCTTTCGGGGCTCAACCCTTTTGAGATTGAAGCAGCAGGTAACCAACATCTCCAACAGCTTTGGGTGCGTGGTGGCTTCCCGGATAGCTATGCAGCAACAGGTGATGCTGAGAGCAATGAATGGCGCAAGAATTTCATTAGAACTTATCTGGAGCGCGATATACCGCAGCTGGGGCCACGAATTTCTGCATCAACGCTAGGGCGTTTTTGGACGATGCTTGCTCATTGCCAAGGTGAGTTGCTCAATGCATCAAAGCTGGCCAGCTCCCTTGGCGTGAGGAGTGTGACAGTAAGCCGTTACCTTGATCTTATGGTCGATCTATTGCTTGTTCGTAGGCTTGAGCCATGGTACCGAAATGTCAAAAAACGACTTGTTAAATCACCGCGGACGTACGTTAGAGATAGCGGCATCCTGCATACGCTCTTACGGATACCTGATTATGAGCGTCTTCTGGGAAACCCTGTTTTAGGGAAAAGCTGGGAGGGATTTGTGATTGAAAACATCCTTTCCGTCTTGCCGTCATATATGAATCCATTTTTCTACAGAACGTCTGCTGGAGCAGAAATTGATCTTTTACTTGAGTTTAATCTTGGTGATTATTGGGCGATTGAGATTAAGTCCGGCAAAACTCCCGATGTAAAAAAGGGATTTCATACGGCCTGTGAGGACTTGGGGGTTAGACGCAAATTTGTTGTTTACACTGGTGAGGACACATTCCCTCTTGGCAATGAAACGACTGTGATTTCTCTTCCGCTCTTTTTGGAAGAGTTGAGAAAAAACCTGGGCTAATTCTTCGCAGTTCGCAGTGTGCTCATCCCGCCAACAGTACTGGTTACTTGATAAATGCACAACTGACGAGCATTCATGGGGGGAAACAACGCAACGGAGCAAAGCAGTGAGCCGGAACCACAACTATCCTGCAACCATCTTAGCCTGAAGTAACTGGCTGACTACTGGGTATCTCTGAACACACCCCTCATTAGGCAGTTTCAATCTTGTTCTGTGCGCACATATGGCGTACACTGACATGTTAAATGGAGGTAACCCCTATGCCAAACACAGAAACCATCAAGCAGAAGCGGATGCATATTCGTCTTGATTACCCGTCCAAGCGGAAGCTGGAACAGGCGGCCGCATACGTCCACAAGAGTCTGTCGGAATTCGTTCTAGGACAGGCTTTGCGAGCGGCCGATGAGACAATCCAAGAGCACGAGACCCTTACCTTAACCCAAGCTGATTGGGATGTTTTCCTGGATGCCCTGGAGAATCCTCCCAAGCCCAGTGCCAAACTCAGGCACGCTTTTGCAGAGCACAAGAAACGGGTTCAGCGGTAAGAGGCTACCCACTTGGGTCTGGTCATCTTACCGCTCGGCAAGTCGCATGACCGAAAATCCTTTGACTGTGGTGAACAATCCCTCAATCGGTACCTGCACCAGTATGCTAGCCAAGATATCAAACGACGTATCAACAGCGTATTCGTCGCCTCGCCGCGAGAAACACCGCAGCAGGTGATTGGCTACTACGGTCTCAGTGCCTGCAGCCTGGATGCTAATGATTTGCCCAAAGAGCAGCGTAGGAGGCTACCTCGGTATCCGGTTCCCGTTGTTCTGCTTGGACGGCTCGCCGTTGCGGAATCTCACCAGGGAAAAGGTCTTGGTTCCATTCTGCTTGCCGATGCCCAGCAACGTATCGTCCAAGCCAGCCAACTTATGGCTGTTTATGCCGTAGTAGTTGATGCGCTAGATGACAGAGCTGCTGAGTTCTATCAACAGTTTGGCTTTGTCCCCCTGCCTGGCCAGCCATCGAAGCTGTTCTTGCCAATTAGCTCTGTCGCTACTCTGCTTGATTAGTTGCTTGTCGCCTCATGAGCCGGCAGTAGGCCGCGGCAGCTGATCTCGGGGAAAAGCAGGACTTCTGGCTGGTGGTGCGCCAGCACTCCAAGGTTCGCCGGTGGGAGCCGACAGTCAGCCGGTTCGGCTTGATGAGGTGTTCACGGTCATGGTGATGGTTCTCGTGCCTGCAATGAATACGGGGTAATGATGGCGGGGTGACCGTGGGAAAATAGGAGAGTCTGCAGGCGGGGAAAGCAGTGATATTTTTCGTTTATTCAGTTAGTTACATTCCAAAATATTGATGGCAGGTGCTTATTTTCGGAACTTTTCCAGCTTGGAATATGTCAGAAAACATAGGATTTTTTCTGACATAAAGGGAGGACAAAGCCATGTCTGTAGCGAGAACAATCCGTGAGCGTGTGTTGCGCATCCGGTCAGGGGAACCATTTACCAACACACGGTTCCTCAAGCCGGGTCTGGGTTCGCGTGCGTCTGGTAGATAAGGCACTGTCACGTTTGGTCAGCGAAGGAGTCATTCAGCGGATTATCCGTGGGGTATTCATGCGTCCAAAGGTAAATCGCTTCGTTGGTACGGTTGCTCCTGATGTTCGCAAAGTTGTAGAAGTGATGGCTAAAGATCGTGATGAAATCATTCAGATTCAAGGCGCAGAGGCAGTCAACCGTTTCAAGTTGTCGACCCAGATACCGATGCTGCCAGTTTTCTATACCAGCGGCCCAACTCGGAACTTCCAAATTGGCAATCTGGCGGTTCATCTCAGTCCATGTGCAGTCGCCGGAAGCTTCTATTGGCCGGCAAGAGACCGAGTTTGGCACTGTCGGCTCTGTGGTACTTGGGTAAAAACAACGTCAATGCCAACGTGGTCGCGCCATTCGTGAAGGCGTGACGGCAGAAGGGTTTGAAACCCTGAAACGGACAGACATGCCTGCCTGGATGGCGAGTGCATTGGAAAGATGCGGCGAGAAAGTAGCTTATGCCTGAGCAGTTCCTCTGCCAGTTGGTGACCATGAGGAAATTCTGCAGAGCGCCGCAGCACGGCTTGGGAAACAAGCGAACGTATTGGAAAGACGTATAGGCCTGCTGGTCACTGCAGACCCTTTCCCTATATGCCGCATGCCCACCGCATGGCATTGCCAAAGGCGGTTATCCATCTCGAAGGTCTACGGCGCCATCAACCGCTTCTCCGAAGACGTATTGGCGACCATGAGGAAATTCTGCAGAGCGCCGCAGCGCGGCTTGGGAAACAAGCGAACGTATTGGGAAAAGACGTATAGGCCTGCTGGTCACTGCAGACCCTTTCCCTATATGCCGCATGCCCACCGCATGGCAATTGCCAAAGGCGGTTATCCATCTCGAAGGTCTACGGCGCCATCAACCGCTTCTCCGAAGACGTATTGGTGACCATGAGGAAATTCTGCAGAGCGCCGCAGCACGGCTTGGGAAACGAACGAACGTATTGGAAAGACGTATAGGCCTGCTGGTCACTGCAGACCCTTTCCCTATGCCGCATGCCCACCGCATGGCATTGCCAAAGGCGGTTCATCCCCCCCGAAGGTCTATGGTGCCATCAACCGCTTCCCCGAAGACGTATTGGTGATCATGAGGAAATCCTGCAGATCGCCGCAGCGCGGCTTGGAAAACAAGCGAACGTATTGGAAAAAGACGTATAGGCCTGCCGGTCACTGCAGATCCTTTTTTCCATGCTGCATGCCCCACCGCATGGCATTGCCAAAGGCGGTTATTCCCCTCGAAGGTCTACGGTGCTATCAACCGCTTCTCCGAAGACGTATTGGTGACCATGAGGAAATCCTGCAGAGCGCCGCAGTGCGGCTTGGGAAACAAGCGAACGTATTGGGAAAAGACGTATAGGCCTGCTGATCACTGCAGACCCTTTCCCTATGCTGGATGCCCACCGCATGGCATTCAAAGGCGGTTATCCCCCTCGAAGGTCTATGGTGCCATCAACCGCTTCTCGAAAACGTATTGGTGACCATGAGGAAATTCTGCAGATCGCCGCAGCGCGGCTTGGAAAACAAGCGAACGTATTGGAAAAAGACGTATAGGCCTGCCGGTCACTGCAGATCCTTTTTTCCATGCTGGATGCCCACCGCATGGCATTGCCAAAGGCGGTTATCCATCTCGAAGGTCTATGGTGCCATCAACCGCTTCTCCGAAGACGTATTGGTGACCATGAAGAAATCCTGCAGATCGTCGCAGCACGGCTTGGAAAACAAGCGAACGTATTGGAAAGACGTATAGGCCTGCCGGTCACTGCAGACCCTTTTTTCCATGCCGCATGCCCACCGCATGGCATTGCCAAAGGCGGTTATCCATCTCGAAGGTCTACGGTGCCATCAACCGCTTCTCCGAAGACGTATTGGTGACCATGAGGAAATTCTGCAGATCGCCGCAGCACGGCTTGGAAACCAAGCGAACGTATTGGAAAGACGTATAGGCATGCTGGTCACTGCAGACCCTTTCCCCATGCCGCATGCCCACCGCATGGCATTGCCAAAGGCGGTTATCCCCCTCGAAGGTCTACGGTGCCATCAACCGCTTCTCCGAAGACGTAGATATCACCTTCGACTGCCGGGACATTTTGGTGAAATCCAAAGTGCAGTCAATACTGGGTGGGCTGTCAGGCATCTCACGGAGAATGCCTGCCACAGAGAGATCCAGTGAGGGCTAATGTCGGGATGGAGCGGACAGAGCCGGGTACGCTTGGGTCGACCAAAAGCTCCATAAACAGGGTGCTTGATGCGAAAAACCGGTTTCAGGGAACCGGTTTGTTGTTTGATGGCGGAGAGAGAGGGATTCGAACCCTCGATACGGAATTCCCCGTATACACGCTTTCCAGGCGTGCGCCTTAAGCCGCTCGGCCATCTCTCCAAAACCTTTCTGAAATTCGCCTGGCTGTCGTCACGAAGCGAGTCGCGTCTCGACTTGCCTGGCGTGCAGTACTGGCGGTTGCTTCCGGCACACCGTGCAACTGGTAATCTTGTCGCACAAGGTCGGTAACTGGGTCAGAAGCTGCCGCCATTGTAGCAATCTGCCGGTGCATTCTCCAAGTAATTTCCGGCAATGCCGGGGGTAACCGCGGTGTGCGTTCGAGCGGAGCAAAAGCCACATCCTTTCCGCTCCAAGACCATTTTCCCCAAGTCAGGAAAAAGGTCACGATCGGTTCCGGTGTAGAGCGTTTTATCTCTGATAGAGAATGATTTCAACCTTAATGTTCCGCGTTATGTGGATACGATTGAGGAAGAAGCCGAGGTTGATATTGGCGCTGTTCAAAAGGAAATCAATGCCCTTGAAGGGGAGCTGGCTGAGGTGCGTGTAAAGATGACCACCCCGGGAGATTTCCGTGCTTTGGTGTTGCTTGTGCCAAGTCTAATGCAATGCGACGTGCGCCTTATGCCTTAACGTCACTGCCGAAAGTTCCGGCCTTCCAGCCTCCCATTGCTTCAGCCTTCCGGTGTTCCAGCCTCCCAGCCTCCCAGCCTCCCATTGCTTCAGCCTTCCAGCTTCCCAGCCTCCCAGCCTCCCAGCCTTCCGGCACCCCGGTATGCTTAGCCGCTCCGCCCCCTTTTTCCACGCTGAAAGTGCTTCCTGTTTTAGCTCGCTCGTGTTTTTTATCCGGGGCTTAAGCTAGACTGCACATCTCAAGTTCATGAGCTTCACAACAATATGACAGTTTTCGGGTTGGTCGCCGAGTCCGGGACGGTAGTGCAGTTTGTGTTGCTGATCCTGTTGCTTGCTTCGGTTTTGAGCTGGGCGTGCATTTTTGAGAAGTGGCGGGAGCTGAAAGTGGCTCGTGCGGAAGCGGATCAATTTGAGGATAAGTTCTGGTCTGGGGCTAATCTGTTCGAGCTTCATAAGACCTACTCTGGTCGCGATGACAATTCCGGGATGGGTGAGGTTTTTGTGTCTGGTTTTTCGGAGTTCCAGCGGTTGCGCAAAAAAGGGTCGTTTGCCGAGAAAATTCTGAGTGATGGGGTTACGCGCGCCATGAGGGTGTCCATTTCGCGTCTTGAGGAGCAGTTGGAAAAGCGTTTGAACTTCCTTGCGACCGTGGGTTCTGTGTCTCCATACGTGGGTTTGTTTGGGACAGTGTGGGGCATCATGCATGCTTTCATTGCGTTGAGCGACGTGCATCAGGCGACTTTGGCACTCGTGGCGCCGGGCATTGCGGAGGCTTTGGTGGCGACTGCCATGGGGCTTGTTGCAGCCATTCCGGCCGTCATTGCGTATAACCGTTACCGTGAAGCAACCGAGCGGCTGGTTGCTCGCTATGACAACTTTGTTGAGGAATTTTTCGGGATTCTCAGCACGCAGACGTATGCAAGGAGTCAGGCAGACGAAACTGTCGGTAGTTGAACAATGCATGGTGTGCGTAGGCGTAGACGTCCTCTGATGTCGGAAATCAATGTCGTGCCTTACATTGATGTCATGTTGGTGTTGTTGATTATTTTCATGGTTACGGTTCCTTTGATTCAGCAGGGGGTGGAAATCAGTCTGCCCGAAGTGGATGGGAAGCCGATTAGCGACGAGGATGGTGCGCCGCTTGTCGATCCTTTGATTGTGACGATGGAACGTGACGGGAAGCTCTGGATCAATCGCCAGGGTTTTGGGGAGGTGGGTATGGACTTGCCGGAGATTACGGGGGTTTTGCAGGAGTTGTTGCCGAAAAATCGTTACGAGGTTTATTTGCGGGCGGATGATCACGCGAGATATGGTGACGTGGTGAAGATTCTGGTCGCCGTTCAGGAGCTCTTTCCTGAAAGCGGGTCAGGGGGACGAACTGTTGGCTTGATCACGGCTCCGCTTCCTGATGAGAAAAACTTCTGAAGTGAACCCGGCAAGGTCTCGGGGTGATAAAGCGCGGAAAGACAGGTTTTTATTTCCTTTTGTCCTTTTTGCATCCATCGCACTGCATGTCTTGGCTTTCGTTGCGCTTGGTATCGTGATCGCAGCCCCGAGGACAAGCACCATTTCGGCTCGTGTCCCTCTGGAGGGGGTCGTTCATGCCAAGACGGTCAGCACGGCACAGCTTGAGCGTTGGGTCGAGCAGAAGGAAGAAAAAAAGCGCGTCTTGCAGGAGCAAAAATCGGCCGAACAGAGGGAAAAAGAACGGCTTATCCGTGAACGGCGGGAGGCAAAGGAAGCAGAGCGCGCGAGAAAGCGTGAAGCAAAAAAGAAGGCGCAGACCTTAGCGGGAAAGAAAGAGGAGGCGGTGCGCAGGAAGGCCGAGGAGACCAAGGCAGCGGCGGAGGCACGCAGGAAGGACGAGGAAGCCAAGGCGGCGGCGGAGGCTCGCAGGAAGGCCGAGGAAGCCAAGGCGGCGGCAGCTCACAGGAAGGCCGAGGAGACCAAGGCAGCGGCGGAGGCGCTCAGGAAGGCGGAAGCCAAGGTGGCGGCAGAGGCGCGCAGGAAGGCTGAGGAAGCCAGGGCGCAGGCGGCGGCAAAAGCAAAAGCCGAGGAAGAGGCACGGCTTCGTGTGGAAGCCGAGAAACGCCGCAGTCGGGAACTGGCTTTGCTGGTCGTCAAATATATACGCGATATTGAGAACAGGATTCGGTCGGTGTGGACCATTCCGCCCGGTGGCGTTGGTCAAGGCGATTGCACCATTCGTTTTCAGCAGGACAGAAGCGGTTACGTCAGGAGCGTGAAGATTCAGACCTGCGATGGTAACCAGCTGTATCGCCAGTCTCTCGAAGATGCTGTGTTGAAAGCGGCACCTTTGCCACTGCCAGGTGATGATGAGATATTTGATGAGGAGGTCGAGGTCACATTCGGGCCTCAGTGAGTCAGGGTGTTGTCAGTGGTTCCAACAAGAGTTTTTGCCAGGGGTTCAAATGAATTTTAGAAATAGTATTTTTCCCGCGTTCAGGGGTCGCAGGTTCCTGTTTCTCTTTTTGCTTTCGTGGTTTCTCCTGTTTTTCATGCCCTCGTCTTTGGCGGTGCTCAAAATTGATGTCCGGGAGGGGCAGCGAGGCAAGATTCCCATCGTCATCCTGCCTTTTCCCGGAGAAGAGGAGGGGAAAAGAAATTACAGCAGCATTATTGCTTCCGATCTGGAGCTTACGGGTCAGTTTGCAGTACGTGAACTGGGTGACCAGAGTCTGGTCGTGCCAGTGGGGCAGGAAAAAACGGACTATGCCGTTTGGCGCAAACGGGGAATTGAGAAGTTTGTGACGGGTGAGGTGATATATGGCTCGGTGACCAAGCTGCCGGAGTTGCGTTTTGAGTTACATGATCCGATCAGGGAGCAACGCGTGCTTGCCAAGTCATTCAGCATTCGTTCCCTTCCGGAACATCTGAGCCATGTCAGCCGCTTGGCGCATACGGCCAGCAACGTGCTGTACAAAAGCTTGACTGGCATGCCTGGCATTTTTACTTCGAAACTGGTTTTTGTCAGTTCGGAGAAAACCGGCTTGAAGAGTCGTTTCTACCGTCTTTGCCTCAGCGACATTGATGGTCAAAACATCTTTGTCCTGTTTCAGTCAAAAGCGTTGCTCATGTCTCCTGTCTGGTCGCCGGGCGGACAGGAAGTCGCCTTTGTGTCTTTTGCCAGTGGTCAGCCGGAATTGCTCATCAAGCCTTTGAATCGGCGCCCGGTCAGAACGCTGGCCCCTTCGACCGGAGCAGCTTTTTCCCCTGCTTGGTCGCCCGATGGTCGCTACCTGGCTTATACTGGTTTGAAGAATGGGAACTCAGAGATCTATGTTCTGGACTTGTTGACTAAAAAGGTGCAGCGAGTCACCAAGAATCTCGCGATAGACACGGAACCGGCGTGGGCACCGGATGGTACGCTTTATTTCACCTCGGATCGCAGTGGTGCCCCGCAGTTGTACCACAGCGCCTGGCTGAATCCGAACCCGCAACGGGTGACTTTTTCGGGTTCGTACAACTCGGACGCAGCAGTCTCTCCTGATGGATCCCGTTTGGCTTTTCTGAGTGTCCGTGACGGGAAGTATTCCATTGTGCTCAGGTCTCTGGGCGAGGGGTCGGAAATTATTTTAAGCACTGGGCGTCGTGACGAAAGCCCGCGCTTTCTTGGCAATGGTTTTTTGCTTGGCTTTCTCACGAGTAGTGGCTCGGAAAGTGTTTTGGGTGTTGCGACTGTGGACGGTCTTTTTGGCAGGCAAATCAAGTTGCAAAGAAGTCATGTTCGGGCGATTTCGTGGTCTCCTTTAAGACAGTGATTGTCGGCTTTCCTTTGCTTTTTTCGCTACGGCCTGGTGCTCCGGGATATTTGTGGCGGACGTGCCTGGCTTCGGCTCTTGTCCTGTGCTCCTGTGCCCTGCAGGCGCAAAATCAAAATGCCGGGGAAGCTTCCCCGTCCGGGGGGCAGCAGGTGCAGGATTTTCAAGTCATCCTTTTGGAGCGTGTTGAAAGTCTGTATGGAGAGGTGCGAGTCTTGAGGGGGCAAAATGAAGTTCTGCGTGCCGAGTCGAAAGTGTTGCGTGGCCAATTGGAACGCTTGAAAAAAGAAGTGACCGCGTTGGCGGTGAAGACGGAGAATCTGGTAGCGTCTTCTCCACGTCAAGGGGTGATTACTGAGCCATTTCCTGAGCCGGTGGGGCAGAGCACCGGGACCGACAGCGATGCACCAGGCGCTGTTCCGACTTCATCACCCAGGCGTCAGACGGGTATTGCCCGCTTGGTTATCGACAGCACGCCACACGCTTTGCCGGAAGGATCTTCGTCGTATCCGGGCTTGGAGGAAGGGCAGGGAGACGTTGGTTCCCGGAGCGACGATGACCGGGATTACTACTTGGCGCTCGCTCCGCTGGATAGTAATGACTACGTTTCCATGAGGCAAAAGCTTCAGGAATATGTGGACACGCACCGTGATGGTGTGCATCTGGCTTCTGCTTGGTACTGGATTGGCGAGAGTTGGTACGAGCAGGGAGAGCACGAAAAAGCACGGCCGGTGTTTGAACAGTTTCTCCGGGATTATCCGCAACATGAGAGTTATCACGACGTGCGATTCAAGCTTGCCGAAATCTATCGTGCGCAGGGAGAGCTTCGGCAGGCGAAAATGTTTCTTGAGGCGCTTTCGGGTATCTCAGACGAGCGAATCAGCGCGGCGGCCAAGCGTCGCTTGAAAATGCTCAGCTCCAACGAGCAGCAGTGAATGTCTAGGTCGCTTCCTTCGTTGCGCCCGGTTTCTGATGATTTGCAGGTGAGTGAAATATTTTTTTCCATCCAAGGGGAGTCTTTGACGGCGGGTGTGCCAACTGTGTTCGTGCGTCTTGTTGGTTGTCCTTTGCGTTGTTCTTATTGCGATACGGAATATGCCTTCCATGGTGGACATCGGATGGGAATGGAAAAAGTGCTTCGTTCTGTCAGCGTTTACCCGACCCGTTTTGTGACCGTCACAGGGGGTGAGCCATTGGCGCAGAAAGCCTGTTTGTCCCTGCTGACGCGCTTGTGTGACAGTGGCCATCACGTGTCGCTGGAAACCAGTGGTGCTTTAGGCCTGAGTGGCGTTGATCTCAGAACCACTATTGTTATGGATCTTAAGACTCCGGGTTCCCGTGAAGCGGAGAGGAATGATTTTTCAAATCTTGATTGCCTGAAAAAAAACGATCAGGTCAAGTTTGTGATTTGTGACCGCAATGACTATGAGTGGTCCAGGCAACAATTGGCGGAACGGGATTTTCCTTGCCAGGTTCTTTTTTCTCCGGCGTGGGGATGCCAGTCGCCGGCAAAGCTTGCCGAGTGGATAATGGCAGATGGTCTTGACGTGCGTCTTCAGCTGCAAATTCACAAAATTCTGTGGGGAGATGTACCGGGCAGATGACTTCGCTTAACCCTCTCTACGAATCCCCCTTTTCCCTGTAATTTTCTTTTTGTGAGCCAGCCAGTCGACAAGATACTTCCTCCGGCTGTGGTATTGCTTTCCGGAGGGGTAGATTCGGCAACGGTTTTGGCGGTCGCGTCGGCTGAATATAGCTGCTATGCATTGAGTTTCAGCTATGGTCAGAAACACGCCTCAGAACTGGATGCTGCGCGGAAAATTGCTCGGCAGTTCGCGGTGAAGGAGCACATCGTTTTTCCTGTGAACTTGGCGATGTTTGGCGGTTCGGCTTTGACGGATACGAAAATCCCGGTTCTGAAAAGGGATCCCGCAAGGGAGGGGGTTCCAAATACTTATGTTCCGGCGCGTAACCTGGTTTTTTTATCGCTGGCTTTGGCTTGGATGGAAGCGCTGGGCAGTCGCCATATTTTTATTGGTGCCAATATGGTGGATTATTCTGGTTATCCTGATTGCCGTCCCGAGTTTTTCCGGGCGTTTGAAACGACTGCCAATCTTGCCACCCAGGCTGGCCAAAGCGGGCGCACGATCAGGATCCATAGCCCCTTGGTGGAAATGCGCAAAGCAGACATTGTTTTTTTGGGAACAGAGCTGGGTTTGGATTATTCCCAAACAGTGTCATGCTATAGTGCGGACTCGGGCGGGTTGGCGTGTGGTGTGTGTGAGGCCTGCTATTTTCGCAGGAAAGGTTTTATGGAAGCAAAAATTCCGGATCCGACCCGATACCAGCAGTAGTCATTTTGGTTTTGAGTTGATGCCCGGGTCGTTAGCTCAGCTGGTAGAGCATCGGACTTTTAATCCGTTGGTCGCAGGTTCGAATCCTGCACGACCCACATTTGTTTGCGGGCAGGTGTTGGTCATCCCATATTTCACAGGGTTGCTCTCATGACGGCTCAAGGCAGCATTTTCCAGAAAATAATTGACCGCAGTATCCCTGCCGATATCCTCTACGAAGACGATCGATGCCTCGCTTTCAAAGACGCGCGGCCAGTCGCGCCGACTCACGTACTGATTATTCCCAAAAAGCCAATTCCCAAGCTGTCAGATACCACGGCAGAAGACTTGGAGCTGTTGGGTTATTTGCTGGTCAAGGCTCGGGAAGTGGCGTCGATGTTGGGGTGCGATGACGCTTTTCGCCTGGTAATCAACAATGGTGAAGAAGCTGGGCAGACTGTGTTTCATTTGCATATACATCTGCTGGCCGGGCGAGCTTTCAGCTGGCCGCCTGGCTGATCGCTGCCCCTTACTGCGCAGTCAATCCGCCTTTTTCCAAGCCGCATTGGACGCACAGTCTTCTGTGGGCATTTCTCCGACCAGAAAACCCGGGTCCAGCCGTTTTTCAAACCAGTTCACTCGCCAATCGAGATGAGTTCCGGTCACACGCCCTGTGGCACCGACTTCTCCGATGATGTTTCCCTGTTGTACCTGATCCCCGCGTTTGACCCGCAATTTTTCGAGATGCAGGAAAGAGGACGAAATACCATGGCCGTGGTCAATGATGAGCGTTCCTCCTGAAAAAAACAGATCGTCTTGTGCGAGCTTGACTTCGCCGCTGGCAGGTGCCCGCACCAATGTGTGTTTCGGACATGCCACGTCAATGCCGTAATGTGGTCTGCGGGGCTTGCCATTCAGCACTCTTTGGCTGCCGTAGACTCCGGTGATGGGTCCGTACAGGGGCCAGATAAACGGTTCGGCAAAATCACGCTTGCTGCTGTCTGTTTCCCGCGCCTTGCGCACCATACGACCTTCTTTTTGGATGCGCGGAAAGTATTTCGGATCAGGTGTGACTTTTTGGGCTTGCAGATCGTGAATGTATTGTGTCTGGTAGCTACGTTTCGTGACCTTCAAGGTTTTGCTGTCCATTTTTCCTTCAGGAGTTTCTATTCTCAGGAGGGCTTCGGGTTGTGCGTCCCTTCCAAAGCCAAAAACAAACTTCCCATCGCGAGTCAGGTGCAGTTTCCGGTCGTCCAGGTACACGGAATTGCCAGGCTCTGTGCTTCCAATTACCAGCCCTCCTTGCGTGAAGTTTCCCTGGAGTCCAAGTTGTGGCAGAGCGGGCTGGGCGAATAGCAGAAACAGCAAAACACCAAAGGTCTGTCCGAAGGTTTGCACTCTGCCTGCCTTTTCGGAAGGTGATTTCCGCGCTTGCACGGTGTTTATGTCTATTCGTTTCCTGTGCGTTGTGATGGGTGTTCGCAAGATCAAGGCTTAGGCAAACGCATTCCCAACCAGCTTTGATGCCCCGTATAATAACCGCTTCGCCACGTCCTTCGGGCGGGTTCGGTTGTTCTTTTTAATATGACGTGTATCGCTGATGGCCTCTGTTTTTGTTCCGAGTGCTGAAATTTACCCCTGAAAACACAAATGTAAAGCCATGAAGTTATGAAATGACAAGGGTTACGAGGGCTCCTGCACGTTTGTTGCTTGAAGATGGCGCTGTTTTTTGTGGTCGCCAGGTGGGAGCAGAGGGAATGGCCGTTGGCGAAGTGGTGTTCAACACGGCAATGACGGGTTATCAGGAGATATTGACCGACCCCTCTTACCGGCAACAGATTATTACTTTGACGTGTTCGCATGTGGGCAATGTCGGGGTCAATGCGGAAGATTCCGAGTCGTCCAAAGTCTTCGCTTCCGGTCTGGTGCTACGGGACGTTCCATTCATTGAGCAGAACTGGCGTAGCGAGGGTTCGCTGCCTGACTTTTTGAAGCAACAGGACGTGGTTGCGATTTGTGATGTGGATACCCGGCGCCTGACGCGGCATTTGCGCGAACAGGGTGCAAAAAACGGGGTTTTGTACAGCGCAGGCTACAGCGATGAAGAAGCGAAGAAGGCATTGCTGGACTTTCGTGGACTGTCAGGCGCTGATCTGGCGGCTGAGGTCAGCACTTCCAGCGCTTATGACTGGGATGAAGGCTTGTGGTGTTCCGGGGGTGGATTTAGCACCCGCAAGAAAGACGATTTCCATGTGGTGGCGTACGATTTCGGAATCAAGCGGACGATTTTGAGAATCCTGACCAGCTTGAACTGCAAGGTACACGTTGTTCCAGCCAAAACCCCGGCGAGTGAAGTTTTGCTTTTACAGCCTGATGGCGTGTTTTTGTCCAATGGGCCCGGCGACCCGGAGCCCTGTACGTACGCGATCGACTCGGTGCGCGAAATTTTGGCTGCAGGTGTTCCTTTGTTTGGAATATGCCTGGGGCACCAGTTGTTGTCTTTGGCGTGTGGCGCTCGGACTGTGAAAATGAAATTCGGTCACCATGGTGCCAATCATCCGGTTAAGGAGTTGGCTACCGGAAAAGTTTTGATCACTTCCCAGAACCATGGCTTCAGCGTTGAAGAGAGTTCTTTGCCGTCCTGCCTGTCTGCCACTTACCGCTCCCTTTTTGACCAGAGTCTGCAGGGGATTCATCACACGCAGAAGCCCGCCTTCGGTTTTCAGGGTCATCCGGAAGCCAGCCCCGGTCCGCACGATCTCACGCCGCTGTTTTCTCACTTTATTGACTTGATGAAAGGCTATGCCAAAAAGAACTGATCTGGAAAGTATTTTGATTATCGGTGCTGGCCCAATTGTCATCGGGCAGGCGTGCGAATTTGATTATTCCGGGACACAGGCGTGCAAGGCGATTCGGGAGGAAGGTTACCGTGTCGTCTTGGTGAATTCTAACCCGGCGACCATCATGACTGACCCTGACGAAGCCGACAGCACGTACGTGGAACCGGTTGAGTGGCAGTCGGTCGCCAAAATTATTGAAAAGGAAAGGCCTTCCGCGGTGTTGTCGACGATGGGCGGACAGACGGCTCTGAATTGTGTTTTGGATCTGGAGCAACATGGGATACTCGCGGAATTTGGAGTGGAAGTTATCGGTGCGCGCCCAGAGGTCATAAAAGTTGCTGAGGATCGCGGGAGGTTCTGCAAGGCAATGGATGAAATTGGATTGCCGACCGCACGTTCCATGTTGGTGCATGATTTTGCAGAAGCGCAAGAAGCGCTTCGCCGTTTTGCTTTTCCGTTGATATTGCGCCCTTCCTTCACTTTGGGAGGAAGCGGCAGCAGTGTGGTCAGGAGTCAGGGGGAATTTGCTTCTGCCGTCAAACATGGCTTGGATTTGTCGCCCAGCCGTGAGGTGTTGATCGAGGAGTCCCTCCTGGGTTGGGCGGAATATGAAATGGAAGCCGTGCGCGATCAGCGTGACAACTGCATTATCGTCTGTTCGATTGAAAACGTGGACCCGATGGGTATACACACTGGAGATTCCATCACCGTCGCGCCGGCGTTGACTCTGACTGACAAGGAATACCAGCTCATGCGCAACGCCACAATGGCTGTTCTGCGCAAAGTGGGTGTGGATACCGGTGGTTCCAACGTGCAGTTTGCGGTCAATCCCGAAACTGGCCGACAAATCATCGTGGAGATGAATCCGCGGGTATCACGCTCTTCCGCGCTGGCTTCCAAAGCGACCGGTTTCCCGATCGCGAAGGTGGCGGCGAAACTGGCAGTGGGCTACACCTTGGACGAGTTGGAAAACACGATCAGCAGCCAGCGTATGCCTGCCTCTTTTGAGCCGACTTTGGATTATGTCGTGACCAAAGTGCCACGCTTTACGTTTGAAAAATTCTCGGAAGCCGAAGATTTTCTGAACACACAAATGAAGTCAGTTGGCGAAGTGATCGCCATGGGGCGCTCTTTCAAAGAGTCTTTGCAAAAAGCACTTTGCGCTCTGGAAATCGGAGTGGCAGGCTTGGACGAAGCCAAGCCTCCTGCTCACGAAAATGCGGCCGACTGGATCAGGAAAGAGTTGTCTGTTTGCAGTTCCAGGCGTTTGTGGCAGGTCGCGCAGGCATTCCGGATTGGACTCAGCGTGGACGAGGTATTTGTGTTGACGCAGATTTCGCGTTGGTTTTTATGGCAAATCAGCGAAATTGTGGATATGGAGAAAGACTTGGCAAGCCACTCCCTGGAAAGAATGTCCATGGAAGAATGGGTGGCTTACAAGCGTTCCGGTTTTTCCGATGCCCGCCTTGCGCAACTACTCAACGTGACTGAAAGTGCAGTCAGAAAGCAGCGCACGGGGCTTGGGGTCAGACCGGTTTTCAAACGTGTGGATACCTGCGCCGCTGAATTTGCGACAAACACTTGTTATATGTACTCGACCTACGAAGAAGAGTGCGAGGCAGCCCCAAGTAACAGCACGACCAAAATCATGGTTCTAGGCAGTGGCCCAAATCGCATCGGGCAGGGGATTGAGTTTGATTACTGTTGTGTGCAAGCGGGGCTGGCTTTGCGGGAAATGGGTTATCAAACCTTGATGGTGAATTGCAACCCTGAAACAGTATCTACGGATTACGATATTTCTGACCGTTTGTACTTTGAGCCGCTGACGATGGAGCATGTGAGTGAAATTATTCATGTTGAGAAGCCCTGGGGGGTGGTGGTTCAGTATGGTGGACTGACGCCTCTGAAGCTTGCTCGGCCGCTTGAGAGTGCCGGGGTGCGTGTGCTCGGGACTTCACCGGACTCCATTGATTTGGCAGAAGACCGTGAACGTTTCAAGGTGTTGCTCGGTCAACTGGGGTTGCGCCAGCCTTCCAGCGCTACGGTGTACACGGCTGAGGAGGCGTTTGCTTTCGGCAGGACTCAAGGTTATCCCTTGGTGGTGCGGCCTTCTTATGTGCTCGGCGGCAGAGCCATGGCTATTGTGCATGACCAGGAAGAGCTTGAAATTTATGTGCGCAAGGAAACGCACGTGCTGGCCGGAGAAGCAGTTTTGCTGGATGATTTTCTTTGCGACGCCACAGAAATTGATGTGGATGCTGTGTGTGATGGAGAAGAGGTGTTGATCGGTGGAATCATGCAGCATATTGAGCAGGCCGGTATTCATTCCGGGGACTCCGCCTGCTCGTTACCGGCTCATTCCATGCCAGAGCACGTGCTCGTTGAAATTGCCCACCAAGCCACGGTGCTCGCCAAAGCGCTGGCAGTGAAAGGTCTGATGAATATGCAATGTGCGGTACGTGATGGCGAGATTTATGTGCTGGAGGTTAATCCGCGCGCTTCACGTACGGTGCCATTTGTTTCCAAGGTGACCGGGCTGCCGCTGGCAAAAATTGCCGCCCGGTGCATGATGGGGCAGAGCCTTGCTTCACAGGGAGTGAAAGCTGGGTTTGCCAAAGATTTTTTTGCAGTGAAAGAGGTCGTGTTCCCCTTTCTCAAATTTCCCGGTGTTGATGCGGTCATGGGGCCAGAGATGAAATCAACCGGTGAGGTGATGGGGCTTGGGAGAAGCTTCGGAGAGGCCTTTCTAAAATCCCAGATTGCTGCTGGTTACCGCATACCGAGATCGGGAACCGTGTTGTTAAGCGTACGCGATGCAGACAAGGCAGAGGCCGTTGTATTGGCTCGTTCATTCCTTGAGCTGGGTTTTTCCCTGATGGCGACCAAAGGTACGGCACGAGCCCTGCGCGCGGTCTCCATGGAATGTGAGTACGTGTTCAAAGTCAAAGAAGGGAAACGACCACACGTCGTGGATCAAATCAAGCGAAAGGAAGTGGTTTTGATCGTGAATACGACAGAAGGGCGCCAGGCTATAGCGGACTCTTTTGAGATTCGCCGTGAGGCCTTGGTGAATGAAATCTGTTACACCACAACTTTAGCGGGAGCTTTTGCATTGGTGAAAGCTTTACATTGTCAGCCAGAATTTTTATGTAGCTTGCAAGAGCTGCACAACGGCCATGAATAGATAGGAGAATCCTTATGTCACGTGTACTTCTAACCGTCTCGGGGGCAAAGCAACTTAAAGAAGAGTTGGACTTTTTGAAAACCCGGCAACGCCCCAGTATTACTGCTGCAGTCGCCAAAGCGCGTGAGCATGGAGATCTACGTGAAAATGCGGAGTATCAGGCTGCTCGGGAAAAGCAAAGTTTTTGCGAAGGGCGCATCGGTGGCATTGAAAGCAAGCTAGCCACTGCAGAAATTATTGATGTGACGAAAGTGAATGCCCGTGGGAAAGTGGTTTTTGGCACCACTGTCGTCATTCATGACCTTGGCACGGACAAAACACTGCGCTACTGCATCGTGGGGGAAGACGAGGCAGACTCTGACAAGGGAACCATATCTTTTTCTTCCCCTGTTGGAAGTGCTTTGATTGGACACGGGAAAGGGGATGTGGTGGAGATTAAAACGCCTGGCGGAGTGAGAGAGTGTGAAATTTTGGAGGTGTTTTATATCTGACGAGCAAGAAGAAGACGCAAAAACTCAACTAATAGCCCTCTTGGTTGCAATATGACCCGAATGATGCAACGGAATTCAAAAGCCACTCAAAACTTTCCTGCGTAAGTTCTTGGTCGTCCGGGATGAATTCTTTTCTGTATTCAGGGTCCGCTGCTTTACGGTTCATTTCACCTAGTATGTGACCGGCAGCACTTTTCTTATTGCCCCGAAAGATTCCCGTTTCTTTATCTATCGGCAGTTCGCTGATGACCTTGTTGGCACAAAACATCAAGACCCCAGTCGGGAGTCTTCTTCCGCATTTTGTAGCGACAGGTGGGATGCCCAATATGCCGCCTTTCATAAAATCATTATCCCATGTTGCGGTTGGTGAAGATTTCCTCATGTCCTCGTCTTCAAATAGCATGTTTCTGTCTGCCGGTAGCTCTTCACCTCTTAGCGTGAGATAGGTCAGGAAGTGTTTGGTATTGGCACTTGCATTGGAGTCACATTGCTCCAATCTCTCGCCAATTCTTTTTTCCAGGGTGGCCACAGTAGACACGCATTGCCCTGGCGCTTCAGAAATTCTGAAGTTATGAGCGATTGACCCTTCATTATCGCGGACATAAAAAACAGCAGCGATATGTTCTTCTTCAAGGCTGTAGGTCGCCCAGCGATCTCTTTTTCCAATCCATGTCTGGTTATCAGAGTTCGACTTTGTGTCCCCGGAAGGAGCCGTAAGTACATCTGCTCTTATCGGTTGGGCACTCGCGGCGGTTTTCCCGATTGCGGGTTTGTGGTTCGCCCTTTCGGGTTTGGATGCCGTTTCCTTTGGCAGGCTCTCGTTTGGTTTTGCCTTTTCTATGGAATCAGCTTGTTTTGTCCTGCTTTGGCTGAGCTTCCTTTCAGAAGGCGGCTGGAGTTTCCCCCCGGCTTCGTTGCCGGTCTTTACCTCACCACCACTGGATTCTTTTGCCGAAACGGTGCCGGGATCCTGCCTTGGTGTCGGCGCTACATTTGTGACTTGGGCGGGTGTTTCATCAGTCTGGGGGGGTTGGACTGATGTGTCTGGGACGACGACGTTGGACTCCTGCCTTGGTGTCGGCGCTACATTTGTGACTTGGGCGGGTGTTTCATCAGTCTGGGAGGTTTGGACTGATGTGTCTGGGGGAATGTCGTTGGGCTCCTTACGGCCTGTGGGCTCAATGTTGGCAACCTCTTTCGATTTAGTATTGATATAGCGGTTAAAGCTCTTCCTGTCCAGCAGAACATCTTGTTGCTCATTGGTGAGAGTGGACGCATTGTTCTCTTTACCAAGAGCTGCAATTAATATCTGCCTGCGTGTTTCCTGCTCCCGCGCTCGATAATTTTTACTGAACTTGTAGCGAATCACGTGCACGACCCAGCCTGAGAATGACTTGTTACAGATGCATGTCTGGTCACCATTGGTGTCACGCAACTCAAGCCTGCCTAACTGGCTGTTGGCTGCTGTTTGAAAGACCCTGTCACTGATATGCATTTTATCCTCCCACGTAGTACAACCGATCTGCCCTGTACTCGCTATTTTAGCATTCTGGTTGCTCCGGAGACACCAATGGAAGTGGCTTGGGCTTTTTCGGCAGCTCAGCGCTTCCCCCCAAGGCGTACGCCCGACTCTGTCGCTTGACTCCTGTTGCCATTTGTTTCCAAGGTGACCGGGGTTGTCGCCGGCGAAAATTGCCGCCCGGTGCATGATGGGGCAGAGACTTGTTTACAGGGAGTGAAAGCCGGGAGAGCTTGTATTCCCCTTTTCCAAATTTCCCGGTGTCAATGCAGTCATGGAGCCGAAAATAAAATTAAGCAGACACTACGCTACCGCATCGTGGGAGAAGATGAGGCAAATTCTGAGAAGGGGTTCATATCTTTTTCTTTTCCTGCTGGAAGTGCCTTGATTGGACGCGGGAAAGGGTATGTGGTGGAGATTTAAAGGTCTGGCGGAGTGAGAGAGTGTGAGATTCTGGAGGTGCCTTATATTTGATGTGCGAGATGCTGGCGCAACATCTGTGCGAGCGCCCAATTCACTAATAGCCCTCACCGTTGCAATATTCCCCGAATGATGCAGCGGTCATCAAAAGCCACTCAAAATCTTCCGGCGTAAGTTCTTGACCATCCGGGCTGAAATCTTTTCTGTATTCAGGATCCGCCGCTTTATCGTACATTCCACCTATTACACGACCGCCATCGCTTTCCTTATAGCCCTGAAAGACTCCCGTTTTTTTATCCACCGGCAGTGCGCTGATGATCTTGTTGGCACAAAACATCAAGTCCTCAGTCGGGAGTCTCCTCCCGCATTTTGTAGCGGTATCTGGAACACCCAACATGCCGCCGTTCATAAAATTATCTTTCCATGTTGCGCCTGGTTTTAGTAAAGATTTCTTCATGTACTCAATTTTAAATAGCCTGTCTCTCTCTGTCGGCACCCGTTCGTTTCTTAGCGTGAGGAAGGTCAGGAAGTGTTTGGTATTGGCATTTGCATTTGAGCCATATTGGTTCAACCTCTCGCCAATTCTTTTTTCCAGGGTGGCCACAGTATGCACGCATCGATCACTCTTCTCAGAGATTCTGAAGTCAGTATTGATTGGACCCTTATCATCGCCGACATAAAAAACGGCAGCGGCATGGCGACTTTCAAAATAGTCTTTTGCCCAGAGATTTCTTTTTCTAATCCATGCCACGTTATCAGATTCTGACATTGTGTCCTCATAATTAACAATGATTTCTTCTGCTGTTGGCCGGGCACTCGCACCGGGGTTTCCCGTTGTGGGTTTGGGGGTCGCTGTTTTCACCTGGTTTAAGGGAGCTCTTTTGGATTTGGATGCCGTTTCTCTTGGCGGGCTGGTTTTTGGTGTTACCTTTTCGGTGGAACCTGCTGGTTTTGTCCTGCTTTGGTTGAGTTTGTTTTTGTTTGTAAAAGGTGGCTGAAGTTTTCTCCCGGCTTCGCTGCCGGTCTTTTTTCGTACAATTTTGGATTGGGTGGATGCTGTTGGCCTGTACAAGCTTTTTTGTGCTCTTTTCTTGGGCTCAGGCTGAATCTTACCATCACCGGTTCCTTTTACCGAAGCCGTGCCGGGCTTCTGAACTGGTGCCGGCTCTTCACTCGTGGCTTGGGATGACGTTTCATCAGTCTGGGTGTCCTGGACTGATGTGTCTGGAGGGATGGTGCGGGGCTCCTGATCTGGTGCCGGCCCTTCATTCGGGGCTTGGGATGACGTTTCATCAGTCTGGGTGTCCTGGACTGATGTGTCTGGAGAGATGGTGCTGGGCTCCTGATCTGGTGCCGGCTCTTCATTCATGGCTTGGGGGAGTATTTCATCAGTCTGGAGGTTTTGGACTGATGTGGCTGGAGAGATGACGTTGGGCTCCACACGAACTGTGGTCTCAATTTTGGCAAGCCTTTTCAGTTCAGTATGGATATAGTGGTTGAACTTCTTCCTGTCCAGCAGAGAGCGTTGTTGCACTTCGGAGAGCGTGAACGTCCCGTCCCCGCTACCAAGAGCTGCAATTAATATCTGCCTGCGTGTTTCCTGCTCCTGCTCCCGATAATTTTTACTGAACCTGTAGCGAATCACGTGCACGACCCAGCCTGAGAATGACTTGTTACAGACGCATGTCTGACTCCCACTGTCGCTTCGTAATTCCAGCCTGCCTAACTGGCTGCTGGCTGCTGCTTGAAAGACTCCCTCACTGATATGCATTTTAACCTCCCACGTAATACAACCACCTACCCCATGCTCACTATTTTAGCATTCTGGTCGCTCCGGGGATACCAACGGAAGTGGCTTGGGCTTTTTCGGCAGCTCAGCGCTTCTCTTTAAGGCGTCTGCCCGACCCTGTCGCTTGATTCCTGTTGCCATTGTATTTGTCAGGACGACCTGTCGGTCAAACCTGTTGTTGTCATTCTGGCTGGAGACAGTGATGCAAGCTGGTGAAAAGCTGATGATTCTGGAAGGTAGTGCCAGTGCCGAGAGCCGATATGAGAGCCCCTCCCACCCTGTTTTAGCTGCCTGGGATTTTTAGCTTTTTGCGCAGTTCGTAAATGATGGTGAGCGCTTGGCGGGGAGACAGTTCGTCGGGAGACAGTTCCTCCAAAAATTTCAAAGCCGGGTGGGGGTCAAGTATGGGTGTCGCCCGTTTCGGGACGGGGTTTGGAAGACCCCGTGAGGCTTCAAGCTCTTCCAGCTTCTCAAGTGCCTGTTCCAGGGCAGCTTCCGGAAGTCCCGCGAGTCGTGCGACCTGAATGCCGTGGCTGCGGCTGGTTCCCCCGGTTTTTATTTTGTGCAAAAAAACGATTTTTCCAGCACTCTCTATCGCGTCCATGTGAACATTTTTCACTTGTGGGTATTTTTCGCAAAGTGTTGTCAATTCGAAGTAGTGAGTCGCAAATAATGTCAATGAGTGGTTCCGGCTCGCCAGTTGTGCTGCACACGCCCAGGCAAGGCTGAGCCCGTCAAAGGTGCTTGTTCCTCTGCCGATTTCGTCCATCAGGACCAGGCTGTCCGACCCGGCGTTATTCAAAATATTGGCGGATTCTGTCATTTCCACCATGAAGGTGGAGCGCCCGGAAGCAATGTCATCTGCTGCCCCGACTCTTGTGTAGATGCAGTCGATGGGGCCGATGGTCGCTGACGTGGCTGGCACCCAGGCACCGATGTACGCCAGTAAGGCAATTTGCGCTGCTTGGCGCATGTAGGTGGACTTTCCGCCCATATTTGGCCCCGTGATGACGAGCATGCGTTGTTCATCATTCAGATCCAGGTCATTTTCTACAAAAATGTCGTCTTGGCTGAGCTCCACGACAGGGTGTCGTCCGCCTTTGATGTGAATGCCCCGTGAGTTAGACAGTGTTGGCTGGCAGTAGCCTCGTTCTTCTGCACACTTGGCAAGGGTGCTCATGACATCCGTCTCGGCCAGAGCGACGGCTGTTGCCTGCAGGCGACTGATGAAGGGGTGGAAAGAAAGCAGGATTTCCTGAAACAGTTTTTTTTCTTTGGCGAGCGCCTGCTCGCGGGCAGCAAGCACACGGCCTTCCAGCGATTTCAATTCCGCAATGGTGTAGCGCTCCGAGTGCTTCAGTGTCTGCATTCTTCGGTAGTCTTCCGGAGCTTTCTCAGCAACCGAGCGTGGCATTTCTATGTAATAGCCGTGTACCCGGTTGTAAGCGACGCGCAAGTTATTGACTCCGGTTCTACGCTGTTCCCGATTTTCAATTTCCATCAAATGCTTGAAGACGTTTTTATGCAGCCCGCGGAAATCATCCAGCTCCGGATCGTATTTGGGGCGGATGACCCCGCCATCACGAATGGTGGCGGGGGGAGCGTCCACGATTGCCCGCGCAAGACGTTGTGCGAGCTCCGGTTCGGGGTGCAGTTTGGCATCAAGGTCTTTAGTCAGCGGGCTTGTCAGAGTTCCCAGCACAGTTTTCAAAGTTGGCACTTGTTCCAAAGTTTCTCGAATGCCATTCAGATCCCGTGGTTTTGCTGTTCCCAGAACCACGCGCGCAAGCATGCGTTCCAGGTCGTTGCAGTGACCCAGTATGGTGCGTAAGTTGTGCAGGCTTTCCTTATGTACGAGTTCACCGATCAGCTCTTGGCGTTTTTGCAGGATTTCCTGTTGTCGCAAAGGGCTGGCGAACCAGCGCTTCAAACAGCGTGCCCCCATACTCGTAACGGTGTGGTCGTGAATGCCGACGAGCGTTCGCTTATGGTCGCCAGAAGCCGATTTTTCTATTTCCAGGCAGCGGCGGCTTGTGGCACTGAGGTGTACAAAATCTTTGTCGTTTTCCACGATGATGCTGCGCACATGTGGCAGCTCTGATTTCCTGGTGTCCAGCACGTATTGCAAAAGTGCCCCGGCAGCTGCAACAGCCGTGTCTTTTTCAACGCAACCAAAGCCTTCCAGGCTCAGCACCCCAAGCTGTCGGCATAACAGCTTGTGTGCATTTCTGACCAGGAACATGGTTGCTGGCAAGCATTGCGTCTCGCGCTTTCCCAGGTTGAAAGTGTGGGTTTCACTGACCAGAAGTTCTGCCGGCTGCAAGCGTTCTATTTCATCATCCAGTGTGGTGTGGTGGGTCGTCTGGCGGATGGTCAAGCGACCAGAACTGAGCTCAAGCGTCGCGATGCCAAATACGGGTCGTTCCGTCTTTCCGTCTCCATGTGCCGCCATGACCAGGTTGTCTCGTTGCTCGTCCAGCAACATGTCTTCCACGACAGTGCCCGGAGTCACCACGCGTACCACTTTACGTTCAACGGGGCCACGGCTCAGCGCCGGGTCGCTAACTTGATCACAGATTGCCACAGTCTTTCCCATGCGGATCAGTTTGGCGAGATAGCCTTCCACTGCGTGTACGGGTACGCCAGCCATGGGAACTTTCCTGTCGCCGTAACGGCCACGGGAAGTCAAAGTAATATCCAGGAGCTTCGCTGCTTTTTCAGCGTCGTGAAAAAACAGTTCGTAAAAATCCCCCATTTGATAGAAAAGCAAGGTGTCCGGATATTCAGCTTTGATGCGCAGATACTGTTGCATGACAGGGGTGTGCACGCCGGTCATGGGTGAGCCACTGCTACTTGGATTGGTGTTTTTTGATCGTGGTTCACGGGCTTCACTGTTTAGGGAGACGGTTGGGGGCTAAAGCGGAGAATGCCTGATATTTGTGAAGCGGTGTTATCACTGGCGTCCGAGTTGCGCAGGTGCCGGTTACGCTTGGTGTGTGCCGAATCCTGTACGGGTGGCTGGATCGCAAAAGCCTGCACGGACGTACCGGGAAGCTCGAGTTGGTTTGAAGGGGCACTGGTGACTTATAGCGACCGAGCCAAGCAACAACTCTTGGGTGTCCAGGAAAAGACTTTGGCAAGAGAAGGGGCAGTCAGTGAAGCCGTGGTCAGGGAAATGGTACAGGGTGCGTTGTTGCGAATGACCGCGGCGGACATTGCGGTTTCGGTCAGTGGAGTCGCTGGTCCCGGGGGCGCGACTTTGAAGAAGCCGGTGGGACTGGTTTGTTTTGCATGGCAACAGCGGGGCGGAGCTGTCAGCAGTCGCAGTGTGTGCTTTTCTGGTAACCGCGCAGAGATCCGGAGCCAGTCCGTGATCGTTGCTCTGTCTGGTGTGATGGAGTTGCTGGAGTCTGGATGATATTTGGCAGTTCAAGCGGCACCATACGAGACTTTCGTCTGCAATCCGGCACTGCCTTTCCGTTCAACCGGATGATGACGTTTGGAAGCGATAGAAATTGCGGTTCAAATAGTCAATCACTTCCTGCGTTTGGGCGTCATTCCAATCGATGTCGAGATTTGTATGGCAACTGCGGATTTGCTTGACCAGCCCTTGGTAGTCCTGAACAATGCGATCTTTTCTTGAATACAATACCGAGCCATCGCCTCCTGTCATTTGGATGTGGCAGGCAGTACATTGTTCCTGGTAGTGAACAGGTGCTTTGTCGGCTTCTTGGGAAGCCGAAAAGCCACCAAACAAGAGCATTGGCCAAACGAGGGTGGTGGCGAGTGTGTGGTGCCACCGCTTCGCGTTGCCTGGAAGATATCTCATGGCCGCTGATTATACTGCTTTGTGTGTGAGAGGCAGGTTGGAGACTCTGAAATTTTTACTGATTATTTGCTTATGAGTCTGGGGGGATGTTGTGCGTATTGATGCTGCCAATCTGGTTTGGATCGATCTGGAAATGACCGGCCTTGACACGGTAAACGATGCTATTTTGGAGATAGCCACGATTGTTACTGACGCGCAACTGCGGGAAATGCAGTTTGGACCCACGTTGCAAATCTATCAGCCTGAGGCGGTGCTTGGCAAAATGGACGCGTGGAATACCCGGCAGCACGGGGCTTCAGCTTTGTTGGAAAAGGTGCGGAAAAGCACGCTGAAGTACGCAGAAGCGGAAGCGGAAACATTGTGCTTTCTAAAGCTTTGGGCAGTTTCTGGAAGGTCTCCCATGTGCGGTAACTCGATCTGTCAAGATCGCCGTTTTTTGGATCGCCTGATGCCGGATTTGTGCGCGTTCTTTCATTACCGGAACCTGGACGTCAGCACTTTGAAGGAGATGGCAAAGCGTTGGGCGCCGGAAGTCGCAAACGGCTTTGTGAAGTCTTCGACGCATCTGGCGGCGGATGACGTTCTGGAATCCATCCAGGAGCTCAAGTATTACCGCAAGCACTTGCTGAAGTGCTGAAGTGTGTGATGGCCATCCCTAATACGCATCGAGACAGGTCATGACGACCCATTTGCCCCAACAGATTCGAAATTTCTCGATTATTGCGCATATTGATCATGGAAAATCCACGCTTGCAGACCGCTTTATCGAACATTGCGGCGCGCGTGACGCGCGCAATTCTGATGATCAGGTGCTGGACTCCATGGAGCTGGAAAGAGAACGTGGCATCACGATCAAGGCGCAGTCCGTGCAGTTGGATTACGTGTCAGATTCCGGACAAGACTACCAGTTCAACTTGATCGATACCCCTGGGCACGTGGATTTTGGCTATGAAGTCTCCCGTGCCTTGGCCGCCTGTGAAGGATGCCTGTTGGTCGTGGATGCCGTGCAAAGCGTGCAGGCGCAAACCATCGCAAACTGTTACCAAGCCATTGCTGAAAATCTGGAAGTGATGCCCGTGATTAACAAGATTGATTTGCCGGCGGCAGAACCGGATCGGGTTAAGCAGGATATTGAGGACATGATTGGGATTGACGCGACGGACGCGGTGCTGGTCAGCGCCCGCGCTGACATCGGAATTCGCGACCTCATGGAACGGATCGTGCGGGAAATGCCGCCACCTCAAGGCGTAGCGGACGCACCGTTGAAAGCCTTGATAGTGGATTCCTGGTTTGATCGCTATCAGGGGATCGTGTCACTCATTCGAGTTGTTCATGGGACGGTGTGCAAAGGAGACACGGTGAAGTTTTTCAGAACGGAACATTCCTGGCACGTCGAAGAAATCGGGGTGTTCCGACCGAAGCAAAGCGAAAGAGAGCGGCTATGTTCTGGTGAAGTGGGTTATGTCATTGTCGGAGTAAAAGATATTTCCGAAGTCAAAGTTGGAGATACGCTTACGCATACAAAACGTCCTGCCAAAGAATTTTTGCCAGGATTTGCGAAAATCCAGCCCTTGGTTTTTGCCGGGTTTTTTCCGACCGAGCCAGATGGCTATGAGTCACTTAAAGAATCCCTTGCAAGACTGTCACTTAACGACGCTTCTTTACACTATGAGAAAGAAGTATCTCAAGCACTCGGCTTTGGTTTTCGTTGCGGTTTTCTTGGCATGCTGCACATGGAAATCGTGCAACAACGGCTGGAGAGGGAATATGCGCTGACGATTATCAGTACTGCGCCGACAGTCAGTTACCAGATTCTGGGCAACGACGGTGTGCTTCAGGAAGTTCGCAAGCCCGGAGATTTGCCAGATCCTGGCAAAATTGCTGAAATTCGCGAACCACTCGTGGATGTCACGATCATCCTGCCAGAGCAGTACGTAGGCAGCATCATTACCCTGTGTATTCAAAAGCGTGGTCAGCAACGCAAGTTGCAGTACAACGGACGGCACGTTTCTCTGGAATTTACGATCCCGATGAGTGAAGTCATCACGGATTTCTTTGACCGACTGAAATCGCTGACCCGTGGTTATGCGTCGTTTGACTACAAGCCAGCGGGATACCAGGCAGGTAACCTGGTGCGACTGGATGTATTGCTGAATGGTGAGCGCGTTGATGCCTTGTCCATGATTGTGCACCGCCGGCATACCCAGCACCTGGGGCAGGAACTATGCCGAAAAATGAAAGACCTGATCCCGCGGCAGATGTATGACGTTGCCATTCAGGTCGCCATTGGCGGCCGGATCATTTCCCGTTCCACCACGAAGGCCTTGCGTAAGAATGTGACCGGAAAGTGTTACGGCGGCGACATTACGCGCAAAAGAAAACTCTTGGACAAACAGAAAGCCGGGAAGAAGCGTTTGAAGCGTATTGGTCATGTGGAAGTCCCCCAGGAAGCGTTTCTGGCTATTTTGAAAATTGAAAGCCAAGCCTGAGGCGGCGTGTTTTCTTCGCCGTTTTGCCAACTGCCTTGACTGAGATAGTCCTGCGCGTTGAATGGGCTGTGCTGAGGGCAACTTGGCAACGGGCGGAGCCGCTCGGGCAGTCGTGAAGATCGTCGACGTGGATTTTTCAGAACCCCGTCTGATGGGGATTCTGAACATCACACCGGACAGTTTTTCAGACGGTGGGAATTATCTCAATCCGCGCAAGGCGATTCGGCATGCTGAAGCAATGGTGGCACATGGGGTGGACATCATCGACGTTGGTGGGGAATCGACCCGTCCCGGTTCCGAACGGGTTTCTGTCGCCGAACAAAGGCGTCGCGTGATTGACGTAATCTCTGCGATACGGGAGGGTTTCCCACATATTCCGATCAGCATTGACACCACAAAAAGTGCGGTTGCAGATATGGCTTTGGCGTCTGGTGCCAGTATTCTGAATGATATTTCCGCTGGCTGTGAAGACCCTGACATTTTCCAGCTTGCTGCAGAAAGTGGGGCTTATTTGTGTTTGATGCATAAGCAGGGTTCTCCGAAGGACATGCAGGACGACCCGCATTATGAAGACGTGGTGGCAGAGGTGGAGGCGTTTCTTTTGCAGCGCGCGAAACTTGCGGAAGACGCCGGGGTCGACGCCGGCAAAATTCTTCTGGACCCAGGCATTGGTTTCGGAAAAACATTGCAACACAACCTGGAACTGCTTGCCAATCTCCATAACTTGACCCGCCATGCCTATCCGGTTTTGCTGGGGGCCAGTCGTAAGCGTTTTATCGCCAGTCTTTCGCGAGACGAGTTGCCGCAACAAAGAGAGCCGGCGAGTATCGCGACTACGGTTTACGCTTATTTAAGCGGCGTGAAGGTATTTCGTGTTCACGATGTGGCAGCCCACCGCCAGGCATTGCTCGCTACGAGCGCCATTCACGCGCACCGCCTGTCCCTTGGGGACATTTTGCTTTAGGAAGAAATCCGGACGGATGCCCCTCGGACGGATGCCCCCTGTGCTCTCATTCCCCTGGCATGGTCTTGCGGGGGGGCTGAGCACAGTTGGTGCAGAGATTTCACCGGATCGCCGGTTTCCAAGGCACCGATAAAGGCAAAAAGTTTGCAACCGCTGCCGCGAAGCTTGTGAAGATTGTGCCGGTTCACCCCACCGATGACGCACATCGGAATGCGTAGGGCTTGTCGAAATTCGACCAGTTTTTTGAATGTTGTTCGAGGGGTGCGCTTTTTGGTCTGCGAAGCGAAAGGTGAGCTGAAGGACACATAGTCTGCACCCTGCGCCTGTGCCTGCAACGCCAAATCCAGGTGCTTATAGCAGGAAACACCAATGATGCTTAGAGTGCCAAGCATGAGTCGGGCAGTGGCAATATCCGGGTCTTTGGTTCCCAAATGCACTCCGTGTGCCCCCGTGACATAAGCAAGCACCGGGTCGTCGTTCACGAGCAAAAGAATCCCGTTTCTTTCACAGGCATCACGCAGAGCCATGATCCTCGGCAAATTGTGAAAGGCATTTCCGCTTTTGTCGCGGTATTGCAGGATGCTGACGCCAGCCGCAAGCAAGGCATCCAGCGTCTTGGTACGCAGCAGGTGATCCAGCAGTTCTGGCGATAAAACAGGGTAGGGGCCGGCGAGGATGGGGGGGGTCAACAAGTCAGCAGCGTTTTGGCAGCCATGTTCCTTTATCGCTCTGTGTGGCGCCAAGAAGGGCGGTGTGCGTGAAATCCAGCGCTTTTTGGACGGCAGCTTCCAAAGGATGGGCGCAAGCTATGTACGTGGCAATGGCGCTTGCCAATGTGCAGCCACTGCCGTGATAGCTATGCGGAAGCCGGCGGCTGCGAAAAGTTCGTGGGGGGCTCTTCGTCTGGTATAAGCGGTGCATCAATTCTCTCTGTGTGGTTTCCACGCTGGTGACCAATATCGCTGCGCACCCCGAATCAAGGAGAGCCTGTGCTGCCGTGTCTGCATGATGTGTTCCCGGAGCCAGCGTCAGCACCTCTTCAAGGTTAGGGGTTGCCAGACACGCCATAGGCAGCAGCCGCTTTTTCAAAGCCGTGATCCCGGCTGTCGTGCTGAGCGACTGACCCGTTCCGGCATTGATGATCGGGTCGATGAGCAAAGGGACAGGTGGAAATTCCTTCAAGACTTCGTTGAGGGTTTCGGCATGAGAGCCCAGCATTCCAGTTTTAACCAGAGATATTTTGAACTCTGAAAAAAGCGTTTGAATCTGAGCTCGCAAACTGTGGGCACTCGTGGCTTGCCAGGAAAAGACAGCGCTTCCGCTTTGGATGGTGTTGCAGCTAAGCGCACAGACCGGGCGACCCCCGCAGGCGGAAACTGTTTCTATGTCGGCCTGCAATCCGGCACCTCCGGTCGGGTCGAATCCGGAAATGCAGAGTACGACGGGTGTTTTGCTGTTAGCCAAAGGGACAGAATGGATGCGACTGTGCAACGTAGAAAATGGCGGTGTTACGCAAGCAAGGGATTTTGTCAGTGGTGCAGTTGTTGTTTGCCAAGGCTAGAGAAATCAGACCGGCGGTCTTTGTTCCCGGTGATTCATTCTGCTTCATTCTGAAATCGGGCACACCGTCGAATCAGAGCTTCAGCCAATTGTGCTGTTCTGGTGAGGGATGCTACCGAGTAGAATAGCCCGCCTTGTGGTGCGAGTGAGGCTGTTGTGTTTCGCTGCCTGATTGTTTGCAAATCAGGTGTTATTTTTCCTGTCAGGAGAGGTCAAGATGGCTTATAAGAAATGGATGTGCCTTGTCTGTGGGTGGATTTACGATGAGGAGCATGGGGCACCGGAAGATGGCATTGCCCCGGGCACACGGTGGAAGGATGTGCCGGCTCATTGGACGTGCCCGGAATGCGGTGCAACAAAAAGGGATTTTGACATGATCGTGATTCCATCTGGCAGGTGAACGAAAAACACTTCGCTGAAAGTGGTCTCCCTGAGCCGCTGCTTTGCTGAAACGACTGCCACAAAAAGGGATTTTGACATGATCGTGATTCCATCTGGCAGGTGAACGAAAAACACTTCGCTGAAAGTGGTCTCCCTGAGCCGCTGCTTTGCTGAAACGACTGCTACAAAAAGGGATTTTGACATGATCGTGATTCCATCTGGCAGGTGAACGAAAAACACTTCGCTGAAAGCGGTCTCCCTGAGCCGCTGCTTTGCTGAAACGACTGCTACATTCCCGTCTGCCTCCTGAGCATCTCAGGCTTTGGCAAATCGCGTTTCCCATGATGTTGACCGGTCTGTCGGTTCCGTTACTGGGTTTCGTGGATATCGCAGTACTGGGCCATCTTGAGGATTCGTTTTTTCTTGCTGCGGGGGCTGTCGGGATTGCTGTGATGCACTTTCTGTTCTGGCTTTTCGGGTTTTTCCGCATGGGCACGACCGGGATCACCGCTCAGTTATACGGAGGAGGGGAGCTCAAAACCTTGGTGCGGTGCTTTCATCAGATGCTGTTTCTGGGTTTGTTTGTTGCTGGCATCCTGATTCTGCTGAAAGCACCGTTGGTGGAACTGGTTTTGTATTTGTATCACCCGGGTCAATCGCTGGGAACTTTGATTTCCGATTATGTGAACGTGCGGATCTGGGCGGCTCCGGCAACTTTTGCCAATTTTATTTTCTGGGGAGTTTTTCTGGGCTTGCAAAAGCCACTGGGCCCGTTGGCGCTGATGGTCTTCATAAACACCTTAAATGCTGTTCTAGACGTAATTTTTGTGTTTTTTATGGGGCTTGACGTGGCAGGGGTTGCCTTGGCTTCAGTGATAGCTGAATACTGTGGATTGATACCTGCTATCTGGTTGCTGAGACGTTTCTTCCCCATCGGCGTCAGTGCCCCTCGCGTTTCTGAATGGAGGGCGTCCCAGCTGTGGGCGCTGCTCTCTTTGAACTATTACCTGTTCGTGCGAACCTTGTTGCTACTGTTTGCCTTTTTGTTTTTCAATTTGCAATCTGCCAAGTTGGGTGCTGTGTACGTCTCCGCCAATGCCATTTTGATCAATATGCTGATGTTCACGGCTTTTGCGCTTGACGGATTTGCTTATGCCATTGAAAGCTTGATCGGGTATTGCGCGGGTCGCCGTGACCTCGTGACGACTAAAAAATTTTTGGCGGCTGGATGGCTTTGGGCGGCGTTGCTAGGCGGTTGTTTTTCTCTGTTTTATGGCTTCGGTGGTGGCTGGATCATTCATTTGTTGACGGATCTGCCCGAGGTGCAGGTGGTCGCAGAGGAATTTCTTTATTGGATGGTACTGATGCCTCTGTTGTGTGTGGTTCCTTTTTTTTACGACGGTGTTTTTATTGGCTTGCTGAAATTCAGAGAGATGATGGTGTGTCTGCTGTTTGCGACCCTTGTGGTGTATTTGCCGCTTTGGTACTTTCTCCGCGATTTTGGCAACGACGGACTCTGGGTAGCGATGTGCGCTCTTATGCTGGCTCGTGGCCTGGTGCTCCATGTCTGGTATTTGTACTGGCGTGCCACCAACACGCTTTTTGCCGAGCCGGGAAGAAAAATTGTTTGAGGTCGGCCAAGCTTGAAAAGCGCGATATGCGACCTTGCTTATAAAGGAGGTGAGAGATGAATTTTCTGGTATTTCAGCATATAGCGTGTGAGCACCCCGGGATTTTTCGTGACTTTATGTTTTCAGACGGCGTGAGCTGGGACACGGTGGAACTGGACGAAGGTGAGAGTATTCCTGATCTGGATGCTTATGACGCGCTTTTGGTGATGGGCGGCCCGATGGACGTCTGGCAGACACGAGGCTATCCCTGGTTACTTAAAGAGACTGAAATGATACGGCACTGGGTGCAAACACTGAATAAGCCGTTTTTTGGTTTTTGCCTGGGACATCAACTGCTGGCGGTCGCATTAGGCGGGAAAGTCGGCTCCTCAAAAGATGCGGAAATAGGGGTGATGGACGTCGAATTAAGCGAGTCAGGCCAGACCAGTCATTTTTTTGCGGCTTGTCCAAAAAACATCAGATGCCTGCAATGGCATTCGGCTGAAGTGAGCCAATTGCCGGCTGGAGCAACGGTTCTTGCTTCTTCGCCAAGGTGTAAAGTGAATGCGATGTCGTGGGGCTTAAGGGGTTATGAAAAGGCATTCTCGGTGCAGTTTCATGTAGAAATCAGCAAAGACACGGTCAGGCAATGGGGCAACATACCCGAATATGAACAGGCACTTGAAAAGTCTTTGGGGGTAGGGGCACTGTCCAAATTGGAACAGGATGCGGCGCGTGTCATGCCGGAATTTAACAAGCTGGGTCGCCAGCTTTATGAAAATTTTATGCGGCTGGTGAGGGCTGAAAAAGCATCTTGAATTCAAATTCCTGATTAGGTGTGCCGGCGCGTTTTCAGGCGCACTTTTGGGTATGCGCTGAAGCCGTTTGCCATCAAGTGATTAAGTGGCTTTCAGGTCGTTTCGCTTTTCCCGCGGATTTCCAGCAACTTGTCCTTGGGATCTTCCGCCGTCAGCAGCGCCTCTCCGATCAGGAAGGCATACACCGAAGCGTCTTGCAGTTTGAGAACATCGGCGCGGTTGTGGATGCCACTTTCGCTGACGATCAGGCAATTGGCTTCTGGTGGTATCTCGGACGCCAGGCGCAGAGTGACGTCCATACGTGTGGTGAAGTCACTCAGGTTGCGATTGTTGATGCCAATCAATTTCAGCGCTTCGCCAAGTTCAAGCGCGTATTCCAGATCTGCTTCGTCGTGAATTTCTACCAGCACGTCCATGCCGAGTTCATCGGCCTGGTTCAGCAGATCGGTCATCTGCTGCCCGTTCAATGCCCTGGCAATCAGCAATAAGGCATCGGCACCGTAAGCCCTGCTTTCCATGATTTGCCAAGGATCAATGATGAAGTCCTTTCGTAAGACGGGCAAAAAACAGTAGCGGCGTATCATGTCAAGGTGGACGCCTGAGCCTTTGAAAAAATGTGCTTCTGTCAAAACCGAGAGGCATGTAGCACCGGCCTGAGCGTATTGTTGCGCCAGCTCCAGCGGTCGAAACGGATCGCGCAAGATTCCACGACTGGGAGAGGCGTGTTTGATCTCGGCAATGACCGCGGTCTCCTGCTTTTCTGTGACGCGCTGCAAAGCGGTCAGGAAGCCACGCGGGTATCCCTGTTCCTCGCCTCGCTCTTTGAGTTCGGCCATCTTTAAGTGCTTTTTGGCACCCGCCAGTGTTTCTTTTTTCTGCTCGAGTATTTTTCGCAACAGGCCGTCTGGTCTTTTCAATTTCTTTCCCTTCTGAGTTGTGTAGTGGTTTCGCAAAGTTTCCGGAGGGTGTTTTCAGCAGCGCCGGATTGAATCGCTGCCGAGGCAATGGTGACTCCCTCTTCAAGGGTTTTTGCCACCCCTGAAACGTAAATGGCTCCTCCGGCGTTCATCGCCACGATGTCCCGTGCGGGTCCCGCCTCGCCGGCGAATACCCGCTTTATGATCGCCAGACTTTCTGTCGCTCCGGAGGCTCTGATGGTCGTTCTGTCTGCCAAGTCAAAGCCGAAATCTTCCGGACTCAGCGTGTAGCTTGTTTCCTGGTTCTGGCTACGCTCCACGACCCGGGTTTTTGCGGAAATGGATATTTCGTCCATTCCGTCTTCGCCGTGTACCACCAGCACATGGCGCACGCCAAGTTGGGTGGCTGCCCGAGCCATTGGGGTCAGCAATATGGAATCGTACACACCCAGCAAACGATTATCGGAATGAGCAGGATTCGCCAAGGGGCCCAGCAAGTTGAAAATTGTCCGCACTGACAAGGCTTTGCGTACGGGGGCGACGTGGCGCATGGCAGTGTGGTAGACCGGTGCGAAGAGAAAGCCCAGACCGGTTTTCTCAATACACCGAATCACTTCGGAGGGTTGCAAGGAAATTTCGACTCCGGCTGCTTCCAGGACGTCAGCGCTTCCGGTTGTTCCGGACACGGCACGGTTGCCATGTTTGGCGATTTTGACTCCGGCGGCGGCAGCGACGATGGCAGCAGCGGTAGAGATATTAAAAGTACCGGAGGCGTCCCCACCCGTGCCGCAGGTGTCAGTCAAAGATGCTGGCCAGGACTCCGATTGCAGGGCGAATTTTTGCAACACCATGGCCGCTGTGGCAATTTCTTCCGCGCTTTCGTTTTTTGCGCGCCAGGCGATCAAAATGCCGGCTGTCTGTGCAGCGTCAAGTTCACCCGACATCAGCGCGTTCATGACCGCTGTGACTTGGTGGGTCGTAAGTGCCTGCCCGGCAAGCAGCGTCTCCAGGATTTGCTTATAGGCGGTCATGCAGAAAGTGTTCCAGAAGTTTGTGTCCGTTCTCTGTCAAGATGGATTCGGGGTGGAACTGGACACCGACCAAGGGATACTCCCGGTGTCTGATGCCCATGATTTCTTCGACGGCTCCGTTCGCGTTCAAGGTCCAGGCCGTCACTTCAAAGCAGTCGGGCAGGGTTTCCTTTTGAATGGACAGCGAGTGATAGCGAACTGCCTGGTAGGGGGTTGCAAAGCCCTCGAACAGCCCTTTTCCATCGTGGTGAATCAAGGAGGTCTTGCCGTGCATGATGTGATGTGCACGTACGATTTTCCCGCCGAACGCCTGGCCGATGGTCTGGTGCCCGAGACAGACGCCGATAATTGGCAATTGCCCGGCAAAACGACGAACCAGTTCCAGGGATATTCCGGCATTCTCTGGTCGGCAGGGCCCAGGAGAGAGCACAATGCGCTCCGGCTGCCGGCGTTCTATTTCGGCCAGCGTAACTTGGTTGTTTCGTTCTACCCACACCTCCGCACCGAGCTCGCCCAAATACTGGACGAGGTTGTACGTGAAAGAGTCGTAGTTATCGAGAACGAGGATCATCTGCTCGTCCAGTTCTGGTTGCTGGCAGCAACAGCAGCCTGAATGAGTACTTGCGCCTTGTTCATGGTTTCGTTCCATTCGTTTTGCGGCTGGGAATCAAATACCAGCCCCGCGCCTGCCTGGGCATAAATTATCTGATCCTTGATGAGTGCTGTCCGAATGGCGATCGCGGCATCAATGGCGCCGCTCCAAGAGATATAGCCCACCGAACCCGCGTAGATCGATCGCCTTACCGGCTCGAATTGCGCAATCAGTTCCATGGCGCGAATTTTTGGTGCTCCGGTCACGGTTCCGGCTGGAAAGGATGCCTTGAGAATATCCATGGTGGATACTCCCTGCGCACACCGCCCGACAATGTTGGACACGATATGCATGACGTGCGAGTAACGTTCCACTTTCATCATGCTTTCGACAGACACGCTACCGGTTTCGCATACCCGCCCCAAGTCGTTGCGTCCCAAGTCCACCAGCATCAGGTGTTCAGCCAGCTCCTTGGGGTCATTGAGTAGTTCTGTGGCCAGCGCGCGGTCTGTTTTCGGGTCTTCGCTTCGCGGCCGGGTTCCAGCTATCGGGCGCAAAGTCAAGAGTTCGTTTTCTTTGCGAACCAGGATTTCAGGAGAAGAACCGACAACGTGATATTCCTCCAGATCCAGGTAGTACATATAAGGAGAGGGGTTGAGATGGCGCAGACTACGGTAATAACTCAGTGGCGAGCCAGCAAACCGAGCTTGTAATCTTTGGGACACGACTACCTGCATAATGTCGCCATCCGCAATGTATCGCAAAGCGTTTTCGACTGAAGTTTTGAAAGCGGATTCTTTGGTCAGCGAAGAAAAGTCACTTTCGGAAGTGGGCATAAGTGTCTCGTTTCGGGGAGGACACGCAGGTGTGTCGCGTAGCTGTTCGGCAATTCTGGCAACACGCAGCCTGGTTTTTTCGTAAGCCATTTCCTCGTGGGTGCTTGCGCAGACAACGATGTAGAGCACGTTGCGAAGTCTGTCCAGGACGATGACTTCGTTTGAAATCATCAGCAGTGCGTCAGGAACATCCGGTTCATTTGCTGCCGGCATAATATTCGCCAGACATGGCTCCACCAGACCGGAAATCTCATAGCCAAAGTAGCCTACCAGGCCGCCGGCAAAGCGAGGCGCATTGGCGAGGTTTGGCATGCTGCGCTCGGCCAGAAAGTGATCCAGGTAGTCCAGGGGGGCGTCATGCCTGACGTCGGTGCTGGTGTTGCCGTTGAACCAGGTCAGTCGATTTCCGCGTATCTCCAGCCGTTCTTTGCAGGGCAGACCAATGATGGAGAAGCGCCCCCAGCGTTCTTCCTGGCTGACGGACTCCAACAGGTAGCTGAACGGGGCATTTGCCAGTTTCAGGTAAATTCCCAGCGGTGTATCCAAGTCAGCAGGCAGTTCCTGCACCAAGGCTATTTTGGCGTAGCCTTGTCGTGCGTAACGCGTGTATTGCTGTTCAGTAATCAAGGCTGCGAAAAACCAAGTGGAATTTTTTGTGTCAGGATCCGTAAATTCGCTGCCAGTCCGTCGTGCTCACTTTGCTTTGCCAGCAGCAGAGTGGAGTCTGGCTCTCATGGTGTCTATGGTTTTCCGGTAATCAGGAGAGCCAAAAATTGCCGAGCCGGCAACGAAAGTATCGGCACCTGCACTTTTGACGGTGGCTATGTTTTCGGTATTGATGCCACCGTCGACTTGCAAGCGAATTTGTCGTCCGCTGGCATCAATAAGGTGGCGTGCCTGTTCCAGTTTTTTGTACGTAAGCGGGAGAAATTTTTGTCCGCCGAAGCCTGGGTTGACCGCCATCACCAAAATCATGTCGACTTTGTCGATGACGTAATCCAGACAGGAAAACCCGCTTGCCGGATTGAAAGCCAAGCCGCTTTTGCAACCACAGTCGTGGATCAGTTGGAGGCTTCGATCCACATGGTCGCTTGCTTCCGGGTGGAAGCTGATATAGTCGGCACCAGCTCCAGCAAAAGCGGTGATTAGGCTGTCCACGGGTCGGGTCATAAGATGTACATCGATCAGGGAGCCAACGCCGTAATTTCGCAGGGCGCTACAGACCATGGAGCCAAAACCCAAGTTTGGAACATAGTGATTGTCCATGACGTCAAAATGCACCATGTCGGCGCCGGCGTCGAGAACAGCAGATACTTCTTCCCCGAGTCGGGCAAAGTCTGCGGCGAGTATGGAGGGGCAGATTTGGTCTTTCACTTCACTGTGCTGTGTGGCTTGAGCCAAGGGGCTTATGCTAACCCAAGCCGGGTGCGGGTTTGTTGGCAAAATGGCCTTGAGACAGCGGTGGTTCGAGCGAGAAGTGGTCAGGCGTGACTTGGCAGAGGATTTGTGTGGCAAGCGGCGATAGGCCGTGGAGAAAAACGTTTTGATTTCTTCTTTTGGTTTTTTGAGGCTGGCTCTGGTTTTTTCGGGGTTGGCAATGGTGTTTCTGGTTCCGGATCCGAAAGCGGAGTTCATTCTGGAATGGCCTGAGGTGTTGTTCGTGTTGGTGGCACCGGTATTGGCTCCGCTTTTTTTTTAATACTTTTGTTGGATGCCTTGCTGACCCGACTGTTCTCAAGCGGTGCTTCCCGCTTGGAATGCCAGCGACTCAACCGTGCCCTCGTACTTGATTTGGTGGTGGCCATGCTGCTGCTGCTGGCATGGTTTCCTTATTTTGCAACTTTGGGTGAAGTGTAGTTCAGGTAACCGCCAGCAGCGCTTCCCTTGTTGTTTTAGGCAAAATTTTGGCGGAAGTTTCGGGTCAAGTGTTAAGGGTTTGTCAAGACGGGTCTGGTCTCCAGGTGGCCTAAAATCCTGGCGGGGGGGTGGTGCGCTTTCATGGCGAAAAAACCAGTCCCGGGTGCCGCTTGATTTAGAGCCGGACGAGTATCCGGCCGATAACCTCGCCTTGTAGCAGTTTTTGTGCGGTTGGCAATACCGCGTCAAGAGTAATTTCCGAGTAGCAGAACTGATCAAGATGGACAGGGTGCATGTTACTGCCCAGCGAGACCCAGACTTGGCGGCGCAACGCTATGGGGCAATTCGAAGAGCTTATTCCGAGTAAATTGACACCGCGCAAAATAAACGGGTGCGTCGTCAAATGCAGTGTTGCGGACTGCGCAAGCCCGATGCTCACAATATTGCCCCACGGTTTGGTGCACTTTATGGCGGTTGCCAGAGCGTCACCGCCCAAGTTATCTATGGCTCCCCCCCAAAGGGCTTTCCCAAGTGGCTCTGCTGTCGCGGTGAGTGGCGGGCACATTCGCTTTGCCCCCACTTGGGAAAGAAAGCGATATGCCTGCGTTTTGGTGGTGGCCGCCAGGCAGTCATAGCCTTTCAAAGCCAGCAGGTTGACTGCAAAGCTTCCGACCCCGCCACTGGCACCCGTGACCAGAACCTCCCCCTGTTCAGGGCTTTGTCCGTTTTCCTCCATTCTTCTAATGGCCAAGGCGGCAGTGAAGCCCGCTGTTCCGATCAACATGGCACTTCTGGGGTTCAGGCCTTCCGGCATCTCCATCACGCACTCAGCAGGGAGCGTCGCGTAATCGGCAAAACCTCCATCGCGTGTTTCGCTGAGCCCGGATCCCTGTACCAGCACCGCGTCTCCGACCCGAAAGTTTGGGCTATTGCTTTCTGTGACGTATCCGCCAAGGTCTATTCCTGCAGTCAGGGGGTAGCGGCGCAAAATCGGAGCCTTTCCCAACACCGCTAAAGCATCTTTGTAATTAATCCCGGAATACGCCACCGCGATTTGTACTTCGTTTTCCCCTGGTGGACGTAATGGCAGTTCTTCAATACGCGCGTTTCCTGAACCACTGTCATGGATGCGCAAAGCCCGGAAACGATTCATGCTTGTGTTGTTCGAGTCCAGGAAGACAGGGCAGCCTGTCAGACTCCATCCGCTTGTAAAACGCGATGACCAATGCCTTCGTGCAAGCGATTGGCAACTTCAGAAATCTCCGCCAAGGTGTTTCCCAGCAAACAGAAATGCCCCATTTTTCTGCCTCGTCTCGCCTCATTTTTTCCGTACAGACGCAATACCAGATTGGTGTGCTTTTGTAACAAAGACCAGTCAGGGGTTTCGTTGTGCCACAAGTCACCGAGCAGATTCATCATGACCACGGCGGGGTGCTTCATCCTTGCCTTTGCGACTTTGAGTCCGACCATTATGCGTACCTGTTGGTCAAATTGTGAAACATTGCAGGCGTCAATTGTGTAGTGTCCGCTGTTGTGCGGGCGCGGCGCAAATTCATTGATCAGAAGCTGCTTTCCCTCAGTGGCAAAAAATTCCACCCCGAGAACACCGCAGTAATTCAGGGCGTGAGCCAGTCTTTCAGAAAGTGACTGAGCTTCCTGGTGCAGCGTCCCGCAAATGGGCGCCGGAACCATACTTTTGTACAGAATCCCGGATCGATGTTCGTTTGCTGCAACCGGGTAGGAAAAGCTGTTGCCTTCTGCATCACGCGCGACGATAACAGACAGTTCGTGTTCCAGAGCCACTTTTTCTTCAAGGACACAGGGTATGGATCCAAGGTCGAGAAATGCGTCACGAGCCTGTTGAGGTGTTTCTACGAGCATCTGTCCCTTTCCGTCGTAGCCGCCGCGCGCGGTTTTCATGATCGCAGGTGGGGTCAGTTTGGCAAACCGCTCGCCAATATCTGCCAGCTTGTCAATCACTGTGAAATTAGCTGTGCCGAATCCTGCAGAGCGCAAGAAAGTTTTTTCGGCAATCCGGTCTTGGGCAATTCCCAAGGCGTACGGGGACGGGCAAAGGGGCAGCCTATCAGACAAAAACCGCGCAGTGTCCATTGGGATATTCTCAAATTCGAAAGTGGCCGAGTCGCAATGCTTCGCAAATTCCGACAACGCATCCAGATCGTCGTAGCGGGCGCAGAAATGCCGCTCGGTTTCCTTGCTTGCCGGGCTGTCTGAATGGTTGTCAAATACCGCTGTGCGATAGCCCATGGCTCGTGCCGCCGTTACAAACATCAGACCAAGCTGGCCACCGCCTAAAACGCCCAGAGTCGAACCTCTCGGCAAAGGTCTGGTTGCCTGGGCGGAATTTTTATTGTTTTCAGGCACGACCGTTGGGTAGCCGAGGCGTGTGCAAGGATTTTGTTTCGGTAGCAAACACCATCAATAGTTGTGTAAAATTTTGTTCAGAAAGGCTTTTCGGCTTTCGCCAGGTTCATTCCCGGGTGCCAGCGCTGTCTCAGTCAGCAAGCTTGGAATCGAGCACCGTGTTAGCCATGGCATCGCGATATGCGGCCAATTTCTGGTACAACACTTGCGAGTGTATCGCCAACAAAGCACAAGCGAAGAGGGCGGCGTTTTCTGCTCCTGCCGAACCAATGGCAAAAGTCGCGACCGGCACGCCTTTGGGCATTTGTGCAATTGAGCACAGGGCATCCATTCCTTGCAGCTCTCCCCCGGCAATCGGTACGCCAAGCACAGGAAGCAGCGTCAGCGACGCAAGCATGCCTGGCAAATGAGCTGCGCCTCCGGCGCCGGCAATGATGCATTTCAGACCACGTTCTTTTGCACTTTTCGCGTATTCATACATTCGTGTTGGTGTACGGTGTGCTGACACGATTTCCTTTTCGTAGGGAATAGCGAAACTGTCCAAGCGCTCAGCGGCGAGCTTCATGACTTGCCAGTCATTTTTGCTGCCCATAATGAGTCCAACGACCGGTTTTTTCATGGTTTTTCCAAGTTCCTTTATTTCAGGAGTCTTAGCAGTGCTGTTTTTACGATAGCGTCCTGTTATTTTGCCATAGCTTTTGATTTGGGTTCAGGTGTTGCCAAGGCAGCGAGAAGGTGCAGACAATGGGCATGGAAAGCTGTTTTAGTGCCCACAGTTTGAGCCATTGGAAAATGCCCAAGCACCTGTGTGCGTTTGGCAAAGTGTCCAGAAGGTCAAGTAGTGCGCGGCAGAAAAAAATAGAGCATGCCCCGCTTTCCTCTGTGCCAGATTGTGTCCGGGAAACTCAGGAGCCAAAAAGTCAGGCGCTTCAAACGGGATACAAGCGGGCGGGCTTTGTCGCCCGATACAGGCGGAAAACTGTATGTTGCAGGCTTTTTAGGCTAAAATGGTCACCAGTTGGGTTTGGAACGAAAACAGGTTAAGGTTCGAAGCCGACACGAGCAAATGGAGGTGGGGAAATTGTGTGTGGAATGACTGTTTTGATGTGTAGGCGGTTGCCTGTTATTTGCGTGTCGGCTTGGGGAAGGTGGCAAAAAAGGTTAAGAAATGTCAAGCGACCATGTTTGACAGCCAATCATTTTATTACGGCCCGGAAAGGCTGTTTTTTGTGTTGCTGAAATGCGGTCGGATTGCGTTGACCACACTTCGCGGCTGTGAGTTGTTAGTTAGGGGGTCATGATGCCAAGCAGTGTTGGAAATTTATTTGGGAAGTACTCGGCTACTTATAGTAAGGCTGGTGAAGCCGAGGGACGCCTGCCACTGGGTTCAAAGGAATTGAGAAAGGCGTCTCGAAATGAGTTGCGTGGTTTTGACGGGGAGGGTCTTCGCGTCAGCAAGCGTGGTGGCAATTTTCTGGATCGCGTCATGTGCTGGCTTGAAGACCGTGTTTTTTCGCTTACGCGCAGCGGTTCAAGGGAGTCAAGTCGGCAAAAGCACAGCCATGAATTTTCTGATGATGTTAAGGCTGCACTTTCGGAAATAGACGTATCTGGCAGTGGAGGCAATATAGAGAATCACGAGCTAATGAAGCGGATAGAATCTGTTCGGAAGCGTGATTTGCCGCTACGTTCAGGTTTTGTTCAATCCATACTGCGTGAAGTTGCGTCACAGGTGCAAGCTAGTGGGAAGGATGGACTGCCAGATATTGCCAACCGGGCATTTCCAGCTAATGGTGATGCTGTCCGGAGCAAGACTCCGGAATTGGACGTCTCATTACTTTTTTCTTCTCCTAAAAAAGCAAAAAAGAGAGAAGCAATAGGCGTTTTTCACAGCCCAGAAGGGGAAGATCAAGATGATAGCATAGAGATCTCACACTCTTATTCTGCGCGCAATCTCCAACCGGAACCCGGTAGAGCCGAGGCGGACAATTTAAGTTCTATGAATAATGGAATGTTCTTCGGTCGGCTTAGTGACCACGTAGAAGAAATTGTACAACCATACATAGTGGCAGAGACACGGAAAATTTCCGGGCAAACCAGTATGAATCTCAATGCTGAGATAGATGATGCACGTGACTCTGAGCCGATTGCAAAGGTGTTGACCGGAAGACTCGCTCGTGAAAGTTTTAAGTCTATAGATGTGAGTGATTTTAGAGTGCCTCTTCAACAGCGCGCTCAACAAATATATAACAGGTTAGTACAGGGTGGGAATGTTGAATCCATAGTTAAGAGGGAAACGCGGGCGCTTCATGAATTGGCGCGCGAAATAAGCGCAGGACATGAAGGTTTGATAGAAACGTATGTTACTGATCAATTAAATCCAGGCACTGATGCAGACAGTGATTCAGTCACTGATTCCATTACTGATTCAGGCGTATCTGGCAAGAACGTATAGTCGGTTTATATGGGAGTTAATGGATTCGTCACACTGGATGCAGTGCCCACATAAGCCTTGCATAACGCCGCTGGCTGTTTACGGCTTTGTTGAGAGTGCGCCACAGTTCTGTAAGGGGCAGCCACTGGCAGTTTTCCGGCCACCACGTGTTTGACCTTTGCTTGATCGGCACATTTTCAGCTGTAGTGTCGGTCTGCAGAGACCCGCCTCATAACACAGTGGGGGGAGGTTGGTGTTGGCAAGAAGGAATGTTCCCCGGTTTGTCACCATACGCGCAGTGTTGTTTCGGTTGCTTTTATTGCATCGGATAGCCGTGAGTGACCCGCAGGCACTCGCTTCTGCCTGTCTGCGTGGTGTTTCGTGGGTGCTGATTGATTTTTATGCCACCTGCTTTTTTCTGTGCAAATTGCGCCTGAGTGCCCCGAGAATTCAAAAGCCAGAGCCTATAAACGGGACAAAGTGGGTGGGCTTTGCCGCCCGACACAGGCGGCAAACTGGATGTTGTAGCCTTTTTAGGCTATAATGGTCATCAGTGGGTTTTAGGAACGGATCAGATTAGGGTTCGAGCCGGCATAGGTAAATGGAGGTGGGGAAGTTGTGTATGGAATGACTGTTTTGATGCGTAGGTGGCTGCTTGTTATTTGCGTGTCGGCTTGGGGAAGGTGGCAAAAAAGGTACTTGATAGTCGATAATTTTATTACAGTCGGGAAAGGTCGGTTTTTGTGTTGCTGGAATGCGGTCGAATTGCGTTGGCCACACTTCGCGGCTGTGAGTTGTTAGTTAGGAGGTCATGATGCCAGGCAGTGTTGGCAATTTATTTGGGAAGTACTCGCTTACTTACAGTAAAGTAGGTGAAGACGAGAACCGCGTACCACTGAGTCAGAAGGAGTTGAGGAAGGCGTCTCGAAATGAGTTGCGTGGTTTTGATGGGGAGGGTCTTCGCGTTAATAAGCGTGGTGGTAATTTTCTTGACCGCATTGTGTGTTGGCTTGAAGACCGTGTTTTTTCGCTTACGCGCAGCGGCCAAGTGACTTCAAGTCGGCAAGAGCGCAGTGAGAAATTTGTGGAACATGTTAGTGATGCGCTTGTTGAAATAGGCGTGGAACGTGCAGGAATAAAGGAACACGAGCTAATAAAGCAAATAGAGTCTGTTCGAAAGCGTGATTTGCCACTACGCTCAGGTTTTGTTCAATCCATTCTGCGTAAAGTTGCGACACAGGTGCGTGACAGTGGGCGGGATGGACTGCCAGACATTGCCAAAACAGCGTTTCCAGCAGAAAATCCTGAAGAGGAAGTGGTTCGTCATGAAAGGAATTTGCCCCTCCCCGCTGAGCATGAAGTTGTTCCTCAAGACAATCAGCATGAAGTCGGTCCTCAATTTCAGGACAACAGGGGAGTGCGGGGCGGAGATCGAAACCGGGAACTGGCACCTCACGGAGTGGATCCGAGACCGTATGAACCCAATGAGGAAGCCTATGAAAAATTTCAGAACTTGACCGGTGCTGACTTCACTGAGAAGCTTTGCCCATACACTGAACTGGTTTTAGGTAACTGCCTGGATGATGAGTTGCGCAAACGCAAGAGTACTATCAGTCTGGAACAGCGCAACGATGTTGTGAAAGCCACGACTTTGGAACTTGCTTCTATGAAATTTGGATATGGAAACGAAGACGGAGACTATATCTCTCCCACCATGAGGTACGCAAAAGAAACATATCGTACTGCATATAATGCAGATATACGGCAACAGGCAGGCAAGTCTGCGGATGTCATGGAAAGTGACACACTTGCTGAAATATCGTACCTAATACTCGAAGGAAATGAACAACCGTTGAAGAATTATATTTCTGATTATTTGAATTACAAAAGGATGGGGGTAGCACATGCGGAGGGTGTTCAAGACATATCGCGGCAACCACTCCATGACCAAAGGGATGCGGGAAATTATCTTTTCGTCCCCAACTCTGCTCAAGCCGAGCCAGTCGTGGGAGACTTTCAGTTTGCGCAACAGAGCGAGGAAGAATTTAAAAACAGTCTTTTTGAGCCCGTTAAGGCCAAGTTGGTTAATCCAGTGCTTAAACATGAAGGCTATTATGATGGTGATTATACAGATAAGAAAATGCAACAAGCTGACGAAATCACCTCCCAAACAGTGGATCATGTTATTGTTCATTATAAGAGTGTTAAAAATGCAAAAGAGGCAGCGGACGAAAATCTGGTGTTGGTGCGGCTTTCTGCAGACACAGTTGACAGCGATGAACAGTTGCAGAAGCAGGCACTGGAAGCTCTAATTGAAAGCTTAGCCAGTAATCATGGGCGCAATATGAAAGCTGGTGTCGAAGTGCTATATCAGCATGTCACAGGGAATGCTCTTAAAGCAGGGGGAGACCTTCAGCATGTGCAGGCACCGCAGATGCTCCCACCACAACCTTTGGGTGCCGTCCGGGATGATTTTTCTCGGCCAGTTGGGACAATTGGAGTCAATCAGCCAAATTCTGGCTCATCCGTTAAAGGTGAACAAATGGTGGCTTTTACGGATAAACTTGAAAATTCCAGAGGTGCTGGTACTGTGTATGAATATGCCTGTGATGTTATTAAAGAGGCAGGATATGAACCTAATGTGGTTTTGAATGATAATGATTCTCCAGTTTATGCGGCATTTCAAGAACATTTATATGGTGATAAATGGGGAGTGCACAAGCGAAATGCGGAACAAATATTTTCTGGTCGTTATGATGCAGCAGCACAGACAAGTGCTGCTGACCTGTTTAAGGTAGCAGAGACAGACTCCTTGACTATATTTAGGCGGCAATTTAAATTTTCATTTAGAAATTCCTTGCATGAAATTCAAGTTTAGAGAAAACTGCAGAAGGGTATTCGAGGCGGTCTGTTTTTGGCAAAAGATCTCTAGCGTTTATCACAAATTATTAATTGGGAGATCATAATGTCAGGTAATGTTGGGAATTTATTTGGGAAGTACTCGCCTACTTACAGTAAAGTTGGTGAAGATGGGAACGTGCCACTGAGTCAGAAGGAGTTGAGGAAGGCGTCTCGAAATGAGCTGCGTGGTTTTGACGGGGAGGGTCTCCGCGTTAGTAAGCGTGGCGGTAATTTTCTTGACCGCATTGTGTGTTGGCTTGAAGACCGTGTTTTTTCGCTTACGCGCAGCGGCAAAGTGACTTCAAGTCGGCAAGAGCGCAGTGAGAAATTTGTGGAACATGTTAGTGATGCGCTTGTTGAAATAGGCGTGGAACCTGCAGGAATAAAGGAACACGATCTAATAAGGCAAATAGAGTCTGTTCGAAAGCGTGATTTGCCACTACGCTCAGGTTTTGTTCAATCCATTCTGCGGGAAGTTGCGTCACTGGAGCACGCTAGTGGGCAGGGTAGACTGCCAGATATTGCCAAAGTAGCGTTTCCAGCAGAAGTGGTTTCTTCTGTACAGGGTTCGGATGCCGGGAAAGATATGACCCATATCAGTTATGATGAAAGTGGGTCTCAAATTTCGGACGATAGTGGTGAGGCTGACAAAAATGACCTGAGCCTGTCTGAAACTGAAATGGAACTGGAAATCCATAAAGCCGGCGGGGAAGACTTTATGAACCTGACTGCTGCCGACTTCACTGAAAAGCTTTGCCAATACGCGAAAGGGCGTTTAATTGGTCCCTCCTTGGATGGGGAGTTGTTCAGGCGCGACGTTTCCATCAACCCGGAACAGTACAACAAAGTTGTAAGTGACACGACTTTGGAACTTGCTAAACGCAAATTACCAAGTAATGAGGGCGAAGACGCTATTTCTGGCACCATGACGTACGCGAAAAGTGAGTATGATAAAATTAAAAATTACGTAGCACAAGGTGTTGGGAATCCGGTTGTAATGGAAGAGGATGCACTTTTTGAAACAGTATTCAAAATATGCGGTGACGCCAGTGAATCGGGATTGATGAGCGAAGTTGTTTCCAGAAATTTGGACTGCTTAGGGGTGGGGGTAGGGGAACCACATGGGAATGATGTACAGGGTGTGTTGCAGCCACCTCCCCATGGTCAAGGGGGTGATGAAGTCCGTCAGCCACCGCAGGCGCAGCAAGCAAAACCTTTGCTCAATCCTGCTTCAGCTTCAAGCGATAAAAATATAGCAGTAAAAGCTTTTGCGCAGAAACTTGAAGGCTCGACTTTAAAAAACCCTGTGCGTACTACTGGCTTTACTATAATTAAACAGATGGGACATGGTTTTGATGCTGTTATGAATAATACAACTTCTCCAGTTCGTGCAGCATATTCTGATCATACATCTGGAGCAACATGGAAGAACCGGCACAGACAAACTGCGATAGACCTTTATTCTACTCATTATGATGCAGCAGCACGGGAAGGTGATATTTCGTTGTCCAAAGTAGAGGAAACCACCATGAAGGAATTTATGGAGCAATTTAAACTTGAGTTTAGGAAAGCCTTGAAAGAAATTAAAGTTTAGAGAAAATCGCTGAAGAGACACGAAGCGGTTTTTTTTCTGGCAAAAGATTTCCGGTGCTTGTTTTACCAAGCTGTCTTTTCTCTATGAATTGTTAGTCAGGAGGTTATGATGGTAAGCAGTGTTGGGAATTTATTTGAAAGGTACTTGCCTACTTATAGTAAAGCTAGTGAAGGCGTAGGGCGCGTACCACTGAGTCCGAAGGAGTTGAGTAAGGCGTCTCGAAATGAGTTGCGTGGTTTTGACGAGGAGGGTCTTCGCGTTAGTAAGCGTGGTGGTAATTTTTCTGGACCGCATTGTGTGTTGGCTTGAAGACCGTGTTTTTTCGCTTACACGCAACGGTATAGGGGAGTCAATTCGGCAATCGCACAGCCAGGAATTTTCTAATGATGTTAAGGATGCACTCGTGAAGATAGATGTGCATGGCAGTGGAAAAAATGCAGAGAATCACGAGCTAATGAAGCGGACCGAATCTGTTCGGAAGCATGATTTGCCGCTACGCTCAGGTTTTGTTCAATCCATACTGCGTGAAGTTGCGTCACGGGTGCAAGCTAGTGGATGGGGTAATCTGCCAGATATTGCCAACCGAGCATTTCCAACAGAAGGGAGTGGTTGTCTTGTACAGAATTTAGATCCTCAACCTAGTCAAGCAGTAGAAGATATGACCCATACTGGTCACGGTGAGGGTGAGGATCAAATTCCGGACGATAGTGATGAGGCTGACAAAAATGACTTGATCCTGTCTAAATCTGGAATGGAACCGGAAATTCATAAAGCCGATGGGAAAAAGCTTATGGATCTGACTGTTGATGAATTCACTGACAGGCTTTGCCCACAGACAGCAAAGCTCATTGATCCCTATCTGAATAATGAGTTGCATAAACGCAGGTGTGATATCAGCCCGGAACAGCGTACCCAAGTTGTGAGAGACCTGACTTTGCAACTTGCTAAACGCAAATTTCCAGGTGATGAAGACGAAGGCGGTATTTCTGGCACCATGGCGTACGCGAAAGAACTAAGAGAGACTAAACTTGATGAGGATTTGAGTAAAAGTCCTCCCAAGTCCGGGTTTTTTGTTACTCCGGAAGAGTATGTACTTGTTGAATCAGCACTCCATATATACATAGACAATGAGGAATGGATGGAAGAATGTATTTCTACACATTTAGACAAATTAAGGGCAGGGGAACCACTTGTAAATGGTGATCAAGGCATGCCGAAGCAACCGCAGACGCAAGCACAACCTACGGATGCCACAGATTCTCCGCAATGAGCATTTATTGTGGAACAACATTGCAACGGTCGAAATGCGACACAAATTTTTCTGTTCGTTCGTTAATGGGACTGTAACAAAGGGGGGTGGCGTTATTTTAAGGAAGCCACCATAAAGGAATTTATTCGGCAATTTAAATCTGAATTCGCTCGCGCCTTGGGGGTACCTGAAAAGAACTGAAGTTTAGAGATAACCACAGAAAGGCACACGAGATGGCCTTCTTCTGGCAAAAGGTCTGTAGCGTTAATTTTGCCAAGACGTACTTTTTTTACAGTTGAAGAGCTGTTATTGGAACTGTTTCTGCAGAAGTCAGGGTGGAGTTGTTGTCGGGGCTCCGGAAAGTCGCAGCCATTTCTGATTTTTTATACAGAAAAACCAGCAGGAAATTCCTCTTCTGCATAATAAAATTTGCCCTCATTGCCAGGATTGATTCCCGGCACTGCCAGGAGATTCGTGGTAAAACCTTTGGCAACACTGACCACTTGCTTTTCGCTTATGAATGATGTGCCCTCGTTTCCTGCCTAAACGCGGGATGTGATGCTTTGACGGTAGCGTATGTTTCCGGGGAATTTAAATCCACAGGTACTGATACAGACAATGATTGAGGCACTGGTTTCATTACTGGTTCAGGCGTATCTGGCAAGGACGTGTAGTCGATTTATATGGGAGTTCATGGATTCGTCACACTGGAAATGCGGCAGTCCACAAGTAAGCCTTGCATAACGCCGCTGGGGCTGTTTACGGCTTTTGAGTGCGCCACAGTTCTGTAATGGGCAGCCACTGGCAGTTTCCCTGCCACCACGTGTTCGACCCTTGCTTGTTCAGCACATTTTTCAACTGTAGTGGTCGGTCTGCAGAGACCCGCCTCATAACACAGTGGGGGGAGGTTGGTGTTGGCAAAAAGGAATGCGCCCCAGGTTGTCACCATACGCGCAGGCTGCTGTCGTTTCGGTTCTTTTTTGCATCATCGGATAGCCGTGAGTAACCCACGGGCACTCACTTCTGTCTGTCTGCGTGGTTGTTTCGCCGGTGCTGATTGATTTTTATGCCACCTGCTTTTTTCTGTGCAAGTTGCGCCTGTGTCATTCAAGAATTCACACGCCAGTGCTTCCGAACGGGACAAAATGGGTGGGCTTTGTCGCCCGATACAGGCGGAAAACTGGATGTTGCAGACTTTTTAGGCTATAATGGACACAGTCGGTTTTTGGAACGAACAGGTTTGGGGTTCGAGCCGACACGAGAAAATGGAGGTAGGGAAATTGTGTGTGGTAATGACTGTTTTGATGCGTAAGTGGTTGCCTGTTATTTGCGTGTCGGCTTGGGGAAGGTGGCAAAAAAGGTTAGGAAATATCAAGTGTCAATGCTTGACAGCCAATCATTTTATTACAGCTCGGAAAGGCTGTTTTTTGTGTTTCTGAAATGCGGTCGGATTGCGTTGACCACACTTCGCGGCTGTGGGTTGTTAGTTAGGAGGTCATGATGCCAGGCAGTGTTGGAAATTTATTTGGGAAGTACTCGGCTACTTATAGTAAAGCTGGTGAAGGCGCGGGTCGCGTGCCACTGGGTCCAAAGGAATTGAGGAAGGCGTCTCTAAATGAGTTGCGTGGTTTTGACGGGGATGTTCTTCGCGTCAGCAAGCGTGGTAGCAATTTTCTGGACCGCATTGTGTGTTGGCTTGAAGACCGTGTTTTTTCGCTTACGAGCAGCGGTTCAAGGGAGTCAAGTCGGCAATCGTACAGCCGGGAATTTTCTAATGATGTTAAGGCTGCACTCTTGGAAATAGGCGTATCTGACGATGAAGGAGATATAAAGGATCACAATCTAATAAAACAGATAGAATCTGTTCGGAAGCGTGATTTGCCGCTACGTTCAGGTTTTGTTCAATCCATACTGCGTGAAGTTGCGTTACAGGCGCGTGACAATGGGCAGAATAGTCTGCCAGATGTTGTCGGCCAAGCGTTTGCAGAAAAAATAGTTTCTTCTGCAAACGAGAGTGGGCGTCAAACTCAGGTCGGTGGGGAAGTGACTGGCAGAAATTACCCGAATCCGTCTATTCCCGAAATGACAACGGAAATTAATATAGCCGGTGGGGAAGACTTTATGAACCAGACTGGTGTTGGCTTCACTGAAGAGCTTTGCCTCTACACACAACATTTGTTTGCTCCTAGTCTGAACAAGATGTCGAAGGAACGAGGTTGTACTTTAGAGAAGCATCAGCGCGACCAGGTTGTGAGAGACGCGACTTTGCAACTTGCTAAAAGAAAATTTCCAGGAGGTGAAGGCGAGGACGATATTTCTGGCACGATGGTGAACGCGAAAAAACTGTTTGAGGGTAAATTTAATGTTAATGCAACCCGAGGTTCTCCTAAGTCCGTGGAACATTTGAAAGATGTGGTATTTGATGAATCATCACGCGCAATATTCGCAGGAAGATTTGAGGAATATCTGCTTGAAGATTATATCTCTGAAAGTTTAGACAGATTAGGGGTTGGGTTAGGTGAATCACAAAACCACAGACCATCCATTAAAGATAGGGTAATAAAAGATTTTGAACGGCAATCTTACAATAAAATTGTGCGCCCCATGCGTAGTGTTGCCCGTGATATTATTGGTGGGGATAGATTTAATGTTAATAACAAATCTCCAATTAGTGAACTGTTTTTGGACCATACACATCAAGATAGACAGAATCCTGATATACAGAAACGGCACAAAGAAAATGCAACACAAATTTTTTCTAATCATTATGATGCTGCAGTACTGAAAGGTAATATTTCGTTGGATGAAGTAGAGACAGTCGCCATAGAGGAATTTATGCAGCAATTTAGACAGGAATTTAAAGAAACTGTTGAGAAGCTGTGATGAGCTGACTATATAAAGTTTAGAGATAACTGCAGAAGGACACATGAGATGGCCTTCTTCTGGCAAAAGGTCTGTAGCGTTAATTTTGCCAAGACATACTTTTTTTACAGTTGAAGAGTTGTTATTGGAACTGTTTCTGTAGAAGTCAGGGCGGAGCTGTTGTTGGGGCTCCGGAAAGCTGCGGTTATTGCTGGTTTTTTATACAGAAAAACCAGCAGGAAATTCCTCTCCTGCATAATAAAATTTGACATCATTGCCAGCAGATTCCCGGCATTGCCTGCGGATTACCGGTAAAACCTTTGGCAGCACTGACCACTTGCTTTTCGCTGTTGAGAAGCTGTGATGAGCTGACTATTAAAGTTTAGAGAAAACTGCAGAAGGACACACGAGATGTTTTCTTTTTGGCAAAGGGTCTCCAGCGTTAATTTTGCCAAGCCGTACCTTTTCTACAACTGAAGAGCTGTTATTGGGACTGTTTCTGCAGAAGTCAGGGTGGAGCTGTTGTCCGGGCTCCGGAAAGTTGCAGCAGTTTCTGGTTTTTTATACAGATAAACCAGCAGGAAATTCCTCTCCTGCATAATAAAATTTGACATCATTGCCTGCAGATTCCCGGCATTGCCTGCAGATTACCGGTAAAACCTTTGGCAGCACTGACCACTTGCTTTTCGCTGTTGAGAAGCTGTGATGAGCTGACTATTAAAGTTTAGAGAAAACTGCAGAAGGACACACGAGATGTTTTCTTTTTGGCAAAGGGTCTCCAGCGTTAATTTTGCCAAGCCGTACCTTTTCTACAACTGAAGAGCTGTTATTGGGACTGTTTCTGCAGAAGTCAGGGTGGAGCTGTTGTCCGGGCTCCGGAAAGTTGCAGCAGTTTCTGGTTTTTTATACAGCAAACCCCGCAGGAAATTCCTCTTCTGCATAATAAAATTTGACATCATTGCCAGGATTGGTTCCCGGCATTGCCAGCAGATTTTTGGTAAAACCTTTGGCAGCACTGACCACTTGCTCTTCGCTCAGGAATGATTTGCCCTCGTTTCCTGCCATGGGGTTGATCCGTTTGAGATAGTGTCTGCCGTCACGGTTGATGAAGCTAAGGTCAATAACTGACAGTTTTTCCTGTGTATTTTTTTTCCAGCAAATGGCTTGGCTCAACATTGGTTTTTCGTCAGATCGACTGTCAAGCCAAAGCCGGCAGGCGTCTGCACTTATGCTGGTTTCCAGCCAGAACTGTGAAAGTGAAAATTTTAGTTCCGTGAAGCGTTGACGAAGAAAGTCATGGTCGATCCAACTCAGCAAGGGACCAGCGCGTGGCCCGCTCGTTCTGTCCAGTAGAGTGACGTAAATCGCCTTGAAGGCCAAGTCTGGAGGCAGAGGAGAGGCTCTGGCGGTCTCGAAAATAAGTTTTTGCAATTCGCTGTCCTTGCCCGCCTTCTCAGGGATTTTGTGAGACAACAATCTGAGGAACCCCACTTGCGCCACAGACAGTCCAAGTGCTGAATCAGGGAGTTTTTCTTGCAACTCTATGCGCTCCCGTTCTTCGGCAAAGTGGTGGAGCCAGTAACTCACTGCACTCAGCCTTTGCAGTAGTCCGGCACTTTGCGTTTCTGTCAGCGGTGCTCCATCTCTTTTTTCCACCTCCCTGATTGGGTCGACGTGTGGTAGCTGTTTCAAAGCCACGAGCAATTGAAAGTCTGTTGTGCAAAAGTTGTTCCTGGGCGGGTCGGACTGAATCAGGTTGGTTAACAGCTTGTCGCTTTGGGTTGTTTTGTCATGCTGTATTTTCAGCAACAGGGCATCGTACTCGTTGAACAATTTAACGATGTAATCAAACTCGGTAGAGAAGTTCACGGTTTTTTTTGCGTGAGTACGTATCATCAGATAACGCAACAAATCGGGGGGCAGAAAGGATGCCATCCTGCCAGCAGACACACCGACTCCTTTTGAGGAGCTCATTTTTTCACCGCCCCACAAAAAGAATTCATAAGGAACATTTAGAGGCGGCCGCTTGCCGAAAATTGTCCGGTAGCAGGCGTTTGCTATGTCACGGGCACCCCCCTTGGTGCAGTGGTCTTTACCTGCGCCTTCAATAGTGGTTCCTAAATGGTGCCATTTAGCAGTCCATTCCAGTTTCCAAGGCAACTTCCCTGCCCCGTTGAAAGGCGAGCATTTACCACTGTGGCCGCAGCCGCTTGCCCAGCTGACCCAGTCTTTACGACAGTGGTATTCCACTTCCGCGTTTTCGTAAGCTGTGACTTCAGTGGTGGCAATCCGCGCGCAGTTTTCGCAAACCACTTGAAACGGGTGCCACTGTTTGCTGCGTTTTGTGCCACTGACTTCGGAAAAAATTTTACGAATACCGTGTGCCTGACTCAAAATGAGGTCAATGCTTTCATTCAATGCCCCGTTACGGTAAAGGTCACTCATTCGGTAAATTTCAGCCTTGACCCCGAGGCGCGGGAAAATATCGAGAAACTCAGCTATGTAGTGTTCAGCAAAGCTTTTCTTGTCCGACCCCGGTGGGGGAGGGACTCTGGCAAGAGGGAACCCCATGTAGTTGCGGAGTTCCGGTGTGGAACTTTCAGCCAGGTTATCCAGTGGGTCCAGGTCGTCTACGCCAAAAAAAAACTTCGCAGGCACTCCCCGCATTTGCAGGGCTCGCAGTATCGAATCGTGTATCAGTACACCACGGAGTGAACCGACGTGCACTGTCCCTGAAGGCGTTTTGGAATCGCAGATAACCTGCGCTTCGCTTAGCCTGGCAGTAATTTTTTCAATCCACATGATAGTTCAGCCCGCCCGGTCGTCCGGTAACAGACGAAGTGCTTGCAGTGTTTTATCCACAAGCTGCCTGCTGTGGCTTCCCTGTTGGTGATTCTTCATCAGGCGCTCTATCTCAAAGCAAGTGACATGGAAGTCTTCGTTGACTACCAAGTAATCAAAATCCCGCCAGTGTGCCATTTCATCAATGGCACTGTGTAACCTGTTTTCCACGGTTCCGGTCGTGTCCAGGTTACGCCTTAGAAGGCGTCTTCGCAGCTCTTCGTGCGAAGGGGGTAGTATGAAAATAGAACAAATATTTGCAAGGTGGTTATGAATTTGAGTAGCTCCCTGCCAGTCGATTTCCAAAACCGCATCCCCGTTCGCCAGCGCCGTATTTATGGAGTTGAAGGTGGTTCCGTAATAGCTCCCGTGGACTTCGGCGTACTCCACAAACTGGTCATTGTCGATCATATCCTGAAATTCCACTTGGTCAATAAAATAATAGTCCAAGGCATTTTGCTCTCCTCTGCGTTGGGCTCGGGTGGTGTGAGAAACGCTGAACGCCAAGTTGCTGTTTCGCTTGACAAGCCACTTGATGACCGAAGTTTTTCCCGCCCCGGAAGGAGCTGAGAACACATAACAAGTTCCTGTTTGCCTTGTCGAACCCGAAAAGCGACCGGCTCGAGACTGGTACATAAAGAGAAAACGTACTACTGTCTTTGCCGTAATGGTTGATACGGCTTCTCTGACAGGTGTTGGCACTGAGTCGTTCGTTCAGAGTGACGGGGAATCGCCGGGATCATAGATTGGGGAGACGGACTTACTGAAGCGCGGACGACCCTTTCGGAGCCAGTTTCCAGACTTTTGATTGGATTTCCGTGTTGGATCATGTTGGCAAATTCTGCTCGTTACTTACGGATTTTCAGTTCTTTTGAACGGGTAGGGAGTGTAGCACGGAGGCTGGCAACCCTGCGGTATTTCATGGCTTTTTTGGGTCATTCAGATATGCCGGAACGCCACCTTGTTGCTTCTTAAAACAGAGGAAGGCCAAGTTCGCATGGTGGTGAGCTCAGAAAACGCCATGGATTATTTCTGGACAAAGCATCTTCTGCCAGCGAATATGACAGGAGCAGTTAGTCATGGCCGTCGGGACGGTGAATGTCCCAGCAAAAATTGCCCACAAGGTTTCCTGTTGTCCAATTTACTGCGTTCAAATTTCTGTGTTCCGAGGTGCCAACGTTGGTGAAAGTCCTGCAGCAAGTTGCTGGACGCTACGCACTGCCGGAGGCCAAGAGGAAATGTAATTCATGCCGCCGCCTGTTATCCTCGCTTCCGCCAATGCTCATCAATGATCCGGAGTACACGAAGACGGGGAGCCGGGTGGGGATGACCACGCCAGCACTCGCGGCGTTCCGTCATTTCAAAAGTGAACTCCCGCTCGCGTCTCCCCTGACTTGTTGCCATGCTTGAATGCTGTGGTCGTGGTCAGAATAATTTGTCTGTTCGAATATGGAGTGAGGTGGGTATTAAGAACTGGCTAAACAAAGTTGGGGAATCGCCGTTTTTTGACCTTGCCCAGGCGTTGATCAGCAGGACTCGCATTGACAGATGCCACGCACCGAGACGCCGTTTGAATGGCTCGCTGCGATTCGTTTTTGGCAGCTTCCCGGATTGTTGGCAGTCACGGATTTTGCAAGTGGTGTTTGCCCGCCTTGGTGTCCGGTTGTGAAGCTGTCGTTGATGGTCAGCAGCGGGCCTTATACGCACCAGGCTTCAGACACTGCCTGGAATTTTGCCTCTGCCGCACTCGCGAAAGGACATAAAATCAGTCGCGTGTTTTTTTACCATGATGGCGTGAACAACGGCACCAGGCTTTCGGTTCCACCACAGGATGAGCGGCACGTAGTGGAGCGTTGGACGGAGCTTGCCAAACAGCATGACCTTGACTTGGTGATTTGCGTGGCCGCAGCACAGCGTCGTGGTCTTTTGAGCAAGAGTGAAGCCAAACGTCACGGCAAAGATGCTGACAACCTGGCATCAGGCTTTCGTCTCTCCGGCCTTGGCCAGTTGATTGAAGCCAGCCTTGAATCCGACCGTCTGGTGGTTTTTGGGGGTTGAAAGCATGAGCAGCCCCGGTGTCCAGAAAGCGTTTATGATTGTGAACAGGCGTGCCCCCCACGGCACAATTTATGCCTTGGAGTCTTTGGAAGTCGCATTGATTGCTACCGCTTTCGGACAGAAAGTTTCCCTGGCTTTTATTGATGACGGGGTGTATCAGTTGTGCAAAAAACAAAATACGAGCGGGATTGGGTTGAAAAACTTTTCGCAAACGTTTCTGGCTCTGGGCGACTTCGACATTAAAGACGTTTATGTGGAAAAAGAATCTCTTGCTGCCCGCGGTCTGAAGGTTTCGGATTTGTTGCGCCTTGTTCACGAAGACGAGGACGATAATTGGGTGGAAAAAAAATCGATACACCTAGTAAGTTCACAGGAGCTTGCCGCAGTGTTTGTGGCTCAGGAAATTGTGTTGAATTTCTAGGCGGGTCAGCGGGAATGGGAACAGAGAGCCAAGCCGTTTTGCACACCGTCAGCAAATCACCTTTTGAGAATCAGGCGCTGGCAAGTTGTTTGCGGCTTGCCAGTAGCGGAGATACGGTCTTGTTGATCGAGGACTCAGTGTATGCGGCCGCCAGCGGTACCAGTCTTTCCGCCACCGTCAGTGCGGCGATGGTGAGCTTGAATTTTTGCGCGTTGGGGGCAGACTTGGAAGCCCGAGGCGTGGCTTCCTCCGACGTCATTCCGGGCGTTAAAGTCGTGGATTACGCTGGCTTTGTTGACTTGGTGGTGGGTCACGAACGTGTCCATGCCTGGTACTGAAACGAAACAGGGTCTGGCTTGTACGCCGGTCTGAGCTGATGGGTGTCGGGATTGCCGTTGTTGTGATGTTGCGATGTTGCGATGTTGCGTCGTAAAGCGCCTGACCTGAGTTAGAGGAAAAACCATGGGATTGGAAGTAGAAGGAAAAACTTACGAAACAGACGAAGAAGGTTATCTTGTGAACCTCGGCGACTGGACGCCAGAAGTGGCTGAGGCAATGTCAAAAAACGAGGGTGCGAAACTGAGTGAGGGTCACTGGGAGGTGATCAACTATCTCCGCGAATATTATCAGGAGTACCGAATTGTTCCGGCCATGCGGATCTTGATCAAGGTTATAGGCAGACGCCTCGGCAAAGACAAAGGCAACAGCCAGTACCTGTATGAACTGTTTCCTGACGGCCCCATCCGTCAGGCTCGCAAATACGCCGGTCTGCCGAAGCCTAGCGGCTGTCTGGACTGACTTGACAGGGACACTGGCATCAGGTTGCACGCCGCACACGACGAGTCAGCGACTGTTGCCAACGATTGTTACCTGCGTGGTACGACTCCTGCCAGAAGCCTGGCGGCTGTCTGGACTGACCTGACAGGGACGCTGGTGGTCAGGTTGCGCGCTGCGCACGACGAGTCAGCCACCGTGCGACTGTTGCCAACAGATTGTTACCTGTGTGGTACGACTTCTGCCAGAAGCCTCAAATTTTATGCCCCAGACCTAAGCCGCCAGGATTTGTGCTGATGCCCGCTCCAGAACGACATCAATGGCTTCCGGGAAAGTCACTAGCCAGTACCTGCATGGACTGTTTCCCGACGGCTCCATTCGCCAGGCTCGCAAATACGCCGGTCTGCCGAAGCCTGCGGCTGTCCTGGCTGACCTAACAAGGACGCTGGCGGGTCAGGTTGCACGCCGCACACGACGAGTCAGCGACTGTTGCCAGCGATTGTTACCTGCGTGGTACGACTTCTGCCAGAAGCCTGGCGGCTGCCTGGACTGACCTGACAGGGACGCTGGGGGTCAGGTTGCACGCCGCACACGACGAGTCAGCGACTGTTGCCAACGATTGTTACCTGCGTGGTACGACTCCTGCCAGAAGCCTGGCGGCTGTCTGGACTGACCTGACAGGGACGCTGGTGGTCAGGTTGCACGCCGCACACGACGAGTCAGCGACTGTTGCCAGCGATTGTTACCTGCGTGTACTGGCGTGGTACGACTTCTGCCAGAAGCCTGGCGGCTGCCTGGACTGACCTGACAAGGACGCTGGTGGGTCAGGTTGCACGCCGCACGACGAGTCAGCCACCGTGCGACTGTTGCCAACGATTGTTACCTGTGTGGTACGACTCCTGCCAGAAGCCTCAAATTTTATGCCCCAGACCTAAGCCCGCCAGGATTTGTGCTGATGCCCGCTCCAGAACGACATCACTGACTTCCGGGAAAGTCACTAGCCAGTATCTGCATGGACTGTTTCTCGACGGCCCCATCCGTCAGGCTCGCAAATATGCCGGTCTGCCGAAGCCTGGCGGCTGTCCGGACTGACTTGGCAAGGATGCTGCGGATCAGGTTGCACGCCGCACACGACGGGTCAGCGACTGTTGCCAGCGACTGTTGCCAGCGACTGTTGCCAACGATTGTTACCTGTGTGGTACGACTCCTGCCAGAAGCCTCAAATTTTATGCCCCAGACCTAAGCCTGCCAGGATCTGTGCTGATGCCCGCTCCAGAACGACATCACTGACTTCCGGGAAAGTCACTAGCCAGTACCTGTATGAACTGTTTCCCGACGGCTCCATCCGTCAGGCTCGCAAGTACGCCAGTTTGCCGAAGCCTGGCGGCTGTCTGGACTGGCGCTGATAGGGATGCTGGGGAGCCAGGTTGCACGTTGCGCACGACGAGTCAGCCGGTGTGATACCAGCGACTGTTGCCAGCGTGGCACGTCGCCTGCCGAAGCCTGGCGGCTGTCCGGACTGACTTGGCAAGGATGCTGCGGATCAGGTTGCACGCCGCACACGACGGGTCAGCGACTGTTGCCAGCGACTGTTGCCAACGATTGTTACCTGCGTGGTACGACTCCTGCCAGAAGCCTCAAATTTTATGCCCCAGACCTAAGCCCGCCAGGATTTGTGCTGATGCCCGCTCCAGAACGACATCACTGACTTCCGGGACTGGAAGTCACTAGCCAGTACCTGCATGGACTGTTTCCCGACGGCCCCATTCGCCAGGCTCGCAAGTACGCCGGTCTGCCGAAGCCTGCGGCTGTCCGGGCTGACTTGGCAAGGATGCTGGTGGGTCAGGTTGCACGCTGCACACGACGGGTCAGCCGCTGTTGCCAGCGACTGTTGCCAACGATTGTTACCGCGTGGTACGACTCCTGCCAGAAGCCTCAAATTTTATGCCCCAGACCTAAGCCCGCCAGGATTTGTGCTGATGCCCGCCCCAGAATGACATCACTGACTTCCGGGAAAGTCACTAGCCAGTACCTGTATGAACTGTTTCCCGACGGCCCCATCCGTCAGGCTCGCAAGTACGCCAGTTTGCCGAAGCCTGGCGGCTGTCTGGACTGGCGCTGACAGGGACACTGGCGGATCAGGTTGCACGTTGCACACGACGGGTCAGCCGCTGTTGCCAGCGACTGTTGCCAACGATTGTTACCGCGTGGTACGACTCCTGCCAGAAGCCTCAAATTTTATGCCCCAGACCTAAGCCCGCCAGGATTTGTGCTGATGCCTGCCCCAGAATGACATCACTGACTTCCGGGAAAGTCACTAGCCAGTACCTGTATGAACTGTTTCCTGATGGCCCCATCCGTCAGGCTCGCAAGTACGCCAGTTTGCCGAAGCCTGGCGGCTGTCTGGACTGGCGCTGACAGGGACACTGGCGGATCAGGCTGCACGTTGCACCGACGGGTCAGCCGCTGTTGCCAGCGGCTGTTGCCAACGATTGTTACCTGCGTGGTACGACTCCTGCCAGAAGCCTCAAATTTTATGCCCCAGACCTAAGCCCGCCAGGATTTGTGCTGATGCCCGCTCCAGAACGACATCACTGACTTCCGGGAAAGTCAGCGAGGTGGTGTGGGGAACCTGCCGGGAGTACTTGCCGAGAGAGTGTCGGTAATGGGGGTCATAGTGCTCGCCAAGCAGACTGGAGATGACTTTTTCCGTACTCCCCTCCTGGTGCCAAGCCAGCCATTTTGTGATTTTCTCTTTGCCGACGAAAGGAGTCAGTTTCGTCAGCGCTTCTTCAAGCAAAGTGAGATCACTCAGGAAGTGCGCGTATTCTTTTTTCAGGAATTCTGCGCGCCGGTCACGAGGCGCTTCGAGAAGCAGGTGCTCGGCGCAACGTAACTGTTTGAACATGGCATTCGGTAACTGTATTTTGCCAATACGCCGACTTTCCGCTTCCACGAAAACCGGACGTGTTGGGTCAAAGTGCCGAAGCTCCCTGCACAGCAGACTTTCAAAGCGACGCTGGGCAGGCTGTTTCCCGGAGAGCGGTTCACCCAGCACCGAGCCACGATGGTTGGCAATTTCTTCCAGGAGCAGGCACTGTGCCCCACGCGCCTTGAGATGTTCCAGAAGGCGGCTTTTTCCGACCCCCGTAGGGCCAGCCAAGGCAATAAAGCGTAGCTGGGCAGGCACGGTTTCCAGCGTCAACAGCACCTCCCGCCTGTAGCTTTTGTAACCGCCGGGTAATTGCGTGGCTCGCCACCCCACTTGGTTCAACACATCGGTCATGGCGTAGCTGCGCTGTCCGCCACGCCAGCAATAGACCAAAGGTCGCCATTCCTGGTCAAAGTGCGAAAAGTGTTCAGACAAATGTTTGGAGATATTCAGCGACACGATAGCCGCCCCGACTTTTCTCGCCGAAAAGGGTGAATCTTGAGTGAACAGAGTTCCGACCTTTTGACGCTCCCCATCATCGAGTACCGGAAAGTTCTTTGCCCCCGGAATATAGTCGTCTGCGTACTCCGCGGGCGAGCGCACGTCGATAATTGTTGGGTAGGACTCCATCTGTGATAGCTTCCACTGCTCGGAACCGCGTGCTTTTTTCACCATGTTTGCGAAGTTAACAAAATTCTCCACTCAGGGTGGCTGCGGCTGCAAGATTCCCCCCGCCATTCTCGAAGAATTGCTGGCTGACATTGTTGGCGGGCACGCCATGGCTCCCGATGCCTTGCTCGCAGGGGGCGGTCTTGATGACGCTGCGGTTTGGCGTCTTGACGGCCAGCGCGCCCTGCTGGTCACGACCGATTTTTTTACCCCTCTGCTGGATGACCCATTCGACTTTGGTCGTGTGGCTGCGGCCAATGCGCTTTCAGATATTTACGCGATGGGTGGAAAGCCCTTGTTTGCGCTCAGTGTTTTGGCTGTACCGCTGAAAAAACTGGGCGTGCCGGCAGTCAGGGAAATTCTGCGCGGTGCCCGGGAAAAATGCTCAGAGGCGGGAATCCCGCTTGCCGGTGGCCACTCGATTGAAATTGCAGAACCGGTATTCGGACTCGTGGTTATTGGCGAAGTCGAAACGAGGTACTTACGTTTCAAGACCACCGGGCGTGCCGGAGACACCTTGGTGCTCGGCAAAGCCCTGGGAACCGGAATGCTGGCTGCCGCGTTTCGAAAAGGGCAACTTTCGAGAGCAGACCAGGATGGCATGTTGGAAGTACTGACCCGGTTGAACTCAATCGGAGGAGAAATTGCCAGGCTACCGGGAGTTCATGCCATGACCGACATCACCGGATTTGGCTTGCTGGGTCACCTTATGGAAATGTGTCGGGGTGCCAATTTGGGAGCCGAGCTTCGTATGGAGAAAGTACCGTTGCTCGCTGCTGCCATTCCCTTTGCCCAATCCGGTATTTTGAGTGGTGCCGTGGGCAGAAACCGAGACAGCATTGCGAGCCACCTTAGGGTTGTTGGGGACATCGCTGCCTGGCGTCAGGATTTTCTGTTTGACCCGCAGACGAACGGTGGACTTCTGGTGTCCTGCGCACCGACAGTGCTTGAAGAAGTGCTGGCACTGTTTCAGGGGAATGGCTTCCCGGAAGCGAGTGTGGTGGGCCAGCTCAGGCAGGAAAGTGGCATCTCTGTCCACGCCGAAACCGGATGACCGGATTTCGTGAATGGCGTGATGAGATTGTTGGCAGGTGGCGGAAAGCGCTTTGGAACCGGAAAACACTGTGACGGTTCCCTTTCTTTCCGTTCAGCCTTGCAGTGTTTGCGAACGCAAAAAGATTTGTCTCGTTGTCGGCAGAGCCAGGAAGTCGCGTGGAAGTCGCAGGTCGCAACATGAAGTGTCGCAGGATGCTTGCATAGCAGGCTATAATTGAAAAGCATGAGTGTTCCCATGGGTACGTTGCAGCGGTACGTGGTTCCCACGACAGCTACGGTTTGTGCGAGCGTACCAGAGTATTTCGGAGATGAGCGCACCGGGCGCATGGCGCGCATCGCCCGCAAACTACGCGCCCGAAATGCCGTCCTCGTTGCCCATTACTACACCCAAGAGGTGCTGCAGGAGCTGGCAGAGAGCACCGGAGGGCTGGTTTCCGACTCTTTGGAAATGGCCAGATTTGGCCACGCTTCCGACGCCACGACTTTGGTGGTGGCAGGAGTGAAGTTCATGGGCGAGACCGCGAAAATTCTCAGCCCGGAGAAAACGGTCTTGATGCCTACGCTGGAAGCCACCTGCTCGCTGGACTTAAGTTGCCCAGCCGACCGCTTCTCGGAATTTTGCAAACAACACCCAGACCGTGTTGTTGTGGTTTATGCGAACACCAGCGCCGCGGTCAAAGCCCAAGCCGACTGGGTAGTGACTTCCAGCATTGCGGTTCGGGTCATTGCCAAACTCATGGACGAGGGCAAGAAAATTCTCTGGGCTCCCGACCGCTACCTGGGACGCTACATTCGGCAGGTAACCGGTGCCGACATGTTGTTGTGGCAAGGCAGCTGTGTGGTTCACGAAGAATTCAAGTATCGAGGCCTGCAGGAAATGAAAAAACGCCATCCCGACGCGGCAGTTTTGGTACACCCAGAATCCCCCGAGGAAGTTATTCGCCTGGCAGATGCTGTCGGCTCAACCACGGCGCTGATCAATGCCGCCAAAACACTGCCCAACAAACAATTTATCGTCGCCACGGACAACCGGATTTTTTACAAAATGAAACAACTGGCTCCCGACTGCGAGTTTCTCGAAGCCCCCACGGCAGGCGAAGGAGCGACCTGCAAGAGCTGCGCGCATTGTCCATGGATGGCGATGAACGGCCTGGATAACCTCGAAGAGGTATTGGACAACGGCAACAACGAAATTTTTGTCGATGACCTGATTCGGCGCAAAGCGTTCGAATCAACGCAAAGAATGATCGATTTTGCAAACAGTCTTCCCCGATCCCATTGAAAATGAAGAGTCATGCTGCGCCTTCACTCGTTTGGATTTTAGTAGCAGCATTGGATGGAGAGAATAAAAATGGAAAAACGGTCGCATATTGTTGAACTGATGGAAGGGGTGTGCCGCGAGCTGCCCGAAGTTTTTGGTGAAGTCAAAAGAGGACTAAAAGCTGGCGTTGAGCCGGTTGTGCGAAAACTGGACATGGTCAGCCGCGAGGAATTTGATATTCAAAAGCGGGTACTGGAAAAACTGCATGAACGGCTGGACAAACTGGAGCAACGCCTGGAAGCATTATCGCAGCCGGACTCGGGGTCGGATTCGGGTTCTGACTCAGGAAACGAAAGAGACTAGCCGAGGCAAGGCTTTTCTGTCCTGAGCCAGCCGCTCCATGTTGGTTTTGGCGGTTCAGGCGAGCGTAAGAGTAGGGGGAAGTAAAATGGAAGCAGATATAGTCAAAAACAGGTTTGGAACCTCCAAAGCCTCCTAGCTACTGGTGTCTATCGTTCTTTCTTGATCTTCTGGACTGACGCTGCGGAGATGCCTAGGTAGTTGGCAGTCCTCCGAATGCTCATTTTCTCATCAAGACAAGCCCAGACAGCTTGACGGTCAATGCTGTTTTGTCTGCCCTTGTACTTACCAGCTTGCTGGGCTTTCACGATGCCTTCACGCTGATGTTCTAGCACCATTTCACGCTCAAACTGACAAACAGCTTCCAGCACTATCAGCATGAGCTTGTTCGCAGGTTCTGTTCTGTCTGCCTTGAACGTTAAGGCCTCTTTTCTGAACTTTACTACCACACCCTTGGTGTTGAAGAACCTAAGCTGGCCAATCAAGTCTCCAACGTTACGAGCCAGACGGCTCATGTCATGGACAACTACTGTGTCACCCACCTTAGCGTAGTCTTTTAACCGACCAAGAGCCGGTCGGTTCGTGCTGTTGCCTGAGCACGTGTCCTCAAACGTCCTGTCCAGCACTATTCCGTCCAGCTGACGGGCTGTGCTTTTGTCAACACCAGACACTCGAATGTAACCCAACTGCATGGCACGTAATCCTGTGCCACTATTGAAAAAATAACTTAAAAAAGTACAATTTCGGTTAGTTCAGGTGTGTTTTGCACCTATTCCGAGGGTGGTTCGGTCGCCTTCGTTTCAGGCTTCTGTGGACTACTCCTGACCCAATATCTCACGCAACAGGGAAGACGACCGTTATGAGGTTATTTCTGACCCTGTTATTTCTGTTATCCCTGCCTCTTTCAGCGGAAGAGAAAGCGTTCAGTTTTTCCCAAGCCAAGAGACAGCTAGTCAATGTCTATCAGACAGAGGTCAACCCAGTGTCGCTTTACTGTGGCTGCGACATATTTTTCAAGAATAACAAGCCAAAACCTAACCTGAGGTCATGTGGCTACGCAGTGCGCAAGCAGCAGAAGCGAGCCAACCGTGTAGAGTGGGAACACGTTGTTTCAGCATGGGAATATGGGCACGAAAGGCAGTGTTGGCAGAAATCGAAAGGGGGTCGTAAGAGCTGTGCCAAAACAGACACAGCGTTCCGCTCTTTTGAGGGAGACATGCACAATCTGTTTCCGGCTGTTGGTGAAGTGAATGGTGACCGCAGCAACTACAGATTTGGGCTACTTGCTTCCCGGGCTTCCGATCAATATGGCGAGTGTTTGATGAAGGTGGACTTTAAACGGCGAGTCGCAGAGCCACCAGTGAGCAGTCGTGGCACCATTGCCAGAGCCTACTTCTACATGTCGGATAAGCATGGGCTGACGCTGAGCACCGAACAGAGGGCTCTGTTCAACACATGGGACGAGCGGCACCTGCCGACAGAAATCGAATGCCGCATCCACGAGAAAGTGTCAGAGGTTCAGGGAGACAGGAACCCGTATATTTCCAGTCGCTGTTAAAAGTCATTGCCCCAGCCTTTGGGCATTTTTATTCACTTTCATAGTCCAATCTAATACGCCTATTCTTAATTTTTGCCAAGATTTACGACCGTCGCCTTTAGCAGGATGGAAGGCTTTTTGGTGAGGTAGGAGTGTTAGAGCAAACCGACCATTGTAATCATACGCTGTGCGTTAATTATCTAGGCATCATGGGTTTTCCATGACAGCGACTCGTGGTTTTTCTGTAGGCAACTAAGCCCATCTTCATGTCGCTCTTAACTTCTTTAATGCTATCTCAGCATCTTCGTTTCCTTGATCCACAGCTTGTCTGAACCAGTAAACCGCCTGTTTATAGTCTTTTTTGACACCTTTCCCTTCTTTATACATTCTGCCTAAATCAGTTTGAGCATTCTCGTTCCCTTGAACTGCTGCTTTTTTGTACCAGTAAACTGCCTGTTTATCATTACTAGTAACGCCTTTCCCTTCTTCATGCATTTTACCTAAATTATTTTGAGCACTCTCACTTCCTTGTTCTGCAGCCTGTCCGTACCAATAAACTGCCTGCTTATCATCCTTTGTAACGCCATGTCCAAGGTAATACATTTTACCTAAATTATATTGAGCTTTTGCATTCCCTTGTTCTGCAGCTTTTCTGTACCAATAAACTGCCTGTTTACCATCCTTGGCAACTCTCTCTCCTTCATCATACATTTTACCTAAATTATTTTGGGCATTATCATTTCCTTGTGCTGCAGCTATTCTGAACCAGCAAATTTCCTGTTTATCATCCTTGGTGACGCCATCATCATCACACATCATGACAAAATTATATTGTGCATCCACATCCCCTTGGCTCGCGGCTTTTTTGTACCAATAAACTGCCTGCTTATCATCCTTGTTAACACCTTTCCCTTCACTGTACATCCAACCTAAATTATACTGAGCTCTCACGTGCCCTTGATCCGCCGCTTTTTTGTACCAATAAACTACCTGTTTATCGTCCTTGGCAATTCCTCGTCCATTTCGATACATCACACCTAAATTAAATTGAGCTTTGACATCTCCTTGGTTCGCGGCTTTTCTATACCAATGGACTGCTTGATTATCGTTCTTGGTAACACCTTTACCTTCACCATACATTTTAGCCAAGTTTGACTGAGCCTCCCCGTCCCCTTGGTCCGCCGCTGCTGTGAACCAATATAGAGCCTGTTTTTCATCCTTAGTAACACCTCTTCCGTCTTCATACATTTTACCTAAATTATTCTGCGCATTCTCATTCCCTTGTTCTGCAGCTTTTTTGAACCAGTTGACAGCATCTTTATCGTTCTTGACAACACCTTCTCCCTCATAGTACATTAAGCCTAAATTGGTTTGAGCTTCCATAAGCCCTTGCTTTGCTGCTTTTTTGTACAAATTTACTGCCTTTTTATCATCCTTAGCGACGCCTTCTCCACAATAATACATTAAGCCTAAGCAACATTGGGCATTTGCGTGTCCTTGGTCAGCTGCTTTTCTGTACCAATAAACTGCCTGGTTGTCATCTTTGGTAACACCTTTCCCTTCATAACGCAGTAAACCCAAACCAAACTGAGCGTCCGCATAACCTTGCTCTGCCGCTCTTTTAAACCAATAATCAGCACGTTTATCATCCCTGGCAAAGCCTTCCCCATTACGGTGCATTGTGCCTAAGTTATATTGGGAATCCATGTCCCCTTGGTCTGCTGCTTTCCTTAACCAAGAAGCTGCCTGCTTATAATCCTTGGCAGAGCCTTCCCCACGATGGTACATTACGCCTAGGCCTGATTGAGCTCTTACATCCCCTTGGTCAGCTGCTTTTCTGAACCAATAGATTGTCTGTTTCTTATCTTTAGAGACGCCTTCCCCACAATAGTAGACTGCACCTAAACTATATTGGGCTTCTATATTACCTTGCTTGGCAGCACGAAAAATGGGTTCAAGTGATACTGGTTTTTTCATTTTATCTTTGACTCCTCCTGAGCTTTTTGAGACTGGGTGTTGTCTGAGTCTGTAAAAACGTTACAATAATGCCTTTAATCCTCAACTATAATGAAAGTGGTCGCTTACTTTCCATATTCAGTGATGTGCATGGTACCGTTTTAAGCCCTTGATATAAGGTAAAGCGTTACCTATTTTTTCAAGTGTCTTTTAAATGCAGCTATCTCTTACATGGGCTACTCTGTGCGCTGGCAACACCGGTAACTGAGTTGCATGGAACCAAAGCAGGTACAGACACACCTGACAGGTGGGATTTCAAAAAAGCTGCTTTTTCCATAGCGTCTTCATTTGGTTAGTAAAGTCATACTCGAATCGCTCACGACTGTTCAAGGAGTCTCCGTGTACAACACCTCGTTACAGTGCAATTCAATTCACCCTTTACTCTCTTCACAGCTAAATTTTATTCCGGAATACTTTGTTCCAGCATGCTGGTGCAATATAACTTCATTTTCCCGAGAAGGCCGCACCAGACCTTTCCTGAAGCACCGTTGATGTGGCAGAAAACAAATCATGAATCGCATTACGGTCGCCAGTTGCCTTTGTATAAAACGATGCCCCATCTATTTCATATATTTTGCGATTCCCCTCTTTCTCCTGCATTTCACAACGCTTTCTATCTTTCGGGATGATGAACACCAGATATGCAGTCCAGTTGCCGCTTTTTTCCTTGAGTGCTTTATCTAATTCAGCTATGCATGCACTATAAGTTGTTGAGTTCAATGTATTATGCTTGTTCTTAATTTTTGCCAAGATTTCTTTGGAAGTATTCTCTAGGTCATAACCAGTTTTATGGCTGCCCCACCCATTTACGGAAGAAAGAATTTTTCGATGAAAATTGGCTATGGCGATGGATATTCCCGATAAAGTTAACACATATTCTTTGAAGCTCCAAAAGACCGTCTACTGTTTGTATCTTGAATGTTGATGCCACGGTAAGGCAGGAAAAAGGATCGACGACGTTTTTGTGAATTTTTGTACCTGCCTCGTCTCTGGCCTTAGCGCATCCCTCAGCGAGTGTGTTTACGGCAGAACACAGCCTGGCATCAGAAATCCAGCTTAAGTGGCTCATGCTGCCATTCCGGGTTTGAGCATTGATTTGTAAATCAACATAACGTGCTGCGCCATGCGTTCGGCGAGCAGGACTGGTACTGCATTCCCTATCTGTTTGTATTGAGAACCAAGACCTCCACAAAAATTCCAATCATCCGGGAATGTCTGTAACCTTGCAGATTCCTTTACAGTAAATGGCCTTGTCTGCTCTGGGTGGCACCTTTCGGTTTGTTTTTGGGACGGTGAGCAAAGTATTGCCAGTGAAGGCTCGTCCCAGGCCATGCGTCTTGCCATGCCTCGCCTGCCTCCCATGTCTCCCCTGTGTCCGTATGCAGCTCCCATATATTCAAACTGCACACTATCCGGCAAAGCAAGTCCAGCATCCTCCTGGAGGCACCAGATCCATGACTTTTTTCTCGCCGGGGAATAGCTTGCTCCGGGAGACTGCGGGCATCCCTTCAAGGCGTCTCTTATCGTCTTTATAGGTTTACCAGAGTCCACTATCTCAGGAGTGATGGGGCTACCCATGACCGCCGCAATGATTAACCGCTTGCGCTTTTGTGGTACCTAAAAGTCCACGGCGTTTAATAGCTGATAGTGGACGTTGTAGCCTTCTTCTTCCAGGGCATTCAAAATCCTGGAGAGCGTCTGTCCGCGATTATGGTTCAGCAGGCCTTGTACATTCTCTGCCAATACTATTTTAGGTCTGAGTTCGCGGACTGATCTCATCATTTCAAAGAACAGGTTACCTCGTTCATCCAAGAATCCTAATCCTTTCCCTGCGGTGGAGAATGCCTGACACGGAAATCCGCCGGAAATGACGTCTACTCCTTCAAATTCAGAATAGTCCATATTTTCTACGCCGGTGTGCATTACATTCCAGTGCGGGCGATTTGCCCTTAATGTTTCTACACAGTCGCCGTCAACTTCGACCAACCCAACTGTGTCAAATCCGGCGCGTTCCAGACCTAATGCGAGACCCCGGCACCGGCAAACAACTCCAGCACTTTAGGTTTGGGTGTTCCAGTGCATTGGTGAAACCTACTTAGTCGAGAGTTTTGCTGAACATTGAATCGCCAAGGGATGCCAAATCAATACTGAGTGGTCTGCCTGTACCCTTTTTTGGCCTGAAGCCAAGTGTTTCGGGCGGAAGTTTGGCTGGCATTTGATTCTTTTGCGTGATGGAAGACTGAGGATGTCTTTGTCTGATGCCATCAGCAAAAGTGCGACAAACAGCATGACGGGGTTAGCTTTTCCTCTTCCGTAAGGAGTGGGGAAGGCCGTTAAAGCCATTACCGATGCCATCCATGTCGGTAATCACCATTTGCGGCGCAATCCTACCTGAAAGTCCCCATTGTGTCCAAACGAATGCTCTCGGGAACCCCTCATTTTTGATACTTTTCTCGGCTCCGACAAGAGCAAACGAAGCTTCCCTTGTGTCTTTGTGTCTTTGTGTCTTTGTGTGAATGGGTGGATGAGCGGCTTGTGTCATCGGACAGGAAGCATGGCTTTTCATTTTCTCGTTCCATTTTCCTGCGCTTCTTTGCGCTCTGCTTGTCAGCTAGCCGCCCGGTCGTTTCGTTTGCCCTCCTGTCGCTGGTTTTTGCCGGTTCTGGCGCAAACAAAAGAAACTTCCCGGAAAACTGACAAGTCATCTTTTTGCCAACTTCAAGGCTCGGGGGAGCAGTAGTAGGCCGCTGAGTCCTGCACCATTCAGAAAATGTCACTCTCCATAGTTCGTAGCCGCGCTGGCCGTGGTCTGGATGCGGTTGCAGTCGGAGTGGAAATTCATATTGCTGCCGGCATGCCGTCACTGGACATAGTCGGCTTGCCGGAAAAGGCGGTTCGGGAGAGCAAATACCGTGTTCGTGCCGTGATCTCCCACAGTCGTTTTGAATTTCCTTGCCGTCGCATCACCGTGAATCTGACTCCGGCAGATTTACCTAAGGAGGGTGGGCGCTTTGATCTGCCCATTGCTTTGGGCATTCTTGTGGCAAGTCGACAGTTGCCTGAGAACGCGCTGGCGGGCTATGAGTTTCTTGCTGAGCTGGGACTGGATGGGACTTTGCGTCCTGTGCGTGGTGTGTTGCCGGCGACCATTGCTGCATATCGGAATGGCCATGCTTTGGTTTTGGCACAGGGGAACGCGGCTGAGGCTTCGCTGGTCAGTGAAGCCAAAATTTACAGCGGGGAGAATTTTCTGGAAGTGTGCGAGCATTTTTCCGAGGGTCGGAAATTGCGCCGTGTCAAGCCGCTTGCGGTCAAGCCGGACACGGTTGTCCTCGGTTCTGACTTTGCAGAAGTATATGGGCAACATCATGCACAAAGGGCGCTGGAGATAGCCGCAGCGGGTCGGCATCACATCTTGTTGCTGGGTGCGCCGGGATGTGGAAAAACGATGCTGGCGACGTGTTTTCAGGGAATTTTGCCGCCCATGAGTCGGGAAGAGTCTTTGCAGGTGGCGGCGGTGCGATCTTTGTGTGGTGAGGCTGTCACGGTAGACAATCTGTATCAGAGGCCCTTTCGCTCTCCCCATCACACCATGTCTCCGGCTGCTTTGGCGGGTGGTGGCAGCAATTTGAGGCCGGGAGAGATCACGCGCGCGCACAATGGCACGTTGTTTCTTGATGAGATCCTTGAGTTTGGTCGCCGCGTGCTGGAGGCGTTGAGGGAACCTCTGGAAGCCAAAAAGATTACCGTGGCGCGTGTTTCAGGCAGTGTGGACTATCCGGCGGACGTGCAATTGGTGGCTGCGATGAATCCTTGCCCGGATGGTGGCGACGTTGACGAGCGGGGTGCTTGCCGGTGTAGCGAAGCTGCCCTGCGCCGATACTACGCGCGGCTCTCGCCTCCGCTGCTTGATCGTATTGATATGCATGTCAGAGTCCCGCGTGTGAAATGGAACGCGGGTGGTGATGCCGTGCGTCACTGTGAGGAAAGTGGCCGGCTTAAAGCCAGGGTCGTTGAGGCTAGCACTGTGCAAATGGAGCGGCAGGGCAAACCCAATGCCGCACTCGCCGGTTCTGATTTGGAAAAACATTGTCGCTTGCAGGACCGTGAAAAAAAACTGCTTTATCGTGCTGCCGACCGGCTTAATCTGTCCACACGCGGGATGTATCGGATACTGCGTATGTCGCGAACCATTGCGGATCTGGAAAAGGTTGCCATGATTAGTGAGCAACATCTTTTGGAAGCACTTTCCTATCGCTCCATGGACAAGCTTATGAACTTGAGCCATCTTTCGAATGGCGGCGCGGGTTCGGACTTTCCGGACAGCGGTCACAAGTGGTGAAGCAGGGCTTGGAAGGGGAACTGTGCCCGGGGGAAGCTTGGCTCGCTTTTTTGCTGTCTGCCGCCGGGGTGCCCACTGAACGGGGTGCCCACTGATCGGAATAGACCGGCACCACAGTTCAGCGGACGCAGGATAGGCTTGGCGAAGGCTTGGCTCGCCTTTTTGGTGGCTGCCGCCGGGGTGCCCACTGATGGTGTACCCACTGATCGGAATAGACCGGCACCACAGTTCAGCGGACACGGGTAGGCTTGGCGAAGGCTTGGATCGCCTTTTTGGTTGCTTGCTTGCCGAGGTGCCAACTGATGGTGTACCCACTGATCGGAATGACCGACACCACAGTTCAGCGGACGCGAAGAGGCTTGGCGAAGGCTTGGATCGCCTTTTTGGTTGCTGCTGCCGAGGTGCCAACTGAAAGCGTGCCCACTGATCGGAATAGACCGACACCACAGTTCAGCGGACGCGAAGAGGCTTGGCGAAGGCTTGGCTCGCCTTTTTGGTGGCTGCCGCCGGGGTGCCCACTGTATGGTGTGCTGCCCACTGATCGGAATAGACCGACACCACAGTTCAGCGGACGCGGATAGGCTTGGCGAAGGCTTGGCTCGCCTTTTTGGTGTCTGCCGCCGGGGGTGCCACTGAAAGCGTGCCCACTGATCGGAATAGACCGGTACCACAGTTCAGCGGACGCGAAGAGGCTTGGCGAAGGCTTGGATCGCTTTTTTGGTGTCTGCCGCCGGGGTGCCAACTGAAAGCGTGCCCACTGATCGGAATAGACCGACACCACAGTTCACCGGACGCGAAGAGGCTTGGCGAAGGTTTGGTTCGCCTTTTTGGTTGCTGCCGCCGGGGTGCCAACTGATGGTGTACCCACTGATCGGAAGGAAAGGATACCCACTGATCGGAATAGACCGGCACCACAGTTCAGCGGACGCGGATAGGCTTGGCGAAGGCTTGGCTCACGCCTATCGCGAGGCAAACACAGTTTTTGTGGCCTGCACACCGGCGGCGTCTAGGCTGAGGCGATTTTGGCTGGCACGGAGATGGCGTGGTCGCTTTCCTGGCAGGCTGAGTTTGTTATTCTCCGCGATTGGTGTTCACGCGTTAAATGGGTATGGGGTACGGTTCTGCCATTCAGGAAGCTGCGTTGGTTGTTCGTGCGGGTGGCGTGATTGCCTATCCCACGGAGGCGGTTTTTGGCTTGGGTTGTGACCCGAGGAACGAGGCCGCGCTGGCTCGTATCGTATCCCTGAAGGGAAGGTCGCAAGAAATGGGTTTTATCATCATCGCCGAGAGCTTCGCGCAGCTGCGGCCGTTTTGTCAGCGCGTCAGCGAGGCGGTACGCGAAACGGTTTTTGCACATTGGCCTGGCCCGGTTACCTGGGTATTCCCGGCAAGCGTTGCCTGTTCGCCTCTGTTGACCGGTGGACGCAACACAATCGCGCTCCGGGTTACGGCGCACCCGGTTGCTGCTGCGTTGTGCGAGGCCTGTGGGATGGCACTGGTTTCCACGAGCGCGAACCTCAGTGGTCAGGCTCCTCTGCGTAGTGCTGCGGCCGTTGCCGAAACATTTTCGGAGAGCCATCACCGGGGCGGAATTGATTGCGTCGTTGCCGGGGAAGTCGGAGCCGAAGATCGACCGACAACCATAAGGGATGCGATCAGTGGGCGGGTGATCAGAAGGTGACTTTATCGTGCGACAGGCTATGTTGAGGCAGGCTTGCAGGCTTTGGTGGCAGAGGTGGATGTACCTGCGGAAGGTGCAGAAAGCCAACGGGGAGGTATTGGCATTGCTTTCCTTTGCGGGGCAAGGGTTGAGTGCTTCACGAGAGCTGGCCGCTTCATGGGAGATGCGTGCTCAGCAGCGTGCTGCATTGCCAACGCGGAAGCTCGGCTGAACCATAATGAGCCCCGAGCTTGTTTCCCTGGACGCGGTGATTGCCCATTTCAGGGGTTTTCACAGGGAACTTTGTGAGGCGGCCGAGAGCCTGGATGGGGGCGCCACTTTTGACCATGACGTTTGGGAAAAGCCGAGTGGTGGTCAAGGCAAGAGTTCAAGTCTCAGTGGCGGTGCTGTTTTTGAAAAAGCCGGCGTAAATTTTTCTCTGGTGCATGGCGAGGCATTGCCGACTGCGGCTACTGAGGCGCATCCAGAGCTTGCCGGTGGAAGTTACACGGCAACGGGCGTGTCGACAGTTCTGCATCCGTTGAATCCTCATGTCCCTGCGGCGCATTGCAATGTGCGTTTTTTTGTATCACGCAATCAGGATGGTGAGTCGACTTGGTGGTTTGGAGGAGGGTTCGACCTCACGCCTTATTATCCGTTTCTGGAAGATGCGATTTCCTGGCATCAAGCTGCCTGCAACGTTTGCGCAGATTTCGGTGAGGGAATTTACGGGCGTTTCAAAAAAGCCTGTGACGCCTATTTCTGGCTTGAGCATCGCAAGGAGACGCGCGGCATAGGGGGGCTGTTTTTCGATGATTTCAATGCTTGGGGCTTCGAGCGGTGCTTTGTCTTTACGCGTGCGATTGCTGAAAGCTTCTGGCCGGCGTATTCTGCTATCGTCAGGCGTCGCACCACGATGCCGTGGGGGGAGCGTGAAAAAGCGTTCCAGAATTACCGGCGGGGGCGTTATGTGGAATTCAATCTTATTCACGACCGTGGCACTTTGTTTGGTCTGCAGTCGCGTGGGCGCACTGAGTCGATATTGATGTCGTTGCCGCCTACTGCCTGCTGGCAATACGACTGGCGTCCGTCTCCGGGAACGCCCGAAGAGGCACTGTACAGAGACTTTCTCAAGCCTCGGGATTGGTTGCAAGAGGTACGGTGACACGTCGTTTCCCCACGACCCGTATGCGGCGGATGCGGGCAGATGTCTTTAGCCGTCGCCTGGCCTGCGAGACCCGGCTGTCTGTTGATAACCTGATTCAACCATTTTTTATCTGCGAGGGCGAGAATGTACGTGAGCCGGTTCCTTCTTTGCCGGGGGTGTACCGTTTGTCGACGGATCAGCTTTTGCTTGCAGTCCGGGAAGTCTGTACCTTGGAAATCCCGGCGGTCGTTTTGTTCCCGACTGTCGATGGAACCCTGAAAAGTCTGCGGGCCGAGGAAGCCTGCAACCTCGACGGGCTCGTGCCTCGTGCGATTCGAAAGATAAAGGATGCCTTTCCGCACCTTGGCGTCATCAGCGATGTGGCTTTGGATCCTTATACCTCGCATGGCCAGGATGGTGTCATCGACGACAAGGGCTACGTGCTGAATCAGGAGACCGTGGATATTCTGGTACAGCAAGCCCTCACGCATGCCCGGGCGGGGGCGGACATTGTGGCGCCGTCAGACATGATGGACGGACGCGTGGGGGCGATACGGCAGGCGCTCGAAGAGGCTGGGTACCACAATGTCCGGATTCTGGCCTACTCGGTCAAGTACGCTTCTGCCTTTTATGACCCTTTCCGGGACGCAGTGGGATCGGCATCTGCGCTCGGGAGCGGCGATAAGCGCAGCTATCAAATGGATCCGGCAAATGTCGCGGAAGGGCTTGATGAGGTGGCTCTGGATTTGCAGGAAGGAGCCGACATCGTCCTGGTAAAGCCAGCACTTTGCTACCTCGATGTGATCAGGCGCGTAAGGGAAAGTTGCCAGGCTCCGGTTTTTGCCTACCAGGTCAGTGGTGAGTACGCCATGCTGAAAGCAGCCGTTGGCAAGGGATGGCTGCGTGAGCGTGAGTGTGCGCTGGAAATGCTGCTTGCCATCCGACGGGCCGGCGCGCAGGGGATATTGAGCTACTACGCAATGTCGGCAGCCCGGTGGCTGGCCGAAGCATAAACAAGACGGTGAAGCGTAAGGCGCGTTATGCCGTGATCGGGCATCCTGTGGCGCACAGCCTTTCTCCCAGGATTCACCTGATGTTTGCCAGGCAGGCAGGTGAGCCTATCGAGTACACGATGATTGATTCCCCCCCGAATGCTTTTGCTGACAGCGTTGCCCGCTTTGTTGCCGCGGGCGGGCGGGGATTGAACGTGACTTTGCCTTTCAAGCAACTGGCTCGCGGCTTGGCGGCTGAAGTCAGTGAGCCGGTCGCGCAGACTGGAGCTGCCAACACCTTGTGTTTTCGCGATGATGGCAGCGTCTATGCCGATAACACGGACGGCGTGGGCTTATGTAATGACTTGCGTAGGCTTGGGGTCAACCTGAATGGTGGAAGATTGTTGGTCATTGGTGCGGGCGGCGCGTGTCGCGGCATTCTCTGGGCTTTGTTTCAGGCAGGGGTGCGGGACATCGCTTTAAGCAACAGGGATTTGGAGCGTGCCGCGCAAATCGTGGAAGAGTTTGCGTCCTATCCCTTGCGTGTTTGCGACAACGCAGAGCTCGCCAACAGCAAGTTTGACGGTGTCATTAACGCGACTTCCGCGAGCCTGAGTGGTGCAGTGCCTTATTTGCCGGCAACCTTGGCGCGCTCGCTTGCCTGGGGCTACGATCTGGTTTACGCGCATGGGGGCACGCCGTTCACAAAATGGCTGCAAGAGCAGGGTGTCGAGAGTGCTTATGATGGCATTGGCATGTTGGTTGAGCAGGCAGCCGCTTCCTTTTATCTGTGGCACGGGTACCGGCCGGCCGGTTATAAAAGATTGACAGGATTCTTAAAAGGGTCACGCGGGAAAGTGCCGTAGTCGTGTTGGCACTTCTCGGTACTCTCATCTGAATCCGAAACCAGGAGGAGATGACATGAAAGCGAGGTTCCAGGCAAGTTCCACTTCCTTTTATCTGTGGCACACCGGCCAGATACCTTGCCTTAAAAGGGTCACGCGGGAAAGTGCCGTAGTCGTGTTGGCACTTCTCGGTACTCTCATCTGATGTCGTCCGAAACCAGGAGGAAATGACATGAAAGCGAAGGTTCCAGGCAAGTTCCACTTCCTTTTATCTGTGGCACGGGCGCCGGCCAGATACCTTGCCGGTTATAAAAGCGTTGATGACTCAGGATTCTTAAAAGGGTCACGCGGGAAAGTTCCGTGGTCGTGTTGGCACTTCTCGGTACTCTCATCTGATGTCGTCCGAAACCAGGAGGAAATGACATGAAAGCGAAGGTTCCTGGCAAGTTCCACTTCCTTTTATCTGTGGCACGGGTACCGGCCAGATACCTTGCCGGTTATAAAAGCGTTGATGGCTCAGGATTCTTAAAAGGGTCACGCGGGAAAGTGCCGTAGTCGTGTTGGCACTTCTCGGTACTCTCATCTGATGTCGTCCGAAACCAGGAGGAAATGACATGAAAGCGAGGGTTCCAGGCAAGTTCCACTTCCTTTTATCTGTGGCACGGGTACCGGCCAGATACCTTGCCGGTTATAAAAGCGTTGATGGCCCAGGATTCTTAAAAGGGTCACGCGGGAAAGTGCCGTAGTCGTGTTGGCACTTCTCGGTACTCTCATCTGATGTCGTCCGAAACCAGGAGGAAATGACATGAAAATGACATGAAAGCGAAGGTTCCAGGCAAGTTCCGCTTCCTTTTATCTGTGGCACTGTGGCACGGGTACCGGCCAGATACCTTGCCGGTTATAAAAGCGTTGATGGCTCAGAATTCTTAAAAGGGTCACGCGGGAAAGTGCCGTAGTCGTGTTGGCACTTCTCGGTACTCTCATCTGATGTCGTCCGAAACCAGGAGGAAATGACATGAAAGCGAAGGTTCCAGGCAAATTCCACTTCCTTTTATCTGTGGCACGGGTACCGGCCAGATACCTTGCCGGTTATAAAAGCGTTGATGGCTCAGGATTCTTAAAAGGGTCACGCGGGAAAGTGCCGTAGTCGTGTTGGCACTTCTCGGTACTCTCATCTGATGTCGTCCGAAACCAGGAGGAAATGACATGAAAGCGAGGGTTCCAGGCAAGTTCCACCGCACGGGGAACCCACTCGTTGAGCTGATGCGCAAGTACCACTGCTGTCAAGCGTGAAGAGTTCGAATCAGCACTCCGCGTCAAATTGCAAAGTATCCGGTGAGAATCCCATGATCGGGTGTCCCTCCCTGAGCCGCCATCGTCGAGGTGGTGCATCCGGGCTCTATCAGCCGAGTAAGGCCGAACTGGAGGTGGACAAGCACGTCAGTGCCACGGTTGAGGAAGCCAAGGCCGTGCGGTTCCCGTGCGACCCGTGCACATCCGCTACATCAGGCGGCCGAAACACGGTCGCTGACAGGCTTTCGGCACTTTCCCGCATAACTCTCATTCCTAAGGCAGTTGAGGCCGCCCGGAACCGCCATCGCGGGATTCCTGTTGCGTGTCAGCCAAGCTGCGACGCACGGTTCTGAAAGCCCCCGCGCGTCTGGCACGACTTTCTGATTGGCGTTGCCTGTGCTGCTGCTTACCGGTTACCAGCTGCAGTGTCCATGAAATGATTTTTGACACGCACATAGTCGCCAGCTGAGAAGCTCAGGTATTCCAGCTCCCCGACGGTCAGTGCACGGATTTTCTTCACCGGCGAGCCTACCCACAAATAACCCCCTTCTATGCGTTTGCCAGGAGGCACGAGAGAGCCTGCCGCGACCATGGCGTGACTTTCCACAACGGCTGCATCCAGGACGATAGCTCCCATGCCTATGAGGCAAAGGTCATGCAGTTGGCAACCGTGCAAAATGACCCCATGCCCGACGGTCACCTCGTTTCCGATCAGCAAAGGATGACCCTCAGGGGAAAAGCGGTTCTTGCCGGTTAAGTGCAGGATGCTGCCGTCCTGAATGTTGGTGCGTGTCCCGATGCGAATGACGTTCACGTCGGCCCGCAAAGTACACATCGGCCAGATGGAGCTGTCGGCACCGATGGTTACGTCACCGATGACCGCTGCGTCCGGATCAATATAGGCACTCGCAGCAATTTTTGGCTGCCGATCCTGATATTTTCGTATGCTGATTTTGGGAGTCTCTTCTTAGGTTGGAATAAACGTGGAAAGTTGTGCGCAATGAAATGGCAGCAATTTTATGGGCAGTGCCCGGCGTGAAGCCTCTGTCCTGTTCAAGCCGGCGGCGTCCTGTGCTTGCGTCATTGGAGGCATCTTGCTGCGAATCTAATGGTCTGCTTTCAAGAGGGCGTCTGCTGTCGCCGCGCCTGTTCCCTTATGGAGTTCGGCACTCGGCGAACAGCTTCATGGCGACTTCGCCATTCTAGTCCATTTCCAGGAAATACTTTCCCTTTTCCGGTCTGCGCCGCGACCGTGCAGGGATGATTTGCAAGCTCAAGTCGGTGACCATCATTTTCTCCGGCCCTTGCAACGGGGGAGTCGACTCATCTGCGTCAACGCCAGCGTTTCCGGCCTGATTTACGAGACGAAACACGGGCAGAGTGCAGGCGAGCTTGTATAATGCCTGGCGATGAGCGGGCAGACACTTTACGACAAATTGTGGTCGAACCATTTGGTCCATGAGGACGCTGAAGGTAATTGCCTGATCTATATTGACCGGCACCTGATTCACGAGGTGACCTCACCACAGGCTTTTGACAGTTTGAGGAGCCGTGGCATGAAGCCATGGCGTGTTGATTCCATTCAGGCAGTGGCAGACCACAGTGTGCCAACGGTCGGGCGGGAACACCCCATTCGCGACCCGGTTGCACGGCTGCAAGTGGATACGCTGGGGAAAAATTGTCGTGAATTTGGCGTCAACTACTTTCCAATGAACGATGTTCGCCAGGGCATAGTCCACGTTATCGGCCCGGAGCAGGGGGTTACTTTGCCCGGCATGACCGTGGTGTGCGGTGATTCACACACTTCCACGCATGGTGCTTTTGCAACTTTTTCCTTGGGGATTGGGACGTCGGAAGTGGAGCACGTTCTGGCAACGCAATGCCTGCAAATCAAAAAGGCAAAGTGCATGAGGATCAACGTGACGGGGGCACTCCCGCCGGGGGTCACTGCCAAAGATATTATTTTGAAGCTGATTGGAAAAATTGGCGTGGCGGGTGGCACTGGTTTCGTTTTTGAATACGCTGGCAGCACCATTCGCGCTTTGTCCGTGGAGGAGCGCATGACGGTCTGCAATATGTCAATTGAGGCAGGTGCGCGCGCCGGCATGATTGCCTTCGATGACCGTGTTGGCCACTACTTTTCCGGACGTCCCTTCGCTCCTTCAGGAAAATTGTGGGAACAGGCACTGGAGCAGTGGCAGTCTCTTCATTCAGACGGGAATGCGGAATTTGATGCAGAAGTGCGGATGGCGGCAGAAGAAATAGAGCCGCAGGTCACTTGGGGGACATTGCCTGAAATGGTGGTTTCAGTTTCCGGGCGTGTGCCGGCTCCGGAGCGATTTTCAGATGCCATGCAAGCCGATGCCTGTCGACGCGCACTGGATTACATGGGTTTGGTTGCCAATACTGCGGTTCAGGACATTTCAATTGACAAGGTGTTTATTGGCTCTTGCACGAATGGCCGAATCGAGGATTTGCGCGCCGCAGCGCAGGTGGTAAAGGGTCGGAAAATCGCGCAAAACGTTCGGCTGGCCATGGTGGTTCCGGGCTCAGGATTGGTGAAGCGCCAAGCCGAGGAGGAAGGATTGAATCAGCATTTCGAGGCGGCAGGCTTTCAATGGCGTGACCCGGGTTGCTCCATGTGTCTGGGTATGAATGATGATCTTCTGGAGCCGGGCGAAAGGTGTGCAGCCACTTCCAACAGGAACTTTGAAGGGCGTCAGGGACGTGGTGGCAGAACGCATCTTGTCAGCCCTGCCATGGCCGCTGCAGCCGCCATAGCAGGACATTTCGTAGATGTGCGCGACTGGCCGGAGCCTTCATGAAATCGTTCACAACTCACCACGGACTGGTGGTGCCATTGGATAAAAGCAATGTTGACACCGACCAAATCATTCCCAAACAGTATCTGAAGTCGGTGACCTCAACGGGCTATGGTGAGGTTCTTTTTGATTCATGGCGATACCTCGACCCGGGGCACCTCGGGGTGGATCACTCCAAGCGTCGTTTGAACCCCGGTTTTGTGTTAAACGAACCCTGCTACCAGAAGGGGTCCGTGCTGCTCACCCGCGATAATTTTGGTTGCGGTTCGTCCCGCGAGCACGCAGTTTGGGCATTGCTGCAGGCAGGCTATTGCGTGGTGTTGGCACCGAGCTTTTCCGATATTTTTCGTGGGAACTGTTACAACAACGGAATGCTTCCAGTGGCTTTGGAAGCGTCTGAAATCGACACGCTTTTTCAGAGAACGGTCACGAAAAAAGGTTACTGCCTGCATATTTCCCTGCCGGAACAGATGGTTTCCGATGGTGAGTCACAGTGGCACTTTGAAATTGACGCTTTTCCCAAGCGTTGCCTGTTGGAAGGATTGGATCAGATAGCCTTGACCCTGGAGCAAGCCGAGAAAATTCGTGCTTACGAACGGGAGCACGCACGCACCTCGCCCTGGATTTTTTCGGGTGACCCGGCTTCCTGAGCTGACATGAAGCCGGGCGCTTCATCCAGCCAGGTTTTGCTTTTGCCAGGTGACGGCATTGGGCCGGAGGTAGTGGCAGAGGCATTCAAGGTCGGAGAGACTCTCGCGCCGTTTCTGCAACGCCCCATTCAATTCAAAACCGGCCTCATTGGTGGCTGTGCCGTGGAGGCACTTGGGAAGCCCTTACCCGACATAACGCTGGCAGAGGCGAAGCGGAGCGACGCGATTTTGCTCGGTGCGGTGGGTGCCCCAAAATACGAAACATTGGCACGCGAGCTACGTCCGGAGCGTGGCCTGCTGGCCATACGCAGTGAGCTCGGGCTGTTCGCCAATTTGCGACCGGCAAAGGTTTTCCCCAGTTTGGTGAACGCCTCGTCTCTAAAAGCCGAACTCCTGATCGGGCTGGATATCCTGGTCGTGCGGGAACTGATCGGTGGCATCTACTTTGGTGAACCGCGTGGCCGCCGTAAAAATGACCACGGTGAAGAAGCCTTTAACACGATGGTTTACAACAGCGAAGAAATAGAACGCGTTGTGCGTGTTGCCTGCGAAGCTGCACGCAAGCGGGGAGGGCGGGTGTGTTCGGTGGACAAGGCAAACGTCCTGGAAGTGTCTGAGTTGTGGCGGGAAGTGGCAAAGCGCACGGCCAGTGACTACGCGGATGTGGAAATGGATTTCATGTACGTGGACAACGCGGCCATGCAGCTTGTTCGCGACCCCCGGCAATTTGACGTCATCGTGACTGCCAACCTTTTTGGGGACATTCTTTCCGATTTGGCGGCCATGCTGACCGGATCGATCGGCATGCTGCCGTCAGCCTCGCTTGCGCATGATGGGCCAGGACTGTTTGAGCCCGTGCATGGTTCCGCCCCTGATCTTGCGGGTCAGAATAGCGCGAACCCCTTGGCGACAATTCTTTCTCTTGCCATGCTGCTACGCCATTCACTGGCAGAGCAGGAAGCGGCGGAGCGAGTGGAGAATGCGATTGATGGCGCGCTTCAGAAGGGAATGACGGTTGATTTGGCAAATGGCAAGCCTGCGGTCTCCTGTTCGGAAATGGGCGACTTGGTCGTCAGTTCGTTGCTTGGTGCATAATCGGGCACCGCCGGACTGTCAGAGGAAAAAGGAATGGAACAAAAGCTTGATGTGGCAGTCGTCGGTGCTACGGGTGCGGTAGGCGAGGCGATACTCAAAGTACTCGCTGAGCGGAATTTTCCCTGTGGTGAGGTATTTCCTTTGGCAAGCCATCGTTCGGTGGGCAAGGTCTTGCCTTTTGCCGGGCGTACGCTTGAAGTCCAGGATCTCGATGCTTTCGATTTCTCCAATGCCCGGATTGCGTTGTTTTCTGCCGGTGCCGAAATTTCAGCACGCTATGCGCCGCGCGCAGCCGAAGCCGGGTGCGTGGTGATTGACAACACTTCGCAGTATCGCAATGAAGCTGCCATCCCACTGGTGGTTCCGGAAGTCAACGGCGAGACCATCGCGCTTTACCGGCAGCGGGGCATCATTGCCAATCCAAACTGCTCGACGATTCAAATGGTAATGGTGCTCAAGCCCCTTCATGACTGTTTTCATGCCCTGAGGGTCAACGTGGTGACCTATCAGGCTGTGTCCGGAGCCGGGCGTCGCGCCATTGCGGAAATGGAAGAGGGAAGCCGTGCTGCGCTCGCTGGCGAACGACATGAAGGGTGGGCCGGTCGGATCGCCTTCAATATTTTGCCGCATATTGGTGATTTTGAAGAGAACGGGTACACCAAGGAAGAAATGAAGATGGTTTGGGAAACACGCAAAATACTCGGCGAGCCCGAGCTACAGGTGAATCCGACAGCAGCTCGGGTTCCGGTGGCTTATGGCCACTCCATGGCGGTTCACCTTGAGTTTGCGTCTGAACCGGATATTGCGCAGGTGCGCGACGTACTTGCCAGCACCAGCGGGGTAGAGGTGTTTGATGAAGTGGGGGGGCAGAGATACCCGACTGCGGTGACCGAAGCAGCCGGTAAAGATGCGGTGTTTGTAGGCAGAATACGTCGCGATATTTCACACCCCAAAGGGCTGGATTTGTGGGTGGTGGCAGACAATCTACGAAAAGGGGCAGCGACGAACAGCGTACAGATTGCCGAGTGCTTGCAACGCGATTATCTCAATTCCTGACGGTACTTTCTGTGCTTGTGGCGATGGCCTGGCCGGTGCGTCCGGTGCTTGCTTTCGAATTGGGCGATTTGACCGTAGACAGCCACGTGGGAGAGATTCTTGCCGCGCGCATTGAGGTGTTTGGCGAGATTGAAGCTCTTTCAACGGTTGAAATTGCAGCGCCTGAGATTTTCATCAAGGAGCATGTTGGCTGGCGTCCGTTTCACGAGCGCCTGGTGGTCGAGCCGGTTGTGAGTGCCCATCCCCCCTACTTGTCGCTCAGCAGTATTGGCTTTATCAAGCGACAGCATTTTGGCTTGATCATCGCTGTGACGCAAAACGACCAAGTGACATACACCACCTATCGCGTGGTCTTGAAGCCACGGATTTCGCTGTCGGGTTCGGCATCACCGGAGGAAAGCCTGTCTGCGCCGGAAGTGCTGTCTGCCTTGGTGGCACAACTGGGAGCCAATGGCAAAGTCCCCGACGTTTCAGTTTTCACAGAGCTCGTGCGTGTTGGCGATGATGGTCGGGAAGACGAAGGTGGCGTCAAAATGCCGGTGCTGAGGTTCGCGGGTGAGCCCGGGACGGCCTTCGTCAATGGATTGCTGGCGTTGATGACGCCGGTGGAAAGGCAGCGTTTCGACTCCTTGAGAGCACGGCAGAGCACTACGAAGGACGTTATTTTGGCATTGCTTTTTGACCCGCCCGGCAGCTTGTTGAAGCGACTGCTTCGGGAAGGGCGCCACACCAGGGAACTGCTGCCTCGGGAAGGGCAGGAGATGCACTTAAAACAGATGCAGGAAAACAATCTCGCTCTGCAAAACGAGGTGCTGGCTCTGCAAAGCGAGCTTGAGGTTCTGCAAGAGCAGCGGGTGCCCGTGCCAGAAATGAGCGTCGACACAGACAGTCCCGACGTTGATTTTCGGTTTTTTCAGGAGAACTGGACAATATTGCTAACCAAGCGTCCTTGGCAGGTGCTGGCGGCGGTGGCTTTTGTCCTGACGTTGGTCGTGCTGGGACAGTGGCTACGGGCACGCCGGAAAAGTCACCGTATGGCCAGCCGAAAAACACCCGACCTCTGGTGAGATATGCAGTCGGCGTTGAGTACGACGGAAGCGGTTTTCATGGCTGGCAAAGCCAACGGGATGTACAGACGGTTCAAGAGTGCCTGAACTCTGCTTTGAGCCAGGTTGCCGCGCATCCCGTTTCCTTGAGCTGTGCCGGACGAACCGACAGCGGAGTCCACGCTCTGTGCCAAGTGGCGCACTTTGACTCGGATGCTGGCAGGCCGCTTCGGGAGTGGCGGCGGGGAGCCAACTCACACCTTCCGGATGCGATCTCCGTGCAATGGGCAGCCTCGGTTCCCGCAGAGTTTCACGCCCGCTACAGTGCCCTTGCACGTTGTTACCAGTATTTGATTCTGGATGGCACGGAGCGTTCTTCCGTCTGGCGAGACCGCGCCACCGTAGAAAGGCAGCGATTGCAGGTGGAGGCAATGCACGAAGCGGCTCAGGCGCTCATTGGCGAACAGGATTTCAGCAGTTTCCGAGCCGCAGGTTGCCAGGCACTGAATGCCGTGCGAACGGTACATCACGTGCAAGTCTGCCGTGTGGGAATATTCGTGATTTTAACGATTAGGGCGAATGCTTTTTTACAGCACATGGTGCGTAACATTGCCGGTTCACTGTTGGAGATTGGTCGTGGCAGGCAGACAGTAAAGTGGCTGGCCGAGGTGCTGGCGATGCGTGACCGCACGGTTGCCGCTGCCGCAGCACCGGCGAATGGACTGTATTTTTGCGGGGTTCTGTATCCATCCGTGTACAAATTGTCAGCACTGTCCACATTTCCGTTGGGGCTCGTTTCTGACCCGGGGCAGGAAGCCGCAGAAACGAAGACTTGGCAGCTTGACCCGCGGGTTATTCCCAATGGTGGTTCAGCGTTGACCGCCAAGGGCAAGTCAAGTTAGAAGATTATCTCCGGGAGAATAAAGGCATCTGACATTAAACCCACGCCTGGGAGGAACTCCTTTGGGCTTTGGCTTGGTTTTGCGGCCTGTGCCAAAAGCAGTGCAGTCCAGTGCAAAATACAGCGCACACGATTGCCGGTGTAGCTCAGTACGGCAGAGCAACTGATTCGTAATCAGTAGGTCGGTGGTTCAAATCCACTCACCGGCATCACTCCAGGAGATTTTTTCAGGAAGAGCATTCCCCGTCCTTTGCCAAGTCCCGGGCATCACGGGACAGGCATTCGGGATGACACGTGGGACGCACACAAAAAAAGCCTGAAGCTTTGCAGCCGCTGTTTTTTCAAACTGATGAATGACCGTCAGTGGCAGCCAAGTGGCACTAAAGCATAGCGTTCAGCGTCTTGTGGGAGGTCTTGTCTTGATGAGCCATCAGGCAGCCCTGCCTCGGTTTCACGGCATGCTGGCTTTGGCAAACCATTTTCGCGCTCTGCACATCAACAATTTGGTCTGGATCAGCACGCTTACATGGGAAAGAAAAAGGCAGATCCACGAATCCTTGTCCTCTGCAAAAAGGTAACCAAGAAGTGCTCCAGGATCATGGTTGGTCACATCCTGAAGCACGGACACTGTTACCACCGAGGAGTTACGGGAAATTTGCGGCTTATGACCGCCCTCCTCGCGTTGCGCGGGATCTACGTGAAGAAGGTGTGCCGTTGGAAACCTTTCGTATCAAGAGCAACCGAACAGGTAGAAAGATCGCGGCTTACAGGTTTAACGGTCCCACCAAAATCAAGCGAGGTCGAGTCGGCGGACGCAAGGTGTTTTCAAAAGCCTTCAAGGATGCGCTGATTGAGCGTTATGGCGAGTTTGCTGTTCAACGGTGAACCCTCCATCGGTGTCAGGGTCGCTTGCTGGCAGGTGCCGGACATACGCATTCGAATTTCCTGGCCGGCAGAGGTGCAAGTAAAATACTTCCGAGGAGACAGCCGGATTGGTTTGCGCACGACTTGCGAGCCATGATTTTTTCCTGCCACGTGACCTCGTACCATGATGTCTGAATAGACCCCCGGTCTGTTGTCACTTCGGTAACTGCCTGTATAAACACGAGAATGCAAGTAAGAGAAATGACACCCGATGATATCGGGGATGTTGTCGGCATCGAGGAGGCCAGCTATGGTTTTCCATGGGGTGAGCAAGTCTTCCGCGACTGCCTGCTTTTGGGGTATCCAGCCCACGTTGTTGAACACGCGAGGAGTATTGCCGGCTATGTCATCGTGATTCATGGCCAACGAAGCTCCCACATTCTGAATTTATGCGTTTCCCCAAAGCACAGGAAGCAGGGTTGGGGGCGCGGGCTTTTGCAGATGACATGCCAGGCAGCAGAGCTCTCTGGTTCTTCCTGCATTTTTCTTGAAGTCCGCTCCAGTAATGACAAGGCCAAATCCCTTTACGCATCCGAGTTTTTTCAAGTGATTTCCGTCAAAAAAGACTACTACCCCGCACAGCATGGCCGTGAAGATGCGCTGGTTTATATCAAGATGCTGAATGGCCTTGGGTACACCGTCACCCACCCTGGCCTGTAGCGTACAGAGCCGGTGCTGTCTCGGCACAGCACCTTTCCTGATTTCCTGTTCCGCCACCGCGTGTGCCCGAACCAGCAGGTGACCAGCAGGTCGGACAGGAAGTATTGCGGGTGCGGCTGCCGAGGCTTGAGTTCGGAACGTTCACTCAGTTTCCTCCACCGCGCCTTGGGGACTTCCGAAAGTACCTGCTCAAAACCCCGGCACCAACCGAGTGATTGGTTCGGGTCTATTCGTATATCGCGGATTTCATTGGCGAGCCAAACAGCCTAATCGCTTGTCATCGAATACGGATTTAAGAATTGCCGTCCCCAAAGAAGCCCCTTGCCCCCTTCGCTCAACCCGGCTTCTTCGCAAACTGTGTCCCACTGCTGCTCAATGGCAGCGGTTAGTTCCTCAAAAATGCTGCGAGCCTCTGCCTCTGACAGCAAGAAGTTGTGCGCGGTTTCAAGGCAGCTTTTGAGCTGGCTGAGATTGTTGTTGCCAGAAATCTGCATGGCCTGTGACGCTTCATTGCCCGTGCGGCCTTGGGGACAAATGTCATACGCAGGAGTGAGAGCCAGCTCGCTGCCATTCCAGAACGCAGCATGGTTGCGTGCGTGGTCATCGGTATTGCCGCAAAGAATGTGAAAGACGAGCCGTGAGAACAATTCCCGAAGCGTTCTTTTTGGGTCGGTGAAACGGTGGCGGACGATTTCAGCGAGTGTTTCGTAGCTGGCGTAACGCGCCATCATTTCATCAAGCGCAAGCAGTGTCAGCGCGGAGACCATGGCCTTACGCGACCAACCCTCGCCTGTGGGAGCGCGGTCAAACCGCTCAATCAGGAGTACCTCTTTATCGGCCAACTTGACCAATTTGACGGGCGCGACATTCAGGCCAGCCAGTGAGGCTAGCCGCATGGCGACAAATTCAGCCTTGACGACGCTATAAAGGTCAGTGATGGATGGGAACTTTGCGACGTACTGTTTGCCCTGATTCTTATCCTGGAACAAGGCTTTTGGCCGCTAAATAAAATTAGCGCCGCCGATAGCACCACCATGGAACAATGCCCGTTACCTATCCAATTCCGGCGAGAGAGGGAGGCCTTTTTCTACCCGCTCGCCGGACTCCATCAGTTCTTCCAGGTTGGTCTTGTCGGTGACACGAGGCAGGTAATTCGGTTGGCGAGCGCTGAAAATCGAGTGCGCCGACCCGGTTGGAACCGGACTCCAGCAGGTAACAGGCGAGTGTGGCCGCTGCAGGTAATCCTGCGGTCAGCTCATTCAGGTCGGCTGTATCCGTATTCACGCCCTTGCGTCCCAGCACCCTGTTCATCACTACACGCCGTCCCCAGGCATCGGGCGAGGCGTCCCGAATGCAGCCGGGCATGCTTAGACCATCGGGCAGGGGCAGCATTCCGGCTTTTAACGGTAATTCCGGCTCATAAATCGGGATGGCGGGCTTACTATCACCAACGCGCCCAAGGTAGCTTTTGCCATAGTGGAACCGGACATTGCCGTTATCGGCTTCCAGCCGTCCGGCCACAACGGGCTCCGTTTCGTCTGGCAACCATATCCAGACGAAGGCTTCTTTGTCGCTGCTAGAAGTCATCGGGTACCGCCTTGGGTTTCTGGCGGATGGACTTTGGCAGTAATGCCAGCTTGTCGTCGTTTTGGCGCAGGTGTCTCGTCAGCGCGTTCTCATCGGCGTCAAACAGCTTGATACTGACGATGGTCGCCACTTCGAATACCGTGCCGATTGCGCATTTGAGGTCGCCTTTTTCGATGCGTCGCAGTAACCCCCTGGAGACACCTGCGCGGTCTGCTACTTCCTGCGCGGTGAGCTTGCGCTCTTTGCGAGCAGCACGGATCAGGCCGCCGAGATAGGCAGACGCATGGCGGACATAAAGGGAGTGTGCGCGTGTGATGGACTTTGGCATATTTTTATATTTGGGTTATACATAGACCATAAAACATCCTTATGGGCTATATGTGAACTATAATAGTGAATACCCAGCACATTATCAAGCATGATGGTCTACACATAGACCACGAAACATCCTTATGGGCTATGCAGTGCCCACTTTGCGCAGTTCACAGAAAATAATGAGAGCTCTATGCGAAATGACCCAAGGCACTGCTCAGCCCATTGAGCGAACGCTCAATGATCTCAACAGCCTTTATTACTTCCTGCTCACTGACGCCGATACCAAGGCTGAATCGAATGGATGCGTCCGCGTTATCGCTAGACAGCCCGATCGCTTTGAGGACATGGGAAGGCTCCGGGATTCCGGTTGCGCAAGCCGAACCTGCTGAAGCTGCTAACTTTGGTTGAAATGTGTTCAAAACTTCGCTTGCGGAAAACCCGTGAAAGCAGATATTGGCATTGCCAGGGTGGCGTTCTTTAGTTGGCGAGCCGTTTAAGCTGATTTCCCACTTCGAGCTCAACAGGGCTTGAACGAACTGATCTCTACGCTCTCGCAGCACCAACTTGTCTTCTTCGCCTTCCGGGGAACTTAGAAGATCAGATGCTGCCGCCATACCCACGCACAGCGGCACGGGAACGGTTCCTGACCGGAGTCCATTTTGTTGACCACCTCCGTAGATCAAAGGCTCAATTTTGTTTTGGAGGCCGCGACAAATATAAAGGGCACCTATGCCTTGTGGCCCATACATTTTGTGTCCTGACAGACTCAGGAGATCTACATGACCTGTGACATCTTTCAGGTTCATCGCAATCGGTGCCTGAGCTGCATCGGAGTGAAAAACAGCACCAACGTTATGGATGGCCTCGGCTAGGGACTCAAGGTCTTGAATTGAACCGATTTCGTTGTTCACGGCCATGATTGACACCGCGAGAACGTCTTCGTCAAGACGGTCTGATAACTCCGACACCTGAACGTGGCCATTCGTATCTACCGGAATCTGTTCTACGCAGTAGCCGAACTGTTCCTTAAGAATCCGTGCCACTTCAAGAACACATCTGTGCTCTATGGCACTAACGAGGATACGCCGGCGTTTACCTTTTGTAGAGCGTTTGCCCAAGCCTAGGAGGGCAAGATTAACGGATTCACTCGCACCGGATGTAAAGATAATCTCATCTTCGTCTGCGCCGATCATTCTGGCAATGCTTTGAGCAGATTCGCTCAAAACTCGCGCACTTTCCCATCCAATTGCATGGCTGGAAGAATGAGGATTTCCTGACTTATGGGTGAAATATTGCAGCATCTTTTTCAAAACACGGGCATCGACGGGTGTGCTAGCTTGGTGGTCAAAATTGAGAGTGTCAGGAGAATTCATGGGTAATCAAAAACGCAGGTGGAAGTTGAGAAAAGTAGGTGCATTTTCGTCTCTCAGAAAGAATCTTCGGCTTAAAAATTGACATCCCCCCTACCCTACGATAAGGTCGGACTGGAGGCAACATCCAGTTACCTAGTCGTTGACCGAGCCAAAGGAGTCACATGTCACGAGGGCCGCTTTACCACGATACCTACACCCCCCAATTTTCTGGGCACGAGACGTTTCCGTTGCGCTACGGATGGCTGAAGAAGGTTTACGACCGTGTGTCGGAAACAGAGTCTGAGGGAAGCAACAAGGACTCTTGTTGGGGAGATGACGCGATTGCGCGTTTTGGTGTGGGGAAAAACATGGTGAGCTCCATGCGTCATTGGGCTAAAGTTGCCGGGGTCATCGAAGAGAAACCAAGTGAGAACTCGGTAAAAACCACATCGTTAGCTGATTCGCTCTTTGGTTCTAAGGGCGTCGACCCCTACATGGAAAACCCGGCAACACTGTGGCTCATCCATTGGCAACTCGCGGCGCGTCCTGAAAAAACCACGTGGTTTTGGTTGTTCAGTCATTTCCCCGCTCTGACGTTTGAGCGTGAGTCTTTGGTCAAAGGTCTTGCACGTCTTGCCAAAAATCAAGGTTGGGCACGTGTCGCGAATTTTACGGTTAAAAACGATGTTGCTTGTTGTATTCGCACATACGTTGGGCGTCGGTCTACAGGTAAAGTTGGTCACGACGATGCGCTTGAGTCACCGCTTACAGAGTTGGGGCTAATAAAAGCGGTTGGAAAGAAGGATGGCTTTCGTTTCGTGCGTGGCTCGAAATCAACCTTAGGGAACGGAACTTTTATCTATGCCCTTCTGGATTTTTGGTCGGGCTACTCAAGTGCATCCACGCTTTCGTTCGAGGCGATTGCGCACGCCCCGGGAGGGCCGGGAAGGGTGTTTGTGTTAGATGAAAATGATGTTTCTGACCGACTTGCAGCTTTGGATGATGCTACCAATGGCAGTCTACGTTGGTCTGAAGCGGCAGGGCTTAAGCAGGTTGTGCGCAATGAAAAGCTTGATGAAGGTCTGAAACGTTCATACCTGTTCAGGGATTATGGTGTGCGTTGTCGAAGGGGCTCGCGTAATGCTGCTTAATGAACGCGTGCGCATCGCGCGCCGCTTCCTCCGCTCAATTCGCGTTGATGCCGATCTTGGCAAAACAAGTGCGCTTGAAGGATTTGTCTGTCCTCAGTCATCTGCAGATGTGCTTCTCACGCTTGCTCGGCATGTCTCGGAAAATCAGCAAGGTGCGTTTACATGGACAGGGTCTTATGGGAGCGGCAAGTCAAGCCTCGCTGTAATGCTCAGCGCGTTGCTAGACGGGAACGCGGACTTGCAAAAGCAAGCGACCAAGATTTTCGGCAAGACCCTCACGAGCTCCTTATGGGATGCATTACCAACAGGAACGAAAGGGTGGCGGACCCTACCTGTGGTTGGTCGCCGCGCCGCGCCCGTGAACGCCATCGGCGAAGCTCTCAAGAATGCGGGATTTGTGGCACGTCGACCGCGTGGCGGTTGGAATGAAGCAAATCTCATCAGGGTGCTATTAGACGCGGCTACTACCAAACCGAAAGCTCACGGTGGACTCATTCTCTTTATTGATGAAATGGGCAAGTTCCTGGAAGCGGCAGCGCAGGATGGGTCGGATATCTACATTCTCCAAGAGTTAGCAGAAGCAGCGTCGCGTAGCAATGGTCGCTTGATCGTTATTGGCATTCTCCACCAAGCATTCGAGGAATACGCGCACCGGTTGTCGCGTGAAATGCGTGATGAATGGGCCAAAATTCAAGGGCGATATGTGGATCTTGTCGTCGACACAGCCGGGAATGAGCAGATTGATTTGATTTCGCGCGCAATCGAAACTGATTTTAAGGAGGCAAAACATCAAAAGCTGGCGGTGACCATCGCGGCTACAGTGCGCCGTGAAAGACTGGACAGGTCTGGAAAGTTTGCCGAAACACTTGAATCGTGCTGGCCTTTGCATCCGGTTGTTGCCTGCCTTCTTGGTCCCATTTCTCGGAGACGGTTTGGGCAAAACCAGCGCAGCATATTCGGGTTTCTCAACTCATCGGAGCCTCACGGGTTTCGGGACTTTCTCAACCAGGCACAAGATGATCAACTCTATATGCCGGAGAAGCTGTGGGACTACTTACGCGCCAACCTAGAGCCTTCCATCCTTGCTTCTCCAGACGGACATCGTTGGGCTCTGGCATCCGAAGCACTTGAGCGTTGTGAATCACTTGGCGGTGATGTTCTCCACATCAAGCTCCTGAAAACGATCGCGGTTATTGACCTCTTTAAGGAGCGTTCCGGGCTTTTTGCCAATTTCGGCCTGCTAAAAGCATGTTTCCCGGAAACGTCTGTCAGGAAGCTAAAAGGTGCACTCAAGCAGCTCGGCGGATGGTCGCTCACAGTATTCAAGAAATTCCTTGATGCCTACGCGATATTCGCGGGCAGTGACTTTGATATCGAACGGGCTGTTCGGGGCGCACTGGGCGATATAGACGAGATTGATTTGAGTGAGCTTAAGTCGCTTGTTGGTCTGCAGCCCATACTTGCAAAGCGTCACTATCATGAAACCGGCGCGATGCGTTGGTTCGATGTCAATATTGTGCCGGTAAGTGACATCGTAGAGCGCGCGGCACAATACGAACTCAAAGGTGGTGCCATTGGCGTGTTCCTGCTTGCCATTCCAACAGAAGGTGAGAGTGAAGGTCATGTTAAGGATCAGTGCAAAAGAGTGTCTGAAGCGTCCGAAGAATGGGATGTTGTTGCGGGATTTTCTAAGCGATCCCAGGTTGTTACATCGCGCGCGCGGGAGTTGTTTGCACTCAATAACGTGAATAACGATCACCCTGAGCTTCAGGGCGATCCGGTCGCGCGCCGAGAGGTTTCTGCACGGCTTGTGGCCTTGCAGGCATTGCTGGAAACGGAACTTCAAAAAGCACTTGATGGCGCAAAGTGGTCTCGCAAAGGCCGCTACGCTAAAACTTTTCGCCAAGCTGAACTCAATAGCGTTGCGTCAGAGCTTGCCGATCGTCGGTATGCACAATCTCCGAGACTCCACAATGAGTTGCTCAACAGACAAAAACCCTCAGGCAGCGCGATTGCAGCGCAAAACGTTCTTCTTCGATCAATGATTCTGAATGCAGGGGAGGAACGGCTTGGGATCAAAGGCTATCCTGCGGCAGGAGGACTTTTTGCCGCCATTTTGGAATCCTCCGGGCTTTATTCAAAAGTACCTTCCGGTCGTTGGGGCTTTGTGGCACCGACCGCCGCGTCTGATCCTGCGCGTCTTGCACCTCTTTGGAGCGCAGCACTCAAACACATTAAAGACAATGAAACGAGAACCATTGATGTTGCTGAGATTTTTGACCTTTGGAGTAAGGCTCCTTACGGTGTAAAGGGTGGGCTTATGCCTTTGCTGTCAGTTGCATTTGTTCTTTCGCAGCGTGGAAGGTTGGCGGTCTACAGAGAGGGGGTCTTCCGCGCCCGTTTTGATGACGTGGACGTTGAGTATTTGGCCAAAGACGCTCGTACAATCCAACTCCGATGGATGAACTTGGGACAGGTGTCGAGCACCCTGCTTTCCGGCATGGCGGAAGTTGTGCGCAGATTTGATCCGGAAAACGCGCTGGAGCATCTTGAACCGATTGATGTGGCGCGTGGTCTCGTTGCGATATTTGACAATCTGCCAAATTGGACCAAACGCACAATGCGGCTTTCGTCCAATGCGGTGAAAGTGCGTGATTTGTTTAAGCGAGCGAAAGACCCAAACAAATTCCTTTTCGATGACATTCCTGGAACGCTTGGTGAAGGTTCGGCGCTCTCAAGAGACTTGGAAAAAATTCTTGCTGGTATTCGTGACGGGCTTGAGGAGTTGGTGCTTGCCTATCCTGCAATGCTGCAGCGACTGCGTGAAATCATGCTCGACGAGTTGCGTGTCCCCAATATCTCGTCACAGTCCATCGCTGAGCTGCGGAACCGTGCAGAGAATATACGTCAGCTTGCAGGGGACTTTAGGCTCGAAGCGTTCGTGGGCAGGCTTTCGCAATTCGACGGCAGCGATGACAGTTTCGAAGGGATTGCCAGTCTTTCGGCCAACAAACCGCCGCGTGACTGGGTTGACCCTGATCTTGACCAATCCTCAATTGAGATCGCGGAGCTTGCCCAGAAATTTGTGCGCGTCGAGATGTTCGCGCGAGTCAAAGGGCGGCCAGATAAAAGACAGGCGATGGCTGTTGTCATCGGAACAGACGTAACCCCAATGCCTATTCTTGAAGAGTTCGACGTTGCGGACACGGATCGTGTGATTGTTGATGATATTGCTGACCGCCTTTCGGGAGTGCTTGGTGAATTCGGCGACAAGAGATCCGGCATTATCCTGGCGGCTTTAGCAGAGCTCAGCACAAGGTACATGCAAACTGCGTCACCTAAAATGGGAAGTAAGCGGAGGGTTGTATCTTGAGCAAAGAATTTGTCAAGCATGTTTTAGGATTGTCCGGAGGCAGGGACAGTGCTGCACTCGCCGTGTATATGCGCCAGCGTTATCCGGAGTTGGAAATAGAATACTTCTTTACCGATACGGGTAAGGAATTGCCGGAAGTTTACGAATATTTGGGGCGACTCGAAGGATTCCTCGGACAGCCCATCCGGCGTCTTAATCCGGATCGTGACTTCGACTTTTGGCTAAAACAATACAATGATTTTCTGCCATCGCCGCAAACAAGATGGTGTACGCGCCAGCTTAAACTTCGTCCCTTCGAGCAGTGGGTTAAGCCAATGCTCGAAGACACAACCGTTTACAGCTATGTCGCCATACGATCGGATGAGGAGTACCGGGAAGGGTACACTTCAAAGTACGACAAGTTGATAGTAAAGCTCCCCTTCAAAGAAGAGGGCGTTGATAAGGCTGGTGTTCTCGATATTTTGGAAGGGGCAGGTTTGGGTTTGCCCAAATACTATTCGTGGCGTACCCGGAGCGGATGTACGTTTTGTTTTTACCAACAGAAAATTGAATGGGTCAGGCTAATAGTTGAGCACCCGGAAGCTTTCGAGGAAGCCAAGGCTTATGAGAAGAATGCTGTTGAACATGGCTCTCCTTTTACGTGGTGCCAAGGAGAGTCACTTGATGAACTGGAAAAACCGGAGAGGGTTGAACAGATCAAGCAAGATCATGCGGAGCGCCTTAGTCGCATGAAGTCTAAAGTACTCCCAAATCCGTTGCGACCAGACGGAGACCCCTTGGATATTGATGATCTTTACGGCAAAGCCAAGGTTTGTCTTGCGTGCCACAAATAAGTAATCTAGAGTCTGGAGGAGCCAAGAAGAGCATGGAGTCTACGATTGATTTTGCCAATCGAGCATACGAGGACTATGGGAAGTTCGAGTTTAAAGTTGCCATCTCGCCCAAACGGCTAAAGGCAGATGACTATGTTGTTGAGTCCTTGGGTTGGAAGTCAATTCCTTACGGAGAAGCTCATAAAAACAAAGTGCCCAATGGCAAGCGGGGTATATATGCCTTTGTGATTTGTCATCCTAGCAAGGTCTTACCGCAGCACGGCTGCGTCCTTTACATAGGGATTGCGGGTAAAAATTCAAATCGGTCGCTACGCGAACGGTATAAAGACTATCTCAACGATAGAAAGGTTCTAAAGCGGGCGTGCATTGCCCGGATGATTGGAACATGGCATAAAGTTCTACGGTTCTTTTTTGCCCCTGTGGGGGATGAAATTCCTCCTGACAATCTCCAGAAGTTGGAGAAGCAACTGAATGCGGCTTTTATGCCGACATTCTCGGTAGCTGATTTAGATGCTGGAGTGATAAGGAGAGAGGAGGGCGTTTAAGTGAAAAAGAGAGAGCAAATAATTTTGCCCGCACTGCGTGGAGTGATGGGTGACTGGGTTTTTTATTCCTGTCTCATGGATATCAAAGAGATCAGCGAACGCGTTCGGTATGCGGATAAGGTGCACGAGAACAAAAACAAGAACAAGATCCTGTCCGGTATGATTCAGCGTCGAATTGAGCCACGCCGAAGGGAACAAATCGCGACCTACTTAGGTACGCAGGACGAAAGGTTTTTCAATTCGCTCGTCATTGCGACTTATGGTGGACAGCCGAACTGGCGCGGTTTGTCGGATGTTCGTGGATGGGCGGCGGAAGCAGACCTGAAAAACCTGAGTGACGAGACAATGGAGTCGCTTGGCTTCCTTATGCTTAGCGGTGACGAGAAGCTTTTTGCGATTGATGGACAACACCGACTTGCTGGAATAAAGAGAGCCGTCAAAGAAGGGATGGTTAAAGATCCTTATGACACGCTATCCGTTATCTTCGTTGCCCACCAAACTACGGTAGAGGGACTTGAGCGTACGCGAAGGCTCTTTACGACTCTCAACAAGACCGCACGCCCTGTATCGAAAGGAGACATCGTTGCTTTGGATGAAGACGATGTGATGGCGATCTGTGTTCGCCGCCTCATCGAAAAAACACCACTCTTTAAGGGTGAACGAGTTGCGTTTGTTGGGTCAAACAATATGCCCACTTCAAATTCAACAAGCCTGACGACTATCGTAAATCTTTATGATCTTCTGACGATCCTTTTTACAAAGACCCGCTCTGATCTAAAAAAAGGCAAATACAAACTTCAGAACAAGCGCCTTGCTGATGAAGCTCTCGAAGCATATTTTAAGTATGCGAAGGAATTTTTTAATCTGCTAAAAAAACACTTCCCAGAGCTGGAAGAATTCTTTGTGAGCAAGGATACGACAGACACAATTAAGAGATATCGTGGTAGGCATGGGGGTAGCGCACTGTTTCGTCCAATTGGTCTTGATGTCTTTGTCAAAGTCATTGCGGGGCTGAACAATGACCATTCGCTGGCGGAAGCCGTGAGGCTCGCTGCGAAATTGCCACGTGAGCTATCTGTGCCTCCGTTCGCTGAGCTGATGTGGAACACAAGTACGAACAGGATTGTAAATGACCATCGTGTAACGCTGCGTGAAGTCCTTATGTATATGCTTGGGTACTCAAAATTCTCGGATGAGGTTCTCACTGAACGCTATCGTAAAGCAGTCGGCAATGAGAACGCGTTGCTACCGAAACGCGTGGTCTGAAGATTGAAGAAGTTTTAGTTTCTCCCTCTGATGTTCCCGTAGCTCCCGGGCTCGCTTTCCAGACGCTTCTGAGAAACGCTAGCCCCGCATTTTTGCGTGAGTTGATCGGTGCGGCGACTGTTGATGTGCTTGAGGGTTTGGACTCGGAACCAGGTTTGGATCAGCGCCTAGGTGAACTGGCAGTTCAGCTTGTGGAGCCAACGGAAATACTTCGTGACGCTGATAAAAGAGAAAAGATTATTTGCATGTTGTCCTATCCTAAAGCGTGCGAGCTTGGGAAGAAATTTGGCGTCCCCCCAGGACGTAATCTTTATAACGATCTATGTAGCAAAGCCGCAAATAACAGACTGCTTCCGGATTTGTTCTCATTTTTTGGGGTCGTGCAAGACGAGCGAGCCCCAAGAAATGTGCTGCCTGATATTGAGCAAGCGAACGCAACTTATGCGTTGTTTGATCATCAGCGAGTAGCCATGGAGCGAGTTTTTCGCGCGTTATCGGCTGACCCTCGTAAAGTCGTTCTGCATATGCCGACAGGGTCCGGAAAAACACGAACGGCCATGCACATTATTTCGTCCTTTCTCAAGAGAAATAAGCCGACTGTTGTTTGTTGGTTAGCGCAGAACTCGGAGCTTCTCGAGCAGGCTTCTGACGAATTCGCCAAAGCTTGGTCTTGCCTCGGAAATCGGAATTTGAAGTTTGCGCGTTTTTGGGGGCATCGCAATCCGGATCTTCTCGCCATCGACGATGGTCTTATCGTTGCAGGTTTGGGAAAAATGGTCGCGTTCGATAAACGAGACCCGGCGAAGCTACTTAAACTTGCCGACCGGGTGTCTTTAACGGTTATAGATGAAGCCCACCAAGCCATTGCTCCGACCTACGCAGGAATCTTGACGGCTTTTCACACAAAACGTCCGCATAATGCTTTATTGGGGCTTACCGCAACGCCGGGGCGAAGCTGGTCAGATATGGACGAAGATCGCAAATTGTCAGACTATTTTGATGGATGCAAAGTTACCCTAGAAGTCGAGGGGTATAACGATCCCGTGAGCTTCCTCATAAAAGAACAATATCTCGCAAAGCCAATATTTCGAACGCTCAATTCGGAAGCAGGTGTAGAGCTTTCCGATGAAGATGTTAGAGAGCTTTCGACCGCAATTGATATTCCCAAACATTTGCTCCATAAGCTAGGAGAGGACGCGCGACGTAATCTCAAGATCATCGCTGAGCTTGAAGACCTCCTGACCCGGCACAAGCGCGTTCTTGTTTTTGCGCCTTCGGTAGAAAATGCCCGAATGCTCAGGGCGGTTATTTCATCGCGTGGAAAGGAGGCTCTCCTTGTGACGGGCACGACAAACAGTTTGGAGCGTGAACGCATCGTAACGCGTTTCAGGAGCAGCACAAATCAACATATCGTCATCATAAATTACGGTGTTTTAACAACAGGCTTTGATGCCCCGAAGACCAATGCGGTGATCGTCGCTCGTCCGACACGCTCGCTTGTCTTGTATAGTCAGATGGTGGGTCGCGCAACGCGTGGTGTCAGGGCAGGAGGAAATACAGAGGCCGTGATTGTCACGGTTACAGATCCGCATTTACCGGGTTTTGGGAGTATTACCGAAGCCTTTAAAAATTGGGAGGATGTTTGGAATGAACCAGACTAGAGAAACAGAGGGACAAAGGGGTCGTGGGGCAATCATTCCTCCCGATCTTGCCATCAGTGCCATGCGAGACAATGGCTACAAGAACACTGCTTGTGCGCTAGCTGAGATCATAGACAATGCCATTCAGGCGAATGCGAAGATTATTGAATTGGTTTGTGTTGAATCACGGCAGCGAGTCAAGAATCGAACACGAAGGCGCACCTCAGCAATTGGTGTTTTGGATAACGGTGAGGGAATGTCTCCAGAGACATTACGGATAGCATTACAGTTTGGTAACGGGACTCACCTGAGGGATCGAAAAGGAATGGGTCGTTTTGGAATGGGGCTTCCCGCTTCTTCAATTTCCCAGTGTCGGCGCCTGGAAGTTTGGACTTGGCAAAACGGCCCGGACAACGCCATGTATTCCTATCTTGATGTGGATGAGATCGAAGGAAGGCAGCTCGTTTCGATTCCTGACCCGGTTCATAGGGCTCTGCCGGAAGATTGGAGAAAACATTCGGCGACTCCCCTTGAGACGACCGGCACATTGGTGCTGTGGTCCAAACTTGAAGAGCATCGTTTAACTTGGCGAGAGGCGAAGTCAACACTTAGCAACACAGAATCGATTGTTGGCCGGATGTACCGTAAGTTCATAAACGACGGAAGAATCACTATCCGATTGCTGGCAATTCTTGATGGCGAATCAACTTATGACGAAAAGGTCAGGGTCAACGACCCGCTCTATTTGATGAAAAATTCTTCAACACCAAAACCTTTTGACAAGAAGCCAATGTTTCAGAAGTGGGGAGAGGGAGATGAAGCATTTAACATTGATTACGATGGAAAGAAACATCCAGTCATTGTCCGAATGAGTTGGGCACTGCCGGAGACGGTCCCGGATGACAGAAGTGATCGAGGTTCCAAACCGTATGGAAAACATGCAGCGAAAAACATCGGTCTTTCGATCGTGCGAGAAGGGAGGGAACTTGATCTTGATCCTGCTTGGGCGAATAAGCATGACCCGACAGAACGATGGTGGGGTGTTGAGGTTGAGTTTCCATCGGCACTTGATGAAGTGTTTGGCGTTACGAATAACAAGCAGAGCGCGACGATCTTTGCCCACTTGGCGCAATATGATTGGAAGGTAGATTCGGTTGATAGTGAGACCCTCTCGCAATATCAGGAGCGGTTGCAGGATGAAGGGGATCCGAGGTCTTTATTGCTGAATATCGTTACGCATATCCATGGCCAGATCCAATCAAGTGCGGGGTCGCTTGAAGAAGCAAACGGAAGGGACCGCCGAACCAAAAGCGATCGGCACGATGGGTCAACGGTGGCGGACTTGGCAACTTCAAAATTCAAAGCGCGTGCCAAGCAAGGTCACGAAACCAAGGCTGATCGAGAGACATTCACAGAAGCGGATCGCAGAAGCCTCAAATATGATCTGGAAACCGACAAAGATTACCCCGAAAATGTGGCTGAGAAGATTTCTCTAAAGCCGTACTTAACAGAGACAGAAAAGTCGAATTTTTGACCAAGGCTTTTGATGGGTATGCATTCTTCGATGTCGAGCACAAACACGGCGGTCTGACTCTTATTATCTTTAACACCAATCACCCGCTCTACAAACAGCTCATTGAATCTCTTGAACCAAAGGTTGAGGAGGAAGAAACCGACAGAGATTTACTCGATCGTATCAACAAAGCCGCTGATACATTGGATTTGTTGTTTGCTGCGTGGGCGCGATACGAAATGGAGGAAGTGGGAGATAAATCTCATCTTTCTGATATGCGTCAGGAATGGGGCAAAATGGCGCGATTTTTCCTGAAAGAGTCTGAAGGCTGAAAATATGTCGGTTGTTGACCTTGGAGAAAGTGTTCTAGACCTCATTCGTTCGGCAGAAGCCAGAGTGACGGTTGTTGCTCCCTACATAAAAGTTCATGCCCTGCGCTCGTTAATTGACGTCGCTCCAAAAATCGTTACGGAATTCATTTGTGTGACGCGTTGGTTACCCGAGGATATAGCATCCGGGGTGTGCGACATTGAGATCTTTGACGAAATCGCGAAACATCCGGGTGGTGAGTTGCGTGTGCATTCCCATCTTCACGCGAAGTTCTACTCCAACGCCAAACGATGTCTTGTCGGGTCGGCAAATTTGACAGGGCGCGGCTTAGGGTGGCGTACGCCTGCAAACGTAGAGTTGCTTGTTGAATTGGATCACGATGTTCCCGGGCTATCAGGGTGGGAGTCGAAGTTGCTCGAGTCGTCGATCGTGGCTACCGTTGAATTACGGGATCAGATTCACGCTGAAGCCCAGCGTCTGAAAGAGTTGCTACCGCCTCGTCTTTCTTCTGAAATGGAGGACTCGGACGGTTCTTATCGTCTGTGGGTGCCGACTTGTACGGTTCCCGATCGACTATGGGAAATTTATCAAGGGCATGGTGCGGAGTCGTTTGTTACAAGTGCATACGAAGCGGCGCAAAATGACCTCCTCGTTCTGTCTCTGCCGCGTGGCCTCAACCAGCAACTGTTCAAGGCTTACGTAGCGAGTATTTTGCGGCAAATGCCGCTTGTCGAAGAGATCGACCGGCTAGCGTCAGTCGGCATGACAGATGCAAAAGCCCTTGAGTTTCTTGCAGAACGCCTTGAAAACGACGCAGCATCACTTGAGCATGTTTGGCTCGTTCTCAAATCATGGCTGATCCACTTTTTTCCGGACTCCTACAGGTTGGAAGCCGGGCAGTACGATTTTGTAAAGGGAAAAGAGCTGCTGAGGGACTAAGGCCTTAGGGCATCTTGCGGTGAGCGATTGCGAAGTGCCGGGGAGGACTCGCCGGGTTCAGATCAGAAGCAGGGCGGACAACAGTCCGTGATGTGTGGCTTCCTTTCGGCATTCATTTTTTACGTACCGCGCGTCAGGTTCAGTTCTTCAAGCCTGCCGGACTCCTACAGGTTGGAAGCCGGGCAGTACGATTTTGTAAAGGGAAAAGAGCTGCTGAGGGACTAAGGTCTTAGGGCATCTTGCGGTGAGCAATGGCGAAGTGCCGGGGAGGACTCGCCGGGTTCAGATCAGAAGCAGGGCGGACAACAGTCCGTGATGCGTGGCTTCCTTTCGGCATTCATTTTTTACGTACCGCGCGTCAGGTTCAGTTCTTCAAGCCTGGATAACATGGCTGCCTTAACCGACGCATGAATCTCTCCTCATGGCTGATCCGCTATTTTCCGGACTCCTACAGATTGGAAGCCGGGCAGTACGGTCTTGTGAAGGGAAAAGAGCTACTGAGAGATTAAGGTTTCAGGGCGAGCAATGGCGAAGTGCCGAGGAGGCTCCGCCGGGTTCAGACCAGAAGCAGAAGCAGGGCGGACAATAGTGCGTGATGCGTGGCTTCCTTTTGGCATTCATTTTTTACGTACCGCGCGTCAGGCTAAGTTCTTCAAGCCGGCGGACATGGCTGCCTTAACCGACGCATGAATATCTCCTCATGGCTGATCCGCTATTTTCCGGGCTCCTACAGGTTGGAAGCCGGGCTTACGGTCTTGTGAAGGGAAAAGAGCTACTGAGAGACTAAGGCTTCAGGATATCTTGCGCCTGAGCAATGGCGAAATGCCAGGGAGGCTTCGCCGGTTCTAGACCAGAAGACGGGCCGGACAATAGTGCGTGATGCGCGGCTTTCTTGCGGCATTCATTTTTTACGTAACGCGCGTCAGACTCAGTTCTTCAAGCTTGGCGGACATGGCTGCCTTAACCGATGCATGAATCTCTTCCGGGAAATTGGTCGGCAGGATACTTTCCATTTTTGATATTGCGTGTTTTGCTGTGTCCGCGATTTCTTCAATGGCTGTTTTTACGGTTGCTTTGGGTATGCCTGCCTTCTTGCCGGTTTCGAAAAAGTGTCGGGCGTGAATGCTGCCGACCCGGTAGTGATTGTTTTTCCCCACAGACATTGCCAGTTTCATTTGACTGTGCCCGATCTGGTGGGCATCAAGAATTGGTTGGGTTGTCAGGATGTCGTATAGCGGCGTGAGCGAGTAGCGCCCACCTGGCCATAGAAAAATACTGAAATTCTTCGCATGTCCGTCCGTTGCACCGATTAGCCAGAACAGGATTTGTGCTTTTAAAAAGACTCTCTGGTCGTTGGCTGGGCTGATACTGCCCTTTAGAAGATTCAGGATATCGACCATTCCTGGTCCGTTTTCGTCTTGGTATTTTTGCGTTGGCGGGATGGACAGTGCCTGGCAGCAGTCTTCCTGCGGCAAGCGCATTAACCTTCCGTCTTGTGTCCAATGGCGGTCAAAGCGTGTGACCACCAGAGCTTTCGTGCTACCAAAGGTCTGAATTTCAGATTGGTTGGCGGGAAGGTCAAAGGCTTGAGCCAACTTCAGGCAGTAGAACTCGTTTTCGACGCTGTTGGACAGGTCGGCTCCATTTGGCAAACGTCCGATTTGAGTCTTGAGTATGTGTGAAGTGGGGGTGGTGCCGTGTGGTTTTAGCCAGCGGTTCCCATGCCGAAGAAGCGCTGTTTTATCCTGTGCGCCTGCTATGGAGATTCGAAAGTCGCTACCTCTGTCCAGGCCGAGGGGGGCTTGTGGGAGATTGGACAGCAACTTTTTGATCTCACCTTCATTGACCGGGTCGCCTTCAATGAGAGTACTGTCGGTGTTGGCTTCGACACCTTCGGGAATGAACTGGAGAGCACCGACACAATCGCGTCCAATGGCAAAAAGAAGGCTGAACGCATCCGTGCCACCCGCCCCGAATTTTTCGGCAACACGACGGCGTAAGGCATCCGAATCAGGCAAGAGGTTTTCAAAGACAGCAGTAACCGGGTTACCTTGGTAAGAGTCCTCACGCAACGGTAGCGAGAGTGAGATGGGAAAGGTTTGCTCCCATTCCAGCCACGTTTCGTCATAGCTAAAGCTGGTGGCACCGCTTGATCCTTTGCAAAGGCTGCCTACGAGCCTGTTGTTCAGATATACCTTCAGGAGGGGGCGTTTGTGACGCCGCCGTATCAAAAGAGTTTTTCTATATCAGAAACTTGGGTCTTTGAACGTGGGGCAACCAAGAATTCAAGATCAAGTGTTGCCAGAAGAGCGAGCATGGTTTCCAGCCTTGTTCCCGGGCTCTCTGTTTCAATCAGCGATATGGTCTCTTGCCTGAGGCCGGCTTTTTCACCTAACAGGGTCTGGCTCCAGCCTCGCTTCTTGCGGGCGCGTCGGATCAGGGCACCAATTTGCCTGGGTGTGTGTGCAGATTCAATCATGATTTTAACTATGGGCTAATTTAGATAATCAATTAATATGGTACTTAGACCATAAAATCAATTTATTATCTATAACCGATAAAAATACTTTAATGGCTAAACCAATAAAACCACTTTACCAGTCAAAACCAACAAAATCAATTTGTTGGTTGAAGCTAAAACCTAATTTATTAGCTGAAACCGATAAAATCAATTTATTAGCTAAAGCAGATAAAAAAGGTGGAAGGTGTCTGTTCGCAAGCCGAATCAATACTGACTTGGTGCTTGACTGGTCAACGGTCGCGCAGTGTCGATCCTGTGAGGCTTCCATGTTATTGCAAAACACAGGATAATCCCGCGGCGCGGGGCATGGCGCAGTTTGGTAGCGCACCTGCTTTGGGAGCAGGGGGTCGGAGGTTCAAATCCTCTTGCCCCGATTCGTGTGATTTTGGTTCGTTTTCAAACTTCAGGATAACAACAATGAAAATTTTAGTTCTAGAAACTAGCCCTTACGTTCGGAAAGTCTGCATTGTTGCAGACGAAAAAGGTTTGGCATACGAAAGGGTGGCGACCAATCCTCGGGCGCGTCCCGCGCTGCTGGCCAAAAATAACCCGATGGGAAAAGTTCCGGTACTGATAGATGACAGGGGCAGGGCGATATTTGATTCGAATGTCATAGTGGATTATCTGGATGCAAAAGGTGGTGAACCCTTCTTTATCCCCACTGACATGGAAGAACGGGCAGAGGTGAAAACCGTGGTCAGTTCGGCAGACGGGATCGTTGACGCAGTGGCTGCCGTGGCCATGGCCGGGTTCGTAGACAAGGGAAACATTTCCGAGCGATGGGCAGGCTGGCAACATGGGAAAGCGGCTACAGCACTGGAGTGGCTTGAAAAAAGGTCAAAGGACGGGAATTACTTTTGTTTTGGGCGATTGACTTTGGCGGATGTCGCCTTGGTTTGCGCGCTTGATTTTCTGGACAGGGTGCCCTCGGCACAAATTTCCTGGCGGGATCGATGCCCCAGATTGCTTTCCAGCTTTGAAATGCTGTCGCAGCGAGACGCATTCGCAAAAAACCTGAAGCCATCCAACTGATTCTGCGCCTGTAGCTCATCCGGATAGAGCATCGGTCTTCTAAACCGAGGGTAGCAGGTTCGAGTCCTGCCAGGCGCGTTCTCGCTGCGTTCGCTTCCTGTGCAGTTGCCGCGGGTGCTTCGTGGGTATAATGACCGGGCAAGAATTATGGTGGGCGTAGCTCAGTCGGTAGAGCGCAGGATTGTGGCTCCTGAGGCCGTGGGTTCAATGCCCATCGCTCACCCCAATGGTTGTCCGGTGGTTGTTTTTTCGGGCCATTAGCTCAATTGGTAGAGTAGCTGACTCTTAATCAGTAGGTTCGGGGTTCGAGTCCCCGATGGCCCCCCACTGCCGGCAACAGTGCCTTCACATTGGCTGTTCCCGGTCTCTGCACCCGCTGGCCGTTAAGACACGAGGCGGCATTCGTTCAAGTGCCCTCATTCTGCAAAGCATCTGGTTCGGCTCCGGTGCCACGTACCCAATGTGCATCAGTGCTTTATGGGCGCTTGGCCCGTGCTTCCTGCAAACTTTTGCACACGGATCTGACACCGTGGATAATGTTTGGAGAGGGGCGGTTCAATGGACTGGAATCAAAGCGGTAAATTGGCACCTCGCGCAGAGTCCCGAAGTTGATTTCTTCGAACATGGAATCATGCAAGACGACGTCGAAGTGTGCCAGGTACAGCATTTCACGACTCAAAGTGATGACCGAAGGAGATTGGGCTGAGAACGGGCTGCTGCCATTACACAAGGCAATGGCCTTGGAAATCCAGTGATCCGCGTTGACTGTCATCAAAGGGTTGTTCCAAATCAAGTACAGGGTTCTCAGTTTTTCTGTTTTGGCGTTTCTCTGGCGCAACGTTTCGAGTTCTGTCATGAACCGTTCCGCGTTTTTTTGCGCCGGCTGCGGTTGACCCAAAAGCATGCCGACTTTCAGCAGCGTATCGGCAATGCTTTTCAGGTCAGCAGGGTCGGAAACAAACACCTGCTTTGCCAGACCTTCGAGCTTTGCCAACTGCGCGCTGCGCAAACCGGCTCCCCAGACCAGTGCCAAGTCGGGGCGCAGGACACTGATCCTCTCGTAGTTGATAAAGCGGTGGTTTGCGACCTGCGGCAAGCTCTTGACGGTGCTGGGGTAGTCGCAATTCTCTGAAACGGCGACCAAACGGTCTCCACCTCCGGCGAAGTACACCATTTCCGTAAGGTGCGGTGCCAGGGAAACTATTCGAACCGCCGGGCTTGAAAGTATGATGCTACGGTTCCAGTCGTCGGTTAGCGAAATGGCTGCCAGACCGGGTACGGTACTGAATATGAAAATGAGGCTGCACAATGAAAATTGCGTTGCAAAAAAATTGGGTACGCGAGAGCGGGAACTCCAGACAGGAGGCCTCTTGCCCAAAAGCCATGTCCAGAGTAACGAGAAAGTACCCAAAGCTCCTGACCAGGGAAGCAGTGGTCTCGCTTGTGCGTTTAGCTGAGGGTGCCGTGCCCTTGGAAAAGATAAGAGCCCATGCTGACTCGCAGTAAATTTCGTCCTGCCTGGTGGCTGCCTGGTGCCCATTCTCAAACGCTTTGGGCAAACTTGCTTCGTCCCGCTTTGCCCATTACGACTGAGCGTCGACGGCTGGAACTGCCCGATGGAGACTTTCTGGATCTGCGTTGCGCGGGTTCGCCGGATGGCCCGATCTCGCTGATTATGCCGGGTCTTGGCGGTTCCCTGAATTCTCGCTACGCGGTTGGCATGATGAAAAAACTGGGAAGCCAAGGGTTTTACTGCGTTTTTATCTGCTACCGAAATTGCTCAGGAGAGCCCAATCGCCTGCCAAGCAGCTTTCATGCCGGGGAGACGGGCGATTTGGGTTTTGTCATTGAGCGTCTCAAGCATTGGTATCCTGGCCGTCCGATTGTAGCGATTGGTTATTCCCTGGGTGCGAACATGTTGCTGAAGTACATGGGGGAGCGAGGAGACTGCTCCAGCCTGGAGGCGGCAGTCGCTGTTTCGGTGCCCTTTGATCTTGCACAAACCGTTTTCTGCCTGACGCACGGGTTCTCGAGGGTCTATCAGATCCACCTGCTCCTTGGCTTGAAAAAAAAGTTCTTGCGAAAAAGCGCGCTCATTCCGATTCCGGGGGTTTCCAGGCAGGAAGTCATCTCCACGAGAACCCTCCGGGAATTCGACGAGGTGGCTACATCCAGGCTGCATGGTTTTCAGGACGCTGGTCACTACTATCGGTCTGCGAGCTGCCGTCCCTACATGCGTGACATTGTCGCTCCGACTCTCGTGCTGCAGGCGCGAGACGATCCTTTTTCCCTGCCCGAGACCTTGCCGAAGGACAGCGAACTGTCGCCGCATGTTAGCATTGAAGTCAGCGAGCACGGGGGTCATGTCGGGTTCGTTTCCGGGAGTTCGCCTTTGCGTCCGCGCTACTGGCTGGAAGAAAGGATTGCTGGCTATTTTATTGATGAAGTGCAGGTATGCGGGACGACATCGGGGAGCCGGAAGCGAAGCTCGCGCTAGGCGGCAGGCTGAGTGAATCGTGCGAGCACGACCGCAACACAGGGGTGGAAAAAGTTGTTTTGGCTGGTCGCTGATTGCTGTGCACTGGGGCAGCGCTGTACTGGTGTTTTCCCTGTTCGCACTCGGTTTGTATATGACCGGTCTGAGTTATTCAGACGCGTACTACTATCCTGCTCCTCATTACCACAAGAGTTTTGGCATGTTGCTGTTCCCGGTCATTTTGTTCTGGTTTTGCCACCGAATGCTGGTTCGTCGTCCGTTTCGCTCTCCCGCGCTAAAGCCGTGGGAGAAGATTGCGTCACGGGTCGCGCACCTCGCCATGCTGTGGCTGATTTTCGCCATTGCTTTCACCGGCTATCTAATTCCCACGGCCGAAGGTGAGCCGGTGGAAGTCTTTGACTGGTTCAGCGTGCCGGCACTGCTGACCGAAGTCCCCGGGCCGGAAGACATGGTCGGTGATATGCACTGTTACCTGTCTTGGGTACTGATGGCTTTGGTTGGCCTGCACGCATCTGCGGCATTGAAACATCATTTTTTACATCGGGATCGAACCTTGCTTCGAATGCTGGGTCGTGACTGATTTTATATGTCATACGACATAATTAGGCGTGAATTTCACGTAACACGGAGGAGACTATGAAGCTTGAAAAATCTTTCCTGAAACGACTGAGGGGTATTGCACTCGGCACTGTACTGGTGTCTTTGGCCTGTCCTTTGACCTTTTCTGCGGCGCAGGCGGCAGACTACCGGATCGACACGAAGGGCATGCATGCTTCCATTCAGTTCAAGATCCGGCACTTGGGTTTCAGCTGGATGCTTGGGCGTTTTGAGCGCTTTAGCGGCACTTTTTCCTATGACCCGGAGAAAGTGAGCGAGTCCAGCATTCAGGTTTCCGTGGAAACAGCGAGCGTTGACTCAAACCATGCCGAGCGCGACAAGCACCTGCGCGGCAAAAAGTTCCTGCAGGCCAAAAAATACCCCGAGGCGACTTTTGTCAGTACCGCCTTTAAGGATCTGGGCAACGGCAAAATGGAAGTGCAGGGCAGGCTGACCCTGAAGGGCAACACGAAGCCAATCACCATCATGGCGGAATTTGTCGGCATGGGAGCCGACCCATGGGGCGGTAACCGTGTCGGCTTTACCGGAACGACCCAGCTCAGGTTGGCAGACTACGGCATCGATTACCGGAAGCTGATGTCCGAGACGTCACAATTTGTCGACATGGAGCTGAACCTGGAGGGGGTCAGGAAATAGCACCTGATGTTCCAACTGGAGGTCTGATGCCATTGCCAAAGCTGCCGAAGCTGCCGAAGCTGCCGACAGGCTGGAGAAGAGGGAGGTCTGCCGAATTTCCGGGTCTGTGATGCGTGTCACGTGCTCCGGACAAGAAGCCAAGGAGATACGGCACTGCGAATTTTCCTTTGCCGGGGAGGGTGCAGTGAAAGGCATTTGCCGATTTTTCCAGGCTAGTCTGCTTCTCTGCCTGTTTGTCGCCATCCACGCCGGGCAAGCGGCGTATCCAGGTGTTCCCGAACACCACTACTTTCTGGAAGCCGAAAAACGTTTGGCAAAAGGCGATCTTTCAGCCTTGTCCCAATACTCCCGGCTTTTACGTGACCATCCTTTGCTGCCTTATTTGCAAGCCAGGCATTTGCAGACCCGATTGCGGTCTGCAGACTCACGCGAGATAGTTGCTTTTCTGAATGAGCACCCCGACACACCGTATGGCGAGCGTTTACGCAACGCATGGCTTGGGCAATTGGCAAAACGCCAGCAGTGGAAGCTGTTTGCCGCCCATTATCAGGAACCACGCCAGTACGGCATACGGAAGTTTACCTGCCTGGCGGCAAGCAGCCTGATCCACACCAGGGAGTACACCTTGGCTTCAGAGGCAGTGCGCGCCCTGTGGCTGGTGGCGTATTCCCAACCGGAGGAATGCGATGCGCCCTTTGCCTGGGGATTGAAAAGAGGAGTGATAGATCAAAAGATAGTTTGGGACAGATTGGTACTGATCAAGCGAAGAGGCAGCGCCCGCCTGGCACAACAACTGTCAGGGAATTTGGTACCGAGTAACCGCATCTGGTTCCAGCGCTTGAAAGAAGCGTATCGGCATCCAGAGAAAGTCCTGGCTTCGTTAGGGCAGACTTGTCAAAGCCCGGTTTTTAACGGAGGCGTGCTGGCTGCTGCGATGGGTCGCTTGGCCAAAAGTGACCCAAAAATGGCCGTAGATGCGTGGCAAAAGATGGAGAGGACAAGGTGTCGCGACCGCCATCAGGCGGGGATGGCACTTGGCTTTGGATTGTCGCGGCAACTGTATTCCCAGGAAGCGTACCAGGTCTTTGCCAGTATTCCGGCACAGAAAAGAAGCGGGCGGGTTTATCGGGAAATGATCCGTATTGCCATCCGAACCGGGCAGTGGGCACGGGTGCTTGAGAATTTGGCGGCACTGGCTCCGGACAAGCGAGAAAGCCCGAAATGGCAATACTGGCGGGCGATGGCGCTTGATGCCACTGGGGATGCGAAACGCGCCAAGGTAATTTTCGGAACCCTGGCAGCAGGAACCGGGTATTTCAATTTTCTGGCGGCGGATCATTTGCGCGTGCCATATAGATGGGCACCCGCAGAAGGTGTCTCGGTGAGTATTTTGCGCAAAGTGGCATCCCGGGACGAGGTCAAAAGGATGCGCGTATTTCTTGATCTGGGTCGCACCATCGATGCCCGGCGCGAGCTGCGCTTTTTGCCTGACCGCTTGCAAGAACATGAAAAGCTGGCGCTGTCGACTTTGTGCCGGCGTTGGCAGTGGTCCTACTGCGCCATCCGCGTAATGGCCGATTTCCCCCATGGCAGTGAGCACTATTTACGCCACCCACTGCCATTCGTGAAAAGCGTACGCCGGGCAGCGCGGGAAAGTGCCGTGCCGGTCGCCCTGCTGTACGCGATGATGCGCACCGAAAGCGCTTTTTTGGCAGATGCGGTCTCGCATGACGGTGCACGCGGCCTCATGCAGCTGCTGCATCCCACAGCGGGCGACAGCGCCAGGTTGATTGGCGTAAAGGCTCCCAGCAAATGGCGCATGCTGGATGTCGGTTTGAATGTACGCCTGGGGGCGGCACACCTGTCAAAATTGCGCAGGGACTTCAGCGAAGCCATGGTCAGCGTGGCCGCCTATAACGCCGGTGGTCGCAGGGTCAGAGGGTGGTTGTCGAGCTTGCCGCCGAAAAATCCGGGAACCTGGGTGTCCGGGCTGCCATTCAAGGAAACGCGAGGTTACGTTCGGCGCGTCTTTTTCAGCTACCTGGTGACCCGACGTCTCCTGCACGAGCCGGACATCTCTCTCAGCTCATTGATGTTACGCGGCTAGCAGGAAACCGCCAGCCAAGCCTCAGCCCTGGGTGTGGGGTGAGCGTGGGCATGAGCCGTGGGCATGAGCGTGGGCATGAGCGTGGGTATGAGCGTGAGCGTATCAGGGCATCAGACCCATCCCAAGCCACGGTGCTGCCCGCCCCGGCGAAGGGCAGGCAACATTTCAATGCAGGGAAGTGAGCTAAGCCGCAGAGGCACTGAGTGCCTGTTCGAGGCCGGCCAGGATGTCGTCAATGTGCTCAATGCCAATGGTCAATGCCAATGGACAGGCGTATCTTGGCCAGCCTTGGTGGTTACTCGCTGAAAAGGTGCGACGTGCGCCAGCCGCCTGCATCCCAAGCCAGCCCCGGTGCGGTGCCCGCCCCGGCGAAGGGCAGGCAACATTTCAATGCAGGGAAGAGAGCCTAAGCCGCAGAGGCACTGAGTGCCTGTTCGAGGTCGGCCAGGATGTCGTCAATGTGCTCAATACCAATGGACAGGCGTATCTTGGCCAGCTTTGGTGGTCACCCGCTGAAAAGACGCGACGTGCGCCTGCCGCCTGCGCCCCGAGCCTTGGTGCTGCCCGCCCCGGCGAAGGGCAGGCAACATTTCAATGCAGGGAAGCACTGAGCCTAAGCCGCAGAGGCACTGAGTGCCTGTTCGAGGCCGGCCAGGATGTCGTCAATGTGCTCAATGCCAATGGTCAACGCCAATGGACAGGCGTATCTTGGCCAGCCTTGTGGTCACCCGCTGAAAAGATGTGGGAACCTGGGTGTCCGGGCTGCCATTCGAGGAAACGCGAGGCTACGTTCGGCGCGTCTTTTTCAGCTACTTGGTGACCCGCCGACTCCTGCACGAGCCGGATATCTCCCTCAGCGCATTGATGTTACGCGGCTAGCAGGAACCGCCAGCCAAGCCTCAGCCCTGGGTGTGGGGTGAGCGTGGGCATGAGTGTGAGCGTATCAGGGCATCAGACCTTGGCCAGCCTTGTGGTCACCCGATGAAAAGGCGCGACATGCGCCCGCCGCCTGCATCCCGAGCCCCGGTGCTGCCCGCCCCGGCGAAGGGCAGGCAACATTTCAATCTAGGGAAGAGAGCCTAAGCCACAGAGGCACTGAGTGCCTGTTCGAGGTCGGCCAGGATGTCGTCAATGTGCTCAATACCAATGGTCAACGCCAATGGACAGGCGTATCTTGGCCAGCCTTGTGGTCACCCGCTGAAAAGGTGCGACGTGCGCCAGCCGCCTGCGCATCCCGAGCCTTGGTGCTGCCCGCCCCGGCGAAGGGCAGGCAACAGTTCAATGCTAGGGAAGAGAGCCTAAGCCGCAGAGGCACTGAGTGCCTGTTCGAGGTCGGCCAGGATGTCGTCAATGTGCTCAATACCAATGGTCAACGCCAATGGACAGGCGTATCTTGGCCAGCCTTGGTGGTCACCCGACTGAAAAGGTGCGACGTGCGCCAGCCGCCTGCATCCCAAGCCACGGTGCTGCCCGCCCCGGCGAAGGGCAGGCAACATTTCAATGCAGGGAAGAGAGCCTTACGGTGCTGCCCGCCCCGGCGAAGGGCAGGCCATTTCAATGCCTAAGCCGCAGAGGCACTGAGTGCCTGTTCGAGGTCGGCCAGGATGTCGTCAATGTGCTCAATGCCAATGGACAGGCGCACCATTTCCTCCGTTACCCCGCTGGACAACAGCTCCTCTCCTGCCAATTGGCGGTGCGTTGTGGTGGCTGGATGACAGGCCAGAGAGCGTGCATCTCCAATGTTTACCAGACGCAAAATCAGTTTCAAGGCATCAATGAACTTTGTGCCGGCTTCCTTGCCACCGATGATGTCAAAACTGAGAATACCTGCAGCCTTGCCATCCTGAAGATAACGCTTGACGTTTTCGCTGTACGGACTATCCGGGAGGCCAGGGTAGTTGACCCGAGTGACCCGCTCATGTCCCAGAAGGTATTCGGCGACAGCAAGAGCGTTGTCACTGTGGCGCACGATGCGCAGCGGCAAGGTCTCCAGACCCTGCAAGATCAGGAAACTGTTGAAAGGCGAAATAGCCGAACCCGTGTTGCGCAGCGGGACGAGCCGAGCACGACCGATGAATGCGGCCTTGCCCAGAGCCTCCGTGTAGATCACCCCATGGTAAGAAGGGTCAGGCGTACACAGGCGAGGGTAACGATCAGCATGCTCAGCCCAAGGGAAGTTGCCCGAATCCACGATGACCCCGCCAATGCTGTTGCCATGTCCACCCATGTACTTGGTCAGGGAGTGCACCACAATGTCCGTGCCATGCTCGAACGGGCGGCATAAATAGGGAGTTGGCACCGTGTTGTCGACGATGACCGGCACCCCGTGACGGTGTGCCATCTCGGCAATGGCCTCCAAGTCAGGAACGTCGCAGGCAGGATTGCCGATCGACTCAAAAAACACCGCCTTGGTCTTCTCGTCAATCAGTTTTTCCATATCTTCGGCAGTACTCTTCGTGAAGCGAGTCTCTATGCCAATGGTCGGAAGAGTATGTGCGAAAAGGTTGTACGTGCCCCCGTAAAGCGTGGCAGAAGAAACAATGTTGTCCCCCACACCGGCGATGGTAGTAATGGCGTAATTGATCGCCGCCATTCCGGAAGATACCACCAAGGAACCAATCCCGCCTTCCATCTCAGTGACCCGCTGCTCAAGGACAGCGGTGGTTGGATTCATGATACGCGTGTAGATGTTGCCTACCTCTTTGAGGTCAAACAGGTCTGCACCGTGTTGTGTATCCCTGAACGTGTAGGAAGTCGTCTGGTAAATCGGAGTTACGGCAGCGCGAGTGGTCGGCTCTGCCTGATAACCACCATGTACGGCAATAGTTTCAATCTTCATTGTTGCTCCTGCTGATGGGCTGGAAACGGTATTTCAGCAAACGCAACAAAGCTCCAGCGTGCTTGTGCGGCTTGTGCGGCTTGTGCGCATGGTGTGCCCCAGAACCCCATATTTTGAGCTACGGGTTCAGGGCGGCACAAAATTGTATTGTATTGGTCGGCAAGTATACAAGTAACAGGAAGCGAATGGCCGACCCGAGAATTTCAACGGGGAAGGGAGGGGGGTTAGCTGGCCGGAAAGCAGGGAGCCGGCTTAGGCTTAGGTTAGCGACCAGGTGCAGGTGGTCGCAGTGGGCAGGTGCGGGCAAACCAAGCCGCTGCCAGTTCTTCACTACAGGCTTAAAAACCAATCCTCGTCAACTGTGACTTTTTCTACCGTTTCGGTTTTAACACCGAGTTCCAGCTCTTTCAGCTTGCTGGCCAGTTGAGCACCATCTATCAGGTCTATTGGCGACACACCATCTCGGTTGGCTTCCTCTACCGCAGACTTGGTGAATTTGCCGGTGGTGATGAACATTCCCCGGTCAGTCCGACCTACAGTCGCACCGCGAAAATCACGGATTTCTGATGCACCATTCGTGCGGAACTCGGAAGCAACTCATGAAGGCTAGGGAAACTTATTTTCTCTTGGTGCCATGAGTAGCTGTCAATTTCGCAAGTCCCGCGGCCAACCCTCAAATTCTCGGTGTGCCGCCAAGAGTATCATGCCCAAAAAGTTTTTCCGCCATGCGTCTGAAGGCAATTTATACTTGGCGCCTGTGCAATTACAAAAATTGCTGTAAGCGGTTGATAGCCTAGGTCGACACGAGCAGGGGGATGCTATTTAAAGATAGTGCCATCAACTCCTGCTTGGTGTTTTTTGGCTGCCTCTGAGGAGTCTGTTTCGTTACCAAGTTCAGCATCGCGTGGCTGCCCATCCAATATCTCGTGGCGGGCGTCCAACTCTTTGCCCGGTTCGACTAAAGCATCCTCAGGCTCTTCAAGAACCTCATTTTTTGCAGCCTCGGTCGAAGCCTCCAACAGGGTGTCCAACTCCTTGCAGACTCCATCAATGACAAGGTCGGGATCTCTGAAAAAATCAGTTGACCAAATTCTCAGCATTTTCCAGCCAAGCTTTTCCAGGATGATGTGCCGAACTCTATCCCTGTCACACGCACTCGGAGAGCTGTGATACGTGGCTCCATCACATTCAATGCCTGCCAAAAAGCTCCCCGAGGAATCAGGATGAACTACTCCCAGGTCAATTCTGAACTTGGAAACCCCAATCTGTGTCCTGATTTTCCAGCCTCGATCTCTAAGCTTCAGTGCCACAGCCTCCTCAAAGTCACTGTCAAAGGCATCGGCCTGATATGTTCCGGTTTCTGCCGATGCAATAGCGATATCTCCCCTGTCCGCAAAGTCTATATAGGTCTTAAGATCACGAACTGCTACAGACTTTGTCCTGCTTAAATCAATCATGGAAGCGTCAAAACTTGTAAAAAGATGAACTTCACTTGCGGCACGGGTAATTGCCACGTTGAGCCTTCTCTCACCGCCTTCACGATTCAAAGGTCCAAAGTTCATGGACATGGTTTTTCCGCCTGGTTTACTTGGTCCATAACCAACACTAATGCAAATAATGTCACGTTGATTGCCTTGGACCGTTTCAAGGTTTTTTACAAAGACCGGTTCTTGTACAGCATCCCCAAAAAATTCCTCAATCTCAGGATGCTTACGACGCTTTTCGTCCAAAAGATCTTCTATTAACCTCTGTTGGGAAGTGTTCATTGTCACTACCCCTATTGATAAATCGCGCAAGGCGGGATTTTTGAGTCGGCTTACGACAAATTCGACGAGCGCCTTTGCTTCTATAGGATTAGTCATGTTGGTACCTTTCCCATATAGACCATCTACCCTATGCAATTCCACAGCAGATATTTTTGTGTGGTTTGAAGGGTATGTGATTAAAGAATTTTCATAATAGGAAACGTTGGAAAACCTTATTAAGCTTTCATGGCGCGATCGGTAATGACCTGTAAGCCTGTGGTGAGGTATGCCCGCGGCAATTGCTTGATCCAGTATGCTTTCAAGATCCATTTCGTCGTCACTATCACTATCACTGTCCAATCTGTTAAAGAAGTTTGTCGGAGGCATTTGCTTGGGATCACCCACGACTATCGCATTTTTCCCTCTGGCTATACTTCCAACAGCATCCCAGACAGTTATTTGAGAGGCCTCATCGAAGATAACAAGATCAAATTGAGGGAAGTCTTTGGGCAAATATTGCGCCACAGAAAGTGGGCTCATCATGAAACAGGGAGTCAATTCAAGAAGTAAATCTTTCACTTCAGAAATCAGCTTTCTGATCGGTATGTGGCGTGTCCTCTTCTGTAACTCCCTTTTTAAAACGCTTAATCCTTTAAGCTTAGTGCGGTCACTAGGGTCTATCTCTGTTCGTGAGAAATTGTTGGAGATCGTTGCACCGGTGATTTTTGCTAACTCTGTTCCCAGCTTCCTGAACTGATCAATTTCATTTTGTTGCTCAGATGAGCTAAAGTTTAATTTATCTCCGGATTCATCCATCAGCCGTTTGGCTAACCAGGTGCAAAATATTGTGAACAAAGTATCCTTGGCACATTTGGCATCAACTAAACGCGTTTCAATTGCACGAATCAGGCTATCTATCTGATATTTGGTAATATTTTTCTTTTCGCCTTGATATTTGCACCACGACCTAAGCCTGCTTTTCTGGTCAAGAACAGTAGATAACTTTTTTTGAAGACTTTCAAATGTGTCATCAGAACCAAGTTCGCTACCGGATTCTGTGCAAAATTCTTCAACATACTTTTTTAGTGTTGAATGCTGGTTTATTAGTTCCTGAGTGTAATGGAGAGTCCGGGAAGCATCTAATGGCTCTGTATCATCAACGAGAACCTTCTGAATTGCCAATGCCTGAGCTGACGGGTCGGGAAGCACAGACACCAGTCCGTAAATCTTCTGCTTGAGAGCTGTGGCATCATCTTCCATGGATTTCAACTCCTTACCCTTTTCGCGCCACTTAATTCTGGCTGCTTTTATGTCCTCGTTGGCCAGGAGCAAATCTATGTCCTTTGACAGATCCGCCATTTGCCCGTAATCAGAAAGACGGTCCAGAACAGGCCGTGTCAACCCATGTTCTTTGATGTTCTTCTTTAAAAAGTAATTATAAATTACTCTCATGGGTGCCCATTTACTGAGCGATTCTGAGTAGTTCTTTTTCCATTCTGCAACTGGCCAATCCTGTATTGATGAGGTGTCTCCTCTCATCTCATTCCGGGATGATAGTGATTCCAAATCTTTCTTTAATTTCGCAAGGCTCTTCAGATCAGATAAAAATTGTTCCGAGTTCTTGCCTATAGCTTGCGGGAAGGGGTCATTTGAGTACTCGATAACCATTTTGGCTCGATCAACCCATAAGGGTAGCCCATCTAATTTGTCGGTTTTTGCATTGAGCTTGAGAGCCTCTTTGAATGATATTAAGGTCTCTGAACATTTCGTTAGTAACGAATGTAGCTCGCTGGAAGTTTTGATAAATTTGTCTTGCCATTTAAAGCTCCAGCCAGTTTTTCTCAGATAACCCAAGTTTTCAAAATCTTCTGAAGAAAGTTCAGCACATGCCCGCTCAAAGGACTGAATTTCTTCAAGCATCTTCTCTAAATCCTGGGGATTTTGAATAGGGGCATCTGACAGAGAGTCACCCCAATCTAAAGATATTGCCACTTCCCCTTGGTGGCGTACGGAATTTGCTATTGCCGATCTGAGGCTAATGCCATATTGTGATTCTTTATGCAACTCCGTGACCACAGCGTTAAGCTTATTTTTCTGAATGTCAAGATTATTGGCAACGGGTAAGTACTTATTGCCTTTTGGGTCAAGACGAAATTGCGTGGCTCTGCCCAGTTGCTCAAGGCAGTCTTTTTTGTTCGCCTTTTTCGAATGTAATTCAAGGCACAGATGCCCTAGACCAATTCTTTCCAACCGAGAGTAAACAACGTTTAAAGCGGCCATCTTTTCTGCAACAAAAAGAACTTTACGGCCAACACCGATGTTGTGAGCAATAATGTTGGCTATTGTTTCTGACTTTCCTGTACCGGGGGGACCCTCAAGAACAAAGTCTTTCCCCTTTGCTGAGGTATGAACCGCAACTATTTGAGAGCTGTCTGCGCTAAGGGGAATGAACAAGTCCTTTGACGGTATTCGCCGGTCAACTTCGGTTGGTTTAATAAAGTCTGCCGAATGCGGATAACTTTCGTCTGGTCTATTGATCAAATGTTCAACAAAAATACTGCTTTTTAAGTCCTCAATCCGATAGGTGAGGTCACGCCACATAAGAAATTTAGCAAAGGAAAAAGTGCTTACCACGAGATCCTCGATTACCTCAAACCCTGGTTCATCTTTGATCTTCTCCCGTACTGTTCTCCAAACCAGCCCCACATCAACCCCACTTTTGTCAGTTGGTAGCTTAGATTGGAACTCTGTAAGGTCGATGTCAAAATCTTGCAAGAGGAGCTGGAGGAGAGTCAGGTTAAAGATTGGATCCCCATCTGGAATTTGGGATATTTTAATTTTCGATCTTGCCTTTGGTCTGGTTAGCGTTACCGGTATTAGAATGAGCGGAGCCTTATAACTATTTTTGCCTCCCTTTTCCTTCCATCTCAGTAGGCCAATAGACATATAAAGAGTATTGGCCCCACCTTCTTCAAAGTCAGCTTTGGATTTTCTTAGCAAAGTAATTGAATTCTTGGTTAAATCCTTCTCTGTGAGATTAACAAGAAGTATCTGCTCATCAAGCTTGTTCCTGGCAAATTCCCGTTCCAGATCATTTCCGGTACTGAACCTGTAAAGTTCAGGGTCTCTTTCCTGAGAAGCAAACGGGGTTTGCGAGGGGGTGATAAATCGAAACGATTTACCTGCCGCCAGTCGGTCTTCAAGAAGTTCCAGATCCGGGCAATAAATTGGTAAGGAGACAGTTCTTTTGCTGATATTAATGAGGCGATTTCTTCTGGACAAGTCAAGAAGTTTACGTCTCCACTGTTCAACCCGAGTATCTGGGGTAATTTCCGTCTTTTCCTCAAGATTGTTGACAGGTGGTAGTGATGGAGCGAGGCTCAAGTCTGTTTTTTTGTGTTCCTTCTCAAGGGGAGGTTGGTCTATTGGCTCGACACGTTCTCTCATTATGGGGCTGATATCTCTAATCCTGGCCTGCCTGACATCCAGCGCGTATACGAAGTCAAGCTCTTTTGATTCAGATATGCAATCGCTTGCAATTTCCTGTGCCTGTTCAAAAGTTCTTGGTGTGTCACTGGTGACCAAGGTGGTCTCAAAAATCAAGATATCGCGTGTCGCCACTCTTTTACGAACATCCATGGGGTCATCATTAGTCAAGGTTGCAAATGTGTCATCAATTAGCCACACCCCCACGATGGCGTGATCTTTGGTTAAAGCGACTATAGGGTTCAATCCGGACTGCTCCAGACAGGCTGCGAACAGAAGTGCACTATCAAGGCAAGTGGCCAAGCCTGATTGCTCAATTTGGTCTGGTAGTCTTATTTTCTGTCCCGCACTCGCAAAACTCGCAGGAGGCACTGCATAAGTCAATTCTTTGTCGCAAATGGTTGACCATATAGCGCTGGCTATCAAATAAGGCCTCTCACGAGTATTTGACTGATAGCCATCCAGCATGGATTCGTGTCCTTTGGATTTAAGTAATTTTCCAGCCAGTTTGATTGTATTTTCAACGACCGGCGAATTCGGAAGTATGTAAGCGGCAAGCAGCTCGGGCATTGTGGACTCGCCACCCCAATGGTTATAGGGCAGCAACTCGGTTTTACAAAGGTGTTTGGCCAAAATATTCTCGTTATGAGAAACTTCAAATACCACATCAAGGACAGAACGCTCGGATAATTCCAGCAGTGTCGAAGCTGGCAGTCTTAAGTTACCACCATGTAAATCAATGGATTGTTTGGAACCTATTTCGCTGATGGTCCAAACATTTTGTTCTATTAAAGGCGGGTTAAACCTAACGCAAACCTCCAAGTCTTCAAACGCTTCTTCCCGATCGTTTGTTAGCTGTAGCTGTGTTATGAGTGGGAATTGATTCTGCTGAGCCGCGACTGAGTAGCGACCGGCAACCTCTGCTCTAATTTCCATAAGTTTTTTATTCTCCCTGCTTCAAAAGACCAGACTGATTCTTGAACTGATCACTTTTGACTGTTTTTCCCGTGTGGTTGGTTCTTTACGCGACTGGCTAAATCAATATAGCAGCCTAACGCATGAAGACCGCCTCTCTGGAAATGTAGCCACAACCCACGACCAGGCGCAGATGGTCGCGGCGGGCAAATCAAGCCGCTGCCAGTTCTTCACTACAGGCTTAAAAACCAATTCTCGTCAACTGTGACTTCCTCTACCAATTCGGTTTTAACACCGAGCGCCAACTCTTTCAGCTTGTCAGCAAGTTGGGCACCATCTATAAGGTCTATTGGCGCCACGCCATCCCGGTTGGCTTCCTCTACTGCAGACTTGGTAAATCTGCCGGTGGTGATGAACATTCCCCGGTCAGTCCGACCTACAGTCGCACCGCGAAAATCACGGATTTCTGATGAGCTTACTGAGCCTTTGTATTTCTTGCATTGAAAGGAAACGTGAAAGCTCATCAGCCCGTTTATCCGAACAATGCCTTTGCCATCAATACCACCGTCACCTACCCGTCCAGTCACTTCCACGTGCACAAAGCCAGCTTCGCGGAGTATTCGTTGCGTGAGCCGTTCAAATGCATCCGGCTTCATTTCAGTGGTTAAAACGTGGTGGAGCTTTTCTCGCCAGTCAAGAGCCTCTTCAGGTAAATCATCTACTGAAGTGGCCGGGTCGTCTAGGTCTATATCAATAATCATGTTCTTATTGTCGAGTGAACGAGCCCACTTGACAATTTTACGACCATCTATTTCCATCCCCGGTTTTACCTTATCAGTCAACGCCCAGACACCACGAGATGAATTTTCAAGGTATCCGGCCTTTTTCAAATAAGTACGAGCCCACGCAAGGTGATAGCCAATCTCTGTCTGATTGCCCTTTTCCGGGTTATGCAGAACTGCCAGCGTTTCTTCATCGAATTTTTCCAGTTTGACGACTTCTTCATAAATTTCATCAATGCTGCCGGAGCCGCCGAGGTTAACCAGGGCTTTTATTAAAGGGAGCATCAGTTGATCGCGCGTGACCATGGCTTTCCTCACTAAAACCTGTTGAAAGTAGCTTCAGCAGCTACTCTGTGATGATGATTTCTGACTCTGTGTCAGTACCTGCGAATATTACCAAGAATCGGGTGCGGCCAAAGAACTGAAAAAGACTTCTTCCAATCGTCTACCCGCATCCCTTTGGTGACGACGCCTCCTTAAGACTTGGCGGAGGTCATTATCTACTCGCCGTGTTGGTAGAGCATGGTGTGCACGGCTCCTGGCACTTAGTTGGCGTTCACTGGCATCTCGCAGTGAGTTCCCACCGCGTCCCTAGACTCCAGCCTTTCGGATCGTTTGACAGGGCTACCGCCATGAGCCGCTTCACCACCACCTGCGAACCCTGGTCGGCAATCGGAGTGCTTGCGGGGACGTCGTGACCGCATGGCAGGCGCTGCCTGTTTGCTCTGGCTTGCGATCGGGCACGGCTTCGGGCTGCCATGATACGGGCTGCCATGATACGGGCTGTTTTGACCGTGCAGGCCTGGGCGAGTGCACGGGATTTGCCAGTTCAGCATGTTTCTGTCCGGTTCCTCACAGCGACAAAGCTGTAATCTTTGTAGAGCGTTTTCAGATACTTGTGGCTAACCCTGAACTGGTTGCGACGCTTGGGTGATGATTTCGGGTTTTGGGAATTTTCCAGCTTTATGCCGGGGTCATAGTAGATGTGGCCTGCGGCCATGGAGGCGAGGGCCATCACAAAATTTGTGCCGGTGCCGAGCTCTATGTCTTTGCCGTAATGGTATTCGTAGCCGCCTGTCTGCCTGTCCGTTCTTCTTTGGCAGGGGATGTAAACAGCCTGGGCGTGCTTGCGTTTCCAGTGATTCATCAGTTTTGGAAAGCCCCAGCTGGCAGCGACTGCACCTGTGCCGTCAATCAGTGCGCTCGTTCCGTCAGCATCGGTTATGGCGGCTTTGCTGGCATCAAACCCAAGAAGGTGAAGCGTCAGACCTGTGGTTTTATGGGTGATTCCTGCGAAGTGTCTTCCGCCAAAATTTAATCTGTCCGGCTTTCCGGATTTGTCTGGGTAACCGTACTTGCGCACAAAAGCAGCGGCTCCCTTGTCAGTGTAAAGGCCGCCATCAGGTTCAGGTGTCATGAGAGTGGTTGGCGTGGCTCCCTTGGCGGGAAATCCTGTTACACCGAACTGCTTCACCTCCCACCCGAGGTAATCTGGCCCTGAGTAGCTGTTGGGTGTGATGCCCAGCTGTGCCTCCAAGGTGTAGCCGCCCCCGTTGCGCGCCCTGTAAGGTGAGGCTTCCATGTCAGAGTTTAGTTTCCGACCCGGTATCCAGCCCATGTCGTGTATTTCTGCCAGTTTTTCCATAAGCGCCTCTCTGGTAGACGTGACGGCGGTGCGGGTGGCATCAATCTGGCCAAAAACTTTACTGATCTCAGTCAGGGCTGTTTCTTTCAGTTCTCTGGACAGACTGCTTCCAGGAACAGCCAGGTATGAAAGCACGCTCTTGTCAGGGCAAACGCCCAAAATCAGCCAACGCCCCGAACTGCGACCCTGCTTTTCTACTGCCATCCATTCACTGGCTTGAACCTTGGAGCCTTTCAGAAATCCCGAGAAACGGACTTCCGGGTACTGCGGGTAATAGATCAGCTTGGCGTGTGGGGCAGGGTACAGCTTGCCGTCCGTGTCAAACCAGGACAGGTTCAGTTTGGCCTGATATTTGATCCTGCGCCTGGGACCCGAGGTTTTTCCGGACTGTGACAGGGAAGGTGTCAGGTCACCTGTCGGGATGAAAGGCAGGTTGGTGAGGTGCGAGCCGAAGTAGGGCTGGTTTTTGCTGTTGTCATTCGGGGCTAGTTTTTTGACAAAGACCCGTGTGGCACCATGGTCTCTCAATATTTTCAGTACGTGTTCGAGGCTGGCTTCTTTGGCGGCAAGGGTGTCAAAGGTTCCTGTTGTTGTCATTCATCTGACCCTGGTATCGACGACAGGTTTTCCGCTCCGCATAACAGCCAGTCGGATACGTCATCCAGCATTCTGTTGATATCGTCGTTGCTGCGGCCTCTGATGGAACATTCCCATATTGCAAAGATTTTCCATCCGCCAAGGGAAAGCAAGTGATGGTTTTGTTGATCCCGAAGCCTGTTTTTGACAAGTTTCTCCCGCCAGAACTCTTCGTTTGACTTGGGCCATTTAAACATCTCGCAGTTATGCTGATGCCAAAAGCAGCCATTTATGAATATGACTGCCTTGTGCTTGGGGAACGTAAGGTCAGGTTTTCCGGCAAGGTCACTTCTATGCAGCCTGTAACGGAACCCACGGTGATACAGGGCTTTTCTGACGATCAGTTCAGGTCTCGTGTCTTTGCCTCTGATGGCGGACATCATGCGGGCGCGTTGTTCCCGGGAGACAGTGTCAGCCATCAGGCGATCTTGCGAGTTTCCTGTACCTGCTTGTAGGTGGCCGGTTTTGGCGTGGAAGGCAGTCTTTTTGCCTGTTTCAGCGCCTTGATGATGTAAGGCTTCATCAGTTTGGCAACGGCAGCAAATACCGGCACAACGACGCTGTTTCCGAATTGCCTGTAGGCTTGTGTGTCGGAAACGGGGATGACGAAGTTGCTTTCCCCAGGCTCGTCAAAGCCCATCAGGCGTGCACACTCCCTCGGGGTCAGGCGACGTGGGCGCTTGCCAGGCCCTCTGTCTATCAATACTTCAGACCCATCCTTGTAGTAGCGGGCAGACAGGGTGCGGGTAGACCGATCCTCTGCCGTCACCTTGCCAAAACCAAAGCCGTTTCCTGCTTTCCTGTGCTTTTCGGCGTAATCCTTCAGGTACTGCCAGAGTTTCGGCGTCAGGATGTATTTGTCATCGACGTTTTCCGCAGGTTCCAGAATGTCGCCAACCTTGGGCTGTGTTTTCGGGAAATACGCATTGATGTCTTTCAGTGTCAAACCTTGTGCCACGCTCAGATCACGCCGGAACGCGACAATGACAATTCTCTCCCGGTTCTGGGGGACAAAATGCTTGCCGTTGATGACTTTTGGATCGGGTGTCCGAGTGCCATACTCGCGGTCGGTCACGTCGTAACCCAGTTCGTTCAGCGTCTTCATGATGACTTCGAAGGTTTTGCCCCGGTCATGGCTTTTCAGGTTCTTGACGTTCTCGAGCAGGATTGCCAGAGGCTGTTTTACCTCAATGATGCGGGCGACATCAAAGAACAGAGTGCCCTGGGTGACGCATTCAAAGCCGTGAGCTTTCCCCAGTGAATTTTTCTTGGAAACGCCTGCAATGGAGAACGGCTGGCATGGAAAGCCTGCCAGGAGGACATCGTGATCCGGTACGTGGCTCTGGATGTGATGGCAGACCTGCCTTTTGGTCATGCCGGCGGGCTGGGTGATCTCCTTGATATCACCGTGAATATCGTGGTCGCAGCGGTAATTGGCCAGATAGGTCTTCACGGCATGCCTGTCATACTCGCTCGTAAAGACGCACTCACCGCCAACGCTCTCAAACCCGCGTCTGATGCCTCCAATACCCGCGAACAGGTCAATAAAAGTGAAGCCGGACTCAGCGCCAGACTGCTTGGGAGACATGGTCTCCCGGTGGACACACTTCCCGAAGGTCAGCCTGTCCTGATTGAAGGTGTAACCCATTTTCGCCCCTAGGCGATAGTGTTCCGAAAGGGGGGGCAATTGCAAGCTCTTGTTAACCGAACGGCGTTCCCGTTTGGGTGCAGGTTTTCTGCTGGGGAGGAATTTTGGCACCGTTTGCTGACGCTTAAAGATGAAATTGGTATGTGTTTTTAAGAAGAAGTGCTGATTTACAACTGTTTTTCAACTTTCAAACATGTTTTTTCAGGATTGCCTTTATATTCGCCTGGAATTTTAGTTATTTAACAACTATCTCGAATAATTGTTACAATATAACTATATTTTCATAATAGTAGCTATATATAATTATTTTTCGATAACAGTAATGGTCTTTTGAGGCGTGATGATTTTGAAAGGTGTACAGAATCGGTCGGCGGGATACGCACTTCTGATTGAACGATACCGGTTGAACGCTTTGCCGAACTGGCATACGTCCGCGGTCAGCATGATCGGAGGAACACTGCGTTCGACCATTTGGGACGGGCAGGTCGAATCCGTCTACCCCCCGCCTTATTGGCCCGGTGACAGGACTGGGGATCACTTGGAGTTTGCCCTTAAGTACGACGGCACCAACCTCGGTATCCTGTCGGCTCTTTTCGACGCGGTTGCCGTAGGTGAGATTACAGATTGGGTCGCCTCGAAGCCTACCGGGAAATACGCCCGCAGAATCTGGTTTCTGTATGAACTTCTGACCGGACGAGAACTTCCGCTGTCGAATCTGAGTCAAGGAAATTACGTCCAGCTTCTGGAGCCGGGTCGGTACTACACCGCTGTGCCCGGTCAGCGCGTGCGGCGCCAGCGGGTCATCGACAACCTGCTAGGGGGAAGTTCTTTCTGCCCCATCATTCGGCGCACAGAAAAGCTTGCGGCTATGGAGGAGACCGACCTGGGAAAGAAGTGCGAAGAGCTCACCGATTCCTATTCGCCCGAACTTCTCAGGCGGGCATTGAGCTATCTCTATAGCAGGGAAACCAAGTCTTCATTCGAGATCGAACGCGTTAACCCAAGTAAAACCCAGGCAAAAAGATTCATCGACCTGCTTGGGGTGGCGGAGCATAAGGACTTTTGCGGGAAGTCTCTTCTGCTCGCTGTGCAGAACCATATTGTCGACCCTCGTTTCCAGGAAGTGGGCTACCGGATAGTTCAAAACTACGTTGGACAGACCACCCCCTTCCAGAGACAGCTTATTCACTATGTATGCCCGAAGCCTGATGATCTTTCCGATTTGATGGAAGGGCTCCTCGCCGCGCACCGAATTATGAAAAAAGGTGCAGTACCGGCGATTATTCATGCTGCGGCTATCTCGTACGGCTTCGTTTTCTTGCATCCATTTGAGGATGGTAACGGCCGCATTCACCGCTTTCTCATACACAATATCCTGTTCTTGCGCGGTGCGGTTCCGAAAGGTTTCATGTTTCCGGTCTCCGCCGCCATGCTGAAAAATCCGGCACTTTATGACCGTTCCCTGGAGGCGTTTTCAGAGCCACTAATGCGGCTGGTCGAATACGAACTGGACGACCTTGGTCAGATGACTGTGCCGGGGGAGACTGGTTCTTGGTACCGCTACATCGACATGACAGCCCAAGCGGAGGCATTGAGCGATTTCGTTCGACTCGCTATCGAGCACGAGCTAGTGGAAGAGCTCGGTTTTCTTGCGAGTTACGAGAAATCCAGGCAGGCCATTCAGGAAGTCGTGGACATGCCAGACCGTCTGCTTGATCTCTTTATCCGGCTCTGTCTGGAAAATAACGGGCGCCTTTCGGGAAGGAATAGAGAATCGCACTTTGGGCTCCTGACTGATGACGAGTTGGCTGGCATGGAAAAAGCCGTCAAAGAGGGATACGCGAGGGACTGAGCCAAGAATCCTGTAGAGCTCGGTGTCGTACCTCTTCTGCCTGATTTTAATCTCGAACCCTTGAGGTTAACCGCTAGCCACTTTCTAAATAAAGTTTATCTGACGGTTTCTGGCGCGATGTGATGTCACCAAATTTATGGCAAAAGCTTTTTGGTGATGCTATTCAAGCGGTTTAAGCCACCCTTTGCCTCTGCGAGTAGTTGTTTCCAGTCGTCAGGTGGATGTCAACTGTTGAGCATTTTTCCGAAAACGCGATAGGCGTCGGTTTTTCTGCCATAAGCTCTTTTGTTTTTCTCATCGCTGATCCAGGCAAACACGATAATTTTCGATGCTGAGTCAAATCGGAAAAACAGGCGATATTGCTGAAAGAATTTGGCGCGAAACCAATGCTTGTACTCATGTCCCAAAGTTAAGCCTTGCCGGTACTCAGGAATGGTTGGGTCTTTTAGGATGACTTCAAAGGCTAGTTTGGCAACCGCGGCTAGTCTTTTAACGGCATTCTTTTTGACGTAATTGACAGGGTCTTCGCTTTTTAGTTCTTCTACTTTTTCGATGAGCGTGTTGATTTCATCGAGAAATAACGGGTGAGCGAAAATAGTCCATCTGTTGATGACGATATTGGATTGCTGTGGCAAAGCTATTCATCCTTTTCATCAAGAGGAGCATCAATATCAATGTCAATATCAATATTGCCGACTAAATCTTGAATGCGAGAAACCAATTCCGGCGTTACTGCTTTCAGACGCTGTGGGTTTTGCTGAATGTCATTCGCCAAAAAAGTTAAGAAACTACCTAATGCAGGGTCGACCTCGTCTTGGTCTGCACGAGACAGCAGCACACTGCCATCGGGCTGGATGGTGTAGCGAATCTTTTCGCGCTTGTTGAGGCGCAAGGCCTTACGTACGGCGTCTGGCACTGTGGTTTGGTAACGGTCAGTCAGAGTGGATTCGCTCACTAATAATGTATTTGCCATGTTGAACCTCCGGCAGTGGTTGGGCACATGTTTGGATGGTAATGCGATTGCATTATCGTAGCAAGTGAACCTGTTCTGTGGGTGATTAGCCGACTAAGAGAGTCACAGGGAGGCGGCTCTGCCCCAACGAGGCTGGCTCTAGGGAGGATGGTCAGCGGCAGCTAGTCAAAGCTCGCTTTGTAAGTAAGGGGGTGCAGATTTACGTGCTCGTTCACAGCGCCATCAAGCTGGAAGATTCTGGGGAGCGTTTTAAGGTCATACACTCGATAAAGGCTGAATTGGTCGGCGCGCTCTTTGGAAAAAGCGACCTCGTTTTCGCTAATGAAGAATGGGCGATTTTTGCCGCTATCGGTGCTTTTTACCTCAATAAAAAGCTCTTCATCCCCGCGTGGATTAAATGAGCGAATGTCATAACCCAGGCCATCTCCCCGCTCCTTGCTGCTCCACTCCACTTCCTCTGCCAGGTCGGGACGTCCTGATCTGTCCAGGCGGTTACGCTCATATCCAATAACAAAGAGCTCACCCTGTTCACCAAGCTCGCGTCTATAGCGCTCATGCTCAGCGTAATCCACCTTGCGGGGAAGGTATTCACGCCTCGGTTCCTGCACGCTGGCGATGCGCTCCGGCGGTGCCGGGTCAAGAACCTTGTCCCAGTCCAGCCAGTTCCAGACACTGACGTCTTCCGGAATCACCCCGTGACCTTGTTTGTTCAGGTTCCTGAGAAGGGATGACTTGAGCAGTGCACGTGCCACACCGTAGCCGAGCAGTTCAAATAGCTCATCGTCAAGGTGTGCAAAGGCAATGTTGTCGGTAATGACCCTGGAGCCAGTGGCCGTGGAAAGTGCATTGTAGGTGTCTGCCCTGCCTGGCTTCAGGTGGTGGTGCCAAAAGCTGCTGCTGCGTAGATGAAAAAAGGGCAGATGTGGGTTATTTCTATCGTTTGGGCGAGCTAACCGATTGAAGTGGCGGGTAAAAGCGGACTTCAGCGGCTTTCTGAAATAGATGCGGTTTTTGGTGATGGTGCCATCTTCAATTAGGTCAATAACTGCCAATAGCATTGCTACCTTGTGGGGGCTTTTTTCTCCACCGCGTACGTTGAGCCTGAGGCTGGAAAACTGCCGTTCGAAGCCGAGCAAGCTCACTGTTTGCTCCAGTAATCGGCCTTGTCGGGGACGACCCAGCGTACGCCGCCACGGGGGTCTTTGCCTTGCTTGTGGTAACGCGGGATCAAGTGAATGTGCAGATGTGGCACGGTTTGCCCTGCCGCCGCACCATCATTGATACCGATGTTATAGCCATCCGGCCGGTGAACTTTATCGATAGCGGCCTTGGCTTGACCAAGTAACTGCAGCAATGAAAGTTTTTCGGCCTCAGTGGTTTCGAAAAAGGAACCGACATGCCGCTTGGGAATGACCAGACTGTGCCCATCGCTGACAGGAAATGCATCGGCGATGAAAAACGCGTGCACGTTCTTGGAAATAATTCGCTTGTGCGCCGGCGTATTGGCTATTTTGCAGAATGGGCACTGCTTGTCGCTCGTGCTCATTTAGCGGGATTCGGCTTGCGCGACATGCCGATTTTTGTATCGCTCAACGGCTCTGTTATTTTTGGCATCGTAACAACACACTTTTTAGAAATGAGCATCTGAACTACTGCCTTTGCTATGGAAAGCCCGGACGTAAACGAGCACCGCAGGTATGTAACGGCTCACCACATGACGGACATACAGACCTTGATGGCTATTTACCAAGCGCTTGGTTTTCGTGCTCGGTGTTGCGAAGGTTGAGGGAACAGTGACTTGTGCAAGGTTATTCATGGGTAGTCCTAAGCTTAGCACCGCAAGTGTTTTTAGTCGGAGCCGGTGTAACGGTGTATCCAACATGCCTCCAAAACCACACTGTCACCCCTGGAGCCGATCCGGGAGTTGTGTCTGGCGGTCATACGAAAATTTTATGCGGCGAAGGCAAGCAAAAATCTGCGGAAATACAGAGTTGCCGTTAGAAGAATAGCCATCCTTAACCGGTACCTTGGTGACCTTGGTGACATTGGTGAGTGAGTGCGCCAAGTGGGTTTGGCGTGCTACCATCTGCCTATGGTCGACTGTTCAGTACAGTCAGCTTGATTCTGTTGCGCTCAGTTGCCGGGAGTTGTTCAAATTTTAGGATTGGGTTCGCGTCATCCGCTTAGAATGGTTGATGACTATTGAATCGGAGCTTCACTTGGTGGCTAGGCTAGGTGTCCATAATGCCGTCGCGAGTTTTCCCTGCCGGTGAGGTGGTCACTAAGGGTTACCGTGGTACCAAACTGATTCCTGCCTGGGACTTTGGCATCGATTTTCAACCCCCAGGCTTTCCTGAGCAGATTTTCTGGGTCGGGGTGGCGGCTTTTTCGCGTCGCAGCGTGGCAGTGCCTAGCATCTCGTTTTAAAGCGCAAGAGGTCTTCAACCATGAAAGCTACAGAAGCCAGATTTCTCAACTTCTTGAGAGGATCTCAGCAATTCGTTATCCCAATCTATCAGAGGACATACTCATGGACTAAGCGTGAATGTAGCCAGCTTTGGGATGATATCAAGCACGCCGGCAGTAACGAAGCGACCAAGTCCCATTTTATGGGCTCCGTCGTCTACATAGATGAGGGTATTTCCCAGATCTCCGGCATTTCTCAGCATCTTGTGATTGATGGCCAGCAAAGGCTGACTACGGTCACTTTGATTCTCGAAGCTTTGGCGCGGCAGTTAAGGGATAACGAGCCTATTAATGGCTTCTCAGCTAAGAAGCTACGCGAATACTACATGTTGAATTCGTTGGAGAAAGGAGAGCTCAAATTCAAGCTTTTACTTTCCAAGACCGATAAGGCGAGCCTCTTTGCCTTGGTTCAACAGAAAGCACAGCCACGTGAACAGTCTCTAAGAATCAATGAGAACTTTGCCTACTTCGAGAAACAGGTAAAAGACCTCGGTGCCAACTTTTCTGCGCTCTGCCACGGTCTTGCAAAGTTGACCGTCGTTGATATCACGCTTGAACGAACTCAGGACAACCCTCAACTCATTTTTGAGAGCATGAATTCAGCGGGGCTTGAGCTTAACCCAGCTGACCTGGTTCGCAACTTCATCCTAATGGGGCTGGATCCAGAACACCAAACACGACTGTACGAAGATCATTGGAGACCCATGGAAGTGGATTTTGGGCAGGAGGGAGATGGTTCAGGTTTCGCCAGTTTCATGCGGCACTACTTGACGCTGAAGACAGGTGTGATCCCGAAAATTCGCAAGGTTTACGAGGCATTCAAAGCTTACGCTAAAAGGTTTGACGTGGTTAATGGCGGTGTGGACACACTAGTCAAGGACATCCATGATTTTGCAACCTATTACTGTTCTATGGAGTTGGGGAAAGAAACCGATAAGAAGCTTGCTGAGGCCTTTCGTGATCTACGGGAACTGAAAGTGAACGTCGCTTATCCATTCTTACTTGAGCTCTATGATGATTATGTACACGAAAGGCTGGTGGGCGCAGATTTTGAGGCCGCCGTTCGTTTGGTAGAGGCGTACGTGTTCAGACGCGCGATGTGTGAAATCCCCACAAATTCACTAAATACGACTTTTTTAACCTTTGGGCGAGCCTTACAAAAAGATAAATATCTGGAGAGCATGAAGGCTCATCTGCTATTGTTGTCTTCCTACCGTCGCTTTCCGGAAAATGAGGAGTTCAAGCGGTATCTCACCACACGCGATTTTGACACTTTTTCCCGTGTTCGCTACCTCCTCGATCACTTGGAAGACCATGGCCGAAAGGAGCGTGTCCCGGGCGACGCATACACCATTGAACACATTCTTCCGCAAAACGAAAATCTTTCAGAGGAGTGGCAGAACGACCTCGGGTCTGAGTGGCAACGTGTGCGGGAAGATCAGTTACACAATCTCGGGAATCTTACGCTTACCGGCTACAACTCCGAATACAGCGACCGACCTTTTCTGGAAAAACGTAATATGGAAGGGGGGTTTAGAGAGAGTCCTCTAAAGCTTAACGAGGGTCTCGGAAAGCTAGATCAGTGGGATGAATTGGCCATTAAAAGACGTGCTGAACGACTAGCAACGCTGGCCACTAGTGTGTGGGAGATGCCCTCGTTGCCAGCTGACGTGCTTGAATCATACCGCCCCAAGAGCGAAAAAAAGACAAGTTATACCATTGCCGATTATCCGCAGTTCTACATGGGTTCACCCATGTGGACTCTTTTCGAGGCGCTTCGGAAGGATGTGTTGGCACTCGACCCGTGTGTAAAAGAAGAGCCCCGCAAGCACTATATCTCCTACAGAGCAAAGAACAGTTTCGTCAATGTCGTGCCGCTGAAGGCATACTTTCGGCTTTTTCTGAACATGCAGTTCCATGATCTCTACGATCCTGAAGATCTGGCAAGAGATGTAGCCAATATCGGTCATTTGGGCAGCGGTGATGTGGAGGTAGGTTTCAGCAAGCGAGAAGAGCTACCCCACGTCATGAACTTGGTGAAACAAGCATTCGATAAGCAAACGAAAAACGTGGAAACGGAAGTTTGAGAAAGAGCAGAAGATGAACTACGAAAAAAGATCATCCGCGTTGTTCGAGCTTCGTATTCCAAGTTTAGACCCAGACGTTCCAACTGATATAACACTTAAGGCAGGTTCTTCCGTTATTTTTGTCGGAGCAAACGGCAGTGGAAAGACGCGGTTATCTGAATATATAGAAACTGAGCTCAAGCTAAGAGCACACCGTATTTCGGCGCATCGTGCACAATCCCTTAACCCGAATGTTTCCAAAATTAGTAAGGAGAAGGCAATGGCGGGTCTCCGAGTTGGTGAAAGCTCTGTTGGGAGCCCAAATGATCAGATATACCGTAGGAAAAGAAGTAGGTGGGGAGGCGGGAAGGCTGTTGCGCTACTAAATGATTATGACTACTTGCTGCAGGTTCTGTTTGCAGACCAAGCCAACATAGCGTTAGAGACCCATAAGGAAGTCCGCAAGCCAAAGCATCAAGGAGACGATTTTAAAGCTAAATCTACAAAATTTGAGGTTCTTGAAGAAATTTGGGAAGATTTGCTTCCGCAAAGAACGCTAGAGATCACTGGCGACGATATTAAGGTTTTGGTTAGCACCGGGTCTTACAGTGCATCTGAATTGAGCGACGGTGAACGAGCGATTTTCTACTTGATTGGACAGACACTTGCCGTCGCATATGACTCGTTGTTGATCATTGATGAACCTGAGCTTCATGTTCATCGTTCGATAATGGGTAAATTGTGGGATAGCTTGGAGAAAGCTCGACCAGATTGTGCGTTTGTTTTTATTACGCATGACCTAGAGTTTGCTGCATCCAGAGTAGCGCAAAAGTATGTTGTTAATGACTATATACATCCGCTGAAGTGGAAAATGCAGCGCGTGCCAGAGGACAGTGGCTTTGATGAAGAGATTTCAACACTGATCCTAGGAAGCCGTAAGCCGATCCTGTTCGTCGAGGGCAGCGATGCCAGTCTCGATAAGTCAATTTATCGTAACTGCTTTCCAGATTGGACTGTTATCTCGAGAGGCTCTTGCGAAGATGTTATCCATTCTGTAAAAACTATGGAGAGAAATAAGGAGCTGGCGTGGGTGAAATGCAAAGGAATTGTCGATGCGGACGACCGTGACGAGGAAGAAATCAAGAAACTTGAGGAAAATGGAATTTCGGTACTCAGGGTGTCAGAGATTGAGAATGTCATATTGTTGCCTAGCGTCAGCCGCGTTATCGCTGAAAGCGATGGATGCGAAGATGATGAATTAAACAGACGACTCAATGATTTACAGGATGCTATATTTGCTGCAGCAGAAAAGAATACCGAAGAGGCGGTTAAGCGCCACTGTTGCCGGAGGATCGACCGGTTGCTAAAGAAGGTTGGTTTGAGTGGCAAAGTGAGTATCGCTGATGTTGAATCTGAATACAAACGACTAACAGGTGAACTTGATATCCAAGATATTGCACAACAAAAAAGAGAGCAGATAAAGAGTGCGATCAAAAAACGAGATCTTAGATCACTTCTGGAAAATTATGACAACAAGGGTCTGCTAGTGAATGCTGCGAGGGAATTGAAAAAAATGAAAAAGATGGATTTTTGTAACTGGCTTTCGAGTAACCTAGGCAACAAAAAACAACCCCAACTAACTGAAAGGATTAGAGACAGCCTTCCGGCAATTTAACCACGCTGGTTCGGCGGCGCTTGACAGGTGGCTCTACTAAACCATATCCACAATAGAACCGAAATAAGCCGGAACAAGCGGTCAACGGTTTTGCGAATATTTTCAGGATGCTCTACTTTGGCGAAACATTTTTTGCGAAAGTTTCGGAAAAAGTTATTGGTCCCTCATCCTTAATAATACCTATAGTGCTATGTCTAAACAAAGCCTGAAGAATTAATTGGCGTTCTTCATCATTATTTGGTGGGGTCACGGCGGGGAAATATATCAGAGCAGTCCGCCAATCTCATCTCTGATGGCTTAACTGCCGCTGCGTATGCTAAGTTCATTTACGGTATTTGTAGCTTCTTCAAGCTTGATACGTGTGCTCATTTTTTACACTTGGTTTCTAAATTCTTTATTCATCTTCCCTGTTTACCACTGATTGCGCACAAGCGGAAGACTCACGCCGTTTTCTTAGAAATTTAGACGCTATAAAAAGGAACTTGCTGGCGTGAGTTCCCTTTGGTATCTTGCCGGCAAAGAAGCGTTTGCAAACGCTCTGGTCAGAAAGTTCCGTCTGCGTGAGAAGCCCGGTGGTGACGACTTGGAGTCACTTGCGACGTTCGGGTAGGTGTTTGCTCGGCAATGCTGAGTCTTTATTTAAGCGCATTTCCTTCCGGGCCTTTCTGTCCGTGCCTGACGAAATGTACCTCAAACGCCTTGCATTGTCGGTGTTGCTGTAGGTGATTGGCAAAAGCGAAGGTGTCATTCATTTCATAGTGCTGGAAGATGTCCAGGCCGCGGTCAAGGGAAATTTTCCAGCCGGTGTCGGTCACGATGTGGCGTGCGTGGATGTTCCTGCTCCCTTCGAATTTCCAGCTGAAGTTCACACCTATGGCAGTAGCTGATTCCTTCATCTTCTCAAAGTGCTCTCTCTGCTGTTCGCCTCTGGACTCGTCTTCGATCGTCACTAGGTGGACGTCTACTTCCTCATCTGGAGCTTTGTGCTTTACCACGGTCTCGAGAAATTCCATGAAATTGCGTATTTGGTAGTACAGCCGGATGTAGGGGTCGGTAACTGTGATGGTGGTTGCCCCTTCAAGATAGGAGCCAAACAGAATGTCGAAGGAGACGCCTTTCTGGTTTTCCTGAAAAGTGAGGTGTTTCACCTCGGGTTCGGAGGGTAGTGGGAACTCTGTCAGCACCAGTGGTGTGCTGCTCGGTTCTGCACTCTCGATTTCTCCGTCTTCGCTCCCGGCAATTGTCTTGTGGTAGTACTGTGGGTATTCCTCCTCTTCAAGCGTGGGGACTGGCTTCATCTGCCCGGTCGAATCGAGAAAGGAGAAATCCGCGTTTCCGTACGTGTAATCAATTTGCATCAACACTGCGAGTTCAAGATTACGCTCGATAAACATGGCAAACAAATCTGGTTTGTTGCCTGGGTAACTACCTTTCTTCCATCCCGTAAGTCTTTTGTTCATGTTTTTGCCACTCACGTACGGGGGACTGGTGATTACGACATGGTATTTGGGACTCAGGTAATCAGCCTGACGCAGCACTTGTAGCACCTGTTTGTGAGTCTTGGACAGTAGCAGACTTGAGGGGTCGTCTTTTGATCCCATGGTTTTCAGCATACTTGCTGTATTGGTGAAGCCCGGGCGGTTCAATGAGCCAAATTGTTCGGCCTCTTCGAACTGGGACAGGGTGTTTAGTAGAGGATCGCTGAACAGTTCCCCCTGACGGTGTTCGTGTGGTGTTTTAGCTCGCTCTCGCTGAGCCGGAAATTTTCCAGCACACAGATGTTGGGCTCCAATTGCTTGTGGAAGAAATTGCGTTGCCTGGAGTGAGCCTTCATGGTCAGCGCGAACGCTGCCAGTGACGCGATGCGTTCGTCGCTTTCAATGCCGTAGAGGTTATGGGTGAGAATCTTTTCGGGGATTTCTGCGGGCTCGTAGCCTTCCTCCTCGTAAATGGCGTGCATCAGATCAAAGGCGTAAGTGAGTATATGGCCAGAGCCACAGACCGGGTCGCAGAACTTGATTTCTTCTGGTTTGCCAATGCGTAAGAAGTCGGTTCCGAGGTGCTTGGGTTTGACGTAGTAGTCCATTTTTGTGTTCAGCTTCGAGTTGGGGTAGTTGAGCATCCACAGATGGCCGAGCGAATTTTCCACCAAGTATCGTACGAGCCAATGTTGTGTGGGAGCCTGGGTGGCAGCAGGAATATTCTCGGGGGTGACTTTCTTGTTTTCCCTCATTTCGGCGAACACCTCGTTCTTTTTCTCTGAGATGTAAAACTGGTAAAGCCAGCCGACGGTTTCGACATTTTCGCAGGTGCCGGGCGTCAGCACTTCACGGACGCGGACAAGGATGGAATTGTCCGAAAGCAAGTCATCGGGTAACAGCAGTTCGGTATGGTCGTCAATGGGCTCGAACAGAAAGCGCATGGTGCGGTGCCAGTAACTACAGGTGGCTACAAGGAGCAAATGGTAGGCCTCACTCTGTGGGTTGTGGCTGGGGGTTCGCCCGTTTAGCAAGGCGTTTATTTTCTGCTGTGTCTTGTCGTCAACCATCTTTCCATCGAAATACCCCTTAATGGCGTTAGCCAGAATTCCGGGCTGGAGTTGTCCATCAGAAGGCGTCACCACGCCGATGCTGGTATAGCGGTTCACATCCATGAAGCGAAGGGCGCAGAAAATGCTGAACCAGATATACGCCACGCGCTCAATGACTTGCTTCTTGCCGTTGTTTTTAATGACCTCTTCGAGCTTCCGGACTGCCTTCGCGCTTTCACGCCTTGCGGTGCTTCCCTCGGCCAGCACAGCTTTCAGCTTGGTGGAGACTTGTTGAATCAGATTATGTCTGGCAAAGCGGGCGAATTTTTTGAGTTCGGCTGTCTCCATCCATTCATGCTCCGCTTGCTTCAGTGGTGGCATTGAGGAGTTTAACCGGCCACTTCGGAAAGTTTTTGCACCTGCCAAGGTTCACGACGTTGCAGCCACGAGCCATCACTTTGACCCGCTGGCGCGTCCACCTTCTGTTCAGCGTGCCAGTAAAAAAAGGATCCCTGAATTTGTGCTTCAGGTGGCTCTCCAACCGCTTGAAGCTGGCCACCTTGTAAGACGACTGACCAGGATGACTCTTCAGTTTGTTGTAGGTGCCGGTCTCGTTGAGTTCTGCCACGATATCGACGCCCTTCATGGGTGTCCACATGGAATATTGGTTCTTCGGTGTCTTTCTCGTCAAAGGTGAAGGTATCCAGAGCACCCTCAAACCAGAACTCGAAATCATCAGCCTGAACCGTCTTCATTTGCCGAGGTTCCCACGTTGTCTTCGGTCTCTTTGCCGATGAGGGAACCAAAGGCTTCTCATGCTCTTGCCAGATACATTCAGCCACGTCAGTGCAAATGATGTTTTGTGGCCAGCTATCATGGAATTTGAGGCAACAAACCACTCTCGCATGCGTGGCAACCTTTTATTGGAAAAGCATTCTGTAGCAGCGTTCCGAGGTTCACGCTCAAATGCCTTGTAACGCTTAAATAACCACGTTCGCACCAGCTGTCTGCTGTTTGTTTCAGCCATTCTTGCCCATCTTTCTATTTCAATTGCTGGTTACCTGGCTAAAAGCCACTCTCGAAAAAGTGTTCCTGCACAATGCGGTATTTTTCAAATTCATCCTCAGCATGGGTTTTAGCCGGCATGGCGGTTACTTTACCGCTGTCCTGCAAAATATCACGGTCGACAAACCCCGGAAAAAATATCCGTCGTTTTACCCAGTCTTTCATAGTCATAGGGGTTTCCCGTTTTGCGCGCTCATCGGCCAGGTTCAGATGGACGTTGACCACACGGCTCGGTGCCACCAGTTCAACCTTGAAAGCATTGGCTTTCAGAGTTTCTCCATCAGGAGCTGTTCCCCAGGAAGTGAGCTCCATGCCGGTTTTGGTGCTGCTCCCCGTTTCATGATCAGATCAGTTGCCGTATTGCCGTGGGTAGCAAAATGCAGTTTGTACCGAACCTTGGCAAAGAATGTCTTGGTGGTCGCGGGGTCACTTTTCTTGTAATTGAAGCTTGTGGCGTAAATGCCGGTTATTTTCTGGTAAGGGAGACGCCCACTGGGGCGAATTTTCCGGATCTCTTCCAGAAGGCTTCAAAGTAAACTTCACCAAGGAACGTTCCGTTTTCCATGCGCTTTTTGCCCAGCATTTAGCCCTTGACCGCAAACTCCCGCTAAAGCTGAGTTGCCCAACGGCGGAACTGGGTAGCTTGCACCTAATTGAGACAATGTCCCACCGGGATGATGGCATCCAGAACATTTAGGGAAGCTTTCCCGTCTCCCCCTCAATTTGAACTATCCGGAATTTCCGGACAGTTGCCTCACGAGCTAACTCGGCCTGACCATAAATGTTTTTCGGGCACCCATTAACGGTACGCACATCCATATCAAAGAGACGAGCCATCAGTTTTGGGGACAGCCAGATGGTTTTATTTTCATACCGAGTCTCAATACTCTGTTCGCCTGCCTGTCCGGTAAAGATCAGAAACTCAGCGCACTGATTGCGAGTCAACTGTTTTCTTTTGTCTTCACCCTGTTTAGCGGTTCATCCTTACATATACCTGCCTGCCCAATGCCGTCAATCTAACTCATGGGTAAAGATCCCCGCTTTCGCCTCAATACTGTTTGCCAACTCAAGAACCCGCCTGTGGTGAGTGAAAAGCAAGACTTGAGTGCAGGCCGACAGTTCCGCGAGGACTTCGATGCAAACCTTCGTACGGCTGTCGTCAAAGCCAATCAGGATGTCGTCAACTACGAAGGGCATGGGTTCTCCCTTATTCAGATGTTGCTCGAGAGTTGCAAGGCGAAGAGACAGGAAGAGTTGGTCTCGGGCACCGTCACTCATCCCATCAACGGACACCTCAACATTGTTTGGACGGACTCCAAGTAGTATAGGTTTGCTTTTATCGTCTAATTCATCCCGAAGATTCGCATAAGACCCCAGAGTGAGTTTTGAAAAGAACTCACCAGCCCGCACCAACACTGGAGCCTGATTTTTCTTCCGATAGTCTTCTATTCGTTGCTCAAGAATGAGCGCAGCAATTTTCAGGCGAAGGTACTGCTCGGCACCAGAAAGCATGGTGGCAAGTTGCTGCTCTGCATCTTGTGATGCTGCTGCGGCTACGGCATTGCCGTCCTTGGCACGTATCTCATTTTGGATGGTTTGTCGTTGGTCGCGTAACGCATCCCGATTTTCATGTAGAACTTTCAGTTCGGAAGATACCTTTTCAAGTTCACCCTCAATTGAATCGATATCCGCTTCGCTGGCCTCTTTTTCCAATTCTTGGATGCTCAGTCCACCGCCATTGCGTGCGAGTTCTTGTTCAAGCGCATCTAGCCTCTCCTGCATCTTGCGCACTTTTCGTGAACTTTCACCGGCGAATTCCAGGTCTTCGTCAGCCTCAACACCTGCTTGATCCTTCAATAAAGCAAGCTGGCTCTGTGCTATTCCAATTGTTATGCCGGCTTCTTCGATTTCTTTCTTTAGCTCCTTTTCCCGTTCCTCTATCTTATGAAGACTTGCCCGCGCTTCTCTCGCCTCATTTAAGCCTCGGTTAAGCTGGGCAGCAGTCGCACTTGCTTCGTACCCGTCTCTTTTGAAGCCAACGCTATCGGCGAACTCGAATACCTTTTTCTTGAATTTCTCTGTAACTTGATCCATTTCGAAGATTCGTACGCGTAGTTCTTCCGATTTGTCGAATTTGTCAAAAAATGTCAATAGCTGGGCGAATACCTCGGTCGCTTGCTCCGGGTGGATATCGGGGCTCAAACCCAAGCCATCGACAGCCTGAACCCATTCCTGTGTCCAGTTGGCCTGGGCGGTCTTGATTGACTTGAGGACTTCATGGGCTCTTTTAAGTTGAGTCTCCGTATCGTCCAGCGATAGCTTCAACTGGCGCTTTCGTTCGAGAGTGGCTTCTTCCTTATCGACTCGCTGTTCGCACAGGTTAATCATAGTCTCAAGACTCATCTCTCGCAGGTCCATGGAATTATCGAATTTTGATATCTGTAGAGAGATGGATTCTTTGAGCCTCTCGCATTTCTCGGCTATCTCTTTTGTATCACCAGAAACGGTTTTCGCCGCCTGAACATTCGATAGCAGTTTGTCTACGCTTAGAAGCCATTGCTTCATTTCCCGTGGAGTTCCAGGCTCTACTCCTAATGGCTCCCAAATTACAGTCCATTGCTTCTGAGATGTTTCTTTTTCTTGATTCGTCTTTCTAATATCTTCCGTTATGTTGCTGCGTTGCGCCTTCAGGTCTTCTATCTTTGCCTCAAGATTTGCCCGATTTGCCACTTGGCCTGCGGCTGACCGCATACGGTCCGATACGTTATCCGCAACGTCGACCTTTTGTTCATAAGATCTCGGGAGATCAGAATCAGACGCAAAATCTGCGATACCTTTTTCTATATCAATTTTTTCGATGTACTTTTGTTTTATGAGATTCCATCCGGCATCCCGTTCCGAACGCACTCTTTTCAGATCGGAGATTGTCGGTACATCGCTTGCTAATAACAGTGCGTTTAACTCCTTTTCTGCCTGTCTCTGATCCCATTCGAGTTCCTTTTGATGCCGTTCATGGTCCCTTAGCTTTTCAGCCAAGGCATCGAATTGCTGTTCATAACGGTCCAGTGTCTCCTGTACGGGCATGGCGACTTTTAAGAGTGCTTCGATTGTTCCGGAAAATCGTCCGAGCCTGGAAAGCTCATTCTCACGAGCCGCTTCATTTTCCGAAGTGCGTTTTTGTGAATCAGCCAATCGTTGCTCCAGATCACCGGCTCTGAGGGTATCGGCAACCACCGCCTTCAATTCGCTCAGGTCTAAATTCGACCGAGCTTGTTCATGCAACTCAGCTTTGATTGTCTTTTGTCTGTCTTCAGATTCACGCAGAGTTACCTCGGTATCTTCCTTTTTTTGATTCAAGTTGTTATGCCTAATAGCTAAACCAGATATCCACTTTCCATTGTTAGTCAACGCTCGTAGTTGGTCGGAATCATCAATACCGATATCTGGCCGTATTCCTTTTAGCAATTGTTCTGCTTCGTTGCGTAATGAACGCCTTTTCCCATCTTGCAGGGGACGATCTTTAATTATTTTTTCAGCAGCCCCTAATTCCTTTTGAATTTCCAAAATGGCATCCTCGCTATCTAGCAATTCATCGCTAACATTCAACGTTTTGGATTCATCTTTTAAGCGAGACAGCCTGGCTTCTGCTCTTTTCGTATCTTCAATGGCATTTTGTAGTTTATTTCCGGCGTCTTTACATTTTTCGCCGAAGTCTTCCGGCAGGAGCAACACGTCACCTAATTCCTCAATTCGAGTCATAACCTCGTGACGTTCAGCCAAGGTACCCTTTACCCGATTGAGGCGATCCATCCGCCTTTTCTCTCTGCCTTTTTCATTCCTGGTTTCTTCAATCTGTTTGATATCGGAAAGGATATCAGCTAATTCTTTTTGCAGTCTTTTCCATTCTGCAACTGGAAGACTCAACTCTTTAATTCGCTTTTGTGCCTCTTTGAAACGAGATATTGCCTGGTTCACAAATTTTGTAGAAGCTCTTGGTTTGAAAAGTCCTTCAGCACCATTTTGCAGCTCGGACGATATTTCACGAAGCTTTTCGGTACCCATTGCAGCACTAAAGAGTGCTTGCCCTAGGTCGCCTGACTGGTTCAGTAGATCCTGGCCGCCCGCTACCAATCTGCCATGGTCTATTCCATACAGTCTGGAGAAAAGATTCTCATCAATGCCACCTGGTAAATACGGCGATAAAATCGAATTGTCCAAGGCGGCATCAGTGCCGGGTTCCAACAGAGTTCCTTTCGCACCCTTCCTTCGCACAAATCCTATGTTTTCGCCGCTTGAAAGCCTGAGTTTTCCGCCAATCCGCAGCTGAGGATTCGAATGCAGGTAATTGTCTTGTGTGCGGGAAGGAATACCAAACAACCAAGCGATGAGTGCTCTCAGTGAGGTGCTCTTGCCCGCCTCATTGTCTCCATATATTAAATGTAACCCCGAAGCTCCTTCTGATAGATCCAATGTTTTGTCGGTGAAAGAACCGTATGCAATCAAATCAAGGCGGTCAATTCTCATTTATCACCTCCCACCGACAATAATCTTCCGACCAACATGTCTTTGGCTTCTTCAACCAAACGTTCAATGGTTTGATCTTCACCTAGATTCAAGATAGAGCCAGTGCCAAAGGCTTCAGGCGGAATTTTCTGTCTGAGATCGGCAATCACATCTCTTAGGCCGCTTATTTCGTCTAAATTATCTGAAGTTGCTAATATCTCCTTGTGCAATTGCCCGAGCATGCTGTCGTCGGACAACGTAGATTCTAATTTGAGCTTGCGGGTCGTTTTATTTTCAATCCTCTCTATCCATAATTCATCACCGGCGATTTCCGCACCAAGTGCTTTGATTTCTTGCTCTAATCGCTCCGGGTAAGCTGCCATCTCATCCGACACTGAAGTTTCCCCTTCAAAGCGGATTCGCATTGCCATAGGTCGTCCGTCTGCTGATGCCCTTTCGAGTTCAATGGACTTTCGCGTACGTTCATGTACAGCACGCATTCCAACTGCATCGCTCAGATCGACGATACACTTGCTCCAGCGAAAAACGTCCAATGAACACTCCTCTGTTGTGGTTACAGTGTTGTCATCGACGGTGACGAGCACACATCCTTTGGCACCCGTCTCTTTGATATGACGCCCCTGGATACAGCCCGGGAATACAATCCAAGGGTCTTTGGAAACAAACTCCTGCTTGTGAACGTGCCCCAACGCCCAATATTGGTAGCCCTTGGAGCGTAAATCATCTACTGAGCAGGGAGCGTACACACCATGCCCTTCCCGGCCGTTGAGGCTGGTGTGCAGTAGCCCGATATTGAACGTTCCCCTATCAGCGGCAGGAAACTCAACCGCAAGGTTTTTTTCAACGTGTTGAGTTGGAAAGCTTCTCCCATGAATCGTAACCGACAAATCATCTATTCTTATTGTTTCAACCTTCCGTGAAGATAAAATTGTCATATTCTTGGGGCAATTCAAGGCTTTTGTCATTTTATTGGCAGCATCGTGGTTTCCGGCTACAGCAAATACCAAGATATTGTTCCTACCGAGCCGCCCCATCTGCTGGCTAAGAAATATACCGGTACTGTAATCCTTCCAGTCACCGTCATATAGATCACCTGCCAGCAAAACAAATGAAACCTTTTTCTCAATGGCCAGATCCACGAGGTTCTTGAAGGCTCTCCTACAGGCATCGCGTATGGATTCCGCAGGGGCGGATTCGTAACGGGACAAACCGCGCAATGGGCTGTCAAGATGGAGGTCAGCAGCGTGTATGAATCGAAACATCAGCCTCTTCCTCTATGTGAATTTGTGACCGCGCTAAAAGGGAATGTCATTGTTTGCATCTTCCACGTCATCATCTTCCACAACATCATCTTCCACGACTACTCCTGTCCACTTACGCACGATTTCTTCCCAGTCAATTGGACGCTTCTTTTCTTTGGTCCAGACCTCCCAGAATTCGGGGTCGTCAGATTCCGGCTTTTGTTCACCGCGTAGGTGTTTTACTTCGACTAACACAGGGATCATTGATGCTATACCCAGCAAAATGCAGCGACGGGTGGGCAGACTTGGCAGCTCACGCAAAAGACCGCGTGCATTGTCGGGAACAAGGCGTGCAATCAAGTCCTGATCGCGATCGTTAGTGATTCTGTGTAACAGGAAGGAATTACATTGAGAGAGAACTGTTTCTGATAGCTCTGATGGTCGTTGAGACGAAAGAACAAGGCCAAGACCGAACTTACGGCCCTCGCGCGCGATGCGCTCAAAAACTCTTCTGCACATGTCTGTAGGACTTGGAATCTCGTCTCTATGAGACCGCCGCTTTCCAACAAACGTATGAGCTTCTTCCAGAACCAGCACTGTCGGCAGACTTTGGGTGTTAATCTTCTGATAGCGTTGTAGGGATTCAAGAATCAGGCGTGCAGCAAAGCCTATCACCAGATGAAGAATTTCATAAGGCACGAGCGAAAGGTCGATAACAGAGACGGGACCATTTTCTCCAGCATCGGCTCCAATATGCTTTTCAAGCCAATCCGATAATGACACTGATGCTTCTGGGTTGATAACACCATGCATGCTGGGGTCAGACAGCATCTCCTCAATGCGGATAGCGAGCGTTGAGATGTGCTGTGGAGTGCTTCCACCTTCTTCGTTGGCCAATAATTTAAGGCATTTAGCAAGAACTTTTGGGACAAAACGAATTGGTAAATCTTCGTTATGAGCGCGCAGCTTCCTCAAAGCCTTTTTCAGTAAGGGCCGCTGAACTCCTGAGGCGGCTCGTGTAACTGCTGCCCATTCCGCACTATTCCACATCCACGCTGGCAGTGTGAACTCTGATGCGCTCTTGTTTGAAAGCGGGGGCACCTGAAACACTCGACATCCAGCCCCCAGATCCCGGAAGCATTTGGAATACTCTCCATTTGGGTCAAAGATTATAAAGCGAGTGTTGGGATTGACCTGCTCACCTTGAGTGGAGGTTTTCTTTTTCCCAATTGAGGTTTGCGCTGATTCAATGGAAGCGCGAATCAAAGCCGCCAAAGTACAAGACTTGCCACTGCCGGTGTTTCCAAGAATAGCAAGATGCCGACCAAAGAGTTTGTCTGGGTCAACGGTGACCGGTGCATCGCGTGCAATGGGGCATGTTCCCAGCATGACTCGGCTGTCATTTTCTCGCCCAGTAACAATGGCGATAGTCTGTTCATTGGTTGGAAGAATTACGAGGTCGCCAACGGATGGGAAACTTTGCACCCCTCTTTCCAGTCGCCATTCGCTTTTTTCAGAGAGCAGCGTTCCAATTGGGCAGATAGCCATCTTTCTCAATGGGAAAGGCAAATCAATAAGCCCGAAGTCTTTGAAGCCTTGGCGCTTGGGGTAGGCAGACCTCTCAACGCCAAGCCACACGACTATTCCGACAACTGCGCCGGATTCGTTGGGCAGAAGAACAAAGCTGTTTATCCTTGGGAATGGAGTTGGTACCCCAGTATTGAGAGCCGTACTGCGAGGGGCATCGGTGTCCAGGAGAACCTCGATTTTATCCGGAGAAACGCTCTCAACGGTTCCGATAGTCAGAGAAGATATTCGTGAAATTGGGGATGTCATGCCTCATCCTCCCCGTTTTCATTGGAAGAGGTTTCCCATCCACGGTTTCGTAAAAGTTCTGTCTGTCGTATTGTAATACGGTCAATAGCGGGCTTGGGCAGGTAATTCTCAACCAGCGTGGGCATACTTCCGAAATGCTTTCCGATCAACAGAGAGACTTGAGCCTTCCTCCCAACCCGGTTACAGAAAGTGCTGATACGCTCATCATCATCTCCTAATGAGATAATGACCAAGTGCGTGGAAGGTATCGTCAGCATGTCGGCAATCGTTCGATTAATGTGCGCGTCTCCAAAACCATACCCGTAGGTCACAAGTGCTGAATTGGGTCGGCAGACTGCCGCCGCGTAGTCGCGGAACAGCTCAATATAAGGGTATTCTGAAGTTTCCCTGTCTTTTGCCGAATTAGGGTAAATCATTACCGAATCACCGGGCTTGTCACTGAACGCAGGATGGTCGTCCTGTGCTCCGAATGGAAGCCCAATCTTTCGGACGAAGTCGTTGCGGTAGATCCAGTCCAGGGAACCGTGCAGTTTGGTCAATCTAACTACTCCCTCCAGATATCTCGGTTCGCCGCGAATTCCTGGTGGGTTGTAGTGCATATCGATATCCAGTCGTGAAGAGCGAAAAATAGGTTCGAGACGTCCAACGAAACGATCCAGCAGATGCAAACCAGCGAAGTCCGCTCCGTACTCGATCAATCGGTCATAGTTGGTCGTAAAGATATGAAGGCGCTCGCGAGTGGCTGTTCGGCTGGAAAAACTGAGGAGGAAGGAAACCAGCATCACCAACGAATCGTTTTTTTCGCTGCTGTTTCCTTCGTCCGCATCTTGCACCAATGACTCGGTGTTCTCGGCAGCCTTCTCAATGGCGCTTTTCAATTCGTGCTCAGTTTTCGAAATCTTGTTGAGGTACCGTTTGAGCAGATCATTCAAAGCTGATTTAATCTTGGAATGTCTCTTGTCACCCATGATCTCCAGGCCTTGAGCTAAAACATTCGCCGCTCGAATCTGATCCTCAATGTTTGCTTTTCCGCGACCCATTACTCCCGCAGCTTTATTCGCAGCGGATTTCAATTTACCTCGCAGTGGGAAATCAAAAAAGTCACAACTCATATCTGCAGCATTGGTGCCAGACTGCGAAGCCACTGCCGCAGTAAAGCCACTGCCGAGGAGGAGAGAAAGGTGCTCACTCTGAAATACAGCAGCCAGCCATGGTTCGATGTGCTTCTTTTGAACGCTTATAGACCCTTCCGGGTTTTCGATATCGTCTTGTCCTTCATTTCCAGTGCGATAAAGGTGTTTGCCCCATGTCGTCATTGCGTATCTCCTTGGCTTTTGCTGCCTACTGTGACGAGGCTGTTCGTTGTCAGTCAAATGCCGGTCGGCAACAGTTCCGATGGAACCCTAGTGAGGTTCTCAGTAGATCTCTTACTTCCATTCATAATGGTCTCTGTAACATGATGACGACCAAGCGTACAGTGGTTCAAAACACCATAACAGGTGTCCCGAATTCTGCGCGCATAGTACATTACTCAAAAGTATTTTGTGGTACTACAATACGTTGATCTGTTTCATATATATTTCCCAGTCTACCCCATGATACTCGGTATTTGGTTCCAAGTACGGTTTTCTAAAGAACGTCCTGCCTTTTTTTTGTTCACTCCACCCCATTGTTTAAAGAAAAACGGTATCCGTGCTTCAATGCATTGGTCTCGTATTTCAGCAATCCAACCGGGATCCATCGGTCGCGCTTTTGAGCCAGATCCCCCCCAACAATTACCCAATCAATTCCATGCAAATCGAGATTTGGCATTGCCCCAAGAAGCGGCTCAAGCGAAAGAAACTTCAAATGTGCGTTTGTTTCACGGAGACCACCACCACGACCCAAATATTTTCAGTTTCAACGCTTACCCCCATTCATATATGGCTAGACCAAGCGAGCCTACGGTCAAGTTCCCCCAGCCGGCCTGAACGTTTTGCTAAAATTTGAAAAGTATGCCAATCAGCACGATTCATTACATCGAATCATCATGCGATTTTTACTACAGTCAATATTTCACGTTCCTAGGGTGTAACCCGCTACCGTTGCTCTGAGTTGCGGCTTTAATGCTCCATCGTTCATGCCGTACTCGCACTTGATGATTTTGGGGTGTTTGAGTCGAGGGTGTGGCACGGTGGAGGTCTGCAATACTCTCCCACAGGTGGTCTGCTGCCATGTACTTCTGGTATCTCTTCATCAACCAGTTGTGATCCTCGGTTCGGGTTACCACAAAAGTCACGGGCGAGCTAAACCGCTTCCTGTGAATGGGGTGTTTATCGTCGTCGTTCATAAGCTGAATACGGACTTCATTAATGGGCAATTGGTCATGGAAAACGGTTGCGTCAAAACAGGCTTGGAGGTGCCGACGCGTCTGACGGAAGCGAGCGTTGCCGGGGTGTTTGCTGCGGGTGGCGTTTCCGATCATGTCTATCGGCAGGCGGTGACTTCTGCTGGTACGGGGTGCATGGCTGCTTTGGATGCCGAACAGTATCTGGAAAGCCTTCCTGCGCGGGAGAAATAGACTCTGACTTGCATGGCGATTTCCAACGGGTGATTCGCTGTGTTGAATATTGTCTGTCGGGAAGCTCGCTTTGGTTCTTTTTTTTCTTGTCAGGCACACTTTCGGCGCTTTTTACGAATCGCCCGGCTCTCCCAACCCCCTGAACCGCCTGCCTGAACTGTCCGGCCATGCTGCTCTGTCTACCCAATGCCTTGCATCACCTCTCGTGCCTTGTCGTGCCGGCCAGTCGGCTCTGTCGGGGGCGATCCAGCGTACGCCTCTACGGGGGTCTTCGCTTCGTTTGTGGTGGCGCGGGATCACGTGGATGTGCAGGTGTGGCACAGTTTGCCCTGCCGGTGAGCCATCGTTGATGCCAATGTTATAGCCATCCGGTCGATGAATTTTATCGACAGCGGCCTTGACCTGATCAAGCAAATGCAGCAATGAGAATTTGTCAGCCTCAGTGGTCTCGAAAAAGGAACCGACATGCCGCCTGGGAATGACCAAGCTGTGCCCATCGCTGACAGGAAATGCATCGGCGATGAAAAACGCGTGCACGTTCTTGGAAATAATTCGCTCATGCGCCGGCGTATTGGCTATTTCGCAGAACGGACACTGCTTTTCGCTCATGCTCATTCAGTGGGATTCGGCTCGCGCGACATGCCGAGTTGTTTGCCCACTACAGGCAAATTTCAGCACTTTGGTTTCCTTGCGTTTTTACACATGAGGCAGGCTCGAATCATAGCCAAAATAACCTGGAGGCAACTACCGCCATCATCGTGGCACTCTCCCAATCCATTCCTTAGTAGCAGACGGCGGCGTTTATAAGCTGTGGTATTGTCAGGGACGGGTTGAAGTCTCATGCAGAGGCGACCTTTTCTGCCGAGAAGGTTGGAATTTTTTTTTGCGTTGTGCCGACTTTCAATTTGGAGAAGGGCAACGCTCAAATAGTCAATGAGGGATAGGTATGAATCGGTGTGAAGAAGTATTGCAGCACTTGAAGGAGCACCCCAATGAAAAACTGACTGCGCGGCAGATCGCCAAAGAGATCGTCGCCAGGTTTCCCGTTAAATACGAAGAGAAGAGGCAGGAGAGTCAGAGAATCAATACAGAAGATGAACTCATAGCCATGGTGATCAGAGGAATCAGTTCTAATTACCGAGATTGGCAGAGGTGGCACCCGGAGTTGAAGACTACCGGTGACCGGCCGCGCGAATACTATTACTTGGGGCAGACTGGTAGCACTGAGGTGGCGGTAGCCGAGAGTTTGCCTGATACAACGGATAAGAGTGGTACAAAGCTCAGCGAGCACGACCTGTACCCCAAGCTTTCGCAATTCCTGTGAAAGGAGTTTGAAGTGTACTCGAAACGCATTGACGAGAAGCGTTCATCAAATAAAATTGGGGGGAAAGGTGCCAACCGCTGGCTTTATCCGGATGTGGTTGGGGTGGAGGATCTCGGTAGTGATTGGCACCGGGAAGTGAAGGAATGCGTGAAACAGTATTCCGATAAGTACACCAAGTTGTGGTCGTTCGAGGTCAAGATACTGGTCAACCGGTCGAATGTTCGTGAGTGCTTCTTTCAATCCGTGTCCAATTCGTCATGGGCCAATTTTGGATATTTGGTCGCGGCGGAAATTACGGGGAAGGATACGCTCAAGGAACTGTGCATGCTGACTGCAGTTCATGGCATCGGACTACTTGAGCTGGATGCCAAAGATCCTGTTAAAAGCCAAGTGATAATTCCGGCACGGGAGAAGGGTGAGATCGACTGGGACACGTGTAATTGATTGGCAACCGAGAACAAGGATTTTCTGGATTACGTGAGAGAGGTGAAGAATTTATACCTGACAGGTGGCGGCAAGACGTGGGCGAAGTTTTGGGATGCCCACTAGTCTTTTGGACTGAGGGCGATGGTGTCCAAGATTGATGGCAGGGGCTAAACCACCTGCTGAAAAGCGCAAACCATTAGCTTTTTACGGCAAGGCTTGGGAAGAGGAGTAGCACGGAAAGAGAGGAGTGTTCCTCAGGATAGCTGTACGACCGACCGGCATAGCTCGGAGGTCTCTGCAGTAACCCCCAGTAAACACCCAGGAATTGGTGCGACCAGATAAGACTCCCCGACCGAGAACAGCTAACCTTTCAAATCCCCGAATCCAGGTACCAAATCCCCGGAGCTTATTTGCATGACGGTCGCTTGTAAGACCTGAGGAAGTGATCCTTAGCTGGTTATTTCTGTCGGGCTTTATGGAAGCATGTTGATAAGGAGCCGTGTGGAAAAGCCGAAATTCAATGCTCCTGCTGGCGCACTCGCTCCATCAGTCGTCGGTGTTTGGTGTCTTTTCCCAATTCTGGTTTAGAGATTTGGATGGTACCCAGGCAGGCTCTAAGCTCTCTGGGTATATAGCACTGTTGGTTAGGTATCACCAAGTCCAGAAAATCTAAGGCTTGCTCGGGAAACTGGCTACAGATTTCGGTTTCGTGGAGTTTCTGAACAAGGATATTGTGATAGTGGGAAGGGTCGGAAGCTGGTTGTAGCCAGTGCTTGAGCAGTTCGAATGCCTCGGGAAACATCTCCTGTGCTGCGATGCACACACGGCCAAGGTCAGCCGTAACGCCTGGGTAGATCTTGTTCCGTGTCTTAGGCCAGTTCTCGCGTATGTATGGTGCGACTCGGTTCGTCCAGCAGTCTCGTTTGTTATCAGCTCCTTCTATCACACTGACTAGCGTTTGAGCCACGTAGTGCAATCCATCCGGTGGTAGTGCGTGGGTGGCAGTAGCCAGTTCTTTGGTCTCAAAAGCATCGCCCAGATTGAGCGCAGCGAAGGCCAGTAATGAAGCGTATTGTTCACCGTGGCTGGCGAGTGCCTCATAGTGACTTGCAGTCTCAAGGAAGGCAGGCTTGAGAATCTCCATCAAGGGGCGATAAAGGCGCGGTGATAAAAGAAAGCCTTGCCATACCGCGCAAGCTTCGGTTTCAGAAGCCTGCCAGTTAAACAAGGGGAGTAAGTGTTCCTTTGTCCATTTTTGATCCACACGGAACAGTGACAAGAGACCACCGGCGAGCAACACGCGACCATGCCGAAATTTGTCGTCTTCGCTATTACAAAGCTCGGTAAAGGTGGGTTTGAGTTCGTTGGGTAGGCCTTGCCCATCTTCAGACTTCCTCCGATACCACCAGCTTAGCAATGCTCCTGTGGCGCAGCCTATCGAATGATTGACTGCACGCATTACATAGTCATTATCGCTGTCGAGTTCGTTCTTATCTTTCAGATACAACACACGTTTGCAAAGTGTCAGGAAAATTTCATCTCGACCTTTGAATGTTTTTGCGGTGGCTCTCAGCCAGAAGCTGAGTTCATGGACAAAGGTTTGTAGCTGTTCATCCGTTGCGTTGGCGAGTAAAGGTGCCATGTAACGCCAGGAGCGCTTGGCCAGCTTTTCCTCTGACCATTCTTGCAGAGCCACCGACCAGTGGTTAGCAGGCCAGTCACCCTCCTTTGATAGCGCATACAGGGCGCAGGCAGTAGTGGCGAAGTTGTTGCGGCATCGCTGTTGCCAGTCATCTATTTGCCGGTGATCGGTAGAGGGTTGCTTTATCCATTCGGTTAGTTCGCGACGACGACGTGGGGTGGGAGAGAAGTTGCCACCATCTCTAACGCGAACCAAGGAAGAAGGAGTAAATTCGTCCAGTTCGTTTTCATCAAGTTTCCTGTCGGGGTGCTTATCGGAAAGCTCAGCCAATTTTTTTCTGCCATTTTTGCTTAAGGTTGCACCCGCTTGCTTGATCTTGGCCAAACGTAACCAGATATCCCCGTCTGCGATTCTGGCTTGGTGCTCGGGTTCAATGTGTTTTTCGGGCGCGACTTGAGGTGGCCCGTTGAGGATAGCTTTCTCAAGTTCTATCATTCCGTCCTTGGTGAGTTGCGGTGCCAGAGCAACCAGCAGCCGCATGGTTTCCCGCTTGGTTTCGGGTGACCACAGCCATTGATGCTCATCTGCCAGCAACCAGTTGAGTCCTTGGCGGCTAGGTATGGCCTCGCCTTGAGTGGCTGCAAAAAACGCCAGACGCCGGAATAGCGGATAGGGTTCACGCAACCAACCCTCCGCTGTATACCGTGCCCGCTCCGGAGATTGTCTTGACATTGAGAGCCACGCATTACAGATCAGGCTGATCAGTGGTGCCCAGTTGTGTATCCGGTCACATTCATCCATGTTCTTCACGAGTTCACTGATGGGAAAGTGGGATAGATAATTTTGATCATCTGTTCCACCAAGCTCGCACGTCAAATCAAGCGCGTCACGCAATAGGGAACTTAGTTCGGTCAGCAGATCGGGTGATGCATTGATCCAGAACCTGTCTTTGGCCAGCTCTTTTAAGCCGTGAATAACGTCATCTTCAAATAGCACAGCCTGCCACCCGACAAGTTTTTTGATGTGTTCTGATCTGTTGTTGTCGTCGATTTCTGCCGGTTGCAGTGAGACGCGTGGAGCCAGGCACTTAAGCAGTTCCAGGCGTAAGGTTGTCGTAAGACCATAACGCTTGAAACGGGTTTTCCAGAGGCCAAGGGCGAAGTAGCGTTCCCAGCCAGAGCCAGATGACACGCGGTCTGTAAGTAGCAAACGCCAAAGCGTTTGCATTGCGGGAGTTGGTATCGTATTGGACGTGTTGAAGCGAATATGGTCTAGGTCAGTTGTGTTGTTGTCACGCTTGAGTTCGTTCAACTTGTCTAGCTTGGATTCGATTAGCCTTACCAAGTTAGGGTGTGGTGAGCCGCCGAGGTTAGCCATCCAAAGCAGTAGAGTCGGGTTATTGAGATGACGGGTCAACCAAGGTGCCAAGCTCTGCATCACTTCGTCCCATCTGCTATTTTGTTCGCCGGTATTGACGAGAGTCATGCATGGAGCCGAGGCAGATGGTGACGGTCTACGGAGCAGGCTGAATGTGTACCTTTCCCCAAAACCTGCCTTGTTTGAGATGTTGAAACGGTTCAAGTCAGAACGGTTGTAACGTTCCTCTAACAGGGGGTCTAGCCAATCAAGCGATGGCACTGGATCCAGCTTGGCAAAGCGTCTGGCGGGTAGGCCGCTCGGATCACTTAGTGCCCACATTACGCGGCTGACGAAGTCGTTTTCTTTCGTGCTCTCCGAAGGGTGTCTTTTGGCGTATTTAGTGACAATACGTTCCTTGCCGCACACACCGTATCGGTAGGTCTCACTCCATTCTCGCAAGGTGTTGAGTAGACGGGTGTGCTCATCGTCTTTGAGATAGAGGATGGGCGTGACATTCTTGCCCTCCCATTCTTTACGCTTTTCTTCCTCTTCGTCACTTGAGTAGCTTCCGAAGGCGAAGATTTCTAGCGGCGGCTCGCCTTGCTCGTGCTCGTCGGCAATTGCGGCCGTGATGTAACGCAACACAGGGTCGTTGAGTCTATAGCCGACGAAGCACACGATGTAGTTGCGAAACAATTCGCTGACGAAGCGTGCAGCCCAACCTTCAGTAAGATATTCGCGTCCAAAGTCAGCATCGGAGACGACCAGACGAGCCAATTCGTCCGATGTTGGGTCTTCGGGCAGAAGGCCATGCAAATAAACAAGCCCGTTCCATTTTTTCTTCTGAATCGGCAGAAATGGAGCCTGAAAGCACTTAATTTCTATGGACTTACCTATAATTACCTTCTCGAACAGCCTGTCAAAGTTGGTGGTGACCAGTCGCGTTTTACTCAATGTCAGCAAGCTCTCGTGGGCTGTTGTCCCCTTATTGGATTTAGTTAGATTCCTCAGGATGCTTGCTAGCTCCTTACGTACTTCCGCACGACCACCGGTAACTTCCGCTTCCAGCAGACCGACAGCAAAGTCGTACTGCCCGGTTTTGATCGCCTTCTTTTGCCTATCGTTTGGTGTCACTCTGAATTTAGTGTAGAGCCTGCACACCAGGCCGGCGAAGCCCGGTAAAACTGGGCAGGAGATGCCTGCACCACAGAAGAACACCACGCGTCCATCCTCATGCGCTTGCAGCAAACGTTCGGGTATGTCGGGGCCGTTTCTAACGAATTGCATTCAGTTGCTTCCTGAGAATATGCGTTCCAGCGTTGCCGAGATTAACGTGTTGCCGCTTGATAAACAGGAGCGAAGCAGCAGAGACTGGTTAGGTTCACTAGCCGAACCACAGTGTCGAATTGCTTTAACCACCTTTTTTTGCTTAAACCAACGGCAATAATGACAAACTTAAGAACACCTACTAAGCATAAGCGACAATAAATAATTTTTTGCAGTTTCATGGATTTTGTGAAAACCTTTTTGCAACACTATCTGGAATAGTTGTTGGCCCATCATCTTTAATAAAGCCTGTGGAACCTGGTCTAAATAACGTTGAAAGGATCAGCTGTCGATCGTTATCATTTAAACCTCTATCTTCTATAAGTAGCGCAAAGTACGTTTTAAACATTGTGACACGTTCCTTAGCATCTGTCCTTAAATGAAGATGAGATATAAATATTTTTGCTGATAAACGTGTTAGCCAAATACCTATGGTGGATATTACAAGCATAACACTAATTTCCGACAGTTGAATCTCGTATATGTTTCCATCAAGAAACATTGAAGCTGCCCAGATAAAAATCCCTCCAGTAAGAATTGCAGAGATCATAGTAATGGAGATCGCAATCCTCATTGCTCTTTGATGGTCAGAAAATTTGCTTTCCCAAAATTCTGCCGATTCTTGCATTGCAATCTTATCCATAAATGAGACCTGAAAATCAGTTAATTTTTTCCTTACATCATCGAACATTGATGCAAAATCCTCCTTTTGCTTACCTATCTGGTTATCAAAGATACCTTCCTGAATTTTTATTTGCTGTTTTAAGTCACGTGCCTGCACAGTCATCTGGTCTTTAAAGCGCTTTGCTTGCTCAGTCATTTGACTTTCGAAGTCTCCTGCTTGACTAGTTATCTGGTCTCCAAAGTCAACTGCTTGTTTAATTTTCTGTTCATCTGCTTCTTTCCCGAGCGAGTGAATTTTCTCTTGTAGCACTGTAATATTCATAACTCTGAGAACCCCATGCTGTGCTTCGACAGAATCCGGTTCAATGCTTTGGGTGTATTTCATTGCCAAAAACGCTCCTTCATGTGCAAAAATGTTACTAGCATTTATTTTTGTATTATTCAAATTGGCGAGTGTGTAACCTGCGATTTGGGGAGATTTATTGTCTTTTAGTTGTAAAATAAAATGTGCAATGGAGGTTTCAGCCAGAATGAACCCTTGTTCTACAGCAATTTGTGTTTGATTTCTTAAATTGTTGATCGCATCAGTTTGAATTTCACTTTGTGCGCGGTACATGTTATACAACTTAATGAATTGGTTAGCCCGCAAAAAATACCTGTTAAAAGGAGCCCATACCTTATCCAAGTTGCCATCTTCCCGGGCTGCCTGCTCTAGCCATGACCAAGCTCTTTGTTGGGATTGAATGAAATCACTTAATTCATCAATATCGGCGAATTTCTTTTCAGTGCCGGAAAAATCTAAAGTGATCAATGTTTCTTTCTCAGTTCCTTCGGTCATTTGGTTTTACTCCTATCCGCCACTATTACTTGACTAGCGTCACGGCGAGAAAATATATCAGAGTAGTCCGCCAGTCTTATCTCCGATGAATTACATAGCCTTTATAATATAGTAAACCAAATTTGCTTGCAGCCTTTCTGGTATTAATGCACTTGCCCATCTTCTCAATGGCGCTGGGAATTCACCAATTGCATTCACCTTGAGAAAACCGAACCTGGTCTCCAGTCAATAGTGGTTTCGGAAGTACCTCGTACACGTGGAGCGCGCGCGCAGTAACGCCTATTCCATACCGGTACTCCCAAGTCTCGGCATTCTTGCCGTCTGCGGTTTTCAACACGTTCCACGGCGGCAACTTGTGGGTATGCCTATCCCTGGGTTCTCCCTAGGTTTTCCCTGGGTGCCCTATGGTCTTCTACCTGAAATATTGTTTCAATAGACCCTGCTGGCCTAGCAAACCAGGATATGGCGAGATGTGAAATATGACAGTCACGGACGCCTTGGTGCCGCTCCTTTGCCGACAATTTCCATCAGCTTTCCATAGTTGGTCACAACGTCGTACTTCACATGTCCTAGACCAACTTTTCGGCTGATCTTCTCGAAAAATTTCTTGGCGCATTCGATTTTCTTTTTCTCGATGGGTCTTAGTTCCAGGGTGGACATGGTGCCTTTGGTCTCAGCGACGAAATGAATGTGTTTGACAGAGCCCTTCTTAAAGGAAATGGCCCAGTCCGGGTTGTAGTCGCCTACGGGAGTAGGAATCAGGAAACCGCGGGGAAGCTTGGTGTAGACGACCACTTCGACGCTGGTGTCCAATTCCTTGACGAAATTCCGCTCAATTTTGGAGTCAGTAATCGCGTAATCGTAAATGTGTTTCTTAAGCTTTACGCTGTCTTTGCTAAAGTTTTGCTTGGTTTGTCCTGTCGTGAAGATATCCATATTGTAGTTCTCGGTGGTACTGTCGTAGCTCAGCCGCTCAATGATGACCGTGGCCTTCTGTTCGTTGATCAGTCGTGACACCTCAGCGATGAAGTGCTCCGGGTTCTGTTTGAATTTCTCGAATACAGAATGCTCAATGCCACTCAATATTTCAGCGATTGTCTTTCGCGTGAGTTGGGTGTTTTCGGTGACTTTCCCTAGCAGGTCGTACGGAACTGTGGAGTGAACCGGGGAGCCATTAGGGGGTTCCAGCTCCGTGCTCGTGCCTGTGAAGCCTTCACCGCTCTTGAGTTGTTCGTCGGTGATCTGACTCCTCTGAGTGCCTTTTTGGATGGTGTATTGCAACGGTGTCACTCGTAGGTCTTTATTCAGCACTTTGATGCTGTTTTGAATCAGTTCTTTTGATTTGAATTCAACGCGGTAGATGGCTTTCTGGTTGATATGGTTCCAGAGTTCCTTGAACTCCTTTTTTTCGAAGTTTTCATTCAGCGGGTTAACTTTTGACCTGCGTTCGTCACCCACATCCGGCAGTTGAGATTCGCTGAACACGCTGTCAATTAGATTAAAAATTTGTTCTGCGTAAGGGTCAAGCTTAGGGGGGAGTTCTGCCAAGGTTCTGTTGGCTTTAGCCTCATGATAGGTCTTGGTAATCTGGTCGGCGTCATCTGTGTAATCGTTCTTGATCAAGTATCTGTAGATCTTCTTTGCCATACGTGGGGAAATTATCAGAGTCTCGTCTTTAGTGGTAATCGTCTTTCCTGTGAAGTAGGCCTCGTCCGCCTTACGTGGGCGAGCCGAAAGAGAATCGCTGACTTCACGCTGTAAGTTAGTCACAAAATCCTGATAACTTTCGTTGGCCACAACGGTTAGAATATTCAGATCATGAACATTGGCAGGGTGATCCATTCGGTCACCGTGTTGGTTGACGCTGATCCGCAAGCCTCGACCGACTTCTTGGTGACGGGATATCGTGTTGCTACTGTGCTTGAGCATGCATATGACGAAAACATTGGGATTGTCCCAACCTTCACGAAGAGCCGAGTGGGAGAAGATGAACCGGATCGGCTCTTCGAAGGATAAAAGACGTTCTTTTTTCTTCAGGATCAGATTATAGGCATCGACATCATCCGAGAGCCCAGCTCCTTCTCCGCGAGTCTTGACTTTTGGGTTTGTGAGCCTATTGGTTTTCTTGTCGATGGAGAAATAGCCGTTGTGCGTGCTGCCAGTAGCAATACTGCTCAGGTATTTACGGTAGGCTTCATTGCCCAATGCTGTCTTCTTTAGGTAATCAGTCTTGAGTTGCTTGTATTCTTCCTCAAAGAGACGTGCATATTCTCCTTTTGTGTCTTCCTGGTCGTAGTCTCGATACTTGCCGACCTCGTCAATAAAGAAAAGCGATAGCACTTTGATGCCTTGTGAAAAGAGGCGTTGCTCTTTCTCAAAGTGAGCCTTGATCGCCTCACGAATTTGGATCTGCCTGATGGTCGTCTCAGTGTGGTCTCCGGTTAGGTCTCCCACTTTCAGAGTGACGCCATTGGTAAATTCAACTGTGTCCACCCTGGCGTCGATCTGCGAGATAACAAAACCACGGTATTGTTCGAGTTCTTTTGATTCATCGAATAAATTCCTTCCTTTTTTAAGGCGCTTGGTGATTCGTTTGATCCTGCTTTTCTGGCGTACTTTCATTTCAATGCGAGCTACCGGAGCCTCCTTTGAAATTTCGATCGACTCAAGATACAAGTAGGCCTCTGTGTCAGGGTGACCGTTCACTGAAATTCCGCTCACAGTAATCTTCTTCACCAGCTTTTGGTTATAGGCATCCAAAGCATCAAGACGGTGGACTTTGTTACGAGAGGTGCGATGAGTCGCTGAGTAGCGCAGGATCATCAGTGGCTTGAATTTTTCCAGCGCCTTGAGGGTTTTAGCACCTTCCATTCTCTGTGGTTCGTCAAGGATCAGGATAGGTCGGTTGCTGCTGATTACATCGATGGGGCGGCGAGACTGGAAATCGTCCAACTCTTCATAGATTCGTCGGTTATCCTTGCCAGTGGCATTGAACGCCTGGATATTGATGACCATGACGTTTATGCCTGCATCGGAAGAAAAGCTCTCCAGGTTGTGAAGTTGTTTGGAGTTGTAGGAGAAAAAACGGGCTTTCTTGCCGTAACTTTCTGTGAAGTGCTCTGCGGTAATTTCCAGCGATTTCAACACACCTTCCCGAATAGCGATGCTGGGAACGATGACGACAAATTTTGTCCAACCGTAGCGCTTCTTCATCTCGAAGATGGTCTTGATGTAGCAGTAGGTTTTGCCTGTGCCGGTCTCCATATCAACATCAAGGTTGATATTGCAACCAGCACTGGTTTCCAGTTTGTCCGACAATGGTAAGTTTTGTCGCTGCTGAACGGCGTTGATGTTCTCAAGAATCTTGGTATCGGTCAGCTGAATATCGGCATTCTTGAAACCGGTCAGTTGAATGTCCAAACCCTGCGATTCCGGCTCTTGAGGGAGCAGCTCATTGCCCACACCCGGATCAATGCGATACTTGATGCCAGAGGTGCTTACCTGTCCTGCAAAACAGTTCACCACTGACTCGACGGCATTGGTCTGATAGGGTTGGATTTTGAATTTCAGTTTCATAGCATGCCCCCTAAATGAACTTCACCCCACTACTTGGTGACATCCACTTGAAGATTTGTTCCACGTTAATTTTGACGGAGTCGGACACGAAGCCGCTATCCCGAAACACCACACGCAGAGGTTCGGGTTTGATTCGAGCCAGTTCCTTTACCAGTGCTTCGTCTATTTCGATATCGAAGCAGGCGACCAGGGCGTTTTCGTCTACAAAGAAGACGGTCTTGCCTTGGATGGTTTCTTTGCGAATTGGCAGTGACGGATCCACCCCCCAGTCCAGTAATACCTGGAAGAGCAGATCTTCTGGATTTCGATCCGGCTTGATGTTGTCAGCGAATGTTTTCAGCTGTTTTTGGTCAATGGCATCCGGGGTGTAATAGACATTCTCCATGTTGGAGCTATCGACCTTCAAAACCCGAAAGCCGATATCTTTATTCCAGCCTTCATGACATTCGCCTTCCAGGATCTTCTTTCCAGCTCTCCTGATACGTTCTTTACTGATTTCAGCGATAGTGGCATATCCAGCCTTGGCAGCCTCTGATTTCTGGTCGCACACTTCGGGGATCTGCACCATGATGAATTTGCGGTTGCCACCGTCTTGTGGCGTTGAGTTCCATAACTGCGTGAGCGGTAGTGGATGAGCCGGCAAAGAAGTCCAAGCCAATATCATGATCTTGAAAATTTGCAAGCTGAAAATTCTGCTTATCAATCGGACGGGTTTAGGACCGTCAAAATATCCTTTATCGTCAAATAAAGCTTTTAACTCTTGTCTCCCTTCTTGATTGTGACCCACTTCTTGGTGAGTCCAAAAGTAGTGATGGTACCATTCCTGGCTGAACTTTAGATAAAAATCTTTTTAATCTAGGGACGTTAGAGCCATCCTTACCAAACCAAATTTGATTGTTTACTTCCTTCTGTGCCTTCTGTTTACCCCAATAACAAACCAACTTTCTCTTTAACAGAACCAGGTGAGCAGGATTTACGACTCTACCACTTGGAGTTATGATGGGATAATCATCCGCTTTTTTCAGAATATGTTTTTACAGTTAAGTTACCATGAAATCCAACGTTCCTCTGTGGTCGTTGATCAAAATTTTGTACCTTTCGTCAGCTTCTTCTGAACGGGGCAATCTTCCAATTTTACAAACGTTATAATCCTTTGAGTAAATTAGTATGTAATCGTGGTTTGTCGAAAGGTTCTTGGCATCATTCTTTGGCGAGAAAGCTCTTTGCCAGACAACACATGCTAAAAAATTGTTCGCACCAAAAATTTCATCACATAGTTTTTTTAGACTACTTTGTTCATTGTCATCAACTGATATAAAAATAACACCGTCATCCCTTAACACATTCCGTGCCAATTTCAATCTTGGATACATCATGCTTAGCCAATCAGAATGAAAGCGGCCATTTGAGTCAATATTTGCAACCAGGCGGTTGTCCTCCTCATCCTTTTGATTTGACCGTTTCAGAAATTCATCTGTATTTTCAGAGAAATCATCTTTGTAGATGAGGTTATCTCCGGTGTTATATGGTGGGTCAATGTAGATCATTTTGACCTTTCCGAGGTAGGTTTCCTGGAGCATTTTTAGCACTTCCAGATTATCGCCCTCGACAAACAGGTTCTTGGTAGCATCAAAATCCACGCTTTCTTCCCTGTAGGGGCGTAGAGTCTTGGTGATTGAAGTATTGGCGGTTAGCAGGGCTTCCCTCTTGCCGGGCCAGTCGAGGTGATAGCGCTCTTGCGCGCCTTCGACGATGGATTCTGACAATTCCTGCCGAAGCTGGTCGAAGTCTATCGCCGGTTTCAGTTTGCCGTCTTTGCCTTGGACTTCGGTTACGCATCCGGGAAACCGGTCGCGAATGTAGGCAATGTTCTCTTGGGTCAGGTTGGGAGAGTGCATTTTCATTCTTTTCCATCTTGGTCATCCTTTATGTAGTGGCTTCCGATCCACTTGCAGGAAGAGGTCGGGTCAAATTTTCAAGTTCTTGTTTCAGGCCGCGTAGTTCGGCGTTGATCGTGACTTTTTGGTTAAATTGCTTTTCTTTCCGAAGTCTGGCTTTGCATCTTTTCTGTTCCCGCTGTTTGGAACGTATTTGCTCCATCCTTCCTACTTGAGCCTGTAAGCCTTCTCCCGGGAGAGTAGGGTATGGCATCAGGGGTGCCAGAAGGTGTGCGTACAGAGATTCCAGGTCCAACACCATTGGCAGGTGTTTGCGTGACGTATCGTTTGATACCCACTCGCCTCCAAAGTATTCGCTTATAACCCACTTTGCCGAGTCAGCTTCGTTCGGTCTCTTGTACGTGGCGCTAGGCTTGACCCTGTCGTCAAAATGTAGCTCAAAGAGGATTGGCGATGGAATTGCCCGGTCAATGCAGCGAAGCACCTCTGTTTTCAGCGCGCCCTCCTTGAGGTCAATGCTGAAGATTTGAATTTCTGTAACAGCTTGCGTTCCCTTGATGTTGATGGTCTCCGGGGCGAGTTTGAATTGCCAAGTAATTCGTTCTACCTGCCGGACGAAAAGTTCCTTTACCGCAATATTGGGGCTCGCGTGCTTATAGATTTTGTTTTTGTGAAGCGTGCGACCAAAGGCGGCTTTCCTGGGGTATTCAAAAAGGGTTGTCATTATCCCTCTTCACTGTATTACAAGAAAGGCGACGAGCTCGAATTCATCGAGTCCTGGTATGGGGTTCAATAGCGCCGTCGTTTTGCCTCCCGAGAAGAGACTGTCGATGTCCTTTTCTTCCTTCACGTCGACTATGGAGCGAATAGCTGCGCCGAGCAGTTCGGAGTAGGCCTTCATATTTCGGCCGTCGTCGGTCTGCCTATTGAAGGGGCGGCACACCTCGTCAATGGGTTCTTCCTGACCTTTACAGCTCTTGTGCACGAGATCTAACAGCTTCTTGACCTCGGTATGGTTGGCAACGATCTCGCCATCTTGGGCGATATAGACCAGATAGTAGGGGTGGAGCCGGTTGTGCTGGTTGACGTTCACGCCTTCATCCAGGTTTCGCAGCGCGAAAATGACGCCAGGTTTGAGACCGAGTTCCGGTTGAGCCGGAACCACCGCGTGCATGCCTTGTGGCATAAGGTCAAGGTCGCCATGCGCCTTAACGTGGTTGAGCAAGTCCATACGGAAGTCATTCAATCCCATATCGGTGATAGAGATGCCCGTCTTCAGATCCTCAGGTTCAATAATTTCGTCCTGAAGTCGGAGTAGCTGCTCCTTGCGATAGGAGACTTCACTGCTCCGGGAAGTGAGCATATTGTCGTTGCCTGTCGCGCTGACGTCGGCGATTATCATCCGGTTTTCTACGCGTTCCTTGAGGTTAATGTACTCATCAAGGGTTATATCGGGCCAGTAGTTGACTAATTGAATCGTTTTATTCCGGGAGCCGATACGGTCAATTCGGCCGAAGCGCTGGATGATACGAACCGGATTCCAGTGGATGTCATAGTTGATCAAATAATCACAGTCCTGAAGATTCTGGCCTTCAGAAATACAGTCGGTGCCGATCAGCAGATCAAGTTCCTCTGTCTCATCCGGAAGTACCAGCGCTTTTTCCTTGGAATAGGGGGAGAAGAGCGTCAGTAGCGACTGAAAATCGTAACTCTTCTTCAGTGTCGATTTGGGAGCGTCCGTGCCGGTTACTTTGCCGGCATTAAGTCCTTTGTCCTTAAGGAGTCCCGACAAATTATTGTAGAGGTAATTGGCGGTATCGGCGAATGCTGTGAAGAGGAGAATCTTCCTATTGCCATTGTTAGAGGGATTTTTGATCTTATCCAGGATCTGTTTCTGGAGGTGTTGCAGTTTGGTGTCGTCCTCCGGCTTGATCTTGTTCATTGAGAACAATAGCTTGTCGATAATAGCAAGGTCAGCGGAAAGGTCACCATTCCACCGCTGCAGATCCATATCGGCAAGTTTGACCTTGACTTTGCTGCCGATCTCAGCTTCTTCAGGAATTGACAAGTCATCCTCATCGCCCTCGAGAGTTTCTAGCCGCTCGGTCCAGTCAGTGACGCTTCCAAAACCTGACTTGCGGATGCGGAACGCACTTATTTTCGAAAGCATTTGCTCATGGTTTTTTTTCAGCCTGGCGAGCGTCAGCCTGAAAGATTCCACAGAGCTTTCAAGTCTCTTCAGGAGATTGGTGCTCAATAATGCCTGCAGGCTTCGCTCGCGGTCTGCTTGCCTCAGCTTGCCCCCCCCACCTTCTACCCGAGTGTCGTACTGCTCCTCATATTTTTGGAGGCGGCTAGGAAAGATGTAATTGATGGGGGCATAAATGGATAACTGGAGTGAATAAATCTGGGTAGCGATGTCATTAAAGCCGCCAACATCACCCCGCTCGGTTAGCGCACAACGAAATGACAAAGGCTTGAGTCGCTCCGGAAATTGCCCGATATCTTTGGTGTCGTAAAAGGCTTGGATGTGTTTTCTGGATCTGGCAATGGTCACACTGTCTAGCACTTCAAAAAAGTCAAACTCCAGAGAATCCAGAATAGTTTTGGCTGTGCGTTTTTCCGAAGGAAGCTTGACCCACTGATTGAAGACGGCTTGGGCTCGGCGGAACACTTCTTCCACGCTGCGTGTGCCGCGCAGTTTCTCACTAAGATTTTCTGAGTCCCCTTCATACGCCAGAGCCAACTGGTTACGCAAATCATTAAATCGGTTGTTGACTGGAGTCGCAGAAAGCATCAAGACTTTAGTTTTAACGCCTTTTAGGATGACCTCGTTCATCAATTTCTGATAGCGCGTCTCCCGGTCTTTTACAGCGTCGTTATTTCGGAAGTTATGGGATTCGTCTATAACGACCAAGTCGTAGTTACCCCAGTTGATTCGGTTTAGCGGAATACCAAATGACTCTCCGGAGGCTCGGGAGAGATCGGTATGGCAAAGGACGTCGTAGCGAAAACGATCCTTTATGAAGGTGTTGGTTTTCAGGTTGCCCCTGTAATTCAGCCAGTTGTCTGCGATTTTTTTAGGGCTCAGGACAAGAATCATACGATTCCGGAGTTCGTAATACTTTATGACTGCCAAGGCCGTGAAGGTCTTTCCAAGGCCGACACTGTCGGCAAGGATGCAGCCGTTGTAGGTTTCCAGCTTATTAATAATGCCGACGGTGGCATCCCTCTGGAACTGAAAAAGCTTCTTCCAGATCTGAGTGTCTTGGTAACCGGTTCGGTCATTGGGTAGCACATCTTCGTTGATATCGCTCAGAAACTCGCTGAAGATGTTGTAGAGCATCAGAAAATAGATTCGCTCTGGTGAGTTTTCCTGATAAATTGTGGCGATATGGTCGTAAATTAAATCAGTGACATCTTCGAGCTTTTTTGGGTCGTTCCAGATCTGTTTAAAGATCTGAAGATAGGTAGCCGTAGAAGAGAGTTCATCAATACGGTTGACGATATTGGATGCGGCATCTCCTTGCTGATATCCAAGGTCGACAGCTGTAAATCCATTCAGCGGTGCGTAGGCAATTTTCTGCTGCCCATCTTGAACGCAGGCAAACTGCTGCATTGGAGCATTGGTTTTGTTGGAGCGGAACTTGGCTTTACGCTTTATCCACTCGGCGCACTCGCGCGCTATGGCTCTCTGGGTGAGCTTGTTTTTGAGTTGTATTTCGAATTCGGAACCATAGAGGCTGCGCTCACGTTTCGCTTTAGGGATAAAGAATTCTCTCCGTTCCTTGCGGAGTTTGTCGGTTACTTCGTTGGGTACAAAGGTAGGAGCAGTGAAGATGAACTCAAGCGACTCGACTTTTGCGAGCTCTGACTTTAGTTCTTCATACGCGTAAATCGAAAAACAAGAGGCCGCTATTTTCAGCTTACTCTTGGGGTGCAGAGAGTCCTTCAAGTCATTGCCGAGCAGAGAATTGATATTGTCGATGAGCTTCATCTGCCAGAGTCCTTTTTATTGCGTTCCACCGCACCGCCAGTTTTCATCCACTTATCCACTTCGTCCCTTTTGAATTTCCAAAGACGACCCATACGATGAGCAGGCATCGCGTGTTTGTTGATCCAGCGGTACACAGTGTCACTGCTGACCCCGAGGTACTTGCCTATCTCATCTGCTGATAACCAGCGGTCTTTTATCTCTGCCAATTTTCTATCTCCTGATGGGTAATAGCTCTTTCTCGCCACGCCGGAAGTGGTGACGGGGATGCAAAGGGAGCTTTCCCAGCTCAGAACGCCTCTAATATATTCAGGCGAAGGCTAATTATCAACCGCTCTTGTCCGGATAAGGTGGTAAAAGAAGACTCAAGGATACTTGCATCGACTTTTTGCGATTCTTTGTTTGCTGCATTGGCATGGTATTCAGTGGAACCAAGTAGGCATGATTGAGAGTGAGTTCAGGCGGAATAGTTGAGTGCTTTCTATCAGGCACACGTCGTGCCTGCCGAATCGAAGCCCTCTAGGTCGTCGGTTGATGGGTAACCCCGCGGGCTCACTCGCAGCTAATGGTGTGCCTTCCGGGCGAATTTTGGGTCGGGTCTGGAGAAAACAGAAAATCAGGAGACAGGCAGAGAAGGAGTAGGAATGGCAGGCAGGTGTGGAGAGCCGACGGTGAAGGGGAGTGCTCGGGAGGGGTGGGAAAAGGCTATAGACCTTTTGAAAACGAAGCTCACCCAAAGTAGGGAAGGTTGACGTATTCCTTGTACATCACCTTCGGAGCAACCGAAGGAATATATTTTCGACATTCCCGAGCCTGAGCCAAGTGCTGCTCTTTCACCCCACTACCGGAATACTAACCAGTGGATGAGTGCTCTCGACTCCACTCTTAAATCAGGGTGGGTCGTTTACGTCCACTTTTTGAAAAACACCGAATGGGTGGCGTTTTCCGAACCATTTCCCGCCAACCCAACCAGAGAAACGATTTTTCCCTCCGATTTTCCGGAACCGAACGAGGATGACGGGTTTGCCATAAACCCGGATACTTGGAGTCGAACCACAACAACTTCACATCTGGATTTTTGGACGCCGGTTCGGTTTCCAAATCGGGCAATCAAATTGGTAAGAGCATTACCCTCTAGGCGGATATGGATCGTTTCCGTGGCTGTCCTTTTCCTGGATCTCACCATCCATGCCGTGGATATAAAGCTCAGTGCTTTGGTTCCGGCTAATCACGCGAGCGGTATCAATGGCATCCTGCTTATTGTCAAAGTGGCCGCTGCTACGGGTCGCTCCGCCTCTTTTGTTATCCCAATCGCCACTGGGGTTGGGGACTACATGATGCGATGTGGGTTTGTTTGGCATGCTTGCCTCCTGTTTAATCGTGGAAATTTTCCGCCGAGATTTGCAGTATATACATCAGCCACGAATTGTTCTTGAGCAAAATAGCCCGGAGCTGTTCATCGGTCAGCCCTATATATGACTCGTGAATCAGGTTGAAAAGCTCAATGAATTTCACCAGTGCCTGAGTGTCATGAATCAAGAACTCGGTCAGAGAACCATTGTTCAGCTCCCTATAGATATACCGTACCCTAGTGTGCCGGGTTGGTTTGCCATCATGTGATAGACCCTTCTGATTGGCAATTCTCGGAATCCATACTTTGACGAGTTCATCGGGAGCTAATCGCCTGAGCAGATGGTCCCACAGCCCCCTAAACGAGATCAGAGCGTGCCTTGCCCGGTCGGGATTGTTACCAAGTAGGGCATCCCGCGCGCCCGTGTACATCTGAACGAACTCTGGATCAACTTGTCGTAGGAGAGCGATGCAAAAGGATTCCCCCCGCTCCAACTCGTCGTCAAGCTGAATTTCGGTATCTTCCTCATCCCGTTCATCCAAGGGACGAAGGGTCTTGAGTGCGAGACCAGTAGTGAAGATTTCACGGGTGGCTCCAGGCAAAATGAAGGCAGGTAGGTGCGTGATGTCCGAGACCTGACATAGCGACTCGGCCCACCTTCCATAAGAGGCCGTAGCGTTGGCTATTGAACTCTCCAGTCTTGAGATAACGGGCAACTCAATTTGGAAACGTTTACCTATGGTCTCGAAATCAATGCCTGCCATGATCTGTTCTGTGGCGGTAAGTTGCAGAGAGGCATTGGTTAGGGTCAACTTGGTGGATATCTGAAGAAAGGAAAGATCTCGTTGAAGAGATCCCAACTGGCCGAGCGAGGAAAGATCTCGTTGAAGAGATCCCAACTGGCCGAGCGAGGATTGATGAACGCCACGCAGACTTTCGACAATGCGGTTCGATGGAGTGATCTGTTTGAGCAATTCCTGCCAGCCTTGATTGGCACTGGCAAACTCCTTTGCCAGTGCTGTTGCTCCGGGCATTCCCAGGATATGGCTAATTCCCAGCTCCTGACGACGTAAAGATTCCATCGCGGATTCCCGCCTAATCGCGCTCAGGTAAGGCGGCTCTTGGGTGAACGTATTCATGTTCTGATGGAGTTTGGTGGGGGCAGATTTCGCGGTCTTCAGACCATCGGGTATGGCTACCTTTCTTTGTGCCCCAACAGCACCGTTTTTGCCAGCTAATAAGCCTAGTTTCTGCTTGAGGGATGCAGCCCGAGCATTGATAAATGGCTCGAACGCACCGAATGAGAGATCAACCCCCGTCGGTATCAGAAGATCCTCCGCTTTCGTTCTACTCTGTTTGACCAGCCATTGTTCAAGCGGCATATCTTGCTTGGATTTGTTCTTGGACGAATTCAGCAGATACAGATTGGCGATACCGTTCCAGTTCTCGGGGTTTTCGTAGAAAGAGCGGCCTCCCGGATTGCCAAAGTCGACGTGCGAATTCAATCTTTTCTTTCCGAAGGACGCTGCCGGATGTAAGTGGTCAATATCCAGAGACTGAATGAAATCCAGATCCGGAAACAAGAGTGCCAATATAGAAAAGCAGGAGAGGTTGTCTTTTTGGGTTTTCAGCAACCTGTCAATGAAGTCGTCGTCAAAATCGAGACCCTGTGCCGTGCTCCTGTATTCGGTGACTATTTCATCCAGTGGGAAACCCGCTGAGCTTGAAGAACCCGAGCGAATGATTTTTCGCAGATTGGTCAGCAGTGCGTCCACCTGACCGCCGAACACGTCCTTGAGCAAAGATATATGAAGCCATTGACGAATCCGCTTCCGTTCTTCCTCGTACCGAGGACTGTTGTTGATGTCCGCGTACAGACCTTGCCTTTCTTCCTTCTTGTTCCGACCTTTGTGGAAAAGATAGTAGGCAATTGGAATGGCCGTGTTTTTCGCTCTCAAGGTGGCATCGTTGAGGCCGAAGGATCGGATGAGGCGGAACACCTCCAAGATACAGATTTTGATGTCGTCCCATTCTTGATTGATTTTAGCAACTTGGTCTTCGGTGAAATTCTTGTCCTTGAACCGCATATCCGAGTCGGAGAGCAACAAGGCTGTTTTCAACACGAAATCATGGTTGATGGAAAATTCCATGTCGGTTCCGAAACGAACCTGTTTCACCAGATCGTCGATCTGGTGTCTAGCATCCTTTTTCCAAGTGGTCACAGAGATGGACATCAACAGATCGGAGAACGCGAGTGGTGTTCCGCTGTGGTTGGTACGGATGAAGATATCAAGGACGGGATCAACGGACTGATTGGTTTCGTTGTAGAAGTGGGTGGTACTGTCCGGACGAATAGCGAAATACAACCAGGTGAGAGCCTTCGTGCGCTATCGTTGGATTCCTGTCCGTCTCTTAACGATATTGAGAACGTCGTCTATTTCGGCGACTTGAAACTAAATGTTTGTGTAGCTACCATCAAAGCTTCATCTATGGTTCTATATTATTTTGACCAACCTCGGCATGATTCTCAAGTGTGTTGTTTTGCCCATTAGTGTCCACTACCGCTCACCTTCGGTCATCGCCGCTCATATTCTGTCGATGATTCCTTCCAGCTTGTCGAGTTGCTTGCTCTTCTCTAGAAACTCGGAATATGCCTTCTTCGCTCCCTCAATGAGTGAGTCATAATAGACGATTCTGCTGCCCGGCGAAACCGCCGCCATGGAGGATTTCAGTCGTTCTGGGTTGTCTTTTTCCTCATCAACGGGCTTACCGAGAACGAAAACCACCTCAATGTTCGGGGTCGCATCACCTTGGGCGAGCTGGATTTTCTTGAGCTTGTCCACATAGGTCTGCCCTTGCTCCTGCAACTCCATAAGCTTCATTTTTCGTTTGACTCGCTTCAACTCGACGATGATGTGTTTACCGGCCGTCGTCCGATAAGCGATGTCGACACGCCCGAGTTTCTCCTTCTTGATCATGTCCCGCGTGAACACACCCTCAGTGATGAGGTTGTTTTCCATCATCTTGCTAGCGGTCGCTCTTTCCCATGCCGGGTCAAGCAGCCACAGACGTTCGAACAAACACTTTTGCAGAGCACTCTCTTTGGTGTTCTCGTCAGTGAATTTCTGAAAACACTTGATGGCATCAAGGCGGGACTTCACGATATCCCGATAAAGGGATGCCTCAAGAAAGTCTCTGTCCGCAAGAACACCTAGGAGTTTATCTGTGTCGTGTGCATGCATGGCGAGTTCTTCGGCCGAGTCGCGAAGCTTCATTCGCTCGAATGCCAGAATGCCGTGTCGGTACATGACTTTCCGATCCTCATCCCGATCGACGGGCAATGCGCCAAGTTTTGCTATTAGAGTTTCGGCATTTTTCCGGTAGCCTTCCGGCAGGGAGTCCAACCATTCAGCCAAGGCGGGTGACGCTTCCCTAGTCTTTTCCACTTTGTGGAGTCGACGCCACTCGTTCCAGCTCTTTTCAACCTGAGTGAGTCGCTTCTTGAGGAAAGCAATCAATTGAACATATCGTAGATCGTCTTCCTGAACTCGTTGCCTGTCACTCGTTGCTATATCGGGCGCGTCATCTGCATCAAGGAAGTCTGCTTCAATTTGCCCGGTGAGGTATTTCGTGTAGATACGGCTGTCGTTCAACTTGTCGAGGATGTTTTCGTGAAAGAGCCGACCTCTCGCGAAGATGACGATACTGTTCAGATTGCCCGCATCGTCGTTGTCTAGCTGTTTCGGCAACCGAGCGATACCAATCCCCCTTGACCGACCAGTTTTCATCCCAGGTGCTGAGTCGATCCGAAAGTGCCTCTCGCTCCAACAATTGACTGGCAGACGAAAGATCCGGTTCTTTGTCTCCGAAGCTCCACAGAAATTGGATCACGGGCAAGTCCCCACGGTCAGCGGTATTTATCGGATGGCCATCTATCAGAACCTTGAATCCGTACGCCTCACCGAACACGGAAAACCTCCGGGCGAGCCGTTTTCTCAAAGCGGTCGCTCCGCACTCGAGGCGCTGGCTCTTTATGTCTTTCAGCAGGATACGGGTTCCGCTCACACCCTGGAGTTCCTCTGCAGACAGTGGTTCGGGGTTGTAAAAGGGCTCTTTGTTTTGAACTGATTTTCGTATGCCGTCGACCGTTATCCGCAAGCCATGTGTTTCATCGTTCCTCGCGGAATGAACCTCAATTGTGTTGGCAATGGAGAAAAGAGACAGCTTGCCGAGACCCTTCCTACCCATTACGGGACGTCCCTTCGCTGTTGTGCGACCGGTCTCTTGATCCTCGTCGCGGCGACGGTAGCCGATCCGAAGATACTTGGTGTTCATGTCCTCTATGGACATTCCGATACCGTCGTCCTTGACCTCGATGAACTTGTTATCCGGATCTATGCTGACCTCGACTCTTTCCGCGTCGGCGTCCCACGCGTTTGCGATCGCTTCGGTCAATATGGCTGGGATGTTGCTGTGAAGGTTGATCCCGAGATGATCCAGGATATTCAGATCCACCGTCATTTTGTACTGGTCGTTATGCGCCATGCTGTCCACTCTAATTTCCTCGTTCACCGCTCGTCATCCTAGTCTACCCTTTCGTTGCTTTTCGTGGGAATCAGCGCTTCCAGATGCCGATGAAGCTCCAAGGGCAGATCGCCACCCTTTACGAGGGCACTGAGCTTCATGTTACTCCCCATCGCGGCGCAGGTCAGGTTCGCATTGGTGATAAAAGGCGGCTGTCGTCGGCGCCGGCACATTTGGTATGAATGGCTCCCGACAATTGTCCGGGTAGCGACTTCTTGTCCGACGACCAGACGTAAAAGTTGGTTAAGGGGAGAATACTTTTTGTGGCTTTGGCAGAATCGTATGTCACCCACCCATCATGCTTGTCGGATGACTCCAGCAACACTTTTATCTGTACCTGAATCCTATCGCCCACGGAGTACCCGGATTATGGAGTCGGCTTCGTAATCGCCCGGCGACCAGATCAGAGCACAGCCTCACAGCCGACCATCCACGTGGCTTTCTATTGGTTGAGGTGGTAGCGGGAGTTGATTGCGCTTCTTTTCAGTGCCGATTTGGTCATTTCGAAAAACGTTCGGATACGTAACCTTCCGATGCCCTATGGCAAGTGCCCAAAATGGTAACAGTCAGTAAACCCGTATTAATCAAGGATGTAGTTTTTTGGATGAATTTTGGGCTGGATCCGGAGAAAACAGAAAATCAGGAGACAGGTAGGGAAGGGGTGGTAGGAGGATGCGGAGAGTTACGGTGGGCAGCTTGTCAGTGAGATGGTGGTTAAATGTGGCGGCTTCGGAGTCGCGGGAGTTCGTCCAAACCCGCGCCTGTTCGGTTCGTGGCAGCAGGCAAAAAAAGCCAGCTGTGAATGGCTGATCTTTCGTAGTGGTGGAGGCGGCGGGAATTGAACCCGTGGCTCTGAATCGCAGCGGGCTGAGTAAGAATGCTCACTCGGGCTTAGTTGTAAATATTGATGTTGGTTTCCTCGCTCACCCTCAGGGATACGGCCAATCCATTCGTAACAGGATTCTGAGTTTTTCCGGCTTCCTCCGGAAGTTCACTTTAATTTCGATGGTGTCCCTGCTGACAAACGTTTTCGCCTTCTTCCCTGCAAACATTGCGTGTTGAATCTTTTTAGCAGACCGGGTCACTGGTCATTTGCGCAAGAATCACCGCGCGAGCAGCGGCTAATGAGCGGAGTGCTTACCAGAGATGTAGGGTGCCGGGGTGACTGTGGCGAATGGATTTCCCCCGGGCAGCAGTGGTATTGATGGCATCCACCGGCAATACCACCTCGCTCAGCTTTTTGGGACTGAATGTTTTGGTCACAGTACTTTCTTAAGTCGGTGACAGCGTATGTTTAATGGCTGTGGCAAAGGGCAAGAATTTGATTTTGTCTAATTCTTCTTGAAGTATTGGGCGCCAATCGTCTTCGTCTAATTCGTTGGCGTATTGCACGAATTCTTCTGCCGTGCATAGATAGCCCTTTAGTGCCGTTTTACGTATTTGGCGTAGTGGACCATTTAAGTTAAAAACGCGAATAGTTTCTTCGGCACGTTTTTTGCTGGCGGGTGATAGCCCTTTGACGGGGGAAATATTGCCATCGGGTAGAAACGCCAGAAAATTTTCCGGATCTTCAACGTCCGGTTTAATCAAATCACGGTGGCAATAAGAGCGTTTTGGATGGTCTTTATGTTTTCCGCAGCTGTATGGATTATTACATGAACCAAACATGTTGTTCCATAAAAAGGTTCCTTCCGGATAGGTATTGCGTTGACGAAAGTGCTCGATGTGGCAATTTCTGTCTTTCTTATTGATCCCGGCTTCGCAATAAGCACAGCGATGTTGCTGCATTTCATATATTTTCAGCCAAATCTTGTTTTTATGCCTTCGTGGGATCTTGCTCCAGTCGTTGCGACCATACTGATACCGGCTTAAGCAGGCAGGCGGTATTGGGCGCGTTAATTTATGGATGTCTTGCCTTCAATCGTTGGGATTAGACAGTTTTGCTTTCATGGCTTGCAAGCGAATCAAGCGTTCACATTCCAGCCATTCCTGATGGGTTTCACCGAAATGGCCGCAAATTTTTTCTTTTAATTCGTTGCCTGTTCCGCTTGTATGTTCACCTTGGGTGATGAGCTGTTTGTATTCGGTCAACCACCGAGCCTGTTTCACGTTGGGCACCGGATCGACGCCTTGCAATTGCGCCATGACATCTGCACTGGCAACGCCGAGGCTTTGCATCAATGCAGGTTCTGCTGAGGATTCCATCTTGCCGGTATCGGCATTGAGTTCATGCCTGATGACACGGATACATTCTGCCGGCACGGTAGACAGCACCTGTGGACTATGGGTGGTTAATACAAACTGAATATTGGAAAATGCGGCTTGCAGTGAACCGATAACGGTTTGTTGCCATTGTGGATGAAGGTGCATATCCACTTCATCAATCATCACGATACCAGTCGATTCTTTAGCTGCGTCCTTGCCCAGGTGCCCGTTAAGCAACACGCAGCGATATGCAATATTGGCAACCATCGCCAGGATGTTTTTTATGCCGTCGCTCAGCTGCTCTGCTTTCATTACGCCATAGTCTTTATGCCTGAGGACTAAGGCCTTATCCTGCAGGCCAAATTGTAAGTTCTGCCAACCAACTGGCTTCAGTACTTCATTAATGGCATCTTGAACCACTTTGACAGGTGTTTTAAGTTTGGGGTCTACGTCAAGGAACGTTGCACCTCGCTGCAGCTTTTGTAATTGATTTTCAAGTACTTTGATGTAAGCCACTCTGAACCATTCTTCAAACTGCCGGTAGCTTGAGGCTGGGTCTAGGCAGTCCCGGAAAGCAAAAGTTCGAATGCCCTCATCATTGGATTTACTGCCTTTTTTGGCTTCGGTTAAACGCTTTTCTTTCCACAGGCGACCTGTGCCGTAATAGCCAAACACAGGTAATGATTGAGGTGGTGCTTCCAGGTTTCTGGCAGCTTGTTGTAGCTGCTTGGCGTAAGCCTTTAATTCTTTACAGGGCTCATCGCCCTTTGTGCGGGATTTTGTCGCTTCACTGTCGCGATAACGTTCCCAGGATGTTTCTCCTTTACCGTAGTTTCCCTCAGCTTTTACCGAGCAGGGCATTTGGCGAGCCATTTCATCTAACACACCGATTGTGGCTGGTGAAGAAACATCACTGGCTTTAACGATGCGAACATCATCGATGGTAATGGTGTTGCCCGGGCCAACTAAAGTGCTGCTTGCTAAATCAAACTGGCTGACGTACGGCCACAAGGCAACGCGTATGGCATCCAGAATGGCCGTTTTACCTTGGCCATTATCTGCGACAAGCACTGTGGTTTGCTCATGAAGATCAATCGACAGGCTTTGATAGCAGCGATAATTCTCCAGCGTTATTCTTGTGAGTTTCATAATGTTTGCTCCGGTTTTAACTCTTTTGAAAGCAGGTCACTGAGACCATGGTTGATGCTGGCTATGCCAAAGTCTGGTTCGGCGGGAAAAAGGTGTTTTCACGTAGTAAGGCTCTCCAAATGCGTCACCATCCACAATAATAATCGCTATGATGAATTTATTGAGATCGACTAAATCATAAATGATTTCATTACGGCTTAGGGTACCGGTGTTTTGATCTTTGGAGCGTTCTTTGACTTCAAGGTGACGGTTGGGTTTGGCCGACCCGTCGGTATTGGTCGGTGGGCGTGAAGTGGCATCCCACCTGTACGCAGCAGTAGGCAAAAAAAGGCCAGCCGTGAATGGCTGACCTTTCGTAGTGGTGGAGGCGGCAGGAATTGAACCCGCATCCACGCGCCCTCTGCCTTTGGTTCTACATGTCTGGTTTTGCTTTCTTTTTTCTGTTGTGATGATGGGCGTTTGAGGCGAGATATGGTTGGTAAGGTTGGCACGGTCGGCGATGAGTTCGGGCGTGGCGCGGCCGGTGATGGCTCAGAGCATCTTGTTCTGCACCTTGAAGTCCTTGACTAGGCATTCGCTGCAGGTGGGAGGTGATCCACTGGCGGAACTGGATGCCGCGCGGGAGTCGTGAGGCCGTTGATCAGGCGCTTTACCGCCTTGTCAAAGCGGGTCAGCTGCGTCGGGTTGGTCATGGCCTGTACGACATGCCGAGGGTCACCGAGGTGCTGAAGCGCCCCGCTTCGGTCAATCTGGATGCCGCCATCGCAGCGTTAGCGCGCCGGGATGGTGTCCGCATCATGCCGGACGGTCTGGTGGCTGCGAACCAGCTTGGCCTCACCAATGCGGTTCCAGCCAAGGCGAGCTATGTGACGGATGGCCACTCGAGGACGCTCAAGATTGGTGGGCGAACGGTTCGGTTCCGTCATGCGGGTTCAAGCGTTATGCAGTGGGCGGGAAGACCCGCGGCTCCGGTGGTTCAAGCACTGCGGTGGCTTGGTTCCGACATCGCTGTGGACGCACGCGTCATTTCGACCTTGAAACATCTTCTGCCTGACGACGTGAAGCGTGATCTGCACCAGCACAGGCGGGATCTTACCGGCTGGGCTTTACCGCTTGCTCGGAGCATCACAAGCCACTAGGCAGTTGCCATATTGGTGAGGCTTTCGAGTCCTTTCTCTTGCTTCCGGAGCAGGGGAAGCGGGGTATCTTCGCGGCGGCTGCGAATCGCCTTGATATGTTGCCTGGCTACGTGGAGAAGGACTTCTGGGTTTGCCTGGTTCTCAATGTGATCTACAACCAGTTGCCGGAAAGGCACCCGAGGCTGCTCCTTCAAGGGTGGGACGTCGCTGAGCCTGGTCCTCGGCGTAGTCGTGGTACATGACGACGATGCAGTCGAGGGTCTCGATCTCCCGCGTGGCTCAGGTAATTCTTGGCGATGGTAATGTCCTGCTTGCGCACCCGGCCGTCCTGCCAGGTGGTGAGATCCATGTAGGGCAGGGTTCGGTCGGCTCAGTCGGCGATGAGTTCGGGCGCGGTGTGACCGGTGACGGCCCAGAGCATCTTGTTCTGCACCTTCTTGGCAGTACATTCCATCCATTTTCACGAAACCAATCCAAACAGAAGCTTTCTAGTTGTGCTTCACTCATTGCTTATCCACCTCCTATTGGTAATATATGCTTGTCTTGAGTAGTTAGGTTTTGTAGGATATTTCAATCTGATCTTCTTATCTCTGAGTAGTGGTTTTAAGTAGTTATTGTGTAAGGTTTTTGGAGAGCGGGAGAGTAGGGAGGTCAAATCTCTAAGGCTCATTCCCTTATGCGCACACAGTTTTAATATCACAGACGTGACTTCTGATTTTGGGGCTTTCCTCTTATTTGCGATGGTTGCTGCAATATCATTAAGATGTTGGTTTTTATGGGAACCTTCGTTCAAATCTCCAGAGTTTTCTATTAACGCTCCATTGTTTGTTGGCCAGTCAATCACTTGGTTATACAAATCAGCATGACGCGCACTTAGCAGGAAGTATATAGTGCCGCGGCCACTTCCTTGTTTAAATAGCAACAATCTGTCTACTAACCTTCTGAATAAGTCACTTAAGTCTCTTGGATGAATATTGAGAATCCCCATTATACGGCTGTGGTTAGTTGTGGTTTCAATGTGTGCGGTCACCAAGATCTGACGTTCATTTCCAGTCAACTTGTCAAAGTTTGTGTCGCCCAATAAGGTACATAAGGCTGCTAGCGTTACTTCCGGTAAAAGGCTCATCATGTGTAATTCAAGTAACGTGTGGTCTGATGGTTTCTGTAGGGTTTTCAGTGCTGGTTCGCGCCAGTGCTGGTTTTTCCAAGCTGACAGAATTTCTGGTAGACCCAAACCGGCACGTTCACCTAGGCCAATGTGACGGAACATATCCTGTAGAATACGATTTCGGCAGTCACTGTGGCCGCCAGACTTGGCATCCTCGACAGGAATACGCATTAAGCCCGGATTACGAAACTCAAACATATCTGGGCGCTTTACAACTAAAATTGACGATCTGCAAGTATAGTCAGCATGTATAAGGGTATTGACCAAAGCTTCGCGCAGAGCCTTGTGCACTGGGGTGTCGTCCTGCCGTTGGTCACCCTTCAGCTTAAAGGGAACTTTAAGCTCCAGCGTAAGCTTTCGAATGACGTGCTTATAAAAATCATACACGTTACCCGACCAAGATCCATCTAGCGTCAAACGATCTACCAAACGAACCTCAGCTTCAGCTTTGGGCTTCCCCTGATAATCTAGCATGTAATAAGGAAAGATTTTCTTAATCTCCACAGACCTACCAAACATAAGCAAGCCTGCGAGAGTTAAGCCTGAACGACCAGACTCGCGGTCTTTACGCCAACCGACAATGCTATTGAGAAACTCTTGTGGATTCAGTTGATTCCAAGGCTGGTCGGGCTTCAAATTGGCATATAGTTGGCGATATGAGTTGAAACTTTCGATATCTAAATCACTAAGTCCATAGTCGTCAAGAATCTGTGCATCGCGGCCTTCCTCGCCTTGCTCGGCGAGCATATGTTCAACCGCTTCATTGTTCTGCAATTGGTTGGTACTGCTAAAGCGCCTGTAAGTACCAGTGAAATGATTGCCATTTATGTAAACTGGTCTATGCTTACGTAAAGCTTGGGGAACGCACACTTGAATAATCACTTTGTCATTGATGTATTGCGGTCTTACTGAGCTATTTTGCAAAATACTTTCGCTGACTTTTTCCAAACTGTTAAATGTAGTCCAAAATTCATTAATAACTTTGTCTATATTTTTAATGCCTACCAGTTCAAAGTGGCCGTTTGGTTTTTCGCGCAAACCGAGGAAAATATGGCCACCTACGGTATTCGCGAACGCACTATAAGTTTTCCATAAGCTTTTAGGAACGGCTCCCTTACCATCTTTGCCTTGGGCGAGCTTGCATTCAATATCTACACCTTCTTTTAAGGCAGAAATATCTTCAAGAGAGTTTACTTCTAACATGTTACCTTCATTAACCACTTTAATAAGCCAGCTTCAAGCAAAGACTTTCTAACTAACCATCTCTCGTTTGTATACATTTCTTTACCACTCTTAAATCAGGGTAGGTCGTTTACGTCTAGTTTCTGAAAAACACCGAATGGGTGGCGTTTACAGAGCCATTTTCCGCGAACCCGACTAGTGAAAAGATTTCCCCCGATTTTCCGGGATTGGACGAAGGTGATGGATCTGCCATAAACCGGCACTTGGTGCCAAACCACAACAACTTCACATCCGGATTTGCGGGCGCGATCCGGCTCCCAAATCGGGAATCGAACTGGTGAGGGCGTTACCCCTTAGGCGGGTATGGATCGTTCCCGTGGCTGTCCTTTTTCTGGATCTCCCCATTCATGCCGTGGATATAAAGCTCGGTGCCTTGGTTTCGGCTAATCACGCGAGCGGCGTCAACGGCATCGTGCTTCTTGTCGAAGTGACTGCTGCTACGAACCGCTCCGGCTCTTTTGACATTCCAACCGCCACTGGGGCTGGAGACTACATGATGCGACCTGGATTTCTTTGGCATGCTAACCTCCTGTTTACTTGTGGGGATTTCCCGATGAGAATCGCATTATACACATTAGTCACGAATTGTTCTTGAGGAAAATAGCCCTGAGCTGCTTATCGGTCAGCCCTGTATCCAACTCGTGAACCCGGTTGAAAAACTCAATGAGCTTCACCAGTGCCCGGGTGTCATGAGTCAAGAACTCGGTCAGAGGATCATTGCTCAGTCCCCTACAGATATACCGTACCTTGGCGCACTGGGTTGGTTTGCCCTCATGTAACAGATTCTTCTGATTGGCAATTCCCGGAATCCATGTGGCAACGAGTTCGTCGGGAGCTAATCGTCTGAGCTGATGGTTCCACAGTTCCCTAAGCGAACTCAGAATGTGCCTTGCACGGTCGGGATTGTTACTAAGTGTGGCATCACATGCACCGATGTACATCCGAACGAGTCCCGGACGACTTGTCGTAGGAGGGCGATGCAGCTAGATTTTTCCTGCTCCAACATGGCGACAAGCTGAATTTCCGTTTCGGTATCTTCCTCATCCCGTTCATCCAAGGGACGAAGGGTCTTGAGCGCGAGACCAGTAGTGAAGATTTCAAGGGTGGCTCCAGGCAAAATGAAGGCAGGTAGGCGCGTGATGTCCTTGACCTGACATAGCGTACTCGGCCCACCTTCCATAAGAGGCCGTAGCTTGACCTATTGAACTCTTCATCCTTGAGCAGCGGCGGCTACAAGTCGGGGAGACCTGCAAACCCACCCTGACGAGGCGGATCGACGAGATTGCGGATGGGTGTCACATCTGTCCGGATGTGGACGATGTCGACCGGCAGACGCTCTTCATCGAGTACCCCACCCTTGTTTCCGAGTAAGGATGTCACATCACATACGTGGTGCCGCGCGTAAAACTAGAGGCGGGAGCGAGGTCGGCACTCGACCCCAGCTTGAGCCTGCGCCATCACCCTTTATGTCGCCGACGAACTACCCGACCGGTCATTCGGTGTAGGAGACATCAGAGTGACCGCACCGCAGCGAACCTATTGGGAGAAGTTGCTGATCCTTCAAGGCGCGCACTGTGGATACCGGGGCACGTAGCGTCTGCCGGCCGACAAGGATAGGGTCTCGCGCCACTACTACGATGTTGCGATGAATCACGGCGACCGGGATCGGGCGACCCGCCTTGTCCAAGACCGACCTCCCGGACGCGGTTCGGAAACACAACCGCGTCGCGTTCCGGCAGGCTTGGAAACGGTTCAAAGAGGCCGTCCCTGGATCGGTGAAATTGGTTCCGCAAGCGAAACTGCGCACGGTGATTGGACGGGATTACAGCGCCATGCAGGACATGATCCTTGGTGACGTCCCAGATTTCGGATGGATCATGGAACATCTTCGCCGTGCCGAAGATGAGGTTAACGGAACCAAGCCTTAGCAGGATGAGTTCTTTAAATCCGACTTGAACTTGATGAGGGGTGTGTCGTGTTGACTAGCCCACATTAGTGGTGAAGCGTGGCAGCTTCGAAGTCCGTAGGAGTTTGCCCAAGCCTGCGTCTGTACGGTGCACAGCAGCAGGCAATAAAAAAGGTCAACCGGGAACGGCTGACCTTTCGTAGTGGTGGAGGCGGCGGGAATTGAACCCGCGGTCGTATCCCCCCTACCTTGGTTTACTCCCCAAGGATCTGAATTGCAGTAGGTTGAGTGATGCGTTCCCGGACTTCGTTGTAAATATCGATGTTGGTGCCCTCAGCCACCTCCAGAGATACAGCCAATCCATACGCGACAGGATTCTGAATTTTTCCGGCATCCTCGCGACAGTTCACTTTAATTTCGATGGTATCCCTGTTGACAAACGCTTCCGCCTTCTTTCCTTCAAACACTTCATGTTGAACCGTTTTTCGCCTTCCTGCTTGCCAATTGGCATCACGCCGAATTAGACCCAAGTTATTGGCTTTCATATCAAACCATAGAGCTGCCGTGCGGTACTTTTGTGTTTTTGTGGATACAGGTGACAACCATGCCAAAGTGATGGTCAACCGCCGCCACTCAGCACGCGATTTCAGAGAAGGAGGCAGCGGCAGATTGAAGACGTGGGTCTTGCCGTCAGTAAGCTGCCCAAAGCCCAATGCAACTGCCCGTTGCCCTGTGCAGTCCAGGACACAACCCACTTCAGGCACACCGTTTTCATTGTTGGCATTTTTATGCCTGGCTAAATCACGAATGATTTGAAGGAGCTTTTCACGTTTTATTTCGGCTTCTTCTTTACTGACACCGTATTTAAGGCCGTTGCCATCTTGGTAGACCGGGTCACTGGTCATTTGCACAAAAATTACCGCACGAGCAGCGGCTGATGGGCGAAGTGCTTACCAGAGATGTAGGGTGCCGGGGTGACTGTGGCGAATGGATTTCCCCCGGGCAGCAGTGGTATTGATGACATCCACCGGCAATACTACCTCGCTCAGCTTTTTGGGACTGAATGTTTTGGTCACAGTATTTTCTTAAGCCAGTAACAGCGTGTGTTTAATGGCTGTGGCAAAGGGCAAGAGTTTGATTTTGTCTAATTCTTCTTGAAGTATTGGCCACCAATCGTCTTTGTCAAATTCGATGGCGTATTGCACGAATTCTTCTGCCGTGTGTAGATAGCCCTTTAGTACCGTTTTACGTATTTGGCGTAGTGGACCATTTAAGTTAAACATGCGAACGGTTTCTTCGGCACGTTTTTTGCTGGCGGGTGATAGCCCTTTGACGGGGGAAATATTGCCATCGGGTAGAAACGCCAGAAAATTTTCCGGATCTTCAACGTCCGGTTTAATCAAATCACGGTGGCAATAAGATCGTTTTGGATGGTCTTTATGTTTTCCGCAGCTGTATGGATTATTACAGAAACCAAACATGTTGCTCCATAAAAAGGTTCCCTGCGGATAGCTTTTTCGTTGACGAAAGTGCTCGATGTGGCAATTTTTGTCTTTCTTATTGATCCCGGCTTCGCAATAAGCACAGCGATGTTGTTGCATTTCATATATTTTCAGCCAAACCTTGTTTTTATGCCTTCGTGAGACCTTGCTCCAGTCGTTGCGACCATACTGATACCGGTTTAAGCAGGCAGGCGGTATTGGGCGCGTTAATTTATGGATGTCTTGCCTTCAATCGTTGGGATTAGACAGTTTTGCTTTCATGGTTTGTAAACTAATTAAGCGTTCACATTCCCGCCATTCTTGATGGGTTTCACCGAAATGGCCGCAAATTTTTTCTTTTAATTCCTTGCCCGTTCCGCTTGTATGTTCACCTTGGGTGATGAGCTGTTTGTATTCGGTCAACCACCGAGCCTGTTTCACGTTGGGCACCGGATCGACGCCTTGCAATTGCGCCATGATATCTGTACTGGCAACGCCGAGGCTTTGCATGGATGCAGGTTCTGCTGAGGATTCCATCTTGCCGGTATCTGTATTGCGTTCATGCCTGATGATACGGATACATTCTGCCGGCACGGTGGACAGCACCTGTGGACTATGGGTGGTTAATACAAACTGAATATTGGGAAATGCGGCTTGCAGTGAACCGATAACGGTTTGTTGCCATTGTGGATGAAGGTGCATATCCACTTCATCAATCATCACGATACCAGTCGATTCTTTAGCTGCGTCCTTGCCTAGGTGCCCGTTAAGCAACACGCAGCGATAGGCAATATCGGCAACCATCGCCAGGATGTTTTTTATGCCGTCGCTCAGCTGCTCTGCTTTCAATTCACCATAATCTTTATGCCAGAGGACTAAGGCTTCATTGTGCGGGCTAAATAGTAAACCCTGCCAACCAACTGGCTTCAGAACCTCATTGACGGCATTTTGAACTACCTTGACGGGTGTTTTAAGTTCGGGGTTCACGTCGAGTAGCTTTCCATCTTGCTGCACCATTTGTATTTGTTTTACAAACATTTTGAGGCATGCCGCTTTAAACCATTCTTCAAACTGTCGGTAGCTTGAGGCTGGATCTAGGCAGTCTCGAAAAGCAAACGTTCGAATGTTCTCATCATTGGATTTTCTGCCTTTTTTGGCTTCGGTTAAACGCTTTTCTTTCCACAGGCGACCTGTACCGTAATAGCCAAACACAGGTAATGATTGAGGTGGTGCTTCCAGGTTTCTGACAGCTTGTTGTAGCTGCTTGGCGTAAGCTATTAATTCTTTATAGGATGTATCGACCTTTGTGCGGGATCTTGTTGCTTCACTGTCGCGATAACGTTCCCAGGATGTTTCTCCTTTACCGTAGTTTCCCTCAGCTTTTACCGAGCAGGGCATTTGGCGAGCCATTTCATCTAACACACCGATTGTGGCTGGTGAAGAAACATCACTGGCTTTAACGATGCGAACATCATCGATGGTAATGGTGTTGGCCGGGTCAACAAAAGAGCTTTTTGCTAAATCAAACTGGCTGACGTACGGCCACAAGGCAACGCGTATGGCATCCAGAATGGCCGTTTTACCTTGGCCATTATTTGCCACAAGCACTGTGGTTTGCTCATGAAGATCAATCGACAGGCTTCGATAGCAGCGATAATTCTCCAGCGTTATTCTTGTGAGTTTCATAATGTTTGCTCCGGTTTTACCTCTTTTGAAAGCGGGTCACTGAGACCATGGTTGATGCTGGCTATGCCAAAGTCTGGTTCGGCGGGAAAAAGCGTTTTCACGCAGTAAGGCTCTCCTGATGCGTCACCCTCCACAATAATAATCGTTACGATGAGTTTATCGAACCGGATCAAATCACAAATGATTGCATTACGGCTTACGGTACTGGTGTTTTGATCTTTGGAGCGTTCTTTGACTTCAAGGTGACGGTTGGGTTTGGCCGACCCGTCGGTATTGGTCGGTGGGCGTGAGGTGGCATCCCACCTGTACGCAGCAGCAGGCAAAAAAAAGGCCAGCCGTGAATGGCTGACCTTTCGTAGTGGTGGAGGCGGCAGGAATTGAACCCGCATCCACGCGCCCTCTGCCTTTGGTTTTACATGCCTGGTATTGCTTTCTTTTTTCTGAGGAACTTTATTGAAACTGTAAGAAAAATGTATTATATTTCTTACTAACTGCAAGGGCGGAATTCAACAAAAGGGTGTGATCCAATGTCGCGTATGGCTGACAAGATAATGAAGAGGGTGTCCGCACACGGCAACGGGAAGTGGGTGTGTACACCCGGACTTCCTGGATCTGGGGAGTCGTGGAGCCATTGACCAGGCACTTTACCGCCTTGTCAAAGCGGGCCAGCTGCGTCGGGTTGGTCATGGTCTGTACGACAAGCCGAGGGTCAGCGAGGTGCTGAAGCGCCCCGCTCCGGTCGATCTGGATGCCGCCATCGCAGCGTTAGCGCGCCGGGATGGTGTCCGCATCATGCCGGACGGTCTGGTGGCTGCAAACCAGCTAGGTCTCACCAACGCGGTTCCTGCCAAGGCGAGCTATGTGACGGATGGCCACTCAAGGGCGCTTAAGATCGGTGGGCAAACGGTTCGGTTCCGCCATGCGGGTCCAAGCGTCATGCAGTGGGCGGGGAGACCCGCGGCTCCGGTGGTTCAAGCGTTGCGGTGGCTTGGTTCCGACATCGCTGTGGACGCACGCGTCGTCTCGTCCTTGAAACATCTTCTGCCTGACGACGTGAAGAGTGATCTGTATCAACACAGGCGGGATCTTACCGGCTGGGCTTTACCGCTTGCTCGGAGCATCACAACCGACTAGGTCTTTGTCATATGAGTGAGGCTTTCGAGTCCTTTCTCTCGCTTCCGGAGCAGGGGAGGCGGGATGTCTTCGAGGCGGCTGCGAACCGTCTTGATACGTTGCCCAGCTACGTGGAGAAGGACTTCTGGGTTTGCCTGGTTCTCGATGTGCTCTACAACCAGCTGCCCGAAGGACATCCGAGACTGCTCTTCAAGGGTGGGACGTCGCTATCCAAGGCCTTTGGACTTATCAAACGGTTCTCCGAAGACGTCGATCTAGTTGCCTATCGCGATAGTCTTGGCTTCGAAGGGGGGCGCACCCGGTAGCCGACGGGCAGGATAGCGTTGAGGCTGTAATGAACTGCGCGGTACTTCTTGCCGGCGGCGGCAGTTGTCAACCAATAGTTGACAACTGATTCCGGGACTAATTTACCCTCGGCACAGATAGCTTTAAGGTGTTTGGCGATGTTCTGCTTGACCGGTGGAATGGTTTCTTGGTCAGCCATTTCTGACCGCTGCCGGAGCCTGCGAACCATTTGGAAGGTCGGTGGAAGCGCCACGTTCACTGCTGGCTCACGCATCACAATACGCCAGCTTTAGTAAGGTCAATCATCAAGGCGATGGCGTGGTCACAGTCACCGGCGAGGGAGCGAAAATGTGACCTCAGATCGCCGTGTTCCGCTATTAGCTCCTCGCAGAGTCGCCTTGGTGTCCGATCTGCCTGCGTGAGCCTTCATCTTGTTGCGCAAGTCGGTGCAGCGATTTCAACGGCGTTACCACGGCAGTGGCTTTCTTCTTGTTCACCTGCGCATGCAGAAGAACCTTGTTGATCAGTTTCAGGCTGCCCCATTGCGGATCGACGGTGATGTTGGCCGCTTTGGCTTTTGACTTGAAATAGCTCTTGCTCAATCCCTCTACGACCAGCTGGTCGAGTGCCATCAGTGCATTTGCCCACTCTTCTTGGCTGGTCGTGACCGGGTAGTGTGCACGTCCTGGCAGTTGTTGATCCTTCAGACTCCACCAAGTTATTCCTGATCCGCTCAGCGCTTCGAGACGTCTTTTCAGGTCTGGTAACGGGTCCGGTGAGGTGTCCCACTCCCCCCGGAAGTCAGCTTTGTATGCCCGCGCCGAAATTCCCGCCTTGGGTTCTTCGTTGAACGACTTCCAGTAGATCTGTTCAGCGTAGGGCAGGAGATTGAGATCGGTGAGGTAGGCGTTTACTTGGCCCGCCTCGTTGATGTCGTAGCTCACCAGGGACCACGCCCCATGGCAGTGAATGGATCGTGTTTCGATCTGGTACTTGTCCGGGTCTGCTTTGTATTTCGCCAGTACTTCCGGCCGGAAAAACGCGGGGCTGATTGCAAACGGCAGGTCAGATTCGACGAAGTAGTTGCCGAGCTGGGCGGGGTCGCATGAGCACTCGTGCACCCGCTTGTGCTTCCAGTCCTGCGTTATGAAGGTGGCGTATTGTTCTGGTTCGGGGGATTCCCCCTTCAGGCGCCGTCGAAGCCGATCGTTGATCACAGGCGCAGTCACCTGGAATCCGTGTAGATAGCTATGACGACCCGCGTTGGTGCTACCACGGTAATAGAGGTTCTCATTGACCAAGCTGGCATGTTTCACGGGTTCATCGTCCCAGCCGGTAAAGTTTCCAGGGTCGAACCGGTTGGAATCGAACAGCAAGACGTACGACGATTCGAGCATCAAGAGCAGCAAATCAAGGTCTTCGCGCTTCATCGTGACCACGTGACCGTTGTGCAGTTTATGGATACGCACAACCTCTTCGACATCACCGTTTTTGTCCAGCCGGCAATAGGCACTGTGTTCAGGCACGAAGTGCAGACCCAACAGTTGAGCCACCTTTTGCGAGAGTTCGACGTAGGTACGGTCGTCCCGATAGCCGTCGAAATCGCGGATGAAAAGCAGCTGCTCCCCAAGTTTAAGCGTCTTCGGGGCGATGTGGCTCAGAGGTGGCTCAATCAGTACCTGCCGCTCCGAAGAGCCTTCCGGGTAGCCGAGAAACTTCCAAGAGGAACACGGGTCGCAGCTCCAGTGCAGCAGGTCATCCACGACGGGTGGCACCACGGCCGACGATGGCACCGCGATGCCATACAGAAAACAATGCGGCGCCAGTCCGGCATAGAGGACGACTTCTTCACGCTGGCGCTCGGCGCGCAGAAAATCCAGAAAGTCCTGCTGTTCAATCCACACGGCATACTCCGGGGACTCCCGATCCGGCTTCGTGGCAATTTTCAGCAGCACTTTCGCAGTAGAACCCAGCGCAGAAGATCCAGCGGTGGTCATGTGTGCTTTGGGTGACGTGGTCATGCGTTCTCCGGGTGCTTCTTCACAGCAGCGCCGCTTCCAGACGGTGCCCCTGACCCTAGGCCTGGAGTCCGAATTTTTCCAGGCGGGAAAGATCTTTGTTTTGTTCTATCGGCCGGTTGGGGTCTTGGGAATAAAAGTAGCGGGCGGCTAGACATTATTTAGGTTTGAACCGGCTTGCTGAGCCACCGTGGCTGACCTGGCCGACCAGTGCCGGAGAGTTTTGGATACGATGCTCTTCATGTCAGCATCAGGCAGTTCAAGCACGTACTGACGGAACACTGTTGTGCCGAATTCCTCAACTTCGGCGAAGCTCAGTCCTTGAAAACGTCTTGCCAAGGAACTGGGCTTGGAACCCAGAGGGATATTGATCCGGTGCTCAAATTTTTCGAACCACTCGGTAATGCTGGCTCGAGTGGGGTTGGGTAAAGTCATCCGAATCTGAAAGCGCCTCCACACGGCGCGATCCAGTAGTTCCGCATGATTGGTGGCTCCGATGACCAAAACATGGCTCGGTAGGTCGTCAATCTGCATGAGAAGCGAGCTCACAACACGCTTGATTTCACCGGTTTCGTGAAGGTCACCTCTTTCCTTTCCCAGGGTTTCAAACTCGTCGAAGAAGAGGACGCATCTCCGTGTGGAGGCATACTCAAAGAGCTTCCTCAGGCGGACAGCTGTCTCTCCCAGAAATGTGCCGACGACGCTTTCGTAGCGCACCACGAGTAATGGCACCAAAAGCTCTTCTGCGATGGCTTCGGCGAGTGATGTTTTTCCATTGCCTGGTGGTCCGATGAGAAGCACCCGGTTACGGGGTTCCAGGTTGAATGACCTGAGAAGGTCAGTTCGGTGCTGCTCTTCAATCAAGCTGCGGCAAATCTGCCTTACTTCATCACGAAGGATGAGATCCGCGAGTTTTCGTTTAGGCATGACCTCATGGAACAGATTGTTCGTGCGCTGACCGAGCATGGAACCACCACCATTAGAGGGGCGTTCAACGGGTGTGGAGCGGAGCGTTTCCTCAAGTTTCTCGGCCAACACTTTGTGATGCTTGGCTCGCTCCTCGGCGATGATCGTCTCGACAACCTTTTTGAAGGTGAGCGTGTCGCCCCGTGTGCCGGACCGGACAAGGTGAACCAATAAATCTGCGCGTGCCATTAACTGTCTTCTATTCTTGTTTTCGACTGTTCGCTCCATGCGAACAGTCGGGGATTATTCCCCATGAAATTGTCAGACATGTCGCTCAGACTCTTGTTCAAGTCACCGGGATGCCACGTGGGTTGCGGGTAGATGTCGGTGGAAATCTGCGGTTTCACAGCTAACGGGGTACCTAAGTTGTTTTGGCCACAGGTATCCTTTCGGAGCCAAACATGGGCACCCGTGAAAATTTTTCGGAGGTCTTTTTTTGTAGCCATTTTTGGCAACTTGATTGAGTAAAGATACGCTTCGGATAATAAGCCCGAGGTCATCTCAAAAGCAATTTTCACCAAGCCGGTTAGAGGAATGTTTTTTCTCTGTTTGGGCTATCGGGCACAGGCTCAGTTTCAAAAGCGAAAGTCAAATTATCCGGGTTCGGTCATCTTTAGAGGGATGCGGGCCATTCACGTGGCTGCCCCTGCAGTGAACGCCAAACTTGGCGTTTGAATTTTTGCCACAGTGCTTTTTCAGGACAATCCCGCGGGACAGTTGTGACCGCTTTGTATATCCAGGTTGCAAAGGAACTCACCAAGAAACAAGTCAGGGCAGAGGGTGGTAGTAGAATCGTTCAAGTTTTTTGTACATGCCACAGGTCTTTTGTTTTGTTGCTTGGCCAGTAAAGTTGATTGAGGAAGGAACTTATGCTATATGTCTCGAATCTAGCATTTGATTATAAAATATTCACGGAAAAACCAGTTGAATGTCCGACGGGATTCCAACCATTAAAGAAGTTTCCGGTTACTTAAAAATAACTGAAAAAAAACCATATCAACTTGCGGTCGAAGGTAAACTTCATGGTTTTAAGGTAGGGAGCAGTTGGCGTTCCAGGCGTGCTGACCTTGAGAAGTGGGTTGAAAAACAGAATGATAGTGAGGGGGGAAAATGGAATACATAGTTGGCTGTGTGGTTATCTACATTTTATATAGGCTAGTTTTTAGCAGTTCAAAAGAAAAATTTGAAATAAGACCAACTCGAACACCCGTCAGGAGACCACACACCAACCTGGAAACAGGACATCAACGTCCACACAAAATAACGTCCACTTTGCGAGAGACGCCAACTATAGTCAACCTTGATAACAGTGAAGATGAGTTAGACGATGACTTCTCTACATTTAGGATATATAGCAGTTATGAAGGCGATGAAGAAGAGTCACCAAATAAATCAAAAGGACGCTGGGTTGCTCAAGATGAGAAGCTCAAAATATGTGGTCGTCAATTGGAACAAGGGTTTATCTATTTTGGAGGAGTACTGGATTCACTGGCCGGCCATGGTGTTGAGCCATCTTTAGTAGATGAAAAAAGACCTGTCAGCCCCACTGGAACGAGACAGTTAAATTCAGTTATCCATAGCGATGACTCTTTGGGCTACTGGCCGAGTTATGCTTCACTATCCAAAGAGTGTCGTGGAGCCTACCTTGATTGGTTGGCTTCAGATCGCTCAACCCTCAACACTCCTATCGGGTATGTGTTTATCTACTTTTATGGCTTTGAGCGAAGGATTATTGAGAATAAAGACAACTCAGCTGTATCTGATGATGAATTTTTGGCTATATACAATGAAGTATCCAGGCTTCGTAAAATTTATGAAGAAAGCCACTCATTTCTGAGTTACTCTGCCAATTTTCTGGAACTAATGGTAATAATTCGTCCTGCTCTTTTTCAAAATAAGCATGCAGCATTACCTAGCACCAGCAACGCTTTAGCATTTAAATTGGCACTAGCCAAAGCCGTTGTTGCTGAAGAGCCAATTAATGCTGACTTGGCTCTGGAATGGCTGAAAAGCACACATGACTACTCCCTTAAAATGCCCGCAAGACGTTGTGAATTAGAATTCAAGACGTTATTCAACATTAAGTGTGAAGATAAATTTGGCCCTGATGGCATCAAAGTTAAACCCAATAAAACAAAGTTGGTACTTTCATATCATCCAGCAAGCAATTCAGTCCGTCACGTCAACTTCAATTTCGACAATCTTCCTGATCCAAGTGTTTTAAAAGGGCCAATAAAAAGACTAATTCCAATAGCGGATGCTTGCACTGAAGAGTTAAATTCCTATAGCCGTTACCTGGGGAGATCTGACTCCTCACGAGATGATATTGCTGCTGTTATGCTCCTGCCTGACAAGTTGGCAAATGAGCTCAATTCCCCAGTTTTCGAGAAATTCAAAAGCTGGGCGGATGGTGTCATTGAGGTGAATGATGGGCTCACTTCAGTAAAAGACTTTTGGTCTCACATTGGCTCAACAATACCCAAAGCAATCAACAAGAAAGAAAATGAACTCATCTTAAATTTGGCGGCCAAGGCTGGATTCGGGATAGCCCCTGATTTTCGATTCCATCACGCTAAACTACAACCAGATGGGAACGTGGTGTTGTTTAAACCTGGACACAGAGAGTACTCCAAGCCAAGCAAAGCTCTTTACCAGGCTGACATTGCATTAAGACTTGGTGTTATGGTTGCATCTGTCGATGGCTATGTGGATATTAGAGAAAAGCAGGCTTTGTCAAACCTCATAAACCATGATGAAAAACTCTCGCCCACCGAAAAAAGCTCGCTGGGCGCATATCTCACCTGGCGATTAAATACGCCGATAAACATGTCTGGATTAAAGTCACGACTGGAAAAACTCAGCCGTGCTGGCATCCAGTTTGTCAGTAAATTTCTTGTTTCTGTTGCACATGCAGACGGGAAAGTTGACGCATCGGAAATCAAACGAATTGAAAAGCTATACAAAGCCCTTGGTTTAGACGAGTCTCTGGTTACGAGTGATATTCACAACCTGGTGTCTTCAAAAGCACCATCTTTCCTGTCCTCAGTTAAACTTTCTCCATACAGTGGCACCTCCTTCAACATAGACGAAGCAGCGTTAGCTCATCATGAAAGTGAAACAAGCGATGCTCAGTCAATGCTTGAAAGTATTTTTACAGCTGATGATGAATTGGACGATGTTCATCTCACCGAAGATATGACAAGCAGTGCCGGGTTAGATAAAGCGCATGCCAATCTATATGGTACCCTGGTTAAGAAGGAGGAATGGCAGCGTAATGAAGTGTTTGGGCGTTGCAAGGAGCTAAACCTGATGGTTGATGGTGCAATTGAAGTAATAAATGACTGGGCATTTGAGAATGTAAATGCGCCAGTACTTGATGACGAAGGTGACATATATGTTGACTTCCAAATTGTAGAAGAACTAAGAGGACAAGAAAATGCCCACTAAAAAAATCAGATCGAAAGAAAGAGATGCAATCCTTCAGTCGCTAAAGTCTGGTGTAACTCCAAAAATTGGTATTCAGCATATTCAGGTTGGAAGGGTCAATGAGCTCAAAGCTCTGGTACAGGACATTGAGCGGATCTCTGATGGAGGCTCTGCATTTAGGCTCATCATCGGCGACTATGGTTCGGGTAAGACGTTTTTCATGAGTATAGTGAGAACGATTGCCCTTGAAAGAAAACTAGTCACTGTAAATGCAGACCTTTCTCCAGACAGAAGGATTCAGGGAGCTTCCGGACAGGCGAGAAATCTATATTCCGAGCTAATGCGAAATTTATCTACACGTAACAAACCAAATGGTAATGCCATTACCAGTGTGGTTGAAAAGTTTATAACCGGAGCACGTAAAGAGGCGGATACCGCTGGCACAAGCATTAACTCCGTCATACGGAGCAAGACAGCCTCTTTATCTGATTTAGTCGGTGGCTATGATTTTGCCGAGGTTATAGAGGCCTACTGGAACGGTCATGAACAAGACAACGAAGAGTTGAAGGCCAATGCCATTAAGTGGCTACGTGCAGAGTACTCGACCAAAACGGATGCTAAAAAAGACTTGGGTGTAAGAACAATTATTTCAGGTCCATTGTTTTATGATGCACTGAAGTTGATGAGCTTATTCGTCCGTCAAGCAGGTTATCGGGGACTGTTGGTAAACCTTGATGAGATGGTAAATCTTTACAAGCTAAATAGCACTCAAGCCAGAACATCTAATTATGAACAGATTCTGCGTATTCTCAACGATTGCTTACAAGGAACGGCTGAGCATCTTGGGTTTTTGTTAGGAGGAACACCTGAATTTCTTTTGGACCCGCGAAAAGGTTTGTATAGTTATGAGGCACTGCAAACAAGACTTGCTGTCAACAGCTTTGCTAACTTGGCAGGTGTCATTGACTATTCTTCACCTGCACTGCATCTGGCCAGCCTAACACCTGAAGAGCTTTACATCCTGCTAAAGAACTTGCGTCATGTTTACGCAGGAGGAGAAGAGAGCAAATATCTGGTGCCTGATGAATCCTTAGAAGCGTTTTTACACCATTGCAGTAAAACAATAGGAGATGCTTATTTCAGAACACCCCGTAACACCATAAAGACGTTTTTGAATTTACTCTCTGTCATTGACCAGCACCCATCTATTTCGTGGGATCAATTAATTACTTCCACACCAATACAGAAAGAACGGCCGTCTGACATGGAAATAGATGCAGAAGATAGTTATGAAGAATTAACTGACCTCAAACTTTGATTGATGCCCATAAAAAACTAGATAAAAGGATCCAACGATGGGTTTTCAACCAGGGCTGGACAGAACTTAGGGAAATTCAAAGTCTTGCCATTGAGCCTATATTATCCGCTCAAACAGACGTTCTCATTAGTGCTTCAACCGCAGCAGGTAAAACCGAGGCATTCTTTCTGCCTGCATGCAGCTCTATAGCTGAGCAGGATGAGGGAATCGGTATTCTTTATGTTAGCCCGTTGAAAGCTTTAATCAACGATCAGGACAGACGTCTGGAAAGCTTGGCTGATTTGCTCGATATGCAAGTCACACCTTGGCATGGAGATAGTCCTATACGTAGAAAAAACAAATTAAGAAGTTCCCCTTCCGGAATAGTTCTTATTACCCCTGAGTCGCTTGAGGCGCAGCTTTTCCGAAACGTAGGTTGGGTAAAAAGTGCATTTAGCAATTTAAAATACATTGTTATCGATGAATTTCATGCATTTTTAGGAACTGAACGTGGTCATCACTTGTTATCTCTACTAAATAGGCTCGAGCATTTACTGGGGAGATTAAAATCACCTATTCCAAGGGTGGCGCTTAGTGCGACTCTTGGTAACTTGGAGACTGTACCTTTGTCGCTTCGACCAAATAAATCCTTGCCATGCAAAATAATCAAAGACACAAAGTCATCGCCCATGCTAAAAGTACAGGTAAAGGGGTATGTTGACACAGCCAGCTCTGAGACTGCTGTCCCTCTAAGTGCTGAGTTTAAAATATGCGAAGACATATTCGAATTCTGCCGTGGTGGAAACCATCTGGTTTTTGCAAACAGTCGTAGACGAACTGAGAGTGTTGCTGCTCGGCTAAGGGATTTTTGCAATAAAATAGAAGTACCAAATGAATTTTTCCCTCACCATGGTTCTTTATCTAAAGAATTAAGAGAAAATTTAGAGTCAAGACTGCAAAAAGAGCAACTACCCACAACAGCAATTTGCACAATGACATTGGAGCTGGGGATAGATATCGGAAAAGTAGACTCGGTTATCCAGGTAACTGCACCTCCTTCTGTATCAAGCCTAAGACAAAGGTTGGGACGTTCCGGTAGACGTGGTGGCTCTGCTAAACTTCGAATGTTAATTGCCGAAGATGAGATCACAGTGAGTTCGGGCATCAAAGATAAACTAAGGTTACAGCTAGTCCAATCTTTGGCAATGATCCGTTTACTAATTGTAGGCAAGTGGTTTGAGCCTGCGGACACTTCGCTTTATCATTTTTCAACCTTATTACACCAAGTTCTGTCAACCATTGCACAATGGGGTGGTGTCAGAGCCGAACAATTATTTAGCCAGCTGTGCAAAGATGGCACGTTTCAAAAAGTCACGCCTGCGCACTTCAAATCTTTACTGGTTCATATGGGAAAAGCGGGACTAATCACTCAGCTTGGTACTGGTGAGCTGGTCTTAGGAGCAAAAGGCGAACAAGTAACAGGTCACTATTCTTTTTACGCTGTATTTAAGACGCCAGAAGAATATAGAATTGTTACTGGCAGCAAAACGCTTGGTGCTTTACCAATAGACTCCTTCATATTAGTTGGACAGCACATCATATTTGGTGGCAAAAAATGGAAGGTAAAGGACATCGACACTGAAAAGAAAGTTATTTATGTAGAACGCTCCAAAGGAGGTAGCCCGCCCGGATTTATTGGAGATGTAATGTCTGTCCACGATGTCGTGCGCCAGGAAATGTTCAAAATACTTTGTGAGGGTGACTACAGAATACTCAAAGGAGATCAGAAAGTTGACTTTGCTGATTCTACGGCAAGAGAACTTTTCGCTGAGAGTGTCTGTTACTTCAAAGCCGCTGACCTTCAAAATAACCCCATTATTGAGCAAGGAAAAAATATCTACATCTTGCCTTGGTTGGGGGACAAGACCACCAAAACTTTAGTTGCTTTATTAGATCAAAGAGGACTGAAAGTCGGTGCTCGCGATGGTGTAATTGAAGTTGAAAACACCACGCTGTCTGACATGAAGGCCATACTGCTTGATTTTGTGCAGAATTCATTACCTAGTGGGCAAGAGTTGGCGAAAAGTGTCCCCGGGAAACACATTGAGAAATTCGATGAGTTCTTGCCTGACGATCTTTTATCAATAGGTCATGCTGCAAGGACATTTGATGTTAATAAGCTGAATGAGTGGATAACTCAAACAGTTTTCCAAGACCATCAATCTGCGTAAGAAGCCCGGTGGCGGCGGCTTGGTAGTGTCACTTGCGACGGTCGGGTAGCCGTTTGCCCGGTAACGCTGAAACTTTATCTGTGTGCGTTTTCAACCGGGCTTTTCTGCTCGTGCCTGACGAAATGTACCTCAAACGCTTTGCATGGTCGGTGTTGCTGCAGGCGATTACTAAAAGCGTAGGCATCGTTCATTTCATATTGCAAGATGATGTCCAGGCCGCGGGCAAGGGAAATTCTCCAGCCGTTGCCGGTCACGATGTGGCGTGCATGGATGTTCCTGCCTCCTTTGAATTCCCAGGTGAAGTTCACATCTAAGGAATAGCTGAATCCTTCATCTTCTCAAAGTGCTCTCTCTGCAGTTCATCTTTGAGTTCGTCCTGGATCATCACGAGGTGGACATCTACTTTTTCATCTGGTGCTTTGTGCTTTAACACGGTCTCGAGAAATTCCATGAAATTGCGTGCCTGGTAGAACAGTCAGATGTAGGAGTCGGTGACTGTGATGGTGGTCGCTCCTTCAAGATAGGAGCCGAACAGTGTGTCGAAGGAGACGCCTTTCTGGTTTTCTTGAAAAGTGAGGTGTTTTTCCTCAAGTTCGGCCGCGCGTGGGGACTCTGTCGGCGTCAGTGGTGTGCGGCTCGGAGCCATGTTCTTGATTTATCCGTCTTCGGTCTCGGCAATCGTCTTGTGGTAGTAGTGTGGGTGTTCTCCTTCTTCAAAGCGTGGTGACTGGCTTCGTCCGGTCGAATCGAGAAAGGCGAATTTCACGTTTTCGTACGTGGAATCGGTCCGCATCAGTTGATCTTTAACTCGCTTGCGTCCTTCATATTGCCTGGATGAGGAGGACGTCGGTCAGCAAACGCTCTTCATCGTGTACCTCTCCCTGTTGGACGTGGTTCGGAAACACAACCGTGTCGCGTTCCGGCAGGCTTGGAAACGGTTCAAAGAGGCCGTTTCTGGATCGGTGAAACTGGTTCCACAAGCGAAATTGCGTATGGTGATTGAACGGGATTACGGTGCCATGCAGGGCATGACCTTTGGTGATGTGCCGGACTTCGGATGGATCATGGTACAGCTTCAGCGTGCCGAAGCTGAGATTAATCGGGTCTGAGCCTTAGCAGGATGAGTTCTTTAAATCCGGCTTGAACTTGATGAGAGGTGTATCGCGTTAACTAGCCCACTGTGGTGGTTAAGTGTGGTGGATTGGAGGTTTGTGGGAGTTTGCCAAAATCTCGCTGTAGGTGCGTGGCAGCAGGTAAAAAAAAGGCCAGCCGTAAGTGGCTGACCTTTCGTAGTGGTGGAGGCGGCGGGAATCGAACCCGCGTCCACGCGCCCTCTGCCTTTGGTTCTACATGCTTAGTTTCGCCTTTAGTCTCGCTTTCCTGTTTTCGGCAAAATGGGGAGCAGGAAAGCCAGTGCACTTTGTTGAACCATCCGGTCACGCACAGTCCGGATGGCGGCTCCACTTTCAATTATGCCCATGTCAGTCGGTGTGGGTACCTCTGTCGCAGACAAGCATCAGGTTATTAAGCTGCTGCTGGTAAGCTGTATGTTTCGTCAGCTATATTTTTACAGCGGTTTTACGAGTACGTTGCATCCTCGGCATGCACCTCCGGGTTTGCAACTCATCTGCGGCGTTGTTATGACCTTTAGACGAATAGTCACAGTCTTCTTCTATGCGATGAGCTTCAGCGATGAGTTTTAGGATTACAATCGCTATATCTTGTCGAGGATGTCATCAAGCTTGTCGAGTTGCTTGTTCTTCTCCAGAAACTCGGAATATGCCTTCTGCGCCCCCTCAATGAGAGAGTCGTAGTGGACGATTCTGCTGCCCGGCGAAATTGCCGCCATGGAGGCTTTCAGTCGGTCTGGGTCGTTTTTTTCCTCATAAACGGGTTTACCGAGAACGAAAACCACCTCAATGTCCGGGGTCCTATTACCTTTGGCGAGCTGGATTTTCTTGACCTTGTCCACATAGGTCTGCCCCTGCTCCTGCAGCTCTAAAAGCTTTATTTTTCGGTCGACTCGCTTTAGCTCAACGATGATGTGTTTACCGGCCGTTGTTCGATAAGCGATGTCGACACGCCCGAGTTTCTCCTTTTCGGTCATGTTTTGCGTGAGCACGCCTTCGGTGGCGAGTCTCGTTTCCATCATCTCGTTACCGGTCGCTCTTTCCCATGCCGGGTCAAGCAACCACAGATGATCGAACAGATATTTTTGCAGGACACTCTCTTTGGCGTTCTCGTCAGCGATCCCCTGAAAATTCTTGATGGTATCAAGGCGAGACTGCACGATATCCCGATAAAGGGATGCCTCAAGAGAGTCTCTGTCCGCGAGAATACCTAGGAGCTTATCTATGTCATATAAGTGCTCGACCAATTCTTCGGTCGAGCCACGAAGCTTCATTCGCTCGAACGCCAGGATACTGTGCCGATACATGAGTTTCCGATCCTCATCCTGATCAACGGGTAATGCGCTGAGTTTCGCTATCAGAATTTCGGCGCTTTTCCGGAAGCTTTCCGGTAGGGAGTCCAGCCACTCAGCCAATGCGGGTGACGTTTCCTTGGCTCTTTTTACTTCGTGGATTTGACGCCACTTGTTCCAGCTCTTTTCAACCTGAGTGAGTCGCTTCTTGAGAAAAGCGATCAATTGAATGTATCGTGGATCGTCCTCCTGAATTCGTTGCCTGCCACTCGTTGCTATATCGGGCTCACCATCCGCATCAAGGAAGTCGGCCTCAATTTGCCCGGTAAGGTATTTCGTGTAGAGACGGCCATCGTTTAATTTATCAAGGATGTTTTCGTGAAAGAGCCGGCCTCTTGCAAAGACGACGATACTGTTCAGGTTACCTGCATCATCGCTGTCGAGCTGTTTCGGTAAACGAGCGGTACCGATCCATCCCGTGACTGACCAGTTTTCATCCAGTCGTCGAGCCGGTTCGAGAGGGTCTCTTGCTCCGACAATTGAGTGGCGGACGTAAGATCCGGTTCTTTGTCTCCGAAACTCCACAGGAACTGAACCACGGGCAAGTCACCCCGGTCGGCTGTGCTGATCGGTTCGCCATTTATCAGAATCTTGAATCCGTGCGCCTCGCCGAACACAGAAAACCTACGGGCAAGCTGCTTTCTCCAAGCGGTCACCCCGCGCCCGAGGCGCTGACGCTTTATGTCTTTCAGCAGGATGAGGGTTCCATTCGTGATCTTGAGTTCTTCTGCAGGCAGTGGGTCGGGGCTGTAGAAGTGCTTTTTATCCTCAACTGATTTGCGTATACCGGTCGTTGTCATTCGGAAACCATGTGTTTCACCGTTCCTCGCGGAATGGATCTCAATCGTCTTGGCAATGGAGAAGAGAGACAGCTTGCCGAGACCTTTTCTGCCCATTACAAGGCGTCCCTTCGTTGTTTTGGAGCCGGTTAATTGATCCTCCTCGCGGCGACGGTAGCCGACCCGGAGATACTTGTTGTTCATGTCCTCAATGGACATTCCGATACCGTCGTCTTTGATCTCAATGAACTTCTGATCCAAATCTACGCTGATCTCGACTTTTTCTGCGTCGGCATCCCACGCGTTCGCGACCGCCTCGGTTAACACGGCTGCGATGTTGCTGTAGAGATTGATCCCGAGATGATCCAGGACGTTCAGACCCACCGTCATCTTGTACTTGTTGTTGGTTGCCATGGAGCTCTCTGCAATTTCCTCAGTCATTGGTCTTTATCCTTATCTATCTTTTCGATGACTTTCGTGGAAATCAGTGCTTCAAGACGCCGGTGAAGTTCTAAGGGCTGGTCGCCACTTTTTATGAGAACACCGAGTTCCATGTTGTACTCCATCCCGGCGCAGGTCAGATTTGCACTGGTGGTCTTTCCGAGAGTGACGGGAACGGAACCGAAACGAGTAACATCGTTTGCCGAATTTACATTGGTCGCTGTCATTGTGAACGGCTCCTTCGTCTCGACCGATACGCTCTTTTGGTTGTTTCCGAAACGTGTGACAGCAAGCTGGCTCCGATGACCTCTCCGAGCGTGACGGGAACGGCATTGCCGATTAGCCTGCCGATGGACGTCTGGCAGACCTGTTCCCCCGGTCGAGTGAATTCGTAATCCGGAGGGAAGCTCTGTAGGGTTGCACCTTCTCTGAGCGAAATCGCTCTGTCTTGCTCGGGGTGCCCAAAGCGACCGTTTCCGAACCCGAAGAACTGGGTCGTTATCGTGGGGGCAGGCTTTTCCCAAGCCATGCGCCCGTAAACACTGCGGTAGGTCTTTCCTGACAGTTTTTTGTGGCAGTCGGCTACCAACTCCTCGGGCCAGTCACGCCAGGTTCCTTTTGGCTTAGAAGCCTTTATTCGGCGCATATTAATTTCGGAAAGAGCAGGGCACCGATGCAATGGGTCTTTCGGATGGCTCGTTCCGGCCTTGAGCGGAGGCAAGCTGCCGATGGCCTCTTTTACGGTTCTCGGCCTCTTGTCCTTGCCGAATTGCTGTGGGGACAGAAGTGAGATCTGGCCGAGTTTGGACGCCAGCAACACCAAGCGCCTGCGTCGTTGGGGGGTGCCGTATTCGGCGCAATTGACCACTTGGTGTGCGACCGTGTACCCGTTGGATTCAAGGTTGGAGACGAATTCATCGAAAACGTTCTGTTCGACTAGTCGCGGAACGTTCTCCATGGTCACTAGATCCGGCGACAGATCATCCACGAGCCTCGAAAACTGCCGCAGGAGCCACCAGCGTTTGTCGGATTCTGTCGCCTTTTGATTGTAGTTAGAAAAGGTTTGGCATGGAGCGCAACCTGCCAAAAGTTTGATTCCATTCTTTCTGTAGTGGTGGCTTAGTTCGCTGGCCTTCAGTTCGTTCACCGATTTGAGTAAGAACTTGGCATTGTTGTTGGCGGTATATGGGTATTCACAAGCCGGATCAATGTCCACGCCGAGGCGGACATTGATCCCTGCCTTCACAAGGCCATGCGTCAGTCCGCCCGCTCCGCAGAATAAGTCGATGGCATGGACTTTGCGTCCTGGCGTTGGTGTGTTTTTTGCCTGCGCCCCGTTTTTCATTTTTTCGAGTCCTTAGCTACATCTTTTTTGGGCGAGTCGGCGGTTGCGCCACTGGCCTTGATCGCGTGTCGTCCTTAGCCTTTTTGAGCTTCCAAAGACGACCCGCGCATACGCGGTATTTTATGTTTATCAAGCCCTTCACGCACGGTGCACGACTGCTTCCCGAGATGCCCGCGAATTTTATCAATCAGAGTCCAGCGTCCTCCCATTTTGGTCATTTCTCAAGTTTCTCGTGGACGATCGGAGCCAAACCGTGTGCCAGGTAGCGGCGAAGTTCGGGAGAACAGGTGGGTATGGTGCCGATTCCAGCGTATGGGAACCGATAGGTCAGGCAGGAATGGTTGAGTAGCGGGGTCGGGCGGGATAGTCAGGTGTTCGCCATCAGGCACACGTCGTGCCTGCTGAATTGAAGTTCCCTAGGTCGGAGCTGCTTAGTTCTCCCTGGTTCACTCGCTGATAATTGATGTGATCTTCTTGATGAGTTTTGGGCTGGGTCTGGTGAAAACAGAAAATCAGGAGACAGGCAGGGAAAGGGTAGGGGTAGTAGGCGGGCAGGGAGAGCCGGCGGTGGAGAGCTTGTCAGTGAGATGGTGGTTAAGTGTGGTGGATTGGAAGTTTGTGGAAGTTCGCCCAAATCTTGCCTGTTCGGTGTGTGGCAGCAGGCAAAAAAAAGGCCAGCCGTGAGTGGCTGACCTTTCGTAGTGGTGGAGGCGGCGGGAATCGAACCCGCGTCCACGCGCCCTCTGCCTTTGGTTCTACATGCTTAGTTTCGCCTTTAGTCTCGCTTTCTTGTTTCCGGCAAAACGGGGAGCAGGAAAGCCAGTGCACTTTGTTGAACCATCCGGTCACGCACAGTCCGGATGGCGGCCCCACTTTCAATTATGCCCATGTCAGTCGGTGTGGGTACCTCTGTCACAGACAAGCATCAGGTTATTAAGCTGCTGCTGGTAAGCTGTATGTTTCGTCAGCTATATTTTTACAGCGGTTTTACGAGTACGTTGCATCCTCGGCATGCACCTCCGGGTTTGCAACTCATGTCGAAACCAAGTCGCCCCCAATGATTTTGTTACGGTGTATTTTACTCGTGTTTCGCTGAGTCCGCAATATTTTGCCTGGTTTTGCTTGCTAAATCGGTGGGTGCGAACCGGTAGATGTGGGTAGGTAATGTGAGCCTCGGTTTTGGCACTGGCAGGTGTTTGAATGTCGTTTTGCCGACGGTCATTTATCGGTAAATTGTTAGTCGGTTGATGGTCGGTCGGTGGTCGGTGATCGTCTTTGCGGCGGGGCAGGTTTGCTATACTCCCGCGGCTTATAACCATGCAGAAATGAAAAAAAGTCGCTTAATTATTCTGGGTTCTGGTCCGGCTGGCTATACGGCTGGGGTTTATGCTGCGCGGGCAAATCTTGACCCTTTGATTATCAGTGGAGCCGAGCCGGGTGGGCAGTTGATGACCACGACTGAGGTGGATAACTGGCCTGGGGATGTTTCTGGCTTGCAGGGTCCTGATCTGATGGAAAGGATGCTTGAGCATGTTGGGAAATACGGCGTGAAGGTGGCGGAGGATCACATTGAGTCTGTCGATTTTTCCCAGCGTCCGTTCAGGCTTTCCGGGGAAGAGGAGTATGCTTGCGATGCATTGGTTATTGCCTGCGGTTCTTCGGCGTTGTATCTGGGGCTGGATTCGGAAACTGCTTTCAAGGGTCGTGGGGTTTCGGCTTGTGCCACTTGCGATGGCTTCTTTTTCAAGGGTCAAAAGGTTGCAGTGGTGGGGGGTGGCAATACGGCTGTGGAGGAGGCGTTGTACCTTGCCAACATTGCCGGGCATGTCACTGTCATTCACAGGCGGGATCAGTTCCGTGCCGAAAAAATTCTTCAGGGTCGGTTGTTTGCGCGGGAAGCGGAAGGGGTGGTTGATATTCTCTACGACAGTGAGTTGGCGGAGGTACTGGGCGACGATGCTGGGGTCAATGCGATCAGTGTGCGCCACAAGGTCACGGGCGAGCTGACTCGGCTTGATATTGATGGGGTGTTCATCGCCATTGGCCATAAGCCGAATACGGGCTTCCTCAATGGGAACCTGTCCATGGAAAACGGCTACATCAAAGCTGGCTTGGGGGTGCCGACTCGTTTGACGGAGACAAGCGTTGCCGGGGTGTTTGCTGCGGGTGACGTTTCCGATCATATCTATCGTCAGGCGGTGACTTCTGCCGGTACGGGTTGCATGGCGGCTTTGGATGCCGAGCATTATCTGGAAAGCCTTCCTGCGCAGGAGAAATAGACTCCAGGCTTGCATGGTGGTTTCCAAGGGGTAATTCGCTGCGTTGAATATTGCCTGCCAGGAAACTTGCTTCGGTTCCTTCTTTCCTTGTCGGGCACACTTTTTGCACTTTCCACGAATCGCCCGAATCACCCGAACCGCCTGCCTGAGCTGCCTGCCTGTGCCGTCTATCCGGTTCGTTCGCTCCACACCTTGCCTCACCATGCCTAGTCGTGCCTAGTCGTGCCTTAAACCGGCGCTGTCGGTGATGTCGGCGACACTTGTCTTTTTGTTGCCTTCGCGTGACCTTGGTGCGACCCTGGTCGTGACCCTATTCATGCCCCCCAAGTCGCCCCTGACCGTGAACCCTGACCGTGAACCCTGACGTGACCATAATCGTGACCCAAACGTGCTGTCTATCCGTTTCGTTCGCTCCACACCTTGCTTCACGACGTCTTGCTTCACCGTGCCGTGCCTTGTCGTGAGTCGTGCCTTACCGGCGCTGTCGGTGATGTCGGCGACACTTGTCTTTTTGTTGCCTTCGCGTGACCTTGGTGCGACCTTGGTCGTGACCCTAATCATGCCCTCAAGTCGCCCCTGGTCATTACCCTAACGTGACTCCAATCATGCGCCTAAGGTGCCCCTGACCGTGAACCCTGACGTGACCCTAATCATGACCCAAACGTGAGCACACTCAATCCGGAACATCTGTCGGAACCCGTTTCCACCACTTCGGATTTTGGCACCATGCGCGACTTCGACCGAGACGCGTGGTGTCGTCTGATGTCCGGGGAAAGCCCATTCCTTCAGCATGAGTTTCTTTCCGCTTTGGAGGGCAATGATTGCGTGCACCAGCGCACCGGCTGGTTGCCGCTTCACCATGGCATAAAGGACAAGGCAGGTAGTTTGGTGGCTGCGTCGCCGCTTTATGTAAAAAGCCACTCTTTCGGGGAGTTTGTGTTTGACTGGCTATGGGCTGACGTTTACGAGCGTTCTGGTCAGGCTTACTACCCGAAGCTGATTTCTGCAATTCCTTTCACTCCGGTGACGGGGCGTCGTTTGTGTGGTGACCGGGAGTTGCGCGGTGACTTGGTTGAGGGGGCAAAAAGCCTGGTGCGTTCTTTGGGGTTCAGTGGGGTGCACTGGTTGTTTTGCACGGCTGGGGAGAAGCGGTTTTTGTCGGAGCAGTCCTGTATTACGAGGTTGGACTATCAATACCACTGGCATAACTTGGGTTACCGGTGTTTCGATGATTTCCTCGCTGTCCTGACTTCCAAAAAACGTAAAATGATTCGCCGTGAGAGGCGTTTGGTGAGGGAGCAGGGTCTACGTGTGACGGCAGTTCCGGGACAGGATCTTGGCGAGCAGCGTACGCGCCGGATTTTTGCTTTGTATGAAAGTACTTTTCTCGCCAAATCCGGTTTTCGGTCGCTGAATTTGGGGTTTTTTCAGCAGATCACGGTTGCCATGCCGGACCGTTTCGTGGCTTTTCTGGCCGAGAAAGAAAATGAAATCGTCGCGTGTGCGATCTGTTTTCGTGACGACAATGCTCTGTACGGGCGCTATTGGGGTTGCCATGGCGTTCACGATCTGTTGCATTTTGAGACGTGCTTTTATGCGGGGATCGAGTATTGCATCGCCAATGGTTTGAAGCGTTTTGAGCCGGGTGCTCAGGGCTTGCACAAAATTCCTCGTGGATTTTTGCCCACCGAAACCTGGTCGGCTCATTGGTTTGCCCGCCCTCAGTTTGGTCGGCTCATTGCTGAATTCTGCCGTCGGGAGGAGGCGCAAAAGCGTGCCATGCTGCCTGTTCTTCTGGCAAAATCCCCGTACCGTTTGGACGGGGCGTCTGTGTCACAGCGTGTCGGGTGATATGAGTGTCAGCCGTGTCAGCATTTTGAGATGAACTCAATGTGGCCGCGTCCGGTGGTGGCGGTAGGTGACGGGTCTTTTGAAGGTGTCGTTGCCGTTGGTGGGGAGTTATGCCCGGAAGTGCTGCTTGCGATGTACTTCAATGGGAGTTTTCCTTGGCCTGGCACCAGTGAGGACAAATTGCTGTGGTGGTCACCTGACCCTCGGTTGGTGCTGAGGCCGTTACAACTGCATGTCAGCAGGAGCTTGCGAAAATCTTTGAGGGAGGCGGATTGGCAGTACACTTTGAATGCGCGTTTTCCCGATGTCATCAGTGCCTGCGCTGGCAGTGGTGCAAGGCAAAATGACACTTGGATCACGCCGGAAGTACAGGATGGTTTTAACCGTCTGCACGCCATGGGCTTTGCGCACTCGGTTGAGGTCAGTCATGTTGACGGAAGTTTGCTGGGAGGGCTGTATGGCTTGGGAATCGGGCGCATGTTTTTTGGCGAATCCATGTTCTCCGCAGCTTCGGATGCTTCCAAGGCGGCGCTTTGTCAGCTGTGCAAACATTTGTTGCACCATGGGCTTTCAATGATTGATTGCCAGGTGGAAACCGGGCATTTGCGCGGTCTGGGAGGAGAGCTTATGAGTCGTGACAGTTTTCGTGTGGAAGCGAAGCGCTTGTGTCGCCAGGTGGCTCCGAAAGGGCTGTGGCTGAAGCAAAGGCTTGGTTACGAGGTGTGCTGAATGCCAGGTGGTTTTGGTCTGCCCGGGTGTTGGCCTTTGCAGTCGCCGTCCTGCCGGTGAGGGATGTTTGTTTGTACAGGCGTTTGTTTTTGTCTGCGTTTTTTCAAGGAGGTGGGAATGACCTATGTAGTAACTGAAGGGTGCATAAAGTGCAAATACATGGATTGCGTTGAAGTATGTCCGGTAGATTGTTTTCATGAGGGCAAGAATTTTTTGGCGATTGATCCTGTTGAGTGCATTGACTGTGCCTTATGTGTTCCCGAGTGTCCGATTGATGCGATCGTGTCCGATGATGATCTTCCGGAAGATCAGGGTCATTTTCTGGCACTGAACGCGGAGCTGTCAGAAATCTGGCCGGTCATTACCGAAAAAAAGCCGGCTCCTGAGGATGCTGACGAGTGGAGTCAGGAAAAGGACAAGCTCAGCCATCTGCTTCGCTGACTGTGAAGCGGGGGTTTCGGCAATTGTGGTTCTCTGCCGTGGGTACGGCAACTCGCTTTAGCCAAAAGTTGCCTTTCGCAAATATTTTGCAGCTGTGACCACAGCAGCAGGACTGCAAACTGGAAGTCCCGGTGTATTGCGGTTTCCCTATCGCGAAGATCTGTTGGCAGTGTGCGCCCGCTCTGTCGTGCGGTGTGGCGCCGAACAGCTTCCGGATCTTAGTGCTTTCCTGGTGCTGCTTCCTGCTGTGCACTACAAACAGGTCTTGCTGAAAAAGCTGTTAATCGCAGCCCGCGAATACGGGGCACAGGCGCTTATCCCACCCGAAATCACGACATTGAAGCTGCTTGCCACGCAGAGGGCTTTGGGCGAGCGCCGATTTCTGGAGCCACACGAGCGAAAATTCATTCTGGCGTTCTCGTTGAAAGAAAGTAGTGCTTTTTTCAAACGCGGCAACCTATGGCAGCTTGGTGAGGAGTTGGGAGTGACCTTTGATGAAATGGCAGCTTGCGGCGTGGCGAAGCGCGGCGAGGGAGGGTTGGTGACAACGGCTCCGGAGCGTGTTTTTCTCGACCTCTTTCATGTCTGGCAGGCGCAATCGCAAGATGATGAACTGCCTGACTTACACACGCTCTACCTGCAATATCTTGAGTCTGGCGTGCTGGGCAATGGCTTCGGGAGAATTTTTATGTGTGGTCTTGACCACCTTAGCCCTGCCGAGGCAGGCTGGTCTGAAAAGCTACTCGGGGAGGGCAGTGCCGTCTCATTTTTGCACGCATCACCAGGGGATGTGTGCTCGCCGGCTGCCATGCATCGGGTAGTCCCTGGCCTTGTCGCGGCCGCGGATCATGGGGATGGGGTGAGTGAGTTCTTGCACCAGGCTTTTGACTTTGGCAGGACTTTTTTTGAGCGTGCCACCTATTGCCGCAGACATTTTCCGCAAAGCCCGGTAGCGGCTCGCTTGAAAATTTTCTGGCCTGGCAGCATGGCGCAGCACGCCAAAGGCTTGTGCCTGCGCATTCAGGAATGGTTGGCTGCGGGGAAGCAGGTGGTCACAGTGGTCAGTTTTGACCGCAAGCTTGCCAGGATGCTGCATGCCAGCTTGGCGAACCAGGGAATCAAGCTGCTGGATTCTTCCGGGTGGGCGTTGTCGACAACCAGTTGTGCCACTGTGGTCGCGCTCTTGTTGCCCAAGGAAAGCCTGGGTTTTTGCTGCGATGAGATTTTGCGTTTGGTTCGTTCTCCCTATTGCAACTTCAAGCGTTCTCAGGATAGTCTCGCGCGCTTCGTTCGTGCGGTTCGGGAGACAATCGCAACGGTGGATTATCCGCTTGTCACTTTGAAGGAGTTGTTGGAGGTGCTCGAGGTCAAGTCCCGCGATTCCCGGTGCCGCACGACCCGGGAGGCGGGTCTTTTTTTCCAGGGCGTCGGACAAAGGCTTGCCGGTCTGGAAGCCTTGTTTGGGCGTCGGGTAAAAAGTGCCGAATTTTTTGCGGCCTTGTTTTCGGCTTTCGCGGCGTTTGGCATCAGGGATGTGTGGCGGCGTGATGCGGCGGGGAGAGAAGTTCTTGAGCGACTGGAAGAGATACGCCGCTTTGGCTCGGAACGGGACGAAGAAGCAAGCTGGGATTTTTGGCGCTCATGGGTCTTGCATACTTTGGAGCACAACAGTTTCAAGCCGGAGGTCAAAGTGGAGTCGGGGGAAGCCCATGTCGTTCTGCACAATTTGCAACAGGCAGCTTTGCTGCAGTCGCAGGCACTGATTGTCGCGGCTTTGGATCTTCAGCACTTGTCGCCCTTGCGTGGCATGTTGCTGAATGAGCAGGTGCGCCAGGATTTGGACTTGCCAGGGAAGGAAGTCCTGCGTAATCTCCAGCAGAGCCGTTTTCGCGCCCTGCTCGAGTCGGCTCCAGAGGTGTTGCTGAGTTGCCAGACTTATGACCGAGGCGGGAGAGTGGAAGCGGCTCCCTGGCTATACAGTTTGAGGAGTTTTCACGAATTTTGTTACCAGGACGACCTTGCGGACCAGCCTTTGTTTGAAAATTCCCTGCCAGCCCGAGCTGTCTTTGTTGCGGAAAGTCTTCCGCACATGCCCGCCCCGGATGCCCCCGCCGGTAGCTGGCCAAAGACGATTAGTGCCGGGGCTTTCCAGATTGCCAGTCGTTGTCCGTACCGTTTTTTTGTCGAGAACTGCCTGGGTTTCCGAGAACAGAACGTGGCGGGCAGTTTTCTGGATAAACGTGACTTCGGGTCTCACTTGCACAGTTGCCTGGCGGTCCTGCACAGCGAAATGAAAGATTTTGCCGCAGGGCAGGATGGGGGTGCCTGTTCCTCGGGTCGGGAACGTTTCCTGACTTTAATGAGGGAAGAGGTGGAGCGGGAGTTTTTGCCGTATGTTCGAAACAGTTACGCCAACCACTTCTGGCTCATGGCTGCGAATGATATTTGCGCGAGTTACGTGGATTGGTATCTGGAACACGAGTCTTTTTGTACTGCCGAGGACGTGCAAAGCGAAGTGAAGCTCGAAAAGACCTTCGCGGATGGTTTGTGCTTGCAGGGCAGGGCAGACCTGATGGTGTGGCTTCCATCCGGGCAGGTGGTGGTGGACTTTAAGACCGGGCAGGTTCCCGCCAGGACGCGTATTGAGCAAGGGGGTGAAATGCAGCTTTTCAGTTATGCATTGATGAGCGAAAACGTCCACGAGGTGTGTTACTTGAAAATGCAGCCTTACAGGGCTTTGCGAACCACGGCTTTATGCGGAGCCGAGCTCGTCGGGTTGCAGGAAAAAACCTTGCGGCGTCTGGAGGAGTTTTACGGCGATTTTACATGTGGGGAGGCTCTGCCTGCCTGGGGAAGCGATGAGGACTGTGGCCATTGCCCGCACGGCAGCCTTTGTCGGCGACAAAGCTGGGTTGCTTACGAAGCATCGTGATCTTTGGCGAGAAATCCCCAGCGAACGATTTTGTTGTCCTGCGTACTGAACGACCATCGTTTGGCTTGATGCTTTTCAAAGAAAGCGTTCGAATTTGCTACTTGCCTGATTGCTTGAGCGCGTCGTTTACCGAGCTTCGGTTTGTACCATGATAGAGGTAATTTCAAGGCATCTTGTGGTGTCTTTAAGGGCAGTTGGGATTCCAACTGCTTTCATTCGATATGTCTGGTTTTTTGCGCGGCTTCCCACAATCTTGGGCTTGTCGGTGAATCTGGTTTCCATTAAACGAGAAAGAGTGGCAATTACGCTCTTTTTTTGAAAGAAAAACAGGTACCAGAATAGTTATTCTAATGCTCAGTGTCTTCAACTATTCCTCCCACAGCCGCCTTAGGCTTAGCGTTGACTCCGCACGTACAAGCAGAGATAGATACCTATCTTGGACAACGAATTCGGACCCTGAGGGATATGCGCAGTGTTACGCTCATGGATGTGGGAACTTTGCTCAACCGCTCAGCCCAGCAGATCTCACGTCTGGAAAGAGGGTTCTGTCGGGTATCGGGAGCACAGCTGTGCGTGATTTCCAGTGAGTATGGCGTCAGCGTAGGGTGGTTTTTTCATGGTATGGAAGAACGGGTTCCAGGTCTGAAAAACCAGGTTCGGGAATACTTGGCGGTTTACGGTCTGCAAGAACGGCTGACGGTTTACGAGCAGCGAGAGCGCGAGCTAAACGAAGAAATATTGTTGACCTCCTTTCGCGCGATCAAGTCCAGGGAACTTCGCTTACGGCTGATCAGTTTGCTGGAAATATTGGTCAACAAAATCTAAGGAGCGTTTTGCTGCCCGTTGGCAGAGCCAGCGGAGCACGTCCTGGCCGGTCGTATGCTTGGTTCTGCCTCCCGGTCTTCCAGTACTGTTCCCGAGTGGGTCGCAGAAAAATCACGCTTTCCCTCATTTGACGTGACGAAGGTAATGCCGCATTCGTTGATCGTCCGGTTCGGTTTTTTTTGGTGCGCCAGCCCTCAGGCGGTTTTCAATGTCCTATGGCGGGCGAATACAGGACGTCGTGCGAGTTGCCCTATTGGCAGATTTGCGCGCTTCAGCAAGCCAATGTGTTTGCGCTGTGTGAGAGCTCGCGGGCGGTGAAATATTTTTTTGGCAAGGAAAGCCTGGTTGCCGGAAGTGGACAGGTGCACGCTTCCGCCAGGAGTTGCCCACCGATGCGCTGTGTGAGAGCTCGCGGGCGGTGAAATATTTTTTTGGTGCGCCAGCCCTCAGGCGGTTTTCAATGTCCGATGGCGGACGAATACAGGACGTCGTGCGAGTTGCCCTATTGGCAGATTTGCGCGCTTCAGCAAGCCAATGTTTTTGCGCTGTGTGAGAGCTCGCGGGCGGTGAAATATTTTTTTGGCAAGGAAAGCCTGGTTGCCGGAAGTGGACAGGTGGCACGCTTCCGCCAGGAGTTGCCCACCGATGCGCTGTGGGTGCGTGAGGTTTTTTTCCTTGACTGCGAGACAGACATGCCTGCCGTGCATTTCGAATGGCTTGCCGAACTCTTTCATGCCAGGCAGTGCCTTGCCGAAGATTTGGATAAGGAATTCGCCCGACCCGGGTGCTATCTGGTTTTTCCACGCGCTGGTCTGATTTCTGCCTGGTCAAGCGGTGCCAAAGATATATGTCAGGTGGCACGTTTCAATGCAGTGAGACGAGTTGAAAGGGGGCTGTTTTACCGCTTTGATTCGGTGGGTGGCTCAGTGGGTGGCGACCAGCTTTCTGATGTCGAAGCTTTCATGACCGAGCTTCATGACCGAATGACCGAAAGAGTCATTCGTGATGCCCGGGAACTGGATCATTTGTTTGAGAGTACAGAGCCGGCTCCTTTTTCCATTGTGACTTTGGGTACAGACGCAGGGCAGGCGACCGCAGTGATTGAGGCTGTTGGCGAGCGTTTGGGCTTTCGCCTCGACGCTCCGGAAATTGCATTTCTGTTACGGCAATACGCTGCCTTGGGGCGCTCGCCTACTGACCTGGAACTCATGATGTTCGCCCAGGTCAATTCTGAGCATTGCCGCCACCATGTCTTCAACGCTCGGTGGAATGTCGGGGGGGTTGACTCGGGATTCACATTGTTTGATTTGATCCGTCAGACGCGGGCGCGGTCTCCGGCAGAAGTGCTTTGTGCTTACGAAGACAATGCTGCCGTCGTGCACAGTTCGCGGGGAAATTATTGGCAGCCTGCGCCAGATACCGGGGTGTATGGCAACCAGTTGGAAGACTTGGCGATGGTGATGAAAGTCGAAACGCACAATCACCCGACCGCCATTGCTCCTTTTCCTGGTGCAGCGACCGGCGCAGGGGGTGAAATTCGTGATGAAGCGGCTACTGGGCGTGGTGCCCGCCCTCTTGCTGGCCTATGCGGATTCATTGTGTCTGATCTTGGTTTGCCGGGACACCCGAGGCCTTGGGAGCAAGCGGGCTCCGTACCGCCATTCTTTGCCGATCCCTGCCGGATCATGATGGAGGGGCCGGTCGGTGCCGCACGTTTTAATAATGAGTTCGGCAGGCCTGGTCTGGGCGGCTTTTTCCGGACTTTTGAACACCGAGAGGAGGCCACCCACTGGGGATATCACAAGCCCATAATGATTGCTGGCGGTATGGGGATTGCTCCGGGGTTTTCTCCAAAGCACAAAGACCTTGACGACGCTGTGGTTTTGGTTTTGGGTGGGCCAGCGATGTTGATTGGCCTGGGCGGCGGAAGCTCGTCCTCACAGACTGCAGGCACAAATTGTGGTGATCTGGATTACGCCTCGGTGCAACGGGCGAACCCGGAGATGCAGCGGCGTTGCCAGGAAGTCATCGACCGTTGTGTTGCATTGGGGGAAGCGAACCCGATATTGGCGATCCATGATGTTGGTGCTGGTGGGCTTGCCAACGCTGTTCCAGAGCTGCTGGCAGGGGGGGGCTGTGGTGGGACTATCGAGCTTGCCGACGTTCCCAGCGCGGATCGCGGAATGTCCCCGCTTGAGCTCTGGTGCAATGAAGCACAGGAGCGTTATGTGCTGGCAGTCGCGCGTGAGCACTTACGCCCGCTTTCTGTTTTATGCGAGCGGGAGCGTTGTCCGGTCGCGGTTATCGGGGTCGCAAGAAAAAATGCCCCTTTGATCGTCCGTGATCGTCGTTATGGCAACGAACCGGCATCTGTCCCAATGAACCTGCTGCTTGGGAAATCTCCCGATGGTTCGAGGGTTGTCAATTTGCCATCGCCTTCCTCCCCAGCTGTTGGTGAACGGGCGTCTCGCAAGCCGATGGCGAACCTGGGTGACATTGTGGAACCACGCCAAGAGCAGGCACCCCCGTCAGGTGCTTTGTTTCCGGCAACTTTAGAGCTTGAAGAAGCTGTCAGACGCGTGTTGATGTTTCCAGCCGTGGGGTCGAAAAATTTTCTGATTACGATAGCGGATCGAACGGTGGGTGGGCTCGTTTGTCGCGACCAGCTTGTCGGTCCGTATCAGGTTCCGGTCAGTGACTGCGCTGTGTGTGCCGTGGATTATGCTGCCTATGCGGGTCAGGCGATGGCCATGGGTGAACGCACACCGGTGGCGGTTTGGGATGCTCCCGCTTCTGGACGTTTGGCTGTAGCGGAGGCTCTGACAAACATTTTTGCAGCCGATGTTTCTGCCTTGGCAGACATCAGGTTGTCTGCCAATTGGATGGCAGCACACGGTTATCCCGGTCAGGATGCGGCTTTGTATGAAACAGTCTGTGCGGTGACAACCGACCTTTGCTCAAAGCTGGGTATTGCGATACCGATGGGCAAGGACTCGCTGTCCATGCGTGTTGGGTGGCAGGAACAGGGGAAGCAACATGAAGTGGTTTCGCCACTGTCACTGGTGGTCACGAGCTTTGCCCCGGTTGCCGACATCCGTAAGACGAGCACACCCGAACTGCTATGCGATCGGGATACGGTTTTGCTGCTCATAGATCTGTCGCACGGGAAAAACCGCTTGGGTGGCTCGGTGCTGGAGCAGGTGTGCGGTGTTTCCGGGAATGCCCCAGCTGATCTGGATTGTCCTGATGACTTGCGAAAGGCGCACGGTTTCTTGCGCGGTTTGCGCCAGGCGGGAATGTTGCTTTCCTGTCACGACCGTTCGGATGGAGGGCTTTTTGTCACGCTTTGCGAAATGGCCTTTGCCGCACACACCGGCGTGGTGATAAAGCCTTCTTGTGGATCTGGAGACGTGCTGGGTGCTCTGTTTTCCGAAGAGCCAGGTTTGGTCATACAGGTTGCGACCGACGTTTTGCCTCAGGTTGAACAACTTGCCGCGGCATCGGGTCTTGGTGATTGCTGTCATCAAATCGGGCAACCGAGTCATGATCTTGAGTTCCGTCTTCTGCTTGCTGATCGGGAGTGGTGCTGGGACTTGATGCAATTGAAAAAATGGTGGTGGGACACGGGCTATCGGATTCAGTCCCTGCGTGATGATCCGGTCTGTGCCCGTCAAGAGCGCGATTTTGTGCTCCAAAAAGGTGCGCGCGGATTACGTCCAGGCTGGCGCAATGATGTTTCTTCCCGGCGGGCAGCCGTCACCGCCAAAACACCAGGAACCAAGGGCTTGTGTCGTCCGAAAGTTGCGATTTTTCGGGAGCAGGGTGTGAATGGCCAGCGCGAGATGGCGGCAGCTTTTCATGATGCGGGTTTTGAGGCGGTTGACGTGCATACGAGCGACCTGGCTTCAGGGGACTGCTCGCTGAAGGGTTTTCACGGACTGGCCGCCTGCGGGGGATTTTCTTTCGGAGACGTGCTGGGTGCGGGGCGTGGATGGGCGGCCAGCATCCTCTACAATCCGGTGGTGCGCGAGGAGTTGCAAAGGTTTTTTGCGCGCACCGATACTTTCGGGATAGGCGTCTGTAATGGTTGCCAGATGTTTTCGCAAATTAAGCAGTTGATCCCCGGGGCGGAGTCTTGGCCACATTTTATTGGCAACCGGTCAAGGCAGTTTGAAGCCCGTCTCAGTTTGGTGGAAGTGTTAGACACGCGCTCTATTTTCTTTGGAGGGATGGCAAATAGCTTGCTCATGGTTCCGGTGGCACATGCCGAAGGTCGGGCTGTTTTTGAAAACGGAATCCCGGAGGCGCTTGCACGCAACACCTGCTTACGTTACGTGAGCCATGCAGATCGGAAAGCAACGGAAAATTATCCGGAGAACCCAAATGGGAGCACGGCTGGCGTTACCGGCTTTTGCAATGATGATGGGCGTGTCACCATCCTGATGCCTCATCCGGAACGAGTCTTCAGGGGGGTGCAGTTTTCCTGGAGACCAAAGGAATGGGGGGACGCAAGCCCTTGGTCCCGGTTTTTTGAAAACGCCAAACTTTGGCTGGATCGCTGAACGACATGGATGAAATCTGTATTGAAGTGAAAGACCTGCTTGCGGGCAATGCAGTGAAAATAGGATGGGGTCTTTACGGGCTTGGTTCCCGATCACATTGGCGGTGGCATTGGCCGTTTTTTACAGGCTTGCCTGGCGGGTTTCGGGGCTTTTTCTGCGTTTCTGCTTTCCGGAACCTGCCTGTGTGGCAACCTGATGACTGCTGTGTCGCTCACTTTTCCTGGATAGGTTCCAGTAGGGAAGTCGCGAGATTGAAGAGGCGCCATTTCCAAATATGAGGCACCGGCTCTGCGGGCGAAGCGTCCTTTCTGCAATACAAAGAGGCTCGGGTTATAATGTGTGCCTTGGACTACAGTGCGTGGTGTTGGCGGGTTAAGCATCTGCCTTGTGGCAGATATGGGAACTTGATGTTTTAATAAGGTAGTACTAATGACCGTCACAAAATTATTTTCTCTGTACAAGTACTCTTACGTGAAGGATCTGCCGGAAGATCCGGGTGCTGGGGTCACCCCCATACGTCAAGAGGATTTGGAGCAGACAGCCAGAAACGAGTTTTTATTGCCGGACAAGGAAAGGTATTCGGTCAGAATTAAAAAGCATGGCAATAATTTCCGTCATCGTTGCGTGTGTTGGCTTGAGGATCGGGTGTTTTCCCGTATTGGGATGGTATTGGGTGATCGCACAAGACAGCGGGCTTCTAACGAGTTTGCCAATGCTATTGCAGATGCACTGTTTGAAATGGGAATTGAAGGTCATGAAGAGCACCATACGGTACAGGTGATTCGGGATCATGCATCAAGGAACTTGCCCTTACGTTCAAGTTTGGTTCGTGCTGTTCTTCAGGAGGTGGCAGAACTGGGACACACGCAAGCTCGGGAACTCTGGGAACAGGATGCGCCTCTGTACGCTCTGGATACATTCAATCTCCCAGCTGATACCGAAGATGGCGAACCACCCGATTACGACCAGATTGGTGGAATCCCTCCTCTTGAAGAGCCGCCTGCCCATGAAGAGCTGCCTGCCCATGAAGAGCTGCCTACCTACGATGAGGCTGTGGCAGATCAAGACAACACGCGCGATCCTGACAATCCGGTATAAAACGCCGTCCCTCCCTCGGTTTCACCAGATCGTGGGTATTTGCCAGGCAAAGCTTTTATCTGAGCGTCTGAAGTCCCGGACTTCGCTCCAGATAGTCGGAATTGTTCACTAGCAGTTCCGGGCACTGGAAGGTGGTCAAAAGAGCTGGGCTTGGTCATAATTGGTTGCGATCGCCGTTTTGCTTCAGGTTGGGCAGCTTGCCGCGGCATCGGATCTTGGTGATTGCCGTCACCTAATCGGGCAACCGAGTCATGATCTTAAGTTCCGCCTCCTGCCTGCCGATCGGGAGTGGTGTCGGGACACGAGCTACCGGATTCAACTCCTGAGTGATGACCCGGTCTGTGCCCGTCAAGAGCGTGATTTTGTGCTCCGAAAGGGTGCGCGTGTATTAGACCCAGGCCGGTGCAACGATGTTTCTTCTTCTCGGCGTCCCTTGCTCCAAAACACAGGAACCAAGGCTTGTGCCGTCCGAAAGTAGCGATTTTTCGGGAGCAGGGCGTGAATGGCCAGCGTGAGATGGCAGCAGCTTTTCATGATGCGGGCTTTGAGATGATTGACGTGCATACGGGTGATCTGTCTTAAGGGGGGTGAAGTTTTCCTGGAGACCAAAGGAATGGTAGGGCGAGAGCCCTTGGTTCCGGTCTTTTGAAAACGCCAAACTTTGGCTGAGTCGCTGGATGATATGGATGGAAGCTGTGTTGAAGTGAACGCCAAACTTGAAGTGAGAGCCCGCTTGCGGACGATGCAGTGAAAACAGGTTGGAGCCTTCACGAGCTTGGTTCCTGACCACATCGGCGGTGGCATTGGCCATTTTTTACAGGCTTGCCTGCAGGTTTCTGCGCTGCTGCTTTCGGGAACCTGGCTGCCTACGCGGCAACCTGATGACTGCTGTGCCGCTCACTTTTCCCGGATAAAAGCTCCAGAGGGAAGTTGCGGGATTGAAGAGGATCATTTCCAGGCATGAGGTACCGGCTGTGCAAAAAGTTTTGGGTTATAATGTAAAGATCACAGTGTGTAATATTGGTGGGTTCGCATCTGCCTTGTGGCAGATATGGGGACTTGGTATTTTTATGGAGTAGCACTAAATGCCTATCAGAAATTTATTTTCCATGTACAGGCTCTCTTACGCGAAGGAAGTGCCGGATGATGTGGCTGGGCACGCCCCTATGCGCGAAGAGGAGTTGGCGCAGACGGCCAGGAACGAGTTTTTATTGCCGGATGGGTTTGATGTCAAACTTAAAAAGCGTGGCGATAATTTCTACCATCGGTCCGTGTGTTGGCTTGTAGAGCGAGTATTTTCCCGTATTGGGATAATGCCGGGCAATCGCACAAGACGGCGAGCTGCTGAAGAGTTTGCTACCGCTGTTGCAAGTGCGTTGGCTGATATAGGAGTTGAAGATCCTGATTCGCACCGTACGGTAAAGATGATTCGGGATCACGGAGCGAAGAACTTGCCCTTGCGTTCAAATTTTGTTCGTGCTGTTCTTGGGGAGGTGTCAGACTTGGGATACGCGCAATCCCCGGAAATCTGGGAACATACCGTGCCTGAGTTCGCCCTGAATGCATTTGGACCTCCGCCCGAAGATGAAGATTCTGAACCACCCAGTTACGATCAAATTGGTGGAATCCTTCCTACTGAAGACCCACCTGCATACGAAGAGCCGCCTGTTAATGATGAGCCGCTTATTGATTTAGAGTTGCCTGCCTACAGCGAGGTTGTGCCAGACCGAGGCACGCGACCCTGACAATACGGTATAAAAGCCCCCTCCCCTTCGGTCTGGCCAAATCGCAGGTCATTTTACTAGGCAAAGCTCTTATCTGAGCGTCTGAAGTCCCGGCCTTCGCTCCGTATGACCGGAATTGTTCACTCACGGTTCCCGGGACTGGAAGGAGGTCAAAAGAGTCGGGCTTGGCAAACGTTACGTTCATTTCGGGTCTGACTGCGCTCGAAATGAAAAGCCGATTTCTGCACTGACTCTTCAGCGTGCGCTCTCAGCTGCGAGATAATTTCGAAACACCTGGCTTTCCCACCCCGCGCTGCACATTCAGGCTCTCGGTCTGACTGACGAACCTCTACCCGGGTGGTCTGCAACCTGGTCGGCCTTCACGCAGCTCGTGCTTACTCTTGCCACCGGACGCCTCGCAAGTCAGCCACTTTCCAATGGCTTTGCGAATCGGTCATCAGGACGCTACCCAGCTTGATAGCCTGAAGGCGTACCGCTCTATGGGTTGCTGCCCTTGTGAGGAGCCAGTGGCTACGGGGCTCGCGTGGGGCAGTTTGCGTCCATCTGGAGCGCAATATTGGGGGGAGCCGTCAGCCGTAAGCGACCTCCTGGCCGCGCGACTCAAATCCGTGCTCTCTGGCCTTGGGCAATGCGGCGACCCGGCACCGTTAGGGATATACTGATTCCGTCAGGCAACGCTGACGGAATCAACATTATCGAAAGAACACGGGTACGGAGGACTGTGTGCATGGGTAAAGTTCAACGGATTGACGGGATCAACGTGAGCGTACTGAAGCAGTGTCGTGAGCAACTCAACCTCGGCTTGGACGAGGCGGTGCAGCTTAGCGGCATGAAGACACTGAAACTGTCTGAGATAGAGAACGGCGGTCGTCTTCCGACGTATCGGCAGCTGTGCGAACTCGCCAAGACCTACTTGGTTCCGGCTTGGGTATTCCTGGAGGAAGACATTCCTCCGGCATTCCGTTTCCGGGAAACTCCGTTTTTCCGCTCCTTGAGTGGACGGAAGGTCGAAAGTTCCTATCGCGTGAAGAGATTGGTGCAGAAAGTGGAAGATCTGCGTGAACATCTCTTGGAATTGCGTAGCGTCGAGGGCAACGCGATCCACCCGTTCGATGGTCCATTGAGTGACCATGGTGTTCCTTCGCCCGAGAAGGTTCGGGTATGGCTGGGGGTTTCACTGAAGGAACAAGTCGCCGCTGCGGGGGAAAAGGAAGATAGTTTCACCTTGTGGAGGAAGGCTATCGAAGGGAAGAATATCCTGGTGTTCGTGACCCGGCGTTTCTCGCACTGGTCGAAAATGCGAGTCGACACGATACGTGGGCTTTCCCTGTACCACAAAACCCTGCCGGTGATCGTTGTCAATGATTCTGACAGCTATCGTGCCCAGACCTTTACTCTCATGCATGAACTGGCGCACGTGCTAAGGCAGCAGACATTCCTGGATGTTGGAGACTTCGAGGGCTTGAGTACGAAGGGTGAGGAAGCGCGCTGTAATCGTTTTGCAGCCGACCTGTTGATGCCGCCGAAGGACTTTAAGAGATATGTGGGGGAACAGGTGCGACTCTCCGAGGCAGTTGCCGGGAATTCCAGGTTCTTGGAGCTGGTGGTTAGGTATTTCGGGGTAAGCCGCTGGGCAGCCGCTGTTCAAATGTGTCGGCTAGGGTTGATGAAAAGGTCTGCTTATAACGAACTGAAGGGACATTGGAGCCGTGAGTGGCAAGAATCCCTCGCGAAACGGAAAGGAAAATTCATAGTGGCCCGGAACATCCCCAAGGAGACACTCCGGCAGTTCGGCGGGTTGTATACCGGAGCCGTGTTGCAGGCATTTTATGACAAGGAAATCCCCTTGAGTAAGCTATGCGCGTTTTTGTCGCTGTCCAAGGTTAGCTATGCCAGTGAATTGGAACAGTTGTTGTGAGTACCGGGGGCGTTTTTTGTATGCCAGCACTTTAATGCACGCATGGCATGCTTACCCCCCAGATATTTTCCCCGCGTTGTATGGGCGATTGAAAGATGTGTTTCCCGGGCGCGTTCTGGTCTTGAAGCAGATATTAGATGAGGTCATATTTACCGAAGAATTCAATGGATTTGGTGTTCTCAAGGCATGGCTTCATAGTATCCCTCTCAAACCTGTGCATTTTGATGTGAGGGATGAGAAGCTTCTACAGTTGAGCCGGGATTTTGAAATTGACAGCAACCGAAAAGGAGCTAGCCACAATGACATATCTCTTATCGCATACGCTCGGGAACACCAATATACGGTGGTCACGGAAGCAAGCAACCAAAGCCTCCCCCTCGTAGTCGTTCCAATTACAGGATTCCACTTATCTGTGAGGAGCTGAATGTGGAATGCATGGATTGGGTGGGATTTCTGCGCTGCTGCCGAGTGAGAGTTTAGTGTGGGTCTCCCCCCACCTTCAGGCGCGTCGTTTTATGGAACACAGGGTTGGCTCCTCAAGAGCAAGCACAAGTTGACACAAAAAAGTTCCTTGAGACGTCGGACGGTGCAGTAGAATCAGCCGGAAGCCCGCAAACCGGTTCCATAGGCAACAGCACACGATGCCGGGGGGCAAGCCCCTTCAAACGCTGCGCCGGATCATTCACAAGGCGAAATTCCGAAGGGACTGTCAGAAAATCTCTCGCTGCCTGGTTCCTTCCCGTGCCTGCCACTTTTCGTTTAGGTTGGCTCGCATGTCGGCGGCGGCTTCTTGCTCCACCCCGCGCTGCATAATCGGGCTCTCGGTCTGACTGACGAACCTGTATCCGGGTGGTCTGCAACTTGGTCGGCCTTCACGCAGCTCATGCTTACTCTTGCCACCGGACGCCTCGCAAGTCAGCCACTTTCCAATGGCTTTGCGAATCGGTCATCAGGACGCTACCCAGCTTGATAGCCTGAAGGCGTACCGCTCTATGGGTTGCTGCCTCTGTGAGGAGCCAGTGGCACGGGGCTCACGTGGGGCAGGTTGCGTCTGTCTGGAGTGCAATATTGGGGTCTTGAGTGTTGACAGGTGGATGCCGTAGTGCTAGAAATACACAGTGTAAGTGTACCCGGTTTTAGGAACAGGGTTACCGTTGGTGTTTTTCATCATGCTGGAGTTCGATTTTCGTGAACAAAATTTTAGTTAATGCCAGATATTTTTTGGCGCCGTTGCTTATCCTCGTTGCGATGTTTGGAGTCATCCTGGGGGGGATCTTCAATTGGGTTGGGGTAGTTCTGCTGGTAGCGGGTATTGTCATTGATACCGCCATGAAGTTTCAGTCTTCCGGGGCTGGCTTCGATAAAGACGGCAATACCGTTGGCATCCCAGGTTTGCAGAACATGGTGATGTACTTGATGTTGCCAGTGTTTGTTCTGTTGCAAGTGGTGCTGGCTTGGCGGATTCATCAGTATGTTACCGGTGTCGAGATCACAACGGTGGGTTCGTTCCTGGGGTTGCCAATCACGAGTGGAATTACCGGAGCTGATCTTGTTGGAGCAACCTATTCCATCGGCATATTTGCGGGCATAGGGATTATTTACGGACATGAACTGTCTCACACCAAGGGTTTCTCGTTTGTGATTTCCCGCCTGATGATGGGACTTTCCGGTTCCAGCCACTTTTGCTACGCCCATGTTTATAACCATCATCTGGAGTTGGCCTCAGAGGATGATCCGGCGACTGCGCCTCGGGGGCGGACGCTTTACGGTCATTTGCCTTTGAGCTATCTAGGTCAATCCAGGTTTCTTTTTGAAATGGAGCGTAAGCGGCTGGATTTGCTGGGAGTTCCTTTCCTTTCATGGCAAAATCGCTGGATTCGCGGCTTCGCAATGAGCCTGCCGTCTCTGTTCCTGTTCTTTTTGGTTGGTGGCTGGGTTGGTGTTGGCTGCCTTGCTATCGTTTGGGTCGTTTCGAACTTTGAACTGGAAGCACTGAACTTTCTTGAGCACTACGGTCTCATCAGAGTGAAAGGCCAGCCCATTGACTATCGTCATTCGTGGGACAATTCGACAGCGTTCACGAGTTGGTTTTTCATTGAGATTGGCCGCCAGGCAGATCACCACGACCGCGGTGAGACGCGCTTCTGGGAGCTTGAGGAAGTGGGTGCCCCAAACACAGGTTACGGGTATTTTACGACCTTTGCCATGGCGCTCGTTCCGCCTCTGTGGAGGTACTACATGAAAAAGAAGTTGGCCGCCTGGGACAGGCATTTTGCTTCTCCCGAAGAGCAAAAAATAGCAGCCAGAATAAACAGGCAGGAAGGCTTCACGGCCAAACCTAAAGAGAACGACGTACTTTCTGCGGCAAAGGCCTGAAAGAGCACTCTTAAATTAAGAGAAGAAGCCCACCATGGGGTGGGCTTCTTCTTGTTGACAACTTTATATTTATACAGTTTTACTACCTGAAAGGGGGAGGTTGACGACTATGGCAATTGGAGATCGTTTAAGAACAAGGATCAAAATCTGGGGAGCCCCGTCCTGTGTCAACACCGCCAAATGTCTTATGACAGCTGCGGATAAGGGGGTCGATATTGAGGCTTTGTTGTTTGACCCGGCTTCAAGTGAAATAAAAACCATGTCGCCCCTCGGTCTTGGCCCCGTTTTAAGGGATGTCGACCACGTTGTTTTCGGAACCTCTGCGATTCTTTCTTACCTTGATGACAAGGGTTTTGGTAACTCGCTGATGATTCGTAATGGAGTGGTGAGGGCAAAGCAATGGGAGTTGTCCCAAATGGTCACCGACGTTTTGCAAAACAATATGGGCAATCGGGAAGTCGTCTTGAAATGTCTTGATTTTGTAGATGCGCGATTACAAAGCAAGACTTTCACCGAAAAGGGAGACTTTGTTTGCGGTCAGTTTTCTCTTGCCGACGTTCATTTGGCGGCGTGCGTCAACAAACTGATCATCGATGGTCAGGGAGATTTGGTGAACAGCCACAGTAGCGTTTCCGGGTGGTTGGAGTGCGTGAAAGCACACACTGCGACCAGCAAGGATAAAGTTGTTCCTTACGATAGTTTGCCGACGAGCGCAGATGTCCAGAGCGGGCAGTTGCGTGACGTTGTGGTCAACGTCGGTTCCTGACCTGATTTTTCGGAGACGAATACATGAAGTTATCAATTCTCAAGGCGACGCTGGCGATGGTCGTTTGGTCGGTTCTTGTTGGCTACGGATTGGTGCAGTTAGGAGCAGGGGAACACTTCTATAAAGGTGAATGGACGCTGGAAGTTATCATCTGGTCTCTGGGCACCGCACTGGCACTGCTTATCGCACTGATGGTCAATGTCTGGCTGTTTCTAAAGGTCGGGGGGGAAGATTGCTGGCGCTGGTTCAAAAACTAGCAGGCAAACGGATTACATAAAAATGAGGCTAAAAAATATGTTCCATAAACACTATGGCTTGTCAAAAGCGTTGGGCAAAAGCGTTAGGGCGTTTGCTATGGGCTTTGGAAGCACGGCGGCACTTTTGCTCATATCAAGTTCGGCAGTCGCAGGACCTTATGGTTTTGACTTGCACAATGTTCTTTCACCCCGCTCGGGCGGTATGGCAGGAACGGCGATTGCGGGCAGCAACAACGGTCCCGTTGAAGCTGTGTTCGGTAATCCTGCCAACCTGACAGACTTTCAGGGTGGAACGGACTTCACCTTTGGTGCGACTTTCTATTATCCGCGCGCGAAAGCGACCGGGTTAGCTGGCAGTCCGTTTATTCCTGCTGGTGTCAGTGTCACATCAGGAGCCGAGTTTTATACGGTTCCGCAAATAGCGGTGACGCAGGATCTGGCTGGAGTTGGTATTCCGGTTGTGCTGGGCTTGGGTCTGTCTGCTGTTTCCGGGATTGGCGTGGATTGGCGTCGCGACACGAGGGCATTGGGTGCTGGTGCGGAGTTCATCGTGCTGGGCATTAACGCCGGTGCTGGCTATGAGGTTACGGATGATCTGGATGTGGGACTTGAGGCGACTATTTCGTACGGAATGCTTGAGGCTGGATTGGCGGGTACTTCCGGCCAGGGTCACGACTATGGTCTACGCCTGACGCTTGGTGCCGAATATGACTTGACTGAGGACACGGAGGTGGGTTTTTACTACCAGACCGAACTTGAGCATAACTGGAACAACATGATCCTGGTTTCTAATACCCCCAACTTAGCTGACGCAAGTTATTTAACGCTTGAGGTGGAACAGCCCGCGAATGTGGGTGTCGGTATTTCACACCAGGTTAACGAAAACTGGCGTGTTGCCGCAGACTATATCTACAAAGCCTGGAGCCGGGCAGATTTCTGGCAGAATTTTTACGAAGATCAAAACGTGTTTTCACTGGGAGTGGAATACGCGGATGGACCCTGGACTTTGCGAGGCGGATACGGCTACGCCGATGACCCGACCCGCCTCAAAGGAGTTGGCTTTGCTGGGCTTCAGGGTGCTTCCCATATTTGTACCGGTACCGTTGGAGTGGCAGGTGCCTGTCTACCGCTGAATACTCCTGGACTCTTGACTTGGCTACAGGCCATGGAAACACCCGTCATCTACAAGCAACGCCTGACAGCAGGGTTCACGTACGAAGGTTTTCTGGCTCCTTTCCTGACGCTCGACGCGCACGTTGCGCACCAGCTTCATGAGTCCAGGAACTATGGTGATAGTGGTTCTCCAGCCCATACAAGGTTGAATGTGCAGTCACACCATGCTGGGTTTGCGTTGACTTGGTCGTTTTAAGGGAGGGATTTAAAAATGCCAAAATATATAATTGAACGGGAAATTCCCGGCGCGGGAAATCTCACTTCTGACGAATTACAAGGGATTTCGCAAAAATCCTGTAGCGTTCTTAAAGGCATGGGGCCTGGGATACAGTGGGTGCAAAGTGCTGTAACAGACGACAAAGTCTATTGCACGTACATTGCACCCAACGAGGAAGCAATCAGGAGACATGCGGAGCTGGGCGGCTTTCCGGCGAACAAGATTGCCAGAATCAGGGAAATTATTGACCCCACGACTGCCGAATAAACGCAGCTTCAAAGACGGGAAACGGGCTTCTCCTTCGTGGTGGAGCCCGTTTTTTATTTTCTGGGGATCCGTTGCTGGTTTGGTTACTGCTGTAAGGAACGGTGGAGACAGGAAAGGTCTGTTTCCAACGCTGAAGCACGAGACCTTTGCAGGCAAACGAAAGCCAAAGCTGAGTGACTCCTCCATAGTTTCCACCGCACTTGGTCTGTGTGGCATTTGGCTCACAGCCTGAGCTGCATCTCTGTAGATTTTGCCCTTTAGGTCTTGCCCTGTAGATTTTTCCCTTTAGACTTTTGTGTTGCAAAGCAGGTCAGGGGTATTTGTTTTAAGACAGTCAGGCGTTTGTTGTCCAAGGGCAAGCCTGCACTTGCCTGTCGTCTGCCTGACCCTTGATTGATGAGAACGGCAGTGATGAAGTTATGCGAATGGTGCCAGCAGCATTTACGCTCTCGGGCTTGGTTATGACATGATCATCTTCGTGCTTCGTACGGGTTTTAAGACTGGTCGCGGTTGCCTTCATTTCCGGCTTGGGAACGGGCAGCTTTGAATTTTTTGGAACATGATGCCAACAGAAAACTCTGGCTTTCCTGACATGCCTGACTTGCCGAGCTTGCTGCTTGAGGTGCAGAAAGTGGCCAAACAGGCTGCCGCTGCGGTATTGGTGGTGCGCAAAAAAGGCTTTGAGGTGTTCAGGAAAGCTGACCGCTCGCCGGTTACGGATGCTGACTACATTTCTAACGACATCATCGTCTCGCAACTTTTGAAATTACTGCCTTCAGTGCCGATCATTTCCGAAGAAGGGCAAGCCTTGGATTACCGGGAAAGGAAAGACAGCCGGCTTTGCTGGCTCGTTGACCCGCTGGATGGAACGAGGGAATTTGTGAACAACCGTTCTGACTTCACTGTCAATATTGCGTTGATTAAAAACCACAGCCCATGTCTGGGGGTTGTTTCTGCACCCATGCTTGACTTGCATTACAGTGCAGTTGCCGGTTGTGGGGCGACTGTGGAAAGCGGAGACGGTGTAAGCGTGCCCCTGAAGGTTTGTACGACTGTGCCGGATCTTCCACGTGTTCTTGTTGGGCGCGGAGGTGCCGGGAAAAAAATGCAAAGATTTTTGAGTCGCCTGGGTCAACACACATTGATTTACAAAGGCAGCTTGATCAAATGTTGCCTGGTCGCAGAAGGGTCTGCGGACCTGTACGTTAGCTTCGGTCATACATCTGAATGGGATACTGCAGCGGCTCAATGTATTCTGGAAGAAGCGGGGGGTCACTTGCTGGGCTTTGATGGTGCGCCCTTGAGATATAACCAGCGTGACACGCTTGAAAACCCACCTTTCATCGCTTCGGCGACTGCCAAGTCGGGTTGGCGATTACTCGCGGCCGAACAGGCTGTTTCGGGATAATCCGCTATCTGCCAGTGGTGTGTCGCGTTTTTTGTGACCCGAAAGAACACAGTGGGAGTATTTGTAGCGGCTGGCTTTCTGCGCTTTTTGCAAAGCTTCCGAAAAAGTAAAAGGTAGGCTTCTCTCAAAATGCGCTGTACAGAGCCACTCTTTGCCAGAAGCCTGCTTTTGTTTTCCTGCTTTGTCGTAATTTTCTGTGAGGCGCAGGCAGGCACACCAAGGCATTGTGCGGTTTCCAACTCAGACAAACCTCATTTCGTGACGGCTCGAAGTTTTAAACTTGACCGTTCGAAAGGAAAAAGCAGTTTTTCCGGGGCAGTACGCTACCGTCGGGGAAGAGAAGGTTTGGCGAGCGGCTATTTGCAGATTCATAAAAACAAAAACAGACTGTTTGCGAGTAAAAAAGTGCGATACACCTCTTGTCTAAGCAAGTCTCCCGCCTGGTTTCTCAGCGCTGATAAAATTCTCCTGGATCGGGAGAAGGAGGTGGTGAGGGCGTACAAGCCAACTGTACATATTGCTGGCATCCCATTTTTGTCGCTTCCTTATGTTCAGCTTTCACTCGGCAAAAAGCGCAGAAGCGGCTTCCTGACCCCCGAGCTTGATAACAGCAGCCTGCATGGTGCAGAAGTCGGTTTCCCGTATTACTTTAATTTGGCTCCCAACGCGGACTTCCTTTTCCGACCAGCTTATATGAGCAAGCGGGGCGTACAAGTCGGTGGCAAGTTTCGTTATCTGCTGCCCTTTGGTGAAGGCGATGTGCAATCCGATTGGCTTGATGACAGTGATTACGGTTCGAACCGTTATTCCTATCGCTGGCGACATGATTCGAAAATCACTGATAACCTGGGCTTTTCTGCGCTTTTGCACCGCGTGTCTGACCTCAATTATTCTCGGGACTTTTTGAGGGACACAAACTTGCTGTACGGTGGATATTTGCCGAGTTGGGCTAGCTTGGATTATGCGTGGAAAGGTTGGCACTTGAAGCTGTTTGCGGAAAATCTGCAACGGGTTCGTGACGCGTATCTTTCATCTGACAGTGTTTACCAAAGAGAGTTTGACATCGGGCTTTCCAGAGACCATTTCTTTCAGTCCCTTGATTTGCAAATACGCACGTTGCTGCGGTGGACAGATTTTTCAGATGACCAGCCTCTATCAGGGGAACGCGAGGGGAAACGTCTGTACGGACAGTTTGAGATGCAGAAATTCTTCCGGAAGTCTTGGGGTTACCTGGCTCCAGGCTTTGCGGTGCACCGTAGCCAGTACTCGCTCAAAGCTGCTGAAGACCAGTCCCTAACGGTTCCGCTTTTCAGTCTCCGAGGGAAGTTGTTGTTTGAAAATCGCCATGGGAATCTGCGCTTCACGAGTGCCTTGGAGCCGGAATTCATGTATTTGTACGTGCCACACAAATCACAGGAGCAGCTCCCGAATTTTGATACGGGCTACAAGGAATTTTCTTATGACCGCTTGTTTGCGGACAATCGCTTCAGCGGTTTTGACCGGTTGGGAGATGCCAATCAACTCGGCCTGGGCTTGGTTGGCAAGATAAAAGGCAAGAAAAGCGGCGTGGAAGTTGCCCGCGCACGCATCGGGCGAATTCATTATTTCAGCGATCAAAAAGTTGGACTCAGGTCTGCCATTGACAACCAGCAGAAGCAGTCTGATGTGGTGGCCGATGTGCGGCTGCGTATCAATGACCGGGTGACCTTTCTCAGTGAAGTGCAGTTTGGAAAACGCACCGCCTTTGCGGGTGGCTCGAAGCATTCCCTGTTCTATCGCACAAAAAATCAGGCACGTTACGGGGTTTCCTTCCATTCCCTGCAAGTGGGAGACGATGGGCAGCAGGGCACCAGAGCTGTAGAAAAATTCAGGCAGTTACGGCTTGCCTTTGACACGCCGATTGGCGACAGCTGGCAAGCGCACGGAGTCTGGAGTCAGGATATAAGAGGGGGTCGTGATCTTGAGTTGTCTGCCGGTTTCGAGTATGAAAGCTGTTGCTGGAGCATCGGCTTTTTCGCGCAACGCCTGCTGGTAAACGTCAGTCCGAACACCGCCACTTTTTCGCAGGGGAAACTTGACTATGACACCCGCTTCAGCTTGCGGTTCTCCCTTCGTGGATTAGGCGGCGGTGGCGAAAGCCTTCGCCGGGAACCGGGCAGATACTTTTTTCGGAGCTAATTGCATGATTGGAAAAACACAAAAAGTTTTTGGCACTTGCTCGCGGGTGGTCATCGGCACAGTGTTGGCGAGTGCTTTTCTGGTTTCTGCAAGCGCAGCAGCTGCGGTCACATTGCGCCCAATCGATCGCATTGTCGCGGTCATTGAGAATCACGTCGTGACCGAGGTTGAGTTGGACAAATACGTCGAACGGGCGCAGAACATGATGCGCTCCCAGGGAAGCCTCATCTCGGCAGATATGCGGTTCTTCAGACAGGAAGTTTTGCAGCAATTGATCACGAGAAAACTGCAGCTCCAGGAAGCCAGCAAGATGGGTATTGTCATTGATGACATTAGGCTCGACCAAGCGATGAATTCTGTGGCTGCGAACAATGGTATGACGTTGGAGGCTTATCTGGGCGAAGTGGGCGATGAGTATGCCTGGATCAGGGAGCAGGTTCGGGGTGATATTGCGATCACCACGTTGTTACGGAACGAAGTGGTGAATCGTATTCATATTAAGGAAAGTGAAATTCGGGAATTTCTCATGGACGAGGTCGGCGACCTCAGGCCTGAGTTCCGCATGGCGATGGTGCGCTTCAAAATGGCGTCGGTTCCTGAAGGCACTCGCAGCCTATTGAAAGTCCTCGTCGCGAAACTACAGCGCGAAAACATTGATACTTTGTTCTGGTTGCGGCAGCGAACTGCTGCTCTTTTGCGTGAACTGGAGATTTGTCGGGGCTGCGCGCAGTTTCAGGTACTCAATTGGCTGCACTTTGAAGCTTTGCCGGAAGCCGCCCGTAACAGCTTCAGCGAGGTACACCCGGGGAGCACCGGCCGGTTGTTGAAAACCGGTGACGCTTTTCTGTTTTACCAGATACTTGAAGTGCAACGGGTCGTTAGTGGTGACGTACGTAGCAAGTACAAGGTGCAGCATATTTTGCTAAAGCCCAACCCGGTTCAAAATGAGGCGCTGATTAAGAAGCGGATGAACGCCTGGAAGAAAGGCATTCGTACAGATGAGCAATTTTCGAAGCTGGCGCGCAAATATTCTGAAGACTTCCTGACAGCCTACAAGGGTGGTGACCTTGGGTGGCTTGAGCCCGAAAAATTAACACCCGAGTTTGCGGAGCGCTTGGTCGCCGCCAAGCCAAAAACGGTCGTGGGACCTTTTGAAAGCCCTTATGGTTGGCATTTGTTGAGAGTCCTGGAAGTGCACGTGGAGAAGTCAGACTTGGAGGGGGCATACCAGAAAGCCTCGGAAATCATCCGGGAGCAGAAGTCTCAAGCTGAAATCCAGCATTGGCTTTCTCATTTGCGCGACACGAGAAGCGTGAAGATTATTGGTGTCAAGTGAACATTGGTGGCATGCATCTTTCTGTTGCCCACGACAGCAGGAACTGGTTCGGTACGTCTTTTGCGGCGTGGGAGCCAGTGTTTTGCGCGGGAAGCTTGGTTCGCAGGCGGGCTGATTCTTACTTCGCCCCTCCCCGGTAGACAGCACTTGCCCAACGCCAAAAGAACAGTTCTGGTCACCACGGGGGAACCGGCCGGGATTGGACCGGACATTGCCCTGTCTTTGCGCAACGATCGCCCTTTTTGCGAGTACGTTCTTGTTGGGGACTTGGAAATGCTTCGTGCCAGGGCGCAGCTGCTGGCGAACCCGGTCAAGCTTTGCGAATTCAAAGACACAGACCACGATCCTGCCTCTGATGATGCGGTACTTTCCGTTTTGCACATCCCCTTAAGCCATCGCCCGGTGCGCATTGGTGTTCCTGATCCCGGGAATGTTCCTTACGTCATCAGGCAACTGGAAGCCGCAAGTGACAAATGCGTTTATGAAGAGGGTGTCGCGATGGTGACGTGTCCGGTACAGAAGGCGGTAATCAACGATGGTGGCTTCGCTTTCACAGGTCACACGGAGTATCTTGCGCAGCGTTTCGAATGCAATGTCACGATGATGCTGGCCTTGGAGCATGGGCTTAAGGTGGCATTGGTCACCACACATTTGCCTTTGCGGGAAGTCCCGGGAAAAATCAGTAGTGAGGGGGTTTTTCAAACGGTGAGCACAGTCAACTCTGGCCTGCGTTTTTATTTTAATGTGGACAATCCGAGGATTCTGGTTTGCGGCTTGAACCCGCACGCAGGTGAGGGTGGCTATCTTGGGGATGAGGAGCAGAATATGATTCAACCGGCCATTGCACGCGCGCGTGAAAGCGGGATTTTGGTGACTGGACCTGTATCGGCAGACACGGCTTTTACGGAACAGAGCTTGGAAAACGCGGATGCCGTAGTCGCGATGTATCACGATCAGGCGTTGCCGGTCATCAAGAGCATGGGCTTCAAGCGTGTGATCAACCTGACTTTGGGCTTGCCGGTTTTTCGCGCTTCTGTTGACCATGGGGTGGCACTGGATCTGGCGGGTAGCGGGCGTGCCGACCCGTCTAGCCTGAAACACGCTGCTGAATTTTCGGCTCGTGTCTCTCTCCCGACTTGCCCTGCCAATTTTCGGTGTAAGTGAAGGCAAAAAAACGACTGGGTCAACATTTTCTCCGCGACCCTGAAGTCATCGCGAATATGATTAGCGTGATCAGTCCGCGCCGGAATGAAGCGATGATAGAAATTGGGTCTGGTCGAGGGGCACTGACAGATGCTTTGCTGCGAGAGGGCGTGGTGCTCCATGCCGTGGAAGTGGACGCGAATCTTGTCGCCCGTTTGCGCGCCCGTTATGAGGGTTGCAAGAAATTGCACATGTACGAGTCAAGCGCGCTGACCTTCGATTACTTGCCGCTGGTGGGTTCAGAAAGCATGCGACTGGTCGGGAATCTCCCCTACAATATTTCCACGCCTTTGTTGTTGTTATATTTGAAAATGTCTCAGCACTTCAGTGATATGCACTTTTGCCTGCAAAAGGAATTTGCCCAGCGGCTTTGCTCCTGTCCGGGAGAGCGCGACTGGTCGCGTCTGGGGGCAACATGCATGTTGTACTGCGATGCGGAGCTGATCTTCGATGTTCCAGCCGCGGCTTTCGAGCCACAGCCAAAAGTCTGCTCCAGCTTCGTCCGATTACGTGCTTTGCGGGAACCAATGCCCTCGCAGTTTGTTGAGCGCATGGAGAAACTGGTGAACAAATCTTTTATGCATCCCCGCAAGAATATTCGTAGTATATTTGCCGGAATGCTGGACGGGGAGGAGCTGGAAAGCCTTGGGCTGAACCCTGCCAGTAGGCCAAACATGCTGACCTTGGAGGCTTTGGAAGCTATACTGAACCAAATGGAGGCCAAAAAAGATGAAACAAGAGATAGCTGACGGGCGCTACATTATTACGACTCAGGTTCAAACCTTGTTTTTGGAAGAGTATTCCGACCTTGAGGAAGGGCGGTATGCCTTCGCGTACACAATCACGATTAAAAACGATGGTACGGTTGCTTCCAAGCTCATGTCCCGCCACTGGATTATCTGCGATTCCAACGACAAGATACAGGAAGTCCAGGGTGATGGTGTGGTTGGGGAGCAGCCTTTTTTGCGTCCCGGCGAAGCCTACTGTTATACCAGTGCAGCCTTGATTGATACGCCAGTTGGAACCATGCGGGGTTCCTACAAAATGAAAGCGGTAGATGGCGAAGAATTCGAAGCCCCAATCGAGGAGTTCATGCTGGCCATTCCCAACGTTCTGCACTAAGCGCGCACCGTAAAGTGGCTCTTTATGCGGTAGGTGACCTACAGGGTTGCCTGCGAGCCTTTGAGGCGTTGCTGGAGCGCATCAACTTCAACAAGAACGCTGATCGTCTGTGGTTGACAGGTGATTTGGTCAATCGTGGTCCCAACTCTTACGAGACGCTTCTCTTGGTTCGTGATTTGGGCGACAGCGCCGACTGTGTTCTGGGCAACCATGACCTTTCATTTTTGCGGATTTGTTCGGGAAAAGGCAGCCCACCCGCAGATGGCTCGCTGGACAGCCTGTTGAAAAGCCGGAAGTGCGGTGAGCTCTGCGAGTGGATGAGGCATCTCCCGCTGATACACCATGACACGCAACGCAAGCTCTTGTTGGTGCACGCCGGACTGTTGCCGCAGTGGTCGATTCGTGATGCGATTGCCTTGGCAAGAGAAGTTGAAAACCGTTTGCGTGGGTCGGATCACGTTGCGTTTCTGGACAGCCTGTTTCGCCGGGGGGCGTCCCAATGGCGGGAGGATTTGCGTGGTTTCGATCGCCTGAGCTTCATTGCCAACGCTTTAACCAGGATTCGTTTCTGTGATGAAGACGGTCGTCTTGCCGAGCGTGCGAAAGGACCTCCTGGTTCCCAGCCGGCCGGCTTTTTCCCCTGGTTTGATCTGGACAGCCGGAGAGAGGCTGGCTGGCGGGTACTTTTTGGGCACTGGTCCGCTTTGGGGCTTATGGTACGAAAGGATGTGCTGGGTCTTGACAGCGGTTGCGTGTGGGGGAGGCAATTGACAGCTTGTCGCCTGTTCCCGGCACCAGAGAAAATTTACAGCGTCCAGTGTGCTTGACCTTCCTGCCGGCGTTTTAGGAAAGCCCTTGCAACGGAACATCAGCTTGCTGCTCATTCTTGCCACGGTCGGGGCAGTGCTGCTCCTGTTATGGACGGAGCCCGAGCCGGAACCGATTGCGCAAGTAGTGGGTCAGGAAGCGGTGACGACCGTTGCAGTACAGGAGCGGCGTGTGACGGCTGAAAAACTGTTCTACGGTCGCCTGGAGCCGGTCAAGACAAGTCGTCTGGGTTTTGAGGTTTCCGGCGTCCTCAGTCATCGAGAAAGGGAAGTTGGAGAGATCGTTGAGGCGAAGGAAATTCTCTTGCAGGTTCATTCGGACGATTTTGCAAACGCTTTGGCCATCGCCAAAAACGAACTGCAACTGATAGAGATTGAAAAAGCACGTTATACGACCCTGTTCGAGTTGGTGGAAAAACGGCGCGCCTTGCAAGGCATTGAAGTTGAAAGGCAGGAGAATCTGGACAAGCAATCACTGTTATCACGTTCCTCACTGGATGCGGCGACACGGGAATTGGCAAGGGTTGAGTCCGAAGCAGCAGAATATTTCAACGCACGGAAAGCGGCTGACATAAAGTATCTGCTGGCCGCAACCCAACTACGTCAGGCACGCGAGAATCTGCAGAAAACATTTTTGCAGGCTCCTTACAGTGGGGTGATCAACTCAATCGCTGTGGAGGAGGGCGATTATGTGAACCGTGGCCAGACAGTTTTGGTTTTGGTAGATGTTTCCAGCCTGGCAGCGGTCATTCATGTCGCGAATACGGACTTGGCTTATGTTCAGGTGGACTCGCAGGTGCCCATTACTGCGAAGGAGCGAAACCTGTCTGGTCGTGTTCATTCGGTGCAATCGGTACCGGATTCAGAAACCTTGACCCATGAAGTACGCATTTACTGTTCGGGGGAGGGGCTGAGTGCAGGGGATATCGTGCAAGTAAAACTGTCTCGCAAAGAAATGATCCGGGTTCTTAGCGTGCCGGATTCGGCGGTGCAATACGAGGGTGGGGCAGCAGTTTTTGTCGAAAATAACGGCACTTTGAAGCGTGTGCCGGTACGGTTGGGCGCACGCTTTGCTGACACCATCGTCATTGAGCACGGGCTGGCTTCAACGGCGCGTGTCGTGGTTGGGGATGTGCGAAATTTGCAGGATGGACAAAAGGTACTGCTTCGGTAGTGTTGCCTGGTCGCCGCCTCTTGGGCAGGGTCAGTAACTGCGGGCGGCATAAACCTCCGTCTGCTGGCAGTGCCGAGTCGACTTCAGAAGGCAAACGGGCGTATTCATCCTGCCATCATCTGGATGAGGAGCAGAATGTTTGCCGTGTTTGAGGGTGCTGCTTCCCGGTTACAATGAAAAACCGGAGCGTGTTTCGGCGTTTCCGGATCTACCACGCATTTTTTTGTGTCCAACGAGGCGACTGTTGGATTTCTGGCAATAGGATCTGTTTTGAAATATTTGTACAGCGTTGAATAGTTTGGGTCTGAATCGTCTGGAGAGGCGCACGGCTTCGGCTCTTGCCGGCGTGTTTTTCACACGGATGTTGGGTGTATTCATGCCTTTGTCAGTGTTGGCGGTAGCTACCTCAGATTTTCCGGGTGCCACCACAGTTCTTGTGGGGCTGGCACTGGGGGTTGTTGGGTTGACGCAGGCGGTCATGCAATTACCGTTTGGTATCCTTTCTGACCGCATTGGTCGTAAGCCTGCGATCGTCGCCGGTCTTTTGATCTTTATTGTGGGGAGTGTGATCGCCGCAGAGTCTGAATCCATTTACCAAGTGGTTCTGGGGCGTGCCTTACAGGGAGTGGGTGCTATTTCTGCTGCAACCATGGCATTGGCGGCTGACCTGGTACGGGCCGAACAGCGTTCCAAGGTTTCCATGATAATTGGCCTGTCAATCGGAGCCGCATTTTTTCTGGCCTTTTTGGTGGCTCCGTTGTTACTGCACAACTTTGGCTTGGGGGGTGTGTTTTACTCCGTTGCTTTGGGTGGCGGGATTGCACTTTTTCTCGTGTGCTTTGTGGTGCCGAATCCCGGTAGAACCGGTTTTCAGAAAAAGCAATCCCTTCCAGATGCTGGAATTTTAAGATGGTTCTTCCATGCGCAACTCATGAAGTTTCACGTTGGTATTTTTGTGTTGCACGCCACCTTGGTGGCCAATTTTATGGTCTTGCCATTTATGCTCCGTGACCAGCTTCATTTTCCGTTGTTCGAGCATTGGAAGTTTTATATACCCGTTCTGATATTTTCTTTTCTGGTGGTCTTTTGTTTACTCGGGTTTGCTGAGAAAAAATCCAGGTTCAAGCTTGTCTTTTTGAGCAATGCGCTTCTTTTGGTTTTTGCACAGTTGCTACTTTTTGTGATGCCACCCGAGTGGCCGTGGCTGCTGTTCTTCGGGTCGATCTTTTTCGTGGCATTTAATTTTTTTGAAGCCACCTTGCCAGCGCTGGTCACCCGGGTGGCGCCAGCAGAGCATCGAGGTACCTGCCTGGGTGTTTTCGGCTCTTGTCAGTTTGCCGGTATTTTTGTTGGTGGGCTTGCCGCAGGATTAATTCAAACGTCTGTTGGGCACGGTGCCCCCAGTTTGTTTGGTTTTGTCCTGTGTTTCCTGTGGTTACTGCTTGCGGTAGGCGTGAAGGCACCTCCTCCACGCCGCAGCAACTGAGAGTGACCCCCAGGTGAGTCGTTCTCGTGGCAAGAGGGGCAATGCGCCACATCCATAGGGTGCTTGGGTATAATCATTTGAGTGACTTGATGCCGTTTCTGTGTTTTTTCTTGGCAAAGAGTGCTGGCTTTTAATGGAGAATAATTAGTTATGTCAAAAGGAGTTAACAAGGTTATCTTAATTGGGAATCTAGGTCAGGATCCTGACTTGCGTTATGGTCCCGCCAATGGTTCGGCGATATGCGGTGTGTCTCTGGCGACGAATGACGCCTGGAAAGACCGAACGACGGGTGAAAAGCTTGAGCGCACAGAATGGCATCGTTTGGTGTTTTTTGGTCGGCTTGCTGAAATTTCTGCTGAATATTTGCGCAAAGGGTCGCAAATTTATGTGGAAGGGCGTTTGAGGTCACGAAAGTGGAAAGACAATTCCGGTGAAGAGAGACAACAAACAGAAATTGTCGTCAGCGAAATGCAAATGTTGGGTCCCCGCTCGTCTGATTACACGCGTCAAGGAGATCAATCGCCTCGCCAAACTGAAAACGGTGAGCGACATGACACCCGACAGCAGCATGGTAATGTCGCTCCTCCATCTCAGTTTTCGTCTGGAAAGCCGGAGCAGACGCCGGCAGAAAACATGGAAGACGACGATATTCCTTTTTAGAAGCTGCTCTTGTGTGGCAACACCGGAACAGCCTTTCGGTTTTAAGGCACTGGACTTTGGGTTCCAAAAAGTTCTGTCTGACTGGGCTTAGCTCTGTCCACGCGCGCAGAAGCATCTTTCCAACGACTTGCCCCGGGATTTCTTTTCCCGTAACGGAACTTCAGTTCTGGCATCTGCGTGCCCTACGGGCAATGTTCCCGTCTTGCTGACCCCGGCAAGCGCTTTTATGCCGGTGCCGTTTTTCGTGACCAGGACGGTCGTGGTCTCGGTATGTTTTTTATTTGGATGCGCCGGTAGCTGAGGCGCAGAACGGTTCTCCCGGTTCCCCACTGGCCTTTCTCACGACCTTTTTCTCAGGGTGCATCCCCGGTAGCTGACGTGTTTGACGTGAACGCCCCGGTCTTGGTAACTGGGGCAAGTGGGTTTATAGGGAGTGTCCTTTTGCGGGATTTGGTGGGGCACGGCCTTGTGGTGCGTGCATTGGTGCGTAGCGAGCCGGCAGAAAAGATCTACGGCGTCAGCTACTACCGCTGCCGGGATATCAGTCGTGAAAGCGAATGGTGTGAGTCGTTGACAGGGGCAGGTGCGGTGGTGCATTTGGCCGGCGCCGCTCACCGCCTGGATCGAAAGGCGCGAAGCGACCATGAGTATTTCCGGAGCGTCAACCTGGCGGGCATGAATTGCCTGCTTCGGGCAATGGAACGGGAGCACGTGAGGCGCTTTATCTATCTCAGCACTTTGAAAGTGCATGGTGACAGCAGTGTGGAACCTCTGCGAGCGGACAGCCCGCTCATGCCAAGTGACGCTTATGCAGCATCCAAACATGAGGCAGAAGAGGCACTGCGCAACCGCTTGTTAGCCGGTGGCCTTGAAGGCATCGTCATTCGCCCGCCGCTGGTCTATGGACCGGGTGTCAAAGGCAATTTCCTGCAACTCATGAAAGTTGTTTCTCGAGGCTTGCCACTTCCCCTGGCAGGAGTTCGTAATAAGCGTAGTTTGATCAGTCTCGCGAACCTTTGCGACTTGGTGTGCTGTTGTCTGCTTTCAGATCATTCCGCAGGAAAAACATTCATGGCTTCCGATGGGCAGGATTTGTCTACGCCACAACTGATCAGAATGGTTGCGGCTGCCATGAAAAAACGCGCACGCCTGTTTCCACTCCCCGAGCGGCTGTTAGGCGTGCTTGGAACGCTGTTAGGCGCTAAAGGTCTCATGCTGAGACTGTGCGGAAGCTTGCAAGTGGACATTTCGCAAACTTGCCAGACCTTGAATTGGTCGCCTCCTTTTGACGTTCGCCAAGGGGTCCAGGAAACGGTCGATCACTGGTTGAGACACTAATTCTGCTGCTGGCTCTTTGGGCTTCCTGGTTCCTCAGCGGGCAAGCTCGCCGCCTGTTGCTGAAGCACCGTATTCTGGATCGTCCGGGTGCCCGGAGCTCGCATTTTGAACCGACTCCCCGCGGAGGTGGCATTGCTTTCATCGCGGTTTTTATGACGGCAACACTCAGTTACTTTCTCGTGAATGTGGCTGACTGGTCTTTATTCAAGCCATTTTTGCTGTGCCTGTTTGCAGGCGGTGGATTGATCATGGCTCTGGGCTTTGTCGATGACTGCTACTCCATCAAACCGATTGCCAAGCTTTTTTTGCATTGTCTGTTGGTCTTGTCGGTGCTACTGCTGCTTGCTGTTCCTTCTCTGTCGTTTGCGACGGTCGTGGTGAATGACAGTTGGCTCATCGGCATACTGGCTGGCCTTGCGATTGTCTGGTGCATCAATTTTTTTAATTTCATGGATGGCATTGACGGCATAGCCATTTTGCAGGCCATGACGATGTCTCTGTCCGCCTTGACCATTTCGCTGCTACTCGGAGGACCGCTCCTGCATCACTTCATTTTTGCCGGCCTGTTCGCTGCGGCGCTGGGCTTCTGGTTTTGGAATTGTCCCCCTGCCAAACTGTTCATGGGGGATACAGGGAGCGGCTTTCTCGGTTATATTTTGGCTTTGTTGGCGATGGAAACCTCCACCCACGGTGTATTGAACGTCTGGTGCTGGCTGATTCTTTTCGGAGTTTTTTTTGCCGACGCCACCACCACACTTGTTTTGCGCTTGAAAAACCGGCAGAAAATCACGCAGGCTCATCGGGGTCATGCCTATCAAAGGCTGGCGATGTACTGGCAAGCATCCGAAGAAGCAGGCATCGGTCAGGCGAAGGGGCGAGCCCGGGCGCACCGTCGTGTGCTGCTTGGCGTGTTGCTGCTCAATGCTGTCTGGTTTTCCCCTTTGGCTTTCGCGGCCGCCATCTTTCCGGAGTGGGGATTTGCTCTGGCCATCCTGGCTTTTACTCCCCTGGTCTTCTTGGTGTTGAAAGTCGACAAACATTCCCGTAGCTCATGGCCGGGTCCGCTCGCCGGTTGACATCCGCCCGACGGCTCATTGAGCTACCCGGGTTCGCGAAAATAGTGTTGATGCTCGGCTTTGACGCGTTTTTGGTGACGCTGGCGTTCTGGCTTGCTCTGTCACTGCGCTTTGGGGAGTGGGTTGGAGTTCAGGAAAAATGGGCTTTCCCACTGCTGCTGGCTGTTCTGGTCACACTCTTGTCGTTTTGGTTCAGCGGTTTTTACCGGGTATTTGTCCGTTACCTGGGCTCAGACTTGATCTGGCAATCAGTCAAGGGGGTAACCCTGGCGGCGCTGGCATGGGGAACGACACTCTTGCTGACGGATGTGCAGGATGTGCCGCGCTCGGTGGTCTTGATTTATCTGCTGTGCTGCTTTCTCCTGGTCGTGATGAGTCGCCTGGCAATTCGCAACCTGCTGGTCGGAAGCTATGGGCAGGCGGTGGCAATTTATGGGGTGAACGAATCCGCAGTACAGCTCGCAAGTGCCTTGCGTCATGGCACGGCTTTTACGCCGTCTTTTTTTCTTGATGAATCTGTGGAGAAGGAAGGGCGGCGCATCAATGGGATTCCGCTGTTTTCCCTACACAATTTTGCAGAGCTGTGCCAGCGCCTCAACGTAAAGGATCTGTTTGTTACCGTGCGCTTCGCCTCACGCGCCGAACGCAGACGGGTGCTGACCTTGTTCGAGCCCTATCCGGTACGCGTGCGCATGTTGCCGAGCATGTCAGACATTACCCAGGGGATGCTGGATCCCGACAAGTTTCAGTTGGTAGAAATTGAAGACTTGCTGGAGCGGGAAAAAATAGAGCCGATCAGCGAGCTTTTGGAAGCCAATGTGCGGGGTCAGTCTGTGATGGTGACGGGTGCCGGAGGGACGATAGGGGCGGAATTGTGCCGCCAAGTGCTGGCAAACAGCCCGTCATGCCTGGTTTTTCTGGATGCCTCGGAACACGCCCTGTACCAGGTTGATTTGGAATTGCGGGAAAAATTCCCCGAACTCGAGAACGGTGTGCTTCAGCCGGTTCTGGGCTCAGTGCTGAATCGCAGTTTGCTGGAAAGCACCATGCGCCATTTTGCTATCCAGACGATTTACCACGCGGCTGCCCACAAACACGTTCCTCTGGTGGAAAGCAATGTCACGGAGGGCGTGCGCAACAATGTCTTCGGAACTCTGGCAGTGTTTGATTGCGCGGCGCGCACGGCCGCGAAAACACTGGTGCTGATTTCTACTGACAAGGCAGTGCAGCCAGAGAGCGTGATGGGAGCCAGCAAAAGACTCGCGGAACTGATCCTTCGGGCGCGTTCGCAAGCGGGTCAGGGGCCACGTTCCTGCGTGGTACGTTTTGGCAACGTTCTGGGTTCTTCCGGTTCTGTGTTTCCACTGTTTAAGCGGCAAATAGCGGCTGGCGGGCCACTGACGATTACCCACCCTGACATGAAACGCTACTTTATGACCATTGCCGAGGCAGTGGAGCTGGTGATTCAGGCAGGTGCAATGGCAGAAGGTGGTGAAGTGTTTGTGCTGGACATGGGGGAACCGGTCAGCATTAACCGCATGGCAAAAAGAATGGTGCATTTGTACGGCTTGTCAGTGAAAGATACGGGCAATCCGGACGGAGATATTGAAATTCGTTACACCGGGGCGCGCCCTGGAGAGAAGATGAATGAGCAGTTGTTAATCGAGTCGGACATCAAAGACACGCGGCACAAACGCGTCATGCGCTCACAGGAAGGAGCAGAGGATTGGGAAAATTTGCAGAAAAATCTTGAAGCCCTGTGGGAAGCGGTATCGCGGGAAGATGCCCAGGAGACAAAAACGCTTTTACGCCGTGCGTGTCACTAAGCCCCCGCTTTGAACGGTGCTCCTTGCCACAGCGCTCAGTGAGCGTTGAGCGTCTCACCATTAAAAAGGGGGATTCTTTGTGAACTGCCGGGGAATCCTCGGTTTTGCCTCCTCTCGCGGTTCTCCCTTCGCATGAATGTCTCTTGGCTGAATTAAAAGGCCGGTATTTTCGGTCGAGGCGTCAAGAAGGACACGCGGCACAAACGCGTCATGCGCTCACAGGAAGGAGCAGAGGATTGGGAAAATTTGCAGAAAAATCTTGAAGCCCTGTGGGAAGCGGTATTGCGGGAAGATGCCCAGGAGACAAAAACGCTTTTACGCCGTGCGTGTCACTAAGCCCCCGCTTTGAACGGTGCTCCTTGCCACAGCGCTCAGTGAGCGTTGAGCGTCTCACCATTAAAAAGGGGGATTCTTTGTGAACTGCCGGGGAATCCTCGGTTTTGCCTCCTCTCGCGGTTCTCCCTTCGCATGAATGTCTCTTGGCTGAATTAAAAGGCCGGTATTTTCGGTCGAGGCGTCAAGAAGGACACGCGGCACAAACGCGTCATGCGCTCACAGGAAGGAGCAGAGGATTGGGAAAATTTGCAGAAAAATCTTGAAGCCCTGTGGGAAGCGGTATCGCGGGAAGATGCCCAGGAGACAAAAACGCTTTTACGCCGTGCGTGTCACTAAGCCCCCGCTTTGAAGGTGCTCCTTGCCACAGCGCTCAGTGAGCTGGTAAGCGTCTCACCACTAAAAGGGGAATCCTCGGTTTTGCCTCCTCTCGCGGTTCTCCCTTCGCATGAATGTCTCTTGGCTAAATTAAAAGGCCGGTATTTTCGGTCGAGGCGTCAAGAAGGACACGCGGCACAAACGCGTCATGCGCTCACAGGAAGGAGCAGAGGATTGGGAAAATTTGCAGAAAAATCTTGAAGCCCTGTGGGAAGCGGTATCGCGGGAAGATGCCCAGGAGACAAAAGCGCTTTTACGCCGTGCGTGTCACTAAGCCCCCGCTTTGAAGGTGCTCCTTGCCACAGCGCTCAGTGAGCGTTGAGCGTCTCACCATTAAAAAGGGGGATTCTTTGTGAACTACCGGGGAATTCTCGGTTTTGCCTCCTCTCGCGGTTCTCCCTTCGCATGAATGTCTCTTGGCTAAATTAAAAGGCCGGTATTTTCGGTCGAGGCGTCAAGAAGGACACGCGGCACAAACGCGTCATGCGCTCACAGGAAGGAGCAGAGGATTGGGTAAATTTGCAGAAAAATCTTGAAGCCCTGTGGGAAGCGGTATCACGGGAAGATGCCCAGGAGACAAAAGCGCTTTTACGCCGTGCGTGTCACTAAGTCCCCCCCCGCTTTGAAGGTGCTCCTTGCCACTGCGCTCAGTGAGCGTGAGCGTCTCACCATTAAAAGGGGGATTCTCGGTTTTGCCTCCTCTCGCAGTTCTCCCTTCGCATGAATGTCTCTTGGCTGAATTAAAAGGCCGGTATTTTTGGTCGAGGCGTCAAGAAGGACACGCGCACAAACGCGTCAAGTGGCTTTGCCATCGGCTTTTGGGTCAGCGAGGGAGCCTCCAAACTCACTCAAGGGTTTCGGTTTCTTTCTGAACGACCTTGATGCCGATTCCGGCTTCTTCGGGCGTATCGTCGTGGCGAGGAATGCTTGGCTTGAATTGTTTGGCTCCTCAAAGCCGGTCGAGTCAGGTGAAGCATTCCACCTGGAAACGCCTTCAGGCGAAACGTTGGCGCGCTTGGCTGTCAGAGATGAAGCAGCTTCCCATAAAAAGCAGCGTCACTTCCCGGGAGCAGGATTTTACGTTTCTGGTCTGGGTTCCCAGTCCTTCCGCCAAGTACCCCTTGTCCACCCGTTCCTGGGCTGCGCCCACGCTCGCTTTACGCTAACCCAAGCACCTTCTCCTAACTCCCCCTGACCCATTTTTTACCTGCTGCCGGTGAGTTTAAGCGGGTCAAGCAACTCTTCCAGCCGGGCGCGTGGGATGTCGGTATTTTCCTCTGCCACGTCAAGAATGGGGCGTCCCTCACGGTAGGCTTTTTTTGCGATGGCCGCACCCTTTTCATAACCAATAACCGAGTTGAGGGCAGTGACCAGAATTGGGTTCTTTGCCAGCGGTTCGGCGGCTTTTTCCTGGTTCACAGTGAAGCCGACAAATACTTTTTCGTTTAATGCGGTGCAGGCGTTGCTGAGAAGATTGATGGTTTCCAAAAGGTTCAGAGCGATAACCGGCAGCATGACGTTCAGTTGAAAGTTCCCTGACTGACCGGCGATGGTGATGCAGAGATCGTTGCCAATGACTTGGGCGCAAACCATGCTGACCGCTTCGGGAATCACCGGATTGACCTTACCCGGCATAATGCTGCTGCCAGGCTGTAAAGCGACCAGAGAGATTTCACCCAGCCCGGCAAGTGGCCCGGAGTTCATCCAGCGCAGATCATTGGAAATTTTCATCAGGCTCACCGCGAGAACCCGCAATTGGCCGCTGGTCTCAACTGCAGCATCCTGACAGCTGAGTGCTTCAAATTTATTGGGTTTGGGCTGGAAGGGAATATTTGTTTCGCGGCTAATTTCGGCGCAAAAAATTGCCGGAAAATCCGGATGCGCGTTGATTCCTGAGCCGACCGCGGTTCCGCCTTGCGCAAGCTCATTGAGCCGCCCGGAAGTGGCAAGAAGGCGTTGAACAGCGTTTTTGATTTGTGTGCTCCAGGCGCCCAGCTCCTGCCCGAAGGTGACCGGCATGGCGTCCATCAAGTGGGTGCGACCGGTTTTTGCAAAGCCCGAGAATTCCACGCTTTTCTCGTCCAGTTGTGCGATCAAGGCACGCAAGGCAGGAAGCAGCTTTCCCGATAATTCCAGCGCTGCACTGACATGGATAGCGGTCGGAATCACGTCGTTGGAACTTTGGCCGGCGTTGACGTGGTCATTCGGGTGTATGGCAAGACCACTCGTGCGCGAAGCAAGCGTGGCAATGACCTCGTTGGCGTTCATGTTCGAACTGGTTCCCGAACCGGTTTGGAAAACGTCTATGGGGAAATGGACATCGTATTTCCCGTCCGACACTTCTCTGGCAGCGTGCACGATCGCGTCTGCGACTGGCGCATCCAGCAAGCCCAGTTTTTTATTTGCCAACGCGCAGCACGCTTTTATCAGGCTCAAGGCGTGAATGAAAGCGCGCGGCATTCTTTTGCCGCTGATGTGAAAGTTGTCGACAGCTCTTTGCGTTTGCGCGGCATACAAGGCACCAATCGGAACCTGTATTTCCCCCATGCTGTCGGATTCGGTTCTGAATTTTTCGCTCATGATTCTCGCTTCTCCTGTTGTTGTGCATCCCGACCCGTGAAAATCTCCGCCAAAGACTGCCGAGCCACTTTCATCTCAGGTGCGAGCCAATATGTTCCGACCGTGGCAAAAGCGCGGCAGATCACCTGTTATGCCGACCGTCCTGTGTCAGCGACTTTTGATCTCCCGGTGCCGACCCGAAACAATTGCGGTTGCGACTCAGCCAGCGCGCACGGCACCATGCTTGGCTCCGAGTTGCCGCATCACGTAGGGAAGAATGCCGCCGTGCTGAAAATAGGCTTCTTCGCGCGCCGTATCCAGACGAATCTTTGCCACAAAGGTTTTTTCGCCCGCCTGGGCGGTGGTGGTGACCTTAAGCTCTACGCTTTTCTGTCCTGGCGCAATTTTCGGTATGTCATAAAGTTCGCTGCCATCCAGACCCAGGGTTTCGGCGGTTTCCTGATCCTGGAATTGCAGGGGAAGGATGCCCATGCCAATCAGGTTTGAGCGATGAATGCGTTCATAACTTTCTGCGATGACTGCGCGCACGCCAAGCAACATGGGTCCCTTTGCCGCCCAGTCACGCGATGAGCCAGTGCCATACTCTTTGCCAGCCAGCACAATGGCTGGAATATTATCCGCCTTGTAACGCATGGCAACATCGTAGACCGGCAACACCTCCCCACTTGGGAAGTGTTTGCTGAACCCGCCTTCCACGCCAGGAACCAGCCTGTTGCGTAAGCGGATATTGGCAAAGGTACCGCGCATCATCACTTCGTGGTTGCCGCGCCGTGAGCCGTAGGAATTGAAGTCGCCCGGACTGACCCCTTTTTCTTTCAAGTAGCGACCTGCAGGGCTGTCCTCGGCAATGGCTCCAGCCGGAGACACATGGTCGGTGGTGACCGAATCCCCCAGGTACAAGAGTGTCCGTGCCGCCTTGATGGTTTTCAATGATGCAGGCACTTTTCCGACTCCTTCCAGATAGGGAGGGTGCACGATGTACGAAGAGGGTTGCCAGTCAAACAATTGCTGGCTTCCTCCTTCCAGTTTCGCCCAATTTTCTTCGCCGTTAAAGACCCCCTTATAGGACTCTTTGAACCGCTCCAAGGTCAGCACGCGTCTCTCCAACGCCAAAACGTCTTTGCTTTCCGGCCAGAGATCGCGTAAATAGACCGGATTCCCGTCCCGACTCCAGGCAATGGGATCAGCGGAAACGTCAACGGACATATTGCCTGCGATGGCATAAACCACGACCAGCGGTGGTGAGGCGAGGTAATTCAGTCTGACCTCGGGGTGTATCCTGCCTTCAAAGTTCCGGTTTCCGGACAGCACGGACGCCGCTACCAGGTCTTTTTCTTTGATGGCCTGTGAGATTTCCGGCAGCAGTGGCCCAGAGTTCCCAATGCAGGTGGTGCAACCATAGCCGACCGTGTGGAACCCAAGCTGCTGCAAAGGTTCGGCAAGCCCGGCTTCAGCGAGATAGTCGCTGACTGCGCGGGAGCCGGGAGCCAAAGAAGTTTTTACCCATGGCTTGACTTCAAGACCGAGTGCCACGGCCTTTTGAGCGACCAGCCCGGCTGCCAGCATGACGGAGGGGTTGGAAGTGTTTGTGCACGATGTGATCGCGGCAATGGCGACCATGCCGTCGCTCATGGAAGCTTGATCCACATTTGGCCTGTTGTCCGGTGATTTTTTGATTGCCGCCAGACTTTCGGCGAAACTGTCCGCCACCGCCTCCAGCGAGATTCGATCCTGTGGCCGATACGGTCCGGCGAGGCTCGGGCGCACGGATGCGAGATCCAAATACAGCTCCTCGTCGTAATGAATCTGGCGATCGTCGTCTCGCCATAATCCTGAAGCTTTTGAATATGTTTCAACGAGTTGAACTTGTTTTTTGTCTCTCCCTGTCAAATGTAGATATTGGAGGCATTGCTCGTCTATCGGGAAAAAGCCGCAAGTTGCCCCGTACTCCGGTGCCATATTCGAGATGGTCGCCCGGTCACCGAGAGACAAATGATCCAAGGCTGACCCGTGAAATTCCACAAATTTCCCGACCACGTTGTATTCACGCAGCAACTCCACGATACGCAGAACCAAGTCAGTCGCCGTCGTTCCTTCAAGCAAGCTTCCTTCCAGGCGAACCCCGACGACAATCGGGACAGGCATGCTGAGAGATTGACCGAGCATGACGGCTTCGGCTTCAATCCCGCCGACTCCCCAGCCGAGCACACCGATGCCGTTGATCATCGTCGTGTGAGAATCCGTTCCGACCAAAGTGTCCGGGAAAGCAATTGTCTCTCCATCTTCCTCACTTGTGGTAACCACCTTGGCAAGCAATTCCAGGTTGAGCTGATGGACAATCCCGGAGCCAGGGGGAACGACTTGCAGGTTCGCGAATGCTTCTTTCCCCCACTTCAGAAAGCGGTAGCGCTCACGGTTGCGATTGAATTCCAGCTTGGTATTCAGATCGTGCGCGTCGGCACTGGCAAATTTGTCTACCCGCAGTGAATGGTCAATCACGAGTTCTGCCGGCTTCATCGGGTTGATGTCAGCCGGGCTCAGCCCGAAGTTCGGTGCAGCTTCGCGCATTGCCGCCAAATCCACCAAAACGGGCACTCCCGTGAAATCCTGCATCAGTACGCGTGCAGGATAAAAAGCAATTTCCGCCGTCTTGCCGTTTTTTGTTTTTTGGACGAGCTTCGTGATGTCCTCGGCTTTCACCACGTTTCCATCCTCGTGACGCAGCAGATTTTCGACGAGGACTTTCAGGCAATAGGGCAGGGTTTGCGCTCCTGGAACGGCATCAGGGTTGAAAATTGTGAGTGGGCGGTTATTCCCACTATTCCCCCCGCTGCCATCAATGATGGTTCGTGCCCCGAAGCTGTTTTTTACAGTCGTGTTCATGTCGCTTTTTGATTGATTCATGAGCTTCCCCTTGTAGTCGTCAAAGAATAACGAGGTTCGCCGAATGGTTCCGGCTATTTCGCCCGGTCATTATAAGTACTTCCACTGCTACGGATAACGCCTCCTCCCAGGCACTCCTGCCCCTCGTACAGAACCACGTGTTGGCCGGGAGCCAGAGCGCGTTGTGCAACCGTAAAGCGTACCTCCCATTGCCCTGCACCGCGTGGGTGTATCTGACAGGGCTGATCATCCTGACGGTGGCGAACCTTGGCACAAAGCCGAGCATGCTTTTCCGGGGGAGCGTCTATCCAGTGCATGTCGTCGGCGACCAAGGTGTCGTGGTAGAGGGCAGGGTGGTCGCGCCCCTGAACCACCACCAGCTCGTTGCGATCCAGTTTTTTGTCCGCCACGTACCAAGGCATGTTTTCGTGTTCCCTGCTGCCGCCGACCCCCAGACCCTTACGCTGTCCTATGGTGTAAAAGCAAACGCCGCTGTGTTGTCCCAAGACCTGGCCGCCGGTGTCGACGATGTCACCTTCCTGGCATGGTATGTATTGCTTGAGAAAGTCTGCGAACCCCCGTTCACCGATAAAGCATATTCCGTAGCTGTCTTTGCGTTGTGCGTTTTCCAGACCGTGTTCAGCTGCCAGCTGCCGAACCTGGGGTTTTTTCCACTGCGCCAGAGGAAAGCAGCAGCGCTTCAGCGCTTCCTGCGTCAGGCGACAAAGAAAGTAGCTTTGATCCTTGTTGTCGTCTGCCCCTTTGTGCAGTTTGAATCTGTCCCGATGCTGCATGATGCCGGCGTAGTGACCTGTGGCGAGCCGATCCGCGCCCAAGTGCCGGGCATGTTTCAGACAATGATGGAACTTGACGGTTTCATTGCAGCGAATGTCAGGGTTTGGACTCAGTCCGGATTGAATTGCAGCTACGAAAGACTGGAATACTTCGTCCCAGTATTCGGCTGAAAAATTCACAACGCGCAAAGGAAGGCTTAGCTGGTCACAGACTTGCTCTGCCTGTTGCAGATCTTCGGCGGCGTGGCAATAATTTTCGCTGTCTTCCTCTTCCCAGTTTTTCATGAAAATTCCGAAGACCTCATGTCCTTCCCGTTTCAAAAGCAAAGCACTGGTTGCCGAATCTACGCCACCGGACATGGCAACCGCCACACGCTTCTTGTTGCCAGTCAGATACGCTGGAGGTGGGGAATCCCGGGGTGTTGGGTCTGTGGCATTCATGGTTGTTCTCTGACCTTCAAAAAAGGCTTTGTTGCGCGGTGATTCTGACCGATTGTGGGCAATCAGAAAAGAACAGGTTATTCTGTCGCTTGTGATCCTGTCGGTGCAGGGATGACAATCTGGTGTCGCTCAAGGCCTACACCGGAGCAAAAGGTGCAGTGGCTGTAGGATGACACTTTGTACCGGCTTCATTCGGAGAGAGAAAAATTAGAGTCACAAGCGCTTTTCTGACGCTTCCATTCGCCTTGTTCCTGGCTGCCGGCAATGGGTTTGCGCAGGGCAAAAATACCATGGAGCCGAGATTGCTGAATGTCGAGCCGGCTCCTGTGATTGCGCACGCGCGAGACGCCGCCCTTGCGGTCTACCCGAATCAGGCAACGCGGCTGGATTTGCCACAGCTGAGCCCTGAAGAGTGGGAAGAAATTGTCAAAATGACGGGTGATCCGGTACAGATGTACGTCGGGATTGGCAGGCCGGTGCAACTGCCGGTGTCAAATTGGGCAATGGTCAAAGAAGAAGGCGGGTTTCGGGTTTGGCAGGTGCAGATTCATTCACCAGCTGCCTTGTCTTTGCAAGTGCGTTTTGAGAATTTCAACCCACGCAGTGAGGCTGCGGTCAAGGTCTATAGCCTGTCAGACAGCAGCCCGGGGCGCGCCCGGGAATATGTTGGGCGCGGGTCGGGGGACGGCGATGCATTTTGGTCACATTCAATGCCCGGTGATACCGTGGTCGTGGAGTACTGGCTTCCCGCAGAGGACGAGTCAAAGCTTGAGAGTCTTCCATTTTCCATCCCGTGGGTCAGCCACACGTTCAGGGACAGACAGGGTGACGTTGCAGGGCTGGATTTCCGTCAGCTTCAGGCGCGGCAAGAGGGAGGGTGTACTACCGGTGGACGCGAGATATGCACCAGCAGTCCCAGCACAGAATCCACCAGCGTCCAGATGGCTTCCAAAGGCGTTGCGCGCATGTATACGACTGCGGGTGGTGGACGCCGGGCTGAATGCTCGGGCAGCTTGCTGAACAACGAGACAGAGGATGGTGCCTTGTATTTTCTCACCGCCTGGCACTGCGTTGAGCCACCGCCAGGGTTAGGGTTTATGGATCCTGCAATGGAAACAACGAGACCGTACCTGGCAACTGAATTTGAATTTTTGGCTGACCAGTGCAATACCACCAGCGCTTATGTCATAGGAAAGGGCTCGCGTTTCGTTGCTGGAAACATTCGGGGTGATTGGGGGCTGTTACGTATTGAGGGAGAGTTGGAACTGGCAGGAAGTATGACGACAGAAAACGCGGTGGTCGGGTTTCTGGGGTGGGATTCCAGTAGCCGTGACAACTTCAAAGGTTATGTTGTCCACCATGAGGGTGGCAATGATCAGCGACTCGCGACGTTTAACGCCGAGGGGCTTTCGTTTTTTAGTAGGGGTTCTTTCGGGTCATGCACGGGACCTGAGTGTAGCCATTTTGATGTTTCCTTTAATGGCTTTAACCCATATGGTGGCGCCTCAGGTTCACCCGGATTTCCAGACAAAACGGCGCAGGTGGTGGGGGTATACACGCACGGCGAACTTGTACCTGGTTGTGCCGGGAGCTTTTCCAGGTTTAGTCAAATGTACCAGGATGGAAGGGTGAGGGGTGCGCTGATGTACGGGAACGACTACTTTGGAGGAACCGGTGTGGCACAAGACTTTGATGACTCGCAACGTCCGGTCTACAGCCGCTTCAGTTGTGAGGGAGGGGGTGAGGATCTGAAAACAGCAGAGGGCACAGGAATCGCCGGAGATCCGTACCAGCTCACCAAGCTTTGCCAATTACAGGACATGGATTCCGATCGCAATGCGCATTATCGGCTGGCAAGCGATATTGATGCTGAAAACAGCAGATTGATGAATAACGTGGAAGACAACCCCAATAGCATAGGCTTGGGGTTTAAACCGGTTGGCGGGAGCACCACGCTGTCTGCGCTGATTGAAACCAATGGCGGAATGGTGCAGTTCCGTGAAGGCTCCACCCTGAAAATTTCGGAGCTGGCATTTGCCGGATCATTCGATGGCGCGGGCTTTGAGATCAGGAACCTGAAAATAGCCCGCCCCGCAGAAGACTTTGTCGGCTTGTTTTCCATCGTGTCGACTCAATCGCGTTTGCAGCGCATCAATTTTCCGGGTCTGAGTGTCACCGGGCAAGATGCGGTCGGGGCAGCGGCAGGTGCTGCTTTCGGGGGCAGCATCGCCGGATTTCTGTCCCCGGACATTCACATAGATGGGAGGAACCTTGTTGGTGGTGTGACTGGTTACAAGTACGCAGGGAACATTGAAGGTGTCGATATTTCAGGCAGGGTGATTGGCAGAGCCGCCAGTTCCACGTATATAGGAGGCGTTGTTGGCTATAACCACTCCGGGAACATAGAGAATGTCCTGGTTCTGCGGCCAACGAACGTTTCAGGAGGATCAAATTTAGGTGGAATCGCCGGTTACCACGGCATAGGGGATATTCAGAATGTCACGGTGAATGCCCGCGTTGTTGCCAGAGGAAATGATGTGGGAGGGCTGGTCGGCCATAAGAATTCCGGCAATATCCGTCGTGCCTATTTGGGCGCTATGGAAGTAAGGGGAAGGCGTTCTGTGGGTGGAGCCGTCGGTCACCAGTTATCGGGGAGCCTGGAAGATGTTTTTTCACTGAACCTCGACATTGTGGTCAACGGAGAAGTGAATGTGGGCGGTCTGGTTGGCCTTAACAAAGCTTCCATTCTTCGCAGCCAGGTAGTGGCCGAAGTTCAGGGAACGACCAGAGTAGGCGGGCTGGTCGGCGGACAACGTAGTGGAGGAGAAATTTCCCAAAGCTTTGCGGGTGGAGTGGTCGGAGTTTCCACCACACGTGGTAGCCATTTTGGTGGTTTGGTTGGACACAACCAAAGTACGATTCGGGACAGTTATGCGATCAGCTCAGTTTCTGCCAGCACGACCGTTGGAGGATTGGTTGGGAGGAATGATGGCAGCATCCAGCAGAGCTACGCAGCGAGCACTGTCAGGGGAGCAAGTAATGTGGGAGCCTTGGCAGGCTCTAATGTTAAAGGAGGTGTCATTGAGGATAGCTATGCGCTCCCGGTGATGCCGGTGCTTGGCAGCACAATAAGTCAGCTGGTGGGGCGAGATGGTGGGAAGACGACAAGAAGCACGGTACTTAGCCTTGAGCAGCTTAGCTGTGCGAGTACGCCAGGAGAGACCTGTCAGGGAGAAGAAAGCTATTCTGGCTGGAGTACGCAGACTTGGGATTTTGGAGATCAGAACACTCTTCCGAAAATTCGCGGCCTCATATTTTCCGCCTCACTGATTGGCAAGCTTTTGGGAAGCGATGTTAGCGAAACTAACCGGTTTACCGTTTGCATGTTGCCAGAAGAAAGCACGTTGGAGATGACTGTCGAGGTACAGCAGGGAGTACGGCCAGATGACTTGGAATGGAAGCACAGATCACCGCCCGCCTTAATGACGACTGTCTTCTTTGTCGTGAACGGCGATGATGAAGACGCTTCTACCCTGACTGCCGGGACGACGGAGGTTCTGGTGCAATTTGAACGCAGTACTGGCGTTAGCAACAGCGATTTTATGCTCAGTCTGGAAGACAGTTCAGGCGGTCTCCGTGATCAGCTCACCGTTAAAATGCAAGAATTGGCATCACCCCCAACAATTTATTTTTCGTCACCAGAAACGGAGATTGGTGACGGCACCACCAGAGCCATGATTGAACTGTATATTGGTGCTCGCCCCACCACAGCCACGATTCAGCTGTATATTGTTGAAGCAGAAGAGTTTCCCTGCGATGGGGGGGTGACGTGGAGTTTGGTGCGTAGCACGCCAACGGACATTTCTCCTCTAATGTTTCTCCCCATTAATAATAGCGAGCGTGTGTCCGTTGATTTGCCGCTTTCCGCCGGACTGAGACAAGCGATGTTTACCATAAGAGTAGAGTCCGCCGCTCGCAAAGGTAAATTCGGCAATGAAGTAACAGTGAAAGTTTTTCGCCGAAATTTTTTGGTGCGCTTGAAGGCACTTCTGGGCGGAGCGGTTCGCTAGACCCGACCCGCTTTGAGGAGCCGAAAGAAAGCAATTCCAGGCTGAGCATCCCCCCCCATGACGATGCGCTTGAAGAAGCCGGAAACGGCATCAAGACCGTTCAGAAAGAAACCGAAACCCTCGAAAGTGAATTGAGCCTACCTGGCTGACCCAAAAGCTGATGGCAGAGCCACTTAACGCCACGACCGAAAATATCGACCCTCTACTTTTAGCCAAGAGACATCCATGCGAAGGGAGAACCACGAGAACAGGCAACTACCGAGGATTCCTCGGTAGTTCAAAAAGACCTCCCCGGGACGCTCACCAAGCGCTGAAGTTTTATAAGCTGGCCGCCATTGTCGTTGCTGACTACCGAGCCAATTCCACGCTGCTAGCGCATACCAAGTACCCGGATTGACTATGTGAAGGCTGTGTGAGATACAGATAAGCGGTAAAGCTGAGATGGTTTGCGAGCAAAGATAGAGTGACAACGTAATGGGGGAGAAAGTTTGGCGGGTGAACCAAAGTGACGGCAAGTATCCGAGACGCTTGATCTCTGTGTTGGGAGAGGATGCGCCCGAAACGCTGTATCTTCAGGGAAACACCGGCTTGTTGGAATTAGATGGCATCGGTTTTTGTGGAACAAGAAGACCGAGCCAGAAAGGCTTTGACGCGGTTCGGGACTGCGTTGGACAGGTTGCGAAAAAACCCGGATTTACAGTGATTTCCGGCAACGCTTGTGGAGTTGAATTTGAGGCGCATTACCGCGCCTTCTCGGCACGTGGTTCAACGATACTCGTGCTTCCAGAGGGCATTAGACACTTCCGTATCAAGCAGAAATTAAAACCCGTATGGGACTGGGAAAGAGTCTTGGTGATCAGCCAATTTAAGCCTGATACCAGCCGAAAATCCATTCACGCAAAGATTTACGATCAAGTGATTGTTGGCTTGAGCAAGTCCGTGATCGTCATTGGGGTCGGGGAAAAAGGAGGAACCGGGCATGCTGGCATGGAGGCAATCAAGCGCAATACGCCACTGTATGTGGCTGAATATGAGGATATGCCAGCAGATGCCAAGGGGAGTGAAGCATTGTTGGCAAAAGGAGGGAGACCACTGCCCAGATCCAAACCTTCGGGACAGGTCAACATGCAAAAGGTCTTTGAGGAAATTGAAGCGCCGTTTGCAATGGCCGCAGAGACGGATCAAAAAGAACCGCTTCCTGATTTGGTTCCGGAACGAGACGACAAGGAGCCATTGGAGGATGCGGAGCCTACTGGGGAACACACCATTGGGCAGCTAAGCGACAAGAAGCCGCAACCAGCACATCCTGAAACAACTCACACACCGGGGCTGAAGGGAATGGTCAAGCCGGGTTATTTCGGAAGAATGAATGCCTCAATTGATTCGGTTTTGGAACGAGGTATCAAGTGGTTTTTGAAGTGTGCGAGGTCTGTTTGGGAATACATCGTTGAGCAGCCAAGAAGTAAAAAGCAGCAACGAGCACATCATGAAACGACTCACACGCCGGAGCCGAAGAGAGAGGCAAAGGCGGAGTGTCCTGGAAGAGTGGACGCTTCAGTTGATTTAGGTTCGGGAAAGGACGGTAAGGGGTTATTGAAGGATGCGAAGTCTACTGGGGAAAACCTCACTAGGCAGCCAAACGACCAAAAGCCACAACGAGCACACCCTGAAACGATTCACGCACCGGAGCCGAAGGGAGAGGCCAAGCCGGGTTATCCCGAAAGAATGGACGCTTCAATTGATTCAGGTTTGGGACAGAATCGCAAGGAGTTATCGAAGGATGTGTGGTGGACTACTGGGGAAAGCTTCACTAGGCAGCCAAGCGAACAAAAGCGGCAACGAGCATATTTTGAAGCGACTTGTACGCCGGAGCCGGGAGCAGCCTGGACAAATTATTCCGGAAGAATGAATGTCTCAATTGGTTCGGATTCGGGACAGGACGGCGGAGGGTTATTGAAGGATGTGGAGACTGCCAGGAAAAACTTCATTGGGCAGCCAAGCGAACAAAAGCGGCAACGAGCATATTTTGAAGCGACTTGTACGCCGGAGCCGGGAGCAGCCTGGACAGATTATTCCGGAAGAAGCAATATTCAATCCGCCCCGGATCTGAGACAAGGAAGTAAGAGGTTCCCGAGTGGTACCCGAATGGAGCCAATCACGAGAGAATCCGTTGAGCGGATGAGAGGGAGAGAACTGGATCGTGTTTGTTTTAAAATGCCTTACACATGGCGGCTGGAGAGAACGCCAGATGAGAGGTATTTTGGAAGAATTTATGTCCCATTTGGTGACGGCTTCAATAGGATTTGTCCGGTTGATCTCTTTCCAAACGTTTTTGCTCGTTGCCGTAAAGAAGCATATTGGAGAAGAATTCGCTATGAGGCAGAATTTGATGAAATCGCTGCATGGGTAAAGCGCCAAGGTAGCCGTGTGTTTCTACGCGACTGCCTGTACACATCTGTTGCGCTTAGCCCTAACTTCAGCGGAGGCATGAGAACGAAAATTGGTGAGCTTGAATACCAAGCCAAGTGGCGTTCTAACTCAGCAGCAACCTCTGAGCTCGCAGAACGTTGCGTGGGCGCGATAAAGGATTTGTTTAATGACAAAGATGTCGATCAAATTTGTGCAGTACCACTGACCCCGGGCAAGAGGTTCAGTTTGCCATCCAGAGTTGCAAAGATTGTGAGTAGAAGACTTGGAAAGGGAGACATAACTGCCGATTTTCGCTTCTGGGGAGAGAAGGGGTCTCTTAAAAATGTCAAACTTGATGAGAAATGGGGAGTCTTGGATAAAGCCCAACTAAGGTTTAATGGAGTTGATATCTCGGGCAAGCGGATCATTCTTATTGACGATTTGTATCAGTCCGGGACGACAATGCAGTATGTCGCCATGAAGCTCCAAGAGGCTGGGGCATATCAGGTATGCGGTCTGAGCATGGTGAAATCGCTGAGTAATGATGACAACCAGCAATCTTGGTATGGTTCATGAGTGAAGATAGAGTGGCAACGTAATGGGAATGGATGTTAGGCAGGTAGATCAAGGTGACGGTATTTACCCGGAACGTTTGATTGCTATTTTGAAGAATAAAGCACCCGGTACGCTGTACCTTCAGGGAAATGTCGACTTATTGAAATTGACGGGTATCGGCTTCAGCGGAACAAGAAGACCAAGCCAAGGTGGGATTAATGCAGCACGTGACTGCGCCGGGCAGGTTGCAAAAAACCCCGGATTTACAGTGATATCCGGCAATGCTGCCGGAGTCGATTTTGAAGCGCATTACCACGCCCTCCAGGCTGGCGGCTCAACGATACTCGTGCTTCCAGAAGGTATTAACCACTTTCGTATCAAGCAGGTGTTAAAGCCGGTATGGGACTGGGAAAGGGTCTTGGTGGTCAGCCAATTCAATCCCGGTGCTGGCTGGAAGGTTTACCGGGCAAGGGATCGAAACCTTGTGGTTATTGGCTTGAGCAAGGCCGTGATCGTCATTGAGGCCGGGGAAAAAGGAGGAACCAGGCATGCTGGCGAGGAGACAATCAAGTGCAATACGCTGCTGTATGTGGCTGAATACGAGGGGATACCGGCAGATGCCAAGTGGAATAAGGTGCTTTTGGCAGAAGGAGGGCGGTCACTGCCCAGATCCGAACCTTCGGGACAGGCCAATATGCAAAAGGTCTATGAGGACATTGAGAGGCAGATACAGATGGTGCAAGGAAAATTGTTCTAAGACCTGTTTCGCAATGGGTGCCGCATTCCTGCCGGCAGCTTTCAAACACGTACCTACCGGGCTGCCTGCTGTCAGGAACTGTTAAATAACGGAAAGCCTGTTTCCCTACCAGCCCCACAAGACTCAGCCAGCGATTACCAGCGTGGCACCAGGTAAAGTTATGCCGCGTGTAGTGTCCATGGAGAGAGCGGTCTACCCTGGCTCGGGTACACAGACTTGAGGTTTTGATGCCGGGCAGGCACCGTCCGGAAATCTGCGCCCCCAGGTTCTGGAGTTTGGTACGAAAAAGGACATTTCTGGGTTGAACGATCTGCCAGCTTTTCAGGTGTTCCTGAACCCAGAGTCAAGGAGCACTTGAGTAAAATAACCAGCAAGCACGACGTGGCAGCATGAACAGGAAGAAACCTCAAAGCCTCACCATTCGCAACAGTACAGCCGAATTTCTGATTTTCACCCAGCAGGCCGGAGAAGGAGGCATAGAAGTTCGCCATGAGAATGAGACTGTTTGGCTGACCCAAAAGCTAATGGCAGAGCTGTTTGCCACCTCGGTTGATAGTATGGGTCTTCACCTAAGAAATATTTATTTGGAGGGAGAACTACAGGAAGAGGAAACGACTAAGGATTTCTCGGTCGTTCAAAAAGCCTCCCGGAGACGTTCACCGAGTGCTGAAGTTTGGAGGAGTCTCCCCGGCTATCTTGGCTGGAGTGTGCAGGTTTGAAGCTTTGGGGCCGGGACGACGGCTTATTCTGAAATCTTCTCCTGCAGACGGTAGCTTGTGCTCCGTCCACCACCGGGATTTTGAAGAAAGACGCCACGAGCCTTCAATTCCAGAATATCTCGCAGCGCAGTATTTGTTGAGCACTTGGCCAGCTTGGCGTATTTGGAAGTATTCATATAGCCTTTAAACTCATCCTCAAGCATGCGATTGATGATTAGGCGTTGGCGTTCGTTGACAGCTCGCTGATTGATGCTTCCCCACAGCTTCGCCTTAAACAAAACAGTGTGCAAGCTATCCTCGGCACTCCCTATTGCCCGTCCAAGACAATCCAGGAACCATTCAAGCCAGGCTGTTACATCCGGTGTGCTGCGCTGCTGGCGTTCCAACTGCTCGTAATAATCTTTGCGCTCTGACTCAATTTGCCTGGAAAGGCTGTAGAAGCGGCTAGGCGTACCGTCAGCACGTGCCAGAGCCATATCGGTAATTGCCCTTGTGATCCGGCCATTGCCGTCTTCAAATGGGTGGATGGTCACAAAAACCAAAGAATGTGCCAGACCAGCCCTGATGACTGGATCGATGCCGTCGTTGCCCTTAAACCACAAGAGGAAGGCAGCCATTTCCGTTTTGACCCTGTCCGCAGGCGGGGCTTCAAAATGGACTTTTTCACGTCCGACAGGTCCGGAGACAACCTGCATCGTCCCAGCATCCATAGTGCGCCATCCACCGGCAGTCACTCGGTGCATGCCACTTCGTCCCGTTTGGAAGAGGGCGGCGTGCCAGTTAGACAGGCGCTCGTTTGTTAGCTTCTGATCAAACTGCTGCGTGGCGTTCTGCATCATTTCAACAATGCCTTCAACATTGCGACTGGCGGGCACAGAACCAGCAATGTCAATTCCCAGGCGTCGGGCGATAGAGGAGCGAACTTCCCCAGCATCCAGTTTCACGCCTTCAATAGCCGATGACTTGATAACATCATCGGTGAGTGTGGCCAAGCTTGCCTCACGCTTTAGTGCAAAACCCAAGCCTTCCATTCTGCCTAGCAGGCGCCCTTGGCGATGGCGCACACCTGCCAGTTTCGAAACCAAGAGACTGGGATCAAAAGTGAAGTTTGGCCAGTCGTTGTGTTCGTGCATCCACATTCTATTCACCCCATAATTTAGAGTGATTATGGCCTCTACTCACTCAATACGAAAAAAACTCGATGTCAGCCGTGGTAATTCATCGATTTTACGCTTACTTGTAAAGCATAACGTTATGGTTTATGGTTTATGGAATGAAGCACGATGCGCTCACAGAGAAAAAAAGCAGGCTTGACAGCTTTCGCCCGTTACCGGATGCACTTGTTCGTAATCTGGATGACTGGTTCCGTGTGGAGCTAACCTATACCAGCAACGCCATCGAAGGGAACACGTTGACTCGCCGTGAAACAGCTCTTGTGGTGGAGAAGGGGCTGACGGTGGGTGGTAAATCGCTCATCGAACATCTAGAGGCGACCAATCATGCCCACGCGTTGGACTGGGTAAAGGAACTGGTGAGGCGTAGACCCGGCATCCTGACGGAGAGAGATATTTTGCATATCCACGGCATTATTCTGAAAGCTGTTGATGACGCTAACGCAGGTCGTTACCGAAACAAAGCAGTCCGGATCTCCGGCTCAAGCGTCGTACTGCCACATCCGCTGAGAGTGCCTAATTTGATGGCAGAGTTCGTCCACTGGCTCGGAAACAGCAGAGGTTTTCATCCGGTTGATTTAGCGGCAGAGGCGCATTACCGGCTGGTAAGCATTCATCCATTCACAGATGGTAACGGCCGAACTGCCCGGCTGCTGATGAATATGATCCTTTTAATGACAGGCTATCCGGCAGCGATTATCCGCAAGCGTGACCGGCTGGCCTATATAGATTCGCTGGAAAAAGCACAGCATGGCGGATCGAAAGACGACTACTTGGAGATTATCGGTAAAGCGGTAGACCGTTCGCTCGATATCTACCTCAAGGCTGCTTTGGGAGAAAGTGTTTTTACCGGTGATGAAAGGGGATACCTGAAAATCGGCGAGCTCGCCAAACAGGTCGGTGAGAGAAATTCCACAATCCGCCACTGGACCAAGGAAGGATTACTCGAAGTCGCTGAAATCACCAAAGCTGGATACCAGCTCTACGCGCCTGACATGGCACAGCGCATACAGCAGATTCACGAACTGAAAGAGCAACGGCTCACACTGCAGGAAATCAAGGGGAAAATATCGAGGGAGGTAAGCTAATGACTACGGTAGAACTTGGGTACGGAAGCGGGTCAGACGACCACGGGCAAGCGGTCCGCACGCCTGACTTTGTTGGTGATAGCGTGTTAATGCAGGATGTTTTCAGCTTCAGGAAGTGAAAATCAACTCTAGACAGAGCGTAAACACTAAGAATTGGGAGTCAGTACAACCTTCCAAAAACTCGTGTCTTCAAGTTTTTCGCTTTCTCAACTGGCAAAAATCTTGTCAGAGTTTGGTGTGCATGAAGGAACTTGCGAGTAGGGTGTGTATTTATTAGAGCGACCAAGAACAGGTGTTATGAGAGCCTGGATAACCAATAAAATTATTGCGTTAGAAATCGTCGAAGCTGATCTCTTCAATCGCTAACGTTGTAGCGGCACATGCCTTAATAAGGAAGCCGTGCCCATTAGTATCAATTGAAGCAAGGCGAGTTTCAGGCAGAATCTTCGCAGTCATTTTAATATCTTTCTCTTCCAGTAATTTCTCGGCATAGTGATCAATTTTTACTTGCATATTTCTTTCAGCTTTAGTAATACTGCTGTCAAGGCTTACGCTGACATTGTCTTGAATCAAATCTTCAACTAATTTTCCAGTCAACCCTCCGTAGATCATTGCGAGCTTCAGAATTAGTTGGCTGCTGTCGTCTGAAAGAATTACGTTTTTGAAAGTGACCTGTTTGCCGCTGGAAGACAAAGCTGGCTTTCCAGAAAGTACTATGTGTTGTGTCCCTACTTCTTTTCCAGTAATCCAATACCATAAGCGTTTAAGCCACCCTACCGGTTCTAATGAGACTACAGTTTTCATGGTGAAGCTGCCACGATCTGAAGGTGCAAGCACAACTTTACTAAGCTTGATAGTGCCAAAGGGTTTCTCTATTTCTACTGGTTCGTTATTAAGTCTGTCTTCAATGAGCGAATTGAAGGTTTCAAAATTAATAATTATAGGCATTGCTAAATCCAAGGATCCATTTTCTGGTGCATCCAGAATTATCAATGTAGTTGGTAGTTGGACACTGGATATGCTTCTCTTAGGTGTCGTCCCTATTTTCAAGTCTGTTTCAGCCTCTGCCAAAAAATGGAGATAAATCCCGATGCTGTCTATTCGTGGCTGTATAGCAGCAAATGCCCGGGGAGTCACTGTAAGCCAAATCGGCGGATCTTGTGAAATTTTTTCTACGATATTTAGAGCAGACCAAATTTTCAGTGCATGCTCATTTGAAGCCTCTTCAATGTATCTATTAAGCCCCTCCTTTTGTTGGTTAAAAAGCCGGTTTACCACCGGTTGTAGCCTGCTTCTGACACTAATTCTAATGGGACCAATAGGGATTATCGCATCATGAATAGTAACATTGCCACTTATATTGGGGTTTACACTCCAAGTTTCTTGAAATTTAGGATTAACCCGTAGTTTCGCTCGTGCACTTACATCTGCGTGAGCGCTGAAATTTATAATGCCATCAGAAAAGGCTCTCAAAACACCACTTAATTTTGTGGCTGCAAGAAGCTGCCCGTTATCCTCACTCAACTGGATTTTTGAGTGTTTAATATCCCAACTAACCCAACCATTGGCTATTACAGGGAAGTGTTGATTTTTCCTGCCCCTGTTTGTATGCGGAACTGCCTCTTCCATTGCAGTCCGAATCCCTTCCAATGGAATGAAGATTGGTAAGGAAACCTTGGTGTTTGAACATGTTTCTTGTATGGTGTCTTGTGCAAATACAGATGTCCCACAGGCAAAAACGGTAACGAGAAAAAGAATAGAAAGATGAGCTAAAACTCTCGATGTCCGCTTAAATCTGCCAATTGGTGTGATGTCAAGTTGTTTGGAGTGTGTCATAAAAGGTTCGACCTCTTGGGTGTCAGTAATGGTGCTTCCTTAATTCCAGACTTAATCTGCTTTGCGGATTTGATGCGTTCCGGTTACCCGCATTGCGTTTGATGCTAGCACATCAGGCTAGCGTGACAAAATGCAAGTCCCGATCTGCGATTTAAGTACGAGCCCATGACCTCGGCGTTTTTTTGCGTAGCCAGATGTTAGGTGTTATTCTGGCGCACCGCTTGGCAGAGCGGTTCACTTCAGAGGGAAATTATTTGGCAAATGACTATTTGTTGGTGTGCGACGTGGTGTTCCGGTGTGCAAAAACCAATCAAAAAACTGAATTTTGGCGTGAACTTAGAAAATACTGACGGCACTTGCCCAAGTTAGCTTGTTTGTTTCCGCTTTGGGTCAAGTTCCTGAGCATGCCGTGAGCTCAACAGTTCAGCTTTATCGCAAAAAAAGTAGGCCGCTATTCCGGGTGGCTGAGACAGACAAGAATATCCTGTCCCGTTTTGGCTTCGTCTGTTCTCCCGCGACTATGCTGCGGTGCACGTTCATGCTCGACAATTTGACCAATTTGTTATCGATTGTTGAGGATGTTGGGGCAAAGAGGCAGGATTATCGCCACGCCATAGTCGATGAGAATTGTTTGGGGAAGCATTCGTATGCGTCACGAACACATACTTTCCAGAATCTTGTGCGGTTCTATGCGTTATCCCCTTCTTTTGTGCTGTTTCGCGCCTTGAGGTATTTTTGGAAGCGTGTTCCTGCTGCTCCTGCCCGTGCGCTTCTGGCAATGCAGTGCGCATCTGCTCGGGATCCTTTCTTGGGCGAGGTCACGCCGTTCATTGAGCGACTGCAAGTTGGAGAGATTGCGAGCCGGCGTGCCTTGGAGACTGTTATTTGCCAGTTGTATCCAGGACGGTTCAGTAAAACTACTTTGGTCGCGATGGGTTCAAGGATTTTTTCCACTTGGATCAAGGCAGGCTATCTGTCAGGTGAAACCCGAAAAGTACGTTCGTACGCGCCCGCGGCTGCGGCCAATGTCTCTTATGCCTTGTTGCTCGGCTACTTGCAGGGAGCGCGGGGCGAAATGCTGTTCGCAACAAATTTCATGAAGTTACTCGACTGTCCTGTCGATGAGGCGTTAAAGCTTGCCGTAACTGCGTCACAAAAAGGCTGGATCGTATTCAAGCGTGTCGGGAACGTCATTGAAGTTCTTTTCCCACTTTTGGTCAGTCCCGAGGAAAGGCAGTGGCTAAGGTGAGCAAGATGAGCCGTCTTTGCGAGGCGTACAAACAACACATCTCTCTGGCATGGCGACAGGATTTGGCTCCTGAAAGGCGTGTTATATTTTGCATTTATGAGCCTAAGGATGAGCGGCGCCTTCTGGCTCACATCGGAGAGTTTGAGATTGCGACACGGGGGAGTGGGCATGGCTGGCTCCTTTTTGAACTTGAAAACACTTTTGCGGAGTGGCTGTCTTCCGAGCAGTATTCAGAAACCTATTACCAGAGGCCAACTGAGCTACGTAACGTGCTGTTTCGCTACCGAGACTATCTGGAAGAGCGCTTTGGCGTTTTTCTGGACAAGAAATGCCTGGGAAAAAGTTCGGTCGTTGCACTGTCAGGTCTTGGTTCGCTTTTCGGTCTCCTTAGGGTGAAAGAAGTTGTTGACAGACTTGCACCATTGGTTGAGGGCAGGCTCGTGGTCTTTTTCCCGGGCAGCCATGAGAAAAATCAGTATCGCTTGTTGGATGGAAACGGTGGCTGGAATTACCTTGCCACGCCTATCTATGCAGACTAGTAGTTTGGAACCTGTAATGGAGACGTGATGAAAAATCGGGAAATTTACGCTCAAGACCCCACGAAACAGAAATTGGTTAACCAGGGTGTGGTGCGCCTTGGTGCGAGGGAACCCGAGGTACTGCGCTGTGAGTTGGAGTCTTTCGTATGTAAAGGTGAATACGAAAAGGGCATGGTGCATATTCTGGAGAACTATCTTAAATACGTTGATAAGCCCAAACAGTCGGCAGTTTGGGTCAGTGGTTTTTACGGTTCAGGTAAGTCTCATTTTGTGAAAATGCTCAGTTCTTTATGGGAGAACAAAGCGTTTGAGGACGGTGCACGGCCCCGCGGTCTTGCGCAAATTCCTGACAGCGTGAGCCAGAAATTCAAGGAGTTAGATGTCCTTAGCGAACGTTTCAATTGTCCTCCTCTGGCGGTTTCGGGCGTTCCGGCCAGTAGTGAACGTGGGAATATTCAGATGGCCGTATTGCAAATTGTTTTTGCTTCAGTCGGTTTGCCTACTCAGTATGCGGCCGCATGTTTTGCGCTATGGCTTAAAAAAGAGGGCTTGTGGGACACGATTCGGCAGAAGGTTGAAAGGAGTGGTCGCAATTGGCAAAGGGAGTTGGAGGAATTTCGCGTGTCAGGGGTTCTACACCAGGCTTTAGTGGAGGCCAGACCGGGAACGTTCGCAGAGACTGGTGAGTGTGCCAGGATTTTGTGTGCGCAATTCGAATTAAAAGAAAAGATTTCCAGTGGGGATATGCTGGAAGAGATGAAGCGGGCGTTGACTCTGGGTGCAAATCAGGATGATGGGCTGCCGCTGACTTTGGTGGTTTTGGACGAATTGCAACAGCACATCGGTGAAGACAGCGACCGTTCTGCTGATGTGCAGGAAATGGTGGAAGTATGTTGTTCGAAAACTAAGGGAAGGCTCCTGTTCGTTGGAACCGGGCAGACTGCTATTAGCGGTACCAGTAATTTGAAAAAATTGGAGGGGCGGTTTTTAGTGCGTGTTACGTTGTCCGATAACGATGTTGATACGGTGGTGCGTCAGGTTGTTTTGGCAAAGCAGCTGAAGGCGAAAGAATCCATTCAGCGCATCATGGATAGTAATTTGGGTGAAATTACCCGGCACTTGAGAGGTACGGCTATTGCCCACCGGCAGGAGGATGAAGAGGTTTTTGTTCAGGATTATCCAATTTTGCCAGTGCGTCGCCGCTTTTGGCAGGAAGCTTGGCGAGCGCTTGATAAAAGCGGCACAGACAGCCAACTACGTAACCAGCTCAGCATGGTGCATCGACTGGTTTGCGAAAATGCTGATCGTCCACTGGGGTGCGTTCCGCCGGCAGATTGCTTGTATTTTGAGGCTGCCGAGCGTCTGCTACAGTCCAAAGTTCTGCCTCGGGAGGTCTATGACAAAACCATGGCTGGGTACGAAGCTGGCGAGGACGAAAAGCTGGTTGCACGCGCCTGCGGCCTAGTGTTTTTGATCAATCAAATGGCTGTTAATGAGGAGTTGAACATCCATGCCACGGTTGACACTTTGGCAGATTTACTGGTTGAAGATCTGGCGCAAGGTTCTGGGAGTTTACGGAGTCGCTTGCCCGAGCTTTTGAAGGATTGCGAATTGCTAATGATGGTTGGGGATACTAGGTTTGGCGAGGTATATCGCATTAAAACCGTGAAATATTCTGAATGGGAAAGACGGTTCGAAGGAGCACGCTCCGCCTTGAGCAGTACGCCCGGACAAGTTGACGCTAAGCGAAATGAGTGCGTCGTTGCCAAATTCAAAAGCTTGGTGTCCAGTCTGCGCTTTAATCAGGGGAAAGCGAAAGTTCCCCGTAACGTTCAATATATGTTCACAGGCGCTGACGAGGGCAGCAAAAAAAACAGAAAAGAAGTTTGTGTTTTGCTTATCGACGGTTTGAGTGGAGGAAGCGAAAGAGAAGCTCTCGACAGAGCGCGACAAGCTGGTTCCAACTCGGCTGAAGTGTTTATTTATTTGCCAAAACCCAAACATTCACGGGATCGTCTGCGCCAAGCCATGATGGACTCGCATGCAGCTGGCACCACTTTGCAAGAGTTTGGGCAAAGAGTTCTTTGTGCTGAAGAAAAAGAAGCAAGGATGGCTATGGAGACAAAAAAACGGAACGCTGATAATGTGGTTGATGAAGTATTGGACGAACTTTTCGACAAAGCACGGGGTTTTCAATCCGGCGGCGGCGAGCTACAGAATGACAGTCTGCGCACAAAATTAAGTAGCGCCATTGAAGCAGCACTGAAGCGACTCTATCCGGAATTTTCAATTGCTGACCATGACGCTTGGAGCAAAGTGCATGAACGGGCACGCAAGGGAAGCCCGGATGCTCTGACAATTGTTGGATACGAGGGGAAGGTGTCCGAGCACCGGCTGTGCCAAGCACTCTTAAAATTTATCGCTGATGGCTCAGCTCAGGGCAAGAGAGGAGCTGAAATTCGCAGTCATTTCGAATTGCCTCCTTTTGGGTGGCCGCGCGATGCAATTGATGCTGGCTTAACGGTTCTTCTGTGTGGCGAAAGGATATCTGCGCGTAATGAGGTCGGCAAGGTGGTGGTCGTGCAGGGGCTTGATCGGAAGGTTTTGCCTAAAACAACATTCAAAAGTGAGCGCGTTGTTGTAAGTGTCCAGGACCGCATTGCAATTCGTGGTTTATTTCAGACCGTTGATTTGCTTGATGTTGAGCCGGGCAAAGAGCTCGCTGCTACCGATAACTTTTTGGAAAAAATGCGCCAGTTGGCTCAACGAGCAGGCGGAGACCCTCCAAAACCGGAAATTCCAAGCCCCTCGCTTTTAGAGGATATTTACTCACAACCTGGAAATGAGCGGCTCTTGTTGATACGCGGTCATCAGCCGGAATTAGAGAAACTCATCGAGTGCTGGAAACGATCGGCTGCATCTATAGAAAAGCGGCTACCGCAGTGGCAAAGACTGGAAAAATTGTTAGGGCACGTCAAGCCTACTGGTCATATCAAAGGAGATGGATCGACAGCGGTTACGGGTTGGGAAGGCTTTTTGCAAAAAGGTGAGCTTATCCTCCAACATCGTCAGTTGCTGGAGGAGCCTGACCCTGTGTCTGGTTTGGAGAGAGAATTAGCGCAAAAGCTTCGCGAGAAGCTAAATCAGTTTGTCGCTGATTATGAAGGTGGATTGCAGACTGGCCGCAAAGATCTGGATGCGGATGCAGGATGGGTTCGCGTTCCGCAGGCAGAGCGCGAACAAATTCTTTTGAAGTTTCAACTGGGTGTCTCTGAGACCCCGCGAGTTTCGTTGGAGGGGGCAGAAGAGGTGCTAAAAACGCTCAATAATTATCCGCTACGCTCGTTTTCTGACAAGCTAGACGCGATTCCTACCCGCTTTTCCAAGGTGATGGAGGAAGTTGCCAAGTACAACGAGCCGCGTTCCCAGTTTGTCAGCTTGTCGCCTTGTACGTTCAGAAGCGAAAACGAAATTGATGTCTGGGCTGAGGATGTGAAATCAAAGCTGAAATTGGCCTTGGAAAAAGGCCCGGTGGTTATATATACGGGCAAGTCAAGAAGCTGAGCGTGCTTGAGAAAATTAAATTTCAAAACTTTACAGCTTTTTCTGATCTTGCAATCAAGTTTTCGAAAGGGGTCAATATCTTTGTTGGAGAAAACAGTACGGGGAAAACCAACTTGATGAAGGCCGCCTACGCGGCATGTTCTTTTGTTGGTGAGGGGAAGACCTTTGCCCAAAAGATCCTTGGAGTTTTCCGCCCCTTTGAAGATAGGATTGGTCGCTTGGTAAAGCGTACAGAGGCTCGCAAGACGGGAAGCCTTACGGTTACCAGAGCATTGGAAGGGGAGAATAGCATTACGATTCGTCTTACTCTTTCTACTGCCAGCAAAAACCTTGGGGGAGCAAAGCTGTCGGGTTCCTGCTCGCGTTGGCGGGAGGAAAACGGCACTGTGAGTGCTACATATATTCCTGCGAAAGAATTTTTGTCTCACGCTCCAGGATTTGTATCGTTAGCCGCCCATCGGCATATCCATTTTGAGGATATCTACGCAGACCTTATTCAGAAGGCTTTTCTCCCTCCTTTGCGGAGAGCTCCAAAGGGGAAACGAAGGGTAATTTTAGACGAACTCAAGAGTATTTTGCTTGGAAAGGCTGTTGTAAAAGGGGAACAGTTTTTTTTGCAGGGTACGCATGGCTCTTGAGTTTATGCTTGTGGCAGAGGGATATAAAAAGATTGCTCTTTTGTGGCTTTTGGTACAAAACGGAGAATTGGGAGAGAATTCTGTGCTTTTTTGGGATGAGCCGGAAGCGAGTTTTAACCCAATCATGATGAGGTCTGTTGTCAAAGTCCTGCTTGAACTGCAGCGTATGGGGGTACAAATTTTTATCGCCACGCATGAATACGTGATTATGAAAGAATTTGACCTACAGCGTGAAAAGCGGGACAAAGTGAGATTCCACAGTCTCTGGTGGGACGAAAATAAAGATAATATTCGAGCGAGTCATACGGCTCATTTCGATCACCTTGAAGTTAAATGCATTGATGATGCTTTTAGAAGCCTGATTGATCGTGAGATACGTCGGTCGATGGAAAATGCAGGCAAATGAAAATTGAAAAAGACGGTTTCTACTTTGATTCTAGGGGTGCAAAACGAGTTTTTGCTTTTGATAAAAGTAATAATGCACCAATGAAAAAAGTAGGTCTTACTACTGAGTTTGAGGGAGATGATAAGAACTATGACGTATGTGTGGAAATCAAGGATCTGACCACAAAAAAACTTCCCGAGATGGGCGCGAAAGCTGACTCCAAAAGCCGTGAGAACTACAATTATTATCTGAAATACCTGAAGTATAAGTATCGTGACACGTACCTTTACTGGCACGCTGAAGACAAGGTCAGAAAGCCCATTTACTATCTCTGTCTCCTTAGCTTATCCCCTAAGTCAAGTCTTTTCCCATGTAATAAGTTTGGAAAAGATTTGCACACCCACCTCCCTGTAGAGCCATGGTGCGAATGGAAGTGGAAAAAAAAGATTGTAGATGCTTGCATGTCGTGAACAAAGAGCTTTGGCAGCTCCACAGAGAGCCTTGAAGAGCAACACTCTGAAGAGTCAGCTTGATTTTGGTGGTGGGGGTATGTCTACAGGGTATGGGTAGTCCTCACTGTGGACATGTGTGGGAGAGTAAAGAATTGTCACTATGTTTGTAGGTGAAATGCCATGAATTCTCTTCCCAAGCCACTGAGAAATGAACTCAAGTCTGTCTTGAAAGATGTTCGTGAGAGGGCTGAAAATGCCGCAAATAAAGCATTGGATTATTTAGGCGTCGCTTGCAAAATTTATCCCAATAGTCTGGGAGAGGGCGAACAAAAATTGCGCCGCAAATTACGTGCTCATGGCCGGCTATTGGGGGACAAGCACTTTTCGACTGGCGAACAAGAAACCGTTCTGCTGGCCGAAGAAGTGGCTTACGCACATTGGAATCGGATGTTTTTTGTTCGCGCCTTGAGCGAGAACGGATTTTTGTTTAGTCCCGGCTCGGATGGTTCTGGGGCAAGCAAGATCCGCATCACGTTGGAAGAATGCGAGGATCTCGCAAAAAAAGAAAATGGCTTGGATGTTTGGGGACTTGCAGCAAAATTCTCCGCTTCTCTATTACCGCAGATTTTCGGGCAAGATTCGCCGATTTTCGATCTTCAACTGTTTCCCGAAGATCAACAGGATTTGGAAAAGCTGTTACGTGCTTTGCCAGCGGAGACCTTTAGGGCATCCGACACTTTGGGCTGGATTTACCAGTATTGGCAAAGCAAAAGAAAAGATGAAATCAATAACTCTGAAGTGAAGGTCGGCGCACGTGAGCTCCCTGCGATAACCCAGATTTTTTCTGAACCTTATATGGTAGCTTTTCTGCTTGACAACTCTGTTGGTGCCTGGTGGGCAGCTCAGCGACTGAGTGATGCAGACTGGAATGGCGGCACAAACGAGATGGCATTGCGTAAAAAGGCGGCTTTACCTCAGGTGCCGCTGAAATATTTGAGATTTGTGCAATCGGATAAGGGGGCATGGTCGCCTGCTGCTGGCACTTTTGAAGATTGGCCAAAGAGCTTGGACGAATTCAGACTTCTGGACCCTTGTTGTGGTTCCGGGCATTTTCTCGTGGCGGCTTTGCACATGCTGGTTCCAATGCGCATGGCCATGGAAGGCATGGACACCCGCACAGCAGTTGAGAAGGTGCTCGAAGAAAATCTCTACGGCTTGGAGCTGGATAGGCGGTGTGTGGAGTTGGCAGCCTTTGCGCTCAACATGGCCGCTTGGTGCTATCCGGGCAGCGGCGGGGTTCGTCCTTTGCAGTTTCATGTTGCTTGTTCGGGGTGTGCCATCAATGCAAAAAAAGAAGCGTGGCTTTCTCTCGCACAAGGTGAGCGAAATTCAGAGATTTTATTAGGAGAAATGCACGAACTGTTCCAGAACGCCGGGCTTCTGGGTAGTCTCATTGACCCCGCATCAAGCGTCGAGACCAATTTGCTGTTTGGGCAAGACTGGGGAGAAATACGCCCGCTTTTGCAGGAGGTGCTAGGCAAAGAAAAAACGCGGAACGTAGAACGCGGTGAAATGGGGATCGTTGCTCAGGGAGTCGCAGAGGCAACCGAAATATTGACGAAAAAATATCACTGTATTGTTACGAATGTGCCTTTTTTGGGTTGGCAAAAGCAATGCGACGAATTACGGAGATTTTGTGAGAAAAACTACCCAGAAGCGAAAAACGAGTTGGCGATGGTATTTTTGGAACGCATTTTGAAAATGTGCGTTCCCCGGGGTACGTGTAGTTTGGTACTGCCTCAGAAAACGCTTTCCCTGACGACTTTTCGGAAATTTCGGGAGAAACTGCTACGAAATCATAGATGGCGACTATTGGCCATCTTGGGGCTTGATGCATTTGCGGCAGTTCCTCTTCGGGTTCAAGTTATTTTGCTGTCGGTCTCAAAGACAAATAATAGCCCTCTTGGAGCCAGTGCCGAAGTTTCCTCGCGAAGGCTTTTTTATGGTTTGGATGTGGAGGTATCCAAAACTGCTTCTGAAAAAGCCGACGCGCTGCCAGACGCAGTATTAGAGCGTCTCAGTCAGGAGGAACAACTGCAAAATCCTGATGTGCGCATCATGTTTGACGCACAGCAGCAGCACGAGCTACTGAGTGCTTACGCCGAAGCATTAAAAGGATTTTCTACTGGTGACAACTGCCATTTCAAGTGCTTTTTTTGGGAGTTACCTTCTCGCGAGCAGGATTGGTTTTATTTTCAGGGCAGTATGGAGGCAGGCGAAAGAAGTGGGCACTATGGGGGGAGGCACCATCTTTTATGGCATGACGAAGAATTGGATACGGCTCTCCGTTTTGGTGGAGCCAGGCTTTGTGGAAAGAAGGCGTGGGGAAGGCAAGGGGTTGTCGTGAGCCAAATGCGGACTTTGTCCTGTGCACCATATTCGGGAGACAGGTTTGATGATAATTGTGCCGTGGTGTTGCCAAACTCTGCGGAGAATTTGGAAGCAATTTGGTGTTTTTGTTCTGCATCGGAGTATCACAAAGCTGTACGGAAGTTAGACCAACAACTGAAGGTGACGAATGCGACGTTGGCTAAAGTTCCTTTTGATTTGAAGCGATGGAAAAACGTGGCGATGGAAAAATACCCGAATGGTTTACCCAAACCTTATTCGGATGACCCGACCCAGTGGATTTTTCATGGTCACCCAGCGCGAGCGAAGCATCACTCGGGCAAAGTGATGTTACAAGTCGCTGTTGCCAGGCTTCTGGGCTATCGCTGGCCTGCTGAGCAGGATGCCGAGTTAGGAGCATCGCTTTCTGAAATGGCACGTGACTGGGTCTTAAAATCAAAAAAATTATACGAGAGCGATTGCGTAGACGGCGACGGCATTGTTTGTATTCCGGCAGTGAGTGGCGAAGTCTCAGCCGCCGAACGTTTGCAGAGATTGCTTGAAGCAGCTTGCGGGAATAGCGAATCTTCACGCACAAAAAATGAACCGCTGGTGCAGATGGGTGTGAAAGACGGGGAGGCTTGGTTGCGGAACAAGTTTTTTGCAGAACATTGTAAATTGTTTCGGAATCGACCTTTTATTTGGCATATTTGGGATGGGTTAAGCGACGGGTTTTCGGCACTGGTGAATTACCACCAACTAGATTACAAGCGGCTTGAGGTGCTTGTTCACAGATATTTGGCTGATTGGCTGGCTCTTCAGAACGAACACAAGAAAGATAAAAAGGATGGGGCAGAAGAAAAATACGACTCTGCCGAAGCGTTGAAAAAATCTTTGGAAAAAATTTTGAAAGGCGAAAACCCGTACGATATTTTCGTACGCTGGAAGCCCATTGAGCAGCAAGCGATAGGCTGGCACCCGGACGTGAAAGATGGTGTCCGTTTGAATATTCGTCCTTTCATGAAAGTGCCGGATGTTCGTGAAAAAGGTGCTGGTGTGTTGCGTACCAAGCCCAGCGTCAATTGGAAAACTGACAGAGGTCGTGACCCGTCATCCGCCCCTTGGTATAAAACTTTCGAGTCAAAACGTTTGAATGATTACCACTTGGGCTTGGATGAGAAAAAGCGGGCGCGCAACGAAAAATCCGAAAAATGACGTGTCTCATGCGGGCGAGGAGGTATTGATGCTTTCGCCCTGCCGTGAGCGACGGAAAACAAAGCTTAATTTCTCGTTAGAAGTTACTGGTGCAACACCCTTTTTGGGTGCCGAATGAAAGTAATCGAACATCTCTGCCAGGCTGTGCGTGGTAACGCCGAGAAATTTAACAGCGATGTAGAAGTTGCCCCTTGTTGCATTTTTTGGACTGATGCCAAGTCTCAGTGGACTCGGGCGTTGCCAAAGCTGCTGGAACGACTGCCGGAATTGCTGGTTTTGGGTGAGTATGACCTTGGGCGCAGAAGTGGTCCAGCGGTTTGGTTACGCTGTGTGATCGCAGGCAAGGTGAAGGAGGTTGAGCTACCGGAAGATAGAACCCCGATTCTATATTTGCCTGGTATAAAGCGCGCCGATTTGAACGTGGCGGGTAAGCGTTGTGAAGATTTGGAACCACTCATTGGTCTACAGCACAGCAGCATATTTTGGGCACCATCAAGCAATGCAGATTGGACCATTCCGACTTTTCTAGGCACCAAGTCGCTTGGTTTGAAGCTGTCTGGTTTTCGAGCCGAGGAGACCAGGAAAGCAATACTCCGGGCACTCGGCAAACTTCTTGACCTGGATGTCGAAACCTTAAAAAAAAGGCCTCTGGATCGATCTTTTTGCAATGATTTGTTGGTGACAGACCGCCAAGGCATGATGCTGAAGTGGTTCAATGATGAAGAAAAATTCAAAGAAGAATGCGATGAAGAAATTTTTGGAGCCTTCGTGGATACTTGCAAATTGCGCTTTGATTATGATCCTGATGCTGACGGAGTGCTGGGGGGGGTCGAAAAATTCGCAAGTCATAAAACAGAAGAATGGCGTAGTGTTTGGGAACGTTTTTGTGAGGCTCCAGGCAACTTTCCAGAGCTGCCAGAAAAGATGCTTGGGGTGAGCATGCCGGAGGAAGATCTTCTTTCCAATGCTGATACGCACGGGGGGTGGCCTCAATGGAATGAGAGGGAGGAAAATAGTTTACGCGAAGCTCTGCCTAAACTTGCTTCAGATGCGAAGGTGCGGGAAAAGTTACTGAATTTGGAAAAGAGGCACCAAGATCGGCGTAACTTACCTTGGGCAAAACTTCAACGGGCTCCGCTGGCCAAAGCACTTGAACATCTGTCGGTACTTGCCGAGAACACCAGGAAGCACCTTGCCACCGGAACCTTTGATGACTTGATGGGAAGGTACTGTGGTCAGGGATGGCGGGCTGATGATGCAGTTGTTCGAGTTTTGGCGGAGGTCGAAGAGGGCGATCGTTTGGTTGTCAGTTCTGTGCTGCGCGCCATTTATTTGCCGTGGCTGGAGGATTCTGCCCGATATTTGCAAAAAATGGCAAAAGGGAATGCTTATCCAAATGGAAGTTCAGAAGCAGAACCGTACGGAAAGAACGGGAACACTTATGAAGATGGAGAATGTGTGCTATTTGTGGATGGTCTTCGTTTTGATGCTGGTAAGCGTCTTGCGGCGCTGCTTGAGGAGCAAAAGCTGTCGGTCGTTGAGGAGCCAAAATGGGTCGCGCTGCCAAGTGTTACTGCTACCGGTAAAGCGGCAGTTTCACCGTTTTCCGGAAAACTTAACGGTGAGAGTCAGAATGCGGACTTTAACCCCTGCATTGCAGGAACTGGAAAGCCACTGCGGACTGACAGCTTCAAGAAACTGTTGGCGGAAGAAGGTTGGCTACGCCTGAAGGAGAAAAATGAGCGTGAAGATGGTGAAAGAAATGCGTGGTGCGAAGTAGGGCTCATTGACCAGGAAGGGCATAAGCTTGGGTTGGAACTTGCCAAACGGATTGACGGCATTCTGAATGGGATCAGCAAACGGGTGTCAGGATTGCTAGACGCTGGGTGGACTAAGGTCAGAATTGTGACCGACCATGGTTGGCTTTTGTTGCCAGAAGGGTTGCCAAAAAGCGAATTGCCAAAGGTTTTGACAGAAACCAAATGGACGCGTTGTGCTTGTTTAAAAGAAGGAGCATCAGATCCGGGGCAACGCCTCTATCCATGGTTTTGGAACCCGAACTATCACTATGTTCTGGCAGATGGGGTCAGTTGTTTTAAAGAAGGAGAAGTGTACACGCACGGAGGTCTGAGCTTGCAAGAATGTCTGGTTCTTGAACTTAGCGTGACTTTCGGGTCGGAGGGCAAGCACTCCAGAGTTCCCAGGTTTATTGCGGTTAAGTGGCGTGGATTGCGGTGTTTTGCCGAAATTAAAGATGGCTCTCCTGGGATGAAGCTGGATATACGTGCCCGCCCGGCAGACCCGGACAGCTCACTAGCCAGAAAAACTCCTTCATTGAATGAAAACTCTGAGCCTTCCTTGGTTATTGAGAATCCAGACCTAAAAGGAAAAAGTGCGACCCTTGTTCTGCTACAGGAAGACGGGAAGGTTGCCGCGCAATCTTCCACAACAATAGGAGATGATGAATGGTGACGCGTCTGGACAGCTTGGATGAGAAGGCAGAAAAGGTGCTGAGTGGGTATCTGGTGCGCAAGGATCTGGTGCGTGACTTCAGTCGTCAGTTTCCGGTGCCAACTTATGTGGTTGAGTTCCTCCTTGGACGCTACTGTGCAAGCGTTGAGCAAGAAATGATCAATGAAGGCCTGGAAATTGTGCAAAAGCAACTCAAGTCGCAAACGGTGAACGCTGGTGACGAGGAGCTTTTTAAGTCAAGGGCTAGGGAACAGGGAGAAGTCAAAATCATAGACCTGATCACGGCACGCCTGGATGCAAGGACTGATTCGTATACGGCGACCTTGCCCGGCCTGGGCCTTCACGACGTTCGTATCAACCCTGAGATGGTAAAAGAACATGAACGAATGCTGACTGGGGGTTTCTACGGAGAAATCAATTTGATTTATGACGCTGCTATTGCCCTGGAAAAGCACGGGCGCCCTTTTGGGGTTCTGTCTTTGCGAGAAATTCAGCACTCTTCCAGCCGGGATATGTTGCAAAAACTGGGGGAGGCACGCGCTCACTTTTCAAGCGAAGAGTGGAAGAATTTTTTACTCCGTTCTGTTGGTATTGAGCCGCTTGAGCTGACTGACAGGCAAAAAAACGCTTTCTTGTTACGGATGGTTCCTTTCGTTGAGCGCAACTACAACCAAGTGGAACTTGGGCCAAGAGGTACCGGGAAAAGCCATATTTTCCAGCAAGTGTCGCCTTATGCGCATCTGGTTTCTGGTGGCAAAGCAACTGTGGCGCAAATGTTCGTAAATAATTCTACGGGACAACGCGGTCTGGTTTGCCAGTATGACGTGGTCTGTTTTGATGAGATTGCAGGGGTGTCTTTCGATAAAAAAGATGGGGTGAGCATTATGAAAGGCTACATGGAGTCCGGGGAATTCAGCCGTGGGAAAGAGAGTATTCGTGCTGACGGCAGTATTGTGATGGTTGGCAATTTCAACGTGGATGTTACTCATCAGCAACGTATTGGCCATCTGCTTGGGCCATTGCCGATTGAGATGCGGAATGACACAGCATTCATGGATCGCATCCACTCTTATTTGCCCGGTTGGGATGTACCAAAAATCTGTAAAGAATTACTGACCGACCACTTCGGTTTGGTGAGCGATGTTCTTTCGGAATGCTGGAACCAACTCCGTAAGCAAAGCCGTGTTGCCAAGCTTCAAAACCGCCTGCGTTTTGGTGCGGCGCTGTCTGGCAGAGACGAAAATGCAACGAACAAAACCATCAGTGGTCTGTTAAAACTCTTATATCCGGGTGATGAAGTTGATGTACCTGACGATGACCTGGAATGGGCAATCAAGGTTGCCTTGGAGGCGAGGCGACGGGTTAAAGAACAACAAAAGCGTATTGGAGCCGCTGAATTTCGAGCCACACATTTTAGTTACCAAATTGGTGGCGAAGGAATGGAAAAGTTTGTTTCCATTCCGGAATTGCAAAGCAGCGGGAGCGTTAGTGGCGATCCTTTGGAGCCTGGCAGAGTATTTGCCATCAGTTGCGGGGATGAAGGAGAAGCACCTGGACTTTATCGCCTGGAAGTCAACGAAGCCCCTGGGAGCGGGATAAACATTCTGAACCACCCGGTGCCTCAGAACTTCAAAGCAGGCGTTCAACGCGCGTTACAGAATCTTTATTCGTCCCGCAGCATGATTGGGGATAAAGACCCCAGGCAACATGAGTATACCGTTCAGTTGCGTACTTTTGACGTGTCAAAATCAGGTAGTGGGCTTAGTGCGGCATCTTTTGTAGCACTGAGCACGGCCTTGATGAAAAAAAATATCAGGGGAGGGTTGGTTATTGTGGGTGATATCAATCTGGGGGGATCCTTTGAACTGCTAAGAGACCCGGTAGCGATTGCTGAACTAGCCTTTGAGAAGGGGGCGAAGGTTCTTTTGATGCCGATTTCCTGTCGCAAAGACCTGTTCAAGCTTCCCGATAATTTGGTCACCAAGGTCGATATTGAGTACTACGCCAGTCCAGAAGAGATTTTGTTGAAAGCACTTGCGGAATGAGCAGGGTTTTAGTACACCTGCGGTAGCATTAAAGTATAAGGAAGTGTGATTTGGTGATACGACCCTGTTTTTCATGGGACTGCTCGCCGGTTCCGTACTTGAAGTTGGAGTGTATCCCGATGAAACTAAAATTACAGACAATGTTAGAAATCCAGTCAGGTTTGACAGTAACTGACTGTTTCCATCTAAAGATTATTCTGCGAACCTAGGAGGAGCAATTATGAATACAGAGTCCGCACAACCCACACAAAAAATTCTAGAGTACCAAGAAGCAGGTAAGGCTTTGAGAGCGGCAGAGCAGGCACGTAGAACAGCTATTACTTTTTTCGGAATCTCGACGATTGCTCTTCTGAGTTTTATCTATAGTCGGACGATCCCTGCTGATACATGTGCTTATTTAAGCATTGCGGGTTCCATATTGTCACTCATGTCCTTTCTCCTGTTCATGAAATACACGAGAGCCATTAAACTCATTAGTGAACAGCTACTTACGCTCCAGGATACAATCGGAGGGAGTGTGTATTCCAGTTCTACTCTAACAGGATTAAGTGAGCGAAATTTCTACACGTTTATATATGTTTTGGTTGGCGTTGTTTTTGTAGTCACTTCGATCTTTTATGTTCGTGATGCATCTGCGCGCAACCATCTTGTATTTCAGTCTTGTGGGCCGTATGCGGAAATCGCGCTTGGAGATGAGGAGGTTGCTTGCCCCTGCGGAAAATATCCATTCCCCAACGAGAAACAAGGTGCATGCCCGATTCGTTCTTCCTTTGACGAAAAAGGTCTGTAGTTGATTTGCCAGCAACAGCAGTTTTAGTGTGCAGGTTACTTCGTTTTTTTAATAAAGTGTAAGCCAGTGCTGAGAGAGGGATTCGTCCCCTTGGCGAAGGTTAGCCCATACTCCCTAGGAGGAGGGCGCCTTCAGTTGCTCGGCCATCTCTTCGGTGCTTCGTGTGTTTTCGTCTTGGGAAACCTGCGAATGAAGCCAGGGACTGCCCAAGGTTTCCCACTTAAATACTGGTTTTCCCGTTGCTAAAAATTTTGGCAAGGTGTTTGAGCCACACAAACCTGATGGAAAAATATCCGGGAAGGTTGGTTATTGAGGGCGATATCAATCTGGGGGGCTTTGAGCATCCAAGAGACCCGGCAGCGATTGCTGAGCTTGCTATTGAGGTGGGAAAATTTTTTTGATGCCGGTCTCTTGCTGCCAAGGCGTGTTCAAGCTTCCCGATAGCATGGCCACTAAAGTCGATATTGAGTACTTCGCCAGTTCCGAAGCAGTTCTGCTGAAAGCACTTGCGAAATGAGATTTTTTATGGTATAAGCCCCAGCTGAAGTATGTTTTAGTCATACAACCTTGTTTTTTATGGGACTGTTCGCCGGTTCCGTACTTGAAGTTGGAGTGTACCCCTATGAACCAAAAATTACAGACAATGTTAGAAATCCAGTCAGGTTTGACAGTAACTAACCGTTTTCACCTAAAGTTTATTCTGCGTACTTGGGAGGTCTGATCATGAGCACAGAGTCTGCGCAACACACGCAAAGAGTTCTAGAGTACCAAGAAGCAGGTAATGCTTTGAGGGCTGCAGAGCAGGCACGTAGAACTGCCATTACCTTCATTGGAGTATCGACGGTTGGTCTTCTAGGTTTTATCTACAGTCGGGACTTGCCAGCTGACACATGTGCTTATTTGAGCCTCGCGGGAGCTTTGTTGTCGTTCATGTCCTATTTCCTGTTTAGGGGATACACAAATATCATTGAGTACACTAAAGAACAGTTACTTACGCTCCAGGTTGTAATCGGAGCGAGTGTGTACTCTGGTTCTATCCATGCAGGACTGAGTGAGCGAAATTTCTACAGGTTTATATACGCTTTGGTCTGCGCTGTTTTTATAGTTACTTCGATTTATTACGTTCGAGATGCATCTAATCGCCATCAACTTTTATTTCAGAGTTGTTCGCCGTATGCGAAAATCGCGCCCGGTGAGGAGAATATTGCTTGTCCCTGTGGGGCTTATCCAGCCGAGAAACAAGAAGCCTGTCCAATTTTACCCCCCATTAGCGAATAGGAGGTTTCCCACACGCCTATAAAGTCTACGGCTGCAAGAAACGTAGAGCAGTTTGTTGAACGATGCTTGGTTTTTGCGGCACTGGCCAGAAGCTCAAGGTGAGTTCAGCTTGAGAGACCTTTATGGCAGAGTTGCGCTAACTTTTTACTGGCTGATTTTTAGAAAATAAAATTTTTCTGTAGCGGTCAATCTGATCTTTTAGTGATTGGCAGGTAATTAAATGGTAGGCACTAATGTCAACCTTATACGGCAAACTGCTCTCATGAAACCTCGTCCATAAACTATCAATGCTCCTATCACTTATATTTCCGTACACAACCAGATCTATGTCTGAATAATTCTTATAAGTACCCGTAGTCCTTGATCCAAACAAGGATACTTTATCAATATGGTTGGCATATATTCCGCAAACATCTTTGATGATTCCCAGTTGCTGTTCTTGCAGTCCGTGGTTGATTGTTATGCCTCTTCTGTATATTTTGCTGCCAGTGTTTCATAAAGCTCGCTGGAACAGTTGAAATATTTTTGCCTTATTGCTTCTATCGCTTGCTCGAATTTTTTAAAATCATAAGTGTGACTCATTGTGTTACGTGTATCCAATGCTTCCATCCAGTCTTGTCCATGAGTTATCAACTTGCTGGCGATGGCCTCTTTAAGTACGGTTCTGGGAGTAACCTGGGCAAATACCACTCCTTCACTTTCCAGGTAATCTTTACAAGTTTTCCATGCCAGTTCGGTACAGTATCCAAATCTTCTTATAACGCCTTCTTTTCCAAGTTGGCTTAAATGTTCCTTCTGGTCACTGTCTATAGCCTCTGACAATAAAACATAGGCTCTCTTGTAGTTGTCGAACCTGTATTGCCAACGTTTCTTGTCTTTATTCATGCTTCCATCTTGATTATTTTCACTGTGTCGTTGCCAAAAATATCAACGACCTCGGCGGCAATTTTACACCTTCCGGCACGGAAAAATCAGTGAATTTTATTGTCACTGCGCGGGTGTCTGTTTGCATTTACCGGCGGTTTTAGCGTGTGCTTCACTTTGTTTTCGCAATAAAGTGGAACTGGCGGAGAGAGAGGGATTCGAACCCTCGATGGGGATTAGCCCATACTCCCTTAGCAGGGGAGCGCCTTCAGCCGCTCGGCCATCTCTCCGGTATTTCGTGTGCTTTCATCTTGGGAACCAACCAAGCCAGGGGCTGTCCATGGCTCCCCACTTAATGCTGGTTCTTCGTTGCCGTACCGGGTGTACATTATAAACTTCTGGCAGGGTGTGTGAGCCAGTACAGACCTGTTTTTCGGCTTGTCGTATTCGCCTTGTGTGTAAAGTAGCGTCATGACGGCTTTGTACATAGGGGTGCTTTCCGGGACTTGCGCTGACTCTGTGGATGCGGCGGCCTTCAGCTTTGCGGATGGCTGTCGTTTGGTAGCCACGCATAAAAGCCCGCTACCGGCGCATTTCCCGGGGCAGATTGCCCGTATTCAGTCTGAAAAGATCGATATTGCCGAATATGCCGAGCTTGGGGTGCAAATCGGAGGGTGGTTCGCGGACTCGGTTGATGCGTTAATCGAAAGCCAGGGTCTGCGGCGTCAGGACATCATGGCGGTAGGGATGCATGGCCAAACGGTTATGCATCGCCCTTTCGGCGAGTGTCCGTTTAGCTTGCAGTTGGGGGATCCCAGCGTGGTTGCCGTGCAAACCGGGCTGACGGTGGTCTCTGATTTTCGCAGTGCTGATGTGGCGTTGGGGGGGCAGGGTGCTCCGTTGGTTCCTGCTTTTCATCAGGCGTTTCTGGCGCCGCCAAATGAGGCTTGCGTGGTCGTCAATATTGGCGGGGTCGCGAATATTAGTGCTTTCGGAGAGTCGGGAGCGCTTGTGGCATGTGATGTCGGTCCGGGGAACATTCTGATGAATGACTGGGCGCGTCGCCATTTGGAACTTCCTTTTGACAGAGGAGGTGCCTGGGCTGCATCCGCGCATTTCCACGAAGAACTCTTGCAGCTTTTGTTGCAAAAGAACCGGGCGCTGTGTGGGTCACAAAAGAGTTTGTGTGCGTCTGGCTTTGACTCTTCATTTCTTGAGGCTTGTTTGGCAAGTTGCCCGGTTGCGGACGCGGCGGTTGTGCAGTCGACTCTTTGCGAGTTCACCGCTCGCTCTATTGCTGATGCCATCGGGCAACTTTCGCCGGGTCGTGCTGCCCGGGTCTTTGTGTGCGGGGGAGGGGCCCATAACGCGCACTTGCTTTCGCGTTTGTCGGCTTTGTTGCCTCAACGGCAGGTGGCAACGACCCGTGAAGTGGGGATTGATCCTGACTGGGTTGAGGCGGGTTGTTTTGCCTGGTTGGCGCAGCGACGCTTGGGCAATCTGGCGGGGAATCTGCGGGGGGTGACCGGGGCAAGCCGGGAGGCAGTGTTGGGGGCGGTTTACGATCCTTGCCATTCGCTTTGAGCGGGTGGTTTTTTCGATACGGTAACGGCTTTCAGGTAGCTTGCGGGTCAGCGAGCAGGAAAACTGGCGTCGCCTTGAGTCCGGAAAGTTTGAAGAGATTCGGGGTTTGGCTTGTGTCTCTTTTCTGGATGTCTCAACACCGGGGAGCGGTGTGCTTCAAAAGCGGGCTTTCTTCAGTTTCTCTGGCTGATTGGAGGGCAATCCGCCGGGTTCACGCGCCAAGCATTCGCATGGGGGACAGAAGTGGTGACCTTGGTCGTTGGTAACGGCTTGGTATGTCACTTTGCCGGCGCAGACGTTGAGTCCGTTGCGTAGATTTGGGTCGTCTCGCAGTGCCTGCTTCCAGCCGCGGTCATTGGTGGGCAATCGCTGGGTTCACGCACCGAGCGTGCGCGGGGGGGCAGAAGTGGTGACCTTGGTCGTTGGCAACGGCTTGGTATGTCACTTTGCCGGTGCAAACTTGCTACGTGTCTCTTTGCCGGATGTCTCAACACCGGGGAGCGGTGTGCTTCAAAAGCGAGCCTTCTTCAGCCCCCTTGGCTGATTGGTTGGCAATCGCTGGGTTCGCGCGCCAAGCATTCGCATGGGGGGACAGAAGTGGTGGCCTTGGTCGTTGGCAACGGCTTGGTATGTCACTTTACCGGTGCAGACGTTGAGTCCGTTGCGCAGGTTTGGCTCATCCCGCAGTGCCTGCTTCCTGCCGCGGTCATTGGAGGGCAATCGCCGGGTTCATGCACAAGCATTCGCATGGGGGGACAGAAGTGGTGACCTTGGTCGTTGGCAACGGCTTGGTATGTCACTTTGCCGGTGCAAACTTGCTACGTGTCTCTTTGCCGGATACCTCAACACCAAGGAGCGGTGTGCTTCAAAAGCGAGCCTTCTTCAGCCCTCTCTGGCTGATTGGAGGGCAATCGCCGGGTTCACGCGCCAAGCATTCGCATGGGGGGACAGAAGTGGTGACCTTGGTCGTTGGTAACGGCTTGGTATGTCACTTTGCCGGTGCAAACTTGCTACGTGTCTCTTTGCCGGATGTCTCAACACCGGGGAGCGGTGTGCTTCAAAAGCGGGCTTTCTTCAGTTTCTCTGGCTGATTGGAGGGCAATCCGCCGGGTTCATGCACAAGCGTGTGCATGGGGGGGCAGAAGTGGTGACCTTGGTCGTTGGCAACGGCTTGGTATGTCACTTTGCCGGTGCAAACTTGCTACGTGTTTCTTTGCCGGATGCCTCAACACCGGGGAGCGGTGTGCTTCAAAAGCGGTCTTTCTTCAGTCTCTCTGGCTGATTGGTTGGCAATCCGCTGGGTTCACGCACCGAGCGTGCGCATGGGGGGACAGAAGTGGTGACCTTGGTCGTTGGCAACGGCTTGGTATGTCACTTTGCCGGCGCAGACTTGGTAGGTGTCTCTTTTCTGGATACCTCAACACCAAGGAGCGGTGTGCTTCAAAAGCGAGCCTTCTTCAGCCCTCTCTGGCTGATTGGTGGGCTTAAGCGCAGGGTTCACGCGCCAAGCATGCGCATGGGGGGACAGAAGTGGTGGCCTTGGTCGTTGGCAACGGCTTGGTATGTCACTTTGCCGGCGCAGACGTTGAGTCCGTTGCGCAGGTTTGGGTCATCCCGCAGTGCCTGCTTCCAGCCGCGGTCAGCGATAGTGATGGCGTGGCTTAATGTGACGTTGTTCAGTGCGTAAGTGGAGGTTCGGGCGACTGCTCCGGGCATGTTGGTGACGCAGTAATGCACGATGCCGTCCACGGTGTAGGTTGGGTCGGAGTGCGTTGTCGGCTTTGAAGTTTCAAAACAGCCTCCCTGGTCGATCGCAACGTCTACGAGAACCGAGCCTGCTTGCATGGTTTTTAGCATGTCACGCCGCACGAGCTTGGGTGCTGAGGCTCCGGGGACGAGGACGCCTCCGATGACGAGGTCGGTGTCGGCGAGGAGATTTACCAGATTGGTTCTGGTGGAGTGAATGGTTTTCACGCGGGATTCGAAGTGCAATGACAGGTATTCAAGTACGGATGGATCCCGATCCACGATGGTGACTTCTGCTTTCAGTCCGGTTGCGATCTGTGCTGCGTTAAATCCGACTACTCCGCCGCCAATGATCAACACTTTCCCGGGTGCGACGCCGGGCACTCCACCGAGTAACACTCCCCGTCCGCCGGCTTCTTTTTCCAGGGCGTGGGCGCCGGCCTGTATGGACATGCGTCCGGCCACTTGGCTCATGGGCTTGAGCAACGGCAGTCTGCCGCTGTTGTCCGTTACGGTTTCGTAGGCGATGCAGACCGCGCCAGAGTTCAGCAGTGCTGTTGTCTGTTCCGGGTCTGGTGCCAGGTGCAGGTAGGTGTAGAGGATCTGATTTTCACGCAACATGGCGCGTTCATTGGCTTGCGGTTCCTTGACTTTGACGACCATGTCGGCGCGGGCGTAGATCTCTTCTGCTGTTTCCACGACTTCGGCTCCTGCCTCTTGGTAGTCATCGTCGAGTGCTCCGATTCCTGATCCGGCTCCTGCTTCAACGAGTGCCTCGTGTCCGTGCGAGATAACCTCGGAGACGCTCTCCGGCGTCAGGCCAACGCGGTATTCGTTGTCCTTGATTTCTTTCGGTACGCCGATCAGCATTTTCCTTTCCTCCTTCGCAATGTGAGCAGATATTTCATGGGGTTGGAGCGCGGAGTATCTTTTCCCCGATGGTGTTGTTTATCAAGCAGCAGAGTGCCCTTTGTCGCTTCGGGGAGGCGGTCGCTGTGCCTGTTGTGACGTGTTGGATTCGGTGTCCTTGCCAGATAACACCTGTGTGGCTTCTTGACTCAGTTGGCAAAAAGTATTCAGCAGTTTCATTTTCCACACCTCTTGGCACGGGGTCTCCAACAGTTGTGGGTTGAAAACGATCACCGCCAGGCATTGTGCCCGGGAAATGGCGACGTTCAGCCGGTTCTGGCTGAACAGAAAATCGATGGTGCGTGGCAGGTCTTCAGCGCTGGAAGTCACCATGGAAATTAAAACCACTGCCGCCTCCTGACCTTGAAATTTGTCCACTGTCCCGACTCGTGCGGCACTTGGCAGAATCGAGCGCAGATGATTGACTTGTACGTTGTAGGGGCTGACGACGAGAATGTCCGCTTCGGTCAGCTGGCGTTGTTCTCCCTTGCTGCTTTTGATTTGCTGCTGCAGGAGCTTCTGGTACTGGTCTTTTATGATTTGACCTTCTTGGGTGCTTTTTTGTGAACACCCTTGGTGGTGTGCTGCGATCCATGCGATGCCCGCGCTGGGCAGGGAGATGTTCCTGAAAAGCAGCTCGCGTTTCACCGCACTGCTGTGTGGCGTCAGGCGGCCGTCATAAAACGTTCGGGAGGTGAAGTCGCAAATTTCGGGGCACAGTCGCCAGGTTTTCTCCAGAAAAATCCCGCGTTCCGGTGGAATGGTCGTGCGTTCACCGAGCAAGAACTCCAGCACGGACAGGCCGGCCTCGTCTGGGTGGGTGCCATGGATTGGCTGTCCGAGTTGCATTTGGTCGCCAATCAGCAGGATGTTTCGTGTGGCAGCTCCCATTGCCACTATTTTGGCAAGGGACATTTGGCCGGCTTCGTCGATGAACAGGTAGTCAAGACGTCCTGCCATTCTTGGGTCGGCAAAAAGCCATGCCGTACCGGCAAACAGATCTTTTGGTTCCGAGGAGACCTCTTCAACGGTGCTGACACTGTTAATAAAGTCGCCTTGGTAGACGGTTCCATCGGATCTGGTGGCTTTTTTGACACCTTGGAAATTAAAGTCCTGGGCGATTGCCGTGGCTTCAATTTTGGCGAGCAGGTTGTGGATGGCTTTGTGGGAGTTGGCAGATACCCCGATTTTTTTGCCGCGTTTCAGTAACCCGATGATGATGTGGGCACTGGTGTAAGTTTTGCCGGTGCCGGGTGGCCCTTGAATGAAGAGGTAGCTGTGATCAAGGTTGGCGACGGCTTGTAGTGCCCCTGGCAGCAGGTCTGGGGAAGTCATGATGGCGGTGTTGGGGGCTTTTCCTTTGATTCTGGGGATTCGTCTGTGCAGGAGGTCGAGCACGCATTGGTGGTCTGTGTTGCCGGCGATGACGGTTTCGGCAATCTTGTAAATGGCGGTGCGGAGCACTGCGGAGTTTATGGGGCCGGAAGGGCCCAGTGAAAGTTTGTCTGGCAAAGTGGGGCTTTTGGCTCCAATTTTAATTTGAACCAGGCAGGTGCTTTCGTCGATCGTCAGGATGCTTCCTGCGTGGTCACCGTTCTCGGCATTCGTCACGGCGCTGCCGGCTCTCAATTTGTACTCCTGTGGCGGAAAACGGTAGAGATAGGCCAAAGAGCGTTTTTCCGTCACCGGTGGCTCGACGAGCCGTAAGCCGCCCAGGCATTCCGGATCATCTTCCAGTTCATCTTCGCTCAGGTTCTGGCGCTCGAAAAAAGCCCACCATTCCGGCTTCTCTTCGCGGTTGTGAAATTCCAGCAAATTGGACACGAGCTCATGAAAGCGGGTGTTGTCTCCGTGTGCCTTTTCTTGCAGTTGTGTCTGGAACCTTTCGTATTCAATTTCCCACTGCTTGCGCTCGGGCTTCATGCCGGGTTCACTTCCTGTGTCTGCCTGCTCCCTGTTGTCGGGATCCCGGAACCATGGCAGGTCTGCGGGCCTCTTTGTAAGCAGCCAATCACGTAATTTGTACGTGGAGATGCAATCGACTTCGTTGTATGCGGCGAGTTCTTCCAGCAAGTGCTGTTCGCCAGTTTGGCGCCACCGGTTGTACACGACTATGCTTTCAGCGGCACTTGCCACTTCTTGGCTGCGTTTGTCCATATAAAAGCTTTCCAGATTCTTGATGGAGTAACCGGGCTCGGAAGTTCGGATGCTTTCGACGGCGACCCGATAGAGGTCAACAAACTTGTTTTGCCGAAGAAGCGTGTCCAGTGCCTCTTCATGGCTGGTGTACCTGCATGCCAGGCGCTTCAGTGCTGAAGTTTCATAATGGTTGTAGTGATAGATAAAGGCTTGGGGATGCTGGCGCAGATGTTTGCCGACGAACTCCATGAAATTTTGAAAAATCTGCTTTTCTTCTTTGTGGTCGTGTCCCCAGAGCGAGTGGTACATTGCGTGGGTTTCTTCCGGGTAGTAAAACCCGAACAGGTATTCAAGTCCGTTCGGGTGAAAGGGGTCTCCTTCCAGGTCAAAGAAAAGGTCTCCTTTATTGGGCTTTGGCAGGCGTGCGAAACCTTTTCCGGCAGTTGGGGAAATGACTTCAATCTGGTCTTCCCCGGTTCGTTTTTTGTGACTTTGCAGTCTGGCTTGCGAGCGGAGCCTATCGAAGGTTTCGGTCTTGAAGTTCGGGATGTTTCCCGATGCTGTGTTTGCCAGCTCCTCGACGGTTTTAATTCCGGCTTGCCAAAGTCTTTTGATTTGTGGTGATCGGATGTTGGCGACCAGGCTCAGGTGGCGCTTTGTCTCCCACTCCGCCCGGCATTGATCCTGCCAGTTGCAAAAACGGCAGTGTTGGCATGGTTCCGGCTCGGATTTTTTTGGCAACTTGGGCAGGAAATTCTCGAAGCGTTTTTTGGCGTGGGAATAGTAGGCAAAGAAGTCGTCCAGCTTGAAGCTCTCTTGCCTGTTGTCGCCGAGTAGAAGGTGCATTTTCTGTGGCTGGGTCTTTTGTATTTTTGCGAGCAGTTCCGAATACAGGCAAAGCTGAATGATGTGCTCGGGCTTGGGGTTTTTGGCGAGCTTGCAGTCCAGCACCTCATAGTAGAAATTTCCCGGTGTTTCAGGCTGTTCATGCCTGATTAAAAAGTCTGGATAGCCGCGCCAGGGTTCGCAAAGCAAGAGTGGCTGGTAAATGACGTCAACCCCGTCTTGCAGCGCCTCACGGCTAAGGGTGAGTTGTCTTTTTAGTGGCAAGTCAGCGGGAATTTCTGCGACTCTTTTCCCTTGGCTTTTCCAGTTTTCCAGACAGGCAACTTCGTGTTCGATGCCTTTTTCCTGGAGCAGCTTGTTGGTGGGGTCTTCGTCACGGCTTTCTGGCGGGCTTTCAAAGCGCCCGGCTTCCAGAAATGTGGCGTGGTGGCAGTTGAGAAAAGTGGTCAGGTCTGATGCCGAATAGAGCCACTGCCCATTTTTTAGTTTTTGCATTCCCGGCCTCCGATTTCAGAAGTTCCCGGCAGTGTCACTTTCAGCTCTGCGGCGAAAAAAACAAAATGCCCGGCGAGGCATTTCTGCGGCATTGGCGTACTTCGAGCCGGCATTTTATCGAATTTGTGGCCGACATAAACAACAACCCTGCTCATTCAGCCAGCCATGAAGGTGCGTTTCTTTTTTGTTTTCCGTACTTCCACACGACAGTGATTGCACGCAGACTTTTCTCGGCGGCGGTCTGCGTGCTTTTGGAGATGAAGGACTGATTCGGAGCTGAGTCGTGTGAAAGGAAAACAGGGGGCTTTATTGCAGGGAACTGAGTTGCTCTTCCAGGGCGCTGATTTGTGCAGAGAGGGAGTGCGCTCTTTGGCGTTGTTCTGTGCGAACCGGAAGCGGTGCCTTGGTGGCAAAGCCGGGACTTTCAAGTCGACAGTGAATGGTGTTCAAGGCGCCGTGCAGTTTTTCAATCTGTTTGTTCAACCGTGTTATTTCATCCTTGGAATCAACCAGACCCTCAAGTGGCACCAACAGTTTGCTCTTGCCTAAAAGTGCGGTCAGGCAGCGAGGTGGAGTTGTGTTGTCGTCAAGCCAGTCCAGAGAACTTACTTTTGCGAGCTTGCCGATTTCCAGTTGGAATTTCTCTGCCCGCAAGCGATCCTCGGGCGTTCCATATTGCACCAGCACCGGTAGTGGCTGTTGCAGGGGAATGCGCATTTCCGACCGAATGTTGCGTACGCCGGTGACAAGAGTCTGTAGCCATTCAATGTCGTCATGGCTTTCCCGCCTTACTTTTTCCACTCTCTCCATGCGCGGCCAGGCTTGCTGCATGATTGATTCTTCCTTTCTGCCATGCAGGGGTTTGCATTGCTGCCAGATCTCTTCTGTGATGAAAGGGATAATCGGGTGCAAGAGGCGAACGCTGCGTTCCAGCGTTTCAATCATGCACAGCAGGTTGCCTTTGCGGTTTTCTTCGCTTGTCCCTGATTGCTGTGTCACTTTGGACATTTCGATGAACCAGTCGCAATAATTGTGCCAGACAAATTCGTAGAGCGTGTTGGCGATCAAATCGAAGCGGTAGCGTGTGAAATTTTCTTCAACACTGGCTATCACGTCTGCGAGTTTTTGTTCCAGCCAATGTTCCAAGGTTCTTTTTGCCGGGGCAATGTCCGAGGAGAGCAGTGCCTGGTTTTTTTCGCAGCTAAGGATGACGAAGCGAGCCGCGTTCCAGAGTTTGTTGCAGAAGTTTCGATAGCCCCGGATGCGCTGCAGATCGAAGCGAATGTCACGTCCGGTTGATGTCATCGCGGTGAATGCGAAGCGTAAGGCATCGGCACCGAAAGCATCAATGCCGTCGGGGAATTCTTTGCGCGTTTCCGCTTCTATGGCTATGGCCTGTTGCGGCTGCAGGAGCCCGCTCGTCCGTTTCGTGATCAGATCCTCAAGGGATGTGCCGTCAATGAGGTCAAGCGGGTCGATAATGTTGCCTTTGGATTTGGACATTTTCTGGTTTTTGCTGTCGCGTACCAGTCCGTGTATGTACACCTGTCTGAAAGGCACTTTCCCGGTTAGTTGCAGCCCCATCATCGCCATGCGCGCAACCCAGAAAAAAATAATGTCGAAGCCGGTGATCAGAATGTTATTCGGATAAAAATCCTTTACTTCCGGCGCATTGTCCGGCCAGCCCAAGGTGGCAAATGGCCACAAGGCAGAAGAGAACCAGGTGTCCAGGACGTCGTTGTCCTGGCTTAATTTCAGGGCTTTGCCAAGGCCATACTTCTCGCGCACCTGTGCTTCATCGGGGGCGACATAAATCTTTCCCCCCGCGTCATACCAGGCGGGGATTCGGTGCCCCCACCACAGTTGCCGGCTGATGCACCAGTCCTGAATGTTTTCGAGCCAGTCAAAATAAACTTTTTCCCAGTTTTGCGGCACAAAGTCCATGTCTTTGTCGCGCACTGCCGCCATTGCTTTTTCGGCCATCGTGTCAGTTCTCACAAACCATTGTTCGGTGAGCCGGGGCTCGATAACTGTGCCGCTGCGGTCGCCTCTTGGTACGGCGTGCCTGTGTGTTTTGATGGCTTCCAGAAGTCCGAGTTCAGTCAGTTCTGAAACGATTGCTTTACGGGCAGCGTAGCGATCCTTGCCACGGTATGCCTGCGGGGCGTTTTCATTTAACACGGCTGTTTCGTCAAAAATGTTCAGAAACTCCAAATCGTGACGCTTCGCCATCTCGTAGTCATTAAAGTCATGCGCTGGCGTGATTTTTACGCACCCACTTCCGAAATCCGGATCTACGGAAGGGTCTGCAATGATGGGGATTCGGCGTCCAGCCAAGGGAACCATTGCGTATTTGCCAACATGGTCTTTGTAGCGGGGGTCATCAGGGTTCACGGCGAGGGCGGTGTCTCCCAGCATGGTTTCCGGACGTGTTGTGGCAATGGTCAAATGCCCTTTGTCGTTGCCATGCAGAGGGTAACGGAAGTACCACAGCTTGCCCGGCTCTTCTTCGGTGACGACTTCCAGATCTGAAATGGCAGTTTTTAATACTGGATCCCAGTTGACGAGGCGGCTGCCGCGGTAAATCAATCCATCGTCATAGAGTCTTGTAAATGCTTCAAACACGGCGCGACTGAGCTTCTTGTCCATGGTGAAGCACTCTCGCTCCCAATCCAGCGAACTGCCCAGGCGTCTTAGTTGCCGGGAAATCATTCCTCCGGATTCTTCCCGCCATTCCCAGACCCGCTTGACAAATTTTTCACGACCCAACTCGCGACGGGATTTGCCTTCTGCTTCCAGGCAGCGCTCAACGACCATTTGCGTGGCAATGCCGGCGTGGTCGGTTCCGGCTTGCCAGAGCACACGCTTGCCACGCATACGCTGGTAGCGAACCAGGCAATCCATCAGGGTGTTTTGGAAAGCATGACCCATGTGGAGGGTACCGGTTACGTTCGGCGGCGGGATGACAATGCAGAAGGACTCACCACTCCCTTGTGGTCTGAAAAGACCGGCGTTTTCCCAGTAGGGGTACCAGTGTTTTTCGATAAGAGCCGGATTAAAGACCTTTTCCATCAGTCTGAAAAACGGAAACAGTCAGTCGCCTTGTACGCGGCCCAGCAGAAATTCAGTTAACAGGGGAACCGGTCTTCCGGTAGCTCCTTTACTCTTCCCCGACAGCCAGGCGGTGCCTGCTATGTCAAGGTGTGCCCAGCGTTGTTTTTTTGTAAAGCGCGACAGGAAACAGGCTGCCGTGATAGTGCCAGCCCCTCTTCCTCCTATATTGGCGATATCCGCGAAGTTGCTGTCAAGTTCCGACTGATATTCGTCCCAAAGTGGCAGTTGCCAGGCGCGGTCTCCAGATTGTTCGCCGGCAGCCAGCAGAGCGTCGCACAACTCTTGATCGTTGCCCAGTAATCCGCTTGCCTGTTTCCCAAGCGCAACCACACAAGCTCCGGTCAGGGTGGCGATGTCCACGATGCAGTCCGGCTCATATCTTTCGGCGTAACTGAGTGCGTCACAAAGAACCAGACGGCCTTCCGCATCTGTGTTTAATATTTCCACGGTCTGCCCGGACAGGGTGGTGACCACATCGCCGGGCTTGCTTGCCCGTCCACCGGGCATATTTTCAGCACAGGCAAGAACACCGACCACATTGAGGGGAAGCTCCAGTTCCACGCAAGCGCGGATGGTTCCTAAAACGCTGGCGGCTCCGCACATGTCAAACTTCATTTCGTCCATGGCCGAGCTGGGCTTTATTGAAATTCCACCGGTATCAAAAGTGATGCCTTTCCCGACGAGCACCACTGGCTTTTGTTTCCCCCCATTACGGTATTCGATGCACACGAGCTTCCCTTCCTCAGTGCTGCCTTTGCTGACGGAAAGAAAAGCCCCCATATTCAGTTTTCCCATGCCCTTTTCGTCAATCGACTTAACGTGCAGTTTCGGAGAAAGCTTTTTCAGGTTTTCTGCTTGCTTTTTCATCCAGGATGGCGTGCAGATGTTGGGGGGCAAATTACCAAGTTCCCGAGCCAGCGTCATGCCAAGGTGTATGGCTTCCGCCTCCCGAATGGTTTTTTTGCCCTTAACCGCTGTGCCACTGAGGTGAGCGCGAAAACTTTTCAGCCGCTTTTTCGAGGGGGGTTTACTACTCTTGTTCTCATAACGGTAACCGGCATTCAGGAGTTCCAGCAGGAAAGTTCGCAAAGACCACTCCTCGCTTCCTCCCGGGAAATCACAGTAAGCGCAGCCATACGCGACGTCATCAGGATCCAGCTTTGCCACAAGCTGTGCGCAACCTCTCGCCGCACGTATGAATCTTGCGCGATCCAGTTTTTCCGTCTTGCCAAGTCCTACGACGATAACAGTCTTGTGGTCTTTGTCGGGTCGATGCAGCGTGAAAGAAGTGTTGAGTGCTCCTTTAAATTTTGTCTGCTTTGCGGTCAGTTCGAGTAAGTCACCCAACGCCATGTTCAACCTCTCCCAGGTTTCTGTTCTTTTTTTGCCTTCCGGGACGAGCAGGGTGATGCAGGAAGACGGTATTGCTTCTATTTTTCGGTTAGAAACGGTGTTTTTCATTTGATTTCTCCAGTTTGCCAAGGGGTTCAGAGCCTGATGACCTGATGACCTTTAGCTGATGACAAGTAAAAGCGGCCAACGCAAAGGTCGCATTGTAGTCTTGCTTGAGGTCTGCCGTAAATAAAAATTTATGGCACAGAGTTGCGGCTTTTCGCCAATTCCCGGGAGAGATGTTGGGGTTTATGCGGGTTGCGTCCGTTCCCGTGCTACGGCAGAAGTGATTGCCTCAGTGGGTGGCAGAGTCTGTTTGTTGGAATTACAGGAACAAGGCGATCTTTCGGTTGGAGCTCTGGAAAAGCGAGCCTTGTACGTTGGTGTAGGGTAGCGTGACCACGCTGTGGCGTTTCACGCACCAAGCTGCTTTCTACCGGGTAGCTCATTGGGGTTTTTGACGAAACGGGCGAAACGGGAGCGCTCCCCCCCTCAAGCGAGGTCTCTAGCTGCTATCAGAAAAGTACAGGGTGGCGAAATCTTTCACCCCTTGTGCCAAGTACTCAAATTCCTCAGCGTTCACTTTTCTGTGACCTTCGTGGTACTGTTTTACATATTCCGGGTTAGTGGCGTTCGCAAGATCTTCGTCCAGACCGGCGATTACTTCTGCTTTGGTCGCACCTTGCCTGAAATGTTTCTCAACCAGTCTTTTGACAGGTTCGCCTATACGTGTTCCCAAGACGCGCAAATGAGCATCGGTGAATCGTTCAGGAGGGTTACCGGTCATGCCGACCCGACCCAATTCTTTCTGAACACTATTTTTGTTACTTCCGTTGATATCAGGCAAAAGATCAACCCACCCGTATAAACCTTCACACCGCTGTTTGCCAGAAACCGGGGTTGTAAGCTGCAAAAAGCTAACGACGCAGCCTGCGGTCGTTTTTTGCACGTTCCCAAGACTGGACGAGTAAAGATTTTGGAGACGGCGTTCGGTCCGAAGCGTCAATTCTGCAAAAGTAATTTCGGAACCAGGTTTCTTGCCGGTTGAGCTGAGCTTGATATCCGGGCACCCCATGGTGTTCCCTTTTTTCTGGAACCGAAAAAGGTTTCTGTACCCGGATTGCGTAAGCTCTTCTCCTTTCTTGTGCCAGAAGGTGTCGTACACCGTGTCGGTGGCAGGCCATGTTTTGCCAGCAGAAATTTCTGGTGGAGAGGAAGTATTGATTGTTGTTTCCGGGGACTCAGCAGTTTGAAGCGAAGTATCAGCAGTTTGGTGCGAAGTATCCGGTGTTTTTCCAGCAAAAATTTCTGGTGGAGAGGAAGTATCGATTGTCGTTTCCGGGAACCTGGCAGTTTGGGGAGAAGTCTCTTCAGTTTGAAGCGAAGTCTCAGCAGTTTGAGACGAAGCGTTCAGTTGCTTGAGGGTGTATTGATTAAAAGCTCTTCTGTTACGGACGATGTCATTAGTTGTGTCAGAAGGGCTCCCAGGGCTTGATGGGTCATTAGGGCTCCCAGGGAGTGCTCGCAGAATCTCATGCCGCATGGTGTGCACTCTGGATTGGTATCCTTTGCTGAAATTATAGCGAAGGCAATGGACTGCCCAAGTAAAAAAAGAACTCTTGCAGGTAACCTGCTGTGCTTGCCCTTCGTTTGACTGTACCCTGAGAAGAGTAAACTGGCTGTTCATAGCCCTTACCAGCGTGTCGCTATCAACCCGTATATCCATCCGTCGCCCTCCTGGGAGCAACTCGTCCATGCCAGATTCCTGCCGACCCCGATTCAGAACCGACCGTAACCAACCGTTCCATGCACAAGTCTAAACTTAGGGTAATTATAGCACTATGCTGCAGAGGCAGAGAACGACAGTTATTGGTTCATGATTTTCCTGTTGGACGCCCCGGCCAAGAGAAAGCCGATGCTGCAAAAAGCGGGTTCCAGGCTTTTCGTGCCTGCGGCGAAGAGAAGCCGGTTTGTTCACCGAGAGGTATTGCTTTTAGTGCCGGTCCAGGGTCGACCCGAAAAGGAACTTTTGTTACGGTCGCAGAAAGGCTCCAAAATAGGGTGACCATAAAGGGAAAAGATTCAGGTTTGACAAGTTATTTGCTTGGTGCCATAGTCGCGCGCCATGTTGAAGACAGCTTCATACGCTTCGACCATGCTTCCAACCGGTTTGTAGCTTTGATTGGGTTCGGGGATTCAGTGCAGACTCGCTTGAGCTTGCACCAGGACTTTCCCGGAACTCCGTGTTCCCGGGTGTACAGCCCGGAACTGAAAAAAGAACCCTCCCATGATCGAATGTCCTAAAGTGCCGCGTTCATGGATGTATCCAAACCCGAATGTCGGGTCTTTCGAGAGACTGTTGTACGGGTGTTTTGCTGGATATCCTTGCCAGAAACAGAGAGACAAAAAGTGAAAAATCTCGAGCACGCCAGGTATGTGGTCGTTGGAGCCGGCATTCACGGACTCAGCACTGCCTACCATCTGGCACTTGAGTTGCAGGCGCGTAAGGAAGGTGGTGGCGGCGATATTGTGATAATTGACAAGGAAGGGGTCGGGGCAGGTGCCTCCGGGATAGCGTGCGGTGTCATTCGCAACAACTACTTTCAGCCCGCGATGCGGGAACTGATGGTGCATAGCGTCGAAGTTTGGGAAAGTGACGAGGAAGCTTACAGCTACCACCCGGTGGGCTACATGCAGATTGCACCGGAAACCATGCGTGAGCATGTCGCGGGGATTGCCCAGGAACAACGGGACATCGGTTATGAGTCTGTTCTGGTCGAAGGTGAAAAGGCCTGTTCTGCCTACATGAGGGACATTTTTCATGACTGGCGCGCTACAGACGTTACTTGTCTTTTGCACGAGAAGCGTGGCGGCTACGCCAACAACACAAAATCACTTCAGGGTCTGGAGGCTAAAGTCAGAAGCCAAGGGGTGCGCATCCTGACGCAGACCGAATTGACAGGCTTCAAGTTTGACGCAGGTGGCAGTGCGATTGTTGCGGTAGAAACGAGCGCAGGGGAGATTGTGTGCGAGCAGGTTGTCGTCGCTGTTGGTCCATGGATTAAGCAAGTCTGGGAGATGCTGTCCTTGCCGCGCAAGATAGAAATGGGTGCAGAAGGAAACAAGTTGGTGCCGATGTGGGTGTACTGGTGTCTGCAGGAAGGGACGTTGGAAGTCGACCCGAATTTTTTGCTGGCCGAAGATGGCTCAATACCTCCAGTGATTCATGTGGATTCGGAAGTTCCTTTATATTCGGATGCCAGCGGCGAACTGCTGACCGATGAAATGTGGGGTATATATTACAAACCGGACTGGGAATTTGGCGGGGTGCAGGGTGGTGCCGCACCGTATCGAATTGATATGGACCCAGATAAAGTGAGGGTTGATCCCTACGGTTCGGCCTCTCCCGATTTTGTTGTCGGGGAAGACTTCGCAGACATGTGGGTTTCAGCACTTGCGCATTGCCACAAACGTTTCGCCGGCACCCTGCCGAAATTCAGAAATGAGGCTTCCGGAGGCATAGGGGCATTTACCCCTGACAGTTTTCCGGTTTTTGACGTCTTTTACGACAATTGCTACGTCATTGCCGACTCTAACCACGGCTATAAAATGCTGGGGATTGGCAAATTGGTCGCTGAAGAGCTTTTAGGAAAAAAAAGCGAGCTGTTGCAGCCTTTTCGCTTTTCCCGTTATTCACAGGGTCTGGTTCACCCGGTTTCAAACAGCCCTTTTCCTTGGAGCTGAGAGCATCTTTGGTGCGCTTGGCTTCCGGACAGTCCATGTACAACACAAGAAGGAGATCAAGTTATGGAACTTCAAGAACACGTTGAAGCCCCTGGTCGCGCTGACCTGGTCAGGGAAGCACGCCAGAAAATTGATGCCTTGGGCATTCAGTACATCTACTTTCAATTTATTTCGGTGACTGGCCGGATCGTCGGAAAGGGAATCCCTGCTGATCACTGGGAGCGGAACGCTGAGCGTGGTTTTCAACTGGTTTATGGCTCAACCGCGAATCTTTATGTGGATCGCCATGGCGACTACATTGGTTACGGTGCCGAAGCGGCAGAACTGGTTGGTATTCCGGATCCTGAAACCTTTTGCCAGCTGCCTTGGGACAAGCGCGTGGCGCGCGTGTTCTGTACCTGTTTCCGGAACCGGGAGGAACGGGAGAACCCCGGGGCGCACCTGACCTCGGACTGTCGGGGGAACCTCAGAATTATCCATGAGGAATTCAAAGAGAAATATGACGGTCTGGGCATGAGGATTGGCACAGAGCCGGAAATGATGTGGCTCAAGCGAGGCGAAGATGGTAAGAGCATTGGAGGGGTGACCAAGCCCAACTGTTACCACATAGACCAGTTTGAAGAATTGCGCCCGGTCTTCATGCGGGCTATCGAATATAGTCAGGCAATGGGACTGGACATGATTCAGGGTGACCATGAGGACGCCCCGGGTCAGCTGGAACTGAATTGGCAGTTTGATGACCCGCTGAGGAACTCGGATCGCCTTGCTACCTACAGGCAAATATGCGCGCAGGTTGCGCGTGAGCACGGCATTATTGCGTGCTTCATGAGCAAGCCTTTCATGGGGGTTTCCGCATCAGGTTGCCATCACAACGTTTCCTTGTGGCGTGGTGGCGAGGAGTACGTCAATTCCTTGCACATGGATCCTCTGCCAGGAGCGGAAGGTGTGTTCTCCTACCTGCGGGGAGGCGAGAACACTTTTATGCCCGAACCCGACATTGATCCTCGCAAGCCCGGCAGGATCGGCCTGAACGCAATCGGTGGTGTCATGAAGCATTTACAGGCTCTGACCGCCATAGGTTCCCCGACGGTCAATTCCTACAGAAGGTTATGGGATACGGGTTACTGGGCTCCCCTATACGTTAACTGGGGATACCAGAACCGTACGTGCGGGCTGCGTGTTTCGGCTCCCGGGCGTTTTGAATATCGGTCGGTCGACTCCATGGTGAATCCCTATCTTATGGCGGGTGCCTTGCTCAAGGCATTTGATGATGGCCTGGTGAACAGAATGGATCCGGGCGAGCCAGAAGAAAGAAATATTTATGATGTCATCAAAGAAGGCAAGACGGTAGAGAAACTGCCGATGAGTCTGGGTCTTGCGCTTGATGCCCTCGAAAAAGACGAGGTTATAAAAAGCGCTTTGCCAGACGAAATGTTGCGGGTGTACCTTCACTACAAGCGAGATGAGTGGGAAAGGTTTAACATGACGGTCACCGACTGGGATACCAAGACCTACCTTGATTACCTGCCATGAGCGACAGGGCTGGTTCTTTGCCTGATTTAAGATGCGGGCAGTCGCCGGTTGCCGCAGAAACCCGGGAGAATTAACAAATATGTGTGGGATAGCAGGCATTATTCATACTGGATCATCGGCTAACATTGGTTCCGAAATGCAGGCCATGCTTCAGGCTTTGGTGCATCGTGGACCTGACTCGGTTGGGGTCGCTCTTTATGGTGATGGGGCTCAAGACGACAGGTACGTTATATGTGCCAAGCTGGCTGAACCGAATGAGTTAAAGAAAAGCGCCAACGTTCAGGAAGCTGGTGAACGAAGAAAGCAGGTACTGGCGCGTTTTGAAGATGCCGGGTTTCGGGTGATTTCAGAAAAGGCCATGACCGACTACATGGTTCGCATCGAATTCTCCTGTTCTGACAAGGGGCAATTACGGCAATTGGTAGACAGCGTGGAAGATATACCCAATGTTGAAATTTTGTCCCTCGGCAGCTCTCTGGAACTGGTTAAGGATCTCGGCGACGCTGACCATGTTTTCAAGCAGTACATGCTGGGTGGGTTCACCGGTACACACGCGATAGGTCATACCCGCATGGCCACCGAGTCCGACGTGGACATCCGTTCGGCACATCCATTTTGGGCATACCCGTACAGCGACATTTCGGTGGTTCATAACGGACAACTAACCAACTTTTGGACTCAGCGCAGGGCGCTGGAAAGAAAGGGTCATCGATTCAAGTCTGATTGCGATTCCGAGCTGATCGCGGTGTATATCGCGAATGAAATGGAAGCGGGGAACACTTTGCGCGAGGCGATGGAGAAATCTATCGGCGAGCTTGACGGGGTCTTTACCTATATTCTGGCGACCAAAGACGAGCTGGGGATGGCAAAGGACATGATGGCAGCCAAACCCATGGTTCTCTACGAGGGTGAAAACTGTACGGTGCTGGCCTCGGAGGAGGTTGCCATTCGCAGCATCTTCTCCCACGAAATTGACACTTCTGACCCTTATGAAGGCGAGGTGAGGGTATGGGGCAGATGAACGCACCTGATATGCACAAAGAGCGTCTGAGGGGTCGTACCCAGCAGATCTTTTTCTCGGCAGTGGAAGCAGAGAATTTTGTGTATCACGACTCCCTGCCTGTCGATTACGAAAAAGCGGCATCCTTTGACGCTGCGGGGCTGACTGCAACCGAGATCAACAGAAAAATTCACCACTTCATTGGCGAAGGTTGCGGTTCTGTCACTGTCGACAATCCGGGGGCAAAGCACACCTTGGGCTCAGGCATACTCAACCGCCTTAAGCTGACATTTAATGGAAGCCTGGGTTATTTTGGCTGTGGTCTCGTAGACGGCCCCAACGTTCGCATCAGTGGCCGGGTAGGTTGGTCATGTGCCGAAAATATGATGGCCGGGACGGTCGTGATTGAAAAGAACGCGGGTTCGACTTTAGGTGCTGCGATACGCGGAGGCGACCTGGTATGTAAGGGTGATGCCGGTTCCCGTGTTGGCATTGACCAGAAAGGGGGAACGATCGTGGTGGGTGGCAGAGTTGGCATGAATACGGGGTTCATGATGCAGCGGGGTCGCATCGTGATTCTGGGGGATGCGGGGCCAAACCTTGGCGACTCCATGTACGACGGGACGATCTATATTGCCGGAAAAATTTCCAGTCTGGGCGTGGACGCGGTGACGGAAGACATGACCGAACTGGACGTGCGGTGGCTGACAGACAAGCTGAAAAATTACGGTCTTGACTCTCCGTGCAAGTTGGAAAATATGGTCAAGATTGTGTCGGGCAAGCAACTGTGGAATTACGACAACCTGGAACCGACCGAGAAAAAACTGATTCTGTAGAATGAGACAACAATAAGGAGAGTGAAACGATGAAGACAGAAAACCCCATGGTTCTGGACGAAGTTCTTGATCAGGCCGACGAGGAACGGGGCGACGATCGCCACATTCTCGGTTCCAGCGCTGTTTTTACGCCCTCCGTCATTGACGACATTCACGTCAAGGCCGAGCTCGGGCGCTACCGAATGCGCGGCTTTTCCCTGTTCAAAAAAATTCCTGCGTGGGACGATTTAACGTTTTTGCCTGGAACGCTGACGCGGTTCGTCATAGAAGGTTACCGGGAAAAATGCCTGACAAAAACCGTCATAGGGCCGAAAGCCAGTCGACCGCTGGAGTTGGACATACCGGTCTACATCACTGGCATGAGTTTTGGGGCCTTGAGCTACGAGGCGAAAACGGCACTGGCACGCGGGGCAACCATGGCAGGGTCTGCGACCTGTTCAGGTGAAGGCGGGATGATCCCTGATGAGCGCCGCTACTCCGAAAAATGGTTTTATCAGTGCATTCAGTCTCGCTATGGCTTCAATCCTCACCACCTGGTGCTGGCAGATGGCGTTGAATTTTTCATTGGCCAGGGTTGTAAGGTAGGAATGGGTGGGCACCTGATGGGGCAGAAAGTAACGGATCAGGTGGCTGAAATGCGTTCCCTACCCGCTGGTATAGATCAGCGTTCGCCGGCGCGGCACCCTGACTGGCTTGGGCCAGACGACCTGGCGATCAAGATTGACGAGATCCGTGAGGTCACGGATGGGCAGATTCCAATTCAGCTCAAGCTGGGCTCGGCTCGGGTTTACGACGATGTGCGTATGGCAGCGAAGACCAACCCGGACAGTATTTATATAGATGGCATGGAAGGTGGAACCGGTGCCGGACCGCATTTGGCAACTGAGGATACCGGTGTCCCGGGGATTGCCGCGATCCGCCAGGCACGGCGTGCGTTGGATGACGTCGGGAGAAGCGGGGAAATTTCGCTGGTTTATGCGGGAGGTGTCCGTAACGGATCCGACCTTGCCAAGGCTTTGGCGTTGGGCGCTGACGCTGTGGCGATTGGCCATGCAGCGCTGATCGCGCTGAACTGTAACAAAAACATTCCGGAAGCGAATTTCAAGAAAGAAATAGGCGTGAGTGCGGGGCGTTGTTATCACTGCCATACAGGGCGCTGTCCGGTGGGCATCGCGACGCAGGATCCGGATTTGCGGAAGCGGCTTAATCCTGATGAAGGTGCGGAGAGGGTCTATAATTTTCTGCACACCATGACGATTGAGGCACAATTGTTTGCGCGAGCCTGTGGTAAAACCAATGTGCACTCACTGGAACCCGAAGACTTGGCAGCGTTGACTATGGAAGCTTCGGCAATGGCGCAGGTTCCCTTGGCTGGCACCCAACACACGGTTGGCCGCCCTGACATGACACGCTTCTAACTGTTCGGAGAAAGATGATGAGCAAGGACAGCAAGAAACACGAGAAACTGACTGGCCAGCATATTGGCTATCGATATGATGTCAACCTCGTTCCAGATATGAGCCGCATGACCCCGTTTCTCGCGAAATATATCGAAGTGATGGGATGGCAGGATCTGAATTGGCTGGAAGACATCCACATGGGCTATGAAGGGGACAAACCGGCGGTATTCGATCGAAACATTAACGGTTGGGTTACCGTCCCGGAGGGAATGGAACTGCCTGATAGCCAGCAGGATCGTGATATGCTGGCGCGCGAATTATTAATCAAATTTCAAATGTCCGAAAACCATCCTTTGGTTGAGTTGAAAGCAGCTTATTCGAAGGTCGCATTACGGCGTTAGTGCAACTGTAAAAGATGTACGGCCGTGGTGTGTTTTGTTTTTTAACTGAAGAGGAGAAAATCCATGACTGAGGAATTATCGGCTCTTACCGTAACTTTCACTGAATTTTACTATTGGGTAACCGTCGTGATAATGTTTTTGATCCACGTCGGGTTTTGTGTCTACGAGGTAGGTGCCTCGCGGAGCAAGAACCATATGCACACCTTAATGAAGAACACTATGTTGATCCCACTGGTCACCATATCTTTCTACTTCTTTGGCTGGTGGATCTATTTTGCAGTTCCAAATGGCCCCGGAATCACAGGTGATCTAGTTGCCGCGCCTTGGGCAACCCCTTGGAGCGAGGTGATGGGGGCGCACATGGGTGGTACGCCAGTGCAGGCCGAACTGACAGGAGACGACACAATCTTCTGGTCACGGATTAACGGAGTTTTCTGGGCGGCGTTCCTGCTCTTTTCCTGGACAGCAGCATCCATTGTTTCTGGCTCGGTGATTGAGAGGATACGCTCGGGGGCTTTCTGGATTCTGGCAGTTCTCATCGGTTCGTTCTGCTGGATTATCGATGCTGCATGGGGCTGGCACCCGGATGGCTGGATGGTGCAAAAACTGGGTTACCACGATGCTTACGCCTCCGGTGTCATTCACGCCATTGCCGGTGGCTTCGCCTTAGGTATTCTCGCCGTATTGGGGCCACGGATTGGCAAGTTCAACGCTGACGGTTCGGCGAACAAAATCAATCCGCATAATCCTTGGCTGGTGTCGGTTGGACTCTTTCTGATCTATACCGGGTTTTGGGGCTTCTACGCTGCGTGTAACGTTCCCATCATTGATGTGCAAAGTGGTGACGGAGTGTTTTTCTCTGCCACGAACATCTATCTTGGGCCGACAACCCTTTCGGCGATCACTTTCAACTTTCTAATGTCACTGTCAGGGGGCTTGTTGGCTGGGTATCTCATTTCGAAAGGAGATGCCTTTTGGACCTACTCTTCAGGTTTGGCTGGCATCATCGCGGCATCTGCCGGAAACGACCTCTACCACCCGATTCAGGCGATGTTTGTTGCCGCAGTCGGAGTGGTGATTATGTACAAGCTCCATTTTTGGGTTGAGAGAAAGTTCAAGATAGACGATGCCGTTGGGGCGGTTGCGGTGCATGGCTATGCCGGGGTTTTCGGGCTTCTGGCCGCTGGTTTCCTGCTCTGGGGTTATCCGGCTTCGCCCAATCCTGATTACGCGTTAGTCAGTCCCCAAGGGCAGCTTATGGGTGCCGTGATCATGTTTGGGGTTTTAGGATTCATTCCGGCCTACATTGTCTCCAGGATCCTCAAAGCTGCAAATCTTTTGCGTATCCCGGAAGAGATTGAGCTGGCTGGCCTGGACTTTGAGACTGAGGATGTTGCCAAAGCCGATAAACGCGAACTCAAAGCCGCAACCGAAGAGGCTGCGCGTAAATTGAATGTGTTATGAGCTTGAATAAGGAGAATTGAAAATGACAACTGGAAACTTTGAAAACTGGACGGGCGAAATCGCCGATATCGGTCCCGTCTATCCTTTCGTTGGTACTGAAATGTGGCTTGTGGTGGCTGGGGTGGTCTTTTGGATTGGCTGGCACATTGTGCAATGCAGCGCTGAAGTCAAAAGCCAGGAAGAGGGCAGGGCGCGAGCCAGGGAGCATGTCTCCCGCATGATGGAATAGCCTGACTCTTGATTCCGCAGGGATCCGGGAAAGTGCTTTTGTCATGTGCCGGATTCCTGCGCTAGCCAGTCTGCTGATTGGCTAGCAGAGTACGCGTCCGGGCATTGTGGCGGGGGTTCGTGCTGCATTGGACAGCCTTCCGGCCAAGCCGGGGCTTGTCCTTGCAGTCGTCTTGGCTGTTGGAGTGTTGGCTTCCTACTATGTCTTTCGCTACTACGATTGCACAGAGCATCGTCAATTCAGGGCGTTGATTCATCAGGGGATTGCCTCAGCGCACAGTGAAGGCCGGGCGTTCAGGCTCACGGGGGTGACGGATTTTCGGTGGCACCAGGTTCATATTTCACCCCATTTTGTGCCGCCTAAAAAGGTAGCAGACTGTCCTTTGGGTTGGGACTGGTCGGAGGAAGAACGGCAGTCTCTGGTGGATGGTGGAAACTTGGCGTTTCTGGTTTTCAGGGACGAAAATCAGGTGGTTTCGTACGCAGAGCTCAGGAATGACTGGGCAGACTTTAGCGCTGTCGCAGGACTCTGGTCACCAGAGTCCGCAGTGTTCAATGTGCGGGAAACTTCTGATGGACTGCTGCTCGAAAATCCGTTGCCGTGACCGAAAGGTTTCATTCATTGGCTGCAGTTCAAACTCTGCTGGTGTGCGGAAGTGATGTCTTGGGGCATTTCAGGCCAGGGGCGGACGGCTCCCGTAGTCAGGGTATTTTCCTCTGCTTGAAGGCAACGGTGTGGGAAGGGAAATGGACGACTCGCGAGCCATGATGCGTGAGTTTTTTTCGGTTTGTACGCCAGACTCCAGGATATGACGGTTTGACCTGGAAAAGCTGTTTTTTTACCGGTGGCCTTGTCTGATGCCTTACGGTCTTTTGCGATATGGCTTGTCCAGGCGCTACCCGGCCAGGCGTGACATTCCCGGGCGACGCCCGCTGAAAAAGCGTTATGACGTCGTCATCATTGGTGGCGGTGGGCACGGATTCTCAACCGCTTACTATTTGGCGAAATACCATGGGATCACCGATGTTGCGGTGCTCGAGAAGTCGTATATCGGCGGCGGTAACACGGGTAGAAACACAGCGGTCATCCGTTCGAATTATCTGTCTCCTGAGTCAGTCGCTTTTTACCAGGCCTCAGTGAAAATGTACGAAGGCCTTTCCAACGAACTCGGCTACAACATACTTTATTCCCAGAGAGGTCAACTCACGCTCGCGCATTCCAGTAGCACCATGAGGACATTTCGATTGCGCGCCGAGACCGGGAAGCACCTAGGTGTTCGTATAGAGCTGGTGGATCGTGACCGGGTACGGGAAATTGTGCCTTTTTTGAATATGCCCCGAAGTGCCCGGTTCCCGATCTGCGGTGGCTTGTGGCACGCGGACGGGGGTACAGCGCGACATGATGCGGTTCCTTGGGGATACGCACGCCGGGCTTGGGAACTTGGTGCTGAAATTCACCAGCGTACGGAGGTGACGGGGATACAAAAGCGTGGTGACCGCGTAATTGGCGTCGTTACGAATCGTGGCGAAGTGGCTTGCGAGCACGTCGTCCAGGCTGTTGCGGGCATGAGTGCTGTTATTGCGCGTATGGCTGGGTTTCGACTGCCGATTCGTGCGTATCCTCTGCAGGCCATGGTGACTACGCCGGTCAAGCCGTTTCTTGACCCGCTGGTGAGTTCCGCCGGCCTGCATGTTTATTTTTCCCAAACGGCCAGAGGCGAAGTCGTTATTGGCGGAGGTTCGGATCCCTACGAGTTGTACTCGACCCGATCAACGCTTGATTTGAAAGAGACCTTGATTGCCAGTGCCCTGGAGTTGTTTCCCTTCCTGTCCAAGGTGGGTATTTTGCGCCAATGGGCAGGGGTTACCGACATGACACCAGACTATGCCCCGATCATGGGAGAAAGTCCGGTCAGGAACTACTGGCTGGATGCGGGCTGGGGAACCTGGGGGTTCAAGGCAATCCCGATCGCTGGCAAATGTATGGCCGAGACCGTGGCAAATGGATGTTCACCGGAACTGTCTCACCCTTTCCGGCTTGACCGATTCCGCACCTTTGAATTACTGGATGAAGCGGGAGCGACTGCTGCGAGTCACTGATGGGGAGTGTTGAGAGATGAAGAGGCTGCACTGCCCTTTGAATGGTCTGCGCAACATCAGCGAGTTCCTATGTTTCGGCGAGGTGGATTTGGCCTCTCAGCAACCGGGCATCGACGAGGAGCAGTGGATTGCACGCTTGTGGGGGCAGGATACGGTTATGGGGCGGAGGCTTGAGTGGTGGTGCCACACGGCGAGTTCCTACTGGTTCATTGTCGAGCGCGACACGGTGACCGATGAGGTAATCAGAACACTCACGACCAAGGAATTTTTTGGTACAAAGCGAGATGCATAAATGACTAGGCTCCGCCTTCCCGGGGCTTTGCTCATCGACCGCAAAAAGCCGCTTGGGTTTCGCTTTGAGGGTAAGCAGTATCTCGGTTATAGCGGTGACAGCGTCGCCAGCGCCTTGGCCGCCAACCAGGTCAGCTTGTTGTCGCGCTCGTTCAAATACCATCGTCCGCGGGGCTTGTTGTCGCTGGTGGGCGGGGACGCCAACACTTTGCTGCAAATTGGTGGCGAGCCGAATGTGTTTGCCGATTTGCGGCCACTGGTAGAGGGTATGGAAATCACCGCGCAGAACTATAGCGGAAGCCTCGGAAGAGACCGGGAGGCGTGGCTGTCATATTTTTCGCGCTTTTTGCCAGTCGGTTTCTACTACAAGGCATTCTTTCGTCCCCGAGGTGTTTGGGAGCGGGTGTGGGAACCTCTGTTTCGAAAAAAAACAGGGCTGGGGAACGTGGATTATTCAGCTCAAGCGGACTATTGCGACAAGGTCTACACCTTCTACGACGTGGTGGTGGTTGGTGGCGGCTCCGCCGGCCTGGCTGCGGCATTGGCTGCGGCAGATGCCGGGGCGCAAACGCTGGTCGTGGAAGAAAGCCACATTTTGGGAGGGTCGCTGAATTGGTCGCGATTTTCCGACTCTGAACAGCAGTCGCGCTTGGGAAAGGAATTGCGCGCCGAGGTTTCCGAAAATCAAAATATTGAGATCCTGACCGGCGCGGTTTGCAGTGGCTGGTTCGCGGATAACTGGCTGTCCCTTATTCGCGGCAACCGCATGTTCAAAGTACGCGCTCGTGAGCTGATTCTGGCGACCGGCACACTGGAGCAACACGTTGTTTTCCACAACAACGACTTGCCTGGCATCATGCTGGTTTCCACCGCGCAAAGGTTGCTCAAGCTTTACGGGGTATGTCCGGGTAAAAAAGCCGTCATTCTTACTGGGAGTTCCGACGGCTACGGTGCGGCGCTTGACCTTGCTGATGCCGGGTGTGAAGTTGCCGCCGTCGTCGATATGCGTGCCGAAGCTCCTGAGTGCCCCTTGTCGCAAGAGGTCACATCCCGTGCCATACGAACGGTTGCCGGTAGTGCCGTGTACGAGGCGCGTTCGCGGAAAAAGCAACTCGTTTCAGTCGCCGTGTCTGCCATCATTGCTCGGGGAGCCTGCCAGCAGGGCTCTGAAAAGATAGCTTGCGATCTGCTGTGCATGACGGGTGGCCAAATGCCGGCGTACCAGCTGGCACTACAGGCCGGAGGAAAGTTGACCCACGACGACGCACTTTCAACTTTCGGGATTGTCGATCTGCCAAAGCACGTTTTCACAGCCGGCTCCATGAATGGCTATCACGATCTTGACGCCCTTGTGCTCGACGGCAGGCGTGCCGGCCATGAAGCGGCAAGATCTTTGGGCTTGGAGTCTTCTGCGCCACCCATGCCCTCGGAAAGCTTGCGCAAAAGATCCAACTTCGACTGGCCCATTTTCCCCCACCCAAAGGGCAAGGAATTTGTGGACTTTGATGAAGATTTGCAAATCAGCGACATCCTCAACGCTTGTGCGGATGGATACGATGAGTTGGAGCTCGTCAAACGCTATTCGACCGTTGGCATGGGGCCCTCGCAGGGTAGGCACTCGGCACTGCCGACAGCCCGTATTGTGGCGCATGCGACGTCACGCAGCCTTTCCGAGTGTGGCGTGACAACCGCCCGTCCTCCGTTGCGTCCGGAGCGCCTTGAAGTGCTTGCTGGTCGCAGTTTCCAGCCCGAGAGACGCACCGCCATGCACCATCGCCACCTTGAGGCTGGTGCTTTTATGGTACCGGTTGGCTTGTGGTGGCGCCCAGGATTTTACGGGGAGGAGCCACAGGCTTCCGTGTGCATACGCCGTGAAACGCTTGCGATTCGTAACAACGTCGGGCTAATCGACGTGTCCACGCTCGGGAAAATCGAAATTCGTGGTGCCGATGCCGGAGAGTTTCTGAATCGTGCCTACACCTTTTCCTACAAAAAGCAGACGGTGGGAACGACACGGTACCTGTTGATGGTTAACGAGTTTGGAGCAGTGCTTGACGATGGCGTCGCTGCCCGAATTTCAGACGGGCACTACTACATCACGACGACGACCGGAGGGTCAGACCAGATTTTTCGCACCCTTCTCTGGTGGAATTCACAGTGGCAATTGGACGTGGATCTGGCAAATGTGACGTCGGCGTACGCGGGCATCAACATCGCTGGCCCCAATTCACGTGCCGTACTGAAAAAGCTTTGCCCTGGCATGGATTTGTCTGCCAAGGCTTTTCCCTATCTGGCGGTGCAGGATGGTTCAGTCGCGGACATTCCTGCGCGTATTATGAGAGTGGGCTTTGTTGGTGAGCTCGGCTACGAAGTCCATGTTTTGGCACCGCAAGGTGAGGCCTTGTGGGATGCGCTGGTTGAGGCAGGTCGCGAGTTTCAAATCCGCCCCGTCGGCGTTGATGCACAGCGCCAGCTCAGGCTTGAAAAAGGCCATGTCATCATCGGTCAGGATACTGACGCGAACACTACGGCTCACGAAATTCAGATGGGTTGGGCAATTGCGAAAAAGAAACCTTATTTTGCAGGCAGCCGTGCGGTTGCCATTCGCGAAAAATTGCCGCTCAAGCGAAAGCTGGTGGGCTTTACTCATGCAGGGGAAGAAAGGAACGTGCCATTGGAATCGAACCTGATCATCGAGGAGGGCAAAGTGGCCGGGCGTGTCACGTCAGTGGGGTACTCGCCGACTCTGGGAAAAACCGTAGGTCTGGCGTTTGCTCCCCCTGGTGTGGCACCAGGAGACGAGATACTGGTCAAGATGGAAAGTGGAGAGCTGGTTCCTGTAACAGTGGCAGAAACGCCCTTCTACGACGCTGACAACAAGAGGCAGAAAACATAGTGGGCGAAAGGGGTACGCAGGCAGACGGCTTTCTTTTTCGCTCGCCAATTTATCGTGCCTTGGTGGAGCAGGGAGCCAAGTTTCGAGCCTTGGACAATACCGTGATTGCTGCCAGCTATGGCAAGAAGGATGCCGCAGTCGGCCAGTTGGGACTTGCTGACCTTTCCCCTTTGTCGCGTGTTGGTTTCAGGGGGCGGAAAACACTTGATTGGGTGGGCAGCCAGCTATTGCAAGTCCCGGACCGTAATGGAATCACTGCCACTCAGAATGACGGCAGTCTTCTGGCGCGGTTGACAGATGGAGAAGTGCTGGTTTTGGATGCTGTGGATGGACGCACGGCAACTTGCACAAAGCTGGGCGAAGCACACGCTCAAGAGGTACCAAAGGAATGTTATTTTGTACCCCGCCATGCATCCCATGCCTGGTTTCTTGTTATGGGTGAGCAGGCGAGCCAGATGTTTGCGAAATTATGTGCGCTTGACTTGCGCTCCGAAAGCTTCCCGATTGCCAGCGTTGCGCAGACTGTGGTTGCCCGCGTCGGTAGCTTTATAATTCGCGCGAGCATCGGGAACTTCCCGGCTTTTCATTTGTTGGTGGATGTTTCGCTGGCAGAATACGTTTGGAATTGCTTGATGGACGCGAAGACCGAGTTCAATGGCACTCTCGTTGGCTACGACGAATTGATACATATATGCGGCATGCCGCAAGGAGGAAAAATGGGAGAAGGAAATGGCACTTGATCTTGCTGAAGTGGCTGAAGCGAAAGGCATCCGGTACTTTCTGATCAGCTTTGTCGATTTATTTGGTTCCTTGCGTGCCAAGTTGGTGCCCGCTCGTGCCATTGAAGAAATGCAGGAAAACGGAGCTGGCTTCGCCGGTTTTGCGACCTGGCTTGACATGACGCCCGCTGATCCCGACATGTTTGCTGTGCCCGACCCGAGCAGCTTGATGCAGTTGCCGTGGAAGCCTGAAGTTGCCTGGCTGGCCTCTAACCTCCGGATGAGCGGTCAAGCCGTCGCCGCTTCACCGCGGGTTGCTTTGCAGACACAAATTACGCGCGCCGAAGCTGCCGGTTACAGAGTAAAGACCGGTGTTGAGTGCGAATTTTTTCTCGTCAACGCCGAGGGCACGGAAATTTTCGATGGCAAAGACGTGCAACAAAAGCCTTGCTATGACCAACAGGCGCTGATGCGCTGCTACCCCATCATCAGCGAAATTTGCGACTGTATGGAAAAATTGGGATGGGATCCCTACCAGAACGATCACGAGGACGCCAATGGTCAGTTTGAAATGAACTGGGGCTACGACGACGCGCTAAAGACCGCTGACCGGCATGTGTTTTTCAAGTACATGGCCAAAGCCATCGCTGAAAAGCATGGTGCACGTGCGACCTTCGCACCAAAACCATTTCCTGAGTTGACCGGTAACGGCTGCCACGCACATGTTTCCGTGTGGAACAAGGATGGGTCGAAAAATCTTTTTCGCGACCCCGATGACAGCCTTGGCCTGTCACCCTTTGCTTACCAATTTCTGGGTGGCTTAATGCACAATGCGCCGTCCCTGTGCGCTTTTTTCAATCCCACTGTTAACAGCTTCAAGCGTATTGGAGCCACCACCACGACGTCTGGGGCAACTTGGTCACCGAACGCCGTGACGTACTCCGGGAATAACCGCACCCACATGATCAGAGTGCCTGATGAGGGTCGCTTTGAGTTACGTTTGATGGACGGGGCGACGAACCCCTACTTGCTACAGGCGGGCATCATCGCTGCCGGGTTGGATGGTGTCGAGAACAAGCGCGATCCTGGGAAGCCGCTTTACATCAATATGTATGAGGAAGGGCGGAATATTGAGGGGGTCAAGAAATTACCGTCAAACCTCATGGATGCCTTGCGCCTCTTTGAACAGAGCACGCCCCTCAGGAAAGCGTTTGGAGACGGGCTGGTCGATGCGTACTGCAAGCTCAAGACGAAGGAATGGCAAGACTTCGGCAGTCATTTGAGCACCTGGGAGAGACAAAACACCCTGGACTGCTAGTCAGCTACCCTTGTGCCTCGTGCCAGTGGATCCAAGCCGGCTAAAGGTTCCATTCAGGAAGGTTTCGGCGAAGCACCCCAAAAGTATCGGCCTATTCCGATCAGGCTGATCAACGCCCACGCAACCTCAATAATGAAAGCCGACAAATTAAAGTCGTAGAGCAACGATATTGCGACCAAGACCGCGCCTACGGTGTTGACCAGGGAATACCAAATGTTGCTGCTGACCAATTTCCCCGTTTGCAACAGAAAATATGTGAGCAAGACCATTGCGACACCAATGTTTCCCATTAAATCGTGTGTTGCGTATTCCATTTTATTTTCTCTCGTTTAAGGCTCGGTGATTTTGTGGCGAAAAGCCGCTTGAATCAGTCTTTTCCTGCCTCCTGAAATTACAGTCCGGGAAGTTTGCCACAAGGTCGGGTGTTTATGCCAAAACCAGAGAGAAAAGTTTCTGCAGGCAGGAACACGTTCGCGCGCATCATCGTGAGGCGGCTTTTTATGGCTGATGCGATATGCCTTGCGTGGTGGGACTCAGTCTTTTAGCTGTCTGGTGGTCTCCCCGTGCGGTGCGCGGCTGAAGCGGGAAGCCAGGGTTTCTGCCTGTGCCTGTGTATGCATGGGGAATTATGGGCAAAGCCCTGATGCGGCGGTGTTTGGTGACTGGCCACACACTCTCTCGGTTCATTTTGTCCGCTTCCTGGAAATGGACATTTTGCTCAGTCCTTTTTTTCCGTTGACATGTTTTTCTACGCATTTAATCATGAGTTTGGCGATGTCCTTGCCGGTAGTGCTCTCAATACCTTCCAGGCCTGGTGAAGAGTTAATTTCCAGCACCTTGGATCCGTCTTTGGAGCGGATCATATCCACGCCTGCGGCTTTAAGACCCATGGCCTTGGCGGCCCTGATTGCGATTTTTCTTTCGGCAGCGGTGACCTTGATTTCGTGCGCTGTTCCTCCGAGGTGCAGATTGGCTCTGAATTCTCCTGCTGCAGCCTCCCGCCCAATGGAGCCCACAACTTTTCCATCTATTACGAAGCAACGGATATCTTTTCCATTCGCCTCGCTAATGAATTCCTGCACGAGAATGTTGGCGCGCAGGCTTTTAAAGGCGTTGATGACGCTTTCCGCCGCTTTGCTGGTTTCTGCGAGCACGACACCTCTGCCTTGAGTTCCTTCAAGCAGTTTGATTATGACGGGTGCTCCTCCCGCCATTTTGATGATTTCAACGGTATCGACGGGTGAGTTGGCAAACCCGGTTGTGGGCATCAGAATGCCGTTGTTGGAAAGAATTTGCAGCGAACGCAATTTGTCTCTTGAGCGCGTAATGGAAATGGAGTCATTCAGGCAGTATGCGCCGGTTGAGAGGAACTGTTGTGTGACCGCACAGCCATAAAAGGTCATGCTTGGCTTGATGCGGGGAATAACGGCATCTGCCAATAGTTGTTCGCCACCTCGGTAACGTACCTGTGGGTTTGATGAGCTGATGTTGATGTAGCACTGGCTAATATTGATGAAGCGCATTACGTGTCCGAGCTCTTCTCCGGCTTCCATGATCCGTTTGTTGGAATAAAGGAGGGGGTTACTGGCCAGCAGTACTATATTTAAGCTGTCTTTACCGGGTTGGACTGCCTGGTATTGTTTCTGCACTTTTTGTTCGTCGATCACGCCGAGACAGAATGATGAATCGGGATCAATGAGGACTCGTTCCTTCATCGCTTCGCGACCGAACAGCATGCGGTAGCCCATTGAGTCACGATTGGCCAGCGTGATTTCGATTTCCCAGCTTTCATCTCCCAGCGAGACTGGCGTTCTTATGAGCAGACGCCTTTCTTTTACGCCGCTTGAGCTTTTGACTTCTCTTTTGCCGACGACCGCTGCCCGACAACTCTGAATGGCTTTACGATTGCCCTGAAGGGGATGGATGTCAAAGCGGACGTGTTTTTTACCGTCTTCTTCAAAGGGGTGAATGTTGAATGCGTGCAGGGAGGAGGTTTTGGCTCCTGAGTCAATGCGCGCCTTGATCATTGGCAGCCCGAGTTCTGGTAAGGCGCACCACTCTTCTTTGCCAATGATGATTCTTTTTTCCATATCAGACCTTCGTCGGGGAACAATTCGCAGCGACCTTTACTCTGCCTTCAGAGCAGTTTTGGCGTCGTTTTCGCTGCCAGAAATTTCCGCAAGCCGTGGGAATTATGGTAACACCCCTTTATTGCGAATCTGGTGGCGTGCTGCCACGCTCACCCTTTGCGTGGCCGATGCTTCCGCTTCGACCCGAGCTGAAGGAGCCGGGCTTCTCGCCAAGTCTTTGGGTCAAGGCTTTGAGACATGGCGACCAGCCTTATGGTTTCAAAGCTCACGCACATTTTGCCGTGTGTGGACAGTTTTTTGGCAAGACTTTCTTTGGTTTCGTTTCCCAGATGGCCGTAGATGAGGCTTAAATGGGGCTCAGAAAACGCGCCTTTTATCCCGAAATGCTTCTTGATCGCCTTTTGCGTCAGTTTGATTTCCCGGGAATTTGCCACTTTCAGGTAAAAACAGCGAAAGTACGTGTTTCGCCAGCCACAGTCCTTCAAGGTGACCGTGAATGGGGGCAAATCGGTGGTGAGTGCCTGGGCTTTCGCCGCAAGCCGGGATTGCGTTTGCGTCAGCCTTCCGACCAGCGTGATGTGGGGAGGGAAGGTGACAGTTTCAAATTGCCCTGCCAATTTTTTGATCCATGCCTGCAGGAAACTGGCCTTTGGTTCGGATGGCACAAGCCACAGGGAAAAATCCTTTGACACGGTTGTTGATGCTGGCTCAGCTATGGGTGATTTACGCGCCGTATTTCTGGCGATGGGTGGGCGTAGCTCCTGTTTCAGGGGAGTGCTGTCCGGGGCGTGGGGGACGCGGTTCGCAACGGGAAAGGGTGAGGGTCTGGGATATGCTTTCGTTATGCAAAAATTTCACCAAGCGGTAGCATAGCGATTTCTAGTGGCCGATGCATACTTTGGCTGTTGCCCAAGGTGCTGGGTAACTGGTTTTTCAGTGGGGGGAGCATGAAAAAAAAGTTTTTGAGGGCGGCTTGTTTGCTGCTGTGTTTCTGGCATGTGACCGCTTTTGCCGCTTTGTGTGACGCCCAAAATGACCCGGAAGTGGTAAAAATCACACACGATACTGAGTCATGCCAAGCTTCAGCAGGCGATGCGGTCCAGACGCAGGAGTGTGTAAAGCTGGAAGCCTCAAAACTTGAAGCACTGCTTAAAGCCCGCCTTGCCACGCTGGAAAGCCGTCTGCCCCCGGCAAAGCAGGACGATCTGGAGCTCGTGCAGAAGCAATGGCTCTCCTACCGGGCGAAAGATACGGAGTTTTGGCAGAGCTGGTTCTCCCGACCTGCTTACACTGGTACTTACTGGCCTTCCGTTGTTGTGGATTTGCAACTTTTTGTTTCCAGGCAGCGGGTGATTGGGCTTGGGTGTGCCTTGGATCCACTTGGGGTGAAGTAGGGCATTAAGATCTTTCTGTGCCTGGCTGCCAGGCGGCTGTGCCGGACAGTCACTGCGTCATGATGTTAAAGGCTTCTTTTTTCGGCTCACTTCGCCGGTTCCTGGCACCCGCGTGTTTGCTGTTGGGGCTCGCTTTGACAACGGCTTTCGCTCCGTTCTCGTACTACTGGCTGACCATTCCGGTTTTGGGTCTTGTGCTGACCGGCTGGCACTTGGCAACACCTGGTGCAGCGGCACTGGCGGGGTACTGTTTTGGATTGGGATACATGGGGAGCAGTTCCTACTGGCTTTACTACAGTCTCCATGATTACGGTGAAGCAAGTCCATTTGTTGCGCTGGCCACCACGGCTTTATTCGTGGCGATACTTGCGGTGTTTTTTGCGGCGCTGGCCACGGTGGTGGCACTGGCACGCAAAAGGGGTACCAATATGTATCTGACGCTGTTACTTTGGCCGTCTGCATGGGTGCTTTGCGAGTGGTTGCGAACCGTCTCATTTGTGGATTTTCCTTGGAACCTGTTGGGTCAGGCCATGATTGATTCTCCCTTTTTCGGGCTTTTCCCCCTGTTCGGAGTGTATGGGGTGTCATGGCTGACTGTTTTTCTGGCGGGTCTGCTTGTTTTCTTGTGTTCCAACATTTTTTGCGGCGTTTTGCGTCGTGGGTCTGGCTTTTTGCGGCGGTCAGTGGCTTTTAGCGTCGCAGCGGTGGTGATGGTCGGGGCTTTGCTCTCCAGCGAAATAAACTGGACCTCGTCTTTGCCAGAAACCATCCGGGTAGGGATTGTGCAGGCCAATATTCGCCAGGCCGATAAATTCAAAGCGGAACATTACGACGGCATTGTCGAGCGTTACCTTCGGATGACGAAAAGCGCGGATGCTGATCTCGTGGTGTGGCCGGAAACTGCTTTGCCGCAAATTTACGGGAATTTGCAAAGTTCGGTTTTTCGGCCTTTGGCAAAAGAGCTTCTGTCTCGGGGAACGGTGTTGGTCAGCGGAGTGTTCTCACGCGATTCAGAAAGCAAGCGTTTCCAGAACAGCCTGGTTACTTTTGGTGAGGAGCCGCAGTTCTATCACAAGCGCCACTTGGTGCCCTTTGGAGAATATTTACCGTGGCGTGGTTTGTTGGATATCTTTTCTACGCTGATCCGTATTCCCATGTCAGACATGTTGGCAGGAAAAGAACTGGGTCTGCTGTCAGTTGGTGGGTACAAGGTCGGTGTTTCCATTTGTTACGAAGTCGCATTTGCCGATGAAATGCGCGAAGCCTCCCGGCAAGCCAACTATTTGCTTAGCATCAGCAATGACTCTTGGTTCGGCGATTCCAGCGCGCCTCTTCAGCACTTGCAAATCGCGCGTATGCGGGCTGCCGAGGCTCAGTTGCCAATGGTGCGCGCCACCAGCACCGGCGTTTCGGCTATCATTGCCCGCGACGGCTCCGTTATTGTGCAAGCTCCGTTATTTTCCGAGCAGGTGCTGAGTGGTACTTTGCAGCCACGCTCCGGGACTACGCTGTTTGTGCGCTGGGGTAATTCGCCGCTTTTACTGGCTTCTTTTCTGATGATATTGTTGGTATTTCTTCTGCCTGGGTGTCGTTCTGCTTGCGCCAGAGGCGGGGTCAAGGGATAGCGGAATGCTGATGCCGGTGAGTGAAGGCAGTGTGTTGTACTTGAGCTTTTTTTGTGCCACTCACGGCAATCGTTGCCAAGGCGAACAGGGTCACTTCCTGGAGAGCGATGAACGACACTGACGCTTCTACAGCACGGCGACAGGGTGCTGCTTCTGAGGGAATCCCGAACCTCTACGATCCGGAAAGGCTGGAGTGCGAGGCTCAATCCTATTGGCAGGAGCACCGTTGTTTTGTGGCCAAGCCGGATCCGCAGCGCGAAAAATTCTATTGCCTGTCCATGTTTCCCTATCCCAGCGGGGCTTTACACATGGGGCACGTGCGCAACTACACGATCGGTGATGTGATTAGCCGCTATCAGCGCATGCGAGGCAAAAATGTCTTGCAGCCCATTGGATGGGATGCTTTTGGCTTACCGGCTGAAAATGCGGCACTCGCCCGGTCGCAATCCCCGAGCAAATGGACGAAAAAAAACATCATACGCATGAGGCAGCAACTCTGTCGCCTGGGTTTTGCTTACGATTGGCAACGTGAAATCAGCACTTGTGATGCGGACTATTACCGTTGGGAGCAATGGTTTTTTGGTCGGCTTTTCCGCCAGGGACTCGCCTACCGCAAAGAAACTTTTGTCAACTGGGATCCGGTTGACAAAACTGTGTTGGCAAATGAACAGGTGATTGAAGGACGGGGCTGGCGTTCCGGAGCGCTGGTCGAGCGTCGAAAAATTCCGCAGTGGTTTCTGCGCATCACGAACTATGCAGACGAATTGTTGCAGGGTTTGGACGATTTGCCGGAATGGCCGGAATCGGTCAGGCGCATGCAAGAAAACTGGATTGGACGCTCGGAAGGTCTGGAAATTAATTTTCCCTGCGTGAACCGCAAAGAAGCTCTGGTCGTGTTCACGACTCGCCCGGATACGCTGATGGGGGTGAGCTACCTGGCGCTGGCTCCCGAGCATCCACTGGTGGCTGAGCAATCTGAACACAATGAAGAATTGGCGGAATTTGTCCATGTCTGTCGCCAGCTGCCTGTTTCTGAATCTGCGCGCAGCCGTTGTGAGAAAGCCGGAGTGGATACTGGTTTGCGCTGCCGTCACCCGATCAGTGGGGAATACCTGCCGGTCTGGTGTGCGAATTTCGTGTTGATGGAGTACGGATTTGGTGCCGTGATGTCGGTGCCTGCGCATGATCAGAGGGATTGGGAATTTGCCCGAAAATACGGCTTGCCAATACCTCAGGTCATTCGTCCGCTTGACGGTGAGCGCTGGGATTTTGACCAAGGTGCCTTTGTGGAAAAAGGAGTGGTATGCCACTCCGGGCAGCTGGATGGTCTGGACTACAGTCAGGCCTTCGCCATGTTGCGCGAAATGCTTGAGAGCAGCGGACAAGGCCGTGCAGTGACGCACTATCGTTTGCGTGACTGGGGGATTTCGCGGCAAAGATACTGGGGTTGCCCCATCCCGATTGTTTATGCCAATGGTGAGCCGCAGGCGCTGCCGGACGATGCGCTTCCGGTTGTTTTGCCGGAAGAGGTGGACATGTCAGTACAGGGGTCGCCACTGGCCGCGAACGAAGACTTCTGTGATGCCGGGACGAACGAGGACGGTGTTGCTTTGCGCCGTGAAACGGATACTTTTGATACCTTTTTTGAATCCAGCTGGTATTACGCACGTTTTGCCAGTGCCGGTTGCCAACAGGCGATGCTTGACGACGAGGCGAGTTACTGGTTGCCTGTGGATCAGTACGTGGGCGGGGTTGAGCATGCGGTTCTGCATTTGCTGTACGCCCGCTTTTTCCACCGCCTGATGCGTGACCAGGGACTGGTTAGCGACTCTGAACCGTTTACGCGCCTTCTGACTCAGGGCATGGTGCTGAAAGATGGTGTGAAAATGTCAAAGTCGAAAGGCAATGTGGTAGATCCGGAAAGATATATCGAACGCTACGGTGCGGATACGGTGCGCCTGTTTATGATGTTTTCGGCACCGCCGGAACAATCCATGGAGTGGTCGGAAGGGGGTGTGGAAGGGGCTTTCCGCTTTTTGAAGCGGCTGTGGCGTGGGGTCTGTGAACATTGCGATGCGTCTCCGGTGAAGGCAGAGGCGGATCGTACCGCTGGTCTGGAACTACGCTACCAAACACACAAAACCATCGAAAAAGTCAGCAATGACATTGGTTCCCGCTACGCGTTCAATACCGCGATTGCGGCAATTATGTCTCTGCTGAACGCTTTGTTGCGTTTTTCAGATCGTTCACAAGGTGGCCATCTGGTACAGCGCGAAGGCTATGTCGCAATCGTGCAGTTGTTGGCGCCTGTGGTGCCGCATATCACACACCATCTGTGGTTTCGTTTGGGGTTTGACTATCCGGTGATTGACAGTTCCTGGCCGCAGTTTGACCAGGAAGCTTTGCAGCGGGATCGCGTGACGGTGGTCGTGCAAGTCAATGGAAGGTTGCGTGCCAAACTTGAACTCATGAAGGGAAGCGACAAAGAGCAGGTTTGCGAACTGGCGTTGATGAACAGCGCTGTACAGCGTTTTGTGACAGAAAGCCAAATCAGGCGGGTGATTTTTGTTCCCGACCGTTTGGTAAATTTCGTGGTTTAGGCATGGCTGGGAAATGGAAACTTCTGTGCTTGACGGTGACTGTGTCAATGCTCGCCGCTTGTGGTTATCACTTGGTTGGCAGCAGTTCAAAGTCTGTTGGGTACGCAGGACTTCCGACAAAAATCGCCGTGGTGGGTTTGACGCATTACGATCCCTTATATGTGGCGATGCGCTCCGTGTTGAACCGACATGGGGTGAGGGTCGTGGCGCGTGGAAAGGCAGTCTGGCAGTTGGAGTTCCAAGCTCACAAGGTTTTCGAACAGGTCGCCGTGATTGGCGCGGCGGCGGGATCTTTCGAATACGATTTGCGTCTTGACGCAGAGGTTCAGACAACCCGTAAAGGAAAAGTTCGCGTGCTCAGTACAAAGCACCTTAGCGTATACGGGGGTTACCCGAATGAGCCGAACAATCCGGTCGTCAGTGAGCAAAAGCGTCAGGAAGACTTGGGACGTATGCGCGAGGAATTGTGCGAGCAAATTCTGGGACATTTGAAACACCTGGCGAAGAAACACCGACGTGCTGCGTAGTCAGGAACCCCGTTGGCTTGCCCGACCTTTCCGTGAAATTCAGTCTGTGTGGGAGGCTCTTCGGACTGTTTCCATAATCATGGTGCAATCCAGTTCCCCATGCCCGGAATTGACGGTGGCGGCCACGTGAGAAAGCGAAGCATTCAGTCCCTGAAGTTTCAGTCCCATGGCGGTGGCGGTGGCATTGGCGATTTTTAGATCCTTGTGCATAAGAGCAATTTTGAAACCCGGTGCATAATTTTCTTCCAGCAAGCGTCTCCCATAAATTTCGAGAACATGGCTCTGTGCGCTTCCACCGAGTAGCGCCGACCGAACTTGCCCCTCGTCTACACCCGAGGAGCGAGCAAATTCCATGGCCTCAGCCACAGCGGCAATGGTTTGCGTGATCACCATCTGGTTGCACATTTTGGCGGTTTGCCCGGCTCCGTTGCTGCCGATATGGACGATGGTGGTACCCAGAACCCGCAAGACCGGCAAGGCTTGTTTTACCGTTTCGCCATCACCTCCAACCATGATTGAAAGCGTTCCCTTTATCGCGCCGGGTTCCCCGCCGGATACTGGAGCGTCCAGCATCCTGATGGATTTTTCTGCGAGCTTTTTCGCCAGGGTCTGCGTGATTTGCGGAGAGATTGTGCTCATGTCAATGACTACGCTGTTTTCCTTCAAACCATGAATGGCACCATCTGGCCCGGTCAGAACCGCCTCTACGTCTGGGGAGTCCGACACGATGGAAATAAAGCAATCGGCGTTTTCTGCCGCCCTGGCCGGGCTGTTGCAGGCCAAGGCTCCGAGCTCCGTAAATTCTTCGAGGAGCGCAGGCTTGCGGGCATACACTTGAAGCCGGTAACCCGCTTTCAGGAGGTTACGGGCCATCGGGTTTCCCATAATGCCAAGGCCTGCAAAAGCTATGGAATGGATAGGTGTCATGACTGAAGCTTTGTTCGGGAAAATAGATTTTTCGGCTTTTGAAGCCAGTCTAAAAGACTCCCTTGCTCCTGTCTATCTGTTGTGTGGGGAAGAGCCCTTGCAACGCTTCGAAGCCAGCCGCCTGCTGTTGGCGGCGGCGCGCGGGCAAGGCTACGGGCACAGGTCAGTGCACCACGCAGACCCAGGTATTGACTGGCGCGCGCTGATGGTAAGTGCCGACAATGGTTCACTGTTTGGGGAGAAGAAAATGCTTGAGCTTCGTTTTGGCAATGCGAAAATTCCCGCCCATCTAAATCCCCACCTGATGGCACTGGTCTCGGGGCTCGGTCAAGACGTGGTCTTGCTCGTGTGCGTTGACAAAGTGGATTTGCGTACGGCCTGGGTGAAAAAAACATTGCAGATTGGCGTCATGGTTGAAATGAAAACAAAAAACCAGGTACAAATGAGAACTTGGGTACGGCACAGGGGATCGAAGCTGGGTCTGAAACTGGGGAGCCAGGTGGTGAATACCATCGTCGAAAATGCGGAAAACAACATGGTGGAGGCTGCACGTATTGTGGAAATATTGTCTCTTTTGTCCCCTGACGAAAAAATCAGTCTGGAATCATTGGCGACCGTGCTGCGCGATGACGCAAAATTTGATGTATTCATGTTGGCGGACGCGGCGCTGGGTGGTGAGTGCGTTCGTGCGGTGCGGATCCTGCGTCGTTTGGAGCGTGAAAAGAAACCCGCCACTTTGGTATTGTGGGTTTTGGCAGACAGACTTCGTCTGTTGGTGGAAATGCAGCAATTGCAGCTTGCCGGAAAAAGCTGGCAAACGGTTTTGCAAAGCCAGTGGGAGTCACGTAGAAAAAGGTTGCAGAAGGCTTTTGAGCGGCGACCGAGACGAAACTGGAAGCTTCTTTTGCACAGCTGCGCACGGATTGACGCTTCGGTCAAAGGCACCGGTGACGGCAAGGAATGGCAAGAGTTGCTAGAATTGGTTCTGTCGATTGCCGGCATTTCGTTTCCACTGCTTAATATAAGATGATGCGCAAATGGACATAGAAACGGGTGCGAACTCCCAGACCATGAAAGACCGAGTGCGGGCGGTGCGTGATGCCGCACGCCTTTTGGCTTTTTCCGACACCAAGACAAGAAATTTGGCGCTGACGGAAATTGCGGCGAGCCTTGAGCGCTCCTTGCCGGTACTTCTGGAGGCAAACCTGCGCGACCTTGAGTTTGCTGAAAAGAAGGGAGTCAATGCCGGTTCCCTTGAGCGTCTGTTTTTAGATCGGAGTCGCGGCATATCGATGATTGAAAGCATTCGAAAAATCGCGGATCTACCTGATCCAATTGGAGAAATCAATGAATTGCGTAATCGCCCATCCGGGATTACGGTGGGGCGCATGCGTGTGCCACTTGGAGTCATAGGCATCATTTATGAGTCGCGACCGAATGTGACCGCTGATGCTGCGGCTCTTTGCATCAAGTCTGGCAACGGGGTCGTCCTCAAGGGTGGTTCGGACGCTGCCGAAAGCAGTCGGGTGATCGTGGATTGCGTGTACGCCGGTTTGGCTCAGGCGGGGTTGCCGATGGATTGTGTTTATCTGGTTCCGGGCAGGGATCGGGACAAGGTTGGTGAAATGCTCGCATTGGAAGATTTGATCGACGTGATCATTCCTCGTGGCGGGCGGCAACTGATTGAAAGGGTTTCGCGTGAAAGCAAGATTCCACTGCTGAAGCATCTGGACGGCAATTGCCATGTCTACGTGGATGAGAAGTGCGATCTGGATATGGCTAGCGCTATCGCGGTGAATGGCAAAACACAACGCTTCAGCGTGTGTAACGCTATGGAGACTTTGTTGGTCTCTGCGAAAATCGCGCCGACTTATTTGCCTCGGGTGGCTGCAGAGCTGGAAGAAAAAGGAGTGAAGCTGAGGGTCTGCCCGCAAAGCCTGGAGTGGTTGCCGGGGCGAGAGCCTGCCACCGAAGAGGACTGGTACATGGAGTATTTGGCACCGATTCTGGCGTTGAAAGTAGTGCGCGACATAGATGAGGCCATGGCACATATTCACCGTTATGGTTCTGCGCATACCGACGTGATTGTTACGGAGAATCAGGCGAACGCCATGCGCTTTTTGTGCGAAGTGGATTCCAGTTCTGTCATGGTGAATGTCTCGCCACGCTTTGCAGACGGAGGTGAATATGGTTTGGGGGCAGAGATTGGCATCAGCACGGATCGCTTGCATGCGCGGGGCCCGGTGGGGCTTGAAGGATTGACCAATCAGAAATACGTGGTTTTCGGCAATGGTCAGATACGCTGAGGTGGTTCCGGACCCTTGCAGCTGACTGCAGTGTACGGGGGTGCCTTTGACCCACCTCATTTTGGGCATTTGCGACCGCTTTTCAAGTTGGCAGGCCAACCGGGGGTGGGGCAGGTTTCACTTTTGCCGTGCGGAGAGCCCGCGTCTGCCAAAAAGGTGTCTCCTGCCTTACACCGCCTCGCAATGTTGCGCACCTTGGAATTCCTTCCTGGAATGATGATTGACACGCGTGAGGTGGAATCTGAAGGCTCTTCCTTTACCACGAACACGCTCGAAGAAATACGCATGGAAGTAGGGGAGGAAGCGTCCCTGGCTTTTATCCTTGGACAAGATGCGTACGCAGATATGCCGCGTTGGTTCCGTAGCGAACGGATTCTGGAACTTGTCCATTGCATTGTGATTGCCCGGCCGGGTGCGGCCTTGTCCGCTCCGCCTCCGGGTGGTTTTGTCGGCTTGGCCGAGTTGATGCGAAGCCCTTCTGGAGGCGTATGCTTTTACCAGGATTGTCAGATGGATATTTCTGCCACAAAAATTCGTAAGCTGATCGCTGAAGGTCAGTCGCCTTATGAGTTTCTGCCTGCTGGTGTCTGGGATTACATTCGTAAGCATCACCTCTACGGGTGGTGCCAATGACTCTGGAGCAGTTGTCGGAGAAGATTCACAAGCTGTTGCTGGAAGCAAACGCGGAAGATGTCGTGAAAATTGAGGTAAAAGGGCTTACGACCTTGTTTGATCACATGTTTATTGCAACCGGAAAAGCCCGACCCCACAACCGAGCCATCGTTGAGACTATCGTGGAAAGTTTAAAAGAAGACGGGGTGAAAGCGCTGGGTATTGAGGGGAACACAGACGCCGAATGGATTTTACTTGACTATGGGGAAGTGGTTGTCCACGTGATGCGGAAAAATTGTCGTGATTTTTACGCTTTAGAGAAGCTCTGGGGCACACCATTGCCCGTAACAGAGGAATATTGATTTTTTGTGAGCTAAATCAGGGCTGTGACGGGAATGCTTGTACTGCCTTGTGAGGCAGAATTCCAGTCTGCCTGAGGCGAGATAGAAATTATCGTCGCCATGCTGGCAAGGCATCCAGAACTCTAAGGCGTGATTAAAACGCTGATCCATTTTTTCTCTGCACTGGTTGTGCTGTTTGCCGGTGCGATTTTGTATCTACAGTATTCCACCACTGCCCAAAAATATGTCGCCGCGGCGGTTGAGCAACTGAGTGAGCTATATGGTGTGGAAGTTGAGACCTCAAATGTAAAGTTCCGTTTTCATTTTCCGGCCCTGTTTGTGGAAATGTCAGACTTGAAAGTAAAATTGCCAAACTCATCCAACACTTTGTTCGATAGTGATTTTCTTCATTTGCAGATGGATCTCTACGAGTCGGTCGTGCAGAGCGAGCCGGTATTCTCAGAAGTCGATTTCTATCGTTCTTCTGTGACCATTCGCCTTGACGAAAACGGTCGTCCCGAGTTTCTTGCCATGCTTCCTGCCACTGTTCGCACAGGCTCTGAAAACCACCGCACTTCAGTACGCTTCAGGAACAGCTCTTTTACTCTCATAAACCACAACAACGCGACTTTGGTCCTGACCAATGCCGATCTTGCGGTGATGGTGGAAAAAGAAAACGTGCAGCTGGAACTATGGAGTACCCATGCCGAAAGCTTCGCTGAAATACGCGTACTGGCCAATGGCTCACTCCAGTCAGGCCGGCTCGCAGATGGCAGCTTTTATATCGAGACACGAGAGCTGTTTTTGGAGGCTTGGGGCGATTTTTTTGCCTTCAACAAACTGGGGCAGGGGATGGTAACCGGAGCATTATGGGGGGCTTTGGATGAAGGAAGTCTCAGCAGCCTGACCGGAAAACTGGAACTGCAGGACTATCAGGGCGGCTTTGGGAACGATGGCGAATTTTCCGGCATCGACAAAGCGGGTGAGTTGTTCCCGCTGAAGCTGGAAACGGAATTTTCCTGGACAGGCACGCAAGGCACCAGTGAGTTACAGCTGTCCAGGCTGTTTCTGTTTTCGCCGGCTGGGGAAATCAAACAAGGCAATTTTTCCTTGCGACATGAGAGTACAGCGAAGCCGGAAAGCCATTTGTACTTTTCAATTCCGGATATTGACGAGAAAAGCAACCGATATATGTCAAAAATCTTTCGGGAGCAATCGACTCCTTCTTCGCTGACGGTTGCCTTTTCCGGGAACTCAATACGGGCGGCAGCAGTCTTTTCCCATGAGCTGCTGCCGGAAGCTGCGGCGCAGAATTCTGTTTCGCCCGCGCGTTTGTTGCTTCCGCCCTCGCTACTGGCCACGCCCAGGTTGACTCACTTTGGTGTCGCCATGGAAGCAAAGGAGCTAAGCATTCCCGACTTGAGCACCTTTGAACTGCCCATATTGGTCCGGAACTTTTCCGGGTCTCTGCACCTGACGCTATCCAGCAGTGGCTTGATGGTTTTGTCGCACATTGATTCTGCCGCTATTGCCGGCGGGCAGTTACGAGGTGATTTCTTCGGCACTTTTGGCGAGGAGGAACCGGTCATTCATGCATTTTTGGAAATGCAGTCGGTTTCTCTGACTGAAGTGCGTGGCTTACTGCCGCTCAAGCTGATGAATCCCAAGCTGCAGGACTGGCTGAAGGGAACGCTGCTTTCCGGCGTAGCGGAGCACGCGGCACTGGGTTTGTCCGGCCCCCTGCGCGCTTCTTTTTTTGGCGAAGGTGGCGGGAATTTTTTTGCGAACATCAAGGTCAACAATGGTCAGATTCGCTACCATGAAGCGTTAGCACCGGTGACCCACATTGTTGGGGAAGTGAAATTTGAAGGCAGGCAACTGACGGTCGTTGCGAGTCAGGCGCGGTTTTACGGTCTGCAGTCAACCGAAGTGCGGATTGAAGTTCCGGACTTGGCGCACCCTGTTATCAAAGTACGTGTGCGGGCAGCCGGTGACCTGGAACAGTTGCCGGATTATCTTTCGGCAAGTGCTGCTTCGGCGATGGCAAAGGTGCCGCGATTTCTGCTGACAGGAGCGGGAGATATCACGGTGGCCGTAGATGCCCCGCTTGTCCGGGACGCCAAGTCGCCTCTGCGCGTTAATGGCAGGGTGCATTTCGACAACGCCCGTTTGCAATTGCCGGAGCAGGACTGGGATTTTGATGCCGTGAACGGTACTTTGCATTTTGATGAGGGCGGGTTTCGGGAAGGGAAATTTGGGGCTCACCTTGCCGGGCAGCAGCTTGCTGTTGAAATGTTTCGCGAAGCTGGCAACTTCAAAATTCAAGCGCAGGGGAAGTTATCAAGTGAGTATCTGGCCTCTCGTTATTTACCGAAATTCCAGGATCGCATTTCGGGAGCTTCAAACTGGGATATTCAGTTGCTGATTCCAGGCTCGGAAGAGGCACGGTTCAAACAGGGAATGATCTTTGATTTACGCTCGGAACTGGTTGGGAGCAGCTTTGATTTGCCCGCTCCTTTGACAAAGGAAGTGACAGAGAAACGCGAACTCACGGCGCGCTTCATTCGTAAAAATTCAGGTATGGAAGTGAGGGCAAAGCTCAAGGGCATTGCTGACGTGCACTATGTTATGGACAGCTTGCCGCTTCCCAACAAGGTGAGCGTGTCAGCAAAATTCTTGCAGGCGGTAGACGTGCTTGCCTGGTCTCACTACTGGCCGGAGAACACTGTGTCCTCGGCTTTTTCCGGAGACAGCTCGGTAGAACTTTCTTTTGCCGCTTTGCAATTGGGTTCAACGCAAACCGGGAAGCTGTGGTTCGGGCTAGAGACCGGCAAGGCGCAGAACATTCGTATGAATGTTCGTTCTGACTGGTTACAGGGCAGGGTGCTGATGCCGCGCGCCCCGAATGCCACTGGACATATCAACCTGGACAGGTTGTTTCTGTCCCCTGAAATGTTTCCCCACGCCGACGCAAGCACCCACGTGAATCGTTTCCCCCAACTACCCAAAATAAAGGCTTCGGTTAAAAGCCTGAGGTTTGGAGACCTGAGATTTGCCTCGGTCGACACAATATTTCAGTTGACTGGTGCGGGCGTGAATGTTTCGCGATTCTCAGCGGGTCTTCCCAAAACCAAGGGCAGGCTGCAGCTTTCGGGAGACTGGAAAGTGGGGAAGAAAACGCGCATGAAACTACTCGTCAAGTCGCAGAGTTTCGGAAGCCTGTTGCCGCAAAAAAAGCAGGAAGCGGTGCTTGAAAATGGCAGTGGCCATGTTCTCGTCGATTTTTCCTGGCCAGGAAGCCCGGGTGATTTTGATTTCGGAAAAATCGTTGGAAGCGCGAATATCGCGCTAAAGGATGGAACTCTCCAGCAGGTAGACCCATCAGCCGGTAAAATTTTCGGCTTATTGAATCTTTCTCTCCTCTTGCAGCGCCTGTCTCTTGATTTCAGTGACCTTTTGTCAAAAGGCTTGTCTTTCGACAAGCTATTCGGAGAATTCAGCTTTCAGGGTGGTGAGATGCACACCAAGAGACTGTTGATTAACAGCTCCGTCATGGACATCAAAGTTCTAGGGAAAACAGACATCGTAAAGGAATTGTATGACTTGAATATTGAGGTGGTGCCCAATTTAAGCGGAAATCTGCCTGTCGCTGCCGCGCTGGTCGGCGGGCCACTCGTTGGAGGGTTGGTTTTTCTGGGAGAGAAGATTATCCGATTGGGTAAAACGCTGGATAAAATCCTGATACTGGAGTACCACATGGGAGGAAAATGGGACAAACCGGAAATAAAGTTTGTAAAGGCACCGGTCGTGAAAAAACTGAACATTCTGAATACTTTTCTGGGTCGGTAGCTGGCAGAGGTAGACGAAATGTGGCACACAGTCCGTCGTTTCTGGCGTGTTGGCGAATGCTGTATTTCCCGACCCTCCGGATTGCAGCCACCGCAGACTGAATTCTTCCCATTTTGACCCAAAGCTTCTGCCCGGTTCGTCGAGGTTTCAGCTCATTGTGTACTTTTGTCGGCAGGGTCGTGAGTGGCGATGGTTTCGGGAAAAGCGACCGTATGTTGCATATCCAGTCGAATGCCAATCGCCTCTCCAATCTGGTGGTCATGGTGACTTGGTGCCAGGCAATGTACGGTTTCGCCGTTTTTCAGCGCTAGCTGGTAGAGAAATTCCGCCCCGCGAAACTGTTTTGTCACGACTGTGGCCTGCCATGTACTGTCGTCGTCGTGCACGATGTCGTCCGGTCTGACGAGGACACTGTAGCGGTCGTTCCTGGTGTTTTTGCCCAATGCTCCCATCGGGAAGTCTCCCAGTACGGTGCGCACTTTATTCCCGGCAATCAGTTGCCCTGCGAGGAGGCTTCCCATGCCCACAAAGGTCGCGACATTGCGCGAGGCAGGTTGGTGATACAGGTTGTAGGCAGTGTCCCATTGCAACAGGCGTCCCTGTGATATCACCCCTACGTAATCCGCCAGCGTCAGTGCCTCGTTTTGGTCGTGCGTTACAAACAAGGCCGTAATTTTCTGTTTTTTGATCAGTCTTTTGATTGCATCTGCCAATTGCATGCGCAAACCTTGATCCAGTCCGGAAAACGGTTCATCCAAAAGCAGCAGTCTGGGCTGAGGTGCAAGCGCTCGTGCCAGTTCTATGCGTTGTTGTTCGCCGCCGGACAACTCGTGGGGGTACGATTTTTTGCAGTGTTCAAGGCCAAGCAGCGACAGTAGTTCATCGACTTGGCGGTGCAGCGATTTTTTACTGATCTTGCGCAGCCCGAAAGCAATGTTTTGCTCCACGTTCAAGTGGGGAAACAGCGAACGCTCCTGAAAAACCATGCCGACCTGGCGCTTTTCTATCGCTTCGTGGAAATTGGTGGAACTGAGCAATCTTCCGTCCAGATGAATCGTGCCTTGCTTGAGCCTCTGAAAGCCTGCCAGGCAACGCAACAGAGTCGTTTTTCCACAGCCACTTGGTCCCAGCAGACAGCCAATACCCCACTGGCGCAGAGTAAAACTAATGCCATGCAAGATGCTCTGTCGGAGAAAAGAGGCAGAAACCGCGTTCAGTTTCAGGAAAGTTCTACTGTTTTCGTTCATGAAGGGTGCGTTGTCATTTTTTGTCTCGGCATGGTGTTTCCCATTTTAAGCGAGTCAAGGCAGGATTTGAAGCATTGCCGATTGTGGTCGACTCCAAGCCTTGCCTCAGTGTAGTTTCTGGGAACGAATCACGAGTGCGATGGGTAGCAGGCCTACGAGCACGATCGTCAGCGCCGGAGCTGCGATGCCGGTCAGTTGCTCATCGGATGCGAACTCAAAAACCCGTACCGCCAAGGTGTCGAAATTGTAGGGACGCAGAATCAGCGTCGCCGGCAATTCTTTGACAATTTCCACGAAGGCCAGAAGAAAGGCAGCAAAAACACCGTTTTTCAGCAGCGGTAAATGTACGCTGGAGAGGGTGCGAAAAAACCCGGACCCCAGGCTTTTGGCTGTTTCGTCAATGCTAAGCGGGATTTTTTCCAGAACCACGTGCATGGAATGGAAGCCCATGGTCAGGAAGCGAACGACCAAGGCAAGGAGCAATAAAGCCAATCCCGTGTTTTGCCAAAGGCTCGCGTCTAAGTGAAGCCATGCACCAATATTGCGCAAAACCGTGATCATGGAAAGCACGCCGACGGCGACGACGACACCCGGGATCGCATAGCCCAGGGTGGCGGCTTCGGTGGCAAAAACCAGGATGCGCCCAGGTGCTATGCGGCGGGAGTAGGACAGGATGAATGAGGCCAGGAGTACCAGCAAGGATCCTGCTGTTGCCAGAAGCAGCGTGTTGCCTAGCAGCGTGGTGTAATCACCCGAGAATCCGCTGCTGTCCCTGAATGCCCAATACAGCAGTTGCACGGTCGGTATCACAAAGCCGAGAGACAACACCAGCCCGCAATAAACGGTCGCCGCCAGGCGGGGTTTGCCAGTCTGGTGTGGCTCGCTTTCCGGCATTGGGAGCTGCGTGTCTTCAAAGCGAGCCTGCTTGCGGGAAATCCTTTCCAGCGTCAGGAACAGCAGAATGACCATCAGAAGTATCAACGAAAGCTGAACCGCCGTTCCCAGGCTGTTGAGGCCAAACCAGGCTTTGAGGATGCCCGAGCTGAGTGCCGGGATCCCGAAATACTGCACCACGCCATAATCTGCCAAGGTCTCCATGGCGACCAAAGCCATGCCGACGACCACGGCGGGACGGGCAATGGGCAAGCTGAGGCGAAAAAAACACTCTTGCGGACTCGCCCCCAGCATCCTGCCAGCTTCCAAAGTCTGCCGTAAGTAGCCTCGGAACACCGCGTAGCTAAGTATGTATACGTAGGGGTACAGAACGAAGGAGAGTAAAAAAATGGCACCGCCGAGGGAGCGGACGGGCAAGGGTTCTGAAAGATTCAGCATGGACAGCCAGTGGTGCAGTACGCCGCCATAGTCGAGCAGGCCGGTATAGGTATAGGCGATGACGTAGCCAGGGTAGGCAAGAGGGAGCACAAGTGCCCATTTAAAGAATGCGCGACCCGGGAAGTGGCAGTGGGTGCAGAGCCAGGCAGTGCTGCTTCCAAGCAGAGCTGCAAGCAAAGAAGTGCCGGTGCACAACAACAGTGAATTGATGAAATATTCTGTTAAGAGGTTTTCTGCGAAATGGTGCCAGATTTCGGTGTCAGAACCAAAAAGATAAAGTCCAAGAGAGCCGATCGGTGCTACGACGACGACGCAAGCTGACAGCGCAAGCAACGCAATCCAGCGCGGTGCCGTCAAGGTTTCAACGCCAGCCGGCACGGTCTGCCAGTTTCACAGCTTCAGAATTCAGTTCACCGAGCCTGTGAAGGGCAGCGTCATCACGTTTGAAGGTTTCCTGATCGGAAAGCCTGGAGCCGGCAGAAGTGCTGGGGATGACCGGGTATTCATGGTTCATGCGCGCGTACCAGGATTGTGCAGGCTCGCTGAGCAGGAATTCCAGAAGTTTTTGTGCAGCTTTGGGGTGTTTGGCACCATTGATAACCCCGGCACCGCTGATGTTGACGTGTGCACCGCGGTCTGCCTGGTTCGGCCAGATGATTTCCACTTTCTGTGCCGCCTTTGACTGGTTTTCGTCTTCGCTCTCGCGCATCATCGACAGGTAATAGGTGTTGGCCAAAGCCAGGTCGCAGCCGCCGTGTGCCACTGCCAGTATTTGGTCTCGATCACCTCCGGCTGGGGGTCTGGCAAAGTTGCCAACCAAAGACTTTGCCCAGTCCTGAGTGGCCGCCCGGCCGTTGGCAATGATCAGTGAAGCAATTAGCGATTGGTTGTACACATTGTCCGACGAACGTACGCAGATTCTTTTGTGCCATTTTGAAGCAGCCAGATCTTCGTAACGTTTGGGCCTTTCAGACTTCGGCAGTCGAAGTGCGACCATGATGACGCGGGAGCGTACGGACAAGCCGTACCATTGCCCGTCCGGGTCGCGGTATTGAGGTGGCACTCTTTTTTCCAAAAAGGCAGATTTCAGAGCCTGCAAAAGTTGCAGTTCTTTCATGCGATGTAGGCGCCCGACGTCAGTGGTGATGAAAAGATCGGCATTCGGATGGTCTTTTTCGAATTGTAGTTTCACGATGAGCGCGTCCGATTTTGCGGTGGTTAAATTGACTGTTATGCCGGTTTCTTCCGTGAATTTGTCCAGCAGGGGCTTAATGAGGTGTCTCTGGCGTGCCGAGTACACATTCACAGTCTTTTCGGTTTCTTTGGCTACAGGGGAGTCGTCGCCACTTTCGTTTCCGACAGCACCGGGCTGGTGTGACAGGGGAAGCCACAAAAGCAGGAAGACGACACCAGCGATCAAAGTTTTGCAGCAAGGCGTGCGCGCCATGCGTCGCCTTGCAAAACGATAAAGTTGCTCGGGCATTAAAGGGTTACAGGTGGAAAAAGGCTGGATACGCAACCTTTGAAAAAGTGATAATGACTATTATTTGTGGAGCTTATTTCCCTGTCAAGCTGGCTTTATGCCTAGGGTGCCTGTAAGCAGGAATCAGCGCAAAGATGAACTGTCCTCTGAGAAAGCATAATGGTGTTCGTTGCGAGATACAAACAGTTCCTGGAAGCGATTCCTCGATATTTCTGTGGTACGGCTCTTGGCTTCACTGGATAATAAGATAATATCCTTATAAATCAATTATAAAATATTGGAATAAAAGATTGATTATAGGTATTGTCCATGGATGGAGAACCTTCAGCCGACCCGGAGCGACCCGGCTGCAAAGGTTTCGTAGGGTACCGATGCCAATCGGGAAAGGAAGCAAGGTTCACAGAGGCTTGTGCGACCCAAATGAGTCCGGTGAAGACACCTGATGCTTCTTCCGGGGTTCGTAAAATATGCAAATGACGAATCTTGTTCTCACACAGGCTATGATGTGCCGCTTGGAACACTATCAGGGATAAACAGCCAATTTTGAGAGGAAAAAGACCGACCCACGTGGAAAAACCGCGTCTTGCCTTGCTTCAAAATGACGGTTTGTCACGATTCTGCTAGTTTGTTCGGTTTCCCCGGAAAATAAGGAGCACGTATGACGAGTTTGCCAATGGACCAGCGAGATGGATGGATTTGGCTGGATGGAAAATTTGTGCCTTGGAAAGAAGCCAAAGTGCACGTGCTTTGTCACACATTGCACTACGGCTTGGGCGTTTTTGAAGGGGTTCGTGCCTACGAAACAGAGCGAGGTGTTGCGATTTTTCGCTTACAGGAACACACCACACGGTTATTCAACTCTGCGAAGATCGTGGGCATTGGCATGCCTTGCAGCCACAAAGAGGTGATTGAAGTTCAAATGCAAATTCTGGTGCGTAACAAGCTGAGCCGGGCTTATATCAGACCTATGGTGTTTTTGGGTTGCGAGTCTCTGGGTCTGCGTGCCACTGATCTTCAGTCTCATCTTATGGTTGCCGCATGGGATTGGGGTGCTTATTTGGGTGCGAAAAACATGGAAACCGGCATCAAGGTGAAAACCTCTTCCATTACCCGCCACCATCCGGGCGCAATGATGGAGAAAGCGAAAGCCAACGGGGGTTACCTGAATTGCATCATGGCTTTGCACGAAGCGATTGATGCTGGTTACGACGAATGTCTGATGCTGGACGCGCAAGGTTGTGTTTGTGAAGGCAGTGGGGAAAACATTTTTTTGGTCAAGGATGGGTGCCTTCGTACGCCAGACTTGTATTCAGCACTTGACGGCATCACCCGCCGCACGATCATGGAGCTGGCTACCGACAAGGGGATTCAGGTTTGCGAAGCCCGCATCAGCAGGGACGAGGTCTACACGGCTGACGAGGTTTTCCTGACTGGTACAGCTGCGGAAGTGACGCCGGTTCGGGAAGTGGATGGCAGGACAATCGGCAACGACAAATGCGGTTCCATCACCAAGCTTTTGCAGTCCACATATTTTGATCTTGTGCACGGCAAGTTGCCTGACCACTCGGACTGGTTGAGCTATCTGGACACTTCCGTAACCGGGCAGCATGCCTCCCAAGGCTGAGCTTTCCAACTCCCATCTGAATAGTCCGGGGTTGCCTGATTTCCAGGGCATCCGCTTTTTGGTGGTCGGCGATGTCATGCTTGACTGCTATCTTTATGGCGATGTTGAGCGAGTTTCGCCTGAGGCGCCCGTGCCGGTCGTGCATGTCACGGGTCAGGATGAGCGTCCCGGTGGGGCAGCCAACGTCGCGTTGAACCTCAGCGCACTCGGTGGCGAGGTTTCTCTTCTGGGCGCGGTTGGCGCAGACGATGAGGCCAAGAGGCTGATGGGGCTTTTGGGTGAAAGCCGAGTGCAATGCCCCTGGATTGTCTCTGCTGCGCAGCAGACCACTCTGAAAACGCGTGTTCTGAGCAGCAGCCAGCAGCTATTGCGCATTGACCGCGAACAGCACCTCAACGAGTGCTGCCTGGAAGAATTGGAAGAGCAATTTATTGCCCTGCTGCCAGCATGCGATGCCGTGGTTTTTTCCGATTACGCCAAAGGGGTTCTCGGCAAAGTGGCAGATTGGGTCGCTCTGGCGAAAAAGTGCCACCTGCCGGTGTTTGTGGATCCCAAAGGCCAAGACTTTTCGCGTTATGCCGGGGTGGATGTTTTAACCCCAAACCAAGGGGAATTTAATACGGTTGTCGGGGCTTCTGGAAGCGAAGCAGAATTTTTGGCAAAAGGCGAAAAGCTTTTGCAGGAGTTGAGGCTGGGCGCGCTTCTGGTGACACGGGGAAGCCAGGGCATGACGCTTTTTTCTGAGGCTGGTGTTGAGCACTTTCCGGCGGAAGCCCAGGAAGTCTATGACGTGACAGGGGCAGGGGATACGGTCGTTTCTGTTCTGGCTGCCACTCGTGTTGCCGGCTGTTCGCTATCGCTGGCTACAAAGTTTGCCAACCAGGCAGCGGCAGCGGCGGTTCGGAAAATTGGCGTCTCAGTCGTGTGTCGCCGGGATTTGCTTAACGGTGGGGGCGATGGTTTCGGTTTTTCTGCTGTTCTTTCCGCTACTCAGCTGCCAGGGGTGCTGCGCGCCTCACGCGCCTTGGGAGAGCGGCTGGTGATGACCAATGGCTGCTTTGATTTGCTGCATGCCGGTCACGTGGAATATTTACAGCAGGCAGCTGCCTTGGGGGATCGTCTGCTGGTTGCCATTAACGATGACGCTTCGGTTGCCAGGTTGAAAGGGTCAAGCCGTCCTCTGGTGCCCCTGGAGTCCCGGATGCAAGTGGTTGCCGGTCTGGCAAGTGTCGACTGGGTCGTTCCTTTTTCAGAACTCACGCCGGAGCGGCTGATCAGCGAGGTGATGCCGGATGTGTTGGTGAAAGGGGGGGATTACCGTGCCGATGAAGTGGTCGGGGCAAAGCAGGTGCAGGAAAATGGTGGTGAGGTGAAAATCATTCCGTACGTCAAAGGTTTTTCAACCAGCGAGATGCTCGAAAAAGCCCGCCGCTGAGGGGTTTTTGGTGTGACAAAGAGAGAGAAAATTTTTGTCGTGGGTCCGTCATGGGTTGGCGATATAATTTTTGCACAATGCCTGTTCAGCGATTTGCACCGGCAATACCCGGATGCGGAGGTCACGGTGGCGGCCCCTGCCTGGTCAGCACCGCTCTTGAAGCGCATGCCGGAAATTGCCCGGATTGTTGGCTTGCCTTTCAAGCATGGTGAGCTCCGTTTGGCAGAGCGGCGACAGCTCGGGCGTTCATTGCGAGCTTTCGGTTTTACGCGTGCCATTGTTTTGCCCCGCTCTTTGAAGTCCGCTTTATTGCCTTGGTTTGCCAGAATCCCTGTTCGTACAGGTTTTCTCGGAGAGCAGCGTTATGGGCTGGTCAATGATCGGCGCACGCTTGACCCGGTGGTATTGCCGCGCGTGGTGGATCGCTTCCTGGCTTTGGGTCGTTCTGCGAATGGGTCAGAAGATAAAATCCCCTTCCGTTTTCCGCGTTTGAAAATTGACGAATCAAACCGCGCCCGCTGCGTGCAAAAGTTTGCCTTGTCTTGCGTGCAACCGACTCTGGCTCTGTTGCCGGGTGCGGCTTTCGGGAAAGCCAAGCGTTGGCCAGCCCACTATTTTGCAGAAGTTGCCAGGCATTTCAGGAGCCAAGGCAGACCGGTTTGGGTTTTTGGCGATGAAAGTGAAAGCGATGCAGGGTCGCTGATCGCTGCGCAGGCACCGGGAGCGGTCAATTTGTGTGGGCGCACGAGTTTGACAGATGTGGCGGATTTGTTGTCGCTATGTGGACTTGCCATCGGAAATGATTCGGGGTTATCGCATCTGGCGCCGGCAGTTGGTTGTCCACCACTGGTGGTCTATGGTTCCTCGTCTCCGGATTTCACTCCGCCTTTGCACGCCCGGGCGCGGATCATGAGACTGGATTTGCCGTGCAGTCCTTGCAGAAAAAGAACCTGCCGTTATGGGCACTATCGTTGCCTGAATGAGCTTCGACCCGAAGCGGCGTGCGCAAACGGTGAGGCGATGCTTGCCCTTCATGATGCCAAGATGCCAAATCCGGCGATGACGGAAATGGTTCCGAGGCACTTTTAGCGTTCCTTGTATCCCCGTTCACTACTTCCACTGATGACATTCGGCGGGAAAGGCGTCCCCCCCCTGATCGTGAAAATTTTGCCACCCCGCGACTATGCAGACACCTTCGAAATGATGAAACAACACTGCCTGCAGCGTGATGCAAACACCCCGGACGAAGTTTGGCTTTTGCAACACCATCCTGTGATTACGCTTGGTGTGCGCGGCGACTTGTGTGATGTTTCGGACGCAGCTGACGTGCCCATCCTGAACAGCGACCGCGGTGGCAAGACCACGTACCATGGGCCGGGGCAATGGATACTTTACGCGCTCCTGGATTTGCCGCGCAGAAAAATACGCGTACGGGAACTTGTGACTTTGCTTGAAAGCTCTGTGGTCGCCACCTGCCGGCAGCATGGTGTCATCGCACAACGCCACTCTCGCAGCCCTGGCGTGTTCGTGAAGGGGGCGAAAATCGCTTTTCTGGGATTGCGGGTTCGCCGCGGCTGCAGTTACCACGGCATCGCTTTCAACGTCAGCAATGACCTGTCTGCTTTCCGAAATATCGTGTGCTGTGGAGTTGCCGGTCAATCTGTGGTGCGGTTTTGTGATCTGTCGGACCATGACCCGCAGGAACTTCCTCTGAATTTTCTGGAAAATTTTCTCTTCGCATTGACGGGCAGGCCAATCTCTGGCGCTCTGTCTTTAAAGCTGTCATCCCTGTGAGCGACTGCCAGCAGCAAACGTTTTCCCGGCTGACTCCGGACACCCATCTGCGTGGTGAGGCGAAAGTCCTGAAGCGTGTTCGGCGAGACTCATATCTGGCAGGTGGCTCACTTGCCAAACCGCGGTGGCTGCGCACTCGGGCTGGTGACCCGGAGCGAATCGCAGAAATGAAAACCCTGCTCAGGGAAAAGCGCTTGACAACCGTGTGCGAAGAATCACGTTGTCCGAATTTACACGAATGCTTCAGTGCCGGGACAGCGACTTTTATGATCATGGGGAATCGGTGCACGCGCCGTTGCAGTTTTTGCGACGTTGCGCATGGCCGACCTGCTCCGCTTGATAAACAGGAACCGCAAAGATTGGCGACGATGGTTCAGGTGCTGGGTCTTGGCTATGTGGTGATTACTTCAGTCGACCGGGATGATTTGCGTGATGGTGGCGCGGGGCATTTTGCGGATTGCGTACGCGCTGTGCGCGCGTGCAACGCTGGCATAAAAATAGAAATTCTGGTTCCGGATTTTCGTGGGCGGCTGGATGCTGCTTTGAAAAACCTTTGTGCTTCCCCGTGTGATGTGCTCAGCCATAACATTGAGACGGTTTCCTCTCTCTATACCCACGTGCGCCCGGGTAGCGACTATGCGCACTCACTTCGGATGTTGAAGCAACACAAGAGCTTGCAGCCCGATATCCCGACAAAGTCCGGTTTGATGCTGGGTCTTGGTGAAAGCCCCTTGGAGGTAGAGAAGGTTTTGGAAGATTTGCGTGAAAACGGTGTCGACATGCTGACCATTGGGCAGTATCTGTGTCCTGGGGCAGGCTATCATCCAGTGAAACGATACGCCCCTTTGGAGGAATTTGCGTATTACCGCAGCTTCGGCATGCGCTTGGGCTTTCAACACGTGGAAAGCGGGCCGCTGGTACGCTCTTCTTACCACGCTGAGCAACAATTCGCCTAGGGAACCTTTGTTCACGCTTGAGTCGGACAGTCCTAACCCGCTCCTACCAGGGTTTTTCAGGGGATTTCCAAAGCACAGCTATTGAACTGTCTCAAAACAACGAATTTTGAATTGGGGTTTTTGGTGAACATTGGAAGCTACCCCTAAACTGAAATCATACGACTTCAACCCTGCCTTTCGCGCTTAAAAAATTGGAATATTTTTCGCTTGCCAGGTTCCTGACAGCGCGTTTCTTTTAGTGATGCTCTTGCGTTAGCACTTGTCGTCTATGAGTCGCGCACTTTAGAAAGCTGGAAAAATTTTTCATGAAACTGCGAATCGCACAGAGGTTACGACGACTGACGCGAATCTGCCTGTCGAGATTCTTGACTGTCAGAAAATAATTGCCTGGACCAGAGCACAGGAGGCTCTTGACGTATGCTTTGTTGACCAAAGTGTTGCGGTGTACGCGTAGCAGCTTTGTGGAGTACTCCTCTTCAAAACTGATGAGTGAGCGGTCCACGATGGATTTTCCTCTGCTGTGATAGATCACCGAGTATTTTTCTTCCGAGCGCAGAATGTAAATATCGTTCAGCGGGATGAGCTCCATGTTCTTTCCAGTATGGCAGCAGATATAGCTCCTCATTTTGTCGCTGAAAGAATCAGGTTCCCGGATCAGGTTGCGAGCGTTCCTCTGAGTGTGTTCCAGGGCTTGTCGCAGAGATTCGCGACGTACCGGCTTGAGCAGGTAATTCTCGGCGTGGACATGAAAAGCATCCAGAGCGTGTTCGGCAAAAGCGGTGATGAAAATAATGGCTGGGGGCTTTTCTGTGCTGCTGATGTGGCGGGCAGCTTCAATGCCGCTCATACGAGGCATCCTGATGTCCATAAGAACCAGGTCCACCGCCATGGAATCCGCCATGTATACCGATTCGATGCCGTCGTGCGCCTTTCCCACGACGTGACAGTCAGGAAAATTGTCGACCATGAGGGACAAACGCTCACGGGCGGCATGTTCGTCGTCAACGACTAGTACATTCATAGTTCTGTCTCCATTGGAATTTTGAAAGTTACGATGTGTTCACAGGCGTCCTGCCTGTGGTTGATATAAGAGCGATTGCCGAAAACTTGTGACAAGAGCTTCTCAATGCGTTCGTGTGTCTGCTGGTTTCCATGCACGTGCTTTTTAGGAACCCTTCCTTCCGGATTGCGAATTTCAAAACACAACCACAGGTCGTGCCGATGTATTGAAATAAAAATTGTGCCAGTGTCTGCGCAGGTCTCTATTCCATGGTAGACGGCGTTTTCCAGGAGTGGTTGCAGGAACATTGCCGGAACACGGGTTTTCAGTGCGATTTGCGGGTCGATTTCCCAGACGACTTTGAGCTTTCCGCCGAGTCGGGTCTTTTCAATTTCCAGGTATAGTTTTACGGTTTCCAGTTCTTCTTTGAGGCTGATGATGTGGTTTTGTTTCATTACGGCACGGAATAATTCTGCTAGCTGATGGAGATTAGCTTCGGCAAGTTTGGGGTGTGTGTGCAGTAGACAAACGGTAGTATTTAGACTGTTAAAAAGGAAATGGTGGCGAAGATATCTCCAGCGTTCGTTGCTTTTTTCCAGCACCTTTATGCGCTCACGCTGGCAAAGGAAGACAGTAGCCGGAATGAAGAAAGTGCTTGAGAGAAAAAGCAGACTGGCGCCCTCTTTGGGATGGTGGGCGGAGCCAAAAAGCCCCCCTTCCAGCATAAAAACCGCGAGTACATTCGCGAGGCCGCAAAGTGTCATGGGCAACAGGCAGGCGGACCACGCCCCGGCAATGGGTGCGCCATTTTTGTAGTGGCACCAGATCCAGGCATTGCCAAATGCCAAGAGCTGAAAGAAAAGGAAAAGCCGGCCAGTGGAAAACCCGGTAGTGTTTTCTGGAGTAATGAGCAGAGCCAAAGCACTTTGTGCCACTATGGAAAAGACGGCTGTCTCAAAGGCTCTCATCCATGCTACCTATGGTTCTCCGGGAGTGTTCTGTGCGTCAGGTGCTGTTTTTTACTCGTAGTCTATGTCTATATCAGAGAATTTCCATGGATGGTCATTTGTTTGCGTGAAAATTTAAAAAGTGTTTGTTTCTCAACACTCATGTTTGTTTTTTCCTTCGCCAGGAAAGTATTTTGACAGCCCGCCTTTCCCTTTTCTGTATCGTATGAACGCCGGTTTGGCAGCGTGACTTTTGTAGAATGACCGTCTGCAGTGACCTTTTGCCGGGGCAGGCAATCATGAGACAGAGAAAGCCTCACAAATGAAAGAAACAGTGTTTCACCGAGAGCATACGCATGCAGTGGCGTCTTTTGTGTCTTTGGCTTTGTTTGTATTCCTGCTGGTTTCTCTGATTGGTTTTGACGTGGCTGATCCCTCATGGGCTAACGTGGGTGTTGAGCGTCCGGTCGCAAACTGGTTTGGAGAAGTGGGCGCGTGGGTTTCCTACACTTTGTTTTTTCTGGGCGGATATACGGCGTTTTTGTTGCCAGTTCCTTTGGCTTATTTTGCCTTTAGGCAGCACCAGTCGACCCGGAAGAAACCGCCGGAATGGCAATTTCAGGTGATTCGCTCCATCGGTTTTTGCCTGTTTTTGTTTGCGGCCAGTGGCCTGGCAACCGTGCACTTTTACTCGGAAAGTTTGCCGGCAGGATCCGGAGGGCTTGCGGGGGGATATGTTGCCCGGGCTTTCGTGAATTACTTCAGCATCGTGGGAGCCACCATTGCCCTGTTGACGGTTGCGGTAGGGGCGGTACAGATGTTGTTTCGTCCGCCTTGGCTGAAGATGGCAGAACAGACTGGCGGCTTTGTTCTGGGTACTCCCGGCGCGGTACGGCACTTTATTCGCAAACAGCGTGAAACACGCATAGCCAGGCGAATGCGTGCGCACATACAGGAGAAAGTGAGCGAACGCCGGAAGCGCCAGAAAAGTCGCAAGACTCCGAAAATTTTACCTAGGTTTGACGAGCCTGCGGCTGCGCAAAAAGCGCTGGGCACCGCACAAAAAGACCTTTTTGAGGGAGAAAAGGTGGTTGTGCCTTATCAGATTCCCAATGTCAATATGCTGGATCCGCCTTCTGCCCAGGAGTCATCCTGTTCGGATGATTCGCTGCAGGCGATGGCGCAGCAGTTGGAGTTGAAGTTGTCCGATTTCGGGATTGAAGCCCAGGTTATGGAAATCTGTCCGGGCCCCGTGATAACCCGCTTCGAATTGCTTCCGGCTGCGGGCATCAAGGTCGGCCGCATCGTGGCGTTGGAAAAAGACCTTGCCAGAGCGCTTTCTGTAGCCAGTGTGCGTGTCGTGGAGGTGATCCCGGGGAAACCACACGTTGGGATTGAGGTGCCGGCTGAGGAGCGAAAAACCATCAGTCTTTCGGAACTGTTGAGGTCTGACGATTATGCCAGTTCCAGCAGCAAGCTGACCTTGGCTTTGGGACAGGATGTGGCAGGCTTCCCGGTGCTGGCGGATCTTGCAAAAATGCCACACCTGTTGGTTGCAGGCACGACCGGGTCAGGCAAATCAGTTGCCATTCACGCCATGCTCATGAGTCTGATTTTCAAGGGGAGCGCCCGGGAAATTCGGCTGGTGCTGGTCGACCCAAAACTTCTGGAGCTGAAAGTGTACGACGGGATTCCGCATTTGCTGACACCGGTCATCACTGACATGGAGCTAGCGGTGAACGCCCTGCGATGGGCGGTGGAAGAAATGGAACACCGCTATCGCACGATGGCTGAACTGGGGGTGCGCAACATCAACGGTTTTAATCGAAAAATCGCAGACGCAAATCTTGCCGGGCAGCCTTTGCGTCTTCCCGGCGAAGATGGGGAGGAGCAGGGGGAGATTCTGGAGCATATGCCTTATGTGGTAGTGGTCATTGATGAGTTTGCCGACATGATGCAGATTGTTGGCAAGCGGGTTGAAGCGCTGATTATCCGTCTGTCACAGAAGGCACGAGCTGCCGGCGTTCACCTGATACTTGCCACGCAGCGCCCTTCTGTCAATGTAATTACTGGTTTGATAAAAGCCAACGTCCCGGTACGCATTGCCTTCCAGGTGTCTTCAAAGGTGGATTCGAGAACCATTTTGGATCAGTCCGGAGCCCAGCAATTGCTTGGACGCGGCGACATGCTGTATCTGAAACCGGGAGGACAGATCCCTGAGCGCGTTCACGGTGCTTATGTTTCGGATCAGGAAGTGGTTCGTGTGACAAAACTGTTGTCTCGTCAGGAAGGGCCCGGGCATGACATCAATATTTTGCGTACGGCAAAGTCAGAAAGTTCTATGAAGAGGGGAGCGGCTTCGGGTGGTGCGGGCGATGACGAGCTTTACGAAGAGGCCGTACGGATCGTGACCGAAACGCGCCGGGCTTCGGTCTCGCACGTCCAGCGTCGCCTCAGGATTGGCTATAACCGAGCCGCCAATGTGGTTGAGAGGATGGAAGCAGAGGGCATCGTGAGCGAAGTCAAGGACAATGGGCAACGTGAGGTACTGGTGTCGCCGGAGGATGCGTGAACAAAGGCACTACAAACAGGACTGTGGCTGCGCCTGAAGGGGAAGACGGGTGCCCCCCCGCTGAAACAGGCATGAGGCTCGTGCAAATAGGCGGCCGTGCTTTATGCCTTCTCCTGCTCGCCTGTGCTTTGCCCTGCCAGTCACAGGAAAACAAGGCAGAGCAGAAACTTTTTGAATTGTTGGGTTTTGACACTTTCTCGGCGTCTTTTGAGCAAAGGCTGTACAACGAGAAGTCAGAGCTGGTTGAGGTTTCGGAGGGGCTGATATGGATCAGTCGCCCGCGGATGTTTCGTTGGGAATACTCTTCGCCTACCCGACAAATTCTCGTTTCCAACGGGCGAGACTTTGTTAATTACGACCTGGATCTCAAGCAGGCAGCTGTTTCTCCCTTGTCTGGCGCCATCGGGCAGCTGCCGATGATTTTGCTACTAGGTCGGGACTTTCCTCGCGAGCACTACTCGGTGCAGTTTCAGTCCAAAAGCGATGGTTATTATTGGTTGGTTCTGAGCCCGCAATCAGTCGATTCCGACTTTTCCCGGTTGCGCCTGGCTTACCGTGGTCAGGCCATCAGGCGCATAGAACTGATGGATCGCCTGTCACAAAAATCTGTGGTGGAATTTTCGGAACGGAGGATTAACAAAAAGATCAGGCCTTCGATCTACCATCTGTATTTACCGCCCGATGTCGACGTGGCTGGCAGTTTTTCCGTTTTCCGGCAGAGCACCCCGCATTAGGCACACCTCGACCGATGCACGCAACCTTGAAAGCTGACTCAAATGTGAGGTTTCCGCTCGCTGTCAGAGTGCGGCCGCGGGTGCTTGCTGACATCCTGGGGCAGGAACATTTGCTCGGTTCTGGCAAGGTGCTCACCAACGTAGCGGCTACACAAAAAATACATTCCATGATTTTCTGGGGACCACCTGGATGTGGCAAAACAACTTTGGCAAAAGTTTTGTGCGGTGAATGCGGAGCGGCTTTCAAGGCTTTTTCTGCTGTGTCTGCAAACGTGAAAGACATTCGTGAAGCCGGTCAGGCCGGATCCGGCCAAATGACCCTGACGCCAAACGTGGTGTTCATGGACGAGGTGCATCGTTTCAACAAAGCGCAACAGGATGCCTTCCTTCCGTACGTTGAAAACGGGGATTTTTTTCTGGTGGGAGCGACGACGGAGAACCCCTCCTTTGCCCTAAACAACGCTTTGCTTTCCCGGGTACGGGTTTATGTGTTGGAACCCTTGGGGGAAGAAACGCTTGTTGCCATCCTGAGCCGTGCCCTGGAGCAGGACGCAATGCTTGCAAATGTGGTTCTGGATAAACCATTGCTCCGCATCATTGCCGGAGTGGCTGATGGAGATGCCAGGAAGGCGTTGAACTTGCTGGAGCAGGCGGTGCTGTTCACGAAGCCCGGTTCTAAAGGAGCGAAGTTTGTCGATGAAAAAACCATCGCTTTGTTGGTGGCACAGGATGTGCGGCGTTTTGATCGTGGTGGGGATATTTTCTATGACCAGATCTCCGCGTTCCACAAGTCCATACGTGGCAGTGACCCAGACGCTTCCCTGTATTGGCTGGCAAGAATGCTGGATGGAGGCTGCGACCCGCTTTACATTGCACGCCGGCTGGTACGCATCGCGAACGAAGATGTGGGAAACGCCGACCCGCAGGCTTGGACTGTCGCCATGAACGCATGGTTGTGCTATGAACGTTTGGGAAGCCCCGAGGGAGAGCTTGGTATCGCGCAAGCGGCTTTGTATTTGGCTTGCTCCCCGAAAAGCAACGCCGTTTATACGGCTTACAAGGCTGTGATGTCAGAGGTCAAAGCGCAGCAATCCTTACCCGTACCGTTACATTTGCGCAATGCCCCAACGAAGTTGATGGACTCCTTGGGCTATGGCAAGGCTTACCGCTACGCGCACGACGAGCCGGACGCTTTTGCAGCAGGAGAAAAATACTTTCCGGATGAAGCCTCTGAAACTGTGTATTACAAACCAACAGACCGCGGCCAGGAAGCTTGTTTCAAGGAACGGCTGGAATACCTGGGCAGCTTGGCCAGAAAACGAAGAGGTTGAGCCTGGGAGCGTGGTCAGGAATTTGATAACTGCGAAAAATACGGGTGTTTTGGTGCTAAAGTGCCGGACTATGGATGAATTAAAAATTTCTCGCGACCTCGTTGAACGCATGCTGCATTGCTTGCAGGATCACGACCCGCAATGTCGTGATCCTTTGATTGCCGCGCAGTATTTGTCTACGCTGTGTGCCTTGCTGGTTGCCAAAAACACGTCTTCCGAAACTGAGGCACGTGGCTTGTTGCACCAGCTTTATGCTTTTATGGGGCAGGTCTGCGAGGCTGAAAGCGGCTCGCCGGATCCTTCTGATCAGGCTTTTGGTATGTGGTATCCGCCGGGCAATGACGGCGCCTAGATAATTTGGCTAAAGGCCAAAATCAGCAGAACGGTAACCAGGCCGCTTGTGGCCAGCATAAACAGGGCTAGGCCTCGCTTGCGCTGAAACAGTGCCACGCCTCCAAGTAACAGAAGCACGGCGATGAGCACTGCTATCAGAAGTGGGCGCAAAACATCCTGCCAGACAGAGAACCGCTTCTTGCCGACATCAAAAACGCTTGCTGCTTTTGCAGACATGGCTCGCATCGCTCAGACATTTATGAAGGGGAAATCCTGCCTGTTACGCAGGAATGGTCATTTGAGGTCTTTTCCAAAGCTGTCAGTCTCCCATTTTTGAAGGTTGTGGCATAGGGAAGATCTCCAGAGCTGAGCCCTCGACGCTCCCCAAAGCACCCGTAGCGGCCTCGTTCACCCGCAAAGCGGCAAGCCCCAGCCAAAGGTCTCCGGTTGGAGCAGGGCAGGAGTCTATGATTTCTCCGCAAGGCTGTTCCGGATGCCATTTGTGGACAAACACTTTGCTTCCCGGAAGCATTGCCTGGTGATCTGCGCTTAGCACCAGCCAGGCACGTTGCTTGGCTTTGCTTCGGTAATGGATCCGCGCGACAATTTCCTGTCCCGGAAAGCAGCCTTTGGAAAAACTGACCGCGCCCAGCCAGTCCAGATTGAGGGATTGAGGCAGAAATCGTTCAGAGCTTGCTTCGTTGATCATCGGGTAGCCGTTGCAGAGCTCGTGTGCTCTCCAAAGCTTCGGCTCAGTTGGCTCCGCATCCTGTAACAGCATGTCTTGCAAGGCGGTGTAATGCGTTTCGTCTGTGTATATTTCAAAGCGAGGGCAGCCATTGCCAGCAACCCGGATCACGACATGGTGCTTCGTGCACCACTGACCATGATCTTGAGTTGGGGCGTGCCCGAAATGCTTGCGTACGACTTCTTCGCTGCGTGTTCCCATGATCCCGATGCACTTAAAAGTTGTGGCTGTCAGGTTGACACGGGAGCGTAGAACAAAGATCGACAGGCGTTTGCGAACGGCTTCTGACAGCTTCTTCTCCAGGCTGAAAAAATAGTCGCCCCCGAAAACAAAGACCCGCCCAAGCGCGATGACCCGGCCTTTCGGGTTGCAGTAGGCGGTATATCTTGAATGCGTGCTGTCGATCGTCTTCAAGTCATTCGTAAGTTGCCGGTTCAGAAAATCACCGGCATCTTCACCGCTAAAGCGAGTGACACCCAAGCAGGGCAATTGACAAAAGACAGCGCTGGCCGGGCAAGGCAAGGCTTCCCGGGAAAAAGTATCCACACGGTGATCTTTCTTTGTGATTGCGGGCTTTTCGGTCATTGTCGTCTGTGCAGGGCGTGTCCTGTCTTTGGAAACTGCCTGAACCACGCTTGAGTACTGGCGAATGAACTTGTCCGTGTTTTCTTTCTGGTTGCCAAATCAGGCTGTTTCAGGTGTTTCGCAACTTGTCATAGGCTTTCAGGTCACTGGTGGTTCTGTTTGCATGATCCAGCCAGAGCACTGTACATCTTAAATGCATAAAGAGTCGCTGTGGCGAGTAAAGTGTGGCGGGAACGACTGCGTTATTGCCGTCTTTTCATGAACCATGGAGTGCACAGGCGGCGATATTTGCACCTGGCTTGAACCCGGCGTTCTGTTTGGAGTCGTGACAACCACACGCGGGCTCGACAATCAGACACAGCTTGGGGTTCGGAAAAGACCGCCTGTGGATGGTTGTCAAATACCGAATTATACTTATATGATGTCTATATATGGGTGAGAACAAACTCAAGTAAGAGGTTGATGTTTGGAAGTTATCCATACCCAAGGAACCTATACGCCCAAAACACGAGCGAATTCATCACGTGTAGGTTAAAGGCGTCAATCCAAAAAACATCGTGTCCAGAGAAATAAAATAGGCAAGTATATTGTCAGAAAGTGAATGGATAGAATTCACTAAGCAGGTCTGGAACATTCCCATTCCGAACAAAGGAGATAGGGCATTCGGGAAGCATAGTGCAATTATGCCTGAGCAATTGGTCTACCGATGCATCAGATTATTTACCTGTAAAGGTGATGTGGTAATGGATTCCGTTGCAGGAAGCGGAACCACATTAAAAGTGGCAAAGATGGAAGAGTGAAATTATATCGGCTACGAAATATTGTGGTACAACAGGTTTCTTTCATAAATCCCGTGCAAGGAGTGCGGTACCTTGTAAAGAATATTTCGACTTCCATGAAATCAAAAAAACCGACAGGTTTGAGTTGCAACACTTAGTGCCCTTCACTTCTGCGAAAAACAAGAAAGAAGCATTGAAAATTAATGATTATAGAAATCTTATTTATATTCACAAATGTAAACATAAATTAATAACAAAGAAACACATTGACTTATTAGCCCTGATGTGGCTCAGTTTTCGACTTTAAGAATAAGTTGATAGAAACCCTGAATCATAAAACCGCCCATTACACCCTTAGAGGATTCTTTGGGTATAGCTGAAGATTAAGCAGGGTCAGGTCTTTGGCTGTAATGGCTGAACTTTTGAACCTCAGGCTGCTTTGCCCATGCCGGCTTGTCGGGGTCGGGTCGCATCAGGGTTCCCGGTATTTGCCTTGCCACCAATCTTGTGCGGCTTGCAGCATGTCGTGATCCAACGGGTTTTTCGCGACCAAGGGCGGCTTTTGAAATTTCATCGCCTGGTAGGCGGCTATCTGGTTTTTGCTGCCCAGCAACAGCTTTGACGCCAGCAAATGGCTGAGGCTTTCTTTGGCAGTTAGCGTGTAGAGGTTCTGCAGGGCGTTGGCACTGGTGACCATTGCCAAGTCGTAGACCGGCTTTCCGGCTGTTAATTGCAAGGCTTGGCATCTCGGCAGAGCTCTCTCGTAGACTTCCAGGTACATGATGTGCGCTGAAATTTCCCTGAGCTTTTGGGCGAGAAGCTCTTTTCCTCCGAGTCCGCGAAAGATGATGACTCGCTCGCTGCTGGCTGCCCGGGTGACGGAGGCGAGGCGCAGCAATGCTTCTGAGCCAGGCTCTTCAGGGCAGGCTGATACCGGAATACCGTAATGTGACAGCCGTTCGGCGGTGCTTTTGCCGATTGCCGCCACCGGTGGGAGCGCGTGCCGGTTAATCCCGATTTTTGCAAACAGGTGGTTTGCGCACACCACCGCGTTCTGGCTGATGAAAATGAGCAGCTTGCTCGCCAGGATGTTGTCTGCTTTGCACGTTTTGGCGACGATGTCGGAACGGTCACGTATTGTGGTCACAGGAAAAGCCTGAGGCAAAGCGCCGGCGTTGCGCAGCAGCTTCAGCATTGTGCTGTTTTGTCCCCGTGGTCTGGTCACCAGAACGCGCATGCCTTGCAGGGCTTTCTCAGTCTTCTTCACGGCTCTGCTGCGCTGACAGGTACTGACGGGCGCCCCGAAGCAACAGCTCCTGCGCTACGGTTTTGGCGAGATCGGCGGCGTTCGAAATGGACGCTTCTTGATGGCAATCCAGTAATGCATTTGTCTCGGCATTGCCGACACGGGCGTGGATTCTGATGCGTTTGGAGGCAATGGTGGCATGAACGCCTAACGGTGAGAAGCAGTCAGCATCCAGTCTGATTCCGACAGCCCTCTCGGCGCAGATGCAGCGCCAGGTTTCCTGATGGTTGACCGTTGCCAGCAGTTCCCGGAGCGCGTGGTCCGAGCTTCGGCATTCCAGAGCGATGGTGCCTTGGCCGATGGCAGGAGTCATGAGGCTGCTGCTGAGTCTCTGCTGTGGCTGTATCTGATAGCCCATTCGTTCCAGACCGGCGCAAGCCAGTACAATCGCATCGAGATTGCCGTTCTCAAGACTGTTCAGGCGGGTTTGGACATTGCCGCGGAGACTGACAATTTTCAGGTCAGGCCGTTTGTTCAACAGCTGTACGCTGCGGCGCAAACTGGAAGTTCCGACACTTGCACCTTTGGGCAAATCGGCGAGAACGGTTTGAGAGCCGCCAAGAAAGGCATCGGCGGCGTCGGCGCGCTCCAGGACGGCTGCGATCATGAGCCCGTCAGCCAATGTTCCCGGCACGTCTTTCAGAGAGTGGACAGCGACGTCTGCCTGCCCGGCAAGCAGGTCTTTTTCCAGCTCCTTTATAAACAGCGCTTTGCCGCCAAAAACGCGTAGCGGTTGGCTGAGGTTGCGATCCGCACTCGTGTCCATTCCCATGGTGACGGTTTTGACCTTTGGCAGTGCTTCACGCAAACATTTTTTGAATATTTCGGTTTGTGCCAACGCCAAGGGGCTTTTTCGCGTCACGATGCGAAAAAAGTTTTCAGCTGCCATTCACTTTGTCAGTTCGTGGAGCCTAAGCCCTCACCTATGGCGCTTTCCCGTGGCCTTTCTTCGTGGCTCGGGGAGTCTTGTGTGGTGGCTGTGTTTTTTAATTAGCCACCTCGGCGCTTGGTGCCGAGGACGCCTCGCGTCGGGTCGTAACCGTAGATTGCCAAGGCAATAAACAGCACCGTAAAGAAGCTCACCCATAACAGCGCGGAAACGTTCAGCTGGCCGTAAAGCGCAAAGCGAATGAGTTCTACGGCATAAGTAAAGGGATTGTGCTCACAAATTTCGTGGAGCAGCAGGCTGGATTCCTTAACTCGCCACAAAGGGTATAAAGCCGAGGACGCGAAGAACATGGGGAAAATGACAAAATTCATGACCCCGGCAAAGTTTTCCAGCTGCTTGATAACCGATGAAATAAACAACCCTATTGCGCCAAGCATCAGGCCGCTCAGCAGCAGTGCCGGGAGCAAGGTCAGATATCCGATTTCTGGCGGGCGGACATCCCAAAACCAGGCGATTATCAGAAAGACATAAACCTGACAGGCGGAAATTACCGCCCCGGAAAGCAATTTGCTTGCCAGCAGAAACCAGCGTGGCATTGGGCTGAGCAGCAAAAGGCGCATGCTCCCCATCTCGCGGTCGTACACCATGGAGAGGGAAGTTTGCATGCCGCTGAACAATTGAATCATGCCGATTAATCCAGGTGCGATGTACTCTTCGTAAAGCACGTAGGTTTCGTAAGGAGGAATGATGGAAACTCCCAATACGGAGCGGAAACCGGCTGCAAAAATAAACAGCCACACAAGTGGTCTGACCAGTGAGGCGACAAAGCGGGCGCGTTGCTGTAAAAAGCGAAGCAACTCACGGGCGGCAATGCCTTTGAAGCAAAACCAGTGTTCGGACAGCAAGCCACTGGAAAGTCGTTCCTGAGGAGTTGGGGGAGTAGGGGGTATGGGCGTCAGCCTCTCTTAAAGTAAATTGGCAAGATCCTCTTTGAACATGCTGAATGTTTCGGTATTTGCAATATCTCCGGCAATGCCACGCACGGCGATTTCCCCCTTGCGAAGAACCAGTACCGTGTCTTGGTGGTCGATTTCATCCAGGAGGTGCGTGGTCCAGAGTATTCCGGTGCCTCCACGGCGTAAATCACGCACATGCTTGATAATAGATTCGCGGCTTTTGATGTCAAGACCGACCGTCGGTTCATCCAGTACCAGCAGAGCGGGTTTGTTCATCAAAGCGCGCGCAATCTCCACGCGCCTGACCTGACCACCACTCAAGCTTCTCAACGGGTCATGAAGCTGGCTTTCCATCCCCATACGCTGTAGTTCCTGTTCTATCAGCGGGGTGGCGCGCCGGGTGGAGAACCCAGACAAGGCAGCAGCGTATTTCATGTTTTGCCAGACAGTGAGATCAACGTCAAGTGAGCGTTGCTGGAAAACAGCCCCCAGCTTCTTGAGCGCAGAATAGGGACGCTTTCTGAGGTTATGGCCGCAAATCCGGATGACACCGCGACGGCTGTTAAAGAGCCGGGTGATCAAGGAAAAAACAGTACTTTTTCCGGCTCCATTGGCTCCGAGGAGCACGCAGAATTCGCCCGCCGATACTTGCAGGTTGACTTGCTTTAAAGCCTGCTTTTTCCCAAAAAAGTAACTGAGATCAGTAACCTCCAGGACGGGTCGGGAAGCGCCGTTCACAGTTGCTTGCTGACTGCTATCCCCCACGGGTATCTTCCTACGGAAATGGATTTAATCGTGCGTAATTCTGTGGTGTCAATAACGGAAATGTCGTTACTGACTCCGTTGGTCGTATAAAGGCGCTTTTCGTCCGGGCTGAAAGCCATTTGCCAGACGCGTTGCCCGACCAACAGATATTTTTTAATTTCGTAGCTTTTGGCATCCAAAACTGCCACTCGAGCAGCTGGCCCGAGTGCGATATAGGCCGTTTTGTCATCTTTGCTTATGCGAACCCCGACCGGTTGAATGGCTTCGGGTCTGATGCCGGCAATTTTGAAACTGATGGTTTTCAGGATTTCCCGGGTTTGGGTATCGATGACGTGTGTAATCCCACCCACTTCAGATGTGACCCAGACTTGTTTCCCGTCGTGGGTGAATTCTGCAAAACGTGGCCGGCTTCCCACGAGCACGTTCGCGTAGACCTTGTAACTGTCCGTATCAATGAAGTGCGCCATATTCGTGGTTTCCGAGGTGTTCACCAAGGTTTTTCCGTCTGGGCTGATGCCCATGCCTTCCGGCTCGACGCCGACCTGTATTTCCGAAGTGATTTTACGTTTCCTGATGTCAACAACTGTGACGATATTGTCGTCCTCGTTGGCAACGTAGATGAGGTTCCCGTCTGGAGACATGGCCATGAGTTCCGGATCCGGCCCCGATGGCAGGAAGCGTACGATTTTCCTGCTGCTCAGATCAAGAACCTGAATCTGGTCATCATCGCTTGCGCAGATATACAGAAATTTATGATCTTTGCTGACGAGTACTCCTCGCGGGCGTTGCCCCACGGGAACCGTGGCCTCAACTTTTAGAGTCGTACCGTTGATGATCGTGAGGGTGTTGTCTTTCTCGTTAGACACGTAGATGGTGTGTGCTTCGTCGGCCAAAGCAGGCTGACAGCAAATCACAAGCACCAAGGCGGACAGCAGAGTCAAGGTGGCGGCACGCCACGGTTTGTTAACGGTCATTTTGGATTCTCCTTTCGGGTCATTATGGGCTCTCTTGTTGTTTTCCTGCCTGACATTCGGACTCGCTTCTGTCAAAGCCGAGGGTGTCAAGGAAGGAATGCTCGTGCAAAAACTGGTGTTGTGGCGAAACGGAAACCAGGGAGGTCGGACTGACCAGCAGGATCGGCTGGCGAAGTTGCCCGTTCCACATCCTGAATGTCATTTTCCCTCCTTTGTATCCGGCCAGCTCAAACTGTTCGCTACGCATATACTCCCACAGGGTGTCCAGTTCGTTTGAAAGGGTTCGGATAGCCGCTTCGGAAACAGCTCTGACCATGAGCCAGACTTTGTAATCCAATTCAGACATTCTTCTTCCGTAGTTTTTCAGAAAGCGGCTTTGAATTTGTGCAGACCCCCATCTTTCATGGGTTCGGTGCCAAGTCACGGGGAACAATCCTTGCGTGCCCACGACAACTTCCGGTGTCCAGGTTCTATACATCAGGTATTCGCCGAATTCCCCCAGAACATCTGCAACGATCAATACATCGTACTCTTCAACCTGGGTAAAGACCGGCACGCTGGAAGCTGCTGTACGTCTCATGTCTGGCCCAAAATCCCATGTTTTTTCAGCCACCACCTTGGCTCCGAATTTTTTTGCCGAGCGGCGGAAAGCGCTTGCCATTTTCTGATCCAATTCGCGTGTACCGGTGACCAGGAACCACTTTCTCCAGCGTTTTGTGACCAGATACTGGGCAAGTCCGTCAGCGCGCATTGCGTCGCTTGGGGTGATGTGCAGAACATTTTCCCGGCAATCGCGGGTACGCAGGAGGTCATCACCGGCACCAACGTTGAAAAAACCTGCGGATTTTCCCTCCTTTGAGTCGGCGAGGCGCAACAGCTCAGCTGCGCTCGCGTCAATTGCAAAATTGCGGAATCCTTTGGCGTAAAGTGTTTGAAAAGCAGTGAGAAGGTCATCTTTGTGAGCAACGATCACGTGCTCATAAACAAAATGCAAGCCCAGAAAGCGGCCGGTTCCGTTGCTGTCAACCGTGCCTTGTTTTCCGCCCGCGACCCCGTCATCTTCCGGCGGCAAGTCCAAATTGGATATTTTGGGCAGTTGCTCGCCGGCTTTTTTCAGGTAAGCAAGGTGTACGGTTTTGCTTTCTGCGGCATACACAGCGAAGGATGTCATGAAAAAAACACCAAAAAGTGAAAGAAAGAGGATCCCGACGCAAAAGCGGCGAACGGGTTCCGGACAGTTTCGATTCATGGCTTTGATTGTATATCAACCTGCCATTCAGCCTTAAAGACCAAGTTCTTGATCTTGCTCCCCTGCCACAGCGCGACTTACATGAATGCGCGTATAATTCCGAGCGGGAACCTGCCTCGTTCCTTCTGCAAAATCCCTGATGCTTGAAGCCCGATCATTGTCGTTATCCAGAGGTAGTGCCTTGCTGTGGCGAGACCTTTCTTTTGTTCTGGGCAGCGGCGAAATGTTGGAAATCAGAGGCTCGAACGGGGTCGGCAAAACATCCTTGTTGCGTGTTATGACTGGGTTGACACCTCCGGGTTCGGGGGAAGTGTTTTGGCATGAGGAGCCAATCAAAGACGATATAGACAATTACCGGAATGCCATGAGTTACGTGGGTCACCAAAGCGGGCTTAGAGGAGAGCTGAGTGCTTGTGAAAACCTGCTTTTTTCCAGTAATTTGAAAAATCAGGCGGTAGACGAAAGTGACGTCAGGCAAATTGCTGGCGTGCTGGCAGTCGAAAGTTTTCTGGACAAGCCATGCGGTTCTTTGTCGGAGGGACAGCGCAAACGCGTCACCTTGAGTCGTTTGTTGCTGGAAAAAGCCATGTTGTGGATACTCGACGAACCTTTGTCAGCTCTCGATGGGGACGGGGCGAGGCGTTTGACCGGCATGATGGAACAGCACTTGGCGGGTGGGGGCGCGGCTTTGGTTGCCGCACACGTTGCAATCCCGGTAGCAGGGGAAAAGTCGCGCAGTTTGGTGCTGCCGGACCGGAAAAGCGTGGCATCCTGAAAGCGAACTCATAATGGGTGCAGTACTGAAAAGAGAGTTCTTGATTTTGTTGCGGCATCGCGCGGCTTGGGTGGAGCCTGTCGTGTTTTTCAGCTTGGTGCTTTTGCTGTTTCCTCTTGCGACCACCACGAGCGATGACTTCATTGTGCGCCTGGCACCAGGCGCTTTATGGGTGGCAGCCATGCTCGCCAATCTTCTGTCTATGGAGAGATTTCTGCGCCCGGACTACGAGGCAGGCGTACTCGAACAGTTTTGCCTTTCGCCTCGGCCGCTTTCGCTTTTGTTGCTCGCCAAAATTTTTGTGCATTGGCTTTCAACGGGGATTCCCATCAGTGTCCTGGCACCGCTCTATGGTCTTTTGCTGGGGCTGCCTGAGCAGGCACTCTGGGTGGCTTTTCTGTCTTTGTTATTGGGCACTGCCATCATCAGTCTGGTCAGCGCAGTGGGAGCGGCACTCGTGGTGACTTTGCGCAGAAGCAGTATGTTGCTTGGGCTTGTCATGTTGCCGTTTTACGTGCCGCCGTTGATTTTTGGCGCCCGCGCAGTCGATTTCGCTGCATCTGGCCTTGATTCAACCGGTCTTTTGCTGATCCTGGCTGCCATTCTCATATTGGGACTGATTGTGTTTTCGGTTCTGACAGCCAGCGCTTTGCGCGTGGTGATGGAATGAACCCCACAGCTCGTGAAGGGACGTGCAGGCGGGCGGCTTTTCCCGGCAGCCGAATTACGGAAACTGGCGGGTGGTGTGATTTGCCTACAACGGTGTTTTGCCCGTGAAACTGGGGAAATTGGGTAAACTGGTGGCACTTCGCAACTTTGCGGGTTGGGCAGAGCACGTATACCCAAAGGCCTTGTCGCTGGGTGTCGGCATCATCGTGTTCAGCTTTGTCTGGGGATTGTTTTTTGCCCCTGCTGATTATGAACAGGGGGACGCCTACCGGATTATTTACGTTCACGTCCCGGCGGCATGGTTGTCTTTGTTTGTTTATATGGTCATGGCGTTCATGGCTGTTTTGGCGTTGGTATGGCGCATCAGGATTGCGGAACTGGCTTGCCTTGAGTGTGCACGCATCGGCGCGTCATTTACACTGCTTGCCTTGTTGACCGGTATGATTTGGGGGCGCCCCATGTGGGGAGCATTCTGGGCTTGGGATGCCCGTTTGGTGTCTGAATTGGTGCTGCTTTTTTTGTATATTGGTGTGATTTCCTTGGCAACAGCGATTCCCAACCCTGGGAAAGCGGCGCGTGTCGCGTGCATCTTGGCGATTCTGGGTGCGGTGAATGTACCGATCGTGCATTTTTCCGTGGAGTGGTGGAACACCTTGCACCAAGGGTCGACTGTGACGCGCTTTGCTGCGCCTGCCGCGCATCCGGACATTTTGTGGCCGCTGCTCACTTCCGCTGCAGGATTTATGGTGTACTTTCTGGGCGTACTGCTGCTTAGACTGTGCCGCATGATTGCCATGCGCCAACAGGCGGCTGGCTGAAGAGAGGCAGGAAGATGGACTGGGGGAGCTGGTTTGCGATGGGAGGCTATGGGGGCTATGTCTGGTCGGCGTACGCCATTGCTGGCGTGGTGCTGCTTTTGAACGTGTGCCTGCCGCTCAGGTCCTTGCGGCGCATCCGCAGGCAAGAGCAGAAGAAAAAATCTCGATAGGTGAAAGCGCAACAAAAACGGCGGCTGATTTTTGTTCTTGTGTTAGGTCTTGGCAGTGCCTTGGCAACGGCTTTGACTTTGTATGCCCTGAACGAGAATCTTTTGTATTTTTATACCCCCAGCCAAGTGGCTGGGGGTGAAGTGTCTGACGGGGCTTCTTTCAATCTGGGTGGTATGGTGGTGACAGGCAGCGTCAAGCACGCAACGGACGGAGCCAGTGTGAGCTTTGAATTGCAGGATCAGGAAGCGCGTGTTCTGGTGGCGTACACCGGGCTGCTCCCTGACCTGTTTCGTGAAGGACAGGGGATTGTTGCGACCGGAAAACTCAGCGATGACGGAATTTTTATGGCGTACAATGTGCTTGCCAAGCACGACGAAAACTACATGCCGGCAGGCATGGTTGACCTCATGAAACGCGACAAACCGCTGTCTATTCCCCAATAAGCAAAAGCTGTTTGGGGAGGTATTGTGGAAGCGATGGGCAATTTTTCGTGGTGGGCTGAGCTGGTTCCCATGGCGCCTTGGCTGGGTCATTTTGCCTTGCTCACCGCTGCCTTGGTCGCGGTCTTGCAGTCGCTTTTCTCTTTTTTGCCATTTCCGGTGCTCCATCAAGGGGTTGCGACGGCTGCCCGCGTTCATGCTGCCCTTGTTCTGCTCGCATTTGTCTGCCTTGGCGTTGCTTTTTTGGCAGACGACTTCAGCGTGGTGTATGTGGCGCAGAATTCCAATGCTTTTCTGCCTGTGCAATACAAGCTTTCTGCTATCTGGGGTGCACATGAAGGTTCGCTGCTCCTTTGGGTGCTGATACTGAGCAGCTGGACTGTCGCTTTGACGCTGTTTGGCAAAGGTCTGGAGAGACAGCTTTTGCGCCATGCGCTCGGAGTTCTGGGTCTGGTCAGCATCGGGTTTTTGTTGTTCATGCTGTTGACTTCAGACCCTTTTGCCAGGCAGTTTCCGGTGCCGGAAATCGGGCGGGATCTGAACCCCTTGTTGCAGGATCCCGGGCTGATTTTTCATCCTCCTCTGCTGTATATGGGCTACGTCGGTTTTTCTGTGGTTTTTGCTTTGGCGTGTGCAGCACTGTTGGCCGGTCGATTGGATACGGCCTGGGCGCATTGGTCGCGGCCTTGGGCGCTGTTCTCCTGGGTGTTTCTTACATTAGGGATCACGTTGGGAAGCTGGTGGGCGTACCACGAACTGGGTTGGGGAGGCTGGTGGTTCTGGGATCCAGTTGAAAACGCGTCTTTTATGCCTTGGCTTGTAGGTACGGCTCTGATCCATGCCTTGGCAGTCAGCGAGAAGCGGGACGCTTTCAAGAGATGGTCGGTGTTGTTGGCCATCCTGGCTTTTTCACTCAGCCTGTTGGGGACTTTTCTCGTGCGTTCCGGCGTACTGATCTCAGTGCACACTTTTGCCACAGACCCGGAGCGCGGCATATTTATTCTGTTGTTCCTTTCCTTGGTGGTTGGAAGTGCTTTGACGCTTTACGCTTTTCGGGCGAGAAAAATTGTCAGCATAGGGGAGTTCCAGCTATTTTCGCGGGAAACTTTTTTGCTGCTGAATAATGTATTGCTCACGGTTGCGGCAGCGTCCATATTGGTGGCGACTTTGTATCCTTTGTTGCTTGACGCGCTCGATGCCGGCAAGATTTCTGTCGGTCCGCCGTATTTCGAGCTGATTTTTGTTCCCTTGGCGCTGCCACTGGTTCTCATGGCGGCAATAGGTCCGCGCTTGCGTTGGCAGCAGGCGTCTGTCTCGGTGCTCAAAGAATTGATTTTGCCGTTGATTGTGGTGCTTGCGGGGTTGGTCGTGTTCGCTTTGCTTGTCCCATGGGAGCTGAGTTTTTTGTCATGGTTCGCGGTTGCGGCGGGACTGCTGTTGGCTGTGGCGAGCCTTTGGCGACTGTGCAAAGTGGCGATTGTCGGAAAATGGTCATGGGGGACTTTTTGCGGCATGAGCATTGCGCACGTTGGCGTGGGCTTGTTTGCCATCGGTGTGGCTTTGAATCACGCCTGGAGTCAGGAGAAGGAAGCGTTGCTCAGCGAGAACAGCAGTGTTCACTTGGCCGGCTACGAACTGCGATTTCACACGGTTTCAAAAAAGGAGGGGGCGAACTACTTGGCACAAGTTGGGACTTTTGAAATTTTTTCCGGTGGCGAAAAGGTGGCTGATGTCTATCCTGAGAAGCGGGTTTATCTGGTTCAGAAAAACCCAATGACGGAAGCGGCGATTTACGTGACACCCCTTGCAGATTTGTACGTGGCAATAGGTGAGGAGACACTTCCCGGGCGTTGGGTTGTGCGGGTTTATTACAGGCCTTTTATCCGTTGGATCTGGTTTGGCACGATTTTAATGGCTTTGGGCGGCTTGCTCGCAGCGCTGGACAGACGCTACCGTTTTCGGATTCCAAGTGTGGATCCGCTTCCGGCCGGCAGGAAGCAAGGTTGATGGTGCATAGGCGATGGTTCCGGCGTCTGATTCTCCGTCCGTGAGGTACTTCCTCCCTTTGTTGGTCTTTGCAGCCTTGTCGGCTTTTCTCTACGCCGGTTTGTTTTTGAACAAATCGCTTTTACCGTCTCCGCTGCTCGACGCGGAAGTTCCGCGTTTCAGCTTGGCGACGGTGAACAGGTCAGAGCATCAGTTGGACGAAAGTGTTTTTCTGGGAAAAGTGTCTTTGCTGAACGTGTGGGCAAGCTGGTGCCGTTCCTGTATTCAGGAGCATCCCGTGTTGATGCGTCTGTCTGAAGAGCATGGCGTCCTGATTTATGGCTTGAACTACAAGGATAGACGCCCCGAGGCAAAGGAATGGCTGGAAAGGCTGGGTAATCCCTATCTCCTGAATTTTTTTGACCAGGAAGGTTTGGTGGCTATCGACTGGGGGGTGTACGGAGTGCCCGAAACTTTCCTGATTGACGCTTCGGGAAGGATTCGTTACAAGCACGTGGGGGCACTGGAGCCGGAAACCGTCAGGGATCACTTGTTGCCGTTGATCGAAAAAGTGCGTACGGGTGAGCGTTAGTCGCTTCCTGTTGTTCGTGGTGTTGTGGCTCCTGACCTCAGTTGCCGCCCAGGAGCAACTGCCAGTTGAAGAAGCGCGCTATCAGAACATTTTGAAAGAGCTGCGTTGTCTGGTGTGCCAGAACCAGAGCCTTGCCGAATCTGACGCCGGGCTGGCTGGCGATTTGCGCCTGGAAATAAAGCGCATGTTGGCAATGGGTAAGAGTGACGAGGATATTTTTGCCTTTATGACTGCGCGTTACGGCGACTTTGTTCGATATCGCCCGCCACTAAGCACCGCAACGCTCCCTTTATGGGGTGCTCCCTTTGTCTTGCTCGCGCTTGGAATATTTTTTCTTTTTAGAAACATCAAAGCCCGTGCCCGCTCCCGGAGACGGCCATGAGTCCCGTTTTCGCTTCGCTTCCTTTACTGCTGGCCTGCGTGCTCCTGCTTCCTGTGTTGTTTTTTGTCTTGCGCCCTCTGCTGGCCAAGGAAAAGCAAGCCTCGCAGGAAAACCCGGAGGCGGCGTTGCAGGCAGTACTTGCGCAAGAGCTGGACAACGACCGGGCGACTGGCATGATTTCGCAAAAGGATTATTTGCAGGCTCGTCAGACTCCACAGCTTCAGCACAGCATTCAGGTGGCTCATCCCGGAGACCGGCGCGGCGCCTTTTGGGCATCAGGGCTTACAGGATTGTGGCTGGTGCTGGGAAGTCTGTATTTTTCTGGCATTGGGCCGGAAATGTTCTCCGACCCGGGCACACAAGTGACCCTGGAAGAAATGGTGGCTACGGTTGAACAAAGCCTGGAGAAGGATCCCGGCAATCGCGAAGGGTGGTTGTTGCTGGCGCGCTCAGCCATGGTTCTCAAAAATTATGAGCTGGCTTTTCGGGCATACGAAAAAGTAGAGAAACTGGCGACGATAACCAGCCCTAGAGTCATTCTGGAATATACGGAGTCCATCGTGCTGGGTGATCAAAAAGCGCACTTTGTCAAAGCAGAAGCCCTGATTCGTGAGCACTTGCTGGAAAATGACACAAGTCGGGAAAGTGCCATGTTTTTGGCGGGTATTGTGAGTTTTCGAATGGAAAACTATCTGGCGGCTGTCAATTACTGGGAGCCTTTGTTGTCTACGACGGGGGAGGATCCGGATTTACATTCTTTTATAAGTGAGCAGGTTGTTTTGGCGCGGCGTCTGGAAGCAGAAAGTACGCAGACGGCTTCGATTCTGGTGAACGTGTCTCTTGAACCTGAGTTACAGGATCAAGTCATGCCGGAAGACACCGTGTTTGTTTATGCGCAGGCGGAAAGCGGTTCTCGCGCGCCACTGGCGGTGGTACGCATGAAAGCGCAGGAGCTTCCCTTTTCAGTGCGATTGCGCAAAGAAGATTCCATGGTTCCAGGCGTACAATTGGCAAATGGAGCCCGAGTACAGCTTCGCGCGCACATTTCCCAAGGTGGGCGTGCGGGTGTCATGCCCGGTGATTTGTTGGGTAACAGCGAAGTCATTGTGGTCAAGCCGGGTGTGGTAGTGGATATCACGGTCAATGTGTTGGTGGGTCGTGACTGAAGAAGAACCGCCACGTGCCCGTATTGCTCCTCTTGCCGGACTGTTGCCGGGCTTGAAAACATGAAACTTGAATGGGTCATTGCCTTGCGCTACATGCGAGCGCGCAAACGCAATCGTTTCATCTCTTTTGTCACTGTTATTTCCATTGTTGGCATTGGACTGGGAGTGGGGGTCATCATTACCGTGCTCTCCATCATGAACGGCTTCAAGGAAGAATTGCGCACGCGTCTGTTGAATTATGCTTCTCATGGCACCGTGATGGCCGTGTCAGGCAGCATCAACCCTCAGGAAGTAATAGATATTCTTAAGAATAATAATAAAGTCATTGGAACAGCACCGTTTATTGAGAGTCATGCCATGATGATCAATCAAGGAGTGAGCCGCGGCGTCTATGTACGTGGTGTCACACCGACGCTGGAAAAAGAGGTTTTTGATCTGGAGGAGCTGATGCTTCGGGGAAGCGGTTTCTCGTTGACCCCTGGCTTGTATCACATCCTGTTAGGTGATGAGCTCGCGCGTTCTCTTGGTGTTGGCCTCGGTGACAAGGTGACGGTGATTGTTCCAGAAATACGAGTCGGCATAACCGGGTTCATGCCCAGGTTTCGCCGTTTCAAAGTGACCGGTATTTTCAGCTATGGAATCAGCAACTATGACCGAAGCCTGGCTTTTGTTGACCTGAAAGATGCCGCACTGTTGTTGAGAATGAAGGAGAAGGTCAGCGGGATACGGCTGCGTTTTGATGACCTTTTTCAGGCGTCGGAGCTGGGGAATCAGATTGAAAGAGATTTGGGAGCAGGGTACTGGGTGAGTGACTGGACGCAGCAGAACAGCAACTTTTTCCGTGCCATCGAAATGGAGAAGCTGATGTTGTTGATCGTCATGACGTTGATTGTCGCAATTGCTTCTTTCAATATCGTGTCCATGCTCATCATGCTGGTGAACGAGAAGCGAGCTGAAATTGCCATCCTGCAAACCATGGGGCTTATCCCGGCCAAAGTGGTGAGGATCTTTGTTTTGCAGGGTTCCATGGTGGGGTTGTCAGGGACGCTTTTTGGTGCAGCTGGAGGTTCGGCGTTGGCTTTTTATCTGGAAGATCTGGTACAGGCCATTGAAGGCTTGACCGGCTTCAAGTTTTTGTCTCCAGACGTCTACCCGATTACGGAAGTCCCCTCGCAGCTTCTTTTCAGTGACGTGACGATGGTTTGTCTTATTTCCCTGTTTTTGACGGGTCTGGCGACTTTGTACCCGGCTTTTCGGGCAACCCGTGTGCGCCCTGCGGAAGCCCTGAAGTATGAGTGACGACCCGGCGACGCTGGTGTCTTGCCAGGAGCTGGTGAAAGGGTATGAAACAGGAGGCCAGGACACAGGAGAGGTCTTGCGGTCTCTGGATCTTGCGTTGCCCCAAGGTGAAAGTGTCGCGATTACCGGTATTTCAGGTAGTGGCAAAAGCACGCTGCTTCATTTGATTGCCGGTTTGGAGAAGCCCGACAGCGGGGCTGTTTTTTACCGCGGTCAGCGTGTGGATGGCCTGAGCGAAAAGGCTTTGTGTGAATGGCGCAACCTTGAAATTGGCTTCGTCTACCAGTTCCATCATTTGTTACCAGAGTTTTCTGTCCTGGAAAATGTGGCCATGCCGCTTTTTATACGAAATGAAAATACACGGGGTGCACGTATGCGTGCGCGAGCAATACTGAAGCACGTTGGCATGGGAGACAGGTTTGCTGAGCGGCGGCCAGGAGAGTTGTCGGGTGGAGAACGCCAGCGAGTCGCGATTTGCCGAGCGCTGATTGGCAAGCCCTCGCTGCTTCTGGCAGACGAGCCAACTGGCAACTTGGACAGCCGAAGCAGCGCTGAGGTCGAGGAACTCATGCTCAGCATGCAGGCTGAGCAGGGCGTATCACTCCTTTTGGCGACCCATTCCGCAACGTTGGCAGGAAAATTCAGCAGGCGTTACGAGTTGGTGGAAGGCAAGTTGCTCACTTACTGAGCTTGTTGACTTCCGGGGTGTGCGCCCGGCAGATTTGAAAGGCGTCGACCCGCGGCCATGAAAGGGTGACCTCTATTTTGAGCGAAGGGTTCCCGGTGGCTTGCGAGCGGTTATTTGGATTTGTTGTGAATGCTTTTGCGCTGTCGCAAGACATAGCTCAGGTGTGTGCGCCAGTAGACATCCGTGATGAAATAGCCACTGATGCCGGCGATGAGTCCCATCACCAGGCATCCCAGTAAAAAAGGGTGCCAGATACCGGCGACGGCATGATCCCACCACTCGAGTGACAACTCAAAGAAAAAAGGCTTTTCCGGAAGCCCCAGAATCTCGCGTCCCACCAGATAGCAGAAATAAAAAATTGGCGGCATGGTAATCGGGTTGGAAACCCATACCAACAAGACGGAAATGGCGATGTGGGCACGCGTCAACAGGGCTAATGCAACTGCGATGAGCATTTGAAAAGGAAGAGGGATGAAAGCACAAAACAGGCCGACGGCAAATGCCATGGAAACGTTTCGATGCCCGAGTTGCCAGTTTTGTCTGCGCGTCAGAAGTTTTCCGAAAATAGAGCGCAGGCGTGGGTTTTCTCCGACCCGTTTGAGGTTCGGAAAAATTTTTCTCAGGAGTGAGCGGGGAGAATTTATCGGCACCGCACGACCCGGGTCACCGCAAGCCTGTCAATTCGCGGGTGTGTGATTGTCAAGGTCGAAAACAAAGCCTAAGCCTAAGCAACGGCAAGCGTAAGCGAAACGGGTTTCTGCTTTCGTGGTGCGGGTGGCGGCTCTCGGCGATCAATATTCGCTAACAATTTGCTTGGGACACCGATTGGGTGAGTGACAACTTTGCGGCGGAAGCCACATATAACCTGGCAGCGATACTAGCACGCCTTCGCCGCGTTCAGCCTAAAAAGCCAGAATTTGCGCTCCCGAAGAACCACCCTCTGCGCTTGTTTGGCACTTGACGCGGTGCTAGCATCAATTGCTTGATTATGGAAAGAGCATGAGAGATTTTTTCGGCGAGCACAGGCCGCTATCCCCGCACCTGCAGATCTATCGCTTGCCACTGACAGTTGTATTGTCCATTCTGCATAGAATCTGCGGCGTTTTTCTGGCTTTTGCTTACGCGGTTTTTGTGCTTTTGATTTCCCTGGCAGCTGTGGGTCAAGATGCCTACCAGCCAATGCAGTCGCTCCTGTCGGGCTGGTTTGGGAAGTTGTTGATGTTGGCGGCAACTGTGGCGCTTTATTTCCATCTGTGTAACGGTGTTCGGCACCTTTTTTGGGACGCCGGGCTAGGGTTTGAATTGCACACGGTTGATCGCTCGGCTGTCTTTGTGATATTCGGAGCTCTGGCACTGACGGTTTTGACTTGGGCGGCCTACTTCTTGATGTGATGGCGAGCGGAACCGGGAGCAATTTCTCGCAATCTGGTGCCACTCATGGGGGTTCTTCTCATTGGTGGCTGCAGAGGGTGACTTCCGTTGCTTTGGTGCCGCTGGCGCTATGGCTGGGATTTTCGCTGGCCTTCTTGCCAAGTCTTGAACTTGGCATTTTCCAGGAATGGATTCGTACTCCTCTGAATACCGTTTTGCTGGTTTCTTTCCTGATGGTTTCTGCTTACCACGCTGCTTTGGGCTTGCGTGTCGTCGTTGAAGACTACGTCCACAGCGAGTGGCTGAAAGTGGGAACGATTGTGTTTCTGGACTTGTTGTTTTTCCTCCTCCCCGTGGCTGGGATACTGGCAATTGTAAGGATTATTGTTTCATGATGCAGATTAAAAAGCCCGCCTATTCCTGTGTCTGTCATGACTACGATGTGGTCGTGGTGGGTGCTGGTGGGGCTGGCTTGCGGGCGACGCTTGGCGTGGCCGAGAGCGGGCTGTCGTCGGCCTGCATCACCAAAGTATTTCCGACTCGCAGTCATACGGTGGCGGCTCAGGGAGGTATCAGCGCGGCCTTGGGCAACATGGGTGAGGATGATTGGCGCTGGCACGCCTACGATACGGTGAAAGGTTCTGACTGGCTGGGAGATCAGGATTGCATCGCCTATATGTGTCGCGAGGCGCGCGACGCGGTGATTGAGCTGGAGCACTACGGGGTACCCTTTTCGAGAACAGAAGACGGGCGGATCTATCAGCGCCCTTTTGGTGGCATGACAACCCACTTCGGTGAAGGCTCTGCGCGTCGTACCTGCGCTGCTGCCGACCGCACCGGGCACGCGATTTTGCACGCGCTGTACCAGCAGTCAATGAAACATGAAGTTAAGTTTTTTATCGAGTATTTCGCGGTTGATTTGTTGATGAGCGATGACGGAAGGTGCGTGGGGGTACTGGCATGGGATTTGGAGACTGGCACTTTGCACGTTTTTCGTTCGCATGCGGTGGTGCTGGCAACCGGAGGGTATGGTCGGGCGTATTTCTCGTGCACTTCCGCACACACCTGTACTGGAGACGGGAACGCGATGGTGGTTCGGGCTGGCCTGGAGATGCAGGACACTGAATTTGTGCAGTTTCACCCAACCGGGATTTATGGCGTGGGTTGTTTGATCACCGAAGGGGCGCGAGGTGAAGGTGGGTATTTGACAAATTCTGAAGGAGAACGGTTTATGGAGCGTTATGCTCCGAATGCCAAGGATCTTGCTTCACGGGATGTGGTCAGCCGATCCATGACGATGGAAATCCTGCATGGTCGAGGCGTTGGCCCGGAGAAAGATCACATCCACTTGCACATTGAACATTTGGGCAAAGACGTCATTAACGAGCGCTTGCCTGGAATTGCCGAATTGTCTCGTTTGTTCGCTGGCATTGATGTACGCCACGACCCAATTCCGGTTTTGCCAACCGTCCATTACACGATGGGGGGCATACCAACCAATTACCACGGTGAAGTGCTTTGCCATAGCGACGGTTCAGACCAGTCAGGTTTGCGAACCGTGCCGGGGCTGATGGCAGCAGGCGAGGCAGCCTGTGTCTCGGTGCACGGTGCCAATCGCCTGGGATCGAACTCCTTGCTGGATCTGGTCGTTTTTGGGCGGGCAGTGGCACGTCGCGCCATCAACCTTCTCAAGCCAGACCAGAAACACGCGCCTATAGACTCAAAATACCTGGATCGATTGCTGGCGAACTTTGACAAAATGCGTTATGCCAGCGGGGCTATGCCCACTGCGCAGTTGCGCAGTGACATGCAGAAAGCCATGCAAAGCCATGCGGCCGTGTTCAGGACGGGCAAAAGCCTGCAGGAAGGGGTTGGAAAATTACGCGAGGTTTATAACAACTTTGCGGATTTAAAAGTCACTGATCGTTCCTTGGTCTGGAACACTGATCTGGTTGAAACACTGGAATTTTCCAATCTTCTGCCTTTGGCGACTGCAACCCTGTCTTGCGCCTTGCACAGGGAAGAGAGCAGGGGTGCACATGCGCGCGATGATTTTCCTGACCGTGATGATGAAAACTGGATGAAACACAGCATGGTTCAAGTGGACGGGCAAGGCGAGTGCAAAATCCGGATGCGACCGGTTCAGTTGGAAACCAAAACGGACGAGCTGGAGTCCATCCCACCCAAGCCAAGGGTCTACTGACAGCGGGGAAATCAAGATATGCAATTCAGGCTACCGTTACGTTCCGTGGTGAAACCCGGAAAAACCCATGAGACAGGAAACGGGAAGGACGTTTTGAAGTTCAAGATCTATCGCTTTAATCCTGACGAGAAAAGCAACCCGCGGCTTGATACTTATGTATTGCCCCGCAGTGATTGTGGGCAAATGGTTTTGGATGGCTTGAACGCCATAAAAAATCAGATGGATTCAACTTTGAGCTACCGGCGTTCGTGTCGCGAGGGAATTTGCGGTTCCTGCTCCATGAATGTAAACGGCAGGAATACGCTTGCCTGCCTGAAACCGATACGCGAGTTGACAGGAGACATTAAGGTCTATCCTTTGCCGCACATGCCTGTGGTAAGAGACCTCGTAACGGACTTGAGCCGCTTTTATCAGCAGTACGCTTCTGTCAAGCCTTGGTTGCAGGCGTCTGACCCGCCGGGAAAAAGAAAGGAGCGCTTGCAGTCAAAGGAGCAACGTGAGCGTTTGCATGGTTTGGAGGAATGCATACTCTGCGCGTGTTGCTCCACGGGTTGCCCCAGCTACTGGTGGAACAGCGACCGCTATCTTGGCCCTGCCGCTTTGCTACAGGCCTATCGTTGGATTTCCGATAGTCGGGACGAAGCTACCGGAGAACGGGTGAGTGAACTGGAAGACCCTTTCAAGCTGTACCGTTGCCACACGATCATGAACTGCGCGAAAGTTTGCCCGAAGGGGTTGAACCCTGCTCGTGCAATCGCTGAAATAAAAAAGGAGATAGTGGCCAGAAAAGGTTGATATATTTTTAGCCGCGAAAATCGCGAAAGGCGAGAAAAGTGGTATTCATCAGGTAACAAAATATTTTCGTGTGTTTCACGTTTTTCGGGATTGTTAAATTCCTGGTGCATGAGTCGCGAAAGTTGGTGTTTGCAGTTCGTATGATTTCAGTTTTCGGGTAGTTTCCAAAATCAGTCAACGGATTCTATGGACTGGCCGCCAATTTCCAGGCTACCGGGCGGCAGCTTGCGACTCGGCTTGGTTGTTTGACTGCGAGGGGGGTCTCAGGGATGGATGACAGGGACTACAAACACCTCGTCTGGCAGTGTCGCCGCGGAACCAGGGAACTGGACAAAATGGTCACGTACTACTTGTATCAGCATTACCCCCAAGCGGGTCGCAATCACCAGCGGGCATTCAGGGAACTGCTGGGATTGCAGGATCCGATTCTTTACCAGGTGATTATGGGCACGCTGGAAATTCCCGATCGCCATGCTGAATGGCTGGAAATAGCCAGCACCATTCGAGCGGGTTTGCCTGAAATGGGTTCTGCCAGTGGAGAGTGAAGCGCTTTTCAACGGTTCCGCAACTGAAAAATAATGCGCATTGCCCTTAAGCGCCCGCGCCTGACGGTGTGGGTCGCGGGGTGTCTGGGCTTTGCCGGTCTTTTGCTCCCTTGGCTGCTGGACTGGCTGTCCCCGCTTTCCTTCCTGGTGCTCGAGACTGCAATGGTGTTTTTTGTTTTGCCATTGTTTCGTTTTTTCTGGAGCGATACTGAACAGCTTTATGCGGAAATCTGTCTGGGGCCGAACGAAAGTATCAGTCTCAGGCGTCATGGCGAATCATTTTTTTCAGAGCCCATGGTAGGCAAGGTCATACACCTGTTTCGTCATTACGTCGAAGTGTTGCTGGTGGATGAAAACGGCAGGAAGAAGCGCCTGCACATCACTTGGGATATGGTGCGTCGGGAAGAACTTCGCCGACTCAGAAAGTTCCTCATCGCTCAACAATTTTAACAACCGCGAAAAACGTGCAAGTCAGAAATACTGTCTCTAGGGTTTTTCGGTCGGAGGAGGTTGGCACCTTCCCATAATAATTTGCCAGATTAGGTGTCATCTCGTACAATCAACCCACTAAATGTTTTTCCGGCGCGTACAGCCGAGCCGGGACATCAGGGCAAAGTGGGTGAGGGGTCAGAAGTCAGAGGTTCGCTCAGTGCGTCAGTCAGGAGAATAGATAGCGAACGTTATGGCAGGAATTTTATGTTGTAGACGGTGTGTGGTCTCCTTTTTTCTGCCCGCGTGGCTCGTAAGCCATTCACAATGAAAAAAGCAGGTTACAGATTTCCGGATACGCAGAGATCCGGTGGCGATGGCTGGTTGAAGTGGTTGCTCGTGGGTGTATCCATCATCACGTCAAACTCGCCCGCTTTCGGCCAGGATCAGAAATTTTTGGCAGATCAAGGCTTCGCGGCCAGCCCCTTGCCGGAGGTGCAACACGCGAGAGAGGCCGCCCGGAGCGTGTACCCCACCAGAGCACAACGACTGGATCTGGGAGACTTCAGCACGCAGGAAGAAGACAAAATCCTGGAGCTGCTCAGCGTGAGCACGGTCAACTACACCGGTATCTATCGGGAAGTCCGTTTGCGGCGCGCCAACTGGGCGCTGGTCAAACAGAAAGATGGTTTTGATGTCTGGCAGGCGCATATTCATTCCCCTACAGCCGTCAGTCTGGGGGTGCACTTCAGGAATTTTCATCTGGATCCAGGCATGGCGGTGAAGCTGTACAGCCTAACTGACGAACAAGACCCTGTTGAGGAATATACCGGCGAGGGTCGAGCCGGAAACAGAGACGGATTCTGGTCATACCCGATGTCGGGAGACGCCATAGTGGTGGAGTTCCGGACTCCCACAGCGTCCGGTCTGGAACCCGGTGCATTTCCGTTCGCCGTAGAAAAAGTCAATCACACTTTCAAAGACAGGAACGGCGAGTTGCCAGGCACACAACTGCAAAAATTCCAGGCGCGGTCTGGAGAATGCCAGTATCACGACAAAACGGAAAACACTGCCGATTTTGTGAACAGCGACATGCCTGCGCACGTGCGCAAGGCTTCCCTGGGCACTGTGCTCATCTGCGCGTATGGCGAACAGGCATCGGCTTGCGGCACCGGAAGTTTACTGAAAAACAAGTCAGGGGATGGGGCGCTCTACGCCCTGTCTGTCTGGCATCTTTTTGTGATAGATGTGGAAGACCCCAACGCCGAAAACAAGCCTTATATCAATAGCGATTTCAGCGTTGTACTTAAAAGCGAAGCAGCGGGACGGGCACGGGCGGGTGGCTCAAGACTTATAGCAGGGAGTGCTACAAATGACTGGGGACTGGTGCGCATCGAAGGGCAGTTCAGTGGCTGGGGGAATTACGAGCTACTGGACTGGAAGGTGCATAGCCCCGAGGTCTTCGATGGCTATGTACTGCACCACTCGTATTTGCTGGCGCAACAGTATTCCCCATTCAGAAACGCGTATCCGCAGACTTCGAGTCTGGATGCGTCGAAATCAGCTCGTTGCTCAGGACCCGTTTGTGCGGGGCGGTTTATTGGTGAATTTACGGGCTACCGTGCTGAGTTTGGAGGCTCCGGATCGCCGGCATTTTTTGAGGATACGTCATCCGTGGTGGGAACTTATAACAGTTTTTACGGGTGCTTTCCCAGTTTTGCCGGGATGGGCAATATCTATAAAAACCCAAGGGTTTTCAATGCCCTGAACTACGGGGATGCCTATTTTCATGGAAGCCAATTTCCCTATGTGGATCCTGAGTTCGCATGCCCTGTGAATTCGCAAGCCATGGCAGGTTCCGGGACTGAAAGTGATCCCTACCAAGTAGAAAATATTTGCCATTTGCGCGGCGTGGAGGCACCGCCCCAATCACACTACGTCCAGATCAAAGATATAGAAGCGCTTGCGACGCATGGCTGGAGGAACGGTTTTACACCGATCAGGAGTTTTTCTGGCACTTATGACGGCAACGGTTACAAAATTTCCAATTTGAAGATTGGCGTGGCAGGCGGAAAATCCGAGAATGTCGGGCTGTTTCGCAGGCTGCAGGGTGGCCTTCTAAAGCGCGTGAAGCTGGTGAATGTTTTGGCGAACAAAGGAGTGAATGTCGGTTCTCTGGTTGGCCTGAATGATCGGGGGACGATTGAGGACAGTGAAGTTGATGGCAAGGTTGACGGGTACAGAACCATCGGAGGGCTGGTTGGCCTGAATCAGGGCGGTGTCATCCGCAACAGCACGGCGACGGTAAGGGTTGGGGAGAGCTCCCGCGACATATTTGTTGCCGGCGGGTTGGTGGGTCAGAACGACGGTGGCACGGTTGAAGGCAGTCGTGCGTTGGGGGCAGTAACAGGAGGCAATCAAGTCGGGGGTCTGGTGGGTAAAAACATGGGTTCGGTCACCTCCAGCCATGCGACTGGAAATGTGACCGGCACTCATGCCGTAGGGGGCTACGTAGGCGGTCTGGTGGGTTGGCACCTTGGTGGCACCATCAGCGGCAGCTTCGCACGTGGCCAGGTTGTCGGAGCAGCCCCCGGGACTGGTGGGCTGGTGGGTGTAAGCGAAGTCAACGCCAGCATCGTGAATAGCCATGTAGGCGTGTCAGCACGTGTGTCAGGAAAGAATCATGTCGGAGGTCTGGTCGGCGAAAACCAAGGAAACATCAGTGGCAGCTATGCACGAGGTGCAGTGACCGGAGTCAGCCAAGTCGGAGGTCTGGTCGGCGAAAACAAAGGAAGCATCAGTGACAGCTACTCACAGGGCACAGTGACCGGAGACAGTCAGACAGGCGGTCTGGTGGGGGGAAACAGCGGTTTGGTCAGAAGCGCCTATAGCACCGGTGCTGTAGCCGGAGCGAATTTTCCAGGCAGGCTGGCCGGAGTCAACAGTGGCACGATAGCCCGCAGTTATGCCAGCAGGCTGGGCGACGGGGACAGCCTCGTGGGCGTGAATGACGGCGCAGTACAGGACAGCGATTTACGCACTGTGGAGCAAATGGAGTGTTCGATGGCGCCGCCCGTCAATCTTTGCCGGGAAGCTGGCGTGTATTTGGACTGGGACTCGCGAATTTGGCATTTTGGGCACTCCCGCATGCTGCCCGTGCTCCGGGCAGTTACGGATGTTCCCGCTGCACCGCTTGCAGTCCGGAAAGGCTGGGGTTCAGAGGGTGGATTGACGCTTCAGTGGGAGCATCGGGGAACTGCCGTGAATTTCTTTGAGGTGGAGGTGGACGGAACCATTCAGGATACCAGGGCATCCCGTTTTACGTTTGACGGTACATTGATGGCTGAATTGCGTGGGCGTTACGCGGGCGGCAGTGAAATTCATTATTCCATACGCGGCAGCAGGGGAGGCGTTGCGGGAGATGCAGCGTCGGGAAGTTTCCATTTGATGAACGTTCCGGGGGCGGTGGAAATCCGGACAGCTTCAGGACTGTCGATGGTACGGCTCACCATTGTCGGGACTGCCGATGACGGCTACGGACGTGCTCCGGGCAGCAGCATGTACGGTAAACCGGCAGGCGGAATTGCCCTGGATCTGGCATATCACGTGAGGCTGTTTTCAAAAGGCCTGTTGAAGGAAGAGCGGCGTGTAACACAACAGGAACCGTCAAATTCAACCGTAGTGGAATTTTCAGGTCTGGAGGGTGGTTCCAGGTACGAAGTCAGGATATTTGCCGAAAACAAAGTGGGTGCAGGCCCAACGGTGGAAGCGCCGGTTTTCACCTACGTTGCGGCGTGTCCGTGGGCAGCGGTGATAACGGCAGCAGGCTCTGGCAGTGAGGATGACCCATGGCAGGTCGGTACACTTTGCCAGCTGCAGGAAATGCGTTACGACCCTGCAGCGCATTATCGGCTGACAGACGATATAGACGCGAAGCAGAGCCACGGTTGGCGGGACGGGAAGGGATTCCCACCGATTGAATATTTTTCCGGTTCTCTGGACGGGAGTGGCCACAGCGTTCTGAATCTCCTGATCAATCCCGGGTCAGTAGACCATGTTGGGTTGTTCGGGAGGCTCAGCGGCGGTGCCCTGCAAAGCCTGGCGCTGGTGGATGTCACGGTGCGGGGCAGAGATGCGGTAGGGGCTCTGGCAGGACGCGTTGAGGCGAATGGCAGCATCAAGGGCAGCACAGTGACGGGCTTGACAGTCGGGCGGGATCGTGTGGGAGGAATGGCAGGTGAGAACCATGGGCTGATCAAGCTCAGCCATTCGGAGTCTACCGTTGCCGGAACGGTCAGTGCCCAGGGTGACGGCAACATGATAGGTGGACTGGTGGGCAACAACTACCCGGGCGCGAGGATTCGCAGTTCCCATGCGAGAGGAAGCGTGGGCGGGGTAAATCACGTGGGAGGTCTGGTGGGGTTCAATCAGGCTACTCTCCATCACAGTCACGCGTGGTCAACGGTGAACGGGCAAAGTTATGTGGGCGGGCTGGTGGGTTATAACAATGGTTCCATAAACGGATCTTATTCGGCAGGAGCAGTAAACGGGAAAGGAAATGTGGGCGGTCTGGTGGGTCAGCATGATTTTCACAACTCCATAGTTGACAGTCACTCGGACAGTACGGTTATCGGTGGGTGGTATTTTGTGGGAGGTCTGGTGGGTTACAGCTTAGGGTCAATCCTCAGAAGCCATGCGACCGGAGCGGTCAGCGGAAATTTCTGGGTAGGTGGCTTGGCGGGACACAACGAGTCTTTGATTAAGGAAAGCTACGCAACCGGAGCGGTCAGCGGAAATGAGCAGGTAGGCGGCCTGGCGGGAAACAGTGTGGATCGTTACAACAATAATAACAGCAGGATTTTGGACAGTTATGCGACTGGCCTGGTCAGCGGGAATGGTCAGGTGGGCACGTTGGTGGGGCACTCCAACGCCACCGGGATGGCTGCAAATTATGCCCTGGAGCAGAGCGCCGGCAGCAGCGCGATGGAACCCGTGGGCAGCGGGGAGGACGCCGCCGCAGGAAACAGTTTTTCCCGCACGCTGGCACAATTGCAATGTCCCCTTTCGCCGGGAGAGACGTGCCAGGGAGCGGCCAGTTACTCCGGCTGGAGCACCCAAGTCTGGTATTTCGGAGACGGGCAGACGCTTCCGGTCCATCGCGCCCTGCAACCGGCGCCACCAGCTCCTCCTTCCCGCCTGCAGGCGAAATGGAACCTGGAAGATGAACTGGAACTGAGCTGGACAGCTGCAAAAACAGGAAGTCTGAACGCCGGCTATTGGGTGGAGGTGGCAGGGCATTCCCTGGAAACGGAGTCCGCGTCTTTTACGTTCGACAGTCGCCTGTCGCAAAGCCTCCGTTCCGGATATGGGGACGGTGATTCCTTGCAAGTCAGCGTGCGTGGATATAACCGTCACGGTGTGAGCGAAGCGACGACGCTTGCGGTTAAGCTGCTGAACTCCCCAGGTAAATTGACAGCCGTTCGGGCATCGGCGCAGGCGTTCTCGCTGCGTGTGTTGCTTATGGCTCCGGCTGACGACGGCTATGGCCAGTCACCGGAAGACCCGGCTTACGGATATGCGGGTGCCGGGGTTTCCGTAGGTCTGGGCTACCGGGTACGGCTGTACACCGGGGGGGAACCGGTGCAGGAACGGGAGCGTACGCACACAGACGGGGAAACATCTGCGGCCGTGGAATTTTCGGGTTTGGCAGGCGACAGCCGCTATGAAGTGGTGGCGACGCCCTATAACAGGGTTGGGGAAGGATCGTCATTTTCCCTGCCGGTATTTACCCGTCCCTGGCAGTGCGACGGGGAAGCCCTGGCATTGGCAAGCGACCCGGGCAGTTCAGGCAGCCCTGGCAGCGAGGACGATCCCTGGCAGGTTGCCACGCTGTGCCAATTGCAGGATATTCGCTCTGCCCCTGCAGCCCACTACCGGCTGGAAGGTGATATTGAAGCGGGGCCATCCCGGGACTGGCGGGTCGGGGAAGGCTTTGCGCCGATTGCCGGTTTTTCCGGTTCCCTTGATGGCGCCGGCTATCGGATTTTCCATTTAAGGGTGCGCTCCGAGACACTGGAAGATGTCGGCATGTTTGCGCAGCTTCAGGACGGTCTGTTGCAGCAGGTCGTGTTGGTGAACGCGCAGTTTTGGGGAAGCGTCAACGTGGGAGCCCTGGTGGGCAGGAACGTGGGAGGCAGGGTCGTGAACAGCGGCGCGACGGGCTCTCTTTTTGGCGGGCAGGTGGCGGGAGGACTCGTTGGCATCAACGCAGGCACGGTCAGCGGCAGCGCGGCCCGGTTGACGGTAGAGCCGGGAGTTCAGGTCGCGGGTGGCCTGGTCGGGAAAAACCTGACAGGCGGGAGCATTGACACGAGTCATGCCGGAGGCTCGGTGTCGGGAACAGCCCTGGCGGGTGGTCTGGTTGCAGACAACCAGGGCTCGGTGACTGACAGTTACACAACAGCTTCTGTGATTGGGAAAGGTCTGGTTGCGGGTCTTGTGGCGAACAACCGGGGCACCGTCAGCCGCAGCTATGCGGCAGGGTCGGTGTCCGGAGCCGGACAGTCTGGAAGCTTTGCCGGCAACAGCCCGGGAGCCATTGTCAACAGCCATGCGGCAGGGTTGACCCGCGTCAATGGTGGCATCATGCCCTTTGTGGCAGATAACACCAGGCAGGGATCAGGCTCCCTGCGGACGCTGCAGCAGCTGCGTTGCCCCACCGCCCCTGGCCTGGCGTGTGCGGGAAGGTCAACGTACTCGGGCTGGAGTGCCGAGGTCTGGTCCTTCGGCGATCACAATGCGCTGCCGGTTCTGCGTGGCTTTGAGACTCCCGGCAAACCCTTGCGCCTGCAGGCACAGTGGAAATCCCCGTCTGTCTTGCTGCTGCGCTGGGAACGCCCATTGGACGGACGTGAACGAATCGGTCACCGCGTGGAAAGTGGAGCGCTTTCCGGGGAGACGCTCTCGGATTACTTCATGGCGGAACCGGACTGGCTGCAGAAGCTGCGCGCTGACCATGAAGGCGGGAGCACGCCCCTTTTAACGGTTCGTGGCTACAACCTTTACGGTGTCGGCGAAGCCGCCCGTGTTTCCGTGCGCCTGCTGGACGTTCCCGGTTCTCCGGCTGATGTGCGGGTGGTGCCGGGGATCTCCACGCTGAGACTCAGCTTTGCACCCCCTTCCAATGATGGTTATGGCCGCAGGCCGGGTGACGCCGGTTACGCAGCGCCTGCGGAAGGCGTGGCTTTGCGTTTGGCTTACCGGATACGCCTGTATGCGTCCGGGGAGCTGGTACAGGAACGCGACGTTGCGCCGGTGGATCCTTTGAGCCCGGTCACAGTGGAGTTTACGGAACTGGTGGGTGCCTTTGAATATCGGCTGGAAGCCTTCGCCCATAACACGGTGGGGACCGGGTCGCCGTCAACGATCCGGACGGTGACCCGCTTTCCGGAATGCGCCGGCAAAGGTCTAAAAGGCGCGCCGGATGACGGCAGCAGCGACAACCCGTGGCAAATTGCCACGTTGTGCCAGTTACAGGACGTGCGCTCTGATCTGCAGGCTCACTATGTGCTGGCAGCAGACATAGACGCCGGCTCGAGTCGGGAGTGGCAAGGCGGTGCCGGCTTTCATCCGATAGAGAATTTTTCAGGCACCTTCGACGGGGCAGGGCGGCAAATTTCTGCCTTGTACATTGACCGCCCGCAAACGGACGAGGTTGGCCTGTTTTCCAGGCTTGCAGAAGACGGGACTGTCAAGGGGGTGGTGCTCGTTGACGCACGGGTAAGGGGGAAAAACAGAGTCGGAGCCTTGGTCGGCTTTAACGGGGGGACTGTCATGAACAGCGTCGTGAAGTCTGCACAGGTTTTTAGCACGGTCGGTACCGGTGTTGGCGGGTTGGTAGGTAGCAACGGGGGGTTGCTGGTCAACAGTGGCGCCAGTGCCGTGGTTGATGGAGGCAGATACGTCGGCGGCCTGGTTGGTTATGTGAAAGGGAAAGGTCGGGTCGTGGGCAGCACGGTGAGGGCTTCGCAGGTACGCGGGATTGAGTCTGCCGGTGGTTTGATCGGTCGGATCCGGGGGGGCACCATTTTGCACAGCAGTGCCGACGCGGCGGTGATCGTCTCGGGTGAAGGGCGGGACTACGCCGGCGGCCTGGTTGGCTACAGCCATGGAAGCACGATTTTGCACTGTTATGCGACAGGTTCGGCCACCGCTGAGGAAGGGGATCACGTCGGCGGTCTGGTTGGCTTCAGCAATAGCACCATTGCATACAGCTATGCCGACGTGTCGGTCAGCGGGGATGAGCGTGTTGGTGGATTGGTGGGCTTCAACGCCGGTTCTGTCCATGCGGGCTATGCGCTCGGTACGGTACAGGGCCGTTCCTACACCGGAGGGCTGGTCGGAACCAATGTCCACCGAATTCAGGACAGCTATGCGGTGAACCCTGTTGTTGGGGAATCGGGCAGCATCGGCAGTCTGGTGGGCCATTCTGAGCCGGACGCTGCGATTGACCGCAGTTACGCTCCCGTGTCTGCGAGGGCAGCTTTGGTGGGCAGCGGCCCAACGGGTGGTGCTTCACCCCGCACTCTGGCTCAGCTGCGTTGTCCGACCGTGGCGGGGCAGGAATGCGAAGGCGCCACGACTTATGCGGGCTGGGAACCGGGAGCCTGGTATTTTAGCAATGTCCGCACGCTGCCCTTGCTGCGCGCGCTTGTCGATATTCCTGCCACACCGGTTGATTTGGCGGTGAGCTGGGAATCTCTGGATCACCTGCGCTTCACGTGGGCGGCGGGAAGTTCAGCGGTCGATTACTACGAACTTGAGCTGGCAGGAACGATACGGAAAGTCACAGCGCCGACTTTTGACTTTGACGGAGATTTTCTGGCCGGGTTTCGGAAAAACAGCCAAGGGGCTTGCCCCCACCCGTACCAGCTGCGCGCTGTGCACGGAGGTGTTGTTGGCTACCCCGCAACCGGTCACTTCCATTTGCCGGGGCTTCCGGGCACGACGACGATAACGGAGCTTGTGCCTGGGCAGACCACTGCTCGCCTGGTGCTGGCGACCATGAGACGTGACGGTTGCGCTTCCCTGGCGGTCGATGCGCCTGCGGCTTCTCCTGATCGCGCTGCGGGCTCTGGTTTTGGCTACGTGGTGGTTGTGAGTGCTGCAGGGCGCAGCACCGAGACTTTTTTCCCGTCAGGTACCTTTGCCACCGAGATTGAGATTGGTCACTTGCTGCCGTACAGAAGCTATGGCTTACAGGTCTACGCGAGTAATCGGGCGGGCGATGGGGTACCTGCCCAAACGTCCGAAAACAGGGGCACGTTCAGCACCATAGCGGTGCCTGGCAGACCTTCAGGTTTGCGGGTCAGATGGGAGTCCACAAATCGGGTGAACCTGGGTTGGGAAGCGGCGAGCAGCAACGGGGCGACGATAGACAGCTACCGGCTTTCCCTGGACAGAAAACGCTATTCCATCGCGGGAACTGGTACTTCTTATGTGCTGTCAGGCCATGCCTTGGCGCAGCTGCGTGAGGCGTACGCAGGAGGGGGGCAGATACGCTATTCGCTCCAGGCAGTCAACCATGCCGGGGCAGGCGCGATGGGCACAGCAGCATTTACTTTGCTCGATGTCCTTGATGGAACATTGGTCATGCAGCTGGTGCACAAAGCGAATGGCCGTGTGCAGGTACACTTGGATTATTCGGGAAATGACGGATACGGACGCACTACGGATCACGCCGACTTCGGAGCTCCGGTTGATGGAATATTGCTCGGCTTGGGATATCGGGTACAGCTGCTTTTGTCTGGAGAACTGATGGAGGAACGGTTTATTGCAATGCCGGCACCAGGGGGAACCGTCAAGATGGAATTTACGGGGCTGCAAGGTGGTATTGCGTACGAAGTCCGGGCATTCCCCCGGGACGGCATGGCTGAGCTGCCAGGAGTGAGCCGTTTTATTAACTGGGATCCCGAGAACCCGACTACGTCAGGATCTGTCTCGCACCACGTCAAGGAATTGCGCCTTAAAGTCTTTTTGGGCGGCATGGTTCGCTGAGGGCATACACGAATTTAACAACCGGAAAAACGCGCAAGTCTTTTGTTTTTTAAGCGCGAAAGACGCGAAAAGGTTTTGTTTTCTGATGAAGGCCATGCGATTCAGGGTGGTATTTGATGTTTATAAAGAGATGGGAGGTCGTCGTATCGGAGGCGTTTGGACGCAAGTCTGTTTGTTTTAACCGCGAAAAACGCGAAAACTGGTATTTACCATCGCATGATTTCAGTTTTGGTGTGGTTGTTTTTTAAGCGCGAAAGACGCGAAAAGGCTTTGCTTTCTGATGAATGCCACCTTGTAGTGGTTAAAAATGCTGTATTTTTAGTTGAGGAGTTCGATAACCTCGTCTCGTTCCTCGACCAGTTCGCGCTCGGTTTTTTGCAGCATTTCCTGTGCGTAAGAACTGTGCTCCAGATTTTCGACGATTTGCCAGTTTCCGTCCTTGGTGGTGACGGGAAAAGAGAAAACCAATTCCGGCACGATTCCGTACGCACTGCCAGAAAGCACTCCCATACTGGTCCAGTCATCTGCTTTGGTGCCGTGTGCCAAAATTCGGACATGGTCAATGATTGAAGATGCGGCAGACCCGGCTGACGAGGCGCCACGGGCTTCAATGACCCGGGTGCCGCGCTCACGGACTTCAGGCACAAAAGTATCTTTCCACCACTGGTGGCCAACGAGGTCAAGCGCCGATTCACCATCTGCCGTGCAATACGACAGATCCGGAAATTGTGTGGCCGAGTGGTTTCCCCATATCGTCATGCGTCTAATCAGGCGCCCAGGAACCCCGGTCTTTTGTGCCAGATTGGCAATGCCACGGTTGTGATCAAGGCGGGTCATGCAAGAGAAATTCCTAGGGTTCAAATTCGGGGCGTTACGCAAAGCGATCAACGCATTGGTGTTTGCCGGATTCCCGACGACTACGACACGTACATCCCGGGAAGCGTTGTCGTCAAGACATCTCCCCTGGGCTTGAAAAATTTTGCCGTTAGCTGACAACAAGTCTTTACGTTCCATCCCTTTTCCGCGCGGTCTGGCACCAACCAGCAACGCATAGTCGCTATCCCGGAAAGTATCATAGGACGATACGGTGCATTCCAGACCGTCAAGCAGAGGAAAATTGCAATCCATCAATTCCATGGCCACGGCGTCCAGAACTCTTTTGCACGGCTCAATATCCACCAATTGCAGCCTGACCGGTTGCTCAGAACCCAGCATATTGCCAGCGGCAATGCGGAACGCCAAGGCGTAACCAATATTGCCCGCGGCTCCCGTAATGGACACCTTGACTGTTTTTTTCGACATAGACTTCTCCTCCTTGTGTCAGCTTATTTTAAGCACCGTCTTCTGCAAGTTCCACTCCCCATCTTATGTGACTTTTTCCCAGATACTGCCGAGAACGCATTTCAATAAGGCGGCTTGCTGTTCGATGGAACATTTCACTCAGGCTCCCCGCTGTACACAGCTCGTGTGGCGTGGCGTCAGCTATGGTCAAAAGCTTAACACGCCGTTCGTATAGAGTATCAATAAGGTTGATAAAACGACGCGCGGCATCTTTTCGGTGCGTGAGAACAGGGACTCCGGAAAGTAGCACATGGGTAAACCGGTTGGCAATTTCCAGGTAGTCAGCGACCGACCTCGGCCCTCCGCACAATACTTCAAAGTCCAGCCAGACCGTGTCAGTCGCGCTCTCGATAGCAGAGATGTTGCGTCCGTGCAGTTCAATGGTTTTATTTCGACCTCTCTCCCGGTTGGCAAGGCGTTTGAAGTAGGTTGCCATAACGTGCTGGTTTTGCTGGCTGTTTGGAACCATGAAAATATCATTTTTGCTCAGCAGGTTCAGACGGTGGTCGCTGATGCCGTTCAGGTTGACGATCTGGTAATGCTCATGCATGAACTGGATGGCTGGCAAGAATCTTTCTCTATGCAGACCGTCCAGATAAAGATCGTCCGGTTCTGTGTTCGAGCTCATTAACAGGAAAATTCCGTGGGCGTGGAACGCGGGTAAGAGTTCACCAAGAATCACAGCATCAACAATATCAGTGACCTGGAACTCATCCAGAAAAATGACTTTGCTTTTTCTGGCGTGCTTCATTGCGACAATTTGCAGTGGCGACTCCCGCTTCCTGATTGTTTTGAGCATGGAATGGATTTCTTGCATGAACTGGTGAAAATGCGATTTCCGCTTTTTCTTTAGCGCCAGACTGTCATAAAACACGTCCAGCAGAAAAGTTTTCCCTCTCCCGACCTTCCCCCATACATAAAGTCCACTGGGTGTGATTTCCTTGCGCAGGAGGCGAACCAGCCGTTTTGACCAAGTGTCAGAGCACGCATTCTCCTGCACTTTCCCGAATAAGGGCTCCAGCGCCCGAATAGATTTGAGCTGAGCGCTGTCTGCGCTGTAGCCCAGTTTAAACAAGCGTTGCTGGTAGGCTGCAAGTAGTGGCTTTTCGCTTTTTCCCTGGTGCATTAGTTGGGATTTCCGGAGTTTGGAAGAAATACAGTTGAACAGATCAGAATTATAAACTTGGTGCCAAAAGAATACCGGCGCATGGGTCGCGAAATACCCGCTCGCAATATTCAGAGTCTGGGCGCCGCCGCTCCGGCAAGCAAGTCATATCTTGCTTGGAGGTCTGCGTGTTGGGTTCCCGGCTGTTTTGCGCCTACCCGTCCGGTGCGCCAAGACTTGACCCAGGCTCAGGCCATGAAGCCAGCCAGTCTCCACCGAGCCACATCCCGTAAACGGGACTGTAGGCTCAAATGGTGTCTTCGGGGTTTCCCGGTCGGATGAGACCGGCATGTTCTCATGATAATTTGCCAGATTGGGTGCTATTTTGTACAATTAATCCACCAAGTGGTTTTCCGGCGCGTTCAGCCATGCTGAGACATAAGGCCAAAGTAGGTGAAGATCAGAGTCAGGGGATCGCTCAGAACGTCAGCCAGGAGAACAGACAGCGAATGTTGTGGCGGGAATTTTATGTCGTAGGCGGGTTACACTCTCCTTTCTCGGCTCGCGTGGCTCGTAAGCCATTCACAATGAAAAAAGCAGGTTACAGGTTTCCGGATACGCAGAGATCCGGTAGCCATGGCTGGCTGAAGTGGCTGCTCGTGGGTGTATCACTCATTACGTCAAGCTCGCCCGTCTTTGGTCAGGATCAGGAATCTCTGGCAGATCAAGGTTTCGCGGCCAACCCCATGCCGGAAGTGCGACACGCGCGTGAAGCCGCCCGGAGCGTGTACCCCACTAGGGCGCAACGACTGGATCTGGGAGCTTTCAGCACGCAGGAAGAAGACAAAATCCTGGAGTTGCTCAGCGTGAGCACGGTCAACTACACCGGCATCCACCGGGAAGTCCGTTTGCAGCGCGCCAACTGGGCACTGGTCAAACAGGAAGATGGTCTTGATGTCTGGCAGGCGCATATTCATTCCCCTGCAGCCGTCCGTCTGGGGGCGTACTTCAGGAATTTTCATCTGGACCCGGGCATGGCGGTGAAGCAGTACAGCCTCACTGACGAGGAAGGCCCTGTTGAGGAATATACCGGCGAGGGTCGAGCCGGAAACAGAGACGGATTCTGGTCATATCCGATGTCGGGAGACGCCATAGTGGTGGAGTTCCGGACTCCCACGGCGTCCGGTCTGGAACCCGATGCATTTCCGTTCGCCGTAGAAAAAGTCAATCACACTTTCAAAGACAGGAACGGTGGGTTGTCCGGCACGCAACTGCAAAAATTCCAGGCGCGGTCTGGAGCATGCCAGCATCACGACAAAACGGAAAACACTGCTGTGTTTGTGAACAGCGATATGCCGGCGCACGTGCGCAAGGCCGCCTCGGGCACTGTGCTCATCTGCGTGAATGGCAAACATAGTTCGGGTTGCGGTACCGGAAGTTTGCTGAAAAACAAGTCAGGGGACGGTGCGCTCTACGCCCTGTCTGTCTGGCATCTTTTCTCGGCAGATGTGGATGACCCCGACGCCGATGACAAGCCTTATATCAATAGCGATTTCAGCGTTGCACTTAAAGGCGAAGCAGCGGGACGGGCACAGGCAAGCGGCTCGAGATTTATTGCAGGGAGTGCTCTTGGTGACTGGGGACTGGTGCGCATCGAAGGGCAGTTCAGGGGCTGGGGGCGTTACCAGCTGCTGAACTGGAAGGCGCATGGCTCCGAGACCTTCGATGGGTACGTACTGCACTACTCGTATTTGCTGCCGCAACAGTATTCCCCATTCGAAAACGCGTCTGCTAGCACTACGTTTCTGGGTCGGCGGTTTTTGACTCCTTTTACGGGCTACCGTGCTGAGTTTGGAGGCTCCGGATCGCCGGCATTTTATGAGGGCACGTCATCCGTGATGGGCGTCTATGTCTCTTTTTCGGGGTGCAATGGCGTCTTTTTCGGGATGGGCAATATCTACAAAAACCCAAGGGTCTTCAATGCCTTGAACTACGGGGATGCCTATTTTCATGGCAGCCATTTTCCCGATCTAGTTTCTGAGCCCGATATAGTTTCTGAGCCCGCATGCCTTGTGAATTTGCAAGCCATGGCAGGTTCCGGAACTGAAAGGAATCCCTATCAGGTAGAAAATATTTGCCATTTGCGTGACATGGGGGCATCGCCCCAATCACACTATGTCCAGATCAAAGATATAGACGCGACGCGTGTCTGGAGGAACGGCTTTACACCGATCAAGAGTTTTTCTGGCACTTATGACGGCAACGGTTACCAAGTTTCCAATTTGAAGGTCAACGTAGCAGGAGAAGAACTCGAGAATATCGGGCTGTTTGGCAGGCTGCAGGGTGGCTTGCTAAAGCGTGTGAAGCTGGTGAACTTTTTGACGAAAGTGGGTGTGAATGTCGGTTCTCTGGTTGGCCTGAATGATCGGGGGACGATTGAGGACAGTGAAGTTGACGGCTGGGTTGACGGGCACGGAATTATCGGTGGGCTGGTTGGCCTGAATCAGGGCGGGGTCATCCGCAACAGCAAGGCGACGGTAAGGGTTGGGGAGAACTCCCGCGACATATTTGTTGCTGGCGGGCTGGTGGGTCAGAACGACGGTGGCACGGTTGAAGGCAGTCGTGCGTTGGGGGCAGTAACAGGAGGCAATCAAGTCGGGGGTCTGGTGGGTTGGCATCTTGGCGGCACCATCAGTGACAGCTACTCACAGGGCACAGTGATCGGAGGCAGTCAGGTAGGTGGTTTGGTGGGTGTGAGCGAAGGCAACGCCAGCATCGTGAAGAGCCATTCAAGTGCGGCAGTACTTGGGAAGAACCGAGTCGGGAATCTGGTCGGCGAAAACAAAGGCACCATCAGTGACAGCTATGTAAAAGGCAGAATATCCGGAAACAGTCAGATAGGCGGGTTGGCGGGAGGAAACAAAGGCACCATCAGTGACAGCCATGCAGAAGGCGTGGTGTTCGGACGGGGTGGTCTGGTAGGCGGTCTGGTGGGAAAAAACGAAGGCACCATCAGTAACAGCCATGCAAAAGGCGCGGTGTACGGAAGCAGACAGGTAGGCGGATTGGTGGGCCGACACCTTGGCGGCACCATCAGTGGCAGCTCCGCGCGTAACAAAGTTGTCGGAACAGCCTCCGGGATTGGGGGCTTGGTGGGTGTGAGCGAAGTCAACGCCAGCATCGTGAATAGCCATACACACCGGGATGCACATGTGAGTGGAGAGAACCAGATCGGGGGTCTGGCCGGCGAAAACAAGGGAGCCATCAGTGGCAGTCATGCACAAGGCACAGTATCCGGAGACAGTCAGGTAGGCGGTCTGGCGGGTGTGAACGAAGTCAGCGCCAGCATCGTGAATAGCCGTATGGACGTGTCAGCGCGTGTGACTGGAAAGAACCAAGTCGGCGGTCTGGTCGGCGAAAACAAAGGAAGCATCAGTGACAGCTACGGACAAGGCGCAGTGTCCGGAGACAGTCAGACAGGCGGACTGGCGGGAGTAAACAGCGGTTCGGTCAGAAGCTCCTATAGCACCGGTGCTATAGCCGGAGCGAATTTTCCGGGCAGGCTGGCCGGAGTCAACAGTGGCACGATAGCCCGCAGTTATGCCAGCAGGCTGGGAGACGGGGACAGCCTCGTGGGCGTGAATGACGGCGCAGTACAGGGCAGCGGATTACGCACTGTGGAGCAAATGGAGTGTTCGATGACACCGCCCGTCAATCTTTGCCGGGAAGCTGGCGTGTATCTGGACTGGGACTCACGAATTTGGCATTTTGGGCACTCCCGCATGCTGCCCGTGCTCCGGGCAGTTACGGATGTTCCCGCTGCACCGCTTGCAGTCCGGAAAGACTGGGGTTCAGAGGGTGGATTGATGTTGCAGTGGAAGCATCGGGGAGCTGGCGTGAATTTCTTTGAGGTGGAGGTGGACGGAACCATTCGGAATACCAAGGCGTCCCATTTCACGCTTGACAGTACATTGATGGCTGAATTGCGTGGGCGTTACGCGGGCGGCAGTGAAATCCATTATTCCATACGCGGCAGCAGGAGAGGTGTTGCGGGAGATGCAGCGTCGGGAAGTTTCCATTTGATGAACGTCCCGGGGGCGGTGGAAATCCAGACAGCTTCAGGGCTGTCGACGGTACAGGTCACCATTGTCGAGGCTGCCGGTGACGGCTACGGGCGTGCTCCGGGCAGCAGCGCGTACGGGAAACCGGCAGGCGAAATTGCCCTGGATCTGGCATATCACGTGCGACTGTTTTCAAAAAGCCTGTTGAAGGAAGAGCGGCGCATAACACAGCAGGGATGGTCAAATTCGACCGTAGTGGAATTTTCAGGTCTGGAAGGTGGTTCCAGGTACGAAGTCAGGGTATCTGCCGAAAACAAAGCGGGCGCAGGCCCAACAACGGTGGAAGCGCCGGTTTTCACCTACGTTGCGGCGTGTCCGCGGGCAGCGGTGATAACGGCAGCAGGCTCTGGCAGCGAGGATGACCCTTGGCAGGTCGGCACACTTTGCCAATTGCAGGAAATGCGTTACGACCCTGCAGCGCATTATCGGCTGGCAGACGATATAGACGCGGGGCAAAGCCACGGGTGGCGGGACGGAAAGGGATTTCCTCCGATTGAATATTTTTCCGGTTCTCTGGACGGGAGTGGCTACAGCGTTCTGAATCTCCTGATCAATCCCGGGCGAGTAGACCATGTTGGACTGTTCGGGAGGCTCAGCGGCGGTGCCCTGCAAAGCCTGGCGCTGGTGGATGTCACGGTGCGGGGCAGAGATGCGGTAGGGGCTCTGGCAGGACGCGTTGAGGCGAATGGCAGCATCAAGGGCAGTACGGTGACAGGCTTGACAGTCGGGCGGGATCGTGTGGGAGGAATGGCAGGTGAGAACCATGGGTTGATCGAACTCAGCCATTCGGAGTCTACCGTTGCCGGAACGGTCAGTGTCCAGGATGACGGCAACATGATAGGCGGACTGGTGGGCAAAAACTTCCCGGGCGCGAGGATTCGCAGTTCCCACGCGAGAGGAAGTGTGGGCGGGGTAAATCACGTGGGAGGTCTGGTGGGGCTCAATGAAGCTCTGCTCCATCACAGTCACGCGTGGTCAACGGTAATCGGGCATCATTCTGTGGGCGGTCTGGCGGGTTCCAACCATGGTTCCATAAACGGATCTTATTCGGCAGGATCAGTCAACGGGAAAGAAGCTGTGGGCGGGTTGGTGGGGCACAATTATTACAGTTCCATAGTTGACAGCCACTCGGACAGCACGGTTATCAGCGACGGGAATGGTGTGGGAGGTCTGGTGGGCACCAGCTCTGGGTCAATCCTCATAAGCCATGCGACCGGAGCAGTCAGCGGAAATTCCAGGGTAGGTGGCTTGGTGGGGCACAACGGGTTCTTGCTTAAGGAAAGCTACGCAACCGGTTCGGTCAGCGGAAATTCCCGGGTAGGCGGACTGACGGGAAACAGTGTGCGCAGCACCAACAATGACAGCAGGATTTTGGACAGTTATGCGACTGGCCTGGTTAGCGGGAATGATCAGGCGGGTACGCTGGTGGGGCACTCCACTGGCACCGGGATGGCTGCAAATTACGCCTTGGAGCAGAGTGCCGGCAGCAGCGCGCTGGAACCCGTGGGCAGCGGGGACGTCGCCACAGGAAACAGTTTTTCCCGCACGCTGGCACAATTGCAGTGTCCCCTTTCGCCGGGAGAGATGTGCCAGGGAACGGCCAGTTACTCCGGCTGGAGCACCCAAGTCTGGTATTTCGGAGACAGGCAGACGCTTCCGGTCCATCGCGCCCTGCGACCGGTGCCACCAGCTCCCCCATCCCGCCTGCAGGCGAAATGGAACCTGGAAGGTGAACTGGAATTGAGCTGGACAGCCGCGAAAACAGGAAGCCTGAACGCCGGCTATTGGGTGGAGGTGGCAGGGCATTCCCTGGAAATGGAGTCCGCGTCTTTTACGCTCGGCGGGCACCTGTTGCAAAGCCTCCGTTCCGAATATGGGAGCGGTGACTCCCTGCAGGTCAGTGTGCGTGGATATAACCGTCATGGTGTGGGCGAAGCGACGACGCTTGCGGTCAGGCTGCTGAACTCCCCAGGTAAATTGACAGCCGTTCGGGCATCGGCGCAGGCGCTCTCGCTGCGTGTGTTGCTTATGGCTCCGGCTGACGACGGCTATGGCCAGTTACCGGAAGACCCGGCTTACGGATATACAGGTGTCGGGGTTTCCGTAGGTCTGGGCTACCGGGTACGGCTGTACGCCGGGGGGGAACCGGTGCAGGAACGGGAGCGTACGCACACAGACGGAGAAACATCTGCGGCCGTGGAATTTTCGGGTTTGGCAGGTGACAGCCGCTATGAAGTGGTGGCGACGTCCTATAACAGGGTTGGGGAAGGAGCGTCATTTTCCCTGTCGGTATTTACCCGTCCCTGGCAGTGTGACGGGGAAGCCCTGGCATCGGCAAGCGGCCTTGGCAGCCCTGGAAGAGAGGACAATCCCTGGCAGGTTGCCACGCTGTGCCAATTGCAGGACATTCGCTCTGCCCCTGCAGCCCACTACCGGCTGGCAGGCGATATTGAAGCAGGTCCATCCCGGAACTGGCGAACCGGGGAAGGCTTTGCGCCGATCACCGGTTTTTCCGGTTCCCTTGATGGTGCCGGTTATCGGATTTACCATTTAAGGGTGCGCTCCGAGATACTGGAAGATGTCGGCATGTTTGCGCAGCTTCAGGACGGTCTGTTGCAGCAGGTCGTGTTGGTGAACGCGCAGCTTTGGGGAAGCGTCAACGTGGGAGCCCTGGTGGGCAGGAACGTGGGAGGCAGGGTCGTGAACAGCGGCGCGACGGGCTCTCTTTTTGGCGGGCAGGTGGCGGGAGGACTCGTTGGCATCAACGCAGGCACGGTCAGCGGCAGCGCGGCCCGGTTGACGATAGAGCCGGGAGTTCAGGTCGCGGGTGGCCTGGTCGGGAAAAACCTGACAGGCGGGAGCATCGACACGAGTCATGCCGGAGGCTCGGTGTCGGGAACAGTCCGGGCGGGTGGTCTGGTTGCAGACAACCAGGGCTCGGTGACTGACAGTTACACAACAGCCTCTGTGATTGGGAAAGGTCTGGTTGCGGGTCTTGTGGCGAACAACCGGGGCACCGTCAGCCGTAGCTATGCGGCAGGGTCGGTGTCCGGAGCCGGACAGCCCGGAAGCTTTGCCGGCAACAGCCAGGGAGATATTGTCGACAGCCATGCGGCAGGGTTGACCCGCGTCAATGGTGGCATCATGCCCTTTGTGGCAGATGACGCCGGGCAGGGATCAGGCTCCCTGCGGACGCAGCTGCAGCTGCGTTGCCCCACCGCCCCTGGCCTGGCGTGTGCGGGAAGGTCAACGTACTCGGGCTGGAGTGCCGAGGTCTGGTCCTTCGGCGATCACAATGCGCTGCCGGTTCTGCGTGGCTTTGAGACTCCCGGCAAACCCTTGCGCCTGCAGGCACAGTGGAAATCCCCGTCTGTCTTGCTGTTGCGCTGGGAACGCCCATTGGACGGACGTGAACGAATCGGTCACCGTGTAGAAAGCGGAGCGCTTTCCGGGGAGACGCTCTCGGATTACTTCATAGCGGGATCGGACCATCTGCAGAAGCTGCGCGCCCATCATGAAGGCGGGAGCACGCCCCTTTTAACGGTTCGTGGCTACAACCTTTACGGTGTCGGCGAAGCCGCCCGTGTTTCCGTGCGCCTGCTGGACGTTCCCGGTTCTCCGGCTGATGTGCGGGTGGTGCCGGGGATCTCCACGCTGAGACTCAGCTTTGCACCCCCTTCCAATGATGGTTATGGCCGCAGACCGGGTGACGCCGGTTATGCAGCGCCTGCGGAAGGCTTGGCTTTGCGTTTGGCTTACCGGATACGCCTGTATGCGTCCGGGGAGCTGGTACAGGAACGCGACGTTGCGCCGGTGGATCCTTTGAGCCCGGTCACGGTGGAGTTTGCGGAACTGGTGGGTGCCTCTGAATATCGGCTGGAAGCCTTTGCCCGTAACACGGTGGGTACCGGATCGCCGTCAACGGTCCGGACGGTGACCCGCTTTCCGGAATGCGCCGGCAAAGGTCTGCAGGGCGCGCCGGGTAACGGCAGCAGCGACAACCCGTGGCAAATTGCCACGTTGTGCCAGTTACAGGACGTGCGCTCTGATCTGCAGGCCCACTACGTACTGGCGGCAGACATAGACGCCGGCCCGAGTCGGGAGTGGCAAGGCGATGCCGGCTTTCATCCGATAGAGAATTTTTCAGGCACCTTCGACGGGGCAGGACGGCAAATTTCTGCCTTGCACATTGACCGCCCGCAAACGGACGAGGTTGGCCTGTTTTCCAGGCTTGCAGAAGGCGGGACTGTCAAGGGGATGGTGCTCGTTGACGCACGGGTAAGGGGAAAAAACAGAGTCGGAGCCTTGGTCGGCTTTAACGGGGGAACTGTCATGAACAGCGTCGTGAGGTCTGCACAGGTTTTAAGCGCGGTCGGTACCAGTGTTGGCGGGCTGGTGGGTGGCAACGGGGGTTTGCTGGTCAACAGTGGCGCCAGTGCCGTGGTTGATGGAGGCAGATACGTCGGCGGCCTGGTCGGTTATGTGAAAGGGAAAGGTCGGGTCGTGGGCAGCACGGTGAGGGCTTCGCAGGTACGCGGGCTCGAGTCTGCCGGTGGTTTGGCCGGTCGGGTCCGGGGGGGCACCATTTTGCACAGCAGCGCAGACGCGGCGGTGATCGTCTCGGGTGAAGGGCGGGACTACGCCGGCGGCCTGGTTGGCTACAGCCATGGAAGCACGATTTTGCACTGTTATGCGACAGGTTCGGCGACCGCTGGGGAAGGGGATCACGTCGGCGGTCTGGTTGGCTTCAGCAATAGCACCATTGCATACAGCTATGCCGACGTGTCAGTCAGCGGGGATGAGCGTGTTGGTGGATTGGTGGGCTTCAACGCCGGTTCTGTCCATGCGGGCTATGCGCTCGGTACGGTACAGGGCCGTTCCTACACCGGAGGGCTGGTCGGAACCAATGTCCACCGAATTCAGGACAGCTATGCGGTGAACCCTGTTGTTGGGGAATCGGGCAGCATTGGCAGTCTGGTGGGCCATTCTGGTCCAGACGCTGCGATTGACCGCAGTTACGCCCCCGTGTCTGCGAGGGCAGCTTTGGTGGGCAGTGGCCCAACGGGTGGCGCTTCACCCCGTACTCTGACCCAGCTGCGTTGTCCGACCGTGGCGGGGCAGGTATGCGAAGGTGCCACGACTTATGCCGGCTGGGAACCGGGAGCCTGGCATTTTGGCAATGCCCACACGCTGCCATTGCTGCGTGCGCTTGCCGATATTCCTGCCACACCGGTTGATTTGGCGGTGAGCTGGGAATCTCTGGATCACCTGCGCTTCACGTGGGCGGCGGGAAGTTCAGCGGTCGATTACTACGAACTCGAGCTGGCAGGAACAATGCGGAAAGTCACAGCGCTGACTTTTGACTTTGACGGAGATTTTCTGGCCGGGTTTCGGGAAAACAGCCAAGGGGCTTGCCCCCACCCGTACCAGCTTCGCGCTGTGCACGGAGATCTGGTGGGCTATCCGGCCGCCGCTTACTTCCATTTGCCGGGGCTTCCGGGCACGACGACGATAACGGAGCTTGTGCCCGGTCAGACCACTGCTCGCCTGGTGTTGGCGACCATGGGACATGACGGTTGCGCTTCCCTGGCGGTCGATGCGCCTGCGGCTTCTCCTGATCGCGCTGCGGGCTCTGGTTTTGGCTACATGGTGGTTGTGAGTGCTGCAGGGCGCAGCACCGAGACTTTTTTCCCGTCAGGTACCTTTGCCACCGAGATTGAGATTGGTCACTTGCTGCCGTATAGAAGCTATGGCTTACAGGTCTACGCGAGTAACCGAAAGGGCGTTGGGGTGCTCGCCCGGGGATCCGAAAACTGGGGCACGTTCAGCACCATAGCGGTGCCTGGCAGACCTTCAGGTTTGCGGGTCAGATGGGAGTCCACAAATCGGGTGAACCTGGGTTGGGAAGCGGCGAGCAGCAACGGGGCGACGATAGACAGTTACCGGCTTTCCCTGGACAGAAAACGCTATTCCATCGCGGGAACTGGCACTTCTTATGTGTTGTCGGGTCATGCCTTGGCGCAGCTGCGCGAGGCGTACGCAGGAGGGGGGCAGATACGCTATTCGCTCCAGGCAGTCAACCGCGCCGGAGCAGGCGCGATGGGCACAGCAGCATTTACTTTGCTCGACGTTCTTGAAGGGACATTGGCCATGCAACTGACATCCGAAGCATACGGCCATGTACGGGTACACCTGAAATATCTGGGAGATGATGGTTATGGACGCGCCACGCACCATGCTGATTTTGCAACCGCAGTCGATGAAGTGCCGCTTGACCTGAAGTGCCGGGTTCGACTGTCAGTTGGAGATCTGATAATGGAGCAGCATATTGATTTGCCGACATCGGCAGAAGCTGGCATGGTGGATTTTTGGGGAGTGCCGGGTGGTGCTGAACACGAAGTCCGGGCGTTCCCCCGGAACAGCGTGGCTGAAGCGTCTGGAGTGAGTGGCACTATCAACCTGGCTCCTCCGACCCGGGTGCTGGAAGAGACAGAGCCAATATTGCGCCTGAAAGTCTTTTTGGGCGGCATGGTTCGCTAAGGACATACGCAAACTTGACAACCGCGAAAGGCGAGAGAAAGTTTTGTTTCCTGAAGCGCTTCAAGAGAACTGGAGGGAGTTCTCTTGAGCAGGGCAGGGTATAATTGCAGGTTGGTGAAACTAATGGAGGTTTCTTGGTTATGATAGGAATTATTGGTGAAAACAGGTGATGGAATTATCCAGCGCCCTGTTTTTTCAGGCACGAAGCGGGCCTTTTGGGGAAGTGCAGAGCCTGAAAGACCATGACGGCAAAGTCACTGGCTATACGATCGGGAATAAAAGTTTTTTGGGCTGGGCCACACATTGGCTAAAGTACCACACGTCGGGAAAATATCGGGCGAGTGTTCGGGATGAGAGAAAAAAAATAGCCATTGTGCTCATGAGCAGTGCGAATCTTTCAGTTCGCACCATGGGGAAGTGGTCTATCTGGGAAAAAAAAGTTATTCGGAACAGAAAGAGCTTCCTGAGGGTCGCGGGGGATATGGCAAAAGACACGGAATTTGAGTATCTTTACTGGCTTTCGCCCGGTACTGAGAAGTTGACAAAGGAAAGTGCAGAGGGAACGGCTCTGGCCACAGACACGCAGTTGGGTGCTTTGAACGACGCAAAAGACAATTTTTCTGCAGAGTTTTTCGGTGAACTGAGACAAAAAAGACGATTTGAGTCTGAATTTAAAAATCTTGGGCAGTCTGAGCAGAATGAAGTCCCAGATGCCCCGACAATGCGTTCGCTAAAAGGCTATATTGATTCGTTGTTTGATAAACATCTGGATGAAGCCAAAGGTTGTATTTCGGTTTCGCAACTCAAGTTTGCTAGTAGCCTCCCGCTTGCCGAACATGGGTTAAGCCAAGAGCAAGCGGATTTTGTTAATGTTCACTTCATCGAATTCATTTATTCTCGAAGCAAAGAGCAAGGAAACCCCTCCGTTAGGCCGTAATTGCGCCGACTGTAGGTGCGGCAGAGCTGGTTTGGCTTGGCTGGGTTAACAATGTTTGCTGATGCAAGTCTGTGGTGTTGGCAATGGAAGGATTGTTAGGGATTTGCGACGTTGCACCGCAGTGGCTGTCTAGGCCAAGCGTATGTGAGAAGGTCGGCCTCCATCTTGGCAGACCACCTGTAGATTTAACAACCGCGGAGAACGCGAGACACACGAAAAAGTTTTGTTCCCTGATGAGTGCCATCTTTCGCCCTTTTCGCGTCTTTCGCGCTTAAAAATAAAAGAAAATCATGCAAAAAAAGGTGAATATTTGGCGGTGGGAAGTACGGGTATCTATTGTTTTTAAGAGGTAGGAGACTTAGAATGTCTGTATTGGTGCCTTTTACGGAGGGACGGATGGTTTGTGTGTTTTGATTAAGAGATTTTTGAAGTCCATATCTCAGGGCGATTTTCAGGAAAGTGCGGGTTTTTCAGAACCGTCGTCGGTGAATAAGGAGCTAAAGAAGTGAATCGATTGTGTTTTCTGGTTGTTATTTTTATGGCGAGCTTGCATGGGCGGTCGATGGGAAATGATGGGACAACTCCCCTCATGCGATCGGACTTGGCTGCCGCTGGATTGATTCCCGTATCCGCAGAGTTTTGCAAGCCCAGTGACTGCGAATCAGCAGATCTCTCTGCCTTGTTGGGGACTTTGGGGAACTTTGACGCGACTGAGGCTAGAGGTGTGGTGGATTGGGTGCTGGTGGAAGCATCAACAGCAACGGACGGGGCAGAGAAATGGTGCCAAACGGCTTTGCTTCTGGAAAATTCAGTAATCGTAGACCCGCTGGCGTATACCGCGCTTTCTGCCGACGAAAAAACGCGATGCCTGAATGGTGATGGAGAGGCGTGTCCGTTGCTGTATTTTTCAGAGACTGACGGTACGCTTCCTCTTCATTTTTCAGTCAAACACCACAACCACTTGGGGGTTAAAACCACGGAAACGATAACAGTTGACGATGAAGCGGAGCTTTTTGTTTTTGATTTTGGCACGACGGGAGTATCCGCAACGTCGCAAAGCGCGTGTGGTGAGAAAAATTGTCTGACAGCTGGAGATTTGGACGGAGATGGAACCGTAGGCAAGGATGACGCTCAGTTCTTCTTGAATTATCAGGCGGATTCGAGGAAGCCATTTGCCTATACTCGAGCTGATGGTGACCTTGACGGAGCTGTGAATGTCGAGGATGTGGTACGAGGCGTCAGCCCCAACTTGGGGTCTCGTGGTGACCTTGGTACTTGTGCGAAAGGAAGCGATAGTCAGTGAGACTCCCCAACTCGTTTCGAATGACTTTGGGTGCGGCTGGTCTGCTTTTATCTGTAGTTGCCTTGCCACAAGTCCCTTTTGAACAAGGAAACTTTTACAGGATTGCAGGGCTACAGATCCCTGACTGCGAGGAATGCGAAGGGCGGGTGAATCTAAGTGTTGAGGATCTCAAAGCGCAGAATGGTGAACTGACTTTTGAAATCTGGATTGCTTCCAGCCCCGCTTCCGGTTTTTCTGCCATTTCCTACAGTCTGGTTTTTACGTCCGGATTTTCCTCAGCTGAAGTGGAAGACTGCAAACACGTTCTCAACGCAAAATTTTCCAGCGACTACGAATCCACGGTTAGCCACACGCGTTTTTCTGCATCTGCCGCCTCCGAGCTGGATCTACCAGGTTTTTCTGTGCACGTTTTGCACCAGGGAGCTTTTGACCCCGATGCTTCGATTCCCAGCACGCTGACTTCGGTTCCCCTTCAGCTTGGCCAACTCACTTGCCCCCGGCAGGAAGGTGCCGGAAGCCCGCAGATCGCCCTTTACCCGTACCCCAACTACTCGCAATCCTTTTATTCCATGAAAAACCTGGCGGATGACACCGGAACCGCCGTGCGTTATGCACAACGCGCCGTGGGTGGTGAGCCGGGTGGTAACTTGCAAGTCAGCCAAGGGGACAGCAATGTTCAGTTGCGTGAAAGTGACGCTCAGGGAGTGCCGTTGGATGATGAAATCCTTATAAGCACTCCGGAATCTGGAGAAAGAATCCGGAGCATTTTTCTCACAGCCAATTATCCGGTATCCGGTCAACTTTATTGGCGTGGTTCGGATGATGAAGATTTTAAGTTGCTGGAGGAAGGTAGCATTCAGATCGCCGAAGAAATGGGAATAAATGAAGCAACTGTTTTTTTACGCGGGTTGAGAGTCGCGACCGGCGATAGCTTTCCTCCGTCTCAGGCGAGCATCAGCCTTGAGCTGGAAAGCACCTTAGGGGGGCAAGCTCCCGCTTCGCTGATGCCGTATCAGGTGTCTGTGGTGCATGACGGGTCTGTGACTCCCAGCACCCCGACCGGGCTGCTGACCGCCAAGTTCTTTCAATTGCTTAAAAATTTGGGGCTGATAGCCGCGGCTCCCTCGGAAGATGAGGTCATAGATGCCGTTGCCTCATTTTGCTCCTTGGGTGTCCAGACCGGGGTTGCAGGGTTTTATGCCGACAGTGACGGCGACGCAGTTCCCAATAACGTTGAAGCGCGTATTGGTACAAATTGTCGTGACAGTGGCAGCAATGACCTGGTTGGCGGGATATCTGTACGCCCGACCATCGCGCTTGCTGCAGATGCGGAAAGCAGAATCTCCGCCTTTGCCAGCCAGCCAGGCAATATTGAGCAACTAGGGGTCAGTTGCCCTGCTTGCGTCGAATTGACAGCTTACGTGAAAGAAAGCAGCGGCCCATGCAGTGGGGTGACTCTGCCCGGTAATTATGAAAGCGTATGTGAGCTTGCGTTTAAAACACCGAGCCGGGCTTCTTTTCAACCCGGCCTTAGCACCCTTTTTTGGTTGGGAGTAGATCAGTATGGCAACTGGATCTCAAGCGGCTCAAGCCTGGCTGAACAAAGCGTTTATCTGGCGCCACAAATTAACTTTGGGGACGACATCACACTTTCTTTAAATGCCGCTGAAAGTGGAACCTTAATCACATTTCTGGATGTATCCGGGGCTGATGTACAGAGTTTGAAGAAACGAAGCACTGAATTCTATCTCAGCACCACGAGGCCGATTACCATTCTTGAAGATGGGCAAGAGATGACACTCGACGGCTTACGCCTTCCGCTTACACAGAAGCTTTCCTTTCAATTCACTTACGAAAACCTTATTCCTGGGGCGCGTAAAACTTTGCGGCTGCAGTGCGATGAAGGAGGGCAGTTCGCGCAGCCAGGCGAAAAACGGTTCATAGACAAAGGCGAGAGTGCACCAGACAGCTTCTTTGCGGCTTGCGGTAAGGACACCTTGTATACAACAAGAGGAGATCAGATTTTGCCTCCGCAGGTGAAATTTGAGGTTTATGGACAAGACGCGCCAGCAACTGCATCCGAAGTGCTGGTGTTTAGCCCGGACTCGACCGTTCGGGTTCGGGTTCAGGCGACAGGTTATGGTGCTGACGATTTACCGAAAATATGTTCCATCAGTGTGGCTTATGCGCCTTTAGAGCAACCATTCCAACCAGAGGAAGACACGAGCTGTGCCAATGGTCGCAATCTTGGAGAAGTGGAACTTTCCTTGCCGCAAGCTTATGTTGAGGGCAACGTGCTGCGCCTTGTTGCGGAAGTGGAGGGAAAGTGGAGCGGTAACGACACTCTCACCCGCAACTGGTGGGGGATTTCGGTTCCAGTACTTAAGACTGCGCCTCTGGGATCCATTCCTGAGGCGTTGAACTTGATAGCCACCAATGGGAATGCTTTTGCGGAAACCGAAGTACTTCCCGGCTTTCTGCTTCTGCGTTCCACAGACAGCAGCACCGAGGCAGCCGAATTGGCGCGCTCCGGGGTGCTGTCTACTTCCTACGTGAGTGCTTCGGGTAGACCGCCGCCGCTTGGGTCTTCACCGCTGAGTACAGCAAGAATGTTTGACTTTCGTGTTCGGATGGCTTCTCCGGCACTCAGGACGCCTAATTTTGCGCGCATACGCCTGCCATTGAATGCTCCCGTTACAGCAGGTGATAACGTTGCTCGCTACAATTTCGCAGCGAACAAGTGGGAATCTTTCAGCAGAAGCAGGGAAGAGGATTACTATTCTGCTCCAGAACCCTGCCCTGGAGTGGTTGCGGACTCCCGGGTTCCTGAACCGTGGAAAAGAGGCCTGAATGCAGGAGACAACTGCCTGCTATTGCACATTGTGGATGATGGGGAGAACGACGCTGACAAGACTCCCGGCTCAATAGCCGCCTTGATAACCGTGGGTTCTGGTACACCAGACAACGTAGCCGGGAGTCGCAACGACTTGGGGGGGGTGCTGATTGCGGCTTTGGGATTGCTGGTTTTTGCCGGTGCGTATGACCCGCTCGCTTTGCTGGGGCTGGTATTGGTCATTTGGCTGGTTGTGTTTCAGAGAAAGATGAAACACGAATTTAACAACCGCGAAAAAACACGAAACACACGAAAAAATTTTATTTCCTGATGATTGCTGACTTTCACGATTTTCGCGCCTTTCGCAGTTAAAACCTTTGATGAACTTTGGAAGCCACCCCAAAACTGAAATCACACGGATTGCAAATACCGCCTTTTGCGATTAAAAATCGCAAACCGGCGCAAAAGAAAGCACTAAGCTAAAGCTGTGGAAATTCATGAGTTGATATTGCTGTCAGGCTTGGTGGCAGGGTTGCTGGGTGGCGTCCTGGCTTCCAAAACAAATTTTTGCACTTTGGGAGCTGTTTCTGATTTGGTCAATATCGGTGACAGCGGCAGGATGCGTGCTTGGGTTTTGGCGCTGGCCAGCGCAATGCTTGGGGTGGCTGTTCTGGATGCTATGGGCAGTATTGACCCAGCGCTTGCAGACAGCGGAATGACCGGCAAACCACCTTATGGAACACCTGTCTTTCTGTGGCCTAGATACGTTTTGGGAGGTTTATTGTTTGGGGCGGGAATGGTGTTGGTTTCCGGGTGTGGGAATAAAACCTTGGTCAGGATGGGGGGGGGGAACCTGAAGTCAGTAGTGGTCTTTCTTGTGATGGGAGTGGCTGCTTACCTGATGATTTTTACGAATTTCGGCTTTTTGTTTTTCTTGCAATGGATGCAGCCTGCGACTATTGACTTCCAGCAATACGGGGTTAGTAGCCAAAGCTTGTCTGTTCTGGCAGGGGAAGTGCTAGGGTTCGGGGAAGGGGAAAAACGCTGGGTACTGGGTCTGATTGTGGGTGTCCCTTTATTTTCCTGGTTGCTGTTGTCTCTGGTTCGACGGTCTGATGTGAGCAATATCGCGGGGGGAATAGGAATGGGCTTGTTGGTAACCTCCGCTTGGTACGCGACTGCCGGTCCCATGGGGAGGCATTTGCTGGAAGAAATAGACTTTTTGGACGTACGGCCTTTTGACGTCGGTGCCCAGTCCTTTACTTTTGTCAAGCCCGGTGCTCATTTTCTCAGATTTCTGGAAGAGGGCTTCGCTGCGGAATTTTTGACTTTTGCCCTGGCAATCACGCTTGGTGTGGTGCTCGGGTCTTTTTTCTACGCTTTGTTCAGCCGTAATTTTCGCATCGAATGGTTTGTGTCCTTTCGTGACTTCTTGCGCCATATCATCGGGGCAACGGCAATGGGCGTTGGCGGCGTTCTTTCTCTGGGTTGCACTTTTGGCCAGGCAATTTCAGGAGCCTCCATGCTTGCCGTTGGTTCATTCATCACGTTCGCCAGCATCGTTTTTGCATCTGCCATGGTCATGAAGTTTCAGTACTACCAACTGTGTTATGAAGCGGAAGCGAAACCACTGAAGGTTTTTGTGACAGCACTGGTGGATTTTCGTTTCCTCCCCAAGAAGTTTCGTTATTACGAAAAAATCTGAGCAGAACCTGGCTTTCCCCAAGTAGCCGGGAAACAGAAAGCACTGGTACCCACCTTGAGACGATGATTTACTTGCAGAGAGGGTTACCGCTAGTGTTTTTGCTTTAAGATTTTCTCACGCAAAGCTGTTAATTCCTGGATTTTGTTTTTGGTGCGCAGCTGTGAAGAGCGATTCGACTTTGCGCTCTTTTCAGCCAGTTTGAACTGTTCAATGGCTATTACGAAGCGTCCGGTCAACCAGTAGTAGTCCCCCAGATACTCGTGGCTGAGCCAGTCCTTTTTTGCCGCTGAGGCCGCTTTGGAACGCAGCGCATTTATTTCCGGATAGCGGTCTGAGAGATGCGCAAGCTGTGCCAACCTTTGGAGCGCAGCGTCAAATTTTCCTTGCTGTATTCTGGTTTCGGCGACCAGAAAAGACACGCTCATTCGCCCCGGGTACAAGCTGTCCAGGCGGGCAAGCACAGATGCGGCTTCATCAGCTTGCTTTAAAGCCAAGTGGGCTCTGGCGATTGCCAGGTCAGTCGTGAGACTGGGTTTATCAATTCCCCTCAAAACGCGCAATGCCTCTTTTGCTTTGTTGAGCCGTATTAAAGCAACGCCCTGCCGATACAGACTCAATGGATTGTCGGAAAGGGCAGCATTTTGATATTTCTGCGGGTTGAGCAATGCCTCCAGGCGCGCTTTGGCAAAAAGGTATTCCTTACTATTGTCCTGCAAGTCCTTTCTGTATTTTGAAGCCCTTTCCAAGCTATCCGCCAAGCGGTTCTCTGTCAGAGGGTGGGATCTCAAATATTCCGGATATGCCAGCCTGGGGTTTTCATGGCTCCACAGTTTCCTGAAAAAAGCGGGCATGCCGCGGGGGTTAAATCCGGTTGCAGCCATACGAGCCATGCCAAAGCGGTCTGCCTCGTTTTCAAACACTCGGGAAAATTTCAGTTGTTGTTCGATTACGCTTGAAACTCCGGCGTATAGCCCCAGCGTCGCGAGCTTTTGACCTGCGATGGCACCAATAACACCAGCAGCAACAGACAGGAGGCTTGCCAGCTGAATGTCTTTGGACAATTGCAGCATGCGTGGTGCGTGTCTTCTGATGGCATGAACGGTTTCATGCGCCAGTATGCCGGCAAGCTCACTCTCATTTTCAGTTTCCAGGAACAAGCCCGAGAAAATGACGACATTCCCTCCAAAAGTAGCAAAGGCGTTAATGGTTTCATTTTCTGTCAACAAAAAATGAAGATTCAGGGCACTGACAGGGGGTGCGGACGCCAGGCGGCTGCCAAGCGATTGAATATATTCGTTCAACTCGACATCCCTAACTATCGGGAGTGAGGCTCGTAGTTCATAAAGGATGACTTTGCCGATCCATTTTTCCTTACTTAAGGTCAGTCCGGGTACGTTGGTGCCTCCCAGGTCTGGTGCCCTTGGTTCCAAATTCTGAGCCTCACCGAGAAAGGGCAGGGCTGACAAAAGCCACAAGGTGACGAGTGAAACCGGTTTGAAAAAGTGAAAGTGTTTCAATTTTCGATGTTAAAAATCGTGGCCATCGTTTATCTTTTTAGAGTATAGCTTGCCGTTGGAGGCCAGCAAAACACGCCTCTGATGGGCGTTGGTTCGGGTATGATAGAGACCGTCTGCTTCCTTGTGCCGCCACGAGGGAAACGGCGGACAGGAAAACCGGGTTTGAAAATTATGTATGCTGTAATCGTAGTTGCTGTCCTGATTCTGTTTTCCGGTCATAGCGTAGCCGGAAATGAACAAGAGGCGCGAGATTTGGTTAGCGGCACCCTTGACCAGATTCTCGTGGACTTGAAAAATGCTGATGCCACGCAAAGAAAGAGCCAGACTTTTTATGAAGATCTGGTGGAAAGAAGATTGGTTCCCTTGGTAAATCTGGTAGATGTGAGCCGGTTGGTGATTGGAAGGGAGGCGTGGACGAACGCAAGTGAAGAACAGCGCGCTCGCTTTGCCGAGGCTTTCAAAACGCGGCTGAAGAAAACTTACGCGCAGGCGATACAACTGGTTTCTGATGTAGAAATTGAATATCCGGATCTGCCGCAACCAAAACGCTTCGTTCTCGTGGCCAGCGTGGTTACCCCCCCCGGCCAGTCACAAGCGAGTTACCGGGTAGATTATATCTTTCGCCAAAAGACGCCGTGGAAAATTATTGACATCAGGTTTGAGGATATCAGTCTGGTGAAACTTTTTCGCGACAGTTATGCGGAAACCATAAGAAACCAAGGCTTGGAAGTGCTGATCCAGCGCCTTAAAAACCAGACAGTTCCGCTGGTTCAAGAGCTCCCTTGATACGTTCCGTTTGATGGCGTGGCGACCTTTGACCGGTAGCCCGGTTCCCATGGTGAACGGTTAACGATAGGGTTTTCATGGAAAAACTGCATATAAGAGGGGGCATTCCTTTGCGTGGTTCGGTGTGCGTGTCCGGTTCGAAAAATGCGGTTTTACCCATGTTGTTGGCGTCCTTACTGTCGGAAGGTGCGTTAAAAATACGAAATGTTCCGCATCTGCATGATGTCACCACGACGATCGACATGCTCGGGCAAATGGGCGTCATAGTCGTCGTGGACGAGTCGACGACCGTGGAAGTCGACAGCAGTACTTTGCGCAGTTTCTTTACCCCCCATGACATTGTGAAGACCATGCGAGCCTCGGTATTGGTTCTGGGTCCTCTACTGGCTCGTCATGGTATTGCAAAAGTGGCTTTCCCGGGGGGCTGCGCGATCGGTTCAAGACCTATTGACCTTCATTTGAACGGCCTGAAAGCGATGGGGGCAACGATTAAAATCAGCGATGACGGCTATATCGAAGCCCGTTGCATGTCCCGCCTGAAAGGGACGCATCTGGTTTTTGACTGCGTAACGGTAACCGGAACAGAGAACCTGATGATGGCGGCCACTCTGGCTAAAGGAACCACAGTTCTCGAAAACGCGGCTCGAGAGCCGGAAGTGGTGGATTTGGCAAATTGCCTGAGCCTCATGGGAGCGAATATAGAGGGAGCAGGGACGTCGACGATCAGAATCCATGGAGTCAATTCTCTTTCGGGATGCACCATTGACGTTCTCCCCGACCGCATTGAGGCAAGCACTTATTTGGTGGCTGCTGCGATTACCGGAGGCAAAGTCACGGTTGAGAATGCCCGTGCCAATCTGATGGACGCGGTTTTGTGCAAGTTGTACGAGACGGGGGCTGAAATCCAGGTCGGTGAAAACAACATCACCCTCGACATGAGTGCGCGACGCCCACGTGGGACTGACATCACTACAGCCCCCTTCCCTGCTTTCCCAACTGATATGCAGGCACAGTTCACGAGCCTGAACGCCATATCCGCAGGGAAAAGCGTGGTGACGGAGACGGTTTTCGAAAACCGCTTCATGCACGTCGATGAAATATGCCGGATGGGAGCCTCCATTACCGTACGAGGCAACTGCGCGCACATTGAGGGAACAGAAAAACTCCACGGAGCCAAGGTGGCGGCGACAGACTTGCGAGCTTCCGCGTCATTGATCCTCGCAGGCCTGGTGGCAGACGGTGAAACGGTCGTTGACAACATTTACCACATTGACCGTGGCTATGAATGCATCGAAGAAAAATTGGCACAGCTTGGGGCAAATATTCGGCGTGTGCCAACGCAAATGCAGGGCGGATAGCTGAGAGGCTTTTTTCGTTGTTACAGAAGCAAGACCAGAAAAAAATTTTTTTTGCGGTTTCCAGAGGGCGTGTGCTGCAAAGCGCGTTGCCGATACTGGACGCGCTGAATTGCGCCCCCTTGGATGGCTTTGATGACAGCCGCAAACTGACGATAGAAACTTTTGACCCCGGAATCGATTTGCTTGTTTTACGCGGGGTTGACGTTCTGACTTATGTGGAGCGTGGGATCTCGGGCTTGGGGATAGTCGGTAAAGATATTTTAATGGAGCATAAGGGCAGTGAGGTTTACGAATTGCTTGATCTGAATATTGCGCATTGCCGCATGGTGGTTGCGGGTTCCCCTGAGTCGCTCACGCCAAACGGGAAAAGTGGTCGGCGCTTGCGCGTAGCAACCAAGTATCCGAGCAGCACGCTGGAACACTTTGCCAAGACAGGAGAACAGGTGGAAATCATCAAACTTCACGGCACAACGGAGCTGGCACCGCGCCTGAATTTATCGGATTTCATAGTGGACATTGTTGACACCGGGAAAACATTGCAAGCGAACGGCTTGAAAGTTCACGAAGAAATCGCGACCATCACCGCGCGCCTAGTCGCAAACAAGGCGCTCATGAAGACTCAATTCAAGCGCATCAATACCATCGTGAACCTCCTGAAAGAAACGGTTCACCATTAAAAATACGGAGAAAAACACAGAATGCATAAAACGGATGACTTGAGAATTATCGGGATTCAGGAGCTGACACTTCCCGCGGAGTTGATAGCCGAGCTTGCGCTGAGCGCAAAAGCTTCTGATTGTGTTTGTGCGTCTCGTGAAGCAATCCGAAACATTTTGTCCGGGAAAGACAGCCGCCTGGTGGTCATTGTTGGCCCCTGTTCAATACACGACCTTGAGTCCGCTCAAGAGTACGCTGAAAGACTGCGTCACTGCATAGAACAGTACAAATCCAGCCTGCATATTGTGATGCGAGTCTATTTCGAGAAACCGAGGACGATTGCCGGTTGGAAAGGGCTGATTAACGACCCCAACCTGGATGACAGCTTCAAAATAAACAAGGGATTGAAACTGGCCAGACAGCTGCTGCTTGATTTGAACGAGATGGGGGTTTCAGCGGGGACTGAATATCTGGATTTGATCAGCCCGCAATTTGTTTCAGATCTGGTAAGTTGGGGCGCCATAGGAGCCCGCACAACAGAAAGCCAGGTTCATCGCGAACTCGCCTCTGGTCTGTCCTGCCCGGTTGGTTTTAAGAATGGCACGGGCGGGGACTTGCAAATTGCAGTAGACGCGTTACGTTCAGCGGCTGTGCCGCATCATTTTCTGTCTGTTACCAAAAAGGGTCGTTCGGCAATCTTTTCGACATCCGGTAATCCCGATTGCCATATCATCATGCGTGGAGGAGTAAATCAGAGTAATTACGGTACGGATAGCGTGAAACAGTGTTCTGAGATGCTGTTAAAGGTAGAACAGCGGCCCAATGTGATGATTGACTTCAGTCATGCCAATAGTGCCAAGCAGCACAAGAGGCAACTGCTGGTCGGTGAATCCGTTGCCGAGCAGATTCGTGGCGGAGAGAAGAATATTATTGGCGTCATGATTGAAAGCCACTTGGTCGGTGGTCGTCAGGATCTGGTGTCCAAAGAGAAGCTCGTCTACGGCCAGAGCATAACGGATGCCTGTCTGGCCTGGGAGGATACGGAGAAGTTGCTGGCACTCATGGCTGAATCTGTAGACGTGAGGCGTGGCAGAACGCGTTGAGTTTGTCTGTTGAACATCTGGATATTCGTCAAAGCGATTTTGAAAAGCGTTTTAAAGCGTTTTTGTCTTCTGCCAGCGAGACACCCTCTGAGCTGGCCTCTCAGGTTCGTGAAGTTCTGGCAGACCTTCGCTTGCACGGCGATACCGCCTTATTGCGTTATGCGCAAAAATATGACGCCTACAGCGGCAATGATGCCTCTCTATTCAGAATCCCAAAAGAGAAAATAACTAATTCTCTGAATGATTTAGACGTAGAAGTTAGGAGGGCACTTGAGAGGTCAGCTGAACGGATACGTCTCTACGCTGAGGCGCAAAAGCTCACCTCCTGGGAAATTGAGGATGATGACGGGAATCGGGTAGGCCAACGCGTCCTGCCGATAGAATCCGTAGGCCTTTATGTTCCAGGAGGCACAGCAAGCTACCCATCCTCCCTGTTGATGACGGGCTTGCCGGCTCAGGTAGCGGGCGTTCCGCACATTGTCGTGGTGACGCCAACGCGGGGTGGAACCGGGTTTTCGGTTTTACTCGCAGCTGCCGCTATTTGTGGCATAGAGGAGATTTACCGTATCGGTGGTGCCCACGCTATCGCTGCGCTCGCCTTTGGAACCGAAACAATTCCCAAAGTCGACAAGATTGTCGGCCCTGGAAACCAGTACGTGACTGAGGCAAAACGCCAGTTGTTCGGCCAGGTGGGAATCGACATGCTGGCAGGTCCCTCGGAAGTCGTTATTATTTGTGATGGCAGCGCAGACCCTCATTGGGTGGCTGCTGATCTTTGTTCCCAGGCAGAGCATGACGAAGACGCCAAGGCAGTGCTGCTCACATCCGACCCTGAAATGCCAGGTCGCGTTCTGGCGGCCATGCAAGCGCTAATCGCAGAAATGCCAAGAGCAGAAATCATCAAAAAAGCCTTTAAGAACTGTGGTCTGATGGTCACCGTGCCCCACCTGAAAGAAGCGGCGGAAATTGCTAACCGCATAGCTCCGGAGCACCTGGAAATCCAGGTCGATGATCCACATTCGATATTGAACCTGATACACAGGGCTGGTGCGGTTTTTATCGGAAAATATTCACCCGTGGTCGTGGGAGATTACTGCGCCGGGCCGAACCATGTTTTGCCCACTTCCGGAACGGCGCGCTTTGCTTCTCCGCTTGGTGTCTATGATTTCCAAAAGCGAAGCAGCACCATCCAATGCAGTCGCACCGGCTCTGGACCCCTGTCGCGCTGTGCCAGCACGATGGCTGGCCAGGAAGGCTTATACGCACACGCCAAGTCTGCCGACTGCCGTGCGATTGATTCTGCGTCCACGAATGATTGAGTTGCGACAGCTGGTGTCCTACACGGACGATTTTCTCACTGCCCACCGCTTTCAGGACTATTGTCCGAACGGCTTACAGGTTGAAGGCCGTTCGGAGGTTCGGCGCATAGTTTCCGGGGTCACTTCCTGCCTGGACTGCGTGGAAGCAGCAGTGGAGCGGAATGCCGACGCCTTATTGGTTCACCACGGTCTGTTCTGGAATAAAGAAAGCCCTGTTGTTACGGGCATGAAAGCCCGTCGTCTGCGACGTTTGCTGAGTGAGCAGATCAGCTTGCTTGCCTACCACTTGCCTCTGGACGCACATCCGGAAATTGGCAATAACGCCCGGCTTGCGACTTTGCTTCCTGTTGGGCATTGCGAGTGGGTTGGCGAGCCAGGTCAACCCGCTTTGTTCATGCACGGCATCCTTGACAAGAGCATGGGCGCCGAAGCGCTCAAGCATCTGCTGGCCAGGCAGCTGCGCCGTGAACCTTTGCTCGTTCACGGCGGTAAACACGAGATTCGCACGGTCGGCTGGTGTACCGGAGCCGCGCAGGACTTGATTACTGTCGCAGTGCGCCACCACCTTGACGCTTTCATCAGCGGTGAAATTTCAGAGCGCACGACCCACATCGCCAGAGAAGAGGGAATCCACTATTTTGCTGCCGGCCACCACGCCACCGAACGTTACGGCGTGGAATCCTTAGGGGAGCATCTTGCCGAGCGCTTTTCCCTGGAACACCATTTCGTCGATATCGACAACCCGGCTTGACATGACGTTAAGCAAAAAAAGGAATTTTTTCAATAAGTTACAGGAATATTATGTTTGACTTTCTGATTTATCCAGAATGGATTCTTCCCGTAGAACCCGATGCGCTTTTGCGCGGATACGTCTTGGCGGTAAAAGCCGGAAAAATAGCGGCTTTGTCACCGCTTGCCGAGGCCGAACACTGGCAGGCGAAGGAATATCTGAAATTACCCGGTCATGTCTTGCTCCCCGGCTTTGTGAACGCGCACACGCACGCAGCGATGACGCTGTTTCGCGGCTTTGCCAACGATCTGCCTCTTCAAACCTGGCTGGGGGAGCATGTTTTCCCCGCCGAACGACGTTGGGTAGACCCTGAGTTTGTGGCAGCGGGCAGCCGCCTTGCCGTGGCGGAAATGATCCGCGGTGGAACCACGTGTTTCAATGACATGTATTTTTTTCCGGGAGAGACCGCCCGGGTCGCAAAGCAGGCTGGCGTCCGTGCCGTCCTGGGACTGCTGGCTCTGGACTTTCCCACCAATTGGGCCGCGAACCCGGATGAATATCTGACGCGGGGGCGTGCCGTCTACGAAGAATTCCACGGCGAGGACCTGTTACGCTTCAGCTGTGCCCCACATGCCCCCTACACGGTAGGTGATGAAACGCTAAGTCGTGTGCGGTCGATGGCAGAAGAGTTGGATTTGCCCATACATATACACGTACATGAAACCAGACAAGAAGTTGAGGACGCACAAAAACAGGAAGGGATGCGTCCTTTGGAAAGGCTGGAACGGCTGGGTCTTTTAAGCAGCCGGTTACTTGCTGTTCACGCCACTGATTTAACAGAGAATGAAATTTGCCTGCTTGCAGAGCGAGGGGCGCATGTGCTGCATTGCCCCGAATCAAACATGAAGCTGGGCAGCGGAGTTTGTGGGGTTCGACAACTGCTGGAAGCAGGGGTCAACGTAGCTTTGGGAACGGACGGAGCCGCAAGCAACAATGATTTGGACATGTTGGCGGAGGGACGCAGCGCAGCGTTTCTTGCTAAAGTGTCCGCTTTGGACAGCACGGTTTTGCCGGCGAGTGAAGTGCTGAAGATTGCAACACTGGGAGGGGCACGCGCTTTGAATCTGGACTCTGAAATTGGTTCGCTTCTTGTTGGAAAGCAAGCAGATTTGGTGGCAATGGATTTGCGGTGTCCGGAGACACAGCCGGTTTATGATCCATGTGCCCAACTCTTTTACGCTTCTGACCGCTCACAGGTCAGTCACGTTTGGGTTGGGGGTCGCATGTTGCTAAAAGAAAGGCAGCTGTTGTCCGTAGACTTGGATGCAATTTTGAGCGAAGCACATAGCTGGGGAGAGCGTATCGCTTCCGAGTCAAAGCGGGTGCCGTCAAACCAAGAAGCTTCAGTCCTGAACCCAGGAAGGGTTGCAGTTCACACGGTAACGCATGAAACCGTAAAATCATGATTTTTAACTGAGAAAACCAAGGAGAACCATGTCAAATAGCGACCAAAATCTGGATTTACGTGGGTTGAATTGCCCAATGCCCATCCTGTATACCAAAAAGGCTTTGGCAAAAATGTCAAGCGGCGAGCAGCTTAGAATCGTTGCAACCGATTCGGGTACCCTCAAGGACTTTGAAGCCTTTTCGCGGCAAACCGGAAATGCATTGCTTGAAAGCCGCGAGGAGCAGGGGAAGTTCCACTTTTTGATTCGCAAGGCTTAGTCGCCACTGTTACTGGCAAAGATTAAATGGCGGTCTTCATTCAGAAAGCCAACACTTTGTCAGGTGGTATTTTTCCCTAAAGTGGATGATTGCGTGACATGAGCACGGCGGACAGGCGAGTCATTTCGGTATTGCTTGAAAACGAGCCCGGAGCCTTGGTTATGGTTGCTGGTTTGTTTTCTGCCCGTGGCTGTAATATCGATTCTCTGACAGTCGCCGTGACAGAAGAAGAAAGTTTGTCTCGCATGACGATTATTTCATGGGAAAGTGAGGAAAAAATTTCACAAATCATCAAGCAGTTAAACAAGTTGGTAAACGTGGTACAGGTTTCGGTTCTTTTTCCGAACGAACACATAGACCGGGAGATGCTGCTTGCCAAAGTCCCTTGTTCCGAGGAGACCTTCAGCCAATTGTGTAATTTTGCGGAACAACACGGGGCGCGTTTAATAAAAAGTGGTGCCGGCAAGTGTGTATTTGAAATAATTTCCTCTTCCGAAGGCATAGAAAATTTTGCTCAGGCACTGTCTGAGTGGCATCCGCTGGAAATTGTACGTTCGGGTGCAATCAGTGTTAGCTGTGAAGACTTGGCGCCACCCGAATCCGGTGCTGCCAAAGTGACCCGAAAAAAAAAACAAGGAGAGAAAAAGACAACATGAAAATTTACTACGACAAGGATGTGCGGGCAACATTTCTGCAAGGCATGAAGGTGGCAGTGATCGGGTTTGGTTCCCAAGGACATGCCCATGCCATGAATTTGCGAGACTCAGGAGTGGATGTCATCGTCGGACTCCGTGAGACGTCCAATTCCCGCGAACACGTTGCCGATGCCGGGCTCACTTGTGTCACCGCCGCCGAGGCTGCGGCACAGGCAGACGTGCTGATGCTACTGGCGCCGGATGAGAGCCAAGCTGAAATCTATGCCAAGGATCTACTTCCCAACCTTCGTCAGGGAGCTGCTCTCGGTTTTGCTCACGGTTTCAATATGCATTTTTCCATGATTCAGCCGCGTGCTGACCTGGACGTATTTATGGTGGCTCCCAAAGGGCCAGGACACCTGGTTCGTTCCACTTATGAGCAAGGGAAGGGGGTTCCTGTTCTGATTGCGATTGCCAAAGACATGTCTGGCAGTACCCACGACTTGGCGTTAGCCTACGCCGGTGCCATCGGTGGGGGGCGTGCCGCCATCATTGAAACGACATTCCGCGAAGAAACCGAGACCGACCTGTTTGGAGAACAGGCCGTGTTGTGTGGTGGTGTGACTGCCCTGATCGAAGCAGGATTTGACACCTTGGTGGAAAACGGCTACGCCCCGGAAATGGCGTATTTTGAGTGCTTGCATGAGTTGAAACTCATTGTGGATTTGATTTACGAAGGTGGAATCCCGAATATGCGATACTCGATTTCCAACACTGCTGAATACGGCGATATCAGTCGTGGTCCCAGGGTGATTAATCAGGCCGTGCGTGAAGAAATGAAACGCATACTTTCCGAAGTTCGGTCGGGAGCCTTTGCAAAGGAGTTCGTCTCGGAAATCAAGGCGGGAGCGAAAACCATGAAAGCAGCAAAGGAGAAAGCCAACACGAGTGAAATGGAAAAAACAGGGCGTCGTCTGAGAGCCATGATGCCATGGATCAGTAGCAATCGCCTGGTGAAAAACTAGGCATCAGGAAAGCAGATTGAAAGCGAAAAGAAGAGGCGTTTATATACTGCCGAGCCTGATTACCAGCGCCTCTTTGTTTCTTGGCTTTTGGTCCATGATATTGACGCTCAACGGGCGCTATGAAAGTGCCGTTCTGGCGATTTATGTCGCCTTGGTTATGGATTTTCTTGACGGAAAAGTCGCGCGAATGATGGCCTCGGAAACTCGCTTCGGTGCTGAATACGACAGTCTCAGTGACGTGGTTGTTTTTGGTTGCGCGCCAGCGATCTTGCTGTATCAATGGGATTTTTTTGTCGCCGACACCGCATGGGAACGGGTCGGGTGGCTGCTTTGCTTTGTTTTTTTATCGACAACTGCCATGCGCCTGGCGCGCTTTAACGCGGCCACCGGCAAGGATGTCCGTCCATTTTTCCTGGGTTTGCCGTGTCCCATTGCTGCGGTCTTTCTGGTTTCCCTGGCGGGGGTATGCAAACACCACGGGGTTGACGATGAGTGGCTGCGCTGGTTGATGTCAGCTTCCATGGTTTCGGTCTCCATTCTGATGGTGAGCAATCTCGGTTACTACAGCTTCAAGGGAGTCAAACTTGGTTCGCGCATTTCGCTTCTTGCCATGTTCCTGCTCGTGTCAGCATTTGTTTTGTTTTCATTGGATCTTCAGCTGTTTTCCTTGATCGTTTCGTCTGTTTACCTGCTATCCCCATTGCCGCGTTTCGTGCTACGGCTACTGAAAAAACAAAAACCGGGCGACAAAACTCTCAAAAGCAAGCATTTTTTCAACAAAGACTGAGTGCTCCTCGGCTCTACTGCTTTAGCAACAAGATGAGCCATACGCGAAGAACCACCCCCGCAGGTAGGCCAGGTGGTGCGGGTAGGCCATTGAGCGACCACTTCGTACTGTTCGCCAACCGAAAGGCTTTGGTTCGCTCTCTGTGGCTGTTGCTTTGCCTCCAGTGCTGTTACGCCAACGCCCTGGCAGAGACAAACAGGCAGGGACAGAAAATCGGAATCGTTTCCCTGTTGGGTCAGCGCTTTGATATGGTCTACCTTGGGCACCTCGCTTTTTCAGACGAGTCCAAAGCGGTCAACGTCAAAAGCTGGGGTGTGGATGAACATCTGTTGTCAGGGCTGCTCTACGGAAAAAACGGGAGTTGCTTCAAGAAGCCGCCACGCCGGGCTATGCGGGCGTTACATCGCGTCTACGACACGAGCGAGTCCGGCTGGCTTTACAGCAAAAATTACGATTTGAAACAAATCAAAGAACTGTTGAAAAAAATTGGCAAGGCATTGGGGGTTGAGAAATGGCTGCTGATCTTAAAAAACAAGTCAACTGACCGAATCCTGGATACAGACCGTCATTTTGTGGGTTTTGGACTTTATCGGAACGCGTACCACAAAAAGTCCGTTTACCTTTATGCCTACACCGGAGTGCTGCTATTCGATACACGATCCGGAAGAGTCGTCAAAAGCCTGAGAATTGCCTCTTCGCGTAAATTGAAGGCAGAATACTGGCCGAAGCAGGGATCATGGCTTAACAGGAAACAAAGCCTGGCTCTACGGAACACTTTTAACCGAATGCTTGCAAACGACCTTAAAAATGCAGTAAAAACATTATGTCGGGCAACTTTTTAATCTGATTATTGAAGGGGACGGAAAAATGACCTCGGAAGCCAGTACCTTATCAGCCAGTACCTCGCCAGCCACTACGCTCGAAGAGCAAGAGGGAATGTCCCGGGTCCTTGAGGATTTGCGTAGTTTGGTAATGGAATCGGCAGGAGCCAACCTGCTCCTGGACTACAGCGAGATTTTTATATCGGCTGCTATTATCGTGGCGATTGCTTTTCTGGCCGCACTGTTCATTAGAGTTCTTTTAGCCAGATTGGAGAAGAAAAATCGCAAATGGGAAGTCGCTCTTTTTTCTATCCTCACCGGTCCGTTGGTTCTGATGATTTACCTGATCGGTTTTACGTACATTCTGGAAGTTTTCGTCAGTGCAGAGGAGATAAGAACGATAGAAATATCGACTGCCGTACGCCACCTCGGGATTATTTTCTGCCTATTGGCGTTCTCACTGAGATTAATCCGGAGAATGGAAGAAGAATTGATTGGAGTTCTTGCTACCGGAAGTGCCCGCGCCCTGGACGCGACTGGCACCCGTATGGTCGCAAGACTGCTTCGCATTTCTCTGGTCGCAGCGGCCTTGCTGACCGCTTTGAGTGAGGCGGGAATCAGTGTGTCGGGGATTCTGGCTTTTGGCGGGGTTAGTGGTCTGGCAGTAGGCTTGGCCGCCAAAGAACCGTTGGCGAACTTCTTCGGTGCGGTCATGATTTCGTTGGACAGGCCTTTTGTGGAAGGTGACACAATCCGTTCTCCTGATCGTTCGGTCGAGGGCACTGTGGAACATATTGGTTGGCGCATCACCCGGATAAGAACCTATAACGGCCATGCCCTTTATTTGCCGAACGCCCTTTTTTCGACTGTGATTGTTGAAAACCTGACGCACATGAAGCTACGTCACTTTAATCAGGTGTTCGTGCTTCGTCATGAAGACATGGATAAGATCGCCGCCATTTCCATTGACATCAGAGAGCTTTTGATCCAGCACAAAGAAGTCGACAACGACTACCTGAATATCTTTGTCAAGAAGTTTTCAGAGTTCGCGATCGACTTGGCAGTGCAGTTTTACACGACCCAGATCATCTACAAAGGCTTTACGAGAGTGAAAGAGGAGATGCTTCTGGCGATAGCTGACATTATCCATAAGCACGGTGCAGAAATGCCTTATCCCATACAAAATCAAATTCTGCAGCGAAAGACAGAAGGGAAAAAGATGGCCGCTCCTCCAGAACCATCAGTAAAATTGACGTAGACAGAACATAGGAGTGTCAGTCAGGCTTCCTTGACATTTTTTTTCGGGTTCGTACAGTGACAGAGGACTTTTTTGGGGCCATAGCTCAGTTGGGAGAGCACTTGCATGGCATGCAAGAGGTCGGGGGTTCGAGACCGCCTGGCTCCATTGCGGTTTTCGTTAGTGGCGGGGGCATCCCCCCCGCAGCAAAGCACGCTGAAGACCGCTCCTTGTGAGCAGATTGTCCGCTTCCTCCCTCCTCATTTTTCTTTTCGCGGCGATGCATGTCGTGTATGCCAGTGCCGAAAACACTCCCACAGCGGACGTATCCAGACAAGCGCAAGTGGAAGCGGCTGGCAAAATTTTCCAGGTGGAAGTCGTGAGCGCTGCAGAAAAGCGCACCTTGGGATTGTCGGGACGAACACGACTTGGAGATGATCAGGGGATGCTGTTCGTTTTCGAGCGGGATGCCAAACACAGCTTCTGGATGAAAAACATGAATTTTTCACTTGACATCGTGTGGATAGACAAATTTGGAAGCGTTGTACACGTGGAAAGAAAGGTTTCGCCCGAAAGTTGGCCCAAATCTTTTGTTCCGGCAAAAGCGGCACGATACGTCCTGGAAGTACGCGCCGGGCAGCTTTCCCGTCTCAACTCAGGCGACCGGGTGCACTTCAAAGGAGTGCCCATACGCCTGTTCTAGGCGACAGGGCTGCAAAGACTCGCAATGCTTTTTTTGCTAAAAGCGACCCTTGAAAGTGTTACCATCGCGTTCCCAATCTGTCCCCATCGTCTAGAGGCCTAGGACTTCGCCCTTTCACGGCGGCAACGGGGGTTCGAATCCCCCTGGGGATGTTTTTTCAACCACTTCAAACAGCTAAGCCAAACAAGCCAAGCCCGGAAGCGCATTCAGGTTTATGAAGCGATCCCCCGGCGATGACGGCCACGGTGGCTGGATGGTACAGTTTTCCCGATGAATGAAGCGAGAAAGTTAAGGCATGCGGCATAAAGTCAAAGTCAGGCTTTTAGCAGTGACGTGAGTGCCGGAACTAGCATAGCGTTCAGGTCAGATGATATTTAGACGTTCAAAATCTCCCTGCACAAATGGCTCTATGACCATGTCTGATGCGACCAGCCGTAAAGGCATCCCGTCTTTGAAGTTGTCAAAAGAAGTCGGCTTGGTTTTTGTTCCACTGGCACCAAGAGACGGCAAAGTAGCGGCTGTCAAACGTGATACGATTGCGCGTATTGACGACCTTCGCCGCAAAACCATTGGGAAGCAATTGACTTACGAGGCATTGATCCAATGAGCACAATTGCCACACCAGCGAAGTTTGATACCATTACTGACTTTCACGATTCTCGCGCCTTTCGCGGTTAAAAATACAGGAATTTAGGCGTGGATAAAATGGATGGCAAAACAAAGGATATCGTGGCCGAAAACGTTGGCAAGCTGAAAGAGCTTTTTCCTGAAGCCTTTACGGAAGGCAAGGTGGATTTTGATGCCCTGAAGAGGGTTCTCGGTGAGTTCGTCGACGACCGCGACGACCGCTACAGCTTCACGTGGAATGGCAAAGAGCGTGCCCGAATGGTCGCCCAGACACCGAGCACCGGCACACTTCGCCCCTGCAAGGAAGAGTCGGTCGACTGGGATACGACCCAGAATGTTTTTATTGAAGGTGACAATCTTGAAGTGCTCAAGCTACTGCAGAAGAGCTACCACAAAAAAGTGAAGATGATCTATATCGACCCGCCGTACAACACCGGCAATGACTTTGTTTACAAGGACAACTTCAAAGACAATATCAAGAACTACAAGGCAATTACAGGTCAAGTTGATGGCAAAGGCCGCAACCTTTCAAACAACCCTGAAACCAGCGGTCGTTACCACACCGACTGGTTGAACATGATGTATCCGCGCTTAATGCTAGCCAGAAATCTACTTAAGGATGATGGGGTTATTTTTATTTCAATTGATGATGGAGAAATAGCTAATTTGCGGAAGATTTGTGATGAGATTTTTGGAGAAGAAAATTTCATAACTGCATTCGGATGGGAGAAAAAGAAGAAACCATCATTTTTAAATAAAAACCTAGGAACCAAGTTTGAGTACATCTGTGCCTATGCAAAAAATAGAGAAGAAACTTCGGCATTTTCAGTAGAGCTAACAACCGAAGGCAAAAAATATCCGTTTAATAATGCTGGCAACAGTTTGGCAATCCTTACGTTCCCTACGCAAAGCGTAAAATTCAACATGACTGACACTACTGTTACTCCCCAAGATATGTCAGAAGGGAAGATTAAAACCAAACTGCTCGATGAGTTAACAATTGTGAATGGTACAAATATAGAGCCTTTCAAACTTGAAGGTGAGTGGCGATATTCCCAAACAAAGCTGAATGAAATAGTTGACGCAAAAGAAGAAATAGTAATAAGTAAAATACCCTTTCGCCCCAACCATATTAAAAAAGGTAGCGAAATAAAGAAAATGCATAATTTACTTAGCATCGCCCACTATTCAATTCCAACAAATGAGGACGCAGATGCTGAACAGGTTGAATTAATGGGTTCAAGTTATTTCGACTATGCAAAACCCGTGGGGCTGATCAATCTCCTAACGAAGGCGTTTCTTTATAGCGATGAAGAATCTGTAGTTCTTGATTTTTTCGCTGGTAGCGGAACAACAGGTCACTCAGTTATATCTTACAATCAGCAATCCAAGTCTTGCCACAAATTTCTCTTGATTCAGTTGCCTGAAGGCATTGATCAGCAGGATAATGCGTATAAATCAGGTTATAAGACCATCGCAGAAATAAGCAAAGAACGCATCCGCAGGGCTGCCACAAAAATTAAAGAAGAAAATCCCGACTATAACGGCGACCTTGGTTTCAAGGTCTTCAAGCTCGACTCTACCAATATCAAACCGTGGGAAGTCGGCTCCAATCTGATGGAGAAAACACTCGAAGACTATATTTCAAACATCAAACCGGAACGTCGGGAAGAAGATATTCTTTACGAAGTCATCCTGAAATGTGGCCTGACCCTAACCCTGCCCATAACAGAACATACCATTGCCGGACAAAAAGTCTTCGATGTCAATAGGGGTACGTTGCTCGTTTGCCTGTCGGATTCCATTTCACCTGAGGTGGCCATCGGCATTGTCAAACTGAAGGATGAGTTCAATCTGGAAATCGAGTGCGTGGTATTCAAAGACTCCGGCTTTAAGGACGATGAAGAAAAAACCAATGCCTTTCAGAATCTCAAACAGGCTGGCATACCCGCTGTAACGAGCTTGTAAGATGAAGATACAGTTTGATCCGAACCTTGACTACCAAAAACAGGCCATAGCATCCGTTGCCGGTGTGTTTAAAGGACAGGAAATCTGCCGGACCAATTTTACAGTCGCCCCGCTGCAACACACCTCCCAGCAGGCGATTCCCGGCACGGAAAACAATCTGGGTACAGGGAACGTACTAATACTACCGGATAAAGACATCCACAAGAATATTCGCAAAATTCAGTTAAAAAACGGCTTGGCACCATCTGAGTCATTCAGCTCAAAGGACGGGATACACCTGACTGTTGAGATGGAAACGGGTACCGGAAAGACATACGTCTATCTACGCTCCATCTTTGAAATGAACCGGCTTTACGGCTTCACCAAGTTCATCATTGTCGTGCCGTCGATAGCCGTCAAGGAAGGGGTTCATAAATCCCTTGAGATAACAGCCACTCATTTTCGAAAGCTCTATGGAAATGTCAGCTTCGGTTATTTTGTCTATAACTCCAGCAGCAAGCTTTCAGACGTAAGAAACTTTGCTACCAGCCCGGACATCCAGATTATGGTGATCAATATTGATGCCTTCAGAAAGAGCTTCACTGATCCGGAAAAGGAGAACAAGGCAAACATTATCCACCGTCCCCATGAACGGACAGGTGGGAATAAGCCGATTGAGTGCATACAGAAAACCAATCCGCTTGTTATCGTGGATGAGCCCCAGAGCGTTGACACCACCTCGAAGAGCAAAGAGGCGATTGCGTCACTGAACCCACTCTGCACCCTGCGTTACTCGGCCACCCATGTGGATAAACACCAGATGCTTTACAAGCTGAACTCTATCGATGCATACGAACAGAAGCTCGTAAAACAGATCGAAGTGGCTGGAATTGAAGTCAAAGACGGCCATAACAAAGCCTACATTAAGCTTTTGAGCGTCAAAAATGAAAAAAGCCCGATCACAGCCAAGATTGAGATCGACTGCCGCAGGAAAAACGGCAGCATCAAGAGAAAGACCGTGGTGGTTTCAAGTGGTGCTGACCTGCTGAATGCAAAGTACAGCGGTAGACGTGACCTTTACGATGGTTACATTATCGACGACATCTACTGCGAAAAGGGCAAGGAATACATCAGCTTTACCAGTAAACCGGATATTCTGAGGCTGGGTCAGGCCATCGGCGAAGTTGACCAGGACGTATACAAGCGCCTACAGATTCGCAAAACGATTGAGGAACATCTGGACAAAGAAAAGCGCCTGCGTCCCGAGGGCATCAAGGTGCTTAGTTTGTTTTTCATCGATAGGGTAGCCAACTACCGCAGCTACGATAAGGATGGAAACCCGCAAAAAGGCAAATTCGCCCGGATGTTTGAGGAGGAGTATGCCCAAGCTATTCGCAAGCCCAAATACGACACCCTCTTTGAAGGTGCAGATCTGGATACTGTGGCCGCCGGTGTGCATAACGGCTATTTTGCTGTCGACAAAAAGAAAGACACCTCAGGCAATGAAATGCTGAAGGACGCCTCCGGCAAGACTGCTGCCGATGAAAGCGCCTACAACCTCATCATGAGAGACAAGGAAAAGCTTCTCAGCTTCGATTCCAGGCTGAAGTTTATTTTCTCCCACTCCGCCCTGAGGGAAGGATGGGACAGCCCCAATGTTTTCCAGATCTGTACGCTCAACGAAACAAGTTCGCTTATTAAGAAACGGCAGGAAATCGGACGCGGACTTCGCATTGCGGTTAATCAGGATGGTGAGCGGGTTCATGGTTTCGAGGTCAACACGCTTACCGTCATGGCGAATGAGTCATACGAAAAGTTCGCCGAACAGCTACAGAAAGAAATTGAGCAGGAAGAAGGCATCAAGTTTGGTGTGGTAGAGAAGCATCTGTTTGCCAATATTGCCGTCCCGGTTAGCGAATACAACGATAAGTACCTTGGCTTTGAAGCCTCAGAAGCGCTTTGGAATCACCTGAAAAGATCTGGGTATATCGATGCAGCAGGCAAAGTTCAGGCCACCTTGAAAACAGCGTTGAAGACCGGGGAACTGGAACTACCGGAGGGATTCAAGCCTCACGCACCTCGAATCGCTGCGCTTCTGAAGTGGGTATCCGGTAACCTCAACATCAAAAACCGGGATGAAAAGAAAAAGGTTTCACTGAACAAAAAAGTGTTTTTGAGTGAAGAGTTCAAACAGCTCTGGGATCGCATCAAATATCGGACAACCTTCAGCGTGAAATTTGACGCGAAAGCGCTCGCTAAAAAATGCGCTGAGGAGATTAAATCGAATCTGCAGGTAGGCAAAACAAGGCTTTTGTACCGTAAAGGCAAACTCAATCAGAGGAGGGGTGGCATTCGGGCAGAACAGCTTCAGGAAACAGCCCATGTCTATAAGGATCAGTCTTTTGCACTGCCGGATCTTATCACCCAGATCGTGAATGAAACGAACCTGACACGCCGAACGGTAGTGAGGATCATCATTGATAGTGGCCGCCTGGAATCGTTCAAAGACAACCCGCAAAAGTTTATTGAACTAGTTTCGACAATTATCCAACGCCAGATGCGCCTTTTTGTGACTGATGGCATCAAGTACCACAAGATTGGTGACGACCATTACTACGCGCAGGAACTCTTCAGAGATAACGAGCTGTTTGGGTACCTGCAAAAAAACATGATCGGAAGCAAGAAATCGGTCTTCGACCATGTCGTGTACGATTCCGACATAGAGTTTCAGTTTGCCAGCGACTGTGAACGAAGCGATGACATCAAGCTGTATGCCAAACTTCCCGGCTGGTTCAAGATCGATACCCCGCTTGGAAGCTATAACCCGGACTGGGCTGTGCTGGTTGAGGTCGATGGCCAAGAGAAACTCTACTTTGTTGTTGAAACCAAAGGCACATTATTTAGTGACGCACTTCGCCCGGCTGAAGACGCCAAGATTAAATGTGGCAAGCAACACTTCAAAGCCCTGGACAATGATGTCGAGTTTGCCGTCACGAACACGTTCGAAGATTTTTCAGGTATGTATGTGTAATTCAAAACTCCCTTGACTGAGATGACCAAGTGGTTTGGGGTTTCAATGAGGATTTTGCAAACCGAGCCCGGGTTGGCTGCGCAGGGAATGCCTTGCGATTGATTCAGAGCTTGGGGGTGTGGCACACTTCCAGCTTCTTGACATCCAGGCTTAACAGGAACTGTAGGCTCGCTGTCACATTCTTGGAAAAGAGGTAAGGTTATGAAAGTGAATTGGGATGAAGACACCTGCATACATGCTGGCAAATGCGTTGAGGGTTTACCTTCGGTGTTCAAAGTCATTGACAATAAATTCGTGATTGACCAGTCCGGTGCGGATGAGAGCGCGATTCGGAAAATCGTTGGCAAATGTCCCTCAGGGGCACTGACAATCGACGAGTCCTGAAGTAACCACAGCTACATTTTCTGAACCTTTGCTTCGCTTTGGCTGAGCCTCGTTGCGGTTGCGCAACTCCCCGTTTTCGCCGTCTTCTCAGTAGCGATGATTTAAAGAGTAAGACTTAAAAGCTTCGGGTTCATGAAGGAGGTGTAAGTCATGTTTTCTTTTGGCCAGAAAGAATGCACAGCGACCATAAACTCAGACGCCAAGCTACTCGTCAAAAAAGGCCAGAATCTTTTGGCGAGCGGGTTGGAATCCGGGTTGAACTGGCCGCACGACTGTCGTGTGGGAAGCTGCGGCACGTGTCGGTGCAAACTGCTGTCCGGTAAAATAAAACCCCTGTCCGACTTCGCGTATGTCCTGCCGCCGGAAGACATAAAGCGTGGGTACATTCTTGCCTGCCAGACCCGTTTAAAGAGCGACATAGAGGTCGAAGTTGAATTGGGCACTGAGAAGAGGGTGGCGGTGGAAACACGCAAGGCGCGAGTAACCGGCATCCGAAAACTGACCCACGACATTCTAGAGGTGATGATTACTGCCGGCTCTCCTTTCCCCGAGGGAATGGCTGCTGGCCAGTACGCGGAAATAACGTACCCGGGGCTGTCCAGCCCCCGATCCTATTCTTTCGCCACTGACTTGGCAGATAAGGCGCAAAACACACTGACTTTTTATATTCGTAACGTCCCCGGAGGTGAATTTACCGCTTGGCTTTTTGACGGGAACCGCCTTGATGCTGAAGTGACTGTAAGTGCCCCTTACGGAGATTTTCGCCTGCACGACAGCCGCAAAACGATGATCTGTATCGCCGGAGGAAGCGGCATGAGCGGCATCAAGGCCATCCTCGAAAATGCATGTCGAATCGGAGCGAAAAGAGATGCGATTTTCCTGTTTGGTGCGCGCGGGCAACGAGACAGTTACTGTGCGGAAGAGATTGGAAAAATTGGCAGGGAATGGAACCCTGGGCGCAAATTTGATTTCGAAACGGTGCTGTCCGATGAGCCGTCAGACAGCGACTGGACGGGTCCACGCGGCTTTGTCACTGTTCATTTTCAACAACATTATTTACAGGGTACGGGTTTGGACATCCAGAAATGCGAAGCGTATCTGTGTGGTCCCCCTCCGATGGTTGACGCTGGAATTAAAGCGCTGTCTGAAGCCGGCATGCAAAATGAGGCTATGTTTTTTGACAAGTTTCTTGACGCAAGCACGATGGAAGGCGGTCGTTGAGCTGTTTTTTCTGATAGCAATCGCACTCAGGAATAATGGAAGGGGTCACGCGTCGTGGGTGCAATTGCTACAGGGAAAGTGGCTCCTGGCTCCATTGGGTTGGGAAGCTGCCTGGCTTTAGGAATTGGCTGGTTCCGCAAATCCTAGAGCCACGTGTTTCGGCTTTTTGTTCCGAGATCGCCACGGCAGTCAAGCCGACTGCGCTTGGTGCGTCCTTAGCACTTGACTATTCCTACCTTGATTTGAACAATATGGAGAACCAAGCCGCCCCTCAGAGTACCTTCGTTTGTTTTTGACTCGAAGGTGTGGCAGAGGCTCTTGGTTTAGAGAAGGTGGTATTACATCGCTTGGCTTACCCTAAGTGTGGGCGTAACGCACCTCTTCTTTTTTCAGCCTGCAATGACTGTCAGACGTGTGTCTCTCGGTGAGCAGAGGGAAAAAGAAGCATTCGGAGTTCTGAACCATATCGGAGCTTCTTTAATTTGCAACACATAGGCGTTTTAAAAATTATGAATAAAGCTGAATTGATAACAAAAGTGGCCGAACATGCTGAACTCAGCAAGACTGACGCGACTAAAGCAGTGGGTGCAGTCATTGAATGCATTGGTGCTTCCCTGGCAAAAGGCGATCCTGTAGCGCTTATTGGCTTTGGAACCTTCCAGGTTCGTGACCGGGCAGCTCGGACAGGCCACAACCCCAGAACCGGTAAAAAAATTGAAATTGCCGCGTCCAAGCAGCCAGTTTTCAAAGCGGGTCGCACGCTAAAAGACCGAGTCTCCTGAGCTTCGCAGGCCATGCGGCCGTTGGGCAGCGTGGGTGTGCGGTATCTGTTGTCGGTATTTTCGCTCGGTTGCGTACCCGGGTTCGATGGCTGGGGGTGCTTAGCTCAGCGGCAGAGCGTCGCCCTTACAAGGCGAAAGTCGGGGGTTCAATTCCCTCAGCACCCATACTTGCAGCATGAGAGGTGGGGCGGCTGTCCGAAATACTGGTTTTTATGTTAAGAGGTGTCAGTTTGAATGGGATGGAGCGGTAGTTCAGTTGGTTAGAATATCGGCCTGTCAAGCCGGAGGTCGCGGGTTCGAGTCCCGTCCGCTCCGCCAACGCAATGTTGGCACTGGTGTTGCCTCTTATTGTGTTCTTCCTTCTCCTTTGACGATGTAAACAGGATTGTGATGAAATGTTAATGCAGATTAAAGACAAGGCGAGTGGCTGGATAGCCTATTTGATTGTCGGCTTGATTTCTGTTCCCTTTGCCCTTTGGGGCATTAACCAATACTTCTATCTGGGCACCGATCCGGTTGTTCTGGAGGTTGGTGACGAGGATATTCCCTACAGCGTTTTTCAGTCGGTTTATCGTGAACGTAAGCAATACCTGGAATCTGTCATGGAACCGCAGAACGTCAGCGAACAACTCGTGCAACGAGAAACCGTTAATTTATTGATAAGAGAAAGAATTTGGGGTATCGAGGCAGAGAGGAATGGCTACTTCGTAACGGATTTGGAGCTTGCCGACTACATCAGGAACCTTCCCGAGTTTAAGCAGGATGGAGAATTTGATCAGGAAAAGTATAGAAGAATCATTAATTTACGGGGAGAACCTGAAGCAGTTTTTGAAGAATCGGTCAGACACACGCTACTGAACAATCGCGTGCCCAGGTTCATCGTGGAAACGGCTTTTAGCTTAAAAAATGAAAAGGAGCGGTACCAAAAGCTTCTTTTTCAAGAGCGCGGTCTACGCTATGTCACCTTGGTGGCAGGTCAATTTATTATTCCGGGGAGCGTCAGCTCCACGGAAGTCGAAACTTACTACGAAGAAAATCTGGAAAACTTTATGCGGCCTGAGGCCGTGCAGCTGGAATATATTGAGCTTGACGAAAAAGAGCTGTTGAATCCTGATTCTGTCAGCACTGAACAAGTCGTCCGCTACTACACAGACAACCCCGATGAGTTTTTTGCACCTGAACAGTTGCAAATAGCGCATATTCTGTTTGATGTGGAAACACACGGTGAAGCGGGCGCATGGGAGCGTATGGGAACTGTGTACGGTGAGCTTGAGAAGGGAGTGGCTTTTGAAAAGCTGAGCGCGGAGTATTCCGATGACACCCTGACGGCAGAGCAGGGGGGGGAACTTCCCTTGGTCACGTATGAGGACTTGGGGGAAGAGCACATTGCCGAGACTCTGGCGTCTTTGTCTCCGGGCGAATTCAGCACGGCAATTGAGACGAGCTACGGCTTACAGATTTTCAAGCTGTTGAATCGTATTTCTCCCCATACAGCCAGCATTGACGATGCCAGCTACGACATCAGGCTTGAACTGGCTGATCAGCTGGCGCAGGAGGAATTCAACGACTTGCTGGATCAGTTGGGCACCCTGGTGTACGAAAATGTGGACTCTCTGGAGTATCCATCGGAAAACCTGGGCTTGGAAATGAAAAAAACCTCTTGGGTGAGCCGTAGTTCCAACACAGGCATCATGCAATATCCAAGAATCAAGGAGGCTGCGTTCTCGGAAGATGTCACTCTGAAGGGCTACAACAGCGAAGTGATTGAGGTAGAAGCCGGACACGCAGTGGTCGTACGGGTAGAAGGCTACAAGGCAGCCAGACAAAAGGAATTTTCCGAGGTGAAAGCATCCATCACGACCGAATTACTGCTCAGAAAAGCTTTTTCGTTGGCCGAAGGCAAGGCAAGCTCTATGACCAGTGCCTTACGCGCAGGATCAAGCCTGGATTCAGAGGCACGTAAAGCGGGTCTGAAAGTTCGTGACATGGGTTTCGTGAGAAGGAACGCTGAGGGCTCAGACGTGGAACGCTTGATTGGCGGGGTTGCGTTTCGTATGAGAAAGCCCAGCGACAAAAAGCCAAGCTATCGCAAACTGGAGCACCCGGAAAACGCCTCTTACTACATTATTGAGCTGAGAAAAATTCGTGATGGTCGCCCAACTGAGGATGAGACACTCCCCGGTGAAGCATTCTCTTATGGTAAGCGCGAGCTGGAAGCGGCACTTTTGACGTTGCTAGGCGGGTCCGAGATCGATATATCGCTGGATAATCTTCCCCAAGCTCAGTAACCACTAGCGACCCCGGACGTCTCTTCTAAAACCGGGCAATCAGTTATGCCTTGTCCTGGCTACTTGCCGGGGGTGCCATAGGCGAAGCGCCTATTCTATTGCGAGAACGAATTTAATAACCGCGAAAGGCGCGAAAGTTGGCATTTGGAGTGGCTTCTGTTTTGAGTGCAAAAGGCGTGAAGTCGCGAAAAAGTTTTGTTTCCCGAGAAGCAAAGAGGCTCCCCTCAGCCGAGCAAGTGATAGCCGGCGTCAACATAGAGCACTTCGCCGGTCACTCCGGAAGCCAAAGGCGAGCATAGAAACGCTGCGGCATTGCCCACGTCTTCAATCGTGACGTTTCTGCGTAAAGGCGCGTGTTCCGCAGCGTAGGCGTGCATCTGCCGGAAGCCGCTGATTCCCGAAGCTGCCAGGGTGCGTATCGGTCCCGCTGATATTGCGTTCACGCGCGTTCCCTGTGGACCCATTTCTTTTGCCATGTATCGAACGTTGGCTTCGAGACTCGCTTTTGCCAGACCCATAACGTTGTAATTCGGGATGGCGCGTACAGCACCGATATAGCTCAAGGTCAAAATGGTTCCATCGGACACTTTACCCATGAGAGGGCGCGCTTCTCTTGCCAACGCAGTCAGGCTGTATGAACTGATTTCGTGTGCCTGTAAAAATGCTTCGCGGCTGGTTCCCTCGAGGAAACTTCCGGATAAGGCCTCGCGTGGTGCGAAAGCCAGCGAATGGATCAGGCAGTCCAAGTGTTCCCAGCTGTCAGCCAGATCGCAAAACAGCTTGACGATCTGCGCTTCCTCGCTGACATCGCAAGTAAAAACTGATGCATCACCACATTGGGCAGTGAGGGGAAGGAGGCGCTGCTTTAAGCGCTCGTTTTGACAAACAAGCGCCAGTGTGGCGCCTTGTTGATAGAAAGTTTTCGCAATGCCCCACGCTATCGAGCGCTCACCCGCCAAGCCACAAACCAGAACTTTTTTATTTTTAAGCAACACCGCGCACCTCCTGAAAATATCACGCAAAGGGTTATGGGAACTGGTCTCTGCGAGAGAAACCACTATGTTGAAATGAGCAAAAAACCTCACTGGCAGTGTAGCATTAGCCGCTTGAACAAACGCCATGCTTTTCTTTTTTCCGGTTCTGCATACGACCCTGCCATGAAGCAGGCGTTGACCCTGACCGTGGCATTTTTTGCCACCCTGCTGCTGTCCGCCTGTGAAGAGACTTGGAACAACCCCTATTCAGGCAAGCTGGACGGCAATGACCTGCATGTCTCTTTTGATGAGCGCCCCAAGACTTTGGATCCTGCGCGCTCCTATTCCAGCAACGAATACCGCTTCATCGCCCAGATTTACGAACCGCCACTGCAGTACGCTTACTTGGTGCGTCCGTATCGCCTGATCCCGCTAACCAGCATCGACAAACCAAAAATTTCATACCGTGACAGGGAAGGGCGCCCAGTAACGGAGCCGGGAGAAAATATCTTCGCGATCTACGAAGTAACGCTCAAAAGCGATGTGCTGTTTCAGCCTCATCCTTCATTCGCAATGCGAGACTCGGGCGAGTATCTCTACCACCACCTGGGTTCGGAAGTGCCAATGCGTCGTTTGAGTGACTTTGAACAGACAGCCACGCGTGAATTGGTCGCCGAAGATTACGTCTACCAGATAAAACGATTGGCAGATCCTGCAAACAGTTCGCCCATTTCGCAGTTGTTACGCAAGCATCTGCAAGGGTTTGGAACGCTGAACGCTGAAATTCAGCGCTTGCGTGAGAAGAATCAAGCGGGGTGGGTTGACCTTCGCCCCTTGACCTTGGCAGGTGTACGCGCCACCGGTAAATACCGTTATGAGATTGTCGTGAACAGCCTGTACCCGCAGTTCATTTACTGGCTTGCCATGCCGTTTTTTGCGCCTATGCCGTGGGAGGCAGACCGGTTTTATGCACAAGAAGTCCTTCAGAAGAGAAATATTACGCTGGACTGGTACCCGATTGGGACTGGTGCCTACATGCTTACGGAGAACAACCCGAACCTGCGCATGGTCTTGGAGAAAAACCCCCACTATCGGAAGGATTACTATCCCCTCGAAGGGTCACAGGAAGATACTCCCGCCTATCTGTTGGAGGATGCAGGGAGGGAAGTTCCGTTCATCAACAGGGCAATCTACAGTCTGGAAAAAGAAAGCATTCCTTACTGGAACAAGTTTTTACAGGGCTACTACGATGTTTCGGGGGTGGGCTCTGAGAGTTTTGACCAAGCCGTGACTTTGGGCACGAGGGGTGATTTTGAACTGACGGATTATATGAAGTCGCACGATATCAGCATGCACAGCTCCGTTGCTCCCTCCATTTATTATTTTGGCTTCAACATGATGGATCCGGTTGTAGGGGGTGACAGCGAGAGCGCCCGAAAGTTGCGACAGGCTATCTCCATCGCCGTTGACACTGAAGAATTCATCGCCATTTTCCAGAACGGACAGGGAATCCCGGCACAAGGACCATTGCCTCCAGGCATACCCGGTTATATCCCTGGTCGCGAGGGAATCAACGAGGTCGTTTACAAATGGGAAGATGGGGCACCAGTGCGCAGATCCATTAAAAGAGCCAGGGAACTCATGGCAGAAGCAGGCTACGTGTCGGGTATAGACACTCGCACAAACAAACCTTTGCTTCTGAAATTCGTCACCGCCCAGTCCTCGTCGGAAGACCAGCCGCGGCTCAGGTGGCTGCAAAAGCAATTTTCCAAGCTGGGGATCACGATCAACTTTGAAACTGTCGATTACAATCTTTTCCAGAAAAAAATCAGAACCGGTGCCGCACAGTTCTTCATGTGGGGTTGGAATGCCGACTACCCCGATCCGGAAAATTTCTTTTTCCTGTTGTACGGGGAGAACTCCAAAGTCAACAATGGCGGTGAAAACGCAGCCAACTATGCCAACCCGGAGTTTGATCGCCTTTTCAGGATCATGGAAGGCATGCAGGATGGTTCCGAGCGATTGGCGATTATTGACCGAATGATGACCATTGTTCGCGAGGACTGTCCCTGGATCTGGGGCTTTTACCCTACGACTTACTTTCTAAATCATGGCTGGCTGAAAAACGTGAAGCCCAACGCCATGGCCAGAAACACTTTGCGCTTCTGGCGCCTGGATGGTGAACAGCGTGCAGCGAAAACCGAGCGTTGGAACACTCCGGTCACCTGGCCTATTCCCGCGATGCTCCTGATTCTTGTCCTCCTGTTGCTTCCGGCTGTCGTGAGCTATCGCAAAAAAAGAAACCGCACTGCGTTGTGAGTGCCTATATCCTCCGGCGGCTGCTTTACGCGCTCCCGATCTTAATCGGCATTAACCTCATTACTTTTGCTTTGTTTTTTGTCGTGAACACGCCGGACGATATCGCCCGTATGCATTTGGGAAACCGCAACATTGATCAGCAGGATATCGTCAGCTGGAAAAAACAGCACGGTTACGACTACCCCATGCTCTATAACGAGGAAAAGGAAGGGCTGGAGAAATTCACGCAGACGCTTTTTGTTCGTGAGTCGCTGGAGTTGTTTCTTTTTGATTTCGGTCGCTCCGACGGTGGGCGAAACATTGGCCACGATATCAAGCAGCGTGCCTTGCCGAGCCTCGCCATCGCCATACCCACTTTACTGATCGGCCTTACTTTCAACATCACTTTTGCTTTTTTTATGGTGTTTTTCCGCGCGACTTACGTGGATTACACATCGGTCATCCTGTGCGTCGCCATGATGTCAATCTCCAGTATTTTTTACATCATCATGGGGCAATTCCTGTTTTCAAAAATGCTGAGGCTCGCACCCATTTCCGGTTACGACACCGGCCCGGATGTTGCCAAGTTCCTGGTTCTGCCTGTTCTCGTGGGCGTGCTGAGCGGCATAGGCGCGGGCAGCCGCTGGTACCGAACCATTTTCCTGGAAGAAATCGGCAAGCCGTATGTAAAAACTGCACGGGCCAAAGGTTTACAGGAAGCAAGTATCCTGTTCAAACACGTGTTGAGAAACGCGATGATTCCCATTTTGACCGGGGTCGTCGTCGTCTTGCCTGTCTTGTTCATGGGCAGCCTCATCATTGAGTCTTTTTTTGGCATTCCGGGTCTTGGGAGCTACACCATTGAAGCCATCATTCATCAGGACTTTGCCATCGTGCGCTCCATGGTTTTTCTGGGCTCAATACTGTATATGACAGGCCTGTTTCTAACGGATATCTCTTATGCGATTGTGGATCCTAGGGTACGGTTCCACTAGCTTGGGCAGGCTCCGCTCGCAAAGCGCTTTGATTCACTTGATGCTTCCTTGATACCGTGCCGGTAGTTTTTTTCACCGATGCCCTGTTTCTGATCTTGGTGGCATCCGGGTTCGTGGCGACTTTTTACATTCGCCGCTACCCGCATTTGCTCATTCCCTGGCGCAAGCTTTCCCGAAAACGCAGCGCGATGATTTCCTTGGTCATCATCGTCTTTTATCTGACAGTCGCCTTGCTGGATTCCCTGCACTTCAAGGTTCACGACTACAGCCTGGAAAAACGCGCTGATTACGGCACCGACATCATCAGCGTTTTTGATTACCTGGTTGCACCAATCCTGATTTTTGACAAACAGGAAAAAACCTTTTCAGAGCCGTTTGCCACTCACTCTTTCAGTAAAGAAACACGAAAGTTACCCGATGGGAGCTGGGAGAGCACCTATCCTCGTTTGAAAATTGCAGACCTCCATTCCGTTGGGACTGAGGGCGGCTCACCCCACGGCGTTCTGCCTGTCCTTTTTCGAGCCCTTGCCTGGGCACTGATTTTTTTAACGCTGCTTTACGCTGCTTTTTTCCTGTGGCGAGCCCGGCGCACCGGCACCTCCGTTCGGGAGGCAGCGCGGGAAGTCATGAGCGGCAAAAGCACCGTACCCTGGCGGGAAGTCCTGCTGATTTTTTCCCTGCTGCTTCTCTTGCTCACAGTGCTTTTCGCTCTCAGCACCCATTACCATGTTTTTGGTACGGACAAGGTTGGGAGTGATGTTTTTTATAAAACCCTGAAAAGCATCCGTACGGGTGTGCTTATCGGAACCTTGACGACCATCTTCATGTTGCCTTTCGCGCTGCTGCTGGGCATCGTGGCCGGGTACTTTTTGGGCTGGGTAGACGACGTGATTCAGTATGTTTATACGACTCTGAACTCCATCCCTTCCGTGCTACTGATCGCAGCCGGGGTTTTGATGCTGCAAGTTTATATGGCGCAACACGAAGCTGATTTTGCTTCCGTCGCGGAAAGAAGTAACGCAAAGCTGCTTTTTCTTTGCCTGGTGCTTGGAATCACGAGTTGGACCGGCCTTTGCCGCCTGCTCAGAGCCGAGACCCTGAAAGTGAAGAGCATGGACTATATTCACGCCGCTCGGTGCGTGGGGGTAGGGCGACTGAAAATCATTTTGCGTCACGTGCTCCCCAACGTCGCGCACATTGCTTTCATTACGACCGCGCTCGAGTTCAGCACCTTGGTGCTGGCGGAGGCAATACTTTCCTATATCAATATTGGCGTGGATCCGGCAATGCACAGTTGGGGGAATATGATCAGTTCTGCGCGCCTGGAAATGGCTAGGGAACCAGAAGTCTGGTGGTCACTTGCAGCCTCACTGATTTTCATGTTTGGCTTGGTGTTGTGCGCAAATCTCTTTGCCGATGCGGTCAGAGACGCTTTTGACCCCCACACTGAAGCCCACCGGGCGCCGTAACTGCCCGGAAAGGAATCGGCATGATGCTTTTTGCCAGCGGGGCACATTTTTCAGGACAATGCCCGAATTGAACAGTGACAATTTGCTGACCGTTAATAACCTGACGGTGGTTTCGCAGTCTTCCGGGCGTCTGCTGGATCGCGTCAGCTTTACCGTGCGCAAGCGGCAGACATTCTCGCTGCTGGGAGAGTCAGGTGCCGGCAAATCCTTGGTAGCTCTGTCGGTGTTGCGCTTGCTCCCGCCGGGTTTGCGATACGAAAGCGGGGAGATTTTCCTGAAAGACAAAAACCTTCTGTCGCTGCCCGAATTTGCCATGAAAGAAGTACGTGGCGCGAAGATCGCCATGATTTTTCAGGAACCCTCAGTCGCGTTCAACCCGGTCATGACGGTGGGTCAACAGATCGACGAAGTGCTGCGTTTTCATCATGGCTTGCGAAAGACTGCTGCCCGGAACTGTGCCTGCGAATGGTTGGCAAAAATGGAACTGCAGCATCCCGCGCAAGTGTACCGCTCGTACCCGCACCAGCTTTCGGGTGGGATGAAACAGCGTGCCATGATCGCCATGGCTTTGGCGTGTGATCCGGATCTGCTCATTGCCGATGAACCCACGACAGCTCTTGACGTAACCATACAGGCTCAAATCCTGGAGTTGTTACGATCCATACAGAGTGAACGGGGTATTTCCGTGCTTTTTATTTCGCACGACCTTTCCGTGGTCTCGAATATTGCCGACCGAATGGCCGTCATGCGCAAGGGCCGTATTCTGGATGAAATGAGTACGGGTGAGTTTTTCGCAGGAAACCGTCACCCCTATAGCCGACAGCTCTTGTCGGTCATTCCCAGTCTGGACAAACGAGCCCATTTGCTGCTGGGAGGCGAGCGGCGCAAGGAGGTCAGTGTGGAAAAGTCCGTCAACTCCAAGTTGCTGGATATCCAGGATTTGAAAGTGCATTTCCCGGTGTCCGCCGGCTTGTTCAATCGCTCTAAACACTCTGTAAAAGCGGTGGATGGGGTGTCTTTGCGCTTGCAAAAAGGCAAGACTCTGGCAGTGGTGGGGGAGTCCGGAAGTGGGAAAAGTACGCTTGCCAAGGCGATCCTGAAATTGCTCTTGGCAACGTCCGGGAAAATATTTTTTGATGGCCAGGATATTCAATCACAGTCCGTCAGTGCGGAAAAAGCGTTTCGCCGCCGAGTCCAGGCGGTCTTCCAGGATCCCTATTCTTCGATGAACCCGAGGATGACCATAGGGGAAATGGTCAAAGAGGGGATGCAGATATATTTCAAGGAAATGAGCACGCACGAAATGGACGACAAAATCTGCCATTTACTGCAGGAAGTTGGAATTGACCCTGGCTGCCGGGATCACTACCCGCATGAATTTTCTGGCGGCCAAAGACAAAGAATCTGTATTGCCCGCGCCTTGGCGGTAGAGCCAGAATTAATTGTTTGCGATGAACCCACGAGCGCTTTGGATCTGACGGTTCAGGCTCAGATTCTCGATTTGCTGACCGGACTTCAGGAACGCCTCGGTTTGAGTTATTTTTTCATCACCCACGATATGGCAGTGGTATCCTACCTGGCACACGAGGTAGCGGTCATGTTTCAAGGGCGTATTGTGGAATGCGAGGAAACGACGGCTCTCTTTGCGGAGCCTGGGACTTCATACACAAAAAACTTGCTGGCCGCAGTTCCCTTGCTGAAAACCGGCTGAAACGGTCTGCCATGCATCCATTACAACAACGTCCCGACTGCTCATCACGCGAATTCTTGAGCTTCGAACTGGGTTCCTGGTTTTTGCGTCGTACCGGAGCCAACTTTGCCAGTGCCACCAGCACCTTGGCCAAGCAATGGCTGGCTGACATAAGAGGCAATTTTGCCCTGGAATTGCGTATTTCCTGTCATGGAAGCCTGCTGGCAGGGCATTCTCAGGTACACCCTGTATTTGAGCTTAGTCACTATGGAAACGGTGTCCGGTGCCATTTTGCCGACCTCCCCATTGAAAGCCGGAGCGTCGAACTTGTCGTTGCTGCTCACGTGCTGGAGTTTTCCGCAGCACCGCACGCCGTTTTACGCGAAATAGCCAGAGTGCTGACTCCGGAAGGGACGCTCCTGTTGATCATTTTTAATCCATACAGCCTTCATGGCTTTCAGAAGCTTTTGCGCCTGTCACGTGGCGTTCCCTGGTCTGGCCACTATTTTGCGCCACGCAAGGTTCGCGACTGGCTACGGTTGCTGGGTTTCAGGATTCTGTGCTCCCAAGGCATCAGCCAGCCTTGTTTTTATCGGTTTACCCAACGGTTTATGAAAGGATTTACCGCGGCTGACAAACTGTACGACTTCGCAGGCGTGTATGCCATAAAGGCAAAGAAGCAGACGCCGGGAACCCTGCTAAATTTGAAAACCCTGAGATCAGACGTGTTTCTGGACAATAACTCATGGGTGCAACAACCCACAGCGCGATGCAGGGAACAGAGCTAAGCGCCTACACAGACGGTTCCTGCCTGGGCAACCCCGGGCCTGGAGGCTGGGCAGCGATTTTGCAATACCGGGAGGCTGAAGAAATTCTTTCTGGTCATGTTGCCCTAACCACCAATAATCGAATGGAATTGACCGCAGCCATTGAAGCACTGAAGCACATCAATCCAGAAAGTACCGTACATCTATACACTGATTCGATGTACCTGAAAGACGGCATTACAAAATGGGTGCCAAACTGGGAACGGAACGGGTGGCGCACCAGCAAGCGGCAAGCAGTGAAAAACCAGGATCTCTGGCGACAGCTGCGTGAACAGACAAAAACACAGCTGATACACTGGCATTGGGTCAAGGCGCATGCACAAAATGAAATGAATAACCGCGTGGATCAGATCGCTCGCCTCAGCAGTCTCAACCCATGAAACAAATCATTCTGGATATTGAAACGACCGGGCTTAAGGCCAGACAGGGGGATCGTGTCGTGGAAGTTGCCTGCATTGAAATTTGCGACCGCTCCACCAGCGACAACACTTTCCATACTTACGTCAATCCACAGCGCAAAATGTCTGAGGAAGCCAGAAAAATTCACGGTCTTAGTGAAGATTTTTTACGCGACAAGCCGGTATTCCCCCGTATAGCTGCAGAACTGATTGCCTTCATCAAAGGCTCAGAGCTGCTGATCCACAACGCGCCTTTTGATATCGGCTTCCTGATTCAGGAATTCAAGCTTGCCGGACTGGGTGATTTTCTCCAGCTTTGTGATTGCACCGTCGTCGACACGCTGGAAATTGCAAGAACACTTCACCCGGGACAAAGGAACAGCCTTGATGCCTTGTGTGACCGCTACCGTATTAACAATTCAGCGCGGGAAAAACATGATGCCATGACCGACTCACTGCTCCTGGCAGCAGTGTATTTTGCGATGACCGGTGGACAATCCCATCTGGATTTTGAAGTGCCCCTCACTCCCAAAAGTGTCGTCACCATCGCGAGGCCAACGGACGGCGGGACGGCGCTTCGCCCGACAGTGATTAAAGCCAATTCCAGGGAATTAGAAATACATGACCAATTTATGAGGAAATTTCTTCGTAAATAGCGCATGAAAACTATTTTTGTTGTGTTTTGAACCTGGTTTGCGTAGCATTCGATTTCCTTTCCGGGTCTGTAGCTCAGCTGGTTAGAGCGCACCCCTGATAAGGGTGAGGCCGGTGGTTCAAGTCCACTCAGACCCATTCCTGTTTCATCTCAAGCCGATCCAATCATGGTAAAGCGAGTCGGCGACCGTTTTAATAACCGCGAAAAGCGCGAAAGGGTTTTGTTTCCTGATGAATGCCATGTGAACAGGGAGCTGTATTTGATGTCCATGATGAGGTGTGAGGTGCTTCCTTGAGACAGGGTGTCAGGAGTGTTGAAAAGGAGTGTTGAAAAGGAGTTTTCCTTTTAAGGTTCAGCCTGAGTTCCGACTGGTATCTAAGAGTGAAGCTTCAAAGCAAATCTGAAAGCCTGATTTTATCTGCTATGACAAATTATGATTCAACACAAGTCTATCAAAGAGATAGCTTATGAAACATAAAGCACGGCGAAGGCGCTTTTCCGTGCATTACGGTGTTGAAAGACCCTGACTGCTGTGTCGTGTGCAAAGAGCCGTCATAACTTGCAAAATATGCAGCTTCTTCATAGGATGACCAAGACACTTTTTTCAACCTTTGGAACATTATGCTGATAAGAATTCGCCGCCAATCCGAGCCCAAGTCCAGTGAAATCACTTCAGAATCTGTCTATCACGGCAGAAGGCGGTTTATCGCCGGAAGCGGCGCGATTGCCGGGACGGTGATGGCATCCGGAGCGATGGCGGCTCTGAACAGAGATTTTGGAGATTTGCCTGACAGCCGTTTCAACACCAAAGAAAAACTGTCACCTTACGAAGTAGTGACGACCTACAATAATTTTTACGAAATGGGCAGCAGAAAAGAAGATCCTTTCAAGTATGCCGATTCCCTGAAAACCAAACCCTGGAGCATTACAGTGGGGGGTGAGTGCCACAAACCCGGAACCTACAACCTGGAAGACTTCGTAAAACCTTACAGCCTTGAAGACCGGGTGTATCGCTTGCGTTGCGTGGAAGCCTGGTCGATGGTGATTCCTTGGGTCGGCTTTGAAGTCTCTGAAATCATCAAAAGGGCTGAACCCAAAGGCTCCGCAAAATTTGTCGCCTTCACCACGGTTCTGGATCGCGAGAATTTGCCAGCACAAAAACCCAATCTGTTCCGCAGCTTTTTTTCCAGCATCAAGTGGCCCTACGTTGAGGGCTTGCGCCTTGACGAGGCCATGAATCCCTTGGCTATCTTTTCCGTGGGCTTGTACGGCAAGGCGTTGCCCAATCAGAATGGTGCCCCGCTGAGACTGGTTGTACCGTGGAAATATGGTTTCAAAAGTATCAAATCGATCACGAAAATCCAGTTTGTGGAAAAAATGCCCCCGACTTCCTGGAATCTGATTGACTCGGGTGAATACGGCTTTTATTCCAACGTTAACCCGAATGTTGATCATCCGCGTTGGTCGCAAAAACGTGAAAAGCGTCTGCTTGGCGGCTTTCCTGTCTGGCGGGAAACCGGGATGTTTAATGGCTATACAGAACAAGTGGCTTCCATGTACGAAGGCATGGACTTGCAGAAAAACTTCTAGGCTCGCACCGTTCCTGACTATTTTTGAAAACAGCAGTACGCCTTAGCGTTCATCTTGCCTGCCTGGCGCCACTGACGCTGGTTCTCTTGACGATTTACACCGGCCAGGCAGGACCGAATCCCCCAGAGTTTTTTACCGAAAGCACCGGTGACTGGACTCTGCGCTTTCTTTTGATCACCCTCACCGTCAGACCTGCCGCCAAGATTTTCAAGTCCCCGGTATTGATAGGTTATCGGCGTGCCGTAGGGCTTTATGCGTTTTTTTATGCCTTTGTGCATTTTTTGACTTTTTCCGCCTTCGACCATCTTTTTATCTGGGAGGAAATCGCCGCCGACATTGCCAAAAGGCCGTTCATCTATGTTGGCTTCGGGTCTTTACTCTCCTTGATTCCTTTGGCGGCAACTTCCAACAAAAGGGCCATCAGAGCCATGGGACACAAATGGAAGATGCTCCATCGGCTGGTGTACGTCATTGCCATTGCCGGCATGGTGCATTATTGGTGGCAAATTCGTGACGATTATGAAAAAGCAGCGTTGTATTCGCTGATTCTGACAATTTTGCTAGGCTATCGCCTTTTCGCCTGGTTGCGTTTGAGACGCCAGTACGCCTAGGTTCTGGTGTCTTTTATTATTTTCTTTTCAAGACAGGAGTAAAGCTTATGTTCTCAAATGATATGTGTATCGCCGACTTCGACCCGGAATTAACCCGAGCCATTGAAGCGGAGAAACAAAGGCAGGAAAACCACGTTGAACTGATTGCTTCGGAAAACTACACCAGCCCTCGGGTCATGGAAGCGCAAGCTTCGGTTTTGACCAACAAGTACGCAGAGGGATATCCCGCCAGGCGTTACTACGGCGGTTGTGAGCACGTTGACGTCGCCGAACAGCTGGCGATTGACCGGTTAAAAGAGTTGTATGGTGCCGGCCACGCGAATGTGCAACCGCATTCGGGTTCACAGGCCAATGCTGCGGTCTATTTGGCATTGTGTGAGCCTGGAGACACCATCATGGGGATGAGCCTTGCCCATGGCGGGCATCTGACGCATGGAGCAAAAGTCAATTTCTCCGGGAAGATTTTCAAAGCCGTGCAGTACGGGATCAACGACGAAGGTCTGATCGATTACGACGAGATGGAGGAACTGGCAAAGCAGCACAGGCCGAAAATGATTATCGGTGGGTTCTCCGCCTACTCACAAATCGTGGACTGGGAGCGCATGCGCGAAATCAGCGACCTGATTGGAGCCTGGTTTGTCGTCGATATGGCACACGTTTCAGGCTTGGTGGCGGTCGGCGAGTATCCCAACCCTGTGCCGCACGCCGATGTGGTCACGTCAACCACCCACAAAACCCTGCGCGGCCCACGAGGCGGCTTCATCTTGGCAAAAAACAACCCGGAGCTGGCGAAAAAATTGGACTCTATGGTATTTCCCGGCACACAGGGTGGCCCCTTGATGCACGTGATCGCCGCCAAGGCAGTCGCTTTCAAGGAAGCTTTGCAGCCAGAATTTAAGGAGTACATCAGAAATGTGAAGCAAAATGCGCAAATTATGGTCAGCGTCTTGCAGGAAAGAGGGTACGAGGTCGTTTCTGGAGGAACCAGGAATCACCTGATGCTGGTCAGCCTCATTTCTAAAGGGATAACCGGAAAAGAGGCTGATGCCGCGTTGGGAAGAGCCAATATCACGGCCAACAAAAACACGGTTCCGAATGACCCGCAGTCCCCTTTTGTGACCAGTGGCTTGCGCTTTGGCACCCCCGCCATTACCACCCGTGGTTTTGGGGCACAGGAGACGACTTATTTAACGGGACTGGTGTGTGACGTTCTTGATGATCTCAAAAATGAAGAAACGATTGACGCAGTACGTGAAAAGGTCTTGAAGCTGTGTCAGAAGTTTCCTGTCTACTCCTGATCTCTCGGCACCATGGCCGTGGTCTTTTCCCCCGGATAAAGCTCAAACAGGCACGCCGTTTTCAGAATCTTCCCCATTCGCTCGTGTCTGGGCACCATGCCTGACATAAGGGAGGGATCTGCATCTGGTTTCCGCTTCATGGAGCGTGCCTTGGAACTGGCGCGCAAAGGGCTTTACACGACTAGACCCAACCCAATGGTCGGCTGCGTCATCGTGAAAGACGCGCAAATCGTGGGAGAGGGGTTTCACGAATATGCAGGGGAGCCTCACGCAGAGGTGCTGGCATTGAAACAGGCAGGCAGGCAGGCCCAAGAAAGCGACATGTACCTGACTTTGGAACCATGCGCGCACCACGGGCGCACGCCCCCGTGTTGTGAAGCCATCATTGCTGCCAAAGTCCGGCGCGTGGTGATCGGGAGCACAGATCCCAACCCAGGCTCAACAGGAGGTTGGGCACGTCTGCAGGAGGAGGGAGTTGTGACCGAATTTTCCCCCTTGGGAGCAGAGGCCAAAAATTTGAACCCTGGATTCTTTTCCCGGCACAAGCGAAAGAGGCCATGGATCCGAATCAAATTGGCGGTCAGCCTGGACGGCAGAATCGCCTTGAAAAACGGCAACAGTCGCTGGATCTCCGGAGAGGAATCCAGGCGAGACGTTCAATTCTGGCGTGCTGGCTCGTGCGCGATTCTCAGCAGCTCACGCACCGTTTTGAACGACAATCCAAAACTCAACGTCCGGCTCAAAGCAAGCGTTCTGGGAACCAGAAAAATCGAACAACCGCTACGCGTCATCGTGGACTACGGGTTGAACGTTCCGCCCCACGCCAGGATATTTCAACAACCAGGTTCAGTTCTGCTTGCCACCTGTAGTTCTTCGCCTTCGGAGACGCAGGCACTGGAAGACGTGGGAGCTCAAGTTTTGTTGTTGCCACCGGAAGAGCCGGGCAGGGTGCCACTCGGGCGCTTGATGCAGGAACTGGCGAAGCGCGAAATCAACGAAGTGCAGGTTGAGGCGGGGGGGACTTTATGCGGTACCCTGATTGCTTCCGGACTGTACGATGAATTACTGTTATATCAATCTCCTTGCCTTTTGGGGAACGATGCTCTGGCGATGGTGAATGTCCCGGAACTTGAAGACATGCAGGGGCGCATCGAAGTGTCTCCGCTCAAAACCATGCAGTTTGGCGGCGACTTGCGTCTGCTTTTTAGAAGAGGAGAGAACAAATGACCACCATAGTCGCAGTCCGAAAAAACAAGACCGCCTGCCTGGCCGCTGACAGCCTGACAACCTGTGGCGACTTGAAGCTATCTGAAAAATACGATGTGCACAGCAACAAGATTTTCTCCACCGGGGAAAGCCACATCAGCATGGCAGGCACTCCGGCGCATGAACTGGTCTTGCGCCATCTCCTGGCAAAACGCAGTAAAAAACTGGATTTCACAAGTCGGGACAGTATCTTTGCTTCTTTTCTGGCCATGCATAAGCTGCTGAAAGAAGATTACTTTTTGAATCCCAAAGAAGAAGAACATACGCCTTATGAGTCATCCTGGATGGACGTCATGATTGTGAACGAAAATGGTATCTATTCGGTTTTTTCTCTCCGCGAGGTGTTTGAATACCGGAAATTCTGGGCAATCGGTTCCGGAGCCGAGTTTGCGCTGGGAGCCATGTACGCGTGTTACGGGGAGCTGGATGATCCCAAAGCCATTGCTGAGAAAGGAATTGCAGCGAGCGCAGAATTCAACAGCGCGACCGCTTTGCCCGTAACTTCCCGTTGCGTGAAATTAAAAGGCTGATTTTGTTTGCTGGCATCATTGAAACGCTTGGCACTGTGCTTGAAAAAAAGGTCGTGTCGAAAGGGGCGCATTGCAGGATACAGGCTGACAGGCTTGCGGCGGAGCTTCGGCCCGGATGCAGCATCGCCTTGAACGGGGTTTGCCAGACGGTACGAACCGTTGATGGGCACTCGTTTTCTGTCGATGTGTCGGAAGAAACCAATTCCCAAACGACCATGAGGCAAATCCAGGTCGGAAGCCGGGTGAACCTTGAAAGCGAGATGACTTTGAACCGCGGCCTTGGAGGCCATTTGCTGACCGGACACGTGGATGGTGTGGCAAAGATTTTGTCTCGCAGCAGCAAGGGGAACAGCGAGTGCTTTGAAATCAACCCGCCGGAACCGCTGTTGCCTTATTTGGCAAGGAAAGGCTGTGTTGCCTTGAACGGGGTCAGCCTGACGGTGAATGCCCTGACGGCATCCGGCTTCGTGATCGATCTGATCCCGCATACCCTGGAAAACACGACTTTTGGAAAGCTGAAAGCAGGAGACCATCTGAACATTGAGGTGGATCTGGTCGCGCGTTATGTGGAGCGCCTCATGAATATCAACAGCGGTGGAAAAGCGGGGGTACAAAAATGATCAACGACATCCAGGAAATCATCGCCGATATTCGCCAAGGACGCATGGTCATCATGGTTGACGATGCAAACCGTGAAAACGAAGGCGACCTGGTCGTCGCAGCCACACGGGTCACCCCGGAAGCCGTCAATTTTATGGCCAGCCAAGGGCGCGGACTTATATGTTTGACTCTAACACGCGCGCATTGTCAGAAACTGAACCTGCCCTTAATGGTCAGCGGGACGGATCTCCGTCATGGCACAAACTTCACCGTTTCAATCGAGGCGCGGGAAGGCGTCTCAACTGGCATTTCAGCGCAGGATCGGGCGCATACAATAAAAACGGCAGTCGCTCCGGACGCGAGCCCGAGAGACGTCACGAGGCCGGGGCACGTTTTTCCTTTAATGGCGCAAGATGGCGGCGTGCTGACGCGTGCGGGACACACAGAGGCGGGATGTGACCTGGCTCGCCTGGCAAAGCTTGACCCTAGCGCGGTCATCGTCGAGATTCTGAACAATGACGGCACCATGGCCCGCATGGATGACCTGGAAAAATTTGCCACGCAACATCAGCTGAAAATTGGCACGATAGAATCTTTGATCAAACACCGGGTCAGCCATGAAAAAACAGTCAGCTGCATCAGCCGAACAGAAATTGAAACGGTCTCAGGGCGTTTTTTACTACACAGTTATCAGGATCGGATCAATGAAACCACTCACTTGGCTTTGACCCTGGGTGAAATTTGCCCGGAACGTCCGGTCTTGGTGCGCGTACATATAGAAAATACATTAAGAGACACACTACAAATAATTGAAGGAAATTATTATTGGAAGGTAGAGGAAACCATGAAGCGAATCGTGGAAGCCGGTGAAGGAGCCATTGTGATATTGCGTTTGCCTGAGAAATACCAGTCTTTGCAACAGGAAGTAGAGGAACTGCTGAGCGGCAGGGCAAGGTCGGCTTCAAGAACAGGAGCGCATCGCTGGACAGTAGGGGTCGGTGGACAAATTTTGAGTGACTTGGGTGTGGGACAGATGATCGTGGCAGGCTCGCCCCAACATTTTCATGGTTTGGGCGGCTTTGGCCTGAGCATCAAGCGTTTTCTGGAAAAATGAAAAGCACTCAGCGTGAGCAAGTGAACCAGGCTTACCAGCTGGCATCTGACGAACGAGTGGTCATCGTGGCTTCCAGATTCAACAAAGAGATCGTGGACAGCTTGTTGCAAACGGCACAGGGCACACTGGCTGAATTCATGATCCCGGATCACCAGATTAGGGTGGTACACGTCCCTGGAGCCTTTGAAATTCCCTTCGCAGCTTCCCAGGTAGCGAAAAGAAATCCTCGGCAACTGAAGACGGCGGCCATTGTTGCGCTCGGCTGCGTCATTGAAGGCAAGACAGAACATGCCCGTTTGATCGTGGATGCCTGCGCGCATAACCTGCAATTGCTGGGCATGGAAACAGGGATTCCGGTCGGTTTTGGCATCTTGGCTGTCAAGAGGCGCCGGGATGCAGTTGAACGCATCCACTACGCTCGGCAGGCGGTGTCATCGGCAATGGCGATGTACTCTTTCGCGAAAGAGGCTTCCTGCTAAAGCCCTGATGAATAAAAAACAAATCCTGAATGCCCGCTCATGGGCACGCCAGCTGGCACTGCAAGCGGTATATCAAAGGGAGATTACCGGCGATAACGCAGAAACCGTCATCCATCAGTTTGAGGAGGCTGAGACCACTGAAAAAGCAGACTTGGAGTATTTTCGCCTCCTGGTTCGTGCCAGCGAACAATACAGCGAACAGGTGGAGAAGCTGCTCGACCCGCATTTGAGTTACCCCTTCGCCAGAGTGGATCCCGTCGATCGTTCGGCTTTACGCAACGCAGTCTACGAAATCCTGTACGTTGAAGAAATGGATGCGATTGTTTCGATCTCCGAAGCGGTACGGCTCAGCAAGCGCTTTGGTTCCTCCGGGGGCTTTCGCTTTGTAAACGCAGTGCTGGACGCTTTTGTCAAAAGGCGCGAACAAGAACACAGCTTCCCGGCGAAATCTTCTCCCAGGCCTTCTACCTTTCCGGTTTCGGAAACGGCACTCATCGACAAGTACTTCAAAACACAAAAGAATGCCAGCGTGATTCTTGGGCCTGGAGACGATGCGGCACTGCTGAAATTTGGCAATCAGCGTCTGGTCGCCACCACGGACACCTTGGTGGCAGGGACACATTTTTTACTTGGCGAATCCCCGCGGGCACTTGGACACAAATCCCTCGCCGTGAATTTAAGCGACCTTGCGGCGATGGGAGCCAAGCCTTTATGGTTACTGTTGACGCTCTCCACCTCAGGACAAAATGAAGACTGGTTCGCAGAGTTTTCGGAAGGCTTTCTCGCGCTTGCCAGAGAATTTGACGCGGAACTGGTTGGAGGAGACTTGGTCAGTGGCCCTCTTTCTGTCACGGTTTGTGCCTTGGGCAAAGCAAGCAAGGATTTCATGCCGCGCACCGGCGCCCAAGTGGGTGATGCAATTTTTGTGACTGGCACTGTCGGTGGGGCGATGCTGGCCTTGCGCGAGCCGAAGATCATGAAAAGCTTGGATTCTGAACTCAGGCGGGACTGCTCGGATCGGCTTCATTTTCCGAGACCCCGTGTCCACGAAGGCATGAAAATTTCCCGCTACGCTACCGCTGCGACGGACGTTTCAGATGGTCTGCTGCTAAATCTCAAACACGTGCTGGAAGCCAGCAAGGTCGGTGCGGTCATTGATCTTGAGGATATCCCTTTCCACCGCGCCTGGTATGACTACTTGGACGGCCCGCAGGAACGGCTAGGCGTTCTGACGGGCGGGGAGGACTATGAACTACTGTGTACGGTGCCTCAGGACAGTGTTAAAAAATTTGAAAAGGCTCTGGACGCAGAAGGGATGCAAGTCACAAAAATAGGCGTCATCACCGATAGCGAAACGATGGAATGCCGGTTTGCCGATGAGGTATGCGCCTTACCGGCAAAGCTGGGGCATGACCAGTTTTCTTCTGGCGGATAGGCCGCCTGCGAATTGAATTCGATGCCTTATCGTCCAATATGGCCACCAAAATTCTGACTGCACTTTGGCGCGAGCCCGCGGTTGGGATTGCCTTGTTGTATGGCGTTGGACTGGTACCCCGTGCTCCGGGTACTGCCGGAACCATTATGGCTGTGCCAACCGGGCTTTTTTTGCGACAGACTCCGGTCTGGCTGGCACTGGCGATTTGCATCATTTTTGCAATTCTTGGGTGTATCAGTGCCACAAAGGCTGAACAATGGCTGGGACAGCACGATCCTGGCGTTATTGTGATCGACGAATTTGTCGCAACCCTATTTATATTCGTGCTGCTCCCCGCAGACATGCACTGGCAATGGTTGTTGGCAGCCATCGTGATCTTTCGCTTTTTTGATATCAGGAAACCGTACCCGGTCAATATATCTGGCCACTTGCCGCGCGGTTTCGGAGTGATGGCTGACGACCTGGTGGCAGCCTTATACACTTTGCTGCTTTTGTACCCGGCTTATTATTTCTTTGGCGCAACGGCTTTGTGATGCAAACCGTTTGCACAAGGTTTGCCCCCAGTCCCACCGGCTTTTTGCACTTGGGTGGCGCACGCACGGCACTTTTTTCCTGGCTTTATGCTCGCCGCCACAATGGTCATTTCGTACTCCGCTTCGAGGACACCGATCTGGAACGCTCCTTTTCGGAAGCGACAGAAGACATCATGGCGGCTTTGCAATGGCTGGGCTTGTCCTGGGACTCTGGTCCCTTTTATCAGTCACAGCGACTGGACAGATACCGGGAAGCAATAGAACAGTTGCTGTCCACGGGGCATGCCTACCACTGCTATTGCAGCAGTGAAGAACTGGCGAAGAGCCGGGCCGAGCAGATTAAAAACAAGCAAAAGCTTCGCTATGACGGCAGATGCAGGGAGCGAAAGCAGCCACGCAGCGGGGCACAAGCGGCCATTCGCTTCAAGAGCCCTGAGCACGGGTCTGTCAGTTTTGAGGATCAGGTTTTCGGGAAAATCACCATCCGCAATTCAGAACTCGATGACTGGGTTATCCAACGCGCCAACGGCATGCCAACCTACAATTTTTGCGTCGTCGTGGACGACGCGGACATGGCGGTTAGCCATGTGATTCGTGGCGATGACCATATCAACAACGTGCCCAAACAAATCAATCTTCTCAAAGCCCTTGAAATGCCGGTGCCGATTTACGCGCATGTCCCAACGGTTCTGGACGAAAGTGGCAACCCGCTGTCCAAGCGCAGCGGTGCACGTAGCGTCATGTCTTACCGTCAAGACGGCTATTTGCCGCAGGCACTTCTCAATTACCTGGTTCGTGTTGGCTGGTCTGCAGAAGACAAGGAAATTTTCTCCCTGGCAGAGATGATTGAGCGCTTTAATTTCGCGTCTGTCAATCCGGCTCCGGCAAGACTAAACCACAAAAAGCTGGATTCCTTGAACCGCCACTACCTGAGCTCCGTCCAAGCCGACGATCTGGTGGCGGCATTTGCCGCACAAGTCCGCGCAGAAGGTATGGATCCCGCTTCCGGAAATGACCTGAAAAGCATTGCTTCCTTTATGGCCAAACGGTGCGCCACTTTGGGGGAAATGGCGAAAAAATCCATGTACTTCTTTGTCGAAGAACTGGATTACGCAGCTTTGGAGGTGGATTTGCAGCCGTTACGGGAGGCGGTTCCCCATCTTGTTAAGGTGCAAGACATGCTCGCCGGCCTGGCGGAGTTCAGTAGCGATGGGGTGGCGCTGGCGCTGAAAAGATTTTGCTCGGAAAATGGAGTCACCATGGGCTCGATTGGCCCACCGTTGCGCACCGTGTTGACCGCAGGGCTTCCGGCTCCCGGGATAAAAGACGTGGTCGCTTTATTAGGGAAAGAACGCTGCCTTGTACGCCTGGACAGCGCGCTAAAACAAATCAAAGAAAGCTCCCCGGGATGACTGTTTGTGCTGGCACACGAGTGGGCAACCGCAAAAGGTGCGTAAGTCAGTCTGTTTTTTAATCGCGAAAGACGCAAAAAAGAAAAGCAAGTCTATAAGCCTGACTTTACCTGCTATGACAAAATTATTGTTGAACTCAAGACTGTCAAAGAGGATAGCGCGGAAACGTAAGGCACAGCCACTGAATCAGCCAAAAATAACAGGTCTTGAATTGGAGCTTTTGGGGAAGGGTTCAAGGCAACTTGGCGAAAGAACCATGAATCACGAATTTAGTAACCGCAAAAGGTGCGCAAGCCTGTTTGCTTTTCGCGCTTAAAAAAAGTCTATTTCGTTCGGGTAATAGCCAAAACACCCAGTAGCTGATGATCGAAGTAGTACAGTTTGTTGTTCTCCATGATTTCGCTGAAGCGAACCGGCAAAACCCTTTCCGAAGTCTCCTGGTTTCCTGGTGGTGATCCGGGTAGGGCAGGGCTGTACCACAGCTCCAACTGTAATCGAAAGTAGCGGCTGTTGTGACTGAGCTCAGCTGTGGCCTTGTACAAGCCTGTATGTGGCCCGGATGGCAGGAGAGAGACTGGGAGAGAGTGTTTTGCGTCAAGAAGAGCCTGCCGCCAGGAAAGGTGGTGCAGAAGGACAAAATGGCTTGAGCCTTCAAGCCGCTCTTTCACGGTTGTGAGCAATTGCCGTTTTTTAGCCGTGACGAGGGAAAACCTTGGCACACTTGCCGAATTGGCGGGTTGCGGTGAGTGCTCCCGAAGCGTGCTTCGGCTAGCACGCTCTGTCGTGGAGGCCGTTTCGGTACTGAAGCCCAAGTGAACGGTGGGTGACGAGCCAGCCGTTCCATGTGTTTCCAGCAAGGATTCCAACGCATCTTGCCCGAGTTCTGTATGCCGGAAAATCAGCAACTCAACGTAGGCGTCTTCTTTGGCTTCGGTGAATGAGGAAAAGCCGAAGAGACACAAAAGAAAAAGCAACAGTCGCTTTTTACGAACAGAATTCATTGAATGGTGGCGGGTTCGATTTTTGCAAACAGCTCGTCTATAAATTGCCTTCTTTCCTGGACTGTTTCCGTTTCTATACGGCAAATCAAACGGTTGCCCGATGGATCCAGAGTATAAAGCCTTGGAGATTCCTTCATGAGAGCCAAAAAACAACTCATGTTGATTTTCGGGTCTTTCTCAAAATAAAACACACATCTTTTCGGTTCGGCCTGCACCATCTTGATTCCGATTTTCTGCGCACGAATTCTGATTTTCGCGCAAACGAAGAGGTTATCGGCGCTGGCGGGAAAAGGACCAAAGCGGTCAATCATTTCCGCTTTCAAAAAATCCAGTTGTTCTGCCCGTTCGTACGCCGTGATCTGCCGGTAGAAAAACAAGCGCAAGCCGACATCAGGTAGCCAGGAGTCCGGGATAAGAGCGGGCTCGCCCAGGTTGATTTCCGTAATAACGTTCAGGGGTTTGTCAAAGTCCGGCAGGTGTCCGGCGCGCAGTGCCTCGACCGCACGTTTCAGGAACTGGTTGTAAATGCTGAAGCCGACTTCCTGAATTCTGCCGCTTTGCTTTTCACCGAGCAATTCACCCGCCCCCCGAATTTCGAGGTCGTGAGTCGCCAAGGTAAATCCCATACCTTGTTCCTCGGCTGCTGCGACCGCCCGTAAACGCTTCACCGCTTCTTCGTTGAGCTCTTTACGGCTCCGGCTGATGATGAAATAAGCATACGCTTGGTGATGTGACCGTCCGACGCGACCACGTAGTTGATGAAGCTGTGCCAGGCCGAATTGTTCAGCGCGGTCAATGATGATCGTGTTGGCAGTGGGAATATCCAGTCCGCTTCCAATGATGGTCGTGCACACCAGGATGCTGAAAGCCAACTGCGAAAACTCGCGCATGATGCTTTCCAACGTTTTTTCCGGCATTTGCCCGTGTGCATAACGGATCTCAACTCCAGGCAGGAGGCCTTGCAAGTAGCGCACGATTTCTTTGATTGAGCTAATTCGGTTGTGTACGAAAAAGATTTGTCCGCCTCGCTGCAACTCTCGCTGACAAGCCTCAAGGACGAGAGCCTCATCCCATTCTGTGACGAAGGTTTTAATGTCCAGGCGACCTTCCGGTGGTGTCGCGATAATGGAGATATCGTAGAGTCCGCTTAGGGCCATGTTGAGACTGCGGGGAATCGGGGTTGCGGTCATGGTCAGCATATCCACGTTGCCGTGCAGCCGCTTGAGACATTCCTTGTGGCGAACTCCGAAGCGTTGCTCTTCATCCACCACTACGAGTCCCAAGCGCATAAAGCACACGTTTTTCTGCAACAGCAGGTGGGTACCAATGACGACATCTGTGGTTCCTGCGGCAAGGGATGCCAATATTTCCTTTCGTTCGGCAGGACTGCGAAAGCGCGACAACATGGCCACTTTTATGGGCCAGGGGGCAAAGCGGTCTTTGAAGTTCTCGAAATGCTGCTCGCACAACAAGGTGGTTGGAGTCAGTAAGGCGACCTGGTAGCCACTGTACGCGGCAATGAACGATGCCCGAATGGCGATTTCGGTTTTGCCAAAACCCACATCTCCGCAGACGATGCGTTCCATGGGTCTTGAGCCCAGCAAATCCTTTTTGATTTCACCCATGGTCTTGTCTTGATCCGGAGTTTCCTGATAGGGGAAAGACTGGATGAATTTTGCGTATGCTTCCTCGTCAACCTCGACGAGGTTCTTTTTCCCCACCTCGCGCCGTGCTTGTGTATCCAGTAGCTCCGCTGCCACGTCGTAGGCTTTTTGTGCGGCACGACGCTTTTCTTTTTTCCAGCGCTCCATGCCCAGCTTATGCAACGGGGCGTTTTCCGGATTACCGCCTGAATAACGGCTTACTGAGGGCAGGCAGGAGACCGGCACGTACAGAATGTCGCTATCTGCATATTCAATGACCAGACATTCGGTGACCAAGCCTGCTGTATCAATGTTTTTCATCCCCCGATACCTGCCAACCCCGTGTTCCTCGTGAACCACTGGGCATCCCAACTCCAGTTCAGTCAGGCTGTTGATAAACGTTTTCGCATCCGGGCTTTGCCGTGCGGTCTCGCTTGAAGGAAATTTTTTGCCCAGTAATTGCACGTCAGGGATCACTGCCGCACCCAAGTCTGTAAAAACTGTGCCTTCCTGCAACTTTCCAATAGTTATTCCAAAAGAGATATTTGAGAGAAGAAATTCATGCCAGTCATCAATGCTTTCAGGGCACAAGGAAACGGTCTCCAGCATTTCCAAAAGCAGAGTCTTGACTCCCGGGCTAGCGGCAGTCAGCAGAACACGACCGGAAAAGCTTTCCAGATACGAGGTCAGCGCGACACCCGTGTTGTCCTCCTCCATCTGACTGACTTTCAACGCCGGTAGATGCCGGGTTTTGCACAAGTCAGGCGTGGGGATGTTTTCATGGCGCAGATCGCTGATTTCGCAAGTATCAAATGCGCAAAATTTTTCCAACACCTCGTGTGGCTCGTAAAACAATTCTTCTGGCTCCAGAATTGCCAGCATCCGTTTTTGGGCTTCCTGGTAAAAGGTCTGGATTTCCGACCAACGTTCGCTCAAGTCCGAAGCGACCGCTCCCGAGTGAACCACGCACGAGTCCGAAGGCAAAAAATCAGACAGGGCAGCCGTGTGGTCGAAAAACAAGGGGAGATAGTTCTCTGTTCCTTCCGGCAAAACGTGTTTGCTGACTTCCCGGTAGATCACGGACTCATCGGTGTCTATGGCGAAGGTGCTTCTAAAATTGCACCTGAACGTTCTGACGCTGTTTTCATCCGGCACGATTTCCCGGCTCGGGAGAATGGAAATTTTCCGGATCTGTGCTTCGCCCAACTGGGTTGCTGCTGAAAAGCATCGAATGCTTTCCACCAGATCATCCATGAAATCCAGTCTGAGCGGCTGCTCGTAGCTTGGTGGGAAGCAATCAACCACAGAACCGCGTAAGGCGAATTCACCCGGCCTTCTGACCAGATTGGCATTTTCATAGCCAATGCTTTCAAGACATCTCGTAAGCGCGTGCATGTCGAGGACGTGCCCAACCTCAACCGTTTTGCTGTGTTCTTGCAAATAAGACAGGGGAGGCAGGCGGGAAAGGACACTGTCCAGCGAGGTAATGCAGACGCCACACTTCATTTCTTTCAGCCTGTGAAGTATGGACAGCCTCTTGCCAATCGCGACAGCGGAAGGGGAAACGCGGTCGTAGGGCAGGGTTCCTCTTTCCGGTAAAACCAGGACTTCGGTATCAGGGTCGGCAAAAAGTGCCAACTCGTTTTTGAGTCTTTGAGCCTCGGTGTTATTCCGGACGACAACCAGCAGGGCGCACTTTCTGCGACGCAGGATCTCGGCAAGGGAGAAAGCCAGAGAACACGGATGGCGGCAAAGCAATCGCAACACTTCTTTGTGTTTTGCCACCTACACCACCCCGTCCACAAATTCGCTCCATGGGGCTATATCCGTAAGTCCTCGGGATGCACCAAGAACGATTTCCGGCGATAGACCTTAGGCAAATCAGGCAAACATGTCAATCGTAATATTACGAAACCAGCTGTGGGCGTATTCTGCTTCCCTGTTCAGTATCTCTGGAGAGGCATCTTTGGGAGTGAGTCCTCCCGACAGCTTCTCAATTTTTTTGCCCTTCTCGCCAAGACGATAGACTGCGGCTACTGAAAAGCCATAGCCCGGTGCTGCGATGCTATAGCAGGTGTTCACGTAAGAAGCCACACCAGGGCTATGGCCGTTTAACAGAGCCGCTACGGCAGCAGCGCAGACTTTGGCTTCTGAATTGGCGGCAAAACCTGATTTCGGCAAGCCGGTCGCAATGCTGGAATCTCCGATCACGTGTATGTTTGGATGAATCGTGGATTCAAAGGTGTCCAAATGAACAGGGCACCAGCCCGTTTTGTCGCTCAGGCCACCGACATGGGCAATATGTCCTGCTTTCTGAGGCGGAATAACGTTGATAACGTCTCCCTTGTAACTGTCAAAATCAGTACTCACGGTCATCTTTTTGACGTCAACGGCTTTTACGCCACCTCCGGTTTCAGAACCCGGAACCCATTCAATGATGTCGGGATACAGTTTTTTCCACGCCTGCTGAAACAAGCCTTGCTTGGAAAACTTGTCTTTGGCATCCAACACCAATAACTTCGAACCCGGTTTGCGGGTTTTCAGAAAGTGCGCGATTTGGCAGGCTCTTTCATAAGGTCCCGGTGGGCAACGAAAAGGATTTACCGGTGCGACAATAATGACCGTCCCCCCGTTCGGCATTTCCTCCAGTCTCTTGACGAGCAATTCGGTTTGCGGTCCCGCTTTGTAGGCATGAGGCATGACTTGGGCTGCCGCTTCGTCGTAGCCTTTTATTGCGCCCCAGGTGAAATCAATCCCCGGGGACAGCACCAGGCGGTCATAAGCAAAACGGATGCCGCTTTTGGTGCTGACAGTTTTCGCTTTCGGAGAGACTGCGTCCACATAGTCGTGAACAACGTGGATCCCGTCTCTTTTCAACCCTGAATAATCAAATTTCAAACTGCTTAGCCGCCGTTCGCCACCCAAGACTTCGTTGCTCATGAAGCAGGTGTAGTAATGTTTATTTTGCTCAATGAGTGTGACATCAATGCCTTGATCCATAGCCTTGATGTACCGAGCAGCAATCGCACCGCCGGAACCGCCACCCACCACGACGACTTTTTTGGTTTTGGCGATGGCGAGTTGAGGAAACCCGACAGCACCCGCCAAAGAAGCCGTAGCAAGCGTGGCACCCGCTGATTTGAAGAATTTTCTCCTGTTCATTTTTTGCATGGACGTTTCCTCGGTTATTGTTTGAAACTCGTGTAGTACTCAATCAAGGCTTTAATTCCCTCATCACCGTGCTTTTTTTGCACTGCGGAAATTTTCTCTGCCATGTCTTTTGGCATTTCGCTTTTTCCTTGCCTAAAATCTTCCAAAACGTAAGCCAGATAACGTCCCCACTGACCCGCAAGGATTCCCGAGTCGCTGTCTGCCATATTGCCGCCACCTGTGTGGCAATCTTCACAGTTCTCTTGGTGTAGTTCGTTACCGAGCTTTACAAGCGCAGGATTGGTTTTCTGCATCGCAGGAATCGCCTTGCCGTTTTTGAAAACCTGTCCCATTTTCTTGATTTCGCCAAGCGTGTATCCCTTGGCAATGCGCGTCATGACCGTCCCGTAGCGCGGGTAGGCTTCCACGTCTTTCAGCTCAGGATCACTCGCCAGCACTTCAAGCAACTTCTTCGGTTCACCGTAGTGCTTGAACGACAAAAAAGTCCCAACGAAATAGTTAAAGGACAAGCCAGCTATTGAAGGGGTCGCGGGGCCGCCACTGTGCCCTCCTGGCCCATGGCAAGCCACGCAGGTGTTGGTCAGCATCGCCTCTGAAGCCGTCTTTTTGACATCTTGGGCGGCTTCGACAGTAGCTGCCATTACCAAGAAAGTGGCAGCCAAGGCTGAAAATAAAGTCGCTGTTTTCAATTTGGTGAACTCCCCGGATAATCACAATCCGCCCACAACGGCATACTGCTGTAGCCTCGCTCCCACTCATGAAACTGTAAAGGGCAGGGCACGTCAGCATTGGAATATGCCGATTCGTGGAAACTTCTGATCGGGCGAATCTTAGCACAAGGCCTTTTACGCGAGGCAGTAAATTTGGGATGCTTTTTTCTAACCGCGAAAGTTGCTATCTGTCATTCGTATGATTTCAGTTTTTGGTAGCTTCCAAAGTTCACTAAAAGCCCCAATTCAAGGCCTGTTGTCTTATGCTTCAACGCTATCTCTTTGACAGCCTTGGAACATAAAGTCAGGCTTAAAGCGTTGTCCTCACGCAAGAGTTGAACCGGTTGAAATCTGCTTTGCAGGCTGCTGTTCGGCGGCGTAAACAGACAAGCCCTCCAAGACCAAAAATGGACAATGTTCCACGTTCCCGTCAAGCGCAACCATCTCCGACCCGGCATTCCCGCTCTGTTGTCTTATGCTTCAACGCTATCTCTTTGACAGCCTTGGAACATACAAGTCAGGCTTAAAGCGTTGTCCTCACGCAAGAGTCGAACCGGTTGAAATCTGCTTTGCAGGCTGCTGTTCGGCGGCGTAAACAGACAAGCCCTCCAAGACCAAAAATGGACAATGTTCCACGTTCCCGTCAAGCGCAGCCATCTCCAGCCCGACATTCCCGCTCTGTTGTCTTATGGTTCAACGCTATCTCTTTGACAGCCTTGGAACATAAAGTCAGGCTTAAAGCGTTGTCCTCACGCAAGAGTCGAACCGGTTGAAATCTGCTTTGCAGACTGCTGTTCGGTGGCGTAAACAGACAAGCCCTCCAAGACCAAAAATGGACAATGTTCCACGTTTCCGTCAAGCGCAGCCATCTCCAGCCCGGCATTCCCGCTCTGTTGTCTTATGCTTCAACGCTATCTCTTCGACAGCCTTGGAACATATAAGTCAGGCTTAAAGCGTTGTCTTCACGCAAGAGTTGAACCGGTTGAAATCTGCTTTGCAGACTGCCGTTCGGCGGCGTAAACAGACAAGCCCTCCAAGACCAAAAATGGACAATGTTCCACGTTTCCGTCAAGCGCAGCCATCGCCAGCCCGGCATTCCCGCCGCTCAGGAAAATTACCGTGCCTTTGCCCGTTACGTGACGCATGGTGCTAACGGTGTTTTGCAAGGCAGCGGCCATCATTCTTTGGCAACCGGCGGCGATAGCGGTCACAGTGTCTTTGGCAAACAGTTCATTGCTTCCGGCAGTATCAACGGGGATATCAAGACGCGCGGCGTTGCTTCTCAGGCTGTCAACAGACATGGCAGTGCCCGGCATGATCAAGCCTCCCAGATGAGAGCCGCTGGCGTCCAAGGCATCAATGGTTATAGCCGTCCCCATGTCGATTACGATGCTTGCCGTCTGCTGTCGGTGCCAGGCAGCAACCATTCCCAGGAGGCGGTCGCCACCGAGCTCTTCCGGTTCCCGGTAGCTGGTGCTGACTCCACACAAGGAACGGCTGGGTCTGAACAGATGAATTTCCTGAAAGCCCAGCTTGCCAAGCTGTGCGAAAAACGTGTCGGTTCTTGTTTTGGAAGCCACGCTGACCGCCCAAACTGGATGCATGGTCAGCCTTGTCAAAGACGTGAACACCCTTGCTGCGTCCAGCGCTTTTAACGGCAAGCTTGTGAGCCACTTCAGCCCTTCGGGGGTTTCAATTGCGCATTTGGCAAATGAATTTCCTATGTCGAACAGTAGCTTCGCCAATGGATGGTAATGTTACTTGATGAGAGAATCCTGAGTTGCTGTCCGGTATCCAACAGTAATTCGGCGTTTTCGCTGACCCCTTCCGCTCTCCCTCTGACGGAGCCGGCAGGCGAGGAAATAAGCAAGTCCCTGCCGCTAAGCATGTCAAACTTACTCCAACGCGCTTGCAGGGAGGAACCTGAGGCATCTGCGCAATGTTTCACAACCTCATAAATCACCTCAAGCAAGCAAGCAATTATTTCGTTGCGCGCCGGTACAAGGGTTAGTGCTTCATCTAAAGTTGCCACCGAGCGTCTGCCCCCAGGAAGTTGGGGGGCAAGACTTTTTCGGGAAATAACGTTGAGCCCAATACCCATGACCGTCCATCCGTGTTTTCTTTCAATCAGCACGCCCGCCAGTTTACTGCCACGGTGGTAAATATCGTTTGGCCACTTGACTTGCATCTCTTCGGCGCCCGAAGCTGTCAGCATTTCCGCCACACCAACCGCAATCATTAAAGGCAGCCAATTGCTTTGTGTTCGGGTGAGGCTTGTCCTGGAGGCCACCGAAAGGTACACATTCCCTGGAGGGGAAGCCCATGCCCGGCCACGCTGCCCGTACCCCTGCGTTTGCGTGTCGGCCACGCAGACGTGCATGCCGCGAGCCATATCCTGTACTTTTTCCAGCAAATAAGAGTTTGTAGAGGCAATGGACGAGAACAAATGGAAGGAAGCGATGCTGCGCGCGACGGGAGCGGAAAGTCCGCTTAAAATACCCGTCGTCGACAATGTGTCCTGATCGTGGCTCGGGAGATCCTGTTCAACAACTATCAGCACAAAATGAGCCCTCTATCAAAATGACCGAAAAACCTCAAGAAAAACCGAGCCATTTCATTCGCAAAATCGTGGCAAGCGACTTGGAGGCCGGAAAATGCGAACGGGTTCGAACCCGCTTCCCCCCTGAACCCAACGGTTATTTGCACATCGGGCACGCCAAGGCGATTTTCCTGAATTTTGGCATCGCGCAGGATTTTAACGGCAGTTGCAATTTGCGTTTTGATGATACCAACCCTGACCGTGGGGAATCCGGATACGCGATGTCCATTCAAAAGGATGTGAGCTGGCTGGGCGTGCGCTGGGATCAACTGCTGTATGCCTCAGACTACTTTGAAGGGTTTTATGCACTGGCGGTTGAGTTGCTTAAAAAGGACAAAGCCTACGTATGCTCTTTAAGTGCCGAAGGAATACGAAATACGCGTGGAACCTTGACCGATGCCGGCTTGAACAGTCCATTTCGAGACCGTTCCCTCGGCGAGAGTCTGGCGCTTTTCCACAAAATGAAAGCGGGTGAATTCAAAGCCGGAGAACACGTTTTAAGGGCAAAGATCGATATGGGTTCCGGAAATATCAACATGCGTGACCCTGTGATTTACCGTATCCGAAACACCCCTCACCATAGAACCGGAAAACAGTGGCACATCTATCCTACCTACGACTATGCCCATTGCCTGTCCGACTCCTTTGAAGGCGTGTCCCATTCCCTCTGCACCCTGGAATTCGAAGACCATCGCCCGCTGTACAACTGGTTCCTGAGTAATCTCAACATCTTCCATCCCCGGCAGATCGAATTCGCCCGTCTGCAACTCAAGTACGCATTGACAAGCAAACGTGCCATAAAAGCGTTGATCCGGAAAGGAAGCATAGAAAGCTGGGATGACCCGCGCCTGGTAACCCTCGCCGGGTTGTGCCGCCGAGGGTTTCCTCCGGAAGCGATCCGCAACTTTTGCTTGCTCGTCGGACTGACCAAAAAAGACAGCTGGACAGAAATGGATCTTCTTGAGAGTTGTGTCAGAGACTACCTGAACGAGCATGCAGCGCGTGCATTCGCGGTTCTTGAACCATTAAAGCTGATTATCGAAAACTATCCAGACAACCAACAGGAGATCGTCCAGGCTCCCGTCCACCCGCAACAGAAAGAACGGGGTACCCGCCCTTTGGTTTTTTCCAAAACGCTTTACATTGAGCGCCAGGATTTCATGGAGGATCCCCCGGCAAAGTATTTTCGTCTGGCCCCTGGTCGTGAAGTGCGGTTGAAATATGCCTACTACCTGCGATGTCAGGAAGTCATCAAAAACGCAGCAGGAAAAATTCTTGAAGTCCGCTGCACGTACGATCCCGACACATTGGGCGGCAAGAGTCGGGACGGGCGCAAAGTGGCCGGCACCATCCATTGGGTTGCCAAAGAAAACGCTGTTCCTTTTACGGCGAAACTTTATGACCGGTTGTTTCTTGAGCCTTTCGCCGCCACCATGGCAGACCCTTCGCAGGCACTCAACCCACACTCTCTACAGACACTCCATAATTGCCTGGGAGAAGCCTCTCTGTTCGACGGGCAGTCTACCCAGGCTTTGCAGTTTGAGAGAATGGGGTATTTTTGCCTCGACGAGCAAAGCAATCCTGCAGCGCCGGTGTTCAATCGTGTTTTGCCACTTCGAGACACCTGGAGAAAAATCGAACAAGCCCGTGCCGAAGCTTCCCGCCACGAGACGGAACGGAAGGCAGGTCTTAATAAGACCAAGTCATGCTAGGATTGTCGCGTTGTCCACCACCTTTCCCGGGAAGTAAAGATTGTTTGAGGAAAACCCCATGGAAGAGAAAAAACACTCATATATAAAAGGCTTGATCTCAAAGGGTACCGAGCAGGGTTACCTGACTCGCGACCAACTCACTGACAGTTTGCCTGAAGATTATGACAAGGAGCAGATTGAGGAAATTAAGGCAATCCTGAAAGATGTAAACCTTCTGGTTTTTGAAGCTCCCCCAGACGAAAGGGAATTGTTGCTTCTTGAGAAAGCCCCGAGGGATGAAGAATCGGAAGAGGCCGCTGCAGCTGTTCTGGCGGGTGCTGACGTGGATCCAGGCAGAACCATGGATCCGGTTCGGATGTATATGCGTGAAATGGGGGCGGTTGATCTTTTAGACAAAGCCGGAGAAGTCAGGATCGCCAAGCGCATTGAGTCGGGAACCCTTAGCATGCTGCAATCGCTTGGAAAGTTTCCTCCCAGCATAGGTCTGCTGTTGGAGAATTATGACAGCATGATCAATCAGGAAGCGCGCCGAACTGATATTTTTACCAACATCATAGACGAGAAAAACAAGTCAGAACCGCCAGCATCAGTAGCCCCGGATATGACGCCAGGATCAGTAGCACCGGATATGACGCCAGGATCAGTAGCACCGGATGTGACGCCAGGATCAGTAGCACCGGATATGACGCCAGGATCAGTAGCACCGGATGTGACGCCAGGATCAGTAGCACCGGATGTGACGCCAGCATCAGTAGCACCGGAAGTTCCAGAGGTGCCAGAAACAGTGGTGGCAAGTGAGGGAGTGCCCACAGTTTCGCCCGGAGAAGAAAGGGAAGGATACAAATGGGAAACGAAGAACATCAAACGTTTCACGCCAAACATGGAAGAAATCAGCAAGTACTTTAGTCTCCTGAGGAAGCTTCATGAAAGCCTGAAAAGCGGGCTGAAGCCGGCGGTTCGGCTGTCCAACGAAAAAGTTATCAAAAAGACCACCCGGAAATTTCTCAAGCTGAAACTGGCACCAATCATGATCAACAAACTGTACAAAAACCTGCGCGAGGTGCTGCTGGAAATCAGAAAGCACAAACGAGTCGTCAAGGAAATTTTTGTGGATCAAGGAGGGCTGATTCGTAAAGAGTTTCTGAGAAAATACTTGGGCAGGGAAACTGATTCCGCGTGGTTGGGCAGGCAATTGAAAGGCAACGAGCCTTATAGCAACACCGTGCGGAAGTATGAGGCAGAGTTGAGACAGAGTCAGAAAAAGCTGGCGGCTATTGAAAAGGAGACACACCTTCGAATTGGCGAAATAGAAGAAATTGGCAAGGAAGCTTCACAGGGTGAGAGGCAAGCGTCGCGTGCGAAAAAAGAAATGGTCGAGGCAAACTTGCGCCTGGTAATTTCCATTGCCAAAAAATATATGAACCGTAGCAAGCGTGGCTTGCAGTTCCTGGATTTGATACAGGAAGGCAATATTGGCCTCATGAAGGCTGTGGACAAATTTGAATACCGTCGGGGGTACAAGTTTTCCACTTACGCAACTTGGTGGATACGTCAAGCCATTACACGCTCGATTGCTGACCAGGAAAGAACCATACGGGTTCCTGTTCACATGATAGAAACCATTACAAAGCTGAACAAAGCGACCGCGCAATTGGTGCAGGAGCTGGGGCGCGAACCCACCATTAGTGAAATTGCCGGGAGCATGGATATTTCCCAGTCCAAGGTTCGCAGAGTCATCAAGGTGGCGATGGAGCCGTGTTCCCTGGATGCACCGGTTGGAGAAGAGGAAGAAGCACGACGCGGCGACTTTGTGGAAGACAAAACCGTCGCTTCCCCCGAAAAGGAAGCTTCTGAATCCAACTTGAAGGAAACCGTGCAGAAATTCCTGAACTCCCAGTTGACCCTACGGGAAGCAAAGGTACTACGCATGCGCTTTGGCATAGAAATGCACGGCGACCATACTCTGGAAGAAGTGGGTCAACAGTTTGATGTTACCCGCGAGAGGATACGACAAATTGAAGCGAAAGCATTGCGCAGACTCAGTCGGGTAGGGACTTTGGGGAAGCTCATAGGTGATCTCGATGAGGCATGAAGATGCATTTGCACCTCAATATCGGACGGTTCGTCTGTATTAGGAGAGGGAAGCCGCAACAGTGCCTGTGTCGAACGATCTGACCGGGCTTTCTGAACGACTCAGCCCTTCTGCAACCAAAACCCGACCGAAAAAGCCACTGCTTTATAAAGTCATCCTGTTAAACGATGACTACACGCCTATGGAATTTGTGGTGGGCATTTTGCAGGCCTTCTTTCAGATGGATCTCACGCGTGCCACGACTCTTATGCTGAAGGTGCACAAAACGGGGAGAGCGGTCTGTGGCATGTACACGAGAGAGGTGGCAGAAACCAAAATGCTTGAAATCAACAGCTTTTCCAGGTCTCGGAAGCAGCCCTTGCTCTGTATAATTGAGCCAGACTAAGCCATGTTTGATCAGAAACTCGAAAAAAGCTTGCATCTGGCTTACAGCTTGGCGAAGGAGTCCAACCATGAGTTTGTTACGATTGAGCACTTGCTGATAGCGCTGCTATCAAATGCCAGCGTGCTCGAGATTCTTTCCGCCTGTGACGCAGATGTAAAATTGCTGCAGAGTCAGCTACGCAAGTATATTTCCGAACACGCCCCCACCGTTCAAGGAAACGGCGACCATTCTCCCAAAGTCACGGTCGCTTTCAAACGCACTCTGCAAAGGGCTGTGACCCACGTACAGTCATCGAGACCAGAAGAGGAAGACCCCCAAATCGCAGGCGCGAACGTCCTGGTCGCAATCTTCTCAGAGCATGACACTTACGCGAATTATTTGCTTGAATGTCAGGATATTGAGCGGTTGGACGTGGTGAACCACCTTTCCCATGGCATCAGGAATAGTGAAGTATTGGATCCTGATGGTAAGGAAGATGAAGAGGAAAGCGATTCCCAAAGCGAAAGCACTGGCAGAAAAGCACTGGATGATTTTGCCGTCAACTTGAATGAGAAAGCAAAAAACGGGCTCATAGACCCCTTGATTGGCAGAGAACTTGAGTTGGAGCGTGTGATTCAAGTGCTGTGCAGAAGAAGAAAAAACAACCCTTTGTTGGTGGGATCCTCAGGGGTTGGGAAGACCGCCATAGCCGAAGGAATTGCACGGCTGATTGTCCAAAATGATGTGCACAAGACCATGCGAGACAAATGCTTGTACGCTTTGGACTTCGGGGCAATCCTTGCCGGCACCAAATATCGCGGGGACTTTGAAAATCGCTTCAAAAAACTGTTAAGACGCCTGACCGAAGACAAAAATGCCATTCTTTTTATCGATGAAATCCACATGTTGGTCGGTGCCGGCGCAACTTCCGGCAATTCGGTAGACGCGTCTAATTTAATCAAACCTCTGCTGGCGTCGGGGCAGCTTAAATGTATCGGCGCGACCACACACCGTGAATACCGTGCTTTCATGGAAAAAGACCAAGGATTGGTTCGCCGATTTCAAAAAATCGAAATCGAAGAACCCTCTCGTGAAGACACGCTGAAAATTTTGCTGGGGCTGCGAAAAGAATACGAGGAATTTCATTCGGTGCGCTTTTCCAGAAAGGTCTTGCAATCGACCGTCGAGTTGGGGGGAAACCACATTGAAGACCGAGCTTTCCCGGACAAGGCGATTGATATCATTGATGAAGTCGGTGCCTATTTGCACTTGAAAAGAGCCCCAAGCCCGGAGTCCCCTTGCCGGGTCAGCATAAGAGACGTGGAGCGCGTGGTTTCTCGTATCGCCCGCATCCCGGCGCGGCATATTAGCAGCGGTGAGAGTCAGGCAATCAGTACCCTTGAGCGAGATTTAAACCTCGTTGTATTCGGCCAGCAACACGCCATTTCCCTCATGGTGCGGGCGGTCAAGGCGGCACGTGCAGGCCTGAAGGAACTAAATAAACCGGTCGGGAGCTTCCTTTTTGCCGGACCGACCGGGGTGGGGAAAACAGAAGTCGCCAAACAAGTCTCTGCTTTGACAGGGGTTCCTTTGGTGCGCTTCGATATGTCGGAATACATGGAACGCCATACCGTATCCAGGCTCATCGGCTCGCCACCTGGCTACGTGGGTTTTGATCAAGGCGGACTGCTAACGGACAAAGTCTTGAGAAACCCGCACTCCGTCGTGCTTTTTGATGAAATTGAAAAAGCGCACCCGGATGTTTTCAACGTGCTTTTGCAAGTCATGGATCATGCGGAGTTGACTGACACAAACGGACGGAAAGTTAATTTTTCCAATGTACTGATCATCATGACCACGAACACTGGTGCGTACAGGCTAAGCGAGAAACAAATGGGCTTTGCCGGAAAGAGAGACAAGAGTGACTCTGATGCGGAAATCAAACGCATGTTTTTACCTGAATTTCGTAACCGACTCGACGCAATCGTTCATTTCAATTTCCTTGAGCACGAAGCGGTACTCTTGATTGTTGACAAATTTGTCTCTCGCTTACAGAAGCAGCTTGAACAAAAACGTGTGCAACTTGAACTGAGTAGCGGTGCTCGCGAATGGCTCGCGAAAAAGGGCTTTGACGCAACGATGGGCGCACGACCCATGGAGCGCCTGGTCAACAGCGAGCTAAGGAACCCCCTGCTGGATGAGATACTGTTCGGGAAGCTGACAAAGGGGGGTAAGGCGAGGTTCAGAGTTGTGTCGCCCGGGAAGGGTCTGAAAATGATCACGACTCCCCGCAAACAGGGCTAACTCAACGGAGCCGCACGGTCGCGGCACGACCTGGCCTCTGCCTCGACTCAAGTCCTAAGGGCTTAGCTCTAACCGTAACTTTGCCGCCGCGCAAACTTCAGCGGGCACGGTATATGACCCTGCCTCGGGTCAAGTCGTAAGGGGTTACCTCTACCGTAACTTTATCGCCGCGCAAAACCCGTATGTAGTGTTTGCGCATGCGTCCTGAAATATGTGCGGTCAAAACGTGCCCATTATCAAGCTTTACGCGGAACGTAGCATTCGGCAAGACATCTGTAACGACACCTTCCAGTTCAAAACTTCCATTTTTTACCACAGTCTATTTCATGAAAAAGATAACTTCGCCATTATCAACCAAGCTGTCAGAATAACAAGGTGCTGCCGATGAGGGCATCCACTGCCAGCTCCTTGCCACACGGATGCATTAATCGCACCACACCTGTGCTACACTCAGGTGTCTTGTCAGGGTTCCTTTCACTCTGCGGGACGATTTAAAGTGGCATTAACCAGGATGCCTGATTGCAGGTGGTGTCGGCTTTGCCGATCTCTTGGGTTTTGTCTTTTTTTACTACAGTTGGCTCATCTTCGAGGGTAATAAATAGTGGTTTTTGCAGCAATTTTTCCAGGTCAGGGGTCGCAAAAAATTGGCATGCTTAGCGGTTATGTCAAGAAATACCCGGAAATCAAGCAAACTTTTGAAAGAGCTTCTGAACTGTTGTCCGTGAACCTGTTCGACATGGTAACGAAGGGGACAGAAGAGAATCTAAACCTGACAGTCAACACCCAGCCAATTTTACTGGCGGCGAGCTACGCGCTCTGGCAAGTCTGGTGCCGGGTTACGGATCTCAGGCCTGCCGTTATGGCCGGGCATAGTCTTGGCGAGTACTCGGCTCTCACCTGTTCGGGTGCTTTGGATTTCGACGATGCGGTGCTGATGGTTCGTCACCGTGCAGAGTTGATGCAAAGGGCTGTGCCGATCGGCAAATCTTCCATGGCAGCTGTTATCGGCATTGGGAGAAACCACGTGGAGCAGATGTGCAGAGACATCAGCAGACGCAAATCGGGAACAGTGGAACCGGCCAACTACAACTCCCATAAACAAACGGTGGTTGCCGGCGACAAAGAGCTGGTTGATGAATTTTCAGTACTGATCAAAGAACGCGAGGGAGTAAAAGTTGTGCCCTTGCCGGTTAGCGTGCCCTCACATACCTCCCTGATGAAAAGTACTTCAACCAAGTTCTCCAGATACCTGTCAAAAGTTAAATTCCATGATCCAAAAATCCCGGTCATCCAGAACGCGACGGGAGAAGTGGTCACTTCAAAGCGCAAAATCGCCTTATCTCTTAAAAGTCAAATTAGGAAACCTGTTCTATGGCACCAATCTATAAAGGTAATTTCTGATTCAGGAGTGGATCGCTTTGTGGAAATGGGGCCGGGGCGCGTGCTGAGTGGTCTGGTTCGGCGCATCGACAAAACCCTCTATGCGCAAAGCATGGAGACCCCTGAGAACCTCAAAAAGATCCTGGAATCAGAAGAACTGTAAAAATGCTGACATTTAACAACCGCACAGCATTGGTCACCGGTGCTTCGCGCGGCATTGGGAAAGCCATTGCGAGAGCGTTGGCGCGGGCTGGCGTAGCGGTCTATGGAACTGCAACCACTAATGAGAAAGCCAACTTGCTTGCCGATGAATTACGCGCCATCCAACCGCAATGCGGCGGACATTCTCTCAAACTTGGCGAGAGGAATTCACTTGAAGCTCTGTTTCACGCCTTGGCAGAGCAGGGCAGGGAACCTGACATTCTGGTGAACAATGCGGGAATCACCTCTGACGCTCTCTTGCTGAGAATGAAAAAGGAAAACTGGGATCAGGTTCTGGCGGTCAACTTGAGCTCTGTTTACTCCCTGTGCAAGAAAATGCTGCGATCCATGCTCAGAAAAAAATGGGGTAGAATCGTCAACATTAGCTCCGTGGTTGGGCTGAGCGGTAATCCCGGACAGTGCAATTACGCAGCGAGCAAAGCAGGCTTGTTTGGCTTCAGCAAAAGCCTGGCACAGGAAGTGGCTGCAAAAGGAGTTACCGTGAACTGCGTAGCACCTGGATTTTTCCAAACAGATATGACCAGTAAAGTAGATCCCGCAAGGATTTTGCCACGAATCCCTGCTGGCAGGTTCGGAAAACCGGAAGAAGTCGCTGCGACCGTTCTTTTCCTGGCTTCCGAAGAGAGCGGTTACATCACTGGAGAAACCATCAATATTAACGGTGGTTTGTACATGGCGTAGGCCATTCACGGAACCCACAAAACAGCTACGGATCCAGGCGAATGACCAAAACTCTTTTGCAGACAGACTGCAATATAATCATTGGGGTTCCCGGGATTGACACCTGGGGACAATCAAAGCAGGGTCAGCGTTTGAAACGCTGGACTGCCCGCTTGACTTCGTTCTTTTTGGTACGAAGGTTTTAATATGCAGGAGTGCAACTTTGATGGTAATAACTGAGGCAGAAAACGAGTCCCGTTCTGACAACGCTGACGAAAGTAAAGACGTGGAAGAAATGGGCAGTGCGGGTGAGCAAGATGAGGTGTCCAAAAAAGTAAAGAGAATCATTACTTCGCAACTGAGCCTTGAAGAGGAGCAGGTCACGGACAATGCTTCCTTTGTCGATGACTTGGATGTTGATTCTCTGGATATCGTCGAGCTTGTGATGGCTATTGAAGAAGAATTTGAATTGGAAATACCGGATGAGGAAGTGGAAAAAATCAGAACGGTTCATGACATGACCTCCCACATAAAAAGCAAGGTCAAAAATAAAACTGCCTGACACTGCCTGACATAACTTGAAGGGAAGAAGGGTAGTCATAACAGGACTCGGAGTGGTGAGTCCTGTTGGGTCAACAGTTGAAAAAGCCTGGAATGCCATTGTGTCCGGTAAAAGCGGAATCCGCCCAATCACGGAATTCGACAGCAAAGAGTTTTCCTCCAAGATTACGGGCTCGGTCAGTGACTTTGTTCCCGATGCTTACTTGCATCCTCGGGAACAAAGAAAGGTCAGCCTGTTCATCGTGTACGGCATTGGAGCAGCGGTTGACGCTTTGAACGATTCAGGGCTGGAAATGGTCAAAGAGAATCCCTCCCGTGTCGGCGTCATGGTTGGTTCCGGGATGGGAGGGCTGCCAGAAATCGAGATGGCTCACAAAAAATATCTCGATAAAGGCTCGAAGAGAATTTCCCCCTTTTTTGTGCCCAGTAACATCATAAACATGCTGGCGGGAAACATTTCCATTCACATCGGAGCAAAGGGTCCCAGTTATTCTGTAGTGTCCGCCTGTGCTACAGGGGCACACAATATCGGAGACGCGGCCAGAAAGATTGCCTTGGGAGACGCGGACATCATGTTTGCCGGTGGTTCCGAAATGGTGTGTTGCCCAATGGCCGTGGGAGGCTTCTGTTCGGCAAGAGCTCTCAGCACGGCTTACAACCACGAACCCGAGCGTGCCAGCCGTCCTTGGGACAAGGGGCGTGACGGTTTCGTCCTGTCAAGCGGGGCGGGTGTCCTCGTGCTTGAAGAGTACGACCGGGCGCACCGACGCGGCGCGGACATTTATTGCGAGCTGCTGGGTTACGGGCACAACTGCGACGCCTTTCACATCACACAGCCATCGAAAAATGGTGCGGGAGCAGCCGAATGTATATCAAACACTTTGGTGGATGCCGAACTTGCGCCGGAACGCATCGACTATATCAATGCGCATGGCACCTCAACTCCGGCCGGAGATCTGGCAGAAACACACGCCATTAAACGTGCTTTTGGCTCTCACGCCCATCAGCTGATGGTCAGCTCCTCCAAATCAATGACGGGCCACTTGCTGGGAGCAGCTGGAGGAGTGGAGGCGGCCTTTTCCGCTCTGTCATTGCGTGATCAGGTAGTCCCACCAACGATCAACATTGACGAACCCAGTGAGGACTGCGACTTGGATTACGTCCCACATACGGCGCGTGAAGCCAAAGTCAACGTTGTACTTTCAAACTCTTTTGGCTTTGGCGGTAGTAACGTCACCCTGGCTTTTGGTCGCCTTTAAGCACTAAATTCCTTTTTGTCTTTCTTGTGCAGGGAAAAGCCTTGAAGCCCCGGACACCCTCAGAATCCGAAACCCAACAGCAAGCAACCCACACCTTGGTGAATGGACGAAGCAGCGATTACGTCAACATCAAAGACAGAGGCTTCAATTATGGGGACGGGATTTTTGAAACTGTTTTCGTGCGCAATGGGCGGCTTCGTCTCTGGCAATTGCACAAGGAAAGATTGTCCAACGCTTGTCGTGCGCTCGGCATCCACTTCTCGTGCCAGCAAGAACTGGACGAAGAAGCAGACGAGTTGTGCAAAAGAACTCACCAGGACGCGGTGCTGAAGATCGTCGTCAGCAGGGGAGGGCACAGACGAGGATACCGCCCGGAAGACCACGTAGAAGCAAATAGAATGCTGCGACTCGAACCCCTGTCTGCGAACAATCAGAATCGCGACCAAGGCATCACGCTTTGTGTCTGCCGGCAAAAGCTGATGGATGTTGCCAAGCCCTTGCTTGGAATCAAACATCTGGGGCGGCTTGAACAAGTCATGGCTCGCGCCGAGTGGGGGTCAGAATATCAGGAAGGACTGATGCTGGATACTGACGGCTTTGTCGTGGAAGGCACCATGAGCAATGTGTTTCTTTTGCGCAACAAACAACTGCTTACGCCGCGGATTGACCGTTGCGGCATTTTGGGTGTGTTACGCCGCTACCTGCTGGAAAACGCTGCCAGTATGGATTTGGATGCCAGCGAAACAAAACTCGTGCTTGAGGACTTTTTGAAAAGCGATTGCGTTTTCGTGTGTAACGCCATTATCGGTCTTTGGCCTGTCAAAAAATTGGGCGGGCGTGAATGGCAGTTCCCGGCGGCATTCAGGAAAATACAAGAGATGGTGGACAATCGCCAATGACCGGCAGGGGAAATTATTTTTGGGGAATTCTTTCGCTGCTCGTTTTACTGCTCTGCCTTGGCGTTGCAGCAGATTTTATAAAGTTTTTTCACAAGCAACCCATTACCCAGGAAACACGTACTGTAATAATAGAACCAGGGCAGGGGTTCAGAACCATACTGGCAACTTTGGAACCTCAGTTGCCGGTAAAGCATCAATTGTATTGGCTGGCTTATGCCACCCTGACTGGCGCCGGACAGCGGGTCATGGCTGGAGAATATCAGCTTGAGACGGGTGTGACACGTAGTGCTGTACTACAAAAACTGTTGACAGGTGGCGTCCGCTTGCACAAATTTGTCCTGGTTCCCGGCAAGACCTACGCGCACATCATTGACGCCATGCAGGAAGCCAAGCAGAGTCTGGTGCCCGGTGATTTACGCACAACCCGGGTCGCGTCCTTTCTGAACATACAGAAAGACTCACTCGAAGGCATGTTTTTGCCTGACACTTATTTTTTCGTGAAAGGCACGAAGAGCTTGGATGTATTGCGATTGGCTCACAAAAAAATGCAAAGTGTCCTGTCTCGGGAGTGGGAACAGCGTGACGAAGACCTGCCGCTGAAAAACGCTTACGAGGCACTCATTATGGCGTCCATTATCGAAAAAGAAGCCCTGTTTGACGACGAGAGAGCGCTGATCGCAGGCGTGTTTCTCAAAAGACTGGAAATAGGCATGCGCTTACAGGCAGACCCCACCGTGATATATGGTCTGGGGGTAAACTTTAAGGGCAGGCTGAAGCGATCGCATTTGCGTAAAAAAACCCCATATAACACGTACCGGAATTATGGTCTGCCGCCCACTCCCATAGCGTCACCAAGCATGGCTTCTATCAAGGCAGTGCTACATCCGGCAAAAAATGACTATCTTTTCTTTGTTGCCAAAGGCGGAGGCAAGCACAGCTTTTCAGAAAGCTACGAAGAACATCGAAAAAATGTGAATGCCTATTGGAAATAATGGATAAGCCGGAAAACCACAGAGCCCATCAATCAAATGCCTGCTATCAGGGTAGCCGCTTTATAGCTTTGGAAGGGATTGACGGCTCTGGAAAGAGCACACAGATTCATAAAATAAAAGAGTTTCTGGAAGATCACCAACAAGAAGTTGTCACCACTCGGGAACCTTCGGAAAAAACACTAAGCGGAAAACTGTTACGCCAACTCCTGACTCGGAAAGACTTTGACAGGACGACTCCTGAAACCCTGCTGCTGCTTTTTTTTGCCGCACGCGCCGAGCATATTGCGACACAGCTCAGGCCGGCACTTGAGCAAGGCTTTTGGGTCATATCCGATCGCTTTGTCCATTCCAGTTACGCCTACCAGGGAGCTCTCAGCGGTCAGGCAGACACACATCTGGATCATTTTGACATTGACTATCTGACACGCTGGATCTGCCAAAACTGCATGCCAGGTTTGGTCATTTTGCTGGATTTGAACGAGGAAGAAGCACAAAAGCGTATCCAAGAACATTGCTTCCTTTCCGAAAAAGACAGCCATGACCCGAACACAGTGAACAACAGGCGTGAGCAGCATTGCTTTGACCTAAACAATATAGCCTTACAAAAGCGTATTCGTGCTGAATATCTGGTGCTCGCCAAGAGAAACCCTGCACACTGGCAAGTGGTCAGCGCTGCGCAGACAGAGGTGACAGTGACTCGCGACATTCACACTATTTTAAAAAGCCGCTTTTTCAAAAAGGACGGTCAGTGATGTCTCATTACCCTTGGCATGACAGGCAATGGAAAAGCCTCGTTAAACGTGTTTTGAGGGGGCAGTTTCCACATGCCACTCTGGTTTATGGATCCAGCGGCACAGGCGTCAGCAGCTTCGGCGACTCACTTGCAAAAATGCTGCTTTGTCATGGAACAGAGGACATGCCTTGCCACCAATGTCGCTCGTGCGAGCTTCTGGATCATGAAAATCACCCGGATTTTCTTCCTGTAACGCTGGCAGGCGACAGCGCCGAAATCAAAGTAGGGCAGGTTCGGAAAATTAAGGAATTTCTGATGATCCGAGGCAGCCTGTCAGCCGTAAAAGTTGTGTTGCTCTCTACAGCTGACAAAATGAACAAAGCGGCCTCCGCCAGCTTGTTGAAGGTTCTGGAGGAGCCTCCCGCCAACAGTTTTCTGGTGCTTTCCTGCCACAGTCCCTTTGCTTTGGCAGCCACCATACGAAGTCGGTGCCAACTCGTTCGGCTCTGGAGTCCAACTCCGGAAGAGAGCATAAAGTGGCTTGTGGCGCAAACACGGAAAAATGTCGAGGTGATAAAAGTCGCCCTTCGTGCCAGCGAAAACAAGGCGACAGTGGCTCTGAAAATCCTGCTTGCAAAGCAGCAGAAGGGCTTGGGCATGATGGATTTTGAAGAGGGTTTCCTTCAGTGGCTGAAAGGGGAGAGGAGCCTGGCTGCCATCCTGAAGACTTTCAAGGAGGTGCCCGCCCCTGAGCTACAGCAATGGCTACTCATCATGGTGCAAAACAAAATCAGAGAGGTGTTTACCAACAATGGGCACGAGGCCAACGCGGTTTTTCGGCTCTTCCAGCTTTATGACAGCCAATTAAGGCGCATCGAAAGTGCCAGCCGTTTGAACCCAATGCTGCTTCTGGAAAGTGCTTTGCTGGAGTTCAAAAGACCTTTTCTGAGCGTTATGCCGAGAATTTGACCGCGAAAAACGCGAAAACCAAACTGACCTTATGCTCGGTTCGCTATCGCGACAACCTTGTCCAGTTCAGACTTTTGTGTGTAGAAATGGGGCGACAGACGGAGGCATCCGGCTCGCATCACGCAGCGGATTTTTTCTTGCATTAAAGTGGAGTAAACCCTTTCAGTCGACCCATCACGGGACAACACACACAAAATGCCGCCTCTTTTATCCGGATTTTCATCCGTTAGAAGGGAAAACTTCTTTTTGTCCAGATGCTCTATCAAATAGGAGACATTGCTTTCAACTGCTTCATAAACGCGTTCCATTCCGGTTTCAAGCAACAATCCTGTGCTCTTTTCCAAAGCAAGCAGTCCCAGATTGTTCATGGTTCCATATTCAAAGCGTTTTCCGCTGTCGGCCACTTTCAAGTCCAAAGCATCAAAGAGCATGGGATTATCACGCATGCGCCAGCCATATTGGTGCAATTTCAAAGAGTCAAGGTGCACAGCTGAACAATAGAAGAAAGCTGTGCCCTCCGGGGCAAGCAACCATTTGTGGCTCCCGGCGCAGACGAAGTCAGCACCGCATCCCTGCACGTCAATAGGTGACGCACCGGCGCTTTGAATCGCGTCAACGCTTAGCAGGGCACCATAGTTCAGGCAAGCGTCTTTTAGTTGTTTCAGGTCCATACGGTAGCCACTGGCGTATTGGATGGAGCTGACAGCCACAAGGCGAGTGTGGTGATCCATTTTCTGGATCAAAGCTGCTTCGCCACTTAGCTTGTCTGGTGCCAAATTTGCAACGCGTACCTCAACCCCGAAATCACGGCCAACAGCGTCCCAGACAAAGCGATTGGATGGAAATTCCTGGGCAGCGTAGACAATGTTGTCTCCGGCTTGCCAGTTCACGCCACCCGCTACGACTGATAATCCTTCGGACGTATTCTTCAGAAAGGCAATTTCGCTTAGGAAACGCGCGTTAATCAGTTCGCGAATGTGCCCGCGTAGCTCCTCAACCTTCTTTTCCCATTCAAGGTAGTGATTCGAACCAACGCCCGAACCTTGATTTTGGGCAGCCATGTTTTGCACCGCCGTAATGGTACGTTTAGGCCAAGAACCAATCGCGGCATGGTTGCAGTTAATAATTCCTCCGTCTTCACTGAACTCCGCTGCTCGTATTTCTTCAATTGATCTATCTTGTTTGTCTTCTAACATATTGTAATAAAGGTTTTTAATTAATATCTTGTTTTAAGTCGTGACAAGGCGCAAAACCTCAAAAAGGGTGTTTCTGGCTGTATTTTAACAGCGAAAGGCGCGAAAGTGGGTAAAGCCTCAATTCAAGCCTGCTGTTTTGAGCCAATTCAATAGCTGTATTTTATATTTCAGCACCATCTCTTTGAAAGTCTTACTTTTTTTTGTATCTCATGCTTGTTGAGCCAGATACTCCGAATCGCGCAGCATCCATCAGTCAACAAAACTTTTCCGCGTTTTTGCCGTTCTAAACCTGCCAATCTTAAAGTTCGCATAATGTATATTATGTTAAATTGAGGATGAGGCAGATTTCAAAAGGTATTTCTTAAGCTGCCAATGCCATTAATCCGGACTTCTACCTCACAACCATCCGGCATCGCCCCTAGCCCAACAGAAGTCCCTACGCAAATCACGTCACCGGGACACAGGCTCATGTCATGGGACAATTCGCTCACGATAACTTCCGGAGGCAAAATCATGTCTGAAACCGGGTAGTTTTGTACTTGTTTTCCGTTCACGCGTGTCACCACGCGTAAACCCTTCACTGATGTTGTTTGTGCAATCACGGGGCCGAAGCTGCCAAAAGTGTCGAAACCTTTCGCCCGGGTCCACTGGTCAAAACCCTGCTCTTCTTTCAGCAAGGAAAAGGCGGTGACATCGTTGATGCAGGTATAGCCAAAGATGCAGTCCTTGACCTGCGAAACTGGAACACGGGAAGCGTGCCGACCGATCACAATTCCGAGCTCTCCTTCGAAAAAAACGTCTCCTTCATAACCAGGCGGTCTCCGTATCCTTTGGCCGGTCGCAAGATAGGAATTCGGTGGCTTGATAATGTACAAGGGAGTCTTGGGGTGTGACAGCTTCTTTATTTTTGCCAATGCACGATAATTGTTCCAAAGCGCAATCATTTTTGTCGGCACAATCGGAATTAAGGGATTGACTTCGCTCAGCAAAATCGGCTCGCAATCCACGAGGTTGGGGGCAAAAACGGTTCCCTCACAAGGGCGAATGAACTCCCCTTCCAGACGCCCAAAGCCCGTTTTCCTTTGGTGTTCATAACGTATCCAGTGTCTCATCAGCTTGCCTCCATTATTTCTTCAGCCCTCAAGAGCGCGCATGACAGAAAAGACTTGAAGTCATCAGCGTCAGTTGTTCCGGGCATTTCTTCAGCGCACGTCCGCCTCAAATCTTTGGCACCTCTTCTGCCTTTCAGTAAAAGCAGCAAAGGCTTCAGCAGCTGGCGCGTGGACTCTTTTTCAGTGAACGATGCTCCCAGTAAATAATCAATATACATTTTAAAAACCTTTGATACGACGACTGCCTTTTTCGGCGCGCCGTAGAACAAGTGGTCTACATCCGCAAGCATGGGTGGGTGACTGCACACCGAACGACCAGACATCACCCCATCGACAAAAGGTAAAAGTTCCTGACCCCTCTCAACGGTTTTAATACCACCATTCAGAATCACTTCAATTTCCGGAAAGTCACGCTTCAACCTGAACACGTCAGGGTAAGACAGCGAAGGAACGGTTCGATTCTTTCTCGTGGATTTGAAACTCGGGATGGCTTTTCTGGCATGGATGATGAAACACCGGCAGCCACTGGCAATCAGCCTGGATGCAAAATCATGGAGTGATGCATAATCAGCGTTGTTACCAACCCCGATTCGACACTTTATCGTTACTGGAACCGTCACCTTTTTTTGAATCTCATGAAAGCAATCAGCGAGTCGCTCAGGTTCGAGCATCATGGCGACGCCTGCTCCACAAGCCATCACTTTTGGGCTTGGACACCCAACATTGAGGTTTATTTCCGAGTAGCCCATGTCTTCTCCCTGTCGCCCGCAGTAGGCCAGTATCTTCGGGTCACTCCCCGCTAACTGCAAGCCTACCGGAAGGAGCGATCCGTCAATTTTCTGTAAACTCCTGCCACGGTAAAACACACCAGATGCCATCACCATTTCCGTATACAACATGCATTTTTTTGAGAGCAACCGAAGCAGATACAGGAAATGACGATCGGTCCAGCCAACCATGGGTGCGACGCAAAATGTCCGGTCAATTTTTTCCACCGCAGGATCCTCTGCCGACAAAAGACTCAAATACCCATCACCTTTGTGATGAAGCAAAACGTAAAAACCTGCTCCTGATCTTATGACGTTGGCACTGGAAGTATCCGGGCTGTGCAAGAGCTACCAAAATGACCCACCTGCTTTAGACCAAGTCAGTTTCACAGTGGAGACTGGCGACTTTTTCGCTCTGCTCGGCCCTAATGGTGCCGGAAAATCCACGCTAATGGGCATCATTTCCTCCTTGGTCAAAAAAAGCCAGGGAAGCGTGAAAATCATGGGTTTTGACATTGATGAGGATTTCCCCAAAGCCAAGTCGTTACTGGGCATCGTTCCTCAGGAGTTTAACATCAACCAATTTCAGGGAACGCTCAATGTCGTTGCCATGCAGGCTGGTTTTTACGGCTTGCCTCATCGCATTGCCGTTCAGCAAGCTGAAGAGGCCTTGCAATCGGTCGGTCTGTGGGAGAAAAGAAATCAGCGCGTTGGCAAGCTGTCAGGAGGCATGAAAAGAAGATTGATGATAGCCCGAGCACTGGCTCACCGACCTAGTCTGTTGATTCTGGACGAACCGACTGCAGGAGTTGACCTGGAAATCAGACTGATGATCTGGGATTTGATCCAGGCTCTGAATGAAAGTGGCATTACGATTATTTTAACAACCCATTACCTGGACGAAGCAGAAAAACTGTGCCGGAATATTGCCATACTGAACAAGGGCAGCATTCTGGAAAGCACTTCCATGCAGGACTTGCTGAGAAAACTGGAAGCGGAATATCTGCTGCTGCACACAGCGCAGCAATTAAAAACAGCACCGACCCTGGATATGGCAGACATACAGCTACGGAGCGCGACAGAGCTGGAAGTCATAGTCCAGAAAGGAACCTCTTTGAATCAGGTTTTTTCCGGACTGGCGCAACAGGGCATTGAAATATTGAGCGTTCGAAACGAGACAACCCGCCTGGAAAGAGTTTTTCTAAGCCTGGTTCAGAAGAAACCCAGGTAAATCCCGAATGCCTTTCAAGGAATCATTCACGGCTTTCGTAACGCTGGTGAGACGGGAAATCGCGAGATTCTTTCGAATTTGGCCACAAACTCTGGTTCCTCCCGCGATTACCACAACTTTGTATTTCATGATTTTTGGAGAGCTTCTCGGCTCTCAACTAAGGGATATTGACGGTTATCCCTACGTAAGCTATATCGTTCCCGGGTTGATCATCATGGTGGTCATCATCAACGCATACTCGAATGTTTCCTCCTCCCTGTTCAGCGCGAAATTTCAGCGTAATCTGGAAGAAGTCCTCATCTCTCCCATGTCAGATTTCAGTATTCTCACGGCCTATGTAGCAGGGGGAGTTGTACGGGGCGTCATGGCGGGGATGATTGTTTTGCTGATATCCGGGGTTTTTACCAGTTTCCAGATTGTCGCGCCACTTGAAGCTTTGTTCATCATGTTTCTGACTGCCGTCCTTTTTTCCATTGCCGGATTCATCAACGCGCTTTACGCCGACAGTTTTGACGATATTTCGATTATTCCAACCTTCTTGCTCGCGCCACTCACGTATCTGGGAGGGATCTTTTTTTCGGTGCAGATGCTCCCGGATGTCTGGCAGGACATTGCTTACTTTAATCCCATGCTCTACGTCATAAATGCATTTCGCCATGCCATGCTGGGCATCTCTGACGTCAACCCAACGACTTCAAAGCTGGTCGTGGTGGGGACGACCGTGGCTTTGGCAATACTTGCGAGCCACCTTTTAAAGAAAGGAACAGGGACACGCCAATAGCGACTGCCCTCCCCTCCTGAAAGCAGACGTAGCCAGGTCAGGAACCAGAAACTCCTTGCCTTAACTTCCTCAAATATCAGACCAAAGGCTCTGTTGCCAGCCTGGCCACTCGTTCCCACTTCCTGCCAAACCTCTGCCCATAACTCTCTATTTCGTTTTTGCTCAAAGACTGCAAGGCCAGATCAGCATGCTTGGGGGAGGAAATAATCGCCATATCACATCCTGCCGCCAAAGCCTCCTTGAGTGGCACGGTGTTTGCCCGGGACACAGCTTGCATGGAAAGATCGTCGCTAAAAACAATCCCTCTAAAGCGCAACTCAGAACACAATTTCTGAGTGATCCAAAAATGGGAAAGGCTGGCAGGGCAGTCGTCCACCGCGCTGTACCGAACATGGGCAACCATAATGGCGTCAAGCCTGCCTGCCAATGTCGCGAAAGGCACCATGTCTTGATTCCAAATATCCTGATAGCTCCTATGGTCAACAACTTTCTGCAAATGCGTATCCGTCTCGACTGAGCCATGTCCGGGAAAATGCTTCCCAACGCCAATCATGCTTTCTGCGTGTAATCCTTCAAGAAGTGCTCCTCCCAGCTCGACCACTGCTTTCGGGTCACTGTGAAAAGCACGGTCGCCAATGACACCGGTCTCGTAAGTTGCCAAATCCAGTACCGGTGTAAAACTGAAGTCAATGCCAACTTCAGACAGTTCTCTGGCAAGCACGGCACCACATTTCTTCGCCATATTTTTTCCTTCATCAGCACTTTTCCTGTAAAGATCTCCGACCTCGCCCATCGGCGGCAAAAGAGTGAATCCTGTTTTGAATCGCTGTACCCTGCCCCCTTCATGGTCTACAGCCACCACAAGACCGGCGCGGCACGCGCGCATTTCCTGCAGCAGTTCAACCAGTTTTTTCTTTGAAGAATAGTTTCGTAAAAAAAGCAGAACGCCGCCCACTGCCGGATGTTGCAAGCGGTTCCGGTCAAGCTCGTTCAAGCTCGTTCCGGATACCGAAACCATAACGGGCCCAAGAAAGCCCATTACACCCGGGAACCCTGTTTTCTGCCGGGCAAACGTTGCGATATCAGGTAGGTTATGCCTGCAACGCCAAATTCCTATCCAGCAAATCACGGAGAAAGACCCGTCCTTCCAGAAGAAATTTCAGATTCTGTGCAGGGGTCCGGAACGCAGGAAAATCATCTTCTACTGACGGAATGTTCATTTCTTCACGCCACTCTTTTCGGATCTGGTTAGCATTGGCGAAACGCAACTTTCCATAAGCTTTCTGATTCTCCGAGAAAGGGTGACCGGTGACTGCATAAGCAAAAAAGCTTGTTGGTCCCCTTGCTATTAAAGCGTCGGTTCCCTCCCTTGCCAAATACTTGTATGAGTGAACCGTAGCCTGCATTGCCAAATTACGGGTTTTCATGGACAACCCACCTCCACCAAATGTTTCGCCATCGGTTCTGTCATGCATTTGCCGCCGACACTGCCACCAACACAGTTCGTTAATTTTTGTAAAAATATGCATTTGCAACGCTTCGGCGGTCACCGTTTGCCCAACTGCTGTCTTCTTCGCTGTCCAGTGATTAATTACGTTTTCAATATACTTACCGCTTCCTTCAAGTTGCATAATGTTCACGTTGTCCAACATCTTCTCGTTTACCGCACCCATACCTCCATCATTCAAATCCCGATCTCGCAACTCCAGACGAATCACCTCTTTTGAAAGATGCTGCAAATAGAGCAACGCTTCTGTTCCCCCACCATTAGGGTTTGTCATTATTCCAAGCGCTTCAAGAGCTGATATCCGTTCCTGATTATTTGCAGCAGAAACATCCTGTATGGCACCATTGCGTAACTCCTCACAGGCGCGGTTGCAAACACCTTCCAGGTAAGCGTCACTATTTGCCTCATCACCACGCCCAAGGTCATGCAAAATCATCTTGGCCAGTACCTTTTCATAGACTTTGCTCAAAATGACCGGGGAATTCTGGACATCATCAACCAGCCCCGGGGTTTTCGCGACAATATCCATTTCATAAGCCCCCAAGACTTCCAGCCTACCCACAAGGTCTGTTAAGTAGGAACTAACTGAACCCAACCTGTTCCTCGCAGGATCCCCTCCAATCTCTTGACATAAAGGGTTGTACAAGTTCTCCAGAAAACTTTGCTCTATCAAGCCTAATTCCGGTGGAGAGCTTAGGTCACACAAAGACAGACCAGCGACTTCCTTTTCAATTTCTACGAGCAAATCGCTGGCTCGTAACAAACATTCCAATTCATAATTTTTGTCCCCTTTCTTCACATCACGTACTTTTTCAGCCAGAGCATTTCTGTATAAATTGGTAAAAGTTTCGCTGCAATCGTGTTCCTGGTCTTTCCCAAAAATATTCAGGTAGTTTGTTATGGGTTGATTCTCCCCCGTGAGACGTCGCTTGCCGAGGCATGAACATTCCTTCCAGGCCTGCCTCAACGCCATATCCACCATGACTTCAGACGGGGGTTCGTCGATAAACCCTTTGTTTTCACCAGGTCCCGAATAGTTCTTCCACGACTGCTCGCACAAGGTTTTGAAAATTTTCATTTCCAGGTCGCTTCCATTTATTGCCTTGCCATTGGCTCGGCTTGCCGCCTCCGAAAACTCTATTGCTTCCTGGGCAGCCTCTCTAAAGTCTTCAATTCTTGGCGGATTTTTACTGAACCATTGGCTGGTTACCCTAGTATCCCCCCCCCTATGTGCCATTAGAACGTAGGCATTGCTTGCGGCGGCCAACCCACAAGCTCGGTCGTATGCCTGCATCTCTCCTGTTGTCAGCCCAAATTTTTGTTGCAAACGCTCCGTGATGACACGGTTCTCCTCCTCCACCCCAATGGCAGGCACCTGCTCCATTTGCGGTTGAAAAATTTTCTGGCGCATGGTGGCGGCTTCTGGCAAAGACTCGCTCTCCCCGGCAAGCGTAGCAGAACAAACGTCCATTTCCAAAAATTCCCTGATGTCCCCGTAGCCCAGAGGGCTTTGCTGGGGTTCCGGATTCTGAAGTCTTTGCGCCACCATGCCCATGTAGTTGTTTTTATGCGACTTGAGACATTCACTGGCAAAAGCATTCTGCTCAAATTCACTGCGAAATTGAGGAAGCGTGCCGGCTTCTTCAAGAGCTGGCTTCAAATAATGCCTGAAAAAGTATTCGGCACTCCCCGCCACCTGGTCAAACCGTGACGCGTGCTCGCCAAAGACTCCCGAATAACTTCCCGTCGCATACCGTTTTTCCGGAGGCCGGTGCAGGTGCTCAATATGTTCCCATATATGGACTCGTTGGGTTTCGTCATACACCCTCCGCTGGATGCCCATGGCGTGTTCTACATGCCCCACGGCATCGTCGTAACCCGGCACTTCGTCGGCAGATGCCCGTGGAACAACATCGGGAGATCCAAAGAGAGACTGACCACCAACAGGCACAGGTACCGGTACCGTAAACTGCTCGATTGGCCGGGGATTTCGTTCGAAGTCAAAAGGAACCGGATGAATTTGGATATCCGTGCCAATATCACCAAAGTCTAGCGGTGGGTTCTCGACCGCGCGTGCGTAACTTGGAACCCCTTCAGCTTCATTCTGCCGGGTCTCTACCAACTCATCATTGTACTCAGGCGGGTTAATTCTGCCTTCCCCAACGCCCCCTGCTTCTGCGTCAATAACCGAGAACAGTTCCTGTACCGCCTTGCTGTGGTAAGAAGCTCTTAATGGCAAACCATGGTGAAATTTGAAATCCAGCTCACGCAGATATTTTTCTTTCAGGCGAGGCTTTGTGACGTTCAACTCATTAATTTGCTCGCGAAAACTGATCAATGCCTCCGCTTTTTGATCGCCTGCGGCAAAACGTTTCACACGCACCAAGCTAAAAAACCTGTCCTTAATGAACGCCACGGCATAACGGCCGAAGGAGCCTGACTTCCTGCTCACGTAGACTTGCCCTTCCCTGCCAACCCCTCGCAACTCCAATTCCCCTGAATTGAACCGCTGTTGGCGGGCTGCATCTCCCACTTCGGGTGCTTGTCGACCCACAAAGCCGACACGATTTAAAAGCGTAGGCATTTCACTTTTCCCCCAGTTTTATCTCAAACACGCATAGATTTTATTCTACTACTGCCCTGGCTATCGCGCAAGTAACGGGGTAGCAGGTGGCAGGTGGCAGGTGGCAGGAGCCACAAAAAGCCGAAGCTGAAAATTTGTTCGCGTGCTAAAAGGCTTCAGGATTTGGCACGCGATACGTACTCCCCCGTACGCGTGTCAATACGTATTTTTTCACCTTCTGAAACAAACAACGGAACTTTAACCACAACCCCGGTCTCAAGCTCAGCTGGCTTGGTTCCCCCAACAGCCGTGTCGCCTTTTGTTCCAGGCACAGTGTGTGCGATTTTCAATTCCACAAAATTGGGCGGCTCAACGGAAACCAGCCTGCCATTGTGCAAGAGGGCAGAACAGGTATCGCTTTCCCGGACCCATTCCCGACATCGCGACATCACCTCCTCTCCCGCGCTGTATTGCTCGAAATTGGAACTGTCCATGAAGAACCAGACGTTGTCATCTGAATACAGATACTGCAACTGTATCCCCACTACATCTGCTGCCGGGATGGTTTCTCCGGACTTGAAAGTCCGTTCAATGACACGTCCATCCAAAAGATTTTTCAAGCGTACACGCATGAAGGCCTGCCCTTTCCCTGGCTTGACAAACTCGCTCGCGACCATTTCACAGGGTTCGCCGTTTAGTAAGACTTTCAGCCCGTTTTTGAATTCACTGGTACTGTATGTCGTCAATGTGTTTTGCCTCGTAAAAAAAATGTCAGGCTGACCCTGGTTTGACATCCACTTTTGGCTTTCCCGACAGAGCAAGCCATAGTGTGTTTTTCAACACCGGAATCCTTTTCCTGACAAAAGGTGATCATTGAAAAATCATCGCGGGGTTCTCCGGCGCAAGCTCTCCAGCACCAAATCGTTCGAACAATGGGTATCGGGCATTATGACAAATAAAAACTTTCTGCAAGAGGGGCTTCGGCTCGTATGGGTTGCGAAATTCATGGGTGCAAGGAGAGCCATCTCACCTGCTTCTTTGCTTATATTTGATTCGTAATTTCACGCTGTAACAGACTGATATTCCTACTTTTTTTCTTCCTTGCTTCCGGGGAGCAGAGTTTTTATCAACAGAGATTCAGCGTTTCTGCCAAGAAAGCTTCGCCATGATTTGGACAGCAGGCACCCACGTAACCCACGGCTTGTCTTATAGTTGGCAGCAATTTCAGAGAAAGACAGGCGTCGGCTGCGGGTGACGGCAGTCACCTCAATCTTTGCGCCCGGAAACACCACCGCAACCAGCAGCAATTTCTCCGTTCTCGACAGCATTTCACCTCTTGGAAACTTCATGAACCTGACTCCCTTGCCGCTGCGGTGAACAGGAAGCTCACTAACATCAACTGCGCATACGCGCCCAACGTTGCTAATCCCCACAAGCAGGCTTTCAGATTCCTCAGCCGGCTCCGAAAAACCCAGAAGGACGGGAGGCAATGCCTTGTGCCCTTCTTCAACCCTTAAAAGCTGCCGCCCCATCTTCCTGGCAAGCAAGGACTTTGCGGCCATTCTCAACACCTGTCCCTGACTGTTTGCCCACAGAATATGCGCGTCTTCGCCGGGTAGCAGCACATTCGTGAATTGCCGAGACTTTTCCAGCTTCAGTTTGGCACTTAGAGGCTCGTTCTTGTTCCGTCCGCCAGCAAGTTCGTTGATTCCCAGACCGAAACACCAGCCAGCCACGTCAAAAAACAGGGCACGGCCATTGCTTAGCCCCTTCGCCTCAACCAGGAACGCGTCTCCCTCCAGGTATTGCAGACTCGCACGGTTCACTTCGCTGCCTTTCACAACCCGCACCCACCCCTTTTGCGACAACACGACCGTTACAGGCTCGGCAGCAACCGGCAACGGAGCGTGGCGGCGAGCCTGCACCGCAGGGCTTCCTTGCAGCTCGCTACGACGCGGATGCCCAAAAGCCATTGCATCTGCGTTCAATTCTTTCTTCAGCAGCGAAACCAGGCGCCTCTCGGAGCGCAAATAGCGATCGATGTCTCTCTTTGTATCCAGCAAGCCAACCCGTTCCCCCAGCAATTTGTTTTCTTCGAGTTTTGCCAGTTTGCGCAAACGCAGTTCAAGAACGGCTTCAAGCTGTAGCTCATTGAGACCAAATTCCGACCGCAGCTCTGCACCAGGATCGTCTGAATTGCGAATGATGCTGATGACTTTGTCGAGGTCGGCAAAAACCAGTAGCAGCCCTTCTACTTGCTCAAGACGTTCTACAGTTTTGCCCAACTGACAACGCAAGCGCCTGCGGATCGTCTGCTTTCTGAACTCCAGCCATTCCAGAAGAAAATCCAACAAAGATTTCATCGCGGGGCGTCCGTCTTTGTCGATGACATTGAATTTGAAGCGGCAACTTTTTTCGAGATCTGTCGTGGCCAAAAGGTGTGCAATCAAGGGTTCAGGATCAAAGCCACGTCTGCTGCTTTCAATGACCAGACGAACAGGAGTATTAATATCTGATTCATCTCGTAAATCACTAACATGAGGTAATTTTTTAGCATGTACCTGGCGTGAGATTTGGTCAATAATGCGGGTAGATGAAACCTGCCACGGCAAAGCGGTTATGACGACCCTTTTGTCCTCAACGACATAGCTGGCGCGCAGGCGCACCACCCCCTGGCCGGTTCTGTACATGGCCAACAAGTCTTTCCGCTTGCTGACGATGACACCGCCTCCAGGAAAATCTGGTCCCTGGATACTCTGAAGAACATCTTCCAATGTCGCTTTTTTGTTATCCAAAAGGCAAATCAGAGCGGCTACCACTTCGCGCAGATTGTGAGGAAGAATGTCCGCAGACAAGCCAACGGCAATGCCGGTCGCACCGTTTAGCAGAAGATTGGGCAAACGGGCAGGAAGCACTTGGGGTTCCATCAAAGTGCCGTCAAAATTTTGCTGAAAATCCACGGTTCCCTGGCTCAGTTCCCGAGTCAGAACGTCTGCGTACGCGGAGAGCTTGGCTTCCGTGTAGCGCATGGCCGCAAAGGACTTGGGATCATCAACAGAACCCCAATTCCCCTGCCCCACCAAAAAAGGATGGTTCATCGTGAAAGGTTGCGCCATCGACACCATGGTCTCGTAGCAGGAAGCATCACCGTGCGGATGAAATTTGCCAATGACATCCCCCACTGTGCGTGCCGCTTTTTTTGGCTTTGAGCTTGCCGAAAGCCCCAGCTCGGTCATGGCATAAATAATCCTGCGTTGCACAGGCTTTAGTCCGTCACCAAAAAAAGGCAAAGCCCGATCCAGTACCACGTACATGGAGTAATCCAGATAGGCTGTTTCGACAAAATCGACCAGGCGCTTTTCGAGCAGACCGTTATCCGGGGACTGTGCCTGAACTTCTCCTTTCTGCCCGGCCACAGGAAGGTCAGCAGGCGGAGCCTTAGGAGGAAGACCGTTCAGTTCGCCTTGTTTTGAGAAAGCCATAGGCAGGCGTTAGAAGACTGTGTTTTTCCGTTCAGAAAAGGGAAGCGGTTGATATTCTGGAGCGAAGGAGCAAGGAACTCAGTGCGAGGGTGCGCCCTTGCCCACCTGATCCTGGACATTTCTGGAACGCTGTGTCCGCAAGCGACCGAGCATGCTATGAACCGTTCTTTCGAGCCATCGGCGCGCATCTGAGCCTTCGGAATAGTCAGCCGGGGAATGGTGATCTCCACGCATTTCCTCCTGATTCAGTTGATAGGCCTCTTCATGGCGGTCTTCGGCATAGACCACCAAACCCTTGCCTCCTCCTGATTTGATCACCGAAAAAACCGGCACATCACTGGAGCCGTCTGCCACGTAAATCATTTGCGAAATTGGCACGCGGCGCTTTTCCGGCGGCAAGTAAGCGTTCAAATCAATATCACCGTTAAAGTTAGAGCCTTTGTTGATTTCAAAAATCGCGCGTGTTTTTGTCGTGTCATCAAGAACATAACGAATGCGGGACAGAATGGTTTTACCGTGTTCTTTCTTTTCCTCAAACTCACAGCCCCAAACTCCATCGAAATATCGCGCAATCTTGCTGCCCAGAATGATTTGCCGCAGCCCACAGCTCACGACATAGTGTTCCACGCGACACCGAAAACTTTTGTCAGAATATTTTTCTGCGATTCCTTTTAACCGTTCGAAAATGTCCGGGATGCCCTTGAAGAACTCCAGCCCGGCACCCAATTCTCTCAACAAGGCGTTGTTCAGCCCGAAAAAACGCCCATCATGCGTGTAATCCAGAATGTGGTTCAGGTAATTGACGCTTTCAGAAAAGAGTGGCGCTTCTTGAGGGTGAGCCTGTAACTGCGTCCGTGCCTCTTCGTTTTTTTGCCCTACCTCCTCCCAAAACTCGTTGCCGTCTACATTAAAGCGCTCAAACAGAACCTTCTGCATGCTTCCCGGAATCAGCGTTTGGTCAAAGTCCCACAATACGGCAATCACGCTCTCATCAAACAGTTTGTTTGCCATATTCTGCTAAGTCCTTTGCCAGGATCCTTTTTGTGCAAGCCAGCTGCGCCGTTCAGCCGCTTTCCCCTTGGCAAGCAAGGTGTCCATAAATTCCCGAGTCTCCGAACAAATCGTCTCACCATGCTCATCGCACTGCAAACGAAGCAGGCGGCGGTTCTTTCCAACCATCGTCGATTCGCGCAATTGCGCCGGGTTCATTTCGCCAAGACCCTTGAAACGTAAAACCCGAGCCCGTTTCCGGTCTTTTTCGCTGAGTTGATTCAAAAAGCGGATCTGCTCCTCAATATTGGTCGCGTAATGCACCTGCATTCCCACGTCAATCCGAAACAACGGTGGCATCGCGATGTACACATGCCCTTTTGTGACCAACCTTCTGAAAAATTGCACAAACAGGGCGCACAGCAATACGGCGATATGCATCCCGTCGGAATCCGCATCCGCCAGCACGCATACTTTCCCGTAACGCAAACCTTTAAGACTGTCTTCCTCGGAATTGTTCTTCTTGGGATGCAGACCCAAAACAGCAGCAATATCCCGTATTTCTGACGAGTGAACAATCTCTTCGGAGCTACTTTCCCAGGTATTCAGGATTTTTCCCCGCAAAGGAATCACTGCCTGATAACGTCGGTCTCGAGCCTGTTTCGCCGAACCACCGGCGGAGTCTCCTTCGACGATAAACAACTCGTTTTCTGCAAGGTCTGTGGAAGTGCAATCGGCAAGTTTTGCCGGCAGCATCCTGCGGTTCAACAGGGTCTTTCGCGCCTGCCTCTCAGCCGCCAGCTTAATGCGCGTCATCGCGTTGTGGACAGAGGCTTCGACAATCGCCCTGCCCTCAGAAGGATGTTGGTCGAGCCAGAGGCTGAAAGTATCCTTGACCAAGGAGCTGAGCCGACGCATGAAAGTCGGTGACGTAAAACTCGCTTTCGCCTGCCCGGCAAAGCGAGGGTTCTCCAATTTCACGGAAAGGATGCAGGCCACATTGCCCCACAGATCCTCAGGTAACAGCCGGGTATTGCATGCCACAGACTCGTGGTAACTGATAAATTCCCGCAAACCCTCAATTAGCCCGGTACGGATACCCGCCACATGGCTTCCACCCAATTCTGTTCTCACGAGATTGACGTAGCTTTCGACCAGGGAAGCCCCATCCGAATACCAATTGACGCACCAATGAAAGGCAGCATCGTCATGTTCGATATCCGAGATGAAGGAATGAACAAGCAATAATTTTCGTTGCCGGGAAACTTCTGCCAGATAGTCAGCCATGCCTGACTCGTAGTGCCATGAGATCTTCTTTCCTTCGCTTTCCACGTACAGTGAGGTCGTCAAGCCCGTACACAGCACCGCTTTGGCACGCAACAAATGCCCCAGTGCCGCCCGGTCGAAAGCAGGTTTGTCGAAATAGCTTCCGTTCGGCCAAAAACGAATCGTGGAACCTTTTTTCCGAGTCTTACCTGTGTTTTTCAGTTGCGAAACAACCTGACCATTCTTGAAGCTCATCGTGAATTCGTGCTGCTTTCTTCTGGTATGCACCGTCAGAGCTTCGGACAAGGCGTTCACGACCGATACCCCAACACCATGAACCCCGCCTGCAAAGCGGTAATGCTTGTCAGAAAATTTTCCCCCGGCGTGCAAAGTCGTCAAGATGACTTCAACGCCAGGCTTTTTCATGCCGGGATGTTCATCGACTGGCATACCGCGCCCATTATCCGTGACGCTCAAAGAGCCATCCTCGTGCAGACACACATCAATTTCACTGGCGTGACCAGCCAGTGCTTCGTCGACGCTGTTGTCAATCACTTCACGCGCCAAATGATCCGGACTCGCGGTATCCGTGAACATTCCCGGGCGTTTTCTGACTGGATCAAGACCCTCCAGAACCTCAATGGCTTCCGCGTCGTAACTGCTCTGTTGCATTCCTGTTGTGACCTTGGCTTGCTCGCCATTATGGCACGACACGGGCGGGCAAGAGATATCCGCAAGACGACGGCCGACCAAAGTTGGGTCACGGCGCTTCATCCCCAGCCGGTCAGTCGCCAAGTCCGCCACACAGGCTTACGTGCCGGCAATCAGTGGTGCCCGGTGTCAAACGAAAAGAAAAGGCATCCCCTGTCGCTACCTTCGGGTAGACTGACGGAATGAGTTGTGCCCCACGTCTGCCGGGCATCACAGACGGCACCCGCAGGAAACACCCCATGCCCGACAAAAAGATGGCACACCATGACGGCTATTGCGGCAGCTGACCCCAAAGTCAATTGCGTGGTTTCCGCATCCGCAGGAACAGGCAAAACTTGGCTTATCACAGCACGCTTGTTGCGTTTGCTGCTGAGTGGCGAAACACCGGGAACCATACTTGCCGTCACCTTCACCAAAAAAGCCGCGGACGAAATGCGTGACCGCCTGTATGAGACGCTGGAAAAATGGTGCCGCCTCGAAAACAGAGCTTTGCTCGAAGAAATGAAAACCATTGGTGCGTCAAAGCTTGCGGATCTGCCTCGAGCACAGAAGCTGTATGAAACAGTGCTGCACGCCCACACACCTCCTCGCATTGTCACTTTCCACTCCTTCTGTCGGGAATTGTTGACGCTGTTTCCCTTGGAGGCCAGAACCGTTCCCATTGGCTTTAGCCTTGCGGAGAACGACAGGAAAATGCGCAGCAAGGCCTTGGAACTTTTGTTTCAGGAAGTGGCACAGGAACACAGCACCTTGAAACACGAAATGGACACCCTGTTCAGACAGTGCGGCAGTCTGCACAACACCCAGCAGGGATTGCTGGATTTCCTGTACCAGCGAAACAACTGGCAAGCATTTTGCGTGAGACCCGGAAACGTGGATCCCTGCCGTTTTGCAATTGAAAAGCTTTCCCGATCATTGCCTGAGCACAGCCATACAGAAATGGTTTTAAGCGAGACGGGGGAACAGGAATTCGCAGCGTACGCAAAATTACTGAAACTATCCGGGAAAACAGATTTGGTGCAAAGGGCGCAGCGGATTGAAACGCTGGCTCCAGGCTACCAGCCCGAACACTTTGACCGTCTGTACAGCTGTTTTTCGTACGCCACCAAAATGGGCTGCAAGCCATTAAAGGTCACCTTGAAAATGCAAAAAACGCTGGGCTCTGAAGCAAGCACCGAGGTAGAAGTGTTGCATGGGAAATGTACCGCCTGGCTTGAAGAGCAGCTTGTAAAGATTCAAGAGAAACGTTTTCGGGAACGCAATATTGCCTGGTACCGGCTCGGTTCCCGTTTGGTGGAAATTTACCAGGCGCTGAAACGGGAACATGACACAGCAGACTTTGACGACTTGGAATGGGGAGCCTCACAACTGCTGACGCAAACCAGCAACGCCCAGTACATACAGGCCATGCTGAGCAGTCGTATTTCTCACATCCTGGTGGATGAGTTTCAGGACACAAACCCATTGCAGTGGGCTCTGCTGTGCCCTTTTCTGGAAGAAATCGCGGCTCAGCACCACGGCAGCGTCATGCTGGTTGGCGACGTCAAACAGTCTATTTACAGCTTCCGCGGAGCACGCCCCGAATTGCTGAAAACAGCCAGCCAATGGATCAGCGAGAAAATGAACGGCAAGTGTTTTAGCCAGAATTTTTCCTACCGTTCATCCCCCACCATCATGGATTTCGTCAACCGTGTTTTCCAAAGCGAAACGATGGCACACGAATACCCTTATGAAAGTCACAAAAGTAATTTGCAGACCCCGGGTTTCGTAACGGCTTTGCCCCTGTGTGAGGCATCACGCAAAAACCAGGAAAAACCTTGGCGGAGAATCTTGTCAGACCCTCCGGGCACCAACGTGGAAACCCCAAGACAAAAGGAAGCAATGCTGGTGGCACAAACCATTGAACACATTGTTGGCAGAGAGACCATTCACGAAAAAGACGGAAGCACCAAGCTGCTTTGCCACGAAGACATCCTGGTGCTGCTTCGCAAAAGAACCCACATCAAGGACTTCGAAACAGCTTTGCAGTCGCGCAATATTCCTTTTATTTCTTCGGGAAAGGAAACCGTTTTCGACTCCCTGGAAGCGTCTGACATTCTTGCTTTACTGGAATTTCTGACGGACAAGGAAAACAACCAGGCTCTGGCTCAAGTGTTGCGCTCCCCTATTTTCGCACTGTCAAGCACCGCGCTTTACGAACTGACCAGAAGCAAAAGCCTCTTCAAGGCTTTGCTTTCACAGAAAAAGGAATCCACGCAAATCCTGGTGGAGAAGTTGACCCGCTGGATGGCCATGCGCGACAAGAAGCCGATTTATGACTTGCTCATGGGCATCGATTCGGAACTTGATTTCTGCGCGACCTACAAATACGTATCACACCCGCAGGAACACGCCTTGATTGATGAACGATTCGAAACGCTGCTGGATTTCGCGCTGGAGCACCAAGACGGGCGCTACAGCGATGTGTCCGGCTTTTGCGAAGCCCTGCGTGAGCGTAAAAGCAAAACGGGCAGTCACTTGCCTGATCCAGTCAGCATTCATGCACCGGATCTGGAAAAACATCTGCGTTTGATGACGATACACGGAGCCAAGGGGCTGGAAGCCCCAGTCGTTTTCCTCGTGGACTGCGGACCACAATCTCGTCCCCATCAGGCGTATCGCGCTTTAACCGCCTACAAGGAAAATGATATTTACCCTGCGCATTTTATTTTCAACGCAAGCACCCATGAAACAGTCGCTCTGGCAGAAAGTTTGCGCGAGTCACGGGAAAAAGCCGAAAAACGCGAAGAGAAGAACTTGCTGTACGTGGCTTTGACGCGCGCCAGACAATACCTTTATTTTTCAGGAACCGAACAGAGAAAGCCCGCCGCAAAGCAAGGTCAGAAGCCGAAAAGCTCCTGGTACTCTCTGTTGGCTCCCCACGCTACCCACCCCATACAGGAAGTGCCGACAGATTTGATCCTGGGCACCAGCCCCTCCGTTGAGGCGGTCATTCAGGAGCGCATGGACAGGCAAATACCAAAACACGGCACTGAGGGATTCCCTGCTGAAAGCCGGCGCCTTGGGTCTGCCAATACGCCAAAATCACTGCGTCTGCCAGAAAGCACACAAGAGGAGCAAAAGCCGGAAGACATGCTAAGGGGAAAGGCCATACACCGGGCTCTGGAGTTGCTGTGCGAAGAGAAAGCGTGTCGCGGGCAAGATCTGTTCGAGAGGCTGCTTCGCGAATACCCCACGCTCCAGGAAACACCTGAAAACCTGCGTGCCTGGCTTAACGAAGCCTGCACGACGTACCACCATCCGAGATTCAGGGAGCTATTTGACCCTGCGTGTTACTCGCGTGCCTACGACGAAATGCCGTTGCTGTTTCACCATCAGGAAAAACAGTTTTTCGGTCGCCTGGATCGGGTTTGCGTCAGCCCAGGAAAAGCCTGGCTGGTGGACTATAAAACCAGCAGCAACGACAGTTTGCCAGAAGCGGTGGAAAGTCACCGCCAAAAAATGTTTTCTTACTGGCGCGGGTGTGGCCTGCTATGGCCTGATAAAGTGGTACGAGCCTCGTTGCTGTTCACGAATGGGAACGTCCTGCACGACTACGCTTTTCAGGAGGAAAGCCAGTCTCCTGACCGCAAATAGACTCGTCTGCCTGTATCCAGGCGCCTCTCTGCCCCGCTTCCATCAAGTGGGCGACCCCAATGTGATCTGCGAGGAACCGCTACAGCGCACTTCAGTTCCCGGCACCCCTGCCGCAGAACTCAAGATGCATGCCTGGCTTCGTCTTCTCTTATTTTCTTCAGCAGTGTGTCCGGATCAAGATAGCCTCCCGGTGAACTCCCGCTATCCAGAAAAATGGCGGGTGTCCCGGTAATCCCCAGACGCCGCGCAAGATCCAGATGCGTTCCAACCGGATTGGAACAGGTTTTGCTGGCCAAGGTCATCCCGGCTTTCGCTTTGTTCATTGCCGTCCTGCGATCCTTTGCGCACCACACGTTCACAGCCTTTTCCCGGGAACCCGGGCTTCTCGGCATAAAGAAATAATTCACTTTGATGCCAGCATCGTTCATGGCGGCCATGTTTCTGTGAAAACGTCGGCAATACGTGCAATCCACGTCCGTGAAGACGTTGACGGTATGTTGGTAGCCCGGCTTGGAAAAACTAATCACTTGTTTCATATCCGCGTTGGCCAAAATGTCATGGTTGACACGGCCACGTGACTCCTTGGTCAGGTTCCGGCCAGTTTTGGTGTCAATGACATTCCCGGAAAGCAAATGGTTGCCGTCTTCAGTCAAATAAAAGACTTGGTTGTCAATCAGGATCTCATAAATGCCCGGGAGAGGAGACTTGCTGACAGAATCTACCTTTAGACCTGGAAAAACCCTGTCCAAACCCTTCTTGAGACCTTCGGGGATGACTTCTGCCTTTGCGAAAGCCAAAGACATCGCGAGCAGTAACGCTGTGAGAAAAAAAAATTTCATTTTCTAGCTCCTGGGGTGGTGGTTGCTGTGCAAAGTCCTCAGTCTGCTTTGCGCAACGTGTGTATAAATTTGAGTCGTACTTAAATCAGCATGACCTAACAACAGCTGGATGGTTCTCAAGTCTGCACCATTATCCAAAAGATGCGTGGCAAAAGCATGCCGCAGTGAGTGAGGTGAAAATGGCCTGTGAAAATTCGCTTTCATTGCTGTCTGGCGCGCGATATGCCAAGCACTGTGCCGACTCAGGCCTGCCCCGCGCTGGTTCACAAAAAATTTTCGACACGTCCGGTTTTGCAGCAAACCAGGTCTGGCCTCTTTCGAGTAGCGACCTAGCCAGTATTGCGCTTCTTCACCGATCGGAACAATTCTTTCCTTGTCCCTTTTGCCAATAACTCGTAAATATTCGGCGTTGGCGGCCACATTGGCAAGATCCAGGGATACCGCTTCCCCGATTCTGAGCCCTGTTGAATACAGCAGCTCAAGCAATGCTTTGTTACGCAAACCAATTTTTGTATTTACGTCCCAGACCTGCAGCATGCGAGCCACGTCCGCCATATCTGGAACATGCGGCAAATAAAATGCCGACTTCATAGGGGGAGAGTCTGCCAGCGGGTTGGACTCCATAACCTTCAGGCGAAGCAAGTAGGAATAAAAGCATTTCAGCGCGGAGACCAGGCGCTGGTTGGAACGACGGGAATAGCCTTTGGCAAGCCGTTCAGCAATAAAATCCTGAACCTGTTCACGTTTTACGGATGAGTAACAGATCTCCTCCTTCTGCAAATAGCGGGCAAACTGTCTGATATCAGATTTGTACGCCAGAAGCGTATGTGAGCTTGCGCCTTTTTCGAGCAACAAAGAGGCGGAAAAATCGCTGAACAAGCCTGAAAACGCTTTGCCACCTGTTAGCTCCTTGCCAAAATTATCTGTTGCTGTCATGATAAATGAACGCTCCCATAGCACCATTCTACCATTGCCAGAACCCACTGAAAAACCACTTTGCGTTAGCTTGCTTCGCCGCTTCGGGGCAATTATTTACGACATACTCATCGTCCTCGCTTTGGCGCTGCTGACAACCGTGCTTTGGACCGCTGCCGGTGTTCAGGAAGGTTCGGAACTGTATCCGCTTTACCGGGCTTCTCTCTTTGCCTTGACTTTCCTGTACTACGGATGGTTTTGGATCCACAGAGGCCAGACAGTAGGCATGAAGACTTGGAAAATGAAGCTGGTACGAACAGGCGGAGCACCTTTTAACTGGGTTCATGCCGCCTCCAGGAGTGCTGCAGCGCTCATTTCCACGTTGCTTCTTGGCGGTGGCTTTTTCAGTGCCTTGTTCCATCCTCGCCGAGCGACCTGGCACGATAGTTTCAGCTCAAGCTATCTGATCCCAGAGTCATCCTAGCTGCCTTGCTGATTTTCGTTTTGCTTCCTGACGGTGACTTTTTCAGTGCCTTGTTCCATCCTCGCCGAGCGACCTGCACGATGAGTCCGATCAAGTAACCAGATCCGAAGCCATTCCCCTGTCCCGAGCCCTAAAGAAGTAAAACGGGAAATACAGTGCAAAACCCGCGCAGCACAACAGGTGAGTGCCGAATGCGGCAAGCGCGGCAGGCAACCCCCAAATGATGGCGGCGTTGGCAACTGCCTGGCTCGCTATCCAGTAGGAAGCCCCCAGAATGATCGCCATCAAAAGCTGGGCACCGGAACTGTAGCGTTTGTGCAAATTGAAAAACAGGAACGGCAACGCCAAGAGCAGCATAATCGGGATGGAAAGCGGGTTGGCAAAACGTTCCCAAAACGCCAGTTCAAACAGGTCTGAACGCATCGTGCTCATTTTCAGGAAGCTCACGTAGCGAGCCAGAGACACGATATCAAGCTGCTCGGGTCGGGGCGCCTCCAGGCTTTTTCCTGCGGCTGGCAACATGCGCGGCACTGTGTATTCCTCGACCTGAAAGAAATCCGGTCTTGGCTTTTTGAAGTGCGTCACGCGAACCCCCTTAAAGTGGTATGCCTGTTCGTCAACCACCATTGACTTGGCATCAATCAGGGTTACGAGCGTCCCTTTCGTACTCATTTCAAAAATCCGGACGTCGCGATAGCCGGTTTCGCCCGCTTCACGCACGATCTGCCCAACATGAATCATTCGGTTTCTTTCCCGAAACCAGCGGTCAGAAGACCCCTGCTCATCGTCTTCGGGATATTCCTGCCTCTCTGAAGACGCAACTGCCAGCTCATTGACTGCCATCATGAGCACAGACGACAGCAAGGCAAAGAGCAAGAAAAAAATGATCATTCTTGAATAGGAGTACCCCAACAATAAAGCAGCCTCCAATTCCAATTGCGAAGTGAGATGCCCAACTGCCAGCACCGAGCCCACCAGGATTGCAAAAGGAAAATATACAGATACTTTTTCGGGAAGACCCCAAACCGTATCCAAAAAAACGGTTAGCAACGGGATATGTGCGGATTTTTCAGCTTGCTCAGAGGCAAAGTCAATCAAAAAATCCAGGCCAACCAGAGCGAGCAATGCGTAAAGGCAAAGCAGAAACAGGCTTCTGCCAAAATACCGGTCTATCGTTTTTACCATCATGACCGTGACCGCAACCCGAACCAAGGCATGGGTGACACCACCATCGCTAGCCAGGACACCAAAAGAAAAACGGCGTACAAAAACCAGACCCCCGGTGAAACCGCCAGAACCCCCTCCCCTACCCACTTGAGTACCATCAAGGTTGTTCCCAGGCATGTCATGTAAATCAGCAAAGCGGGCAACACGTTGGCATACTGGCTGGAAGGGGGACGCCTGATACACAAAGGTACAACCAGAAGAGCCAGAATGAGTACCAAAAGCGGGAGCGAAAACCGTCGTTGCAGTTCTGCCGCCGCTGAGGGGCTGTTGTCGTCAAGTAGCGCAGAAAGCAGCAAGGTACGTGAGCCACGAGACCTTGCCGTGATCTCTTGCTGCGGAAAAGTCAACTCCCGGGATCGGTAATACAAAACCTTGGTCAACTCTCCACTCTTGCTTTGCTCGTAACGCTCACCGTCCTGAAAGCGAAACACGCCTTCATGGTTTTTACCGCGTGAAAAAGTTCCCTGACGAGCCGTCTCAACAACTATAAAGCTGTTGTTTTTCTCGGACACAAAAATATTTTCAAATCCGTCTCCAGAATCCTTTCTTTTCTGAGCAAAAAAGGTCAAATCAGGCGTAGGGGCGTGAAATTCTCTTGGGGAGATAACGGAAAAATCGAGACGTTCACTGGCCTCCACTTTGAGTGCTTCGTACTGAAATCTGAAGCGCGGCATGATTTCGAATGACAGGAAAAGAATCAGCAACGCCAAAGGGATCACGAAGCGTGCCAAGGTCACGTAAATTTCCTGATAGCCGATGCCGGCATTAAAGAATCCGTAGATTTCATGATCCTGATAGAGGCGACCCAGCACCAGGACGATGGCCAGAGTTGTGGCCAAAGGGAACACCAACAGCAAAGCCTCAAAGCTGCCAAAAAACAATAAAGGAAAAAGCAAGTCCTGCGGGTAGTGCCCTTCCGCCACACCCGACAGAAAGTACACAAATTGACGACCCACAATAATCAGGAACAGAACCAGCAAGATGGCCAGGAAATTGCTGAGCAACTCGGAAAAAAAATACCTTTTAAAAGTTTGATTTTTCATCACTTGGGCACTCCATACCCATTCACCGTCCATGGTACGCAGCACTCAACCACAAAATCCGACCACCAAAGCAAAAAAAGCGGGTACCGGAAAATGAATCCATTCACTCATAAGCGGCTGCAAGAAAAGCAGCCAAGCCTCAACGACCGATTTTCAAAAAATCCCGGGCCGCCTCCAAGTCCACCAAAGTGTCCACGCCATGAACTGACGTGTTTTCTACAACAAGGACACGAAGGGTTTCACCATTTTCCAGGATTCTCATTTGTTCCAGCCTTTCTCGCTCCTCCAGATGAGAAACGGGCCAAGTGGCGTAGCGCCTTAACAGTGCGCAGCTATAAGCGTAGATTCCCAAATGACACAGACCGGAAAAACCCGGTTCGCGATTGTAGGGAATTGGCGAGCGGCTAAAGTACAAGGCGTTTTGGCGTCGGTCGCAAACCACCTTTACAACGTTGTCGCCCACATTCAATTGGCTCTCAATTTTCACTGCCAGTGTGGCCACCGCTTGGGTCCTTAGCATCTCACCCGCTACTGCCGCAATGTGTTCAGGTGGCAGAAAGGGCTCATCTGCCTGCAGATTCACGACACAGACTTCATCCTTCCAATGTCGCAAATTTGCAGTGATGGCTACCCGTTCCGTGCCACATTTGCACTCTCTGCCAGTCATGACAAAGTGCCCGCCAAAATCGCTCACGCAGTCCGCAATTTCCTCACTGTCCGTCGCCACAATCACCTCCTCTGCCCCGCTTCGCAAAGCGTTCTGGTAGCCGTACCAAATCATGGGCTTGCCCCCTAAGTCACGCAATACTTTCCCTGGCAAGCGCGTTGAATCCAGACGCGCCGGTATGACGACATGAAACAAAAGCTTTGGGTCAGTGGTGCTAATGACTTGCCTCCCCCACCAGTTACAAGAAACCTTTCATTTAGGAAGTACTAACTGGTATATAATGGTATTTTGTCAATCCAGACCTGAGTTAACGTTCCATGAATCGTAGAGTTTCTCCGACAAGTAAGCACAAAAGTTCTGGTCTTGGCAACCGTGTGGCTCAAGGGGAAGATCTGAATCGCCGCCTCCAGCGATCACGCTCTTCCAGGCTGATATTTCGCGCATCTTCTGCGAGCATGACCGGGATATCGTCTCGTATCGGATAGGCAAGGTGTGCGGACAAAGAAATCAATTCCTGTCGTTCCTCATCGTATAGCAGGGGCCCCTTGGTTACGGGGCAGACCAGGATGTCCAGTAATCTTTTATTCACAAACGCTACCTCCGGGAATATAACTTTTCAAAAGACTTAAGAATTTATCCCTAAAATCTTGTTTTAACTCAATTTCTACCTTTGCATACCAGAGATTCCCTGAGAAGCCTTGGCATTTCATTGCATCTTTCTGCGTCATCACAACGGCCAAAGCCTTGCTGAAAACCAGGTCTTTCTGCCTGAAACGGTGATGATCAGGAAAAGCGTGCCGTCTACATTTGGCGCCCAGTGCTGCAAGAGAGCTGAAAAAAACTTCGGGGTTGCCAATTGCTGCACAAGCGTAGATTTCCTGTCCCTCAAAAGCATCGGGCTTTAATTCCCGCCCACTTTTCAATTCTACAAAACCCGTGATTTGCAAATCCATTCGGTAGCAATTTTCCCAGCTTGCACCTTTCACCACCGTAAAATCCACAGTCCCTATTCTACTTAAAGGCTCCCTGAGCGGTCCTGCCGGCAACAGGCGCCCATTGCCAAAACCGCGCACACCGTCAACCATTAAAATCTCTATATGCCGGGGAAGTTTGCGGCGTTGAAGACCGTCGTCGGATATCACGACATCCACTCCGCTGTTCTTGAATAAGTGCCAAGCCGCACGTAAACGATCGCGGCAAATGACGACCGGACAACCTGACTCCGTGGCAAGCAGCACTGCCTCATCCCCGCAGTCCGAAGCCAAGTCATGGCTGGAAACCAAGCGCGCTTTGTTATAATCCCTTCCTCCATAGCCCCGACTGATCACACCAGGCCGAAAGCCGTTGTCTCGTAAAGTACGGGCAAGATAGATTGCCATGGGCGTCTTCCCTGTTCCTCCTACCGTAAGATTGCCAACCACCACGACGGGAACTGGAAACGTAGCAGGCTTGACTTCGAAGCGTTCCTTGAATGAAAGTCCGAATTTGTATAAGCGAGAAAGCGGGCTGAAAACCACACTGAGAGGAGAATCTCCATACCACAACCACTCTAGAAACCTCTGCGTGAGTGACCTGTCCACGATTCAGGCGACACCATCCTCTGTGCTTCGCGCCGCATACAGCTCACTGTAGGCTCCACCCTCGCCCAGCAATTGCGAATGAGTCCCTCGCTCAACAATTTTTCCACCTTCCAAAACCACAATCATATCGGCCCTGGCTGCCATATCAAAACGATGCGAAATGACAATGGTCGTACAGTTTTGTGACACTTCCACCAATGTTTCCCTGACGTAGTGCTCAGATATCGAATCCAGCGCCGAGGTGGCTTCGTCAAAGATCAGAATGGCTGCGCGCCTCAGCAGTGCACGCGCGATTACCACACGCTGCCGCTGCCCACCTGAAAGTTGCCAACCCTCTTTCCCCAATACGGTGTCAAAACCTTGTGGCAGGGTATCCACAAACTCCGTGATGTGCGCCTTTTTCGCCGCTGCGTATATTTCTTCTCGCGAAACTGCCAGACCGTAACTGATGTTATTCGCCAAAGTATCACGCGCCAGTGTCGGGGATTGGGTCACGTAAGCAATACACGAGCGAATGGATCGAAGTGGAAAAGTGGAAATATCCCGCCCGTCCACCAATATCTGTCCATGAGTCGGTCGATACAGCGCTGGCACCAGATTTGCCAGGCTACTTTTTCCCGAGCCAGACTTCCCGACCAAGGCAAGCAGTGACTTTTCCCGAATTTCCAGATTGATATTTTGCAGGGCTGGCGGGGTATTTTTCTTGTATGAAAGGGACACATTCAAAAAACTGATACGTCCCTCCAGCTTCAGCTTTTCATCGCCGCCCGGGCACTGTTCCACCGGGCTGTCCAAGATCTCAAAAACACTTCTGGCAGCAGCCAGGCTCCTCGAAAAAGTAGCATTCAGCCTGGCAAGACTCCGGAGCGGTTTTATCAGCAGCAAAACCGCGGTCAGAAAAGAAGCGAGTTCTCCGCCCGTCACCCCCTGAATCAAAGTCGTAGACGTGGTCACGTAAATGACCAGTGTCAACCCCAACCCCCCCAACAGAGAAACCAGTGACACATTTGTCGCGTCAAAGAGCGCGAGACGCATATTCAGATGAAAATTTTGAGCCAGCGTTTTCATAAAATTTGCCAGCCCCAGATTACTGGAGCCATAAAGCTTTACCGCCTGATTGTCTTTCACCAATTGACCGATATCGTCGTTGAGCAGTCCCAAGGATTCCTGCGCTCTCAAGTTAGCACGCCGGAAATTTTTCAAAGCGACTATGCTCAACAGAACCATAAATGGAGAAAAAACAAGATAGATCAATGTCATTTCCCAGTTCAGATACATCATCCAGACAATCAGACCCAACACGGAAAGCAAATCACGACTAAGCGTAGCGATTGCCAAAGCCCCAAATCCCGCTGCGTGATCCGTATTCACAGAAATCCTGTTCACCAAGTGCCCCGTGCGAATATTGTCAAAAAAAGACGCCGGCATATTTTGCAGATGCTCGTACGCTTCCAGGCGCAATTGGCGCACGATGCGTTGGCTGACAGACGCGAGGTAATAATTCCCTGCGATCCCGCCAACGCCACGAAAGAGCAAAAGAAGCAACAGCACCCCCGGAATCCAGGCCACGCTCTGACCGGACTCGTCCAGAGAGATTCCTTCATCCAGTAAAGGCTTGATGATCATTGCCAAACCTGCGTCGGTTGCCGCGTAGCACGCCAAACCCACCAAGGCAACCAGCAGCAGCCTGAGATGGAGCCGCGTATAACGAAGCAGCCTTTTACCCACCACCCAATCCGTGCCGAGCTCTGGCCAGCCAGCATTCATCGTGGTATTTGTGTTTTTAAGATCCATGTTGGCTGCACAGGACGCGCACGGCTTAAAGTATAAGCCCTTTGGCGACATGCCTGATGTTCACGGCTGAGGCGTGGCTGGCTGAAGGTGCCTGCTCCACAGCTTTACAAACCAAAATCCTTGGCAAATCCCTGGAACGACTTTTTCGCTTCCAATATTTGGACGAGTCCGCACGATGCATAAGCTTTACTTCCAGAGCCCCTTCCCTTGGAAAGAAGAGACCCAAAGCTCCGGTATCAGCCGTATTGAACACTGGAATATTTCGCTTCCCGTAGCGTTCCAGAACTTTCTTTTTTGGGAAACGAAAGCGATTTTTATGGCCGGCAGCCACAACCGCCGCACAAGGAGCGACCGCTGCGATAAAGTTTTCGCCAGATGAAGTCAGGCTACCGTGGTGCGGTATCAGCAACACCGAACTTTCCAGCCTTTTCGCCTTGGTTTTCAACATGAACTTTTCGGCCAAACTTTCGATGTCGCCTGTCAAAAGTAGCGAGTTCTCCCGTGTGCTGACCTGTAACACGCAGGATGCGTTGTTGCCAAAAAAGCGAGACTGTTCAGGCGGTGGATGTAAAAACACGAAGCGGACTCCGTCAACCTGCCAAAATTTGCCTGAGTGGCAGGATTCAAAGCCTCTTTTCTGCAAAGCAGGGTCGGAAGAAAACCGGCTGACTGTCTCGATATTTGCTTCCTGTAGCTTGCTCAAGCCACCGGCATGGTCATTGTCACCATGTGAAATCACCAAGACGTCCAGTCGTTCAATACGGTTGCGTCTCAAATGCGGCAACAAGCTATGCGAAATAGGAAAAAACCCTGGTTCACGACCTGCCCCTGTGTCAAAAAGAACATGGTGGTTAGAGGTGCTGACGAGCACGGAAAGACCCTGCCCAACATCAAAAAACAAGGCACGAAACGAACCCGTGGGAATGGCAAGGTTCTCGGAACGGTTAAACGCCACCAGACACAGAATCACCACGAACAGAAATCCGTATCGAGTGCGAATGAAAGGAAGCGTCAAAAAAGCCACCATCATCAGTGCCAAGGCCCAGACCGGTGGCTCAAGAAACCAGTAGAAACCAGGAATTTCAATCAGCCATCCACTAAGCTGCCAGAAGACTTCCAGAAGCTGTCCGGCAAGGTCGGCGAAAAACTTGCCTCCAGCGGGCCAGAAGCTGGCGCATAACAAGGCAAGCAAGGCACAGGGAAGCACCAGAAAACCCATGAACGGTATGGCAAATGCGTTGACAATCGGGGCACCGACCACCAAGAGCGCGAAAAAATACAGGGTCAACGGAGCTAGCGCCAAAGCCAGGTAAAGCTGCAGTCCTGCCCAACGCCACACCCGGTTTGTATAACGGACACCATTCAGCCAGGCACAGGTGGCTGCCAGCGCGCCAAAAGAAAGGCAGAAAGTCGCCGACAAAGTGCTCAAAGGATCCAGCACCAAGACCAGGAAAAGAGCCAAACAAAGCGCATTACCCAAAATGCTTCTCCTGAAACACAGGGCGCAGAACACAAAACACGCCAACATCACCAAGGCACGCTGTGTCGGTATGGAAAATCCGGCCAGCCAGGAATAAAGAAAAGCAGCCAGCAAAGCCAGTAGCAATGCGACCGGCCTGACGGAAATTTCCCGTGGATTGGGGATGAACCGCAACCCGATAAACAGCAGCAGGGCGTAGACCAGACCAAAAATCAACGAAATGTGCAAACCAGAAATGGCGAACAGATGCGTTGTTCCACTGAACTTTAAACGCTCCCATTGCTCAGCACTCATGTAGCCACGCTCACCAAAGGTCAGCGCCAGAATCGGACCTTTCTGCGCTTCCGGCACAAGGCTTTCCAGCTTCTCAAAGATCTTGAACCGCAAAGCTTCCGGATCCCGCACCGGGTCAGCCGGTGTGATCAAACGCAAGCTGCGAACATAACCGCTCGCCCCGATCCCTTTGGCAAACAGGTGTGCCTCGTAGTCAAAGCCTCCCGGATTGCTGTAGCCGCCAGGTCTTTTCAAGCGTATGACTCCGGCAAAGACATCCCCTGGAACCAAATTTCCCGCCGGGTAAGTCTTTTTAAGGTTGTAAATTCGAAGATTGACGGATTCGGGCAAAGAAGACGGAGACAGAATGCGAGCGCTGAAGCGAAGCTGCTTGCCGTTCTGGATCGGGATGCTTGCCACTTTCAGGGTGACCTGCAAATCCCTCTGCTCATCGGCCGTTGCCAAGACGTGATCCAACGCACTTTGTGCCGCTAGCAGTGCCCACAAAAATCCTGCCAGCAAGCTGCACAAACTGCAGATAAGCCGGTGGCGGCTGAACATGCCAACCGCCAAGGGAGCAAGAAAAAACCAGAATTGCCCAGGAAGCTCTGTCTGTACCTGCAACAAAAAATTGCCAAGCAGGAAAAAAATACTGGTACAGACCATGGACAACAGCACCACAGGAGCAAGCGAGAAGCCCATGTTCGCCGAACAAAAACAAACCCAACCCCTTGGCAGGATTGGCGGTGGATAACTCCGGCCTAAGCGTCAACTCAAGACCCTCTCCCGGTACAGAAACCAAAATGTCGCGTGTTTCACTCTGCCCCTGCGAAATGTGAGGGCTTCGACACCATCTATAAGCAAAGCAGACTTGAAAGCAGAAGCAGGCACAGTGCACAAGCCAGTGGGCAAATTAATCAGGAGTGGGTTGGCCTTTTCGGAATTCCTGGAAGAACTCGGCTCATCTTGCAACAGGAAACTTCATCAAGGCGAGGTATCCACCGCCTTCGCGAGAATCTGATGTGCCAGTCGGTCCGGCTTGGGGGTGGGGGAAAGCAAACCAAGCAGCCGTGGCTTGTGACCACGAGGGAACGAGTCAGTCAGAGATGGTGCTTTCTGCCCTTGGCGGGCAAAGCAGAAAATCTCCTGCAGAAGACACTGTCAAACCAGCCTTGCCTGGCTGTGGAAATGAATGCCCCCCAGCAGGACAGACCATGATTAAGCCAGAGCAAAGCTGCCTTCAAAAAACGGACTCTCGGTGGTTGCGTCGCATGGCAACAGAATAATCACGGCTCGCCATGAGCTTTGTTTGCCCGGGCTCTTCTGCTGTAGCTGTCTACCGCACTGCGCCGCCAAGAAATACCCGAAACCGGAGACGTCTCGAATCTGCTGGCTGGCGAACCACTGTGATGACAATCTCATCTTGTAGCATCTCGCCTGCCTCAATCACCCTGATTGTGAATAATGCTTCATTAAGGGCTTCGGAAACATACAGAACCACCGTCGCATGTTGTGAACTTTCGACCGCCTCACGCAATTCCCCATCCCGAACACGAAACCTCGCCGTGGTCATCGCTTGCCTGTCCTCCCAACTCCATAACAGGTTCTCATGCACATTTTGTGTGTTCAAAGTCACCTTTGTGCTAGTGGCATCGAACGATATGTACACCGTAGTTGACTCGTCATGGACTATGGACGGTTGGATGCTGCCAGGGGCAACAAGAACCCTAAGAGTGGCAGACCTGGACGGACTCTTTACTTGCACGACAAATTGATCGCTAAAGATGATACCGGATCCATCCAGAAACTCATAAGTCACGACAGTTTGCGTCCCATTTGTCGCCGTGAAGCGAACCGTGCTGCCAGCTCTCCCGGGAGAAACTGACAAACTCCAGGTCAGAGGATTTGCGAAGGAGTCTGACACCTGCAAAGTACGTTGCAGGCTTGAAGCGTTATAAACCAGGTCTTGCACTTCGGGGCCGGAAATGACCGTGAACGGGGGGTTGACGCTGATCCTGTGGCTTGTAGAACCTGACGGCCCCACCACCTGAACGACAAATTGATCGCTAAAGGTGATATCGGACCCATCCAGAAACTCATAAGTCACGACAGTTTGCGTCCCATTTGTCGCCGTGAAGCGAACCGTGCTGCCAGCTCTCCCGGGAGGAGTCAATAAACTCCAGGTCAAAGCGGTGGCGTAAGAAGAGGATGCCCGCAGAGTGCTGCGCTGCGAGTTGCCATAAATCAAGTCCTGCGCTTCGGAATCAGAAATAATCACCGGGGGGCTGCCGAATATGAGCTCCACGGGACTGCTGTCCCCCACCACATTCCGAACCTGCACGAGAACTCTATAATCAAGGTTTACCACAAACGGAAACACGACGCCCGTTTGGGTACCAGCCCGTTGAGTTGTTTCTACCAACTCCCCATCCCGAAAAACCTGTACGACATAGCGAAGATTCAGCACGGTTTCATCTACCGTGGCTCCGTAATCAGGGTTGTTGACTGGTGAACGGCCAAAACCGTCGTTATTTGTGGGGGCGAAAAAGACTGTAGCCTGCAGACTGCTCCCCTCATCCACCACCTGGATCTCCGCACTCAAGGACGCCACCGACACCGACTCCGGAACATTCAGCAAGCGTGCTTCAGTCATTGCCATTGGTCCCGGCTCATCACTAAAATGGTTGCTCCCCCGAACCGAAATCTCGAGGCTGCTTCCTCCTTTCCCTTTACGCAGGCGCTTCAAATCAGCCCCGCCAACGTCCAGGAAAGTTGATCGGGTTCTTGCAGAAACAAGGGCTCCCACGTCCCCCTGATATTCAATATTTGTGTTGCCCACTTCAGGGGCTTTCCACCTCAAGCGCAAAGTGGAAGCCGAAAGCCATTCCGAAACTAACTCCAAAGGGGTGCTGGGGGGTTGCGTAAGACGAATGACGGGAAGTGTTTCTGCGTCTCCGAAATACCAATATTTGGTTAACCACTCGGAGGGGGGGTAACTGCCCGCTCCTTGGCACCTGTGTCCCGGAAAACGGGGGCACTGTAATTGCGCGAGCGTACGCACACTAATTTCATGGTGAGGTGTATTAGATTCATCAGCCAAATTAAGACCCAGAAGCTTGGTCGTCGCGTAGCTGTTAAATACGACCGCACCTTTTTCATTCAAGCCTGCAAGCCCGCCGACATTCGTGCTTCCTCTAACCATCCCGGTTGCATAGGTGACAGCGATGAGGTCTCGGTTCCTGCCTGCCAGACCACCGACATTGGTGCTGCCGCTGACCATTCCGGTCGCGTAAGAATTTATTACCAATCCAAGAGCATTACCGACCAATCCAAGAGCATTACCGACCAATCCACCAACATTGCTAACTCCTGTAACGTCTACCGTTGCATAACTGGAAAAAATAAGTCCACCGCTACCCACCAACCCACCAACGTTGGCATTACCCGTTACCGTGCCCTTTGCAAAACAATTCTCAATGTGAGCATGCTGTGGGAACTGTCGGACCGACTGTCGCCAACAAGCCCACCGACATGATCCCTGCCAACAACCGTTCCGACCACATAATTGCCATTAAAAAAGTGATCATCTGGCCTATTCCTGGCTTTATAAGTATGCTCCCCCACCAAGCCGCCAACACGATCCCGCCCCGAAACCTTGGCGAGAGCATAGCTGTCACCAATCATCCCACTGAAACTCTCTCCTGCCAGGGAGCCCACCTCCCCAGCCAGGGAACCCACCCAATCCCTGCCAGTCGTGTGTGAATCCCTCAATGCCACTGCCCTTAAGGTTCCTGACAACAGCCTGGAAAACAGACCCACATAATCTTCACCAGGGCGGTTGATGAATAAGTTGGAAATCCGGTAACCCCCACCATCAAAAGTCCCGGAAAAACCTGGACTGTCGAGCCGTAGCCCGGCAGTGCTGTAGGTGGCTCCAATAGGGGCAAAACCTTTGTTGGCATACCAACTGCGCGTCAGGCTGGCATCAATATCAGCAATCTGAATGTAGTGCGACGGGGATGATATGCCCTGTAGTTGGCAGGGCGTGGCAATCCGATAGGGAGAACTGCTGGTTCCAAGACCACCCTGGGGAACCAGGTCATTGCCTGGGCAACCTTGGGCAGAAGCGGTAGTCAACGCACCTGAAAATACCAGCAACACCACAACGGTGTGCACCAGAATTGCCACGCACTTCCCAAAAGAAGCAGCACCTCTGATGAAAGCAGAACCTGAGCTAACGGTCAATTTCACGTTAGCCGGAAATCTCAAACACGGAATCATTGTCCCTCTCCCATAGACCCCTCAACCTTCAGACCGAACCATGCAGGCCGTATCCTTATATCTCCTGCAAATTCCTTGGAAGGTGTGCAAATCCACGCCCGCAATTTGGCAAAACCGGCAGAAGCCACAAAAGCTACAGCAATGACCCCGGTGCTTGCCATGGCTTTCAAAACCAACCCACGGCTCCCAAAGCTTTCAAGCCGGGTAGGGTGACGTTGAATCGTTTCGAAAAAAAACGAATGGCAAAAGAACAACATGACCTCAAATGCCGGCAGGCCGCTGGCGGAGAGGGAGGGATTCGAACCCCCGGAGAGTCAATAATTAAATTAAACCCTCAACGGTTTTCAAGACCGCCGCCTTCAACCGCTCGGCCACCTCTCCCAGGCTCTAAAATTACTGGACAAAATGAATGCCTGCTTCCCGTAAAATGCTCTCATTAAGCTCTCCTGCTGAACAACCCTTCCGAAATCCCTATGTCTTCAAGCCACTGTGCTCGCTTTTATTATAACCCATCAACCAGATAGCAGAAAACGATGGACTCAGCCCCGCTAGCGCACCACACCTGGTGCCAAGCTTTCCTGCGTCTTGACACAGGAAAGATCCGCCCACACCAACACGGACCGCACGTTCCCAAGCAGCCGTCTTGACACGGGAAAGAATACACCGCCACGGACAAGGCACGTTCCCAAGCAGCCACTTCCCCGCGTCAAAAGCCGGCACCAAAACAGCCCGTTATTCTCAGAGCCATCCTGGCGCTATTCGAGAATTGACGTGATGCTACGGCGTTTTTCCATGGTCTGTTTCCCTTTCACCGAAAAAACAAAAGTACGCCTGCCCCACGTCCAAATTTGCCGAAGCACCTCATGCCGGGCACTTGTTTGTGATAATCTGAGAGGCGTGAGGTTCGCTCAGCACCCAGCAAACGGTTGCCGTGCTGTTCAAAATGTGCGGTGGGCTTCCCGGGTCGCCACAGACCTGATTTCGTTCCGCTGGCGGGAGCCGTGTGTCATTGGCTGAAAAAACTGTAGATCTCCGGAAAGTAAGATGCCCGAGCATTATCGTCAAGCCAAATGACGGTGACGCCCGGGAATACGCCTTGAGTCTGCTGGCAGACTTGCTTTCGCGCTTTGAGCGGGTGGCAATTGAGGACAGCCTGAAAATTTCCCTTGCGGAGTTGCCTGCAAATCTCGGAATTTCCGAGGAGCGTATTTTGCACTTGCCGCGCAAAGAATTATTCCAGTCGGCGGATCTGGTCGTATCGCTGGGTGGTGACGGAACCCTGCTCAGCGCAGCGCAGGGTGCGGCGCATCTCGGCTTGCCTGTTCTGGGAGTCAACTTGGGCACGCTGGGGTTTCTGGTAGAAATCACGCCTGAATGGTTATCCGAACATTTCAACGCAATTTTTTCTGGCCATTGCTTTATTGAAGAACGCCAGGTTCTGAGCGTCACTCTGTATAAACGGGGCACCCCCCAAGCCAGCTACGACGCCTGCAACGACCTCACCATCAAGCACTTGAATTCGGTTCGCATCATTGAGCTTGATACGCGTATTGGCGATAAGCAACTTTGCACACTCCACTCGGACGGCCTGATAGTCGCCACGCCGACGGGTTCAACCGCTTATGCGCTTTCGTGTAACGGGCCACTGGTAGAGCCAACGCTCGAAGCCACGCTGATCGTTCCAATTTGCCCGCATACCTTAACCTTCCGCCCCTTGGTCGTTGATTCAAAGAAAACAATCCAGGTGACTTTTACGACCCATAACCAAGGCAAAGCTTTGGTCTCAATGGACGGACAAATCAATGAAACACTGGAGACCGGCGAGTATTTGACCGTGAAGTCTCCTCCTTATAAGCTCAAGTTGGTGCAACCAATGGAGCACGATTACTTCCACACGCTCAGGACAAAATTACGCTGGGGAGAGAAATTCTAGCCTCGGGAAACAAGGCACCTTCGGGTATTTGCGTACCACTATGCTAAAAGCGCTAAGCGTAAAAAACTTTACCGTCATTGAATCGGTCACTCTGATGCCCGGACAGGGCATGACGGTCATTACCGGAGAAACCGGCGCCGGAAAATCCATCCTTATTGACGCATTGCAGCTTGCGTTGGGTGGCCGCGCCAGCACAGGGGTTGTCCGGGAAGGCGCGTCGCAGGCGTCGATCACGTTGAACATTGATTTGCACGGGCAGGTACATGCCTGTCAGTGGCTTGCACAACAGGGTCTCGTCGAAACCGGGGATTGCGTTTTACACCGGGTCATTGAACGCAATGGCCGGTCACATTGCCGGATCAATGGCATACCTACCACCACAACACAATTGCGTGCACTAGGCAGCCTGCTCGTCGATATCTTTGGGCAAAATTCCCAACAGTTTCTGTTGCAGCGCGGAAACCATTTGGGCATGCTGGATGAATTGTGCGAACACCAGGAATTGCTGGATACAATGAAAAAAATTGCGCACGATTGGAACAACTGTTCCCGAGAATACGAAGCATTGGAAAAGAATCGGGAAGGGGTACTAAACCGTATTGACCTTTTGCGATACCGTGCCAGCGAACTGGATGCCCTGGCTCCTGCGGAAAGCGAGTTTGGCAGCCTTGAAAACAAGCACCGGGCTTTATCCCACCAGGAAAAATTGAAATCCTGTCTGGCTACAACCTTGGGACACCTGGATGAAGTCTACGACGAATCCTGCGTAACGCGATTGGTCGCATTGGCAAAAGATCTTGAAGCTTTTTCCGGCTTGTCTCCGGAAATTGACACTGCGTTGGAGTTGTTGCACGAGTCCATAAAGAAAATACGGATCGCGAGCGAAGAGCTTCTCAACTACAAAGACAAAACAGACTTGTCTGCAGAACATTATCAGGAAGTGGAAGCGCGGCTTTCAGACCACTACAAACTTGCCGACAAATATCGAGTCGAGCCACAAAAACTCAACGAACTGTGGCACAGCACGAATGAAGAGCTGGCACAGATCGAAGCACCGGGCAAACAGTTGAAGACCTTGGACGAAAGACGTCAGGAATTAAGAAGAAGATGGCTGGAACTGGCGCAAGTAGTGGGCAAAAACCGAAGGAAGCTAAAGCTGCAGATGGAAAACGAAGTCAGGGCAGCCTTACAAAAACTGAATATGCCAGATAGCGATGTCCAGGTGGAGCTAAGGCAAAGGCTGGATCCTGACAGCTCAGCAACCCACGCACAGGGCTTGGAATCTGCCGAATTTCTCGTGAGTACGAACCCCAATCAAAAAACCGGGTCAATTGCGAAAATCGCTTCAGGCGGTGAACTGTCCCGCATCAGCCTTGCTTTCCAACTGGTCGCCTCGAAAGCGGCGCGCGTGCCAGTCATGGTCTTTGACGAAGCGGACACGGGAATCGGGGGAGCAAGTGCTGAAATCGTTGGTCGCATGCTGTCGGAAATCGGCAAGCACAGTCAGGTGCTTTGCGTCACGCACCTGCCGCAGATTGCAGCTCAGGCAGACCATCACTGCACAGTCCAAAAAGTGCAGGAAGGCGGGTATTCCAGCGCTTCAGTCAAAAAGTTGGACAAGCAGGAACGGGAACAGGAAATTGCGCGCATGATGGCGGGAGTTGAAATCACCAAGTACTCTCTGGCGCACGCAAAGGAAATGTTGAATCAAGGTCGTACGAGGGATTGATTTCCTTGGTCTTATTTCGACCTGTACAGAAATTTACTTGTGAGCCAGAGATAGGCTGCTGCGCGTTTTTTTGCTTGGGCAATGCTTATTCTGGCAGTCAACGTACATCGTCATACTGTGGCTAAAAATCTTGAAGCCATGCTCTTTCGCAATGGATTCCTGGCGATCTTCAATCAGCTGGTCGACGAATTCCGTAATTTTTCCGCATTGAATGCACATCATGTGATCGTGATGCCAACCTTGATCCAACTCGTAAATCGCGCAGCCATGTTCAAAGTTATGTTTGATGACCAGCCTTGCTTCAGTAAATTGCATCAGCGTTCGATACACCGTGGCGATACCGACTTCATTTCCGTCTTGCTGCAATTTGAGAAAAATATCATGGGCACTGGAGTGTTTCTGTTTTGCCTTGTTCAGCACTTCCAGAACTTTCATGCGCGAACCAGTGACTCCCGACACGCTCCAGCTCACTTTCGGAACGACGAGCCCGCCTCTCGCGTGAGCAATTTTCACGGCTGGCGTCAGGAGTGGCCATCTTTGACTAAAGCTCTCTTTGGCAACAGCGTAAAATTCGAGTGCTCCACAAATGCAATTCCAGCCTGGTGAGCCAGCTTTCTACATACACTTGGGTTTCTCTGTCAGCACCATAGTCACCCCCCACCAGACAGGCAAAATTATGGTGACTCGGCGCACACCAAACAACTTTCACTGCGCGTCTCATCTCTCCCCGCCTGATTGACGCAAAAACAAAGCGTTGCTGGGCGTACGCACAAACGCCTCTCAAACAAATCAATGCTGGTGTTACCATAAGGACATCCAACCTTATTTCGGCTTATGCGAAAGTGAGTGCAGGTGTAAGACCCTTCTGGCCGACACCACCTTAAAGAGCCCAGTATATGAATTCATCATCACCCCCCGCACGCAAGTACTGGTCTTCTCGCCTCATGTTTATTTTCGCAGTCGCCGGATCTGCCATCGGCCTCGGAAATATATGGAAATTTCCGTACATGGTGGGCAGCAATGGCGGCGGCAGCTTTGTCATTATTTATCTTTTGTGCTCATTGCTGATAGTCATGCCCATCCTGATCAGCGAAATCCTCATTGGTCGGAGTGGGGGCGGAAGTCCGGTCAATGCGGTGACACAATTGTGCAAAAGGCATCAGCTGTCTGCCTGGTGGAAAGTCATTGGCTGGTTCGGGATCATTGCTGCAACCACCATCCTTTCCTACTACAGCGTGATTGCCGGCTGGATAGTGGGTTACACCCATCTTGCCACGATCGGCGAACTGAACGTCCATTCTGTCGCTGAAAGCTCCCGCACTTTCAAAGATCTGATCAGCGAGCCTTACACGGTCATTCTGCTACATACGATATTCATGTTGCTGACCGCAGTTACAGTCAGCCGCGGGATCAACTCCGGCATTGAAAATGTGGTCAAGTATTTTGTCCCTCTAATGTTTCTGATATTGGTGTCAATGGTGGTTTATGCAGCCTTCCAGGGAAGCCTTGGGAAAGGCGCTCAATACTTGTTTACTTTTGACCCTGACGCTTTCAATGGCGGGGTCTTCATGGCAGCTCTGGGGCAGGCTTTTTTCTCCATGAGCATTGGTATGGGTGCCCTCATGATGTACGGAGCCTACCTACCACGGGATGTGCCGATTATTCGTTCCTGCGTTGCCGTGTTCGTGTTGGATGTAACTGCAGCACTGCTTTCCGGCTTGGTCATTTTTTCACTCGTTTTACAGACCGACCTTAACCCGGCGGCTGGACCCGGGCTGGTTTTTGAAACACTCCCTCTGGTTTTTGCCGCATTACCAGGTGGCCAATTCGTGGGAGTCGCTTTTTTCATCGTGTTGCTCATGGCCGCCCTGACCTCTTCCATCTCCATGCTGGAATTGGGGGTGGTTTGGTTGATGGAAAAGACCAAAATTACGCGAGTCGCATCCACCACTCTGGTCTCAGCGGCGAGCTGGCTGCTTGGTCTCGCCACAGTTTTTTCCTTTTCCTCCCCGGAAACCTGGCAAATAGGGGGTAGAACCTTCTTTTCAATTCTCGACAATCTGACAGCCAATATCATGCTGCCACTTGGTGGCGTCCTGGTCGCGCTCTTTGCAGGCTGGGCTCTGCCAAGATCCCTGATACGTTATGAAGTTGGTTTGAAACCCGGAATCGGCGAGAAACTTTTGCGGTTTAGCCTGCGCTATCTGGCTCCGGTCTGTATTTTGCTGGTCTTATGGGACGCAGCGGGCTTTTAATTGCCGACTTGGCAAGTGATATCGCTTAGGCTTCGACCCCATGCCTCAAGTTATCAAAACAAAGACAGTCCCGTTTTCCTGCCCGCAAATGTTTGCGCTCGTTGCTGATATTGAATCCTATCCGCAATTTTTGCCTTGGTGCAGTAAAGCGGCCATCAAGGAAAAGACCTCGTCCGAAGTCGTCGCCACTTTAACGGCGGTTGCCGGTATCGGGATCGAATTCACCACCCGAAATCGCAATTATCCTCCTGACCGTATTGAAATGGAGCTTGTGAACGGGGTTTTGGAAAAGTTGGTGGGCGAATGGAAGTTCACCGTGCTCGCAGGAGGGTGCCGGGTGCTCTTCAAAGTGGACTTCGAACTACCCAGAGGCTTGGCAATGCTTTCTGTCAGTTTTTTCCTGAAACAGGCCATGGGTTCCATAGTGGACGCATTCTCCAAGAGGGCACAACAGGTCTACAAGGATTCTCCGACTAAAAAGTGTTCCCTGTGACTTCTGAAAAAAACGATTTCATCGAAATTGCCTGCCCTGCCGAGTGCCGAAGCGAAATAATGCAATCTCGCTCAGTCCAAAAAATGAACGTTCGCGAGATCCTGAAGAAAGTGTGCCACACCAAATGCCTGGACGCGCTGGAACAGGGAACCATGGCGGTCGGTATATACGGAAAGCTGGTTCACCTGAGTCACGTTCCCGGTGTTGGTGACCGCGTGGAAATTTATCGACCGCTGATCACGGATACGCTGGCCAGCAGACAACGTCGGCTGAACAAACAAAAATGACCAACAACCCGCATCTGCGTTCACCTTCTTCCGCTGCCTGATACTGTTAGTTGGCGATAAAGCCATCTGCCTGAACAGGCCGACTTCCGCTTTCTTCTGCTGCCAGAACGCTGGCCTTTCCGGGAAGTTGCCTGAGAACCGAGCTCAGGGCAACAGAGCTTTGCTGTGGGCTGGCATTTATGAAGCAGAGTCGTATGAATACCTTTCCTGGTACCGGGCAAAGTAGTTTTTTAGCGAAAGCCCGGTCCAGGAGCGCTCACATTGTTCCGCCAGCTGTTCGGGCGTTCCCGTTGCGACAATCTCCCCTCCTCCATCCCCGCCTTCCGGCCCCAGATCCACGATCCAGTCCGCGCATTTAATCACGTCCAGATTGTGTTCGACCACCACGACCGTGTTGCCAAGGTTGCAGAGACGATTCAAAACACCGAGCAACTGCTTGACATCGTGGAAATGGAGTCCTATGGTCGGCTCGTCCAAAAAATATAATGTGTTCCCCGTGTCTTTCTTGGAAAGCTCACACGACAACTTGACTCTTTGCGCTTCTCCACCGGAAAGGGTTGTGGCGTTCTGGCCGAGCGTTAAGTAGGAAAGACCCACATCTGTCAGCGTATCCAGTTTCCTTTTTATGGCGGGTACAGACTGAAAAAAATTCCGAGCCTGCGCAACGCTCATGTCCAGAACTTCGATGATGTTCTTGTTTTTATAATAGATGTCCAGCGTTTCGCGGCTGTAACGCTTTCCTTGGCAAACATCACATTTCACATAAACAGCGGGAAGAAAATGCATTTCCACGCGGATCAGGCCGTCACCCTGGCAAGCCTCGCACCGTCCGCCCTTCACGTTAAAGCTGAACCTTCCCGGGGCATAACCACGCACCCTGGCTTCGGGCACACCGGCAAAGAGTGCCCGGATAGGCGAAAACAGTCCGGTGTAGGTAGCAGGATTGGAGCGCGGCGTTCGCCCAATAGGGCTTTGGTCAATGTGAATCATGCGATCTATGTTTTCAAGCCCGGTGATTTTTTTGCAGGGCGCGCACCTAATATCGGTTTTGTTGAGGTGGCGCATGACCCGCTTGGTCAGCGTCTCGTTCACGGCAGTTGACTTTCCGGAGCCAGAAACCCCTGTGACGCAAACGAAAAGCCCCAGAGGAATCCGCATTTCGACATTCTTGAGGTTGTTCCCCGTCATGCCATGCATAACAATCACCTTGTCTTCTTTGAATGCCCGACGCCGTGGTGGGATTTCGGTTCTCATCCTGCCGCTCAAATAAGCACCGGTCAGAGAAGTCTGGCACTGCTGAATGTCTTCAAGCTGCCCTTGGGCGACGACCTCCCCACCCTGTTTTCCAGCGGTCGGCCCCATGTCTATGATGTGATCCGCGCTGCGAATGGCTTCCTCATCGTGCTCAACCACAATTACGGTGTTCCCCAGATCCCGGAGCCGGAAAAGGGTGTCCAGAAGCCTTTTGTTGTCTTTCTGATGCAGTCCAATGGAAGGTTCATCAAGGATGTACATCACTCCGGTTAAACCGGCACCGATCTGGCCAGCCAGTCGAATGCGTTGTGCTTCCCCGCCAGAAAGCGTTTCGGCCTTACGGTTCAAGGTCAAATAACCAATGCCAACACCGTTCAGAAAATTCAGCCTGGATTTAATTTCCTGAACAATTTTGTCTGCAATTTGCGCTTGCTGTGTGGGTAGATTCAGTTTTTCAAAAAAAGACAGCGCCTCGACGATTGTCAGCGCCGTCAGATCAGGCAAAGACACACCGTTGACGAAGACATTGCATGCCGCTTCGTTCAGTCTCGCGCCACGACAAGCCGGGCAGTGTTGTGACGACATATACTGGCTGAACATCATTTTGACCGCATCTGACTCGCTCTCATTCAAATGGCGGCTCATGATGGGAATGATGCCGCTGAACCGCAGTTTCCTGCCACCGCCTGATGTAGAAGACGAGTCTGCGACACGGGTTTCGCCACCATACAGCAACAATTTGCGTTCGCTGACTTTCAGAGATTTGTACGGCTTGTCCAGTTCGATGCTGGAATGTTTGGCGAGACGGCGCAGCAGTCGATAATTAAAACGGTTCCTCCGGGACCATCGTGCAATGGCACCTCCCGACAAGCTAAGCTGCGAATTGAGCACCAATTTGTTCTCATCGATTCTCGAAACCATCCCCAATCCGGCGCAATCCTTACAGGCACCCATGGGGCTGTTAAACGAAAACAGCCGCGGCTCCAGCTCTTTCAAACTGTATCCACACTCGGGACAGGCAAAGCGGGCAGAAAAAGTGATCGCCTCCATATCCCCGTTAATTGCCATCACCGAAACAATTCCCTCAGACAGTCTGAGTGCCGTTTCCAGAGACTCTGAAATTCTGAGCCTGTTTTCCGCTTTGGAACGGAAACGGTCAATCACCACTTCGATACTATGTTTTTGCCTTGAGTTCAGTCCCAAGGATTCGGTTGTATCGAGGATCTCTCCGTCTATCCGCATCCTGGAAAAACCTTGTGCCTTCAGCGATTTAAAAAGCGCTGAAAATTCTCCCTTGCGATCACGGACCACGGGTGCCAATAGCATCAACAGATGATCTACCGGGATCTCCAGAACACGCTCTACCATTTGCGTGACGGTACTGGCAGAAAGTGCCTTCCCGTGGCGAGGGCAACGCGGTGTCCCGACCCGTGCGTACATCAGTCTCAGATAATCCTGCACTTCCGTGATGGTGCCAACTGTTGATCTCGGATTATGCGAAGTCTTTTTCTGCTCAATGGCAACGGCGGGGGAGAGACCATGAATATAGTCAACGTCTGGCTTTTCAAGGCGAGCCAAAAACTGGCGGGCATAAACCGAAAGAGATTCTATGTAACGCCGTTGCCCTTCTGCATAGATCGTGTCAAAAGCCAGAGAGGATTTTCCGGAACCTGACAAACCGGTAATGACCACGAGTTTATCCCTGGGGAATGTCAGGGAAATATCTTTCAGGTTGTGTGTTCTCGCACCCCTGATGGTCACGAATCTGGTGCCTTCAGACATCATTCTCAAAGGTGTAAAAAAAGGATGTTCCCCTCGTCAACTGCCATGGCTCAACACACACTGCCCAAGTGCTACAGCCAACAAAGGGGCTGCAAGAGTCTGTGCTTCGTACCATAAAAAACGGGAAAACAGTTAAAACCAGGCTTGTTGTCAACTGCTAGCCGGCCTTGTTCTCTGCAAATTTTTCCTGTAACCGAGAAATTTGAACCAGCCGATCTTTTGCGAAGAAAAGGGTCAGCTTCGTCAAACGCTTTTCTCCCCTTAGGGGGAGAAAATAAAAAACATAGTCCCAACGACCATCATGAAACACGCTTGGCATTGTCGGAGAACCCAACAAGTACAAGACCTGTTCCTTATTCAAGCCAACTCGTAACTGCTTGAGCACCTTCCGATCCAAGGGGCCTCCCTGGACAATATCGATCCGATAAACAATCTGTGAAGCCTTTTCCTGGATTGTGCCCAACACACCTGAAGACAAGGTGGAAGGAGAACACGCGGTGGCCAGCGCCAGAGCCAGTGCTGCCGTGAAAAGACCCGTATATAAAGAAGCAGTTCTATTGGACGCAAACATTAAAATTTCCTTGCAAAACGACGGGGAAATCGTACCGTATGTGTGCCCGATTTGTGAGGATGAAAAACCAGAAAAACGTGCTCCACCTCGCTACCCCTCCCGCCTGTGTGAACCGGAATTCCCTGGGCAGGTCTTCCTACAGGCAGGAAGGCCAGCATATTGCCACAAAACAGATTGGATGCTAGATTTTATGCCGAACAACGACGCTCAAACCAGAGGGATTTTGTTGAAGGGATCCTTAGCCCGAAACGGACGGCAAAGGCGCAAAACATCATGAATCACGGTTCCAACCACTCTTTAGGATATCTTCGGGCAGCACTGCTGCCTCTGCTGCTTTTTGCAGAAAATATTCTGGCGACCACTTACGATCTGACTTCGTCACAACGCCTGATTGGAGCACTGCAAACCATCGTGGCAGAAAAAGGCAATACTTTGCTTGAGCTGGCGAAAGAATTTGACTTGGGATACGAAGAGCTCGTTGCGGCTAACCCGACGGTTGACCCGTGGTTGCCAGATTGGAATGAACGGCTGCTCCTCCCAGCGCAGTTCATTCTTCCCAAAGGTCCTCGCGAGGGCATATACATCAATCTGGCTGAATATCGACTGTATTACTTCCCAAGCAGTACCAGGGTCATGACTTTCCCGATCAGTATCGGGCGCGGAGACTGGAGAACTCCCAAAGCATTGACCGAAGTCACCGCAAAGCTGGTGAAGCCGAGCTGGTATCCCCCCGAATCAATCCGCCTTGAGAAAGCTGCAGATGGAATTGAGTTGCCGCCTTTCATCCCGCCAGGACCTGACAACCCACTCGGCGAGTTTGCCCTTAAACTCGCCCTGCCGGGCTATCTTATTCATGGCACCAGCAAGCCTTACGGGATCGGCATGCGAGTCACGCATGGCTGTATCCGTCTTCGCCCCAAGGACATGGAGGAGCTTTTTCCGCTTGTGGCCAAGAAGACATCCACCAAAATTTACCATCAGCCCTTCCGTGCAACCATGCAGGATGGGGTCGCCTATTTTGAATCTCACGCCAGCGGTGCAGAAAGGAACCTAAAAAACCACCAGGCCGCCACACAACTGAGCCAAGCTCTTGCTGAACTCTACGAACAAACAGCAGGGGCGGATATGCCTTCCATTGACTGGCATAAGATTATAAAAACTGCTGAAAGCGGGAACGGCATCGTGCAACCGGTCACCACTGGTGCCAGATTCACGCTGTCTCCCCCTCTCACCAAAAGCCGGGTGAAGGAACGCTCTCCCTCACCCGGCTCTATCTTTTAGTCAGACCGGCTCCAGTGTGTCCGGAAATAACCGCGAGCGGTTTATTTCATCATGCCGTCTTTCATCTTGTGATCGCGCATTTTCATTTTCATGCGTCCCATTTTTCTCTCCATCATGCGCATCTTCTCCATATCAGAGTCGTGCTCATCATTCAGAGCGCGGATAGCCTGGGTGTTCGCCTCCGCCGTATCTTTTGCACCAGTGGCGATGCTACGCACAGCAGACATCTCCCCGGCAGCATCGCCCGCTTGCACCTCAAGCGCACTCACACGGCTGGCCAACTCTGCAGAGCAGCCCCCCAAAATCAATACGCTCAGGGCACTTCCCAGCAACAGTTTGTAATGTGTTGACATATTAAGTATCTCCTTAAAAAAACAGCCGAATCACGGCTAACACGGGAGCAAAATATAGCCTTTAAGCGCTAAAAAAGCAATTACCCAAGGCAAGCTGCTATTCGTAACCCACACCAGCCATACCCGGCTTGGCAGCACCCGCTTTCACGACTGAGGAAGACAAATGTCGCACAAACTGAAGCAAAACCCAAGCCAGAAAGAACTCCCCGTAAATCAGCCTTTGGACACCTGTGGGAAAAATGTTCAGCAAGCACCGGGCAGCCTGAGCAAGCTGTCGAATCGTCCTTGGGGAACCAGCCCGCTTATTGCAGATCAGTCAGAATTTGCTGCCTGGAAACCGCTTCTTTGTTTTCCTTGCGCAACTGAGCGGACAACGGAATCAGACCCCGATACACCAGGTAACCATCATCACCAGAAGCACCGTCGCTTATAAATGCTTGCACGTATTCCTTGAGACCGGGGACTATGCTGATATGATCCTTCTTGACGTAGAAAAAAAGCAACCGGGACAGGGGGTACTCGCCACTTGCAGCCGCTTCCAAGGTCGGCCTCTCCCCTTCCACTGACAAGCCATTAACCAAATCAGCGTTCTGACTAAGGAAACTGAAACCAAATATTCCAAGGGTTTCGGGAGAAACTCTCAGTTTCTGCACCAAAAGGTTGTCATTTTCACCGGCGTCTATAAAAGCACCGTCTTCCCGGAGTGTGTGGCACCTCACCTTATAAAGTGCTTTGTCCTGTTTTTTCAATTCTCTTACGCTCGGGAATGTATTACACCCTCCCTCCATGGCCAACTCAACAAAAGCATCACGGGTCCCTGAAGTTGTGGGGGGACCTAAAACCCGTATTTTTATGTCTGGTAAGTCCGGAGAGATGTCACTCCACTTTTTGTTTGGATTCGGGATAAATGACTTTTCTTCTCCCGGTGCCGGTATGTCTTTGGCCAGAGACAGATAAAGTGTGCGGAAAGTCAGAGGGAAATCCACACCAGCTTTGGATCTGGCAACCACAATTCCGTCGTAGCCAAAGGCGACTTCCATAATTTTTCTCACGCCACGCTTACTGCATCGATCGACTTCACTCTGTTTGATCCTTCTTGATGAGTTGACTATATCGGGAGTTCGGTATCCAAGCCCTTCACAGAACAGCTTAATCCCTCCGCCCGAACCGGTGGATTCAATTTTTGGCGTTTTGAATTCTGTGTCGCGGCCAAAGTGCTCAGCGACGACCGCAGCAAAGGGATATACAGTGGACGACCCCACGATACCGATTTGATCACGAGCTTTCAGCGGAGATACGGTGAAGCATAGAGCCACCACAAGTGCTACCAGTGAACCCGGTTTTTTCAATGGCACTTCCTCGGGATGGGGAAATGGAACAGAAACCCAGGCACCCTAATCACAGAAGCCAAAGTTTGGGGAAGTCTGAACTCGACCATTTTGATTGTTTGTCTCAAAAACCACCAGCTATTGCACACAAACACGCTATGAGCAGTATAGGCCATCCGGCTTTGCAGTCATTAGCTACTCGGTCTGAGTTTCCTGCCCTGCCAGCGGTCGGTCAACGAGTTCGACTCGTGCCAAGGGGGCACAATCTGTGCGTCTGAAGCCTGCTTTGAGAATGCGCATATAACCACCTGGCCTGTCCCGGTAACGTGGGCCAAGAACTTCAAAAAGTTTTTTCACCGACTGCTTGCTACGCAACCTGGAAAAAGCCAGACGCCTGAAACTGACGCTGTCAGCCTTACCCGCCAAGGTCACCAAAGGTTCAAAGACACGTCTCAACTCCTTGGCTTTGGGCAACGTGGTTCTGATCACTTCGTGTTCGATCAATGAAGCAGACATGTTGGCTAGCATTGCCTTTCTGTGGGCGCTGGTTCTGCCCAGTTTCTTCCCTGACTTTCTGTGTCTCATAAAATCCCAGGCTCCTTTCTCAGCGTAACGGCTCTCTTCGTTCCCGCCAAAGCTTCGGTGGAGGCCAACTGATATCCATGTTCAACTCCAGGGTATGTTCCTTGAGCCTGCGCTCTATTTCCACAACTGATTTTTTACCCAGATTGGGGGTCTTCAGAAGGTCTTTTTCGCTTTTGATGACCAAATCCCCGATAAAGAGGATCTTCTCTGCCTTCAGGCTGTTGGTCAGCCGTGCGCCCAAGTTCAGACGTTCAACCAATTCCGTCAATATGGGATCAATTTCGGCAACCTCAGCCTCGTCATGAAGATCGACCTTACCATCAAACTGGACAAATTCGGAAAGCTGGTGGGTGAGAATCGTCGCAGCTGTTCTCAGTACTTCCTCGGGTTCAACCGTGCCATTGGTTTCCATATCAATAATCAATTTGTCCAAGTCGGTTCGCCTTTCCACACGCGCACCTTCGACGCTGTAAGACACACGGATAACGGGATTGAAGTTGGCGTCTACCTCAATGATTCCAATGGTTTTTTCATCGTCTTTGCTGCCCTTTGCACTTGCAGCGCGGTATCCCCTACCGTTCTCAACTACCAGCGTCATGTCGATTTCTCCATTTTCGGCCAGACCGACAATATGATGATCCTTGTTAAAAATCTCAATAGCTCCGCCCGCCTCTACGTCAGCCCCGGTCACTACCCCCGGGCCTTTTTTCTGGATATTGATTTCGACGCTCGAATCCGTTCCCATTTTCACCGCCAATCCTTTCAAATTCAAAATAATATCGGGAATATCCTCCTGCACACCCCCCAAGGCAGTGTACTCATTGAAAGCGCCTTCTATTCTCACAGAGACTACAGCACCTCCCGAAACTGAAGACATGAGTACTCTGCGCAGGGCATTTCCCAGTGTGTGCCCAAAACCCCTTTCCAGAGGTTCCAAAGTCAAGCGCAAATGTGCGGGTGATTTTTTCTCGACGCGCGTCAGACGCGGCTTTAACATAGCTTCAACTTGCATTACTGCACTCCTCTAGCCTAAACATTAAACGATCGCCACTGTTATTTAGAATACAACTCAACGACCAGTGCTTCCTGGATATCCTGTGTAAGTGCCGCACGTTCCGGTGCCGCTTTAAACACCCCTTTCATGTTCGCAACGTCCACGTCAACCCACTCCACATGTTCCAGTTGAGTCAGCACCTTCAAAGCTTCTGCGATACGTGCTTGCGAGCGTGATTTTTCCTTGATTGAAATCACGTCGCTCGGTTTCACCTGATAGGAGGCAATGTTTACGATTTCCCCGTTCACCTCAACACTTCTGTGACTAACGAGCTGCCTGCATTCGGCGCGGGTTGAGCCAAAGCCCATGCGGTAGGCGACGTTGTCCAGGCGACATTCCAGAAAGCGGAACATGTTCTCACCCGTCGCACCTTTTGAGCGCGCGGATTTCCTGTAGTAACCACGGAATTGAGTTTCTGAAACACCGTACATACGGCGCATTTTCTGCTTCTCACGCAACTGCACGCGGTAGTCGGAAGGACGTTGCCTGCGGCGGGTTCCTTGTGCGCCAGGCGGCTTGGTCATGTTGCACTTCTTCTCAAGACCACGTCCCCGCGCCTTGAGCATCAAGTCAAAGCCTTCGCGGCGGCTGAGCTTGCAGGTAGGCCCCAGATATCTTCCCATAATGGTTCTCCTTAGACCCGCCGGCGTTTTGGTGGGCGACACCCGTTGTGGGGTATCGGCGTTATATCCTGTATGGAAGTGATGTTAAAGCCGACCGCCCCGAGTGAGCGCACTGCTGGTTCACGTCCCGGCCCCGGCCCGCTGATTCGGACTTGCAGGTTTTTCACACCATAGCTTTGTTGCGCCACCCGGCCGACTTTTTCGGCCGCCACTTGCGCCGCAAAAGGTGTGCTTTTACGCGAACCCTTGAACCCTGACGTTCCGGCGGTCGCCCAACATAAGGTCGCACCGCTTATATCGGTAAAGGTCACGTGCGTGTTGTTAAACGAAGCACTCACGTAAACGATGGCATCCGTTACCGAACGCTTCAGTTTCTTTTTTTTATCAGACGACTTGGATTCTTTGGCCAAAGCTGTACTCCTGTGTATTATTTTGACACCCGAACGCGCAATTTTCCTTTGCGTGTCCGTGCGTTGGTCTTTGTGCGTTGACCCCTGACCGGAAGCCGACGGCGATGCCGAATGCCACGATAGGAACCAAAATCCTGCAGACGCTTGATATTCAAGTTTACCTGTCGGCGCAAATCGCCTTCCAGCGTGAACTTGGAAACTTCTTCACGCAGGGAAGCCATTTCAGCCTCTGACAAATCCTGAATTTTCTTTTCCGGATTAATGTTTACCCGCTCACAGATCTTCTGTGAGGTGCTTTTGCCCAATCCGTGTATCTGGGTCAGCGCAATTACGGTATGCGCGCGATCCGAAACATTAATACTCGCAATACGTGCCATTCTCCTTACCCCTGTCTCTGCTTGTGCCTGGGGTCTTTACAAATAACCCTGAGAACCCGGCGCCGTCTCACCAAACGGCAATCCCGACACATTTTCTTTACAGATGCCCTGACTTTCATGTTTTCTTACCTGACAGCAATTCTTTCAGTCGATCGGACCCTTTCTTCCTGCTGCTCCCTTTTTTCAAAGTGGATTTTTTCATCAAGCTGTCGTATTGCCCGGACAGCATGTAGGCTTGAACCTGCGCCATGAAATCCATAATCACAACCACAATGATGAGCAAGGAGGTACCTCCGAAATAGAACGGTACGTCCAGAGACAGAACCAGAAATTCCGGCAACAGACAGACCGTACAGATGTAAATTGCGCCAACAGCTGTCAAACGGCTGGTCACGCCGTCAATGTACTTGGCTGTTTGCGCGCCGGGACGGTGCCCCGGGATGAAGGCACCGCTTCGCTTGAGCTGATCGGCTGTATCTCGCGCGTCAAACACAATGGCAGTATAAAAAAAGCAGAAAAATACAATAGCCAACGCGTATAAAAAAATGTACATGGGCTGTCCGGGGCCCAATGCCGTAGACATGTCCCCCAGCCACTGCATCCCTTCTCCACGCCCAAACCACTGACCCAAGGTTGCCGGAAACAGAATGATGCTGGACGCAAAAATTGGAGGAATGACACCAGCCATATTCAATTTCAAAGGCAAATGGCTGCTTTGCGCCGCGTATACACGCCTACCTTGTTGTCGGCGGGCATAGTTCACGGTCAGGCGACGTTGACCGCGTTCTATGAACACGACAAATCCAGTCACTGCAATGGTCAAGGCAAAAAGCAACAAAACCAAAGGAGGCGCCAGTTCGCCTGTGTTCGTCAACTCCAATGTGCCACCGACTGCCGAGGGAAGCCCGGCCACAATTCCAGCAAAAATAATAATTGATATCCCGTTACCGATACCCCGCTCATTGATTTGTTCGCCCAACCACATCAAAAACATCGTACCGGTCACCAAGGAAACGGTTACCACAAAAATAAAACCAAAACCTGTAATGTAAGCGGCGTTCTGGCTTTGTAAGGCAATCGCAACACCAATCGCCTGAAAAGTTGCCAAGAGTACAGTGCCATAACGTATGTATTGCATGATGATGCGTCTGCCAGCTTCGCCTTCCTTTTTCAGTTCTTTCAACTTCGGAATAACCGCGGTCATCAACTGAATGATGATGGATGCCGATATATACGGCATGATGCCCAAGGCAAACAGACTGAACCGCTCCAGCGCCCCGCCGGAGAACATATTGAACATGTTCAGAATGGTGGTGCTTTGTTCCTCAAAAAACTGTGCCATTTGCACGGGGTCAACGCCTGGCACCGGAATAAAGCTTCCTATCCTGTAAACCGTGAGTGCCATCAGGACAAACAGGAGTCTCTTTCTCAGGGAACCACTTTTGCCCTTTCCGGCAATCATGGAGAGGCTTTGAGGTGTAACTGCCATCTCTAGCTGGCCTCTATTTCAATGCTGCCGCCCGCTTCCTGGATGCGTTTCATTGCCCCGCGGGTGACTTTGATTCCCACAAGGGAAACAGCACGTTCAATTTTGCCGGAATCAATCAATTTGATGTGTTTGACCAGTCTGTGCACCAAGCCCTCTCGTACCAGAACCGTCCTGTCAATTCTCTCATCTGTCAAAAGGTTGATTTCCCCCAGACGCACTTCCATGCTTTTGCTGGCGATTCGCGAACTAAAGCCCGATTTCGGCAAGCGCCTCTGTAAAGGCATTTGCCCACCTTCAAACCCTCTGCGCACCTTCCCGCCGGAACGCGCCTTTTGCCCCTTGTGCCCTCTGCCGCAGGTTTTGCCATGACCGGAACTGCGGCCGCGACCTACCCGCAAAGGCTTCTTTTTACTACCCGGTTTAGGGCTTAAAGTATTAAGGAGGCAGTCAGGCATCTTCAACTCGAAGCATATAGCCAATTTTTTTGAGTACGCCAACAATCTCTGGTCGATCATCAACCACAACAGAACCACGAATGCGCCGAAGCCCAAGACACCGGGCACTTTGTACATGCGATTTCAGACGTCCGTTGAGGCTGCGCATCAAGGTTACACGAAATTTTTTTTCCATCACTTTTACGCAGCGCCTCTGTGATGTTCAGGAGTGACAAGGGCAAGCAGCATCATGTGGCGTCCTCTGAGTTGGGCACCTTGTCGAGCAAGCGAACCCTGCCGCGCCTCTCCATAACCTGGCGAGGAGACTCCATCCTTACAAGACCCTGGACGGTTGCCTTCACGACATTCGTGGGGCAACGAGAGCCAATACACTTTGACAAAACATTTTTCACACCAACCACTTCAAAAACCGCGCGCATTGAACCTCCGGCAATAATTCCTGTCCCAGGAGAAGCCGGCTTCATAAAAACTCTGGCGGCACCATACTCGCTGGTGACGGAATAGCACAAAGTGTCCCCATTCAATGGCACCGTGACCATGTCTTTGCGCGCCGCTTCCATTGCCTTTTGTATTGCCAGCGGCACCTCACGAGCCTTGCCGTAACCCAAGCCAATCTTACCTTTGCCATTGCCAACCACCACCAAAGCGGTGAAGCCAAACTTTCGCCCACCTTTTACGACTTTCGCCACACGGTTAACAGCCACCAGCTTCTCCAGCAACCCATCCGTTAATTCCGCTCTCTCAATATTCGACACGACTACTTACGCTCCACGCTTTTTCAAAACTTCAGCCCGGCTTCTCTCGCGCCACTTGCCAGTGCCCGAATTCTACCAAGATAGGTGTATCCAGATCGGTCAAAAGCCACTTTCTCAATGCCGGATTTCAACGCTTGCTGTGCCAGCCTTTTTCCAACCAATTCAGCCGCTTGAGACTTGTTCAATCCTTTTAGCTCGTCGCTAACGGCTTTTTCTGCTGTTGAAGCACTTGCCAAAGTCGTCGTGCCATCCGGCGAAAAAACCTGCGCATAAATGTGCCTCAAGCTGCGGAAGACTCCGAGGCGACAAATTTCGTTACGGCGCGCAGAAAATCTCACTTTCTGCGCCCGTCTTTTTCGTGCTGCCTTTTTATTCATGCCATTGGCACCTAGCGTTTCTTCCCTTCCTTTCGGACAACGGCTTCACCTGAGTACCGTACGCCTTTGCCCTTATATGGCTCCGGAGGACGCAGGGCACGAATTTCCGCTGCTGCCTGACCTACTTTCTGTTTGTCTACTCCCTTCACAAGAATTTCAGTCTGTGTGGGGGTTTCAATGGTCAAACCCTGGTGAGGTACGTATCTCAAGGGATGCGAAAAGCCCAGCGACAAATCCAGAGCATTGTCTTTCAACCGCGCACGAAAGCCCACGCCAACCAATTCCAGTTTGCGCTCAAAGCCTTTCTCGACTCCGTGCACCATGTTACCCGCCAAAGCTCGCATGGTTCCAGCTATGGCGTTATCCGCCTTTCCCACTGGGCTGAAGCAAAGCGACTGGTCGCGATTTTCAAAATGAACCCGCTCGTGAACGTGGAGTGATATCTCACCTTTGACACCACGAAAAGTAATGTCGCGCCCGGAAGTCGCGACGTTGACACCTTCAGGGATCACAACCGGTTGCCTGGTAATTCTGGACATATCATTCCACCAGGCAAATAACTTCGCCGCCTACCCCACGACGTTTGGCTTCACGCCCGCTGACAACGCCCTGCGACGTGGAAACCACAACTGTCCCCAAGCCCCCCATGACGCGTGGCAAATCACCCACCTTTCGGTAAATACGCAAGCCAGGACGACTCACGCGTTTCAGCGCAAGAATCACCGGCTTCCCCATGTGATACTTCAAACCAATACTCAGGACTTTATCCTTACCGTCACCTTCATCTTTGCAAGATGCCAAATATCCTTCCTGGCACAGCACATTGACAATGTTCGCTTTCTTAAGCGAATGGGGCACTTTGACAACCTTGTGCCCGGCAGCCGCAGCGTTGCGGATACATGTCAACATATCAGCGATAGGATCACACAAACTCATTAGATCACCTACCAGCTTGATTTCACCAAGCCTGGAATTTCTCCATTCATGGCGTGTTCCCGAAGCTTGTTTCGCCCCAGACCAAAATACCGATAATAACCATTCGCTCTGCCGGTTATCATGCAACGATTCCGTAAGCGGCAAGGGGAAGCGTCACGGGGCATCTTCAGAATCAGCGACTGCAACTCCATTCTTTCTTCCAATGGCAGATCCGCTACTTTCAACTTCTTGTTGATTTCTTTTCGACGCTCGGCATAAGCCGCAACGGTGCGCCGCCGCCGCTTCTCTTTCTCAATCATTGCCTTTCTTGCCATTTCAACCTTCGCTCACAAAAGGAAAACCGTAGGCCTTCAATAGTGCCTCACTCAAGTCATCACGCTTCGTGCTGGTGACGACCGTAACATCCATCCCGCGCAAATGGGACAAACGGTCATAGTCTATTTCCGGAAAAATGATCTGTTCACGAATGCCAAATGAGTAATTGCCATGTCCGTCAAAGCCTTTCCGTGCAAAACCACGAAAATCCCTGGTTCTGGGAATGGCAATATTCAACAGGCGGTAAAAAAATTCGCGCATCCGGGTGCGGCGCAACGTGACCATGCAACCCACCGGCCACCCGTCACGAATATTAAAGCCGGCGATCGACTTACGTGCCTTGGTGACCACCGGCTTCTGACCGGAAATCAGAGTCATGTCCTGTACCGCCTCCTTGATCGCTTCCTTGTCACGAGATGCCTCACCCACTCCCATGTTAAGGACTATTTTCACGAGCCGCGGAGCATGCATCCGGCTTTTCAGCCCAAGCTGTTTGTACAGGTTGCTCACGATCTTTTTTTCCAGGCTTTCCATGGTTTCCATATCAATAGTCATGATGAGCAATCAGCTCACCAATTCTCCGCTACTTTTGAAATAACGCACTTTACCCCGTCCCTCTACTTCCTTGAACCCCACGCGCCCACCTTTCTCGGTGGACGGGTCGTACAACATAATATTGGAAATGTGTATGGGCATCTCCTTTTCAACAATGCCACCCGATTCTCCTGACTTGGGGTTAGGGCGAACCGATTTTTTGCCTAAATTCACATTTCCCACGAGAATCCGGTCATCTTTGAGAAAGCTCAACACAGAGCCACGGCGATTCTTGTCGCGCCCGCTTATGACAAGCACTTCATCGTTTTTCCTGATTTTTCGCATCTTTACAGACATCAGAGCACTTCCGGAGCCAGCGATATGATTTTCATAAACTGCGCGCCACGCAATTCACGAGTGACCGGCCCGAAGACACGCGTTCCCAATGGTTGCATTTGGTTGTTTAGCAAAACTGCCGCGTTTTCGTCAAAACGGATCAAAGACCCATCAGCACGGCGCACCCCGCTGGCGGTACGTACGACCACAGCTTTATAAACCTCACCTTTTTTCACTTTTCCTTTGGGGATGGCGTCTTTAACGCTCACCCGAATGACGTCCCCGATATTGGCATAACGCCGACGCGACCCACCTAGCACCTTGATGCATTGCAACTTGCGGGCACCGCTGTTGTCCGCCGCTTTCAGCATTGTCTGCATTGCAATCACTGGAATATAAAACCTGGCTCAAGACTCGGATTAGTTGCTTTTTCGCACGACCCTGGAAAGCTTCCAAGACTTCATTTTTGAGATTTTTCGGCAGGAAACAATCGCCACTGTGTCACCGACCCGTCCCTCGTTACTCTCATCATGCACATGCAAGCAGGTGCGGCGTTTGATGTACTTGCCATAAATTTTATGCTTCACCAATCGCGAAATCAAAACGCGAATGGTCTTCTCCATGGCGTTGCTTACGACTTCACCCACCAGTTCTTTTTTTTCTTGAATCACAGGGGTTTCCTTCTCGTGCTCAGGACGGTCTCAATACGGGCAATGTCACGTCGCACTTTGCCAAAACGATCGTGGTGAGGGACGCCGCTTGTGCGACTCCGCATACGAAGCTTCAGTTGCTCTTTACGCAGTTCAAGCCGAGATTCCCACAATTCGCTCTTCGACTTGTCTTTGAATTCAGAAAACTTGCTCACAGCAGCGTCCTCCGAACAAACGAAACCTGTACCGGCAGTTTTGCCGCAGCCAGCCTGAATGCCTCGCGCGCCAAGTCCTCACCGACTCCTTCAATTTCATATAGTACTTTACCCGGTTTGATGACGGCAACCCAATACTCAACATTGCCTTTGCCTTTTCCTTGCCTGACTTCCAACGGCTTTTTCGTGACCGGTTTGTCCGGAAAAATACGGATCCAGACTTTGCCTCCCCTCTTCATGTGGCGAGTCATCGCTCTTCTGGCGGATTCAATCTGCCGTGAAGTGATAAAGCCTCTGGTTTTGGATCGCATTCCATATTCACCAAAGCACACACTGTTTCCAACCCGCGCCAAACCGCGATTGCTTCCGTTGTGGCGCTTGGCGTACTTGGTTTTCGATGGTTGCAACATGTGTTTGTCCTGACAATTCGATCAATGTTATTCCGAATCGCCAGCTTTCCTGTCGGCGGGGGGGGTATTTCGTGGCCTGGCTTCCCTGGAGCCGGGTCGCCTTGGCTTGTTATCACGAAGCCCGGGGTTCACAGGAGAATCGTCACCCTCCGCTTTGTAGATCCATGCCTTCACACCAATCACGCCATAAGTTGTATAGGCACGCGCGACACCGTAATCAATATTGGCTTTCAAGGTATGAAGCGGCATTCGACCTTCGCGATACCACTCGCGTCTCGCAATCTCTGCTCCGTTCAGACGCCCTGCGACCGCGACTTTTACACCGCTTACACCAAGGCGTAGCGCGTTTTGCACGGCACGCTTCATGGCACGGCGAAACATGATGCGACGTTCAAGCTGTTGCGCGATGTTCTCGGCGATCAGATGCGCATCCATTTCCGGCTTACGAATCTCTTCTATATTTATTCTCACTTTGGAAACTGAAACTTTGGAAACATCGGCTTCATTAATCTCGGCCACTTTACGTCTCAACGCTTCCACGTCTTCGCCTTTTTTGCCAATAACAGTTCCCGGGCGCGCCGAATGCACAGCCACTGTCAGAACGTCAGAAGTACGCGATATCCCGATCCGGCTGACCGATGCATGAGCAAGCGCTTTACGCAGAAATTCACGTATTTTCAGATCTTTGCGCAGTGAATCGGTGTAACTGTTACGATCCGCGTACCATACCGAAGACCACTCGGCGGAAATGCCCAGCCTGAAACCTATAGGATTTACTTTGTGTCCCATACGAAAGTCAGCCCTCAGACAGCACCACAGTGATATGGCTTCTCAATTTCCGGATGTGGCCAACGCGCCCACGTGCCTGTGGCCGTATGCGCTTCAATGGCTTGGCAGTATCAACAAAAATCCGATGGACGCGTAATGCGTCTACATCCGCCCCCTCATTGTTTTCCGCATTCGCCAGGGCAGATGCCAATAACTTGAAAATAATGCTCGCTGCCCTTTTCGGCGAAAAACGCAAAATTTCCAACGCTTTCCCCGCGTCCAGGTTGCGAATCTGGTCAGCAACCTGCTGACACTTTTGAGGAGAAATCGGTGCGCTTTTCAGCACTGCTCTTGTTTCCATATATCGCCTTATTTGGTTTTACGGTCGCCGGAATGCATTCTGAACAGGCGAGTCGGCGCAAACTCGCCGAGGCGATGCCCAACCATGTTTTCGGATACGTGCAAAGGAATATGCTGACGTCCATTGTGAACATTGATGGTGAGGCCGACCATCAGCGGGACGATCATGGAACGTCTGGACCAGGTTTTGATCGGGCGCTTGTCCATCGTACTGGAGGCCGCAAGTACTTTTTTCATCAAATGATCGTCAACGAAAGGGCCTTTTTTTAGCGAGCGTGGCATTTGACCCCCTACTTTTTACGTCTGACAATCATGGACGAGGTGCGACGATTGTGTCTGGTTTTCATCCCTTTTGTCTGCTTGCCTGTCGGTGAGACAGGGTGCCTGCCACCAGAAGTCTTTCCTTCTCCACCACCGTGTGGGTGGTCAACCGGATTCATGGCCACACCTCGAACGGTCGGACGCACTCCCCGCCAACGGGAAGCTCCAGCCTTGCCAAGCTTGCACAATTTGTGCTCAGCGTTCCCGACAACTCCGACAGTGGCACGACAGCGCAGTAAAATTTTGCGTGTTTCACCAGAACGCAACCGCAACATGGCGTATTGCCCTTCACGTGCGACGTAACGCGCGAAACTTCCTGCCGAACGGGCAATTTGCGCCCCCTTGCTTGGTTTCATTTCTATGCAGTGCACGGACGTACCCACCGGAATATCCTGTAAGGACAACGCGTTGCCAGAACGAATCGGCGCACCTTTCCCGGAAAGAATCGGGTCATCTGCCTTGGCGCCTTCCGGAGCAATGACATACCTTCTTTCTCCATCTGCGTACAAAATCAAAGCAATGTCCGAGTTGCGGTTTGGGTCGTACTCAATCCTTTCGATTTTGCCTGGGACACCATCCTTATCACGTTTGAAATCAATGACACGGTAAAGTTTTTTGTGTCCACCACCAATGTGCCTGGTTGTAATCTGGCCAATATTGTTGCGGCCACCCGTTTTTTGTTTCGAGCTAAGCAGACCGGCAAAAGGCCGCCCACGGTGTAACTCGGTATTCCTGATGCTGACCCGGAATCTTCTGCCCGGCGATGTTGGTCTGGATTTGGTAACGGTGACTGTCATGATAGATCCCTCACTCAGTGTCCGACAGCTCGATGTCGTACCCTTCCTGCAGGGTCACACAAGCTTTCCGCCAATTCTTCCGCTGGCCTGACAAAGTCCCAAATCGCTTCCGTTTGCCTTTGACATTCATAATGCCAACACTTTTTACTTTAACTTCAAAAACCTTTTCAACTGCCTCTTTTACAACGGTTTTTGTCGAACCTGGTAGCACCCTGAAGCTGTGTCTTTTGTACTTTTCAACCAAGTATGTTGATTTTTCTGACACGAGGGGCGCAATCAGCACCTGGGTCAATACGTGCTCGTTCATGACAGCCAGCTTTCCAGGTCTGCGACCACCGGCTTGGCAAGCAACAAAGTCTTGTGCGCCAAGAGCGCAACCGGGTTCATGGTGGAGACTCCAATGACGCTGACAACTGGCAAATTCCTGCTTGCCAAACGAAAGTTCTGCGTACTGCTGTTTTCTGCATCCAAAATAATTAATACCGAACCCATATCGTGCTGACCCAAAAACCCCTTTAAGTCCCTGGTTTTGTTAGTAGACATGGACAGCTCACTCGCTACCTGCAAACGTCCCTGGCGGCGCAGCTCTGACAAAATGGATCTGGTGGCACCGCGTAACATTTTGACGTTCAGCTTTGGCATATAGTTTTTAGGGGTAGCGGCAAAAGTCCGCCCACCACCACGCCACACAGGGCTTTGCCGACTGCCGGCACGCGCACGCCCGGTGCCTTTCTGACTCCACGGTTTAACGCCGGAACCGGTCACTGCGGCCCGCGACTTTTGTGCCTTCGTACCCGAACGTCCTCGTGTCAACCAGGTTGTCACTGCCTGATGAACCAAGGCCTCGTTGAAGGCAGAGTCGAACACTCTTTCAGAAGCTGCCAAAGTGCCACCATCCAGTAATGCCAGTTCTATCGTCATGACCCATTTACTTCCGTCTCGGTGTTACTCTTGCAGGTGTGATCGTCACGACGCTGCCCCGGCACCCGGGAACCGCGCCTCGAAGCAGTAACAAATCCCGCTCTGTATCAATTTTTGCAACCCGCAAATTCTTCACGGTCACCCGCTCATCACCCATGTGACCAGCCATTTTCTTGCCCTTGAACACCCTGCCAGGATCCTGGCACTGACCAATCGACCCTGGAGCCCGGTGCGAAAGGGAATTTCCGTGCGTCATATCCTGCGTACTGAAATTGTGGCGCTTGACGACACCCGCAAAACCTTTTCCTTTTGAGGTACCAACCACATGAACTTTCAGCCCTTCGGAAAACAAGGAAACTCCAAATTTCTTTTGCCCGGCATCAAAGTCTTCTTCATCCACACGAAATTCGCGTAAAACTCTTGATGGGGCTATCCCTGCTGCCTTCAAATGACCGGCACGGGGACGGCTAATCCGACTTGGCTTGCACTCACCCATAGCCAACTGCACCGCGCTGTAACCATCCCGTTCGAGCGTTTTCAGTTGTGCCACTTGATTTACAGGCACGTGCAACACTGTGACAGGAACCATCTTTCCTTCAGGTGTGAACAACCTGCTCATCCCTACTTTCATGCCAATCAAGCCCAAGGTCATTGCAAAAATTCTCCTGAAACTTCCATTGCCCGGCAACTATTTAATTTGGACTTCAACACCGGCAGGCAACTGTAATTTCATCACAGCATCTGAAGTTTTATCAGTCCAGCCGTCGATATCCAGCAGGCGCTTGTGCGTGCGAATCTCGTACTGGTCACGCGCATCTTTGTCCACGTGTGGCGAGGTCAGCGTCGTAAACTTCTTGATTTTCGTCGGTAAGGGGACTGGGCCACTCACTCTGGCACCCGTATGCTTGACGGTATTCACGATCTCTTTTACTGATTTGTCGATCAGACGGTGGTCGAAGGATTTGAGCCAAATCCTGATGTGATTTTCGGTTGCCATGGCTATTCCTTGCTCATCTTCAAAACTACTGCAATATCTTGCTGACGACACCGGCGCCAACTGTGCGACCGCCTTCCCGTATCGCAAAGCGCAGACCTTCTTCCATCGCAATCGGCCCAATCAGCGTCACCTCAAGCCTGACATTGTCTCCCGGCATCACCATCTCAACCCCGGAACCTAACTCTACCGAACCCGTTACGTCGGTTGTCCGAAAATAAAACTGCGGACGGTAGCCTTTGAAAAATGGCGTGTGCCTGCCACCCTCCTCTTTCGACAAAATATACACCTCTGACTCAAATTTGGTGTGCGGGGTGATCGACCCGGGACGACACAATACCTGACCCCGCTCAACTTCCTCACGCTTCGTCCCCCTTAGCAGAACGCCAACATTGTCCCCTGCACGACCCTCGTCCAGTAACTTGCGAAACATCTCAACTCCCGTACACGTCGCACGCATGGTGTCCCGTAAACCCACAATCTCTACCTCGTCCCCTATCCGGACAACCCCGCGGTCAATGCGCCCCGTTACCACCGTCCCGCGTCCCGATATCGAAAATACGTCCTCTACCGACAGTAAAAAATCTCCATCAATCTTGCGCTCAGGCTCCGGTATATGCGCGTCCATCTCCGCAACCAGCTTCCGAACCGTCCCGCATTGCTCCTCATCATCTTCCAATGCCCGCAATGCCGAACCAATTACCACCGGCGTCTGCTCACCGTTAAACTCATAACTCGTCAGCATGTCACGCACTTCCATCTCTACCAACTCTACCAACTCCTCGTCATCCATCATGTCCAGCTTGTTCAGGTACACGACAATATGCGGAACGCCAACCTGGCGCGCCAGCAAAATGTGTTCACGCGTCTGCGGCATCGGCCCATCGGCCACACTCACTACCAATATCGCTCCGTCCATCTGCGCCGCACCCGTAATCATGTTCTTGATATAATCAGCATGACCAGGACAGTCAACGTGCGCATAGTGACGGTTCGCAGACTCGTACTCTACGTGCGCCGTCGCAATCGTGATCCCACGCTCGCGCTCTTCCGGCGCGTTGTCTATTTCCTCATAACTCGTATAGGAACCACCGTGGCTTTGTCTCATTACTTTCGTTAATGCCGCAGTCAACGTCGTTTTGCCATGATCAACATGACCAATCGTTCCAACGTTTATGTGCGGCTTCGTCCGCTCAAATTTTTCCTTGGCCAACGCTACGCCTCCTTACCGTGTTCATAAAGTGTTTCCTCAGCCAAAACCTTAGCTGGCTTCTGCCGGCGCACGCGATTTAATAACCTGCGCCGAAATATGGGAAGGCAATTCTGCATACTTCAAAAAATGCATGGAATACGATGCCCTGCCCTGCGTCGCGGAACGCAGGGCGGTCGAGTAGCCAAACATTTCACGTAACGGAACCCTGGCTTTGACAATTCTGCCCACCGACGCTTCCTCCATCTCTTCAATCATGCCTCTCCTGCGGTTCAGGTCTCCAACCACATCCCCCAGATAATCTGGCGGAATCACGACTTCCACTTTCATGATGGGCTCAAGCAGCACTGGACGGGCTTTTCTTGCCGCCTCGCTGAAACAACGAGCCCCGGCAATCTTAAACGCAATTTCTGAAGAATCGACATCATGGTACGAGCCATCGTAAAGCGTGACGCGCACATCTACCACCGGATAACCGGCAATCACACCGTTTTCAATGCTTTCTTTTACCCCTTTTTCGACAGCAGGAATATATTCCTTGGGGATCGCGCCACCCACAATCTTGTTGATAAATTCATAACCTTCGCCGACTCCGGAAGGCTCGACAAGAAGCCACACATGGCCGTACTGACCTCGACCGCCTGACTGGCGAATATATTTGCCTTCCTGCCTGACGCCTTTCCGTACGGTCTCGCGGTAGGAAATTTGCGGTGTGCCGACATTGGCTTCTACAGAAAACTCGCGTTTCATCCGTTCGACCAGAACCTCCAGGTGCAACTCTCCCATACCGGAAATAAGTGTCTGTCCGGTTTCACTGTCAGTGTTCACGTGAAATGAAGGGTCTTCCTGCGCCAGCTTTTGCAACGCCATTCCCATTTTTTCCTGATCAAGCTTGGAGCAAGGCTCAACTGCAACCGACATAACCGGAGCCGGAAATTCGATGCGTTCGAGAATCAGCGGGAACCTTGGATCACACAAGGTCTCTCCGGTCGTCACGTCCTTCAACCCTACTGCCGCAACAATATCTCCGGCACGTATTTCCTGAACTTCTTCCCGTGTATTCGAATGCATTTGCAATAATCTGCCAACGCGGTAGGTTTTTCTGGTAAGAGGGTTCAAAACCTTGTCGCCTCTTTTCAGCACTCCGGAGTAGGCTCGCAAAAAAGTCAGAGAACCGGCAAAGGGATCGGTGGCAACTTTGAAAGCCAGCGCGCAAAACGCCTCATCATCCGAAGCTCTGCGGACAACCCGCTCCTCTGTACCCTCTACTTCTCCTTCTACCGGAGGCTTGTCGACCGGTGAGGGAAGATAGTGAATCACGGCGTCCAGCAAAGCCTGAACCCCCTTGTTCTTAAACGCCGAACCACACAAAACCGGAACAATTTCATTGGCGAGTATTCGGGCGCGCAAGCCCTCCCGTATCTCATCAGGGGTAAACGGTTCGCTGTTCAGATATTTGTCCATCAACGCTTCCTTGCCTTCCGCCGCAGCTTCCACCAAGGCTTCGCGCGCTTGAGCGCATTCTTCGACTCGGTCTTCCGGAATCGGCTGACGTTCAAAGGTCGCACCTTGGTCAGCTTCGTTCCAGATGATGCATTCCTGCTCAATCAAATCCACTACCCCGGCAAATTGCTCTTCAACACCTACCGGTAACTGCACCACCACTGGAACTGACCCAAGTCGCTCCTCTATCTGCTTTACCACAGAAAGAAAATCCGCACCAACGCGATCCATTTTGTTCACGAATGCAACCCGGGGCACACCGTAAGTCTCTGCCTGACGCCAAACCGCTTCGGACTGTGGCTCTACACCACCTACCGCACAAAACACAGCGACCGACCCATCCAGAACCCGTAAAGAACGCTCCACTTCAATCGTGAAGTCCACGTGTCCCGGAGTATCAATAATATTGATCCGATGTTGACCAAGCTGTCCGCCCATTCCAGACCAGAAACAGGTCGTTGCCGCAGAAGTGATGGTGATCCCCCGTTCCTGCTCCTGCTCCATCCAGTCCATGATGGCATCACCTTCGTGCACCTCTCCGAGACGGTGAGAGATGCCGGTATAAAAAAGTATGCGTTCCGTAGTGGTGGTTTTACCGGCATCAATGTGCGCCATGATGCCGATATTGCGGTAACGCTCCGAAACGGTTGTTCTAGCCATCGCGGTTCTTACCAGCGATAATGAGAGAAAGCCCGATTGGCTTCAGCCATTTTCAGGGTATCAAAGCGGCGTTTCACGGCCGCCCCACGCAGATGAGTGGCATCATAAATCTCGGCCGCCAATTTCACGGCCATCGGTGCCGGTGACCGTTTGCGTGCAGCGTCAATCAGCCAACGCATCGCCAACGTTATTTGGCGGGCCGGTCGCACTTCGGTCGGCACCTGATACGTAGCACCACCGACACGCCGGGATTTGACTTCAACTTTCGGCTTGATGTTTTCCAGTGCCTTCTTGAACAAGTCCACAACCCCTTCATTTCCACCTTCTTTCATGTCAGTTTCCCGATATTTTTCTGCAACCTGTTGAAAAGCTCCATAAACAATTTTCTCGGCAGTGGTTTTTTTTCCACACTTCATAACGGTGCTAATGAACATGGCCACCGTCCGATCCCGATATTTCGGGTCAACAGTTCCCTTGTTCTTTTTCTTGTCTTTGATTTCGTGTAGCACGGAAATAAATCAGTGTTTCTTTGGCTTCTTGGTGCCGTACTTGGAACGACCTTTCCGTCGGTCTGCGACGCCAGTGGCATCCAGAATCCCGCGCACGGTGTGATAACGGACACCTGGCAAATCCTTGACGCGCCCACCACGAATCAGAACCACTGAGTGTTCCTGCAAGTTGTGTCCTTCACCACCAATATAAGTCGTGACTTCAAAACCGTTCGTCAGCCGCACTCTCGCCACTTTGCGAAGAGCGGAGTTCGGCTTTTTTGGCGTCGTGGTGTACACGCGCATGCAGACACCTCGCTTTTGTGGGCACTGTTCCAATGCCGGCACGTTGCTCTTTGCCACTTTGCGCCGGCGCGGCTTGCGCACCAGTTGGTTAGTTGTTGCCACCATCAACCTCCGACACAAGGCCGGTTAAAAATAAAAAATTACGGAGCCAAAGCCAAAACTGCGATTGACAGCCCCCCTACGGCGAGGTGCCTATTATAAGTACCGCCATTGGCGCTTGCAAGACTTTTCAGCACGAGTCCGGCCTATAAAACCTCCGTTCGCCCGTCCCAAGCAAGGCTGAGCTCCTGACTTTTCATTCATTCGCCCGCCAGTGCAAGAGTTCTGCAACCAGCCCGCAAAGAGACGTAATGGCGTCTTGACCCTCAAATTGCTTGACGATTTCTCCTAGATCTGTACGCATCTGGTGTGCCACTTTTTCATTTTTCAAAATATCCAGGGCTACGGTCGAAATCTTCTCAGGCACGGCGTCCTTTTGCACAAATTCAGGAACAATGCCCTTCCCCGCCATGATGTTTGGCATAGAAATATGGGACGTCAGAATCATCCGCTTAAGAAGAAAATAAGTAAAACCCTGCACCTTATAAATGACGACCATGGGTGTTTTGCATAAGGCGAGTTCTACGGTCGCCGTGCCAGAAGCAGTGATCGCCAGGTCAGCCTGTTTCATCAACGGGTACAGAGGCCCTTCACGCACTTCACCTGTGAGCCCAGCCTCGTCCAACTTCTGTTGAACACCATGAGCCTCAATACCAGGAGCCAAAATGGTTGTGAAATGCACCCTCAGCCCGGAATTGCGGATGGCTTTGGCCGTCTCGCAAAGAATCGGCAGATGTTGCGCTATCTCACCGGCGCGGCTTCCCGGCATCAAAAGTATTGAGCTTTCACCTGCGCGCGAGTTACCCTCGGGGTTTGCCTCAGCAATGGTTTTTGCCAGAGGATGCCCGACAAAACGGCAGGGAACCCCGGCATCCTGATAAAGAGACTCCTCAAAAGGGAAAATGACGGCCATCATGTCGACGCAGGATGCGATCTTTTTAAGCCGCCGGGGTCGCCATGCCCAAATTTGCGGGCTGATGAAAAACAGCACCTTCACCCCCATGGCGCGCGCTTTGGCCGCCAGTTTCAAATTGAAATCCGGAAAATCGGCGAGAATCAACAAGTCAATATTGCCCTTCATCTCGGCGTGTAATTTGTTAAATTTGTGACGCAAGCTTCTGTAGACTTTTCCCACTTCAGAAATACCGACCACGCTGGTCTCCGTGCAGTCTGCCAGCAGCCTGACTCCTGCCCTGCGCATTTGCGCCCCGCCCATGCCTGAGAACTCGTAGCAATCGGATCGCCGTTTCAATGCGCTCACCAATTCGCCCAGATACGCATCACTCGACACCTCACCTGCAACCAGCATCAACTTGCGCGTGGGCGGCAAAGGGTCTGCGGCGTTCAATCCGCTACCACTTTTTGTATGACTTCGGCAATTCGCTCGATATCCTGCCTTTCAAGCTCCGGATAAATCGGGAGCGACAGGCAGCTTCTGGACAGCTTCCGTGACTGAAAACAGGATCCGACAACCCGTGTTTTCTCCGACAAAGAGGGTTGTTCGTGCATGGCCAGTGGGTAATAAACAGAACTGCCAATTCCCTGCTTCCGTAAGGCACCGGCAATGGCGTCCCGCTTGTCAGAAAGAATCGTGAACTGGTTGTAGACGTGGAGGGCTTCAGGTGCGTTGGCTGGCAAACGCAGGGAATCTTCATTGCCCAGAAATTCTGAATAGCACACAGCAAGCTCTATCCTGAGTTGATTTTGGGCTTCAACATGGCGCAACTTGACGCGCAGAATCGCCGCTTGTATCTCATCAAGGCGGCTGTTGTAACCCACCATCTGGTGCACGTGTCTGCCATCGCACCCGTGATTCCGCAACAAACGAATCTTTTCGATCATGTCGGAGTCATGGGTCGTCACCATGCCTCCATCCCCACAGCCTCCCAGGTTTTTTGTCGGGAAAAAACTGTGGCAGCCGACATGCCCGATACTGCCCACCTTCCTCCCCTGGGACTCTGCGCCGAATGCCTGGGCGCAATCTTCGATCAGCTTTAACCCTGCTCCATCCGCGATTTCCATCAACTGACCCATATCTGCCGCCTGCCCGAAAAGATGAATTGCAATGATGGCCTTGGTGCGTTCGGTGAGTGCCTCGCCAACAACAGCGGGGTCAATTGCAAAATTGTGCGGGCGCACATCGCAAAGCACGGGTGTGGCACCGGTATAAATCACCGCCTCAACAGGGGCAATAAACCCAAAGTCCGGAACGATCACTTCATCACCAGGCCCGATGTCCAGGGCGCGCATCGCCAGAAACAAGGCAGACGTGCCCGATGCACACCCCAAAGCATGCGGCACCTGGAGATACTCGGCGACTTCGCTTTCAAAGTGACGGAGCTGAGTCCCAAGAATAAACTTGCCGCTATCGAATACTTTCCGCAAACCCTCCTGTATCGGCTTCTCCAAACGCCGATGTTGGGTTTTCAGACAAAAAAATGGAATTTCAGACTTCACCAAATCAAGCTCCCGATTGATCGCACCACGCAAAGAAGTCAATGAAACTTAGACAACGGTTCTGGAAAAAGCGCGCTACTTCTCCCTGCCAAATAGTAAAACTCCAACCCGAGCCATTCGTGAAGCGCCAAGGCCAACATACGAAGTTTGTCAAATTCCGGGGGTCCGAGACGCAAGCTCACATCCTCGCCAGTGTGATAGTCCACGGGCACCGGGACTACCTTCCAGCCAACTTTTCGAAACGCGCCGACACTGCGTGGAACATGATACGCAGAGGTCAACAGCAACCAATTTTCGCTCGGCAGAGGCTCCACCAAGCGGTAGGTGTAAACCGCATTTCCCCACGTGTTTACGGCCTGATTTTCATGGCGCACCCGTTCCACCAAGCCAAAAGCAGAAAAAAATGCGCGAGCGGCATCGGCCTCACTCGCCCCACTGTATCCCCACGCAGCAGAATAACCGCTGAACACGATTTCCAGGTCGGGATATTTTTTTGCCAGCAACAAGGTCTCCGTCAAGCGTTCAGCGGCACTGTTCATTTGTACGGCGCCATGATGGGCACTCAAGTTCTTCCTTGATGGCACCGCCCGGCACGATGATACCTTTAATACCATCGCCTTTCGCACCCGGCTCAGGGTATGACGCATATTTGGGGAAGCGATGTTCCAGGGGATACAAAATCATTTGGTCAATATTCGTGAACAGAACCAGCAGCAACGAGACGAGTGCCAAAGAAAGCAGCCGTCTTCCCAGACGAAAAAATCTGCCCCACAACAAGACCCAGCCGATAACAAATAATGCCTGCAGCAAGCTGGCAGGATGGAGAAAGAACCAGAAAACTTTGGCCATGGCAAAAAATGGCCCGCTTTCCATCAGCGCTGACAATAAACACAATAAAAAGTGCTGCGCGCTGACACACAGCGACGCTTCAACGTTTTGCCGCATTGCACGCATGGCTCGCCTGCCCGCGCGTACACTCGCAGTTGCCTTTGGAAATAACCGGGTTCGCTGTTTTCGCGAACAAAGTCACGCAGGCTGGTTCCTCCGGCGCGCAACGCCTGGGTTAAAACTTCCCGTATGGCTTCGACCAACCGTACGTATCGCTTCCGGGAAATTTTCCCGGCTTGGCGCAAAGGATGAACGCCACCCGCAAAAAGCGCTTCGTTGGCGTAAATGTTGCCGACTCCAGCCACCGTGCGCGCATCCATCAAGAAGTTTTTGACGCATGTTTTCCTTCCTTTGGATTTCTCGTACAAATAATCACCATGGAACTGGTCGCTGAGTGGCTCCGGTCCCAGCATTATCAACAGCTCGTGCTCCAGAGGATCTGTTGTGATCCAAAGAATCAGGCCGAACCTTCGGACATCGCGAAACCGCAACAAGGTTCCGCTCTCAAACACCCAATCAACATGATCGTGTGCGGTGGGTGGCGTTCCGACTTTCAGAACGCGCAAGCTTCCGCTCATGCCAAGATGCAGCAGCAGCGTCCCCCGCTCACAATCAAAGAGCAAATACTTCCCTCTGCGGCGAATCGCGTGAATGTGGTTGTTTTCCAGTTCTGTGGCCATGCTGCGAGTAATGGCCTGGCGCAAATCCCGGCGGCGCACGACAACCCTGGAAATACACCTGCCCACCACGTGAGGGATCAACCCGCAACGCGTCACTTCCACTTCTGGTAATTCAGGCACCAGACAAATAACCGCTGCTCACTCTATCCCGATTCCTAACCGCGACAGACACAGAGGTTCTAGCAGTGGAGTGTTTCAATTTCCACAGTGAGCTCGGGTCGACAAATATCCCCTTTCAGCATGAGCAATACTTCCTGATTTTTACAGAAGGAAGTCAGGTACTCACGCGCTTTTTCGCTGTTGGCCGGGTTTGACAAATAGACTTTGAGGAAACGGCACCTCATGGAGTGTTTTCCGATCTTTGAGCACATCCAACCGCGCTCCAGGACTTCAAGATTTTTCCGGATTTCACGTAGCTCACCGACCAGGTTCCCGGCGCTACGAGACTCATGCCCAGCGATGCTGGCGGTTCCGGACACAAAGGCCGTGATGTTATCCCGCCAAGGCTGAATAACGGCACGCGCAAACAAAGGTCTTTCTGATTCGGCGTAAATGGGGTAATTCCACGGCCGTGTTTGCCTCACGTTATCGACCAGTCGCCCGGCAGTTTTTGCCGCCAGAAAATGAAAAGCACAGTGAGATGCCTCCGTTCCAATGACGGTTGCCGCGCACAGCATGCGTCCTTTCCCTGATCTTCGAGCCACACGCAACCTGCCATTGCAAAACTCCTGGTAAACGGAAAGACCTGCCTTGCGCCGATGAATGTCCGGCAAATAATGCCAGGTTCTCACCAGCGTCGGGTAGCCCGCGTTCTCAATCGTGAGCAGAATTTTCCGATACGCGTCTTCAACTCTGCCAGCGATACCCCCCGTCGTTTCCAGATAACACCAGCCAAAAAGCAAGTCGTCATTAGCCGCAAAAAAAATATCGCCGCTTTTCTCGCGTACAACCCTTGTGTCGCTATACCAGGTCTCTCGCCTGAACCTTCCAATCGCCGGGACACCTGTCTGGACACAGGAATGACTATTCAGCATGCCCATATTCGCTTCAAAAGCGATTTCAACCAGCATCTGTTCTGAAGGTTTTTGAGGGTTTTCAGAAAAACAGACACGGCAGCCGCCGACCCTGTTAGCTACGTTGCCAGGCGAAGTTGGCACTCTTACTGTGTTGTTGATCTGCTTTGCCACCTTAGCCCACCACGGCCTTTCCATTCCGAAATCCAAACTGAAGCGGGGGTATTATAAGTTGGTGGACTGTGGAAAAACGCAGTGCTCAAAGAAACAAGAAACCGGATCTTGCAGCCGTTTCGCAAAGCACCGGGTGAACCCGTCAGGCAGAACCCGATGGCTGCTCATTCATCTTCTGTATGTTCCCCACTTTTTCTGCCCCGGGAAAAACAGCTATTCCCAAATGAGGCAGAGCGAAGCGGATCACTCTGGTCGTTCGGCTACTTGTCTGGATAGAATAGCGTGATATGACAGGGAACACAGTTGCCAAAAAAATCGGAAAATAAAAGCGTCCTGAACTGCGTCGGTGTAGACACAGGTGGCACCTTCACCGACCTCGTCGCTTGCATCAATGGGAAGCTACAGGTCGGCAAGCAGCTTTCCACCCCGCACGCACCTGAGAATGCGATTATTGCCGGTCTGAAGGCGTTCGGCATCCAGGAAGAGGAACCATTCCTGCTCATACACGGAACGACGGTCGGCACCAACGCCGTGCTGGAAAACAAAGGTGTGAAAACCGCTTATATCTGCAACCACGGCTTCGCAGACTTGCTCACCATCGGGCGCCAGAATCGCGACAGACTTTATGAGCTGGCTCCAGAACATGAGCCACCCCCGGTTCCCCCGGAACTGTGCATTGAAAGCGGTGGCCGCCTGACCGCGGACGGATCCATGTTGGAACCTCTGAAAGCAGCAGATTTAACAGCGCTAAAAAACAGAATTCGAAAGCTTAAGCCAGAAGCGGTCGCAATCAATATGCTGTTTTCATTTCTGCGTCCCGACGTGGAAAAAGTGTTGGCAAAAGAACTGGAAGAAGACTGTTACGTGACTTGCTCTGCGGACGTACTCGCCGAACGTGGAGAATACGAACGCGGCATCGCCACTTGGTTAAACAGTTACGTGGGGCCCATTATGGGGCGCTACCTAAAACATCTACAGTCACTACTGCCTCAAGCCAACCTGCGCGTCATGCAGAGCAGCGGGAAAACCACCTCCGCGCAGGCAGCGTCCAGACTTCCCGTTCACCTTTTGCTGTCTGGCCCTGCGGGTGGCGCCATGGCTGCCAGACACCTGGGCAAGCAAGCCGGACAGAAGCAAGTGCTCAGTTTTGATATGGGTGGGACTTCAACCGATGTGGCACTGGTGGAAAGCGACTGCCTGCGTTTAAGCAACGAAGGGCAGATTGGCAAATACCCTCTTGCCATACCCATGATCGACATACGAACCGTAGGAGCCGGGGGCGGCTCTATTGCTTTCATCGACAAAGGTGGCTTGCTACGCACCGGCCCGCAATCGGCCGGAGCGGATCCGGGACCCGCCTGCTATGGAAAGGGAGGAAAGCTGCCCACAGTCACCGATGCCAATTTAATTCTTGGCAGGCTGCCTGAAACCTTGGGGAAGCAGTTGCGGTTGTCACTCCCCGCAGCAAAAAGAGCGTTAGCACCTATTGCGCAAGTGCTCAACAAAACCATCTTTGACTGCGCAATGGGCGTGATTGACGTTGTCAACGAGCAAATGATTCAGACCCTGCGGCTCATAGCGACGCAACAAGAAAGAGCGATCGCGACTTTGATGATGGCAGGTTTCGGAGCAACCGGAGGGACGCACGCTTGCGCTTTGGCAGAAGGCCTGAAAATTGAATCGGTCATTATCCCAGCGTACGCCGGGGTATTTTCTGCTTATGGCATGCTGCTTTCCCCCCAAGGCCTGCGTAAAACACGCAGCCTGTGTGTGCCATTTGAAAAGCTGTCTGAACAACGCTTTCAAGAAGTTTTCGCAAGCTTGAAGCATTCGGCAGAACAGGAGATGCGTTCGCAAGGTATCCCGGAAATGCGCTTTCGCAAGCTCGTCGACTTGCGCTACCTTGGCCAGTCCCACGCCTTGGAGCTGGAGCACCAGCCCTTGGCTACGCTGGCGGAAAAATTCCAGGAGCAACACCAGAAGCAGAGAGGCTACCGCCTTGAAACGCCTGTAGAAGTTGTCACGGCAAAAGTTGAGGCCTTCGCGCCAGCCGCCCTGAATGCAGCCACACCCTGCCGTTGGTGGAAGAAACACCGTGCCGTTCAGGAAAAAACGTGTACCGGCATCCCGATCCATTCCCGTGATGCCCTGCCCCGAAATCAGCCTGTTGCCGGACCTGCATTGGTCATTGATGATGTTTCAACAACCTGGGTCAGCGAGAATTGGGAAGCCAGGACAGACGAACAGGCAAATCTGCACCTTTCCAAAATAAACAGAGCCAGAAGCACCTAAGCAACGTTCCGACACCACCTTCAAACGCGCGACCCGAGGATATCGTTCCGAGGCGGCTGGGCAACCGCACTACCCTGCCACGGTGTCGTCAGGCTTCGGAGGCGGCGGGAAAAGCGCTGGGCAACAAAAGCTGGACTTTTTTTGCAAATTTTCTGAGCACTTCCGGCTCGGCTTTTTCAGCCTTGTCACACCAATCTATAAGTGCGTCGTGCAACTCGGCTTGCTCAAGACGAAACTTCTGCCAAAGCTGGTGCAGGGCACACTTGAACTCATAAACCGCCGCCAGGGATTCGCGCCCCTTGAAAGCTTTGTGCATCGCCTGCCTGTCTTCAGAGCTGATCATGCTTTCGTGGTGCATGAAAAACCCTCTGGCTCTGCGCAAAAGACTGCGCTCCGTACCATCGGCGAGTCTCAATTCCTTTTTCAGCACCGGCTGAACGACGGTACTCATGTACTCATTCATCAGATGCAAACGGGAATTCAGGAGTTTTTTGATCCAGTCAATGTCATGCTTCTGCGGATGCTGCAGGGCTCGTTCACGCGGTGCTGCTTTTACGTCGCTTGCCAACCCAAGAAACTCAAGGATTCGCACGTACAGCCAGCCGATGTCAAATTCCCATGGCTTCAACGAAAACCTGGCAGAACCGGGAAAAGCGTGATGGTTATTGTGCAGCTCTTCGCCACCAATCAGGATTCCAAACGGCAAAAGGTTCCTGGAACAATCCCTGGTTTCGAAATTGCGATACCCCCAGTAATGCCCCAAGCCGTTGATGACCCCGGCAGCAAAGAAGGGAACCCACATCATTTGCACCGACCATATAGCCACGCCCCAGAACCCAAAAAGCACAAATTCAAGAACCAACAAGCTGATCAAACCCCAAGTTTCGTGACAGGAAAACAACCGTCTCTCAAGAAAGTCATCGGGAGTCCCCGCACCGTAGAGTTCAACAGTTTGCTGACTTGCTTTTTCTTTTACATACAAGTCCGCCCCACAAAAGAGGACTTGTAAAATACCTTTTACGCGCGGGCTATGAGGGTCAGATTCGGTCTCCACTTTGTCGTGATGCTTGCGGTGTATCGCCACCCATTCCCGGGTTACCATGCCGGTAGTCGTCCAAAGCCAAAAACGCATGAAAAGCGCAACTGCCGGGTGCAGGCGCAAAGACCGATGGGTTTGGTGCCTGTGCAAATATATGGTGACGCAAACAATGGTCACATGCGTTGTGAGCAACGCCACCAACAACAAACCCCACCAAGGCAACGAGAACACTCCGGCTCCCAGCAATATCTCAGACATTCAAATCCCCTATGTGAAAAAGAAAAAGAAGCAACAACTCACGCTACGTCTTCCAGCCAAATACTATATCAGTAAAACAATCCAGACATACGACTTCAACTGGAGAAAGACCGGCTCTCAATCTTGTCGCACTGTAACCGAAGGCAGACCAAAAAACCAACCGTAGACGTAGTCATTATGCGCAGCCTCAAGAACAAAACAGGTGCCACCCCGCGAAAAAAACCTGTCCGCTTTGCTACAATGGCACCCGCTTCAAGCCCATGGACACGGTTTTCATACACAATCTTATCGCCCACCCGGTTATCGGAGCTTTTGAATGGGAGCTACGCATCCAGCAAAAAGTCGTCATTAACCTGGAGATGCAAACCGATGTCCGGAAAAGCAGCACTCACGACAGCCTTGACGAAGCGCTGAATTATAAGCTCGTCGCACAGCAGGTCAAAGAATTTATCGAAAAAAGCCGGTTTGCCTTATTGGAAACCATGGCTGAAAAAACAGCTGAATTTGTGCTCAATGAATTCACCACGAAGTGGGTTCGTGTGCGCTTGGACAAGCCGTTTGCGGTGCGCGGTGCAGGAACGGTTGGCGTGACCATAGAAAGAGGGAACAAAAAATAGCAGCCCTCATATCGATGCCCGGTTCCGGAGCTTGTGTAAACTCGGGTGCTGCCACTACTGAAACAGGCTCCGCCCTCCATCTATGGCAAGACATTGGCCGGTAACATAGTCCGCGTTAAAAACCAGAAAAGAGACGGCATCGGCAATGTCTTTTGCCGTGCCGGTGCGCTGCAATGGAACTCTAGCCAGGATTTCCTTTCGGGCTTGTTGCGTGAGCGTTTTTTTCGGCCACAGCGTGGCACCCGGAGAAACCGCGTTACACCGGACTTCGGGAGCCAGTTCACGAGCCAGGGACAGCGTGAGCATGCTCAGGCCAGATTTTGCGACGGAATAGATGATGTGTCCCTTCAGCGGGCGTAATGCGTGGACGTCCACGATGTTCACAATGCAACCGCGCACTTTTTTCAATGACTCGGCAAGAGAAATGCTGAGAAACAATGGGGCTTTCAGGTTGACGTCGATCATTTCGTGCCAGCTCGTTTCACTGACCTCGGACACGGACGTGGGATAAAAGACCGCCGCATTGTTCACCAAGACATCTATTCGACCCCAGCGTTCCCGAGCCTGTGTTGCCAACTGCTCGGAGCCGCCGCTTCGCGCCAAGTCGGCGCGTATCACAAACGCTGAATCCGGACGCTTGCCATTCAGCTCTGCACCGAGACGCTCCGCCTCCGGAAGGGAGCGAAGGGAATGCAAAATTACTTTCATGCCTTCAGCATGCAAGCGCGATACGATTGCTGCCCCGATACGACGACCTCCACCGGTCACCAAAGCAACTTTTTCGCTACGTTCGCTGACCTGCAAACCAGGCATATCCCTGTTTTTTCCATACACAAATTTTTTGATACCCAGTTCCACCGAGAGCCTGCGTTTTCGTCCTCATGAAGGAGACGCACGGCTTCACTCCTGCCCGTATATCCAGCCCACCATTCCGGCACAAAAGCGCGACCCGATGGCTTGGTGTGGCACCAACACAGGCAATCCTTAAATTCCACTCGAGCACATCTTGCTGCTGGCGCTGGCACAGGCAGCAACCGAATTTTTCCCAGTATCCAGTACGGCGCATCTCGTACTGATTCCTTTTTTCCTGGAATGGGAATTGCAAAAATTGAGCTTCGATATCGCGGTGCATTTGGGAACCCTTGCCGGACTGCTAGCCTATTACAGCAAAGCCTTGGTGCAAGGTGCCCCAGTATGGCACGAAGCCCCAAGGACAAGAAAACTGTTCACGCTCGTCATCCTGGCCTCTCTGCCTCTTTTCGCTGCCGGCTACCTGCTCGCCTCATACGTTGAAAGCTACCTGCGCACCCCCGGGATCATCGCGTATGCGACCATTTTTTTCGGCATCGTGTTGCTCTTTGCCGAGAAGACAAATGTGTCAAAAGGGGAATCACATTCTGCCACGATCACTCCCCAAAAAGCCTTCTTGATTGGCTGTGCACAAGTGCTGGCGTTGATCCCGGGAGCTTCTCGCTCGGGGGTCACCCTCAGTGCCGGTCTTTTCCTCGGACTGACAAAAGAGAGTGCCGCTCATTTTTCATTCATTATGGCCATCCCCGCGATTCTCGGCGCTTCTGCCTACTGGCTAATCAGCGCAGAAACTGAAAGCTCGCTCAGCTTGCCGACTCTTGCTCTGGGTTTTTTTACAGCCGCCATCGTTTCACTGCTGAGTATCGGAATTTTTCTGAGATTGCTGAAAAAGTTCGGACTGTTTCCTTTCGTGATCTACCGCTTTGTGCTTGGCATCACAATCCTGAGTATTTACTGACCACCTCCCCCGGGAATGTCGCTTGCTATTGAAAGCAGCGATCTCTGTCTCGCAGCTTTCACCAGCCCAGGCTTGTCCGATGGCTGCGCGTTTTTCAGCAAGTCCTCCAGCTCCAAAGAGCTGAGCCTGCTCCCGGCAGCCATAATTTTTTCTTTGAGCTGTACCACTTTTTCCAGCGCACAGGGAGCCTCTTCGGGAAGCGTGAGTCTCGCCAAAGCGTGAACCAGCTGCCGCAAGCGTTTCGGGTTACGGATGCCATCAAAACACTCCACAATTTTCAAGAGCAGTTCTGAGCCGGAATCAGGTGGGGTTTTCAGCCATTCATACAGACGCCGGACGCTTTCAGCAGCTTTGCAGTATTGGGCAGGCATTTTCAAATTTCGGCACAGCCCGGTCAATGAAATGGAGCAGGCTCCCGCAGACAGTGCGAGCAAAAGAAAACGCTCAAAAATATCCACTTTTTCCCCACCACTGCCGGCAAGTGACGCCAGCGCAGGTCTGTAGCAATCTGTTTTGGAAAAAGCAACAAAATCAGGAAACAACACCGAAAGCGCACCCACCGCTTCCAATTCCTCAAAAAAGCGCGCGGAATTGTTCTCACCCAGCGCTGATTGCATTTCTTTCCACACTCTTTCCGGAGTCAACGCCTCAGTCTCTCCCGACCGAACCATTTGCTTCATGAGCTCGCGGGTGCTTTTGTCTACCTTAAACCCCAATCCGGAAAAACGCGCGGCGAAACGGGCGACCCGCAGCACACGCACCGGGTCTTCCGAAAAAGCTTCAGAAACGTGGCGCAAAAGCCGTTTTTCAATGTCACGCATCCCTCCATACGGATCTATGTAGCGATCCTGCGACTCATCGTACGCCACCGCGTTAATCGTCAAATCCCGGCGCCGCAGATCCTCCTCAAGCGTCACTCGGGAATCCGCGTGGAATGTGAACCCTCGGTAGCCATGAGACACTTTCCGCTCGGTTCGCGCCAACGCATATTCACCATCGAAGCCGGGTTTGATAAACACCGGAAAACCTCTGCCGACCGCCTTGAATCCCGACGCCAGCATTGCCTCCGGTGTGGATCCAACCACAACCCAATCCTCGTCAGCACAGACCGGCAGGTGCAACAAACGGTCACGCACCGCACCGCCAACAAGATAGAGTTTCACCGCCTCCCAAGGTAGCCAGGGACAATGTCTTCAACAGCAGTCAGGCATTTCGCGGCTACCTTGCTGTCAGCACAAACGCCATCAACCTGAAGAGAGAGGTAGTTGTCAATGGTGAACAAGCGACCTGGCAAAAATCCAACGATGTGTGCCAGCGGCCGGCTAATCGCGTCGGGCATATCAAAAAGTGTCAATCGACGCCCGGAAAATTCGACCAAATATGCAAAAACTTCTCTGAGCGTATAGACCTTCGGCCCGCACAGTTCATAACTGGCGCCAATGCACTCATCGTTCTCCAGGCAATTCACCATGAACCGGGAAACATCCATTACGTAAACCGGAGACAGTCTGGCATTCGGGCAAGGTATCGCCAAAAACCCTGGCGCAAAATTGACCAATTCATAAAAGCGACTGAAAAAACGATCCCCACGCCCGAAAATAACCGAGGGAAGGAAAACAGTCACCGCCATATCCGTGCGATCCTGCACCAGCATCTCCCCTGTTCCCTTGGAAGACAGATAACGACTGGTGGCATCCGGACTGGCATTGAGCGCACTGACATGCAGCAAACGTTGTATGTGAACCAGCTGGCATGCATCCATTAGCCGGGTTACAAATTCGACGTGCGCCTTGTGAAAATCTTCGGGATGGAGCAACCCGGCGTTCAAAATGCCGACCAGATTCACGACCGCATGACAATCCTCCAGAGCGGCAGCCAAGCTGGCGCATGATCCCTTCCGATAAATGCGCCAATCCACCCCCTCGCGGGTGCGTTGGGAACGGCTCACAACACGCACTTCATAACCGTGTTGTCCCAGTGTTTCGCCCAGTGCCATACCCAGAAAACCGCTACCGCCAACCAGTGCTACTTTTTTCATTTCCATCCCGATTATCAAGCCAAAATAAAGGTGCTCATTTCGTGCTGTGCTATTCTACCTATCGGCCGGCTATTCAACAGGGCTCATAAGCCGATTACTAAAAGCGAAGTGCGTGGTGCGCGCAGTCGCGGTTGTACATGGGAAAATTTCTTGCTTTACAGCTTGCTGTGTTAATATTTTGCCTCGGCAATCTACAGGCACAAGTGGATGTTGCCAACACCCCGGCCTTTCATGAAGCCACGAAAGCCTACCGGTCTGGAGAAATGGAAAAAGCGCGTGCCGGGTATCAATCCTTGCTCGACAGCCATCCGGACAACATCATGCTGAAAAACAATCTCGCTGTGATTGCCGCACGGCAGGGACACATCGAAGAAGCCGAAAAAATGTTTCGGGATGTGCTCCACATCAATGGAACGATTGCGACCAGCTACCACAACCTGACTGCACTTTACGCCTACCAGGCAGCACAAACTTACCGTTCGGCACTATCGTTGGACGCCAACCAATCTGAATTGCCTGATCTGGTGTTGGCAGAACCAGAACAAGCCGCCACTTCGCCACGCGACTTGGTGGCAAGCCTTTTGGGAGAAGCCCAGGTTAACGAGGTGATTATTAAAGACCCAAAGGCGACGCAGAAAAAAAGCGAAGAACGCTTGGACGTGCTCGAAGCGCTTCAAGTTTGGGAAAAAGCCTGGGCAAAACAGGATGTTGAGGCCTACCTGTCAAGCTATATCCCAAACTTTAAGGGTCGTCAGGAGTCACACGAAGCATGGCAAGCCCTGCGAAGCACGAGGTTGCGTAACCCACGGTTCATCAAGGTCAGTCTAAGCAACATCAAAACCCGCATTATTGTCAAGGACTCCGCTTCAGTAAGCTTCGTGCAGAGCTATCAATCAAACCTGATAAAAAGCACGGTTCGAAAACGAGTCACCATGCAGATGATTGGTGGGAAATGGAAAATCTCCTCAGAGCGCGTTTCCGGTTAGCACTCCTGCTGCTGTCAGTTTTGCTCATGGGTGCAACAAGTGCACTTGTTGCTTTGGAAAACAAAACTGAGCAGGATTTACGCAGAACGCTGGGTTTGCTCCTGAAACACCAAAGCCGGGATGCTTTGGAATTCAGCAAAAATGCGTTACAGGAAACTCCAAAGTCACGCCTGGCACACCTGCTATACGCTGACCTGCTTGCCGTTTATGCACATCAGAGCCCATTATTTTCGGCACAGTACGCAATGCAGAAAAAGCGTGTGGCCGACTTGCGGGATGAATTGGCACTGAGAGTGGCTTACGTGCCTCCGAAAAAAAACCACCTGCCGGACACAATTCTCAGAATGTCTCCTCAACACCCGTATATTCTGCTCCTTGACGCCGCAAAATCTCGCCTGTACCTGCTTCAAAATCAAAACGGTCACCCTGCTTTGCTTACAAGCTATTACACCTCAGTGGGTTCTAAAGGGATGGGGAAAGTCCGGGAAGGGGACAATAAGACACCACTCGGGGTGTACCAAATTACGTCGCATTTGTCAGGAGACTCCCTTCCCGACCTGTACGGGAGAGGAGCATGGCCGATCAATTTCCCCAATGGATTTGACAAGCTCAAGGGTAAAAACGGTTCCGGAATCTGGATACATGGGGTGCCGCGCAATTTTGAAAGCCGTCCGCCAAAAGACAGCCGGGGATGCATCATCCTCAATAACCTCGCTGTACGTGACCTGGAACAGTTTGTTGAGCCGCGAAAAACATCCTTGGTGCTGGCGGAGCGAGTTCAATGGCTTTCTCCGGACGCATGGGAAACATCTGGAGACAGGATTTACCAGCATTTTCAACAGTGGCTGGCTGACTGGCAAAGTCTCGACGTTGAGAAATACCTTTCCCACTACTCCACTACTTATCAGTCAGAAAACGCAGACTATCGAATATTTACCGAACGCACCCGGCGCAACGCCCGGCAAAAAACTTTCGTTTCAGTCACAGCCAAGTCGGTAGAGGTTTTTCTGTATCCAGGCGTGAAAAACGCATACTTGCTTGAATTTGACCAGGATTACCGTAGCAATAACTATCAGACTGACTATCGGAAAAGACAATTATGGAGGGAACAAGGTGACGGACAATGGAAAATCATCCACGAGGGTCACGCCAGCTGAGAATCCCAGCCGAACATGTTCAGAGGAAGCCGAAAAACGGGAATTTCAGGAATTCGGGTCGAAATTCAACCGCAACCAACGCACCAAATCCACCCATACGGTTCTGTAATCCCTTTCGTCTGGCATACGGCGAGATGAGGCAAATTCAATCGTCAGCACCGGTATGTTCAATTCTTCCCCTGCGTACCACCCCAAAGAACCCGGGAAATTGCCAAGATCCCCATAAAGTAGCGACCCCAACTTCGCGGGCAGTTGGATATCCTCTGGCCCATCGTAGTCCACCAAGTCTAAAGGAGCGTGTAAGGCCACTATGACATCCGGCTGGAACTGTTCTATTTTCCGGGTCACCCACTCCGTTTCTGTTTCGCTTTGGGCATTTTTTCCCGGATATTTCCGAGGGTTTGAATGCTCCTCCTGCTGCCAGTAGGCGAGGGCTTCTGCACCGCTTTCTGCGGAGCCAAAATTACGATTCAGGTCAACCCCATTGGCATTGCCGCGCACCGCCGGATCGGCCAACAGACCATCTGGGTTTAATGCTGGAACAAAATACCAATGAAAAAGACCAGAGTGATGTTTTACCAGAGTTTTTAGCCACTTGAAAGCCACGCTAAAGGAGGCATATTCATCGCCATGTATACCTCCAAGCAGAAGCACCTTTCCACGCGTCCCTGCTGGGGAGGGAGCAGGCAAGAACTCACGGCTCAGAACAGGCATCCCGGAAACATGGGTGTATACAGCCACTTGCAAATCAAGAACCAGACATTCCTCAACGCTGACAGAGCTGAGCGTATTTCCAATCCTCTGACACACTTCTTCCACGGAGACTTCGACCGCACCCACTCGCAGGGCAAAAAAGGCAAACCCTGACAGTAAAAACCGAAACACCATTACAGGCTGATTGTTCGCATCAAAAGTGGCAGGAATTACCGCGTACGAGGCAGGAGCTCAGACCTTGGCTGCGAAAAGCACAGTCTCTCTCTGGGATTCTTTTTCCAGGCAGCAACATGCCGACTGAACCCTTCTTGCTTTCACTTGGCTCATGCGGAACCTGACTTTTTTCGGCAACTCCTCACAGAACCGTTACTATCAGGCATTGAGTACAGGCTGCCACTGTCCTATGAGGCTGGCATAACCGAAGACGATACGCCCACAGGGCAACGCACCCTCGGCTTTTGCCGATTGTTTCTCCCCTAAGTACTTGGTCAGCATCCGGTATTTTCTGTGCTTGAAATCCGACAAGAAGCTACGATGTTCCCCCCTCTAGCCGATTCCCCCTTTCTCCCGAGGGAGGGAACACGCACCTTAACCCGAACTGGATGTCCGAATTTTCCCGACCACTACGATCGGAGCGGGGCAAAGGGGTTCTCAGAATCGGGGATGCCAAGCTCCTCCCGCAGCACGTCTTTCGCAAGTGTTGCCATACAGTCAGCGAGGACTATGCGCAAGTGGGCACCTAAAACCTCCTCGGTCAGCTCGCCCCCCTCTCCATGCACTTGCTCGTACTTCTGATTTGCTGCACAAAGAACTCTTGAGCAGATCTCCTTATCATGTTCCACCACGATATCAAGCAGAGCCTGACAGCACTCGGCAGATTTACTGGCTGAGTGTCCATGGGCTAGCACAGCGGGCAATATTGCTCGGAAAGCCAACACCTCGCTGTCTAAAATAGAGTCTGCCAGAAAAGCATTCACCTGACCTTCAGGTGTCTCCAACTTTGACAGGAAATATACAAAAAGGGCATCATTCTTCCGCACATTGCCACTCACTTCATTCCCATCAAGAATGCTCTCCTGGTAACTCTCAAGAGAACCCCGTATCCTTGCCAGACTTGGGCGCTCTGGCAGTTCTTCGTGCAGAATCTCTGCTAGCATGGTAGCTTGCAACCATAACAAAGAAGCAATAGTCTCAGAAAGAAAATCCTGGGCTTCTACTTCGCTCGGAGACTGCGCAGGTTTTTCCTTCCCCCCCCCGAAATACAACAAGGCAACCCTCTGTACGTGCTGCCTTGTGGCTTCCATATCAAAACCGGATACTTTCAAAGCTTCGGCGCAGTGTTTATGCCCATCCTCGCGTAAAGTCTGCTTCAGTCCATACAGTGTGGGGATGACGTACTCGTGCACAAACTGGCTTTCAGATACAATGTCTGGGGAAGTCAGAGCCATCAAATACTGCATCCCGGGGTCAAAGCTGAAGGAAGGCATCGTTCTCACAGTCCACGGCTCACCTGGGGTTACGGGTGCAGGTTCCAAGTGTGGGATATTTTCCTGTTGGTCAACCGTCACGCCGGGAGGGGAATCGCCCTTCACCGAATAATCCCCGATCAGACGCTCAGCCAACTCTTCCAGGTTGTCTAACGGTGAACATTCTCCACTCAAATCGCGTTTAATCTCGCCAATGCGCTCTAACGGCAGTTGTTCCAAGACCATAACCGCAGCCTCAACCTTCAGTGCTTTCCCATACACTGCACCATCAGTGGAAAGATTGACAGGGTTAAGGCTCTTGGAAAAAATGGAGTGCGACAATTTTTCCAGGCAACGAGAACGAAAGTTGTCAGCGTTCAAATCCGGGCAAGACTGAAGAAGCTCTTCGACTTTTTGCCCGGCATCCTGCCCGGCTGTTTCTGACCCGTTTTCTTTTGGATAACAGGCGTTTCCGACCACTTCGTTCAGCCTTTCAACAACAGGGGAAAAAAAGTCATTTTCAACGTTGACATCTGCCAATAAAATCTGAAGGCAAAGATCT